>NZ_CP049331.1:0-1200000 GCF_011064285.1 Vibrio ziniensis
GATCTTATTCACTGGAACTTCGATCAATTGCTGGCGATCTTAGTTATCAACAGGTAGAATTATCAACCTTTATCGATCATCTGATTAGAGTGAGAGCACCGTGTCATCTTCGCTTTGGTTGCAATGCTTGCAACAGCTTCAAGAAGAATTACCAGCAGCAGAATTCAGCATGTGGGTTCGTCCGTTACAGGCGGAGCTCAATGATAATACTCTCACTTTGTTTGCTCCGAACCGTTTTGTTCTTGATTGGGTTCGCGATAAATATATCAATAACATCAACTTATTGTTGAAAGAGTATTGTGGTAACGACGTACCAAGCTTGCGTTTTGAAGTAGGCAGTAAGCCTGTCGCCGCTGTTAAACCAGCACCTGTTCGTTCAGCCGCGGATGTAGCCGCAGAATCATCGGCTCCTGCTCAGCTAGCGCAGCGTCGTCCTGTCCATAAAACATGGGATGACGAGTCGGTTGAAACCGACATCACTTACCGCTCTAACGTTAACCCTAAACATAAGTTCAATAACTTCGTTGAAGGTAAATCGAACCAATTAGGTTTGGCTGCTGCTCGTCAGGTAGCAGATAACCCAGGAGCTGCGTATAACCCACTATTCTTATATGGCGGTACAGGTTTAGGTAAAACCCACCTTTTACACGCTGTGGGTAACGCTATTGTTGATAATAAGCCGAATGCGAAAGTGGTTTACATGCACTCCGAGCGTTTCGTTCAGGACATGGTTAAAGCACTGCAAAATAACGCGATTGAAGAATTTAAACGTTACTACCGTAGTGTTGATGCGTTATTGATCGATGACATTCAATTCTTTGCCAATAAAGAGCGCTCTCAAGAAGAGTTCTTCCATACCTTCAACGCCTTGTTGGAAGGTAATCAGCAAATCATCCTAACCTCTGACCGTTATCCAAAAGAGATTAATGGGGTAGAAGATCGCCTAAAATCTCGTTTCGGTTGGGGTCTGACGGTTGCGATTGAGCCGCCAGAGCTAGAAACTCGCGTGGCGATTTTGATGAAAAAAGCGGAAGACCATCAAATTCATCTGCCAGATGAAGTGGCGTTCTTTATTGCGAAACGTCTGCGTTCAAACGTTCGTGAGCTGGAAGGGGCACTAAACCGTGTCATCGCCAATGCGAACTTTACTGGTCGCCCAATTACTATTGATTTTGTACGTGAAGCTCTGCGTGACTTGCTGGCTCTACAAGAGAAGCTGGTAACGATTGATAACATTCAAAAGACAGTCGCTGAATACTACAAAATCAAAATGGCGGATCTACTGTCAAAACGTCGTTCACGTTCGGTAGCGCGTCCACGTCAGTTAGCGATGGCATTAGCCAAAGAGCTGACTAACCACAGCTTGCCAGAAATTGGCGATGCTTTCGGTGGCCGTGACCATACCACTGTGCTTCACGCATGTCGTAAAATTGAGCAACTGCGCGAAGAGAGTCACGACATAAAAGAAGACTACTCGAACTTGATTCGTACGCTTTCATCATAATTGCGCTATAGTTTGCGCTGATTTGCGTCGTTTCTCCGTCTATCGTTTAAGAGCACACTATGAAATTTACAATCGAACGTAGCCACTTCATTAAACCTCTACAACAAGTTTCGGGCACTCTAGGTGGCCGAGCATCACTGCCTATCTTAGGTAACTTGCTGATTAAAGTTGAAGATAATCAATTGTCGATGACGGCAACGGATTTGGAAGTAGAATTGATCAGTCGTGTCACGTTGGAAGGCGATTTTGAAGCAGGCAGCATTACCGTTCCCGCACGTAAATTTCTTGATATCTGCCGTGGCCTGCCTGATTCAGCCGTGATTACTGTGGTGTTAGAGGGCGACCGCATTCAAGTGCGCTCTGGTCGTAGCCGTTTCTCACTTGCAACCTTGCCAGCCAATGATTTCCCTAATATCGAAGATTGGCAAAGCGAAGTTGAAGTTTCACTGACTCAAGGCGAATTGCGTAGTCTGATTGAGAAAACACAGTTTTCGATGGCAAACCAAGATGTACGCTACTACCTAAACGGTATGCTATTTGAAATTGATGGTAGCACACTGCGTTCAGTGGCGACTGATGGTCACCGTATGGCGGTTTCTCAAACCGAATTGGGTGCTGACTTTGCGCATAAGCAAATTATCCTGCCACGCAAAGGTGTACTGGAACTTGTGAAGCTACTGGATGCGCCTGAGCAATCAGTGGTACTACAAATTGGTAGTTCAAACCTGCGCGCAGATGTGAACAACTTTGTCTTCACGTCTAAACTGGTTGATGGCCGTTTCCCTGATTATCGCCGCGTAATGCCGCAAAGTACCAACAAAGTTTTACTTGCTAACTGTGATGAATTACGTCAGTGTTTTTCACGTGCTGCAATTCTGTCGAATGAAAAATTCCGCGGTGTACGTGTCAATCTAGCTGATAGCGAAATGCGTATTACAGCGAATAACCCAGAGCAGGAAGAAGCGGAAGAAGTATTAGATGTAAACTTCGAAGGTGACACGATTGAGATCGGCTTCAACGTAAGCTACATCCTCGATGTGTTGAATACCCTTCGTTGTGATAACGTACGTATCTCGATGTCAGATGCTAACGCCAGTGCGCTGGTGGAAAATGCTGAAGATGACAGCGCGATGTACGTTGTTATGCCAATTCGTCTGTAACTATTTATCATTAAGAGTTAAGGATTTAACTTCGCGCTATGCCGCTTACGCGTCTGGTTATTCAGCAATTTCGTAATATTAAAGCCTGTGATATTTCATTATCATCAGGCTTTAACTTTCTTATTGGTGTCAATGGAAGTGGCAAAACCAGTGTCTTGGAAGCGATTTATCTGCTTGGGCATGGTCGCTCTTTTAAAAGTTCGCTCACTGGGAGAGTGATTCAAAATGAGTGCTCAGAACTGTTTGTTCACGGGCGTTTTTTGACTTCGGATCAATTTGAGTTACCTATTGGTATTAATAAGCAGCGTGACGGTTCAACTGAGGTTAAAATAGGCGGTCAATCAGGGCAAAAATTGGCACAGTTGGCACAAGTTTTACCTTTGCAGTTGATTCATCCGGAAGGCTTTGATTTATTAACGGATGGACCGAAACAACGCCGAGCATTCATCGATTGGGGCGTGTTTCATTCGGAACCGGCATTTTTTGATGCATGGGGAAGATTTAAGCGTTTAAGTAAACAACGTAATGCATTACTCAAAACTGCGACCAGCTACCGTGAGCTGAGCTATTGGGATCAGGAATTAGCCTTGTTGGCTGAGCATATTGACCAATGGCGCCGAACTTACGTTGAGCAAATGAAAGTGGTTGCCGAAGAATTGTGCCGCACGTTTTTACCGGAGTTCGATATTGCGGTAAAGTACTATCGCGGTTGGGATAAAGACACCCCGTACCAGCAGATACTGGAAAAAAACTTCGAACGTGATCAACAGCTTGGCTACACCTTCAGTGGTCCAAATAAAGCTGATTTGAAGATAAAAGTTAACGGTACTCCAGTGGAAGATGTTCTTTCTCGGGGGCAACTGAAATTAATGGTGTGTGCACTACGTGTCGCACAGGGCCAACACTTAACTGAGTTGACCGGGAAGCAATGCATCTACTTAATTGATGATTTTGCTTCCGAACTCGATAGCCAGCGTCGTAAGCGTCTTGCAGATTGCTTGAAAGCGACGCAGGCTCAAGTTTTTGTAAGTTCTATTACTCAAAGCCAAGTTGCCGACATGGTCGAGCCAAACAGCAAGATGTTTCATGTGGAACATGGCACAATAGAGCAAGGATAATTTAGTCAGAGAGTAACTCATGTCGAATAATTACGATTCATCGAGTATTAAGGTACTAAAGGGTCTGGACGCAGTACGTAAACGTCCAGGTATGTACATCGGGGACACTGATGATGGCACCGGTCTACACCACATGGTTTTTGAGGTGGTGGATAACTCAATAGATGAAGCGTTAGCAGGTCACTGTAAAGACATCATCGTTACTATTCACGAAGATAGCTCAGTATCGGTTAGCGATGATGGTCGTGGTATCCCAACTGAGCTTCACCCAGAAGAAAAAGTATCTGCAGCCGAAGTTATCATGACGGTACTGCACGCTGGTGGTAAGTTCGATGATAACTCTTATAAAGTATCTGGTGGTCTACACGGTGTAGGTGTGTCGGTAGTAAACGCGCTATCTGAAAAAGTGGTACTGACAATTTACCGCGGTGGTCACGTTCATACTCAAACTTATCACCACGGTGTGCCTCAAGCGCCACTCAGTGTGGTTGGTGATACTGAAAAAACCGGTACCACTGTACGTTTCTGGCCAAGTGCTGACACCTTTACCAATATCGAATTCCACTACGATATTCTTGCTAAGCGTCTACGCGAACTTTCATTCTTGAACTCTGGTGTATCAATCAAACTGATTGACGATCGTGAAGAAGATAAGAAAGACCACTTCATGTATGAAGGTGGTATTCAGGCGTTTGTAACTCACCTAAACCGTAACAAGACGCCAATTCACGAAAAAGTTTTCCACTTTAACTCAGAGCGTGAAGACGGCATTAGCGTTGAAGTTGCGATGCAATGGAACGACGGCTTCCAAGAAGGTATTTACTGCTTTACCAACAACATCCCACAGCGTGATGGTGGTACTCACTTAGCCGGTTTCCGTGCTGCGTTAACTCGTACACTAAATACTTATATGGACAAAGAAGGCTACAGCAAGAAAGCCAAAACAGCGACGTCTGGTGACGATGCTCGTGAAGGTTTAACTGCGGTGGTTTCAGTTAAAGTTCCTGATCCAAAATTCTCAAGCCAAACCAAAGACAAATTGGTTTCATCTGAAGTGAAAGCCGCCGTTGAATCGGCAATGGGTGAGAAACTGAATGAGTTCCTTGCTGAGCATCCTTCTGAAGCGAAAATGGTGTGTAGCAAAATCATTGATGCTGCACGCGCACGTGAAGCGGCACGTAAAGCTCGTGAAATGACACGTCGTAAAGGCGCATTAGACCTTGCCGGTCTTCCTGGCAAACTTGCTGACTGTCAGGAAAAAGACCCTGCACTGTCTGAACTATACATAGTGGAAGGGGACTCTGCTGGCGGATCAGCCAAGCAGGGACGTAACCGTAAGAACCAAGCGATTTTGCCTCTAAAAGGTAAGATTCTAAACGTTGAAAAAGCACGTTTTGACAAAATGCTTTCTTCTCAGGAAGTAGCAACACTGATCACTGCACTAGGTTGTGGTATCGGTCGCGATGAATACAACCCAGACAAACTGCGTTACCACAACATCATCATCATGACCGATGCTGACGTCGACGGTTCGCACATTCGTACGCTACTGTTGACCTTTTTCTACCGTCAAATGCCTGAGCTTATTGAGCGTGGCTATATCTATATTGCTCAGCCACCACTTTACAAAGTGAAGAAAGGTAAGCAAGAGCAGTACATCAAAGATGAAGACGCAATGGAACAATACCAAGTTTCTCTAGCTTTGGATGGTGCTGAACTGCATGTGAACGCCGATGCTCCTGCTTTAGCGGGTGCTCCTCTTGAGCAACTTGTACACCAGTATAATGCAGCGGTTAAACTGGTTGGTCGTATGAGCCGTCGTTACCCATACGCTATGGTTCAAGAGTTCATGTATGTTCCTCGTCTAACGGCTGAACAATGCAAAGACCAAGCGGCAGTGGATGCATGGACTAAAGTGTTGGTTGAACAACTAAATGCGAAAGAGTCTGGTGCTAGCCAATACAGCTACCAAGTAGAACACAACGCTGAGCAAAACTTCTATGCACCGAAACTGGTGGTTCGTACTCATGGTGTAACCTACGAATACCTAATCAGTGTGGATCTGCTGAACTCAAGAGAGTACGGCAAACTAGCCGATACGTCAGAAGCTCTACATGGCTTGATTGAAAACGGCGCATTCATCAAACGTGGTGAACGTACACAGCCAGTAGACAGCTTTGCTTCAGCACTTGATTGGCTGATCAAAGAGTCTCGTCGTGGTCTGTCTCTACAACGATACAAAGGTCTTGGTGAGATGAACCCAGATCAGCTTTGGGAAACCACTATGGACCCAGAAACTCGTCGTATGATGCAAGTTACTATCGAAGATGCTGTGGGTGCTGATGAGCTGTTTACCACATTGATGGGTGACCAAGTTGAACCACGCCGTGCGTTCATCGAGAACAACGCTCTGAAAGTGGCTAACCTAGACGTGTAATTCACGCACGAGTTAGTTGAAATAACAAAAAGGCGCACTTTAGAGTGCGCCTTTTTAATGTCTGCGATTTTGATATTTCACACCTTAGCTACTGGGTATTACGTAGTTCACGACGCAGTACTTTTCCAACCGCAGATTTTGGCAATTGCTGATGGAAAGTGATGCGCTTTGGCACTTTATAGTTAGTCAGGTGTTGGCGGCAGAAGTGGATAATATCCCCTTCGTCTAATGGTTCTAGGGTTGCGATATGCGCATGCACTATTTCACCCGCTTTTTCATCATGGTCGCCAACTACGGCTGCTTCAGTAATGTGCTGGTGGCTACACAAAATATCTTCCACTTCATTTGGATACACATTGAAGCCAGAGACGATAATCATGTCTTTTAAACGGTCGACAATTTGGATATGTCCATCATCTTTAATTAAGCCCACATCACCAGTCTTGAAGAAACCATTAATAATCGAGTTCGCGGTTTCATCAGGGCGCTGCCAGTATTCCAACATTACTTGTGGTCCTTTCACCACCAGCTCACCAATTTGACCCTGCGCTAGCGGTTGGTTGTTAATATCCCAAACCTGTACTTCTGTGGCGTGAAGGGGCGTGCCTACGCATCCTACTTGTTCTTTGTTGAACTCATTTAAGGTAATTACCGGTGACGTTTCTGATAAGCCCCAACCTTCGGTAATGGTACAGCCGGTGATCTCAAACCATGTGTTGTAGGCTTTACTGGTCAGCATAGAGCCTCCAGAGAAGGTGATTTTGAGCTGACTGAAATCCAATGACGGGAACTCTGGATGCTGGCAAAGTCCCATAAACAGTGTGTTGATGCCTGAAAAGCCAGAGAAACGTACGTCTTTGAGCGTTTGAACAAAGCCATCAATATCCCTAGGGTTTGGGATCAGGATATTTTGCACACCTAAACTAAACAGGCTGATCAGGTTCACTGTAAAGGCGTAAATGTGATAAAGCGGTAAAGGGCAGACAAAGTTTTCGCCCTCTGACTCAGTTTTTTGGCTGATACGAATATTCATTTGCGAAGCGTTCGCCATTAAATTGCGGTGAGTTAAACAGGCTCCCTTTGAGATGCCTGTGGTACCGCCTGTGTATTGGATAACAGCAATATCGTTAATCTGCGCGTCATTTTTGGACACTGGAGGCAGATGCGAGCCTTCATTGATCACAGAGTTGAAATCAAAATAGTCGCCGCGATCTTGTTGTTTACCAGTAAGTAGATCGGGTGCGGCGGTGATCAGAACTTTCTCTATGCACAGTTCATCTTTAATTGCCTGATATTTAGGCATTAAATCTTCCAGAATAACCAGAACTCGAGCACCTGAATCATTGAACTGATGCTTCATCTCTCTTGAGGTGTAGAGCGGATTAGTATTGACAATAACCAGACCTGCGCGAAAAGCGGCGTAGGTAACAATCGGATATTGAGTCAGGTTGGGAAGTTGAATGGCGATGCGATCACCAGCTTTCAATCCACATTGATGTTGAAACCACTGAGCAAGATAACGAGATTTCTGCTCTATTTCAGCAAAACTCAGGGATTGACCCAAGCTGTGAAAAGCGGGTTTTTCGCTAAAGCAGGAAAATCCATCTTCCAGTAATTGTGCGACGTTATTGAATTTATTTTGATAATAGCAGGCGTCGTTGATCATGTTCTATCCGTTCCTTTATTGCGTGACGGCTACTGAGTAGGTGTATGTGTGTTATGGAAAGTAGCGTCATCTAGGCTGGTTAAATATGTAGGGATGGGACAATCAATTGTCCTTATTGTTTTAACATTGCATTAACATTGTCGAGTCTAACCTACCGAATTTATTTGGCTATAGTCCTGAACGGTATATTGTGCGGATTGGTGTTAATTTGTGATAGGCCTCCAAGACTCTTGATATTTTTATCACTTTTTATGCAGTCAGATGCGATATGGCATTTTTCTACAACACAAAAATTTTTTATCACGGGCTTGAAAGAGAGAAAGTTGACCTTATATCTATTTACGAAGCAGGAAATGCCGCAGCTGGTGGGTTTCCACTGACTCGTCCTAAAGGAGAGTTCGCTTCATTAATGATTGTTTTTAAATATTGCTTCACAGAAGGATACTTATTATGAGAACTGTAGATTTTACTCCTCTATACCGTAACGCAATTGGTTTTGATCGTCTTCTAAACATGATGGAAGCGAACGCAGCGAAAAATAGCCAAGGCGGTTTTCCTCCATACAATATCGAGCAGCAAGAAGAGAACAAGTTCCGCATTACGATGGCGGTGGCTGGATTTGCTGACGAAGAGCTAGACATCACTCAACAAGAAAACACCCTAATCGTACGCGGTGAACGTAAAGCAGCAGAAGAAAAAAAATACGTTTATCAAGGTATTGCTGAGCGTGATTTCGAGCGTAAGTTCCAATTAGCGGACTACGTAAAAGTGATTGGTGCCAATATGGAGAATGGTTTGCTACATATCGATTTGGAACGTGAGATTCCAGAAGTGATGCAACCAAGAAAGATAGCCATTAACGGCAAGCACTTACTAGAGAATTAATATGAAAGAGCCCGCGAAAGCGGGCTTTTTTGTGTCTGTTTTATGCTTCCTGATACGCCTTCTTCACTTCTTCAGCAATAATCGCAATGCCTTTTTGCATCGCTTCATCATCTTGAACATAGTTCATGCGTAGGCACTGATGAGCATGAGCCCAATCTTCCTTCTGACCAATAAAGAAATATTCACCCGGAATAACCAGAACGCCACGTTCTTTTAATCGTTTATAAAGTTCCATCGTGTTGATTGGCAATTCGTCAAACCATAACCATAGGAAAATTGCGCCTTCTGGCTTGTGGATACGGAAGCGTTCATCATCAATAGCTTGTTGTAGAAGTTCTACTGCACGCTGAGATTTTTGTTTATAGAAAGGCTTAATCACCTCTTCACTCAAACGCAGTAAGTCGTTCTTTTCAATGATGCGGTGAGCGAGAGCCGGGCCAACGCTGCCTGGTGCCAAACTAATGATGCCGTTCATATTGCTTAGAGCTTCCGTTACCTGCTCATTAGCAATCACTATGCCGCAGCGTACACCTGGTAATCCCAGCTTGGATAAGCTCATGCAAAGAATGGTGTTTTCATTCCAGAATGGTTCTACATCTTCAAAGATGATGTTAGGGAATGGCACGCCATAAGCGTTATCCACTAATAGTGGAATATTATTCTCACGTGCTAATTGGTCGAGCTTGTGGATTTCTTCTTCTGTTAACACATTACCTGTAGGGTTGGTTGGGCGGGATGCACAGATAGCCGCAACCGAATCGTCTATTTTTAGTTTCTCAAAATCTACATGGTATTTGAATAGACCATTATCCAGCAGTTCTATTTCAGGACGGTAAGAGACAAAAATATCTTCATCGATGCCCGCGTCACCATAACCAATGTATTCCGGTGCGAGAGGCAATAAAATCTTCTTAAAGCTGCCGTCTGGTTGTTTACCTGCGAACAGATTGAAAAGGTAGAAGAAGCCACTTTGACTGCCGTTGGTTAAGCTAATGTTCTTTTCGCTGATATCCCAGCCGTAGGTATCACGGAATAGTTTCGCCAGAGCTTTAATGAAAACATCTTTACCTTGAGGACCATCGTAGTTAGTCATCCCCGCCAGTAACGAGCCATCCGCCAGCATCTCTTCGGTTGTCAGTCGGAAATAATCGAGCATTTCTGGAATGGCGGCAGGGTTACCTCCACCAAGCATGATGGCACCTGGTGTACGTAGACCATCATTAAGATCATCCATTAATTGGGTGATTCCGGAATATCGATTAAATTTCTCGCCAAAAGTGGAAAACTTCATTACTGACTACCTAGTGGTTGTTTTTAGGGCGTTCACCCTTGATAAATAGATTCAAAGTGCAAATGAATTACACTTAAAAATATAGGCCGATAGAATCTCTGCCGTTTTGAATAGCCAATGAACATACCGCAATGTTTTTGTGAGGCAAAGCACTATTTTGTGCTAAATAAAAAAAGCGGCTCAACTCCGATGAGTTAGCCGCTCTTTGCTGTTTTAGCTAGTTAAAACTGAAACGCTGTACCCTTTCTACTTGAAGCTGCAGCGCTTTATGTTTTGGTATGGGGTCTACGTTCGTTCACCCCAATCACATAGTTTATCTATGTTCATGGGGATTCACTCACTTGCCGCCTACCTGCAACTCCAAGTAGTTTGAGTACATATCACTTTTGTAGTAGTGAAATATCCGCAATTTGCAGGAACAAGTTACGTAGGTTATTAAGCAGAGTTAATCGGTTTTTCTTCAACGCTTCGTCATCTGCCATTACCATTACGTTATCAAAGAACGCATCCACTGGCTCACGCAGCGCAGCGAGTTGGCTCAATGCTTGTTGGTAGTTACCCGTTGCAAATGCAGGCTCTAACGCTTCTGTTAGTACTTCAACGTTTTCAGCCAGAGCTTTTTCTGCATCTTCTTGTAGAAGAGACAGGTCGATTTCTGCAGGCAGTTCACCTTCGAATTTCGCCAGAATGTTACCCACGCGTTTGTTTGCTGCTGCAAGAGATTCTGCTGCATCCAACTCACGGAAGTGAGAAACCGCTTTAACACGTTGGTCAAAGTCTGCTGGTTTGGTTGGGCGACGAGCCAGTACTGCTTGGATGATGTCTACGCTGAAACCTTCATCTTGGTACCATGCACGGAAACGACCGAGCATAAATTCAATTACGTCTTGCTCAACGCTTTCGTTAGTTAGGCGGCTACTACCATCAACTTGGGCAAACAGTGATTTCGCTTTCGCAACTAAGTCTACTAAATCTAGGTTGTAACCGTATTCGACGATGATACGCAGAACACCCAGTGATGCGCGGCGTAGTGCAAATGGGTCACTGCCTTTTGGTGCTTGGCCAATACCGAAGATACCTACGATAGTGTCCAACTTATCAGCCATAGCAACCGCTGCTGACACACCGTTGGTTGGCAAGTTGTCGCCAGCAAAACGAGGCATGTATTGCTCGTTAAGGGCTACTGCAACTTCTTCAGCTTCACCATCATGACGTGCGTAGTGCATACCCATAACACCTTGAGTATCGGTAAACTCGAATACCATTGATGTCATTAGGTCACATTTTGCTAGCAGGCCTGCACGTTTTGACTTCTCAACATCCGCACCAATTTGCTCAGCAATGTAGCCTGCAAGTTCAGTAATACGGTCTGTTTTGTCTTTGATTGTGCCCAATTGCTGTTGGAAAATCGCCGTTTCAAGTTGAGGAAGACGATCAACCAGTTTGCTCTTACGGTCAGTGTTGAAGAAGAATTCAGCATCAGCCAGACGAGGGCGAACGACTTTCTCGTTACCTTCGATAACATGACGAGGCTCTTTAGACTCGATGTTTGATACGAAGATAAAGTTAGGTAGCAGTTTCTTGTCTGCGTCATACACTGGGAAGTACTTTTGGTCGCCTTTCATGGTGTAAACCAAAGCTTCTGAAGGTACTTTGAGGAATTTTTCTTCAAACTTAGCTGTTAACACGACAGGCCATTCAACCAGTGAAGTCACTTCTTCTACTAGGTCATCTTCTAGATCTGCAACGCCGCCAACTTGTTGTGCTGCTTTTTGTGCATCAGCAATGATGGTTACTTTACGAGCATCGTAGTCAGCGATGACTTTGCCGCGCTCTTCTAGAATCGCTGGGTATTGAGATGCTGAATCGATAGTGAATTCTGCTTCACCCATGAAACGGTGACCACGGATAGTACGAGAAGAACTTACACCAAGGATTTCACCTTCAATAAGTTCATCACCGAACAGAATGGTTAGCGTTTTAACTGGACGGATAAATTGAGTCTCTTTATCACCCCAGCGCATTGGTTTCGCGATAGGCAAGTTAGCTAATGCTTTTGCTGCAAGTTCAACAACAACAGCTTTTGCTTGTTGGCCTTTCACTTCTTGTTTGTAAAGCAGCCATTCGCCTTGGTCTGTCTTTAGACGATCTGCTTGTTCAACAGTGATGCCGTTACCACGGGCCCAGCCTTCAGCAGCTTTGGTTGGTTTACCGTCTGCATCAAAAGCGACTGCAACCGCAGGACCACGTTTTTCAACCACTTTGTCAGCCTGACCTTCAGCAAGGTTGGTGACTTTAAGTGCTAAACGACGTGGCGTTGCAAACCATTTGATACCTTCATGAGCAAGGTCAGCGGCTTTCAATTCCGCTTCAAAGTTTGCAGCAAATGCTTCCGCTAATGTGCGAAGTTGCTTTGGTGGTAACTCTTCAGTACCGAGTTCAATTAGAAATTCTTTTGCCATCTTATTTGTCCTCACCCTTTTTACACATAGGGAAGCCTAATGCTTCACGAGATGCGTAGTACGCTTCTGCAACCGATTTAGTTAGGTTACGGATGCGTAGGATGTAACGCTGACGCTCTGTTACTGAGATTGCTTTACGTGCATCCAAAAGATTGAATGCGTGAGCCGCTTTTAGAATGCGCTCATAAGCTGGCAGCGGAAGAGGTTTTTCTAGCTCAAGCAGGTGTTTACACTCTTTTTCGCACTGGTCGAAGAAAGTGAATAGGAAATCCACATCTGCATGTTCGAAGTTGTAAGTTGATTGCTCAACTTCGTTTTGGTGGTAGATGTCGCCATAGGTCACTTTGCCTAGTGGGCCATCTGTCCATACCAAGTCATAAACAGAATCAACGCCCTGAATGTACATAGCCAGACGCTCGATACCGTAAGTGATCTCGCCTGTAACAGGTTTACACTCTAGACCACCCACTTGTTGGAAGTAAGTAAACTGAGTCACTTCCATACCGTTTAGCCACACTTCCCAACCAAGACCCCATGCACCTAGCGTTGGGTTTTCCCAGTTATCTTCCACGAAACGGATATCGTGTACTTGTGGGTCAACACCAAGCACTTTCAGAGAACCTAAGTACAGTTCCTGAATGTTGTCTGGTGACGGTTTAATGATGACCTGGAACTGGTAGTAGTGTTGAAGACGGTTAGGGTTTTCACCGTAACGACCATCAGTTGGACGGCGTGAAGGTTGAACATACGCTGTAGCGATTGGCTCAGGGCCAAGCGCTCGTAAGCATGTCATTGGGTGAGATGTACCTGCGCCCACTTCCATGTCTAATGGCTGAACAATGGTACAGCCTTGTTGGGCCCAATAATCCTGCAGCGCGAGGATCATACCCTGAAAGGTTTTGATATCGTATTTTTGCATAGTCAGGTTCGCGCGATTCTTCTGTCTGAATTGATAAAAAATAACAATCAAGTATACCCAGTTATTCCCTGACAAAGTAGTGCCAATATTGCCTATTTATTGACTGAAACTTTCTTTTAGGAGAGTTTTTATCGTTTATTGGTCTTTATTCTTTAATAACAGAAAAGCTTAAATGGTAGCGTATGGTGAATTTAGGGTTGAGATTAATAACGATGCTGTATAGAATTCCGCCTGTCTTTGGGGAGTAGCTTATCAATAACTCAGGCAAGTGTTATTGATTCGTTCGTCAACATAATTGGTGCAAAATCACCATGGCGTCCGAGACTCGAAGCCTTTCGAGTTTAGCAAGACCTTAGACAAACACCGCGAACTTGGGTAGGGCGTGGGGTTTGTCTTTGGTTTATATAATAATCCCTACCCTAATGAGTAGGTCGTGAGCGTTTTAGCTATTTCAATTACAACAGTCGCCTTAGCCGAAATCGGTGACAAAACCCAATTATTATCTCTTCTGTTAGCCAGCCGTTACCGTAAACCGGTTCCTATTATCGCTGCTATTTTTCTTGCAACTGTGGTTAACCATGCTCTTGCTGCGTGGTTAGGTGTTGTTGTTGCCGATTATTTATCTCCAGATGTCCTTAAATGGGTCGTTGTGGTCAGTTTCTTAGCGATGGCTGGCTGGGTGTTAATTCCAGACAAATTGGATGATGATGAAGAAATCTCGAATCGTGGTCCTTTCGTCGCAAGTTTTATTGCGTTCTTTGTCGCAGAAATCGGCGATAAAACTCAGATCGCAACGTCGATACTTGGCGCTCAATTCGCTGACGCATTAACGTGGGTTGTTCTAGGGACGACGATTGGTATGCTGGTGGCGAATGTACCTGTTGTATTGATTGGCAAATTGTCGGCAGACAAACTTCCTTTAGGCATTATTCGAAAAGTGACAGCTCTGTTGTTCCTGGCATTAGCTGCTGGTACAGCTTTCTTATAATTCGCTTTTGTCAGTCTGTCATTTTTGGTTGCAATTATCGTTTACATAACAATCAATAATGCGCAGGCTGACATATTTGTGTCACGCTTGTCATGCTAGTGTAATAGGCGAATCTTTTTGATGAGAGGGCTCGTTTATGTTGTCACGATACATGGGGATGAGCGTTAAAAGTCAGAGCTATTTATTTACATTCGGCTTTGCTTTAACTTTGCTGGGAATGTCGTTAACTGAAATGTGGCTACCTATGGTTGCAGGGGCTATCATCATGGCTGCTTTAGCAGTTGAATCTTGGATTCGCGTTTCTCACATCATTCCATTACATAACGAAATACGAGCGTTGCAAAAGCAAGTTAACAATCTGCAAGCTGAGCTACGTTCAGTAGAAAATCAAGACTAAGCAAAAGGCTGACACGACATCACTTTGTTAACTATTACGTTGTTAACCTAAGTGTGTCGTTACAGCCTTTATTGCTTTCCATTTCCGCTTAATTAATCCAAACCTTTTTTGATGAGGTACTGGTAAGGCAATTGGTCTGTTTGTGATGACAGCAATTGATGATCCATAAAGCGACAGAAACTCGGAATATCTCGAGTCGTTGAGGGATCATCCGCTTTAACTAACAGTACTTCACCATCCTGCATCGTTCGAATTGTCTTTCTGACCATCATCACAGGTTCAGGGCAGCGTAATCCTTCTGCTTCCAATATTTTATCGGCATTGATGTTGTCGGAAATTTCTGGGTTGAAAGTCATAGTAAACCTAACGGATGTCACATTTAGGGCGTAGATAATACTGTTGGAGAAAAATTATTCAATATTCACTTGTTAAATGAAACAATTTGGTTTAATTTAATTAACAAGTTGGTAACAAGTGGCGGGGTTGTATGTTAACAGCGTTAGATAGACTGACCATCTATTCGGTTCTGTGTTTTATCTCTTTTTGCTCACTAGTTATTAAAACGCCAGTTGAACAATCTCTCATGCCTTTGGTTGGCGTGATTGCTTCAATCGCTGGTATCTGGCTTGAGATGCACCTCTGGCAAGGTTCATCCGAAGAGCAGAAACATTAATTGTCATACTATGCTCTACAATATTCCGACACTATCCCCAGTTTTCTTGGGCTTCCCCGCTGAAAGGCGGGATTTTTTTTATTTATTGGTTACACTCTGACTTATTGTTTTAAATCCTGAGTATTATTGTGGAATTAGAAGACGTTTATCGCCGAGATTTGAATCTGCTGATTGCATTACGAGTTCTTGTTGAAGAGTGCAGTGTCAGCCGAGCAGCAGAAAGATTAAATCTAAGCCAATCTGCGATGAGTCGTGTACTAGGGCGCTTACGAGATTTATTGTCTGATCCTCTGTTCACACGTCAGGGACAACACCTTATTCCAACTGAAAAAGCGTTAGCGATAAATTTGGCTCTAGGTGAACCTTTAGAATCGCTTCGGCAGGTACTTTCTCCCACAGATTTTAATCCCATTTCTTGTGACCACACCTTTACCATCGCCACAACCGATTATGCAATGCAGACTATTCTGCCTTTCGCTTTACCTCGAATATATAAAGAGGCGCCAAACGTTGCTTTCGAATTCCTGCCGCTTCAGCATGAACGCCTGATTGACCAACTGACTTATGAAGGCGCTGATCTCGCTATCTGTCGACCGATTAGAGCTATTGAGCCGCTGCAACATGAGATTTTGGGTAGAGTCGGTGTGCTGTGCTTGCTATCAAAACAGCACCCATTGGCAGAGAAAACGATGAGTCTGCAAGATTATTTGCGGTTTCCCCATGCAATGATAGCTATCAGCGATGGTGTAAAAGCACTTATTGAACAAGCCTTAATATCTTACCCACCAAGAAAAATGGTGTTACGTGCTTATCATTTAGAGGCTGCGTTGGCGATCATCGATATGATGCCTTTGATTATGACTGTTCCGGCAGATCTCGCTTACTTAGTTGCAGAACGACATGATCTCGTTGTGAAACCATTGCCGTTTCACTTTACGCCTTTCGATTATTCAATGATTTGGCATCCGCGTTGCGAACACTCTCCAGTACAGGAGTGGTTGAGAAGTATTGTGAAAGAAGAGTGCGGAAAACTAATAGCGAAGCGGGTAGAAGATATGGGGCTTGAATAGATAAGGCTCTTAGAGCCTTATCTACTGACAAGTTACAGCTTAATAACGACACGACCAGTCACTTGACCGTTTGTTATGTCTTCTGCGTATTTCGGAGCTTGTGCCAAATCGATCTCTGTACACGCTTGTTCGAAGTAGCTGGCAGGTAAAAGTTCTGCAAGCTTCTTCCATGCAGCAACACGTTTTTCTAGCGGGCAGCTCACTGAGTCAACGCCTTGCAGACGAACGTTACGCAGTATAAATGGCATGACTGTCGTTGGAAGGTCAAAACCACCAGCTAACCCACAAGCAGCAACCGCGCTGTTGTAGTCCATCTGTGCTAACACTTTCGCTAATACTTTGCTGCCGACAGTGTCGACTGCACCTGCCCAAACTTGTTTTTCTAATGGACGTGCAGGTTCTTCAAACTCACTGCGATCAATAATCTGACTCGCACCTAATTTTTCAAGCAATGGCCCATTTTGTTCAACACGGCCAGTTACGGCTGCTACTTTGTAGCCTAACTGAGCCAGTAGTGTTACCGCCACTGAACCCACACCACCGCTAGCACCGGTAACAAGAATAGTACCGTCTTCAGGTTTAATGTCCGCATCTAACAATGCTTGTACACATAACATTGCAGTAAAACCTGCAGTACCAACCATCATGGCTTGTTTGGCCGAGAAGCCTTGAGGAAGAGGAACTAACCAATCCGCTTTTAGGCGCGCTTTTTGTGCCATTCCGCCCCAGTGATTTTCTCCAACGCCCCAGCCAGTTAGAACAACGGCATCACCTTCTTTATAGCGAGTATCTTCAGAGCTGATAACTTTACCTGCTAGGTCAATGCCAGGCACCATAGGAAAGTTACGGATGATTTTGCCTTTACCAGTAATGGCTAGGCCATCTTTGTAATTCAATGAGGAGTAGTCAACAGCAACAACCACTTCACCTTCAGGAAGCTGAGATTCGTCAATTTGTTCAATCGATGCGATGGTGCGTTTGTCTTCTTGGTTAAGAGTTAAAGCTTGAAACATAAAGTTCCTCCACGAGTGATTTGTCTTGATTGACTACAGTCTAGCCTTGATAGCTTGATGAATTAAATGAAACTTTAGCATTAGATCTATGCATAACACGCATAGTAAATGTGGGTATATAGTTTTTAAGCCTGAGTATAGACGACGTCGATTTATTCTTTTGTGGCTATATAGAAGCGAATATAAAACGAATAGTCCTTCTTTATTTTTAATATTTAAATTTTTTGTTTTTCGTTATTTATTTTTAAATATGAAAATATATATAAATTAGTAGGAGTTTTTCTTTTCTAATTGTAGGTGCTTTCTTGTGTCTCTGTGGGTTTATTCTTGTCAGTTTTTTCGCTTTTTCTAACGTGAATTAACTCGGTTTTTAGCCGATTTAATACATTGATATAAATATAATATGAATTTAAGTTTTTGATTTTTATTGTTTTGTGTTGGTTTTTATGTCGTAATTAAGCAAGTTTTATCTGTTTGATAGATTTCTCTTATTGATTTAATCGGTTTAAATAATGTGATCATATTTCAAACTATTAATATAATAATTTTGAAATAATAAAAAAGCATATAACCTAATTCGTAACTGAGAAATATTAACATCTAAATAATAGGTTTGGATGTAAGAGAATATTACAAAACTTCTGCTTTGAAAGGAGCATCCCTTATGAATAACAAATATCACAATTCAACAGGAAAATGCCCGGTGATGCATGGTGGCATGACATCAACGGGTTCAACGGTAATGGACTGGTGGCCAAATGCACTAAACTTGGACATCCTTCATCAACACGATAAGAAAACTAACCCGCTTGGTGAAGATTTCAGTTACCGCGAAGCACTAAAAAAGCTTGATGTAGAAGCTTTGAAAAAAGATTTAACAGCATTAATGACAGACAGCCAAGAATGGTGGCCAGCAGACTGGGGTCACTACGGCGGTTTGATGATTCGTATGGCTTGGCACTCAGCTGGTAGCTACCGTACTGCAGATGGTCGTGGTGGTGCTTCTACCGGTAACCAACGCTTTGCTCCTCTAAACTCATGGCCTGATAACGCGAACCTAGATAAAGCGCGTCGTCTACTATGGCCAATCAAGAAAAAATACGGCAACAAAATCAGCTGGGCTGACTTGATGATTCTTGCAGGTAACATTGCTTATGAATCAATGGGTCTAAAAACTTTTGGTTTTGCGTTCGGCCGTGAAGATATTTGGCATCCAGAAAAAGACATTTACTGGGGTTCTGAAAAAGAGTGGCTAGCGAAGAGTGGTGGCGAAGGTAGCCGTTACTCAGGTGAACGTGACCTAGAAAATCCTCTAGCAGCAGTAATGATGGGTTTGATTTATGTAAACCCAGAAGGTGTGGATGGCAATCCTGACCCACTTAAAACTGCGGCTGACATGCGTGTAACATTTGCTCGCATGGCAATGAACGACGAAGAAACGGTAGCGCTAACGGCTGGTGGTCATACTGTGGGTAAAGCTCACGGTAACGGCAAAGCTGAAAACTTGGGTCCAGATCCAGAAGCGGCTGACATTGAAGAACAAGGTCTTGGCTGGAACAACCATAAGTCTCGCGGTATCGGTCGCGATACAGTGACAAGTGGTATCGAAGGCGCTTGGACAACTCATCCAACACAGTGGGATAACGGCTTCTTCAAGATGCTGCTAGAGCACGAGTGGAAACTGACTAAGAGCCCTGCAGGTGCATGGCAGTATGAGCCAGTAGACATCGCTGAACAAGACAAGCCAGTAGACGTTGAAGATCCATCAATCCGTTATAACCCAATGATGACGGATGCGGACATGGCACTGAAAGTGGACCCAGACTACCGTAAGATTTCTGAGCGCTTCCACCAAGATCCAGCGTACTTTAACCAAGTGTTTGCTCGTGCTTGGTTCAAACTGACGCACCGTGATTTAGGTCCTAAAGCAAACTATGTTGGTCCAGATGTACCTGCAGAAGATTTGATTTGGCAAGATCCTATTCCAGAAGGCGTGACTGGTTACGATATTGAAGCAGTGAAAGATAAGATCGCAGCTACTGGTTTAACCGTATCAGAGTTGGTTGCTACAGCTTGGGATAGTGCACGTACTTTCCGTAATTCAGACCTACGTGGTGGTGCAAACGGTGCTCGTATTCGCCTTGCTCCTCAAAACGCATGGGAAGGTAACGAACCAGAGCGTTTAGCTCGAGTTCTTGCTGAGCTGACTAAGGTTGCACAAGAATTTGGTATCAGCATCGCAGATACGATTGTTCTTGCAGGTAACGTTGGTATCGAGAAAGCGGTAAAAGCTGCAGGTTACGACTTTAAAGTACCATTTGCAGCTGGTCGTGGTGATGCAACAGCAGAACAAACTGATGCAGAATCATTTGATGTACTTGAGCCTGTAGCAGACGGTTTCCGTAACTGGCAGAAGAAACACTACACAGTGACACCTGAAGAGATGTTGCTCGACCGTGCTCAACTGCTTGGTTTGACTGCGCCAGAGATGACAGTGCTTATCGGTGGTATGCGTGTTCTAGGTACTAACCATGGTGGCAGCAAACACGGCGTGTTTACTGACCGCGTTGGTACTTTGACTAACGATTTCTTCGTTAACCTAACCGACATGGCATTTACTTGGAAACCAACAGGTCGCAACTCTTACGATATCTGTGACCGTAAGACTGGCGAAGCTAAGTTCACTGCAACTCGCGCTGACCTAGTGTTTGGTTCAAACTCAATCTTGCGCTCATACGCGGAAGTGTATGCTCAAGATGACAACCAAGAGAAGTTCGTAAAAGACTTCATCGCAGCTTGGACTAAAGTGATGAACGCTGACCGTTTTGACCTTATCAAATAAGGTTTGAAGCGCTAAGCTCAGTGAA
Source organism: Vibrio ziniensis (assembly GCF_011064285.1). Lineage (NCBI taxonomy): Bacteria > Pseudomonadati > Pseudomonadota > Gammaproteobacteria > Vibrionales > Vibrionaceae > Vibrio > Vibrio ziniensis. Next base: position 20,451 of record NZ_CP049331.1, read on the forward strand.
AGCTCCTGCCATCGGCGGGAGCTTTTCTTTTGCGTCAAAACTAAAACGAGGCACAAAAGAAAAGCCATCAATATTCGATGGCTTTCGTCTTTCATCTTTCGTATAGAGAGGCTTATTTTGCCAAGAAGAAACGATACGACGGGTTGTCGGTTTCATCTTTACAGCGATAGCCCAGTTCAACCAGATGAGCAGAGAAACGTTCTAAGTCTGATTGTTCAAGTTCAAAGCCACACAGTACGCGACCATAGTCAGCACCGTGGTTACGGTAGTTGAACAGACTGATGTTCCAGTGAGTACCCAAAGTGCTTAGGAATTTGAGCAGTGCTCCTGGATATTCTGGGAATTCAAAGCTGTATAAACGCTCTTTCAATGGTTTAGACGGCTTACCACCAATCATATAACGGGTATGCAGTTTCGCCATTTCATCGTCGGAGAGATCCTGAACCGGATAGCCTGAAGCGCGTAGCTCTTTGATGATTGAATTTAGCTCTTCCTGACCACCAGCCAAACGAATACCGACAAAGATATTCGCCAGTTCGTCATCGCTATAACGGTAGTTAAACTCAGTTACAGCACGATTGCCGATGATTTGACAGAACTTAAAGAACGCCCCTTTTTGTTCTGGAATCGTTACAGCGAGTAAACCTTCACGCTTTTCACCCAATTCACAACGTTCTGAAACATAACGCAAACCGTGGAAGTTGGTGTTAGCGCCTGATAGCACTGTTGCCAGTTTCTTATCTTTTAGTTGGTTTTTCTCAGCGAATTTTTTCAATCCAGCCAGAGCTAAAGCTCCTGAAGGCTCAGCAATCGCGCGAGTATCTTCAAAGATATCTTTTACTGCAGCACAGATTTCATCACTCGATACCGTGATATGACCGTCTAGATATTGCTGACATAGGCGGAAGGTTTCATCACCGATGCGTTTTACTGCCACGCCGTCAGCAAACATGCTGACTTGGTCAAGCACCACAGGTTCACCTGCATCTAGCGCCGCTTTTAAACACGCTGAATCTTCAGGTTCTACTGCAATAACTTTGATTTCTGGCATCAGCTGTTTAATCAGTACTGCGACACCTGCCGCTAAACCGCCGCCGCCAACAGGCACAAAAATATACTCGAGATGGCCGTTTTGTTGCAGCATCTCCATACCAATAGTGCCTTGACCAGCAATCACTAGCGGGTGGTCAAAAGGGGGAACAAAGGTATAGCCTTTCTCTGCTGACAGACGCTCTGCTTCGGCTTTTGCCTCGTCAAAGTTGCTGCCGTGCAGAATGACGTTACCCCCAAAGCCGCGAACCGCTTCAACTTTGATATCCGGCGTGGTTCGAGGCATCACGATAGTGGTTTTGATACCAAGCTTAGTGCCAGACAACGCCATACCTTGCGCGTGGTTGCCCGCAGAAGCTGCGATAACACCTGCTGCTTTCTGCTCTTCAGTTAGGTTTGCCACCATGTTATAGGCGCCGCGCAGCTTAAATGAGTGCACGGGTTGGCGGTCTTCACGCTTGATTTGCACTTGGTTACCGATACGTGCAGACAGGCGAGGCATTTCTTGAAGTGGCGTAACATTCGCCACTTCATAGACAGGAGCTCGAAGGATTTGGCGCAGATAATCTGCGCCAGTTTGTCGGGTTAAGGTCATAAATCTAGCCCTCTAGCTTAGATTTATCTCGCACTGCACCTTTGTCAGCACTGGTAGCCATACTGGCGTAAGCTTTCAGTGCAAGAGATACGGTGCGTTGACGATCAACAGGTTTCCAGCCAAGTTTTTCTTGTTCCGCGTGGCGCTCAGCGAGCTCTTGCTCTGAGACTTGTAGCACAATAGTGCGGTTTGGAATGTCAATAGAGATAGTGTCTCCAGCCTTCACCAACCCAATCGTGCCACCGTTTGCTGCTTCAGGAGAGACGTGACCGATCGATAGGCCAGAAGTACCACCAGAGAAACGACCGTCAGTTAATAGTGCACACTCTTTACCTAGACCCATAGATTTTAGGTAAGTGGTTGGGTAAAGCATCTCTTGCATGCCCGGACCACCTTTAGGACCTTCGTAACGAATAACTACCACATCACCAGATTTCACTTTGCCACCAAGAATGCCTTCAACGGCATCTTCTTGGCTTTCAAATACCACCGCTGGGCCTTCAAACTTGAGGATGCTTTCATCTACGCCTGCTGTTTTAACAATACATCCATCGAGGGCGATGTTACCGCGAAGTACCGCCAGACCACCGTCTTGGCTGAATGCGTGTTGTTTCTCGCGGATACAACCGTCTTTACGGTCAATGTCTAATGTGTCCCAACGGCAATTTTGCGAGAAAGCTTGAGTGGTACGGATACCTGCTGGACCTGCACGGAAGAAGTCTTTTACTGCGTCAGAGCTGGTTTGCATCACATCGTATTGGCTAAGTTGTTCTTCCATAGTTAAACCAAGAACGGTATTGGTTTTTCCATGAAGTAGGCCTGCACGGTTCAGCTCGCCCAAAATACCCATTACACCACCAGCACGGTGAACATCTTCCATGTGGTATTTCTGAGTGGACGGTGCAACTTTACATAGATGAGGGATCATGCGAGACATGCGGTCGATATCAGTCATATCGAAATCCACTTCGCCTTCCTGAGCCGCTGCAAGTAAGTGAAGAACGGTGTTGGTTGAACCACCCATTGCAATATCTAATGCCATTGCGTTTTCGAACGCTTCTTTCGTTGCGATATTACGTGGTAGTGCACTTGCGTCATCTTTTTCGTAGTAACGTTTGGTGAGTTCTACGATACGACGACCTGCATTGATGAACAGCTCTTTACGGTCAGCATGTGTTGCCAGCATAGAACCGTTACCCGGTTGAGATAAACCCAAAGCTTCAGTCAAACAGTTCATTGAGTTTGCGGTAAACATACCTGAACAAGAACCACAGGTTGGACATGCAGAACGCTCTACTTGCTCGCTTTGCGCGTCAGAAACTTTAGGGTCAGCGCCTTGCATCATCGCATCAACAAGGTCTAGTTTGATGATTTGGTCAGAAAGCTTAGTTTTACCTGCTTCCATCGGGCCACCAGAAACAAAGATCACCGGAATATTGAGGCGCATAGACGCCATTAACATCCCCGGAGTGATTTTGTCACAGTTAGAGATACAGACCATTGCGTCTGCACAGTGTGCGTTCACCATGTACTCTACTGAGTCTGCAATTAGCTCACGCGATGGCAGTGAGTAAAGCATACCGCCGTGACCCATTGCGATACCATCGTCAACGGCGATGGTGTTGAATTCTTTTGCGATGCCACCTGCCGCTTCGATTTCCGCAGCAACCAGTTGACCTAAGTCTTTAAGGTGAACGTGACCCGGAACGAACTGAGTGAATGAGTTTACGACCGCGATGATTGGCTTACCGAAATCTTCTTCTTTAACGCCAGTTGCACGCCATAGTGCGCGTGCTCCTGCCATGTTGCGTCCATGTGTAGTCGTGGCCGAACGATATTTAGGCATGTTGTGTTTCCTTACCTTATTGCTTTTGCCCTAAAGGGCTTTAAGCACAAATTTTTTGTTGTAAATTGTTGTTTGGCAACTCGTCATTTTTGATGTTAGTTACATCAACAGTACGAATGTCCCATAATTTTTCTATCTGGTTGATTAGGGTAGAAATAGGTCTGTCGCTGTCGACAATGATCTCTACGCTTGCAACCTTGCTTTCGTGGTTTTGAGTTGCCGCTACTTGCTTAATGATGAAGCCGCGGTGGCGAATCACACGCAGAACACGCTCAAGTAGTACTGGTTTATCGTCTGCTTTGATGTCGAGTAGATATCTTTGCATGGTGAGCCTCTCTTAAGTGTTCTCTAACATGTCATTGTTGGATGCGCCCGGCGGTACCAACGGCCATACGTTTTCTTCTTCATCGATCAGTACATGAAGTAGATAAGCAGTTTTGCTCTCAAGCATTTCTTTTAGTGCCGGCTCAACTTCTTCTTTCTTAGTGATGGTTTTGCCTGGAATATCGAACGCTTTTGCTAGCATCACGAAATCTGGGTTGTCATCAAGGATTGTTTCACTATGGCGACCATCAAAGAACAGTGATTGCCACTGGCGAACCATACCTAGGCGTTGGTTGTTCAACAATACCATCTTCACTGGAATTTTACGGCGTTTCAGTGTGCCTAGCTCTTGAACGTTCATCATGAATGAACCGTCACCAGAAACCAGAATCGATTGGTCTTCTGGACGTGCTACCGCTGCACCCATCGCTGCTGGTAAACCAAAACCCATAGTGCCTAGGCCCGCAGACGAGATGAAGTTTTGCGGCATACGCGGTTGAATATGTTGTGCTGCCCACATTTGATGCTGACCAACGTCAGTTGAGACCATCGAGCTGTCTGGCATCATGTCAGACAGTTGTTTCAACAATAGTGGAGCGTAGATGAGATCGCCCGGATGGTCATAACGCCATTTAAAACCACTGCGTAGGCTTTCGCTGTGATGTACCCAAGATGAAATATCATGACTCAATTCTAACTGAGGCAAAATGGTATTGATGTCACCACGCAGTGCCGCATTGGCTTTGCGTAGTTTGTTGAACTCGGCTGCATCGATATCGATATGGATGACTTTCGCATGAGGAGCGAAGGTGTCCAGTTTGCCCGTCACTCGGTCATCAAAACGAGCACCGACAACGATCAATAAATCACTTTCCTGAACGACTAGGTTAGCGGCTTTGGTACCGTGCATACCCAACATCCCAAGGTAGTGTGGGTCGTGGCGCTCGATAGTTCCCAAACCTTTTAGTGTACTCACCGAAGGCATTGGGTTTAAACGTAAGAAGTTGCGAACGCAGTCTGTTGCATGAGCTAGTTGCACACCGCCGCCAACATACAACACAGGGCGCTTGCTTTCCGCCATCAACTGCTGCGCTTTGACTAACTGCTGTGGGTCAACTTGAGGAATCGCTGGTGGCGTAAAGCTTGGTAGTGATGTCACAGGTGCTTGACCAAGTTGCACGTCTTTAGCGATATCAACGATAACCGGACCTGGGCGACCAGTTTTAGCAACTTCAAACGCTTCAGCAAGCGTTGGAGCAAGTTCATTAATATCGGTAACGAGGTAGCTATGCTTGGTACAAGAAAGAGACATTCCTATCACATCCATTTCTTGGAAAGCGTCAGTACCAATGTGAGAGCTGGCGACCTGACCGGTGATAGCAACGAGTGGAACGGAATCTAGAAAGGCATCGGCAAGGCCGGTTACAAGGTTTGTGGCTCCAGGGCCTGATGTTGCCATACATACTGCTACGTCTTGAGTGGCTCTGGCCATGCCTATGGCAGCCATTGCAGCACCTTGTTCGTGGCGACACAGTATGTGTTCTACTCCGCCATCATACAAAGCATCATAGATAGGCATAATTGCGCCACCCGGATAACCAAAAATGGTCTTGATACCTTGCTGTTTTAAAGCGGCTACGACTAGTTGCGCTCCCGTCATCGTACGCCTCCGTTAGTGCGATTTGAATCGCTGTGATTAATTGTGTTGTGTTTGCACGTCATGTGCGCTCCCATTCTTCCTGACATATCCGACTAGGTATTAATCAGTATGTGCTTTTTATTTATCCCCTTCCTACTTGAAGCTGCAGTGGTGTTGTCTGCATTCGTTCACCCCAATCACGCATGGTAATCTGTGGTCATGGGGATTCACTCACTTGTCGCCTACCTGCAACTTCAAGTAGTTTGGGTATAGTCTTATTGTTTTTGTTTCAGCATAAAGGCTGTAAAAAAGCCCCCGGACTTTTCAGTGCGGGGGCTTTTTGAATCTTGGCAATTATTTTACGCCTGCAAGTCCCCGCGCGGTCTTAATAATGACCACGATAATCAGGGTAATCAGTGAGTTAATGCGGGCGTTCAAATTCATCAATATGCTCTAAAAAATCGTTTTAATAGTATGCGCAATTGTTTGCGTCTCTAGTGGTAACACACATCTCCGTTACATGACAAGCAAAAACTCATTCTTTTTTCACATTCTCGCTCTCAGCTCTCACGATATATAACAAGTACCACCCGCTAGCAGCAGGCTGAATTTGCTGCTGAGTGATTGTTAATCAAAGCATAAGGGAAAATGGATGGGACTTGCGATTATTCATAGCCGAGCAAGTGTCGGTGTTGAAGCGCCTTCGGTAACGGTGGAAGTTCATATTAGTAATGGTATGCCAGGGTTCACTTTGGTTGGCTTGCCGGAAACTACAGTAAAGGAGTCAAGAGACAGAGTTCGCAGCGCGATCATCAATTCTCAGTTTTCTTTCCCAGCGAAGAAAATCACCGTCAATTTAGCTCCCGCCGATCTGCCAAAGGAGGGGGGGAGGTTTGATTTGCCGATTGCGTTAGGTATTTTGGCTGCGTCGAATCAAATTGCGCAAAATCACTTAGATAGACATGAATTTCTCGGAGAACTGGCTTTATCTGGCGAGCTACGTTGTGTGAAAGGTGTGCTTCCTGCGGCGTTAGCGGCATCCAACAATCAACGAAGTTTGGTTGTTCCTCATTGGAATGGCGATCAAGCGGCTTTGGTTGATGGCAAACGGCATAAGTCGGCTCAAACGCTATTGGAAGTCTGTGCCGATCTTTGTGGGCAGAAAACTCTGAGTTTGTTTGAAAGTTCAAACATAGCCCCAAACCCTAATATGCAACGAGATTTGCAAGATATCATCGGGCAACAACAGGGAAAACGTGCGTTAGAAATCGCGGCTGCGGGAAATCACAATCTGTTGTTTTTAGGGCCTCCCGGTACGGGCAAAACCATGTTGGCTTCACGCTTGTGTGATTTGCTGCCGCCAATGACCGACGTTGAAGCAATGGAAACGGCTTCGGTGGCATCTCTCACTCAGCAAGAGATCAATCTTCACAACTGGAAACAGCGCCCGTTTCGTTCTCCACATCACTCAAGTTCAATGGCGGCACTGGTTGGGGGCGGCTCCATTCCTCGTCCTGGAGAAATATCGTTAGCTCACAATGGTTTACTTTTTCTCGATGAAATGCCCGAGTTTGAACGCAAGGTGCTTGATTCACTGCGTGAGCCATTGGAGTCTGGAGAAATTATTATTTCTCGCGTACAAGGTAAAACGCGTTTCCCTGCTCGCTTTCAGTTGGTAGGTGCATTAAATCCAAGCCCTACTGGGTACCACGAAGGAGACCAAGCCAGAGTCAATCCACAGGTGATTTTGCGCTATTTGAGTCGGTTGTCTGGTCCTCTATTGGACAGATTTGATATGTCGATTGAGATTCCTGCATTGCCGAAAGGCATGTTATCAAACGGTGGCGATAGGGGGGAGCCTACATCAGTAGTGAAAGAACGAGTGCTACAAGCGCGTGAAAAAATGCTACAGCGAAATGGAAAAGTGAACGCGTTTTTGCAAAGCAGAGAGATAGAACAAATTTGTCCTCTAACCAAACCTGATGCGGAGTTTCTGGAAAATGCTTTGCATCGTTTGGGGTTGTCCGTTCGCGCCTATCATCGCATCATCAAAGTGGCTCGTACTATTGCGGATTTACAAGGCGAGAGCCAAATCAATCGTTCACATTTGGCAGAAGCGCTCGGTTATCGTTCGATGGATAGATTACTTAAACAACTCATAGCACAATCTGTAAGCTGAAATTATGGTTTGGTACTCTGACCTTTGAATAGTGATATTTCAAAATGATGACAAGTGAGTATAATTGGGCGCCTATTTTTTGTTCATTGTTATTAAAGGCTCTACATTGTCTTATTTGTTGCTCACTATCAATGCATTACTAGTTATCGTTAATACGACGATATGCTCGGTTGCTATTTGTTTTATCGCAATAGTGAAATTGTTGCTGCCGACTCAAAAATGGAAAGCTTATGCAACTCAAATGGCAGATAAAGCTATGTGGTTGTGGGCAACTGTGAATGCGAGGCTACTTGCAGTGTCTAACCCTGTTCAGTGGGATATTGAAGGTGGGGAAGATTTAAAGAAAGCCGGTTGGTATCTGTTGATCAGTAATCACTTAAGTTGGACTGACATAGTGGTGCTGTGTGCGGTATTTAAAGACAGAATACCGATGCCGAAGTTCTTTTTAAAACAGCAGTTGCTTTACGTCCCTTTCATGGGAATGGCATGTTGGGCTCTGGATATGCCGTTTATGCGACGTTATTCACGAGAATACTTACTCCGTCATCCTGAGAAGCGTGGTGAAGACTTAAAAACTACGCGTCGCTCTTGTGAAAAATTCAAGTTCCATCCGACAACCGTCGTCAACTATGTTGAGGGTACTCGTTTTAATCCGAAAAAGCAGAAGTCAACACGCTCATCCTATCAACATTTATTGCCACCCAAGTCTGGTGGTATTGCTTATACTTTGGCGGCGATGGGAGAACAGTTTGAAAGCATTATTGATGTTACGCTGGCTTACCCTGATAACGTCGATAAACCGTTCCGTGACATATTAATGGGGCGCATGCAGCGTATCGTGGTGCGTGTTCGTGTATTGCCTGTTGATGAAAATGTCAGTGGTGATTATTTCAATGACAAACCATACAAACGCCAGTTTCAGCAGTGGCTAGGGGATGTGTGGCAAGACAAAGACGAGTTATTGAAAGAGATCTATAAACCTTAACGAACATTAAAAAGGGAGCGTGATGCTCCCTTTTTACTACTTATTTCTTGTTAACTAAGAAATTGACCAGCTCAAAGTACTCATCCAGAGTTTTGATGCCTTGTGCTTGCACTAGGTAATGGTTGTTGACCACAACTGCTGGAACACCGCTTAGACCGCTGTCTTGAAACTGTTTGTCAAAACGACGAACCATAGAGTCCACCGCAAAACCGCTGAATGCCGCATCAAATTTGTTGCCATCAATCCCTTCATCAGTAAAGATCTGACGCAGTTCTTGGTCATCTTTTGGTGGCTGACGTAAGTTGTGAATACGGTTAAACATTACTGGAATCATTTTTTCTTCAACGCCAAGCGCAATCATAGTAGCGTAAGCTTTACTCATTGATTTACCCATGTTGCCACCCATGAATGAGACGTGATTCTTCTGCAATTTAACGCCTTCTGGAAGTTTGCCTTTCAATTGAGCAATGATGGGTTCAAACGCATTACAGTGTGGGCAGTAAAATGAGAAATACTCTACTACGCTAGGTTTTGAAGAAGGTGTTAGGTCGAGCTCTTTGTAGTGCACTCCTTCCTGAAAGTCGATTGCGTAAGCCGAAAGGCTAAACATCAGGGTTGCAACCAGTGCAAACAATTTTTTCATTACGGACTCCATTTTCCTTTAAAGGTAATAACTTACCATTGTGGCATTAGTGAGAGCGCAGGCTCGTCTAATGCTGCTATTTGTTCTTTGAATGCGAGCACTTGACCTTCCCAGTATTTAGGATCGTTGAACCAAGGAAAGGCGATTGGAAAAGCTGGATCATCCCAACGTTTTGCCAGCCAAGCCATGTAGTGCACCATTCGTAGACCACGAAGTGGTTCAATTAGTTTCAATTCTGAAACGTTAAAATCGCAAAACTCTTGGTAGCCTTCAAGCAAAATATCCAACTGAACCAGTTTATCTTGGCGTTCACCGTTGAGTAGCATCCATAAATCTTGTACCGCTGGGCCATTGCGAGCGTCATCAAGATCGACAAACATTGGACCATCGCGCCAAAGAATATTACCCGGATGGCAGTCACCGTGAAGGCGAATGTTGCAATGCGTTGTTGACCATTGTTGTTCTATCTTCTTGATAAGCAGATCTAAGTCGTTGAAGAAAACCTTCTCAAGGTGCATTGGAATGCATTGAGAGTTTTGTAGCAGCGCTCTTGGTTGATACAAGTACTCTTCTAAACTCAAGGTTGGTCGATGCTGAAAAGCCTTTTCAGCGCCAATTTTATGAATACGACCTAAGAAACGACCTACCCACTCCAGTTGTTCTTCGTTATCCACTTCAAATTGACGACCGCCGACGCTGTTAAACAGGGCAAAGTCGTAACCTTGGTAGTGATGGAGGCTGGTGCCATTGATAACCAGTGGTGGTGCAAGTGGGATTTCAGCGTCAGCCAATTCGAGAGCAAACTCATGTTCTTCGCGAATTTGCTCGGTTGTCCAGCGCTGCGGGCGATAAAACTTTACGACGAAGCGGCGTTTGTCTTCATCAATAAACTGATAGACACGGTTTTCATAGCTGTTAAGAGCAAGAAACCCCGATTCGGCACGAATACCGATACTCTCTAATGCATACCACATTAGATCCGGTGTTAAAGCGTCAAAGTGAAACGTTGCTTGAGTCATAGATTAAAAAGGGCTCATTGCTGAGCCCTTTGCCATAATTTTTCGGTGATGAAGTTTAGAGCTTTTTAATAAAACGGCTTTCAACTTCTATCGTGAATTGGTTGCTGTCGTCGCTGAGTATAAACTGAATCGTCGCAACAGGAGAACTTAAGCTCTCTGGTTTTACACCTAAACTCATCGGTAAGTTGACCACTTCCCCAGGTTTAACTTGTACCGTTTGTTTGCCATACCAAGTCACATCCGTTAGACCTGAAACATCCAGTTTGTACGCCTGAGTATGTTGAGTCTTGTTGATGACTTTCAAGGTGTACGTGTTTTCAACTTCACCGGAACTGTTGGTTCTAAACAGCTGGTTACGATCGCGAATAACGCTTAATCCTGCAGGGTCAACCGCGGCAATTTGAGCGACAAATAGGCCAAACATAATGATTAATACAGCACCGTAGCCAATCAGTTTAGGGCGCATTACTTTGGTGTGTTTACCTGAAAGACGGTGTTCTGTGGTGTAGTTGATCAGACCTTTCTCATAACCCATGCGTTCCATGGTGGTATCACAGGCATCAATACACGCACCACAGTTAATACATTCGTATTGCAAGCCGTCACGAATATCGATACCGGTAGGGCACACCTGAACACATAAATCACAGTCGATACAGTCACCTAGACCAAGCGATTTTGGATCCGCTTTGCGCGAGCGAGGTCCACGTTGTTCACCACGAGCGGTGTTGTAACCAACAATGAAGGTATCTTTGTCGAACATCGCTGATTGGAAACGGGCATAAGGACACATGTGAATACACATGATTGAGCGCATCCAACCCGCATTACCATAAGTGCAAATAGCAAAGAATAGTACCCAGAACACAGGCCAGAACGTTGCATTTAGGGTGAAAAAATCAATCACTAAGTCGCGAACAGGAACGAAATAGCCGACAAATGTAAAACCAGTGACCAGTGCAATCGCAAACCAAGCAATGTGTTTAAGCGTTTTACGCATTGCTAGCTTGGCGGTCATTTTTCCTTCGTCTTGTTTACGTCGTTTGTTGGCACTGCCTTCGAGTTTTTCTTCAAACCAGATGTACATGAATGTCCAGACGGTTTGCGGGCAGAGGTAGCCACACCATACACGTCCTAAAAACGTGGTGAGGAAGAATAGTCCAAATGCGGCAATCATAAATAGGAGTGCAAGTAGCGTTAAATCTTGCGGATAAAGGGTGGTGCCGAAAAAATTGAACTGCTGGTTACCTAGATCCAATAGGATGGCTTGTCGCTCACCGTACGAGATCCAAGGAACTAATCCAAAGAGTAGTAATAACAACCAACCGCCGTAACGACGTAGTTTTTGGTAAGTCCCTTTGCTTTCCCGAACGTAAATTCCCTTGTTCGGGTTAAACCTGTCTCCTCCCTGGCCTTTGTGGGTCTTGGGATTGAAGACTTTAGGAGTCACATCTTTAATGTCTATTTTGTCCTGACTCATGGAATTATCCTTTGGGCTTTTAGGCACCGCTTCTAATGACGGTACTCTTTGACATTGCTTTCCCCTTCCGCACAAAGTGAGAAGGATGAGTATTGTAGTAATAAGTGGACGATTATAACGTCATCAACATTTTCATTTCTTTAAGGCAATCAATCTTTAACAACAAATAATGCATTTTGCATTCGTAATACTAGAAAAAGAGCGACTAAAAGCCGCTCTTGTACATGTTATTGAAATAATTAATCTTTGATGACGCCGCGAGCACGAAGTAACGCCGTTTTAAAGTCATCCTCATAGTCCTTTTTGATACCTGGAATGACTTCATCTTTGGCGCTGTTGCGCATTTTTAGGTGATAGATGAGTACATCGTCTGTCAGTTCTTCCAACGGTCCTTTGTAGCCCGCTTCGCCTGCTAATTTCACGATGAATTGCAGTAGGTTACATTCAGAATCTTTTTGCCATTCTGGTTCGAGTAACTCAAGCAGTTCTTCAATACGGTGACACTTCATGGCCATAGCTTTCTCCACAATCTTGTAATGGTTTTCTCTTAAGGTACCAAATGTAGGAAAAAGTAGAAAAGAAAAAAGCGCAGATTGCTTGTAGCTATCTGCGCTTTTCTATACTAAGCAGCCTGGTTGACTTTTGTTTCTGGCGATGCAGTCAGTGCATTGGTCTCAACAAGAGTTTTTGCAGGTGCGATTTTTTTCGTAACCGGAGCAGCAACGAAGCCACTACGACGACGCATTGCACTACGGTTTGTGTGCGAAAACCTGACAGTTGTTGGGCGCATTCATTAACCTAACAGTCAGGCATATCCATTGCCGATGTAATGGACCTAGGCAACTATGAGCTGCTCTTCTGGCACCGAAGTGTTTGAAGGATGGCTCCTTCTGGCAATCGCCAATCCACTTAAATTGTCTAGGAATAACGATATAAATCATATCGAAGTTAGATTAGCACCAAGTTTTCAAATGATCGATAGTTAACCAATCAATATGTTAAAAAAAATGAATTGGTTGTGTGAGGGCGGCAATTGAGTTTTCCAAGCGATGCGCTTTACTATGAATAGGCATTGATGGAGGTGTGTATGTCGTTTATCAAGAAAACCCTCGCCAGTTTTGGAATTGGTTCTGCGAAGGTGGATTCCGTCCTTCAGCAAGAAGTGCTTTACCCTGGTCAAACGGTGAAATTTACCGTTCATGTCTATGGCGGTTCAAGCGCTCAGGATATAGATAATATCGAATTGAAGCTGTGCTGCCGCTACGTGGAAGAAGTTTCTGATGATAGCTCTAAACAGAGCGGTGATCGTAAACGCAAAGTTCACCAAACCTATGTGTTGGCGGATTGGTCTCTGCCGTATTCGTTTACTATTCAGCCCGGTGAAACTCGTGATTTTGCCGTTGAGCTCGATGTGCCTTGGAACACCCCCGTTACGATTGGTGATGCCAAAGTTTGGTTAGAAACGGGGCTCGACATTGCGATGGCACTCGATCCGACCGACAAAGACATATTAACCGTCCGTCCTGACCCACTGATGGATGGTATTTTTTCAGAATTAGAAGAACAAGGTCTGCGCCTTCGTCAGGTCGAATGTGAAGCAGCGAAAGGCTTTGCACTGCCGTTTGTCCAAGAGTTTGAGTTTGTACCTACCACAGGTCCGTTCCATGGTCGATGGAGGGAACTGGAGATCGTTGCCTATCGAGATAAGGACTCTTTACAAATGTGGTTTGAGATTGATCGCTACCAGAGAGGGGCGACAGGTATGCTTGCCAGTCTGTTAGGTATAGGGGAATTGAAACGTCAAATGACCATTGCTAGCGGCGAATCTCCACAAGAAGCCGGAATAAGAGTTTTAGAATACCTAGATTCACACTCTTAATGGTTAACTAAAAATTAACATTTTTAGCTTACAGTTGTAAGCTGAGTGTGTCATACTGTGCAGACTGTCCTGTTCAAGTTGGGTGTGGTATGTCAGTTAGTGAATACAGTCTAAAAGAAGAAGTCGCCAACGCTATCAGCCATGGTATTGGCTTGGTGTTGGGCATTGTTGGTCTGGTTTTATTGCTTGTTAAAGCTGTCGACCATAGTGCGGATGCGCTGACTATTGCCAGTATGAGTGTTTATGGCGGTAGTATGATTGCTCTGTTTCTTGCTTCAACGCTATACCATGCCATTCCCCATCAGAGCGCAAAACGTTGGTTGAAAACCTTCGACCATTGCGCGATTTATTTATTGATAGCGGGTAGCTATACCCCTTTCTTACTGGTTGGTTTAAGAACACCACTCGCTTTTGGTTTGATGATAGTGATCTGGTCGATTGCGTTACTTGGCATCGTGATGAAAATTGCGTTTGTGTATCGATTTAAGCGCTTTTCATTGATTTCGTATTTGGCGATGGGGTGGTTATCGCTGGTGGTGATTTACCAGTTGGCTTTAAATCTTGATATGGGTGGATTAACGCTATTAGCCGCAGGTGGTGTGGTCTATTCCCTTGGGGTTATTTTCTATGTAGCGAAGCGCATCCCTTATAATCATGCTATCTGGCATGGGTTCGTTCTCGCAGGCTGCGCTTGTCACTTCTTGGCGATTTATCTGTATGTGAACCCAATCTAACGGGTTTCCAGATTAGAAACCGTCGCTATCAGTTGGTAGCTGTCGGCTTTCGGCACCTCTATTTCAATCACTTTACCTTCTGCGACCGATTTCGGTCGCAGATACGTTTCAGCCATACGTTTTATGGATTGCCAAATGGTAGTTTCTTGCTCTGCGAGCTTTTTCCCCTGGCTGTCCAAAAGCTCAATTTTGAGCTGAATGTTGATGACCGATAATGAGCTTTGATTGGTAATCGCGGTTGGCAAAACGACTTTTCCATCTTGATAGCTGGCTGAGCCAATAACGATATCGACGCCAGAATCAGACAGTTGCAGGCTTGGTTTTCCGCTATCGAGCAAGAGTGTTGCGCCCGGTTGTGAAGAAATTACGGGGACGGCGACTTGCACCGTGTGATTAGAGCGCTCAGGCTGAACATATTGCCAAGTAAAATCATCGTTTAGTTGAACTTTACGTCCATCGGTTAATTCTACTACTTGGCTTGCAATTGCACTGGATGTTGAGAACATGGCAACTAAAGCTATCGTCAGGGTTGTACCACGATTTTTCATGACTAACGTCTCCAGAATGCTGGGAAGAACAGAACCAGAATCGTCAAAATCTCTAAACGCCCCATAAGCATTCCAAAACTTAATACCCACTTTGCCGCCTCAGGAAGCGATGCAAAATTTCCCGTTGGACCAATGACCGAACCCATTCCTGGTCCTACGTTTGCCACTGCGGTAATTGAACCAGAAATGCTGGTAACCGGATCTAACCCCATTGCGGATAAGCAGCCAGCAATCACAATGATGGTGATGACAAAAGTTAGGCCGAAAGCGACCACAGAACGCACGATATCTTCATTGACTGGGCGTTGATTATAACGTTGAACGAAAACACCATTTGGGTGGATCAGTCTCATCATCTGGTTTTTCAACAAGGCAAAGCAAATCTGAAAACGGAAGATTTTGATACCACCCGCAGTAGAGCCAGAACAGGCTCCGACCATCATAATGAATCCAAACAGAGTGGTTGGAAGTGCACCCCAGGCGGTGAAATCATCAAGACCATAACCTGTTGTTGTTACCACCGAAACAATGTTAAACATTGAGATACGTAGCGCGTCGAGGACTGGATAGCCATTGTTGAGGTTAAGCCATGCCGCAACGACTAAGCTTGCAACCAGAAACAGTAGGAAGAAGCCTTGAACTTGGGCGTCTTTTAACAGCACCATAGGGTTACGTTTTCTTAGGGTTGAAACAAAGAGCAAGAATGGCAACCCCCCAAGGAACATAAAGAGAGTTGCGACCCAATGAGCACCATTGGAAAAGTGATTCATTGAACTGTCAGAAGTTGAATAACCGCCGGTAGAAAGCGTGGTGAACGCATGGTTGATTGCGTCAAATAAACCCATGCCTGTCAACATGTAGCCCATAATGCATAGAAGGGTTAACACCAAATAAACCACCACGATGTTTTTTGCGACGGTTTTGGCACGCGGACTACTTTTATCTGACCAGTCTGAAGACTCTGTCTGGAAGAGCTTCATACCGCCCACGTTTAACATTGGTAGTACTGCTACCGCCATTACGATAAAGCCTACACCACCTAGCCATTGCAAAATGGAACGCCACAGTAGAATACTCAGTGCCATATCATCAAGCCCACTGAGCACGGTTGAACCTGTAGTCGTCAAGCCCGACATGGTTTCAAAGTAAGCATCGGTAAAGCTGATGTGGTTGATAAACACAAACGGCAGCGCGGCGAACGCACTGGCAATGGTCCACACTAAGCTAGTGATAAGGAACATATCTCGAACGTTAAGCCGAAAATCGGATGTTCGCCCAAAGGTCAAACAAATGAATGCCACAATGTGCGTGATAATGACCGCTTGAGCAAAGTCGAGAAATCCACCAGTACCTGTTACGAATGCGACTATGGTTGGCACATACATAAACAGGGCTAGCTTGGAGAGCACTAACCCGATGACAAACAGAATGGGGCGAAAATTAAGCATAGCGACGCCAATAATCTATAAGAAGAAAGGACTTGGCTGGAACAGAGCTTCGACGTCTGGAACGTATTTTTTGTTCACAAGGAACATAACAACGTGGTCATCCTGTTCTATGACTGTGCGGTCATGGGCAATCAAAACCTCTTCTCCACGAACAATTGCACCTATGGTGGTACCCGGCGGAAGTTTAATATCGCCAACTGCTCGACCAACAACTTTAGAGGTGGTTTCATCACCATGGGCTATCGCTTCAATCGCTTCTGCAGCACCGCGGCGCAGTGAAGAAACGTTAACAATATCAGCACGACGCACGTGAGTAAGAAGGGCTGAAATGGTCGCTTGCTGTGGAGAAATCGCCACATCAATTACACCACCTTGAACAAGGTCGACGTAGGCGCCACGTTGGATAAGTACCATTACCTTTTTCGCACCAAGGCGTTTGGCCAGCATCGCTGACATGATGTTGGTTTCATCTTCGTTGGTTAACGCGATGAACACATCCACTTGGTCGATGTTCTCTTCAGTGAGAAGTTCTTGGTCTGCAGCGTCGCCACAGAACACAATACTGTTTTCTAACTCTTCCGAAAGTTGTTCTGCACGGCTGTAGTTACGCTCGATGAGCTTAACGCTATAAGTGTGTTCGAGGCGTTTTGCAAGGCTTGAACCTATGTTACCACCACCCACAATCATAATGCGACGATATGGCTTTTCTAAGCGTTGCAACTCACTCATTACTGAGCGGATATGGTTACTGGCCGCAACGAAGAATACTTCGTCATCGGCTTCAATAATGGTTGTGCCTTGTGGGCGTATTGGACGACCTTGGCGGAAGATTGCCGCAACACGTGTATCGATATGAGGCATGTGTTCACGCAGCGCCGACAGGGCGTTACCCACCAGCGGACCACCGTAATAGGCTTTTACCGCCACTAGGCTAACTTTTTCATCTGCAAAGCTAACGACTTGAAGAGCGCCCGGGTACTGAACCAATCGTTCGATGTAACTAGTCACCAGTTCTTCAGGTGCGATTAAATGGTCTACAGGTACTGCGCCTGATTGGAATAGGGCTTCTTTTTCAGCAAGATATTGCGGAGATCGAATACGAGCAATACGGTTTGGTGTGTTAAACAGAGTAAAAGCCACTTGGCAGGCCGCCATATTGGTTTCGTCGGTATTGGTGACGGCAACCAGCATGTCCGCATCTTGTGCGCCCGCTTCTCTCAGTACGTCAGGGTGACTGGCATGGCCATTCACAACGCGTAAATCATATTTATCTTGCAGTTCTCTGAGGCGGTCACTGTTTTTATCAACAACAGTAATATCGTTGTTTTCGCCAACCAAGTTCTCGGCTAATGTGCCGCCGACTTGTCCCGCACCAAGAATGATGATTTTCATACCTGTTCTCTTATTATCTACTTACATCAAAGGCAGCCTTGGGCTGCCTTTGATTCAATTACTTACGCGTTTTTAACCATAACCGCGTAGTAGAAGCCATCCATGTCTTGCTCACCAGGAAGAATTTGACGACCTGGTTGCTCTGGATCTGAACCAATCAGTTGCGCGTCAGTTGTACGCGCCAAAAAGTCTTTGACCTGCAGGACGTTTTCCTGAGGTGTGATTGAGCATGTAGCGTAAACTAACGTACCACCAGGCTTCAATTGTTGCCACATTACCTGCAAAATTTCACGTTGCAGCTCAGCTAAAGCATGAATGTCGTTCGCTCGGCGTAACCATTTGATATCCGGATGACGACGAATAACACCTGTCGCCGAACAAGGTGCATCGAGCAAAATACGATCAAATTGTCCGCCTTGCCACCACTGTTGTGGATAGCGTGCATCACCACAAATCACGTCAGCCTTCAGATTCAAACGTTCTAGGTTATCGTGTACACGGTTTAATCGTGTCGCATCGCTATCAAGCGCCACCACTTCAGTGTCTTCAGTGTGCTCTAGGATATGTGCGGTTTTGCCACCCGGTGCCGCGCAGCAATCTAGAATCAGTTCGCCTTCTTGTGGTTGAAGGTAGTTAATTGCCAATTGTGCTGCAGCATCTTGAACTGAAACCCAACCTTTTTCAAAACCCGGAAGTAAGGTGACATCACAAGGTGTGGTCAGTTTGATCGCATCGGCGGCTTCTGGGTGAAGGGTGTATTCAATTTCCGCTTCGTCCAGCAGCAGTTGGTATTCATCTCGAGTATGGTGCTGGCGGTTTACGCGCAACCACATTGGTGCTTTGCTGTTGTTCGCTTCTACGATTGCTTCCCATTGCTCAGGGTAGCTTTCTTGAAGCATTTTAAGAATCCAGTTTGGGTGACCATATTTGCCCGCGTTGTGACTAACGGCCATTTGATCCAGTTGTTCTTGATTACGCAGGTAGTTACGCAGCACTGCGTTGATCAGTCCGCTTAGGTTTTCTCCACGCAGCGTTTTTGTGCCTTCAACTGTATCCGCTACCGCTGCATGCGATGGAATACGCATGAAACTGAGCTGATAAATACCCACTAGAATCAGATGGTGAAAGACACGCTTTTTGCCTTTGAGGGGATTATCCATCAGCTCATTAGCAATAGACTCTAAACGTGGAAGATAACGTAGTGCGCCGTAGCAAATTTCTTGCAACAGAGCATGATCTCTTGGGCGAATGGTTTTTTGAGCTGCTGGAAGAGCGTGAGAAAGTGAATGACCTTTGTCGACCACTTGGAAAAGGACGTTAGCAGCTGCTGCGCGAACATTCATGGTGAAACCCTTAAAATTCAATAGGGACATCTCTGCCCCTGTTATTAATGTACTTTGCCCATCCTGTTTAATATCAGGTCTGGGTTATATCACCACCAAATTATAAGGTGGTTAAACTTGCTTAACTCAGTTGTGTGCCAACTTCAAACCAGCTAGCGCGTGCATTGAGAATATCTTGCACTGACATTGCTTTTTTGCCTGGTACTTGAAGTTGCTCTAAAGCTAGTACGCCATTACCTGTTGACACATAAATACCCGTTTTATCGGCCTGTATTATGGTACCAGCAGGCTTATTGGAGCTTTGATCCACAACACGGCTTTGCCAAACTTTGATGCTATTTTCAGCAACTTCAAAGTGGCTCATTGGCCATGGATTAAATGCACGCACACAACGTTCAATATGTGCGGCGTCGTCGTTCCAGTTAATACGAGCTTCTTCTTTGCTTAGTTTTTTCGCGTAGTTTGCTTGCTCGTCATCTTGCTTTTCGGCTTTAGCCGTACCGTTTGCGATGTCTGTTAAGCATTCAACTAAGGCTTTTGGACCAAGAACGGCAAGTTTGTCGTACATTGAAGCGCTGGTATCCGTTGCTTCAATTGGCAAAGTAGCAATGCTTAGCATATCGCCAGTATCTAAGCCGATATCCATTTGCATGATGGTGACGCCCGTTTGAGCATCACCAGCCCAGATCGAGCGTTGAATTGGAGCTGCACCACGCCAACGAGGCAGGATAGAACCATGAACGTTGATACAACCCAATCGTGGTGTATTGAGTACAACTTGCGGTAGCAATAAGCCATAAGCCACAACTACCATGAGATCGGCGTTGAGTTCAGCAAGCTCTTGTTTTGCTTCATCAGATTTGAAGTTTTCTGGCTGATAAACTGGGATATTGTGCTCAAGTGCTAACTCTTTTACAGGACTCGCTGTAAGTTTCTTACCTCGACCTGCTGGACGGTCTGGCTGTGTATAAACAGCAATGACCTCGTGCTCCGAAGACAATAACGCCGCCAAGTGACGGGCGGCGAAATCCGGAGTACCTGCAAAGACAATACGTAATGATTGGCTCAAGGTAACCTCTCTATTCTTTATTGATTCTTTTCGTTGAAGCGTTTTGCTTTTTCTAGCTTCTCTTTGATGCGCTTACGTTTTAGCGGTGAAAGATAATCAACAAATAGCTTGCCTTCTAGGTGGTCTAATTCGTGTTGCACACAAATAGCCAGAAGGTCATCCGCTTCAAAAGTATATTCTTCACCATCACGGTTAAGTGCTTTAACAGTGACTTCGGCTGCGCGTGAAACAAGAGCACGAGCGCCAGGGACAGATAAGCAGCCCTCTTCAATACCATCTTCGCCGCGTTTCTCAATAATTTCTGGGTTAATCAATACCATTGGCTGATCACGGCTGTCAGAAATATCAATCACCACGATGCGTTGGTGAATGTCGACTTGTGTCGCAGCTAAACCAATACCTTCTTCGTCGTACATGGTTTCAATCATGTTATCTACGATGGTTTGGATCTCTGGTGTGACTTTTTCAACCGGCTTTGCAACAGTGCGAAGACGGTCATCTGGGAATGTTAATACTTGTAATACAGACATATACACTCGAATTATTGAACTAGGTCGAAACAGGATAAAGCTTGTTGGCTCAATTCTAGACATTTTATGAGTCAAATGACAGCATCCAGCGTGATTTATCAAAATCATTCTCATTCATTTAACGCAGGATGTAAGGTTATGACTTGGTTATACAGTTATTTTTACATGCTTGTTTTAGTGTTTAGTGCGAGTGTTTTCGGGGCTGTAGTTAATGAAAATTCAAGCACTGACCAAGTGATACCGGCAATGACAGCCTCTACATATTTTATTGATCAGACTCTCTATTCGCAAAGTCCTCGAGTATTAGCCAATAGTGAAGAGCATCAATATATCACTCAGCAAGAGCTGATCTATTTTGATGGCAAGCAGAGTAATCATCACGTATGGGGCATATATCGCCCTGAAGTTGAGTTTCAGCATGACAATCAATCGATCTTGGTATTACGTTTTTTAGCCATCGGAGAGTTGGTTGAAAGCAGCGGCAATATATCGATACTGCACATCTCTAAACAACAGCAAGAGGTTAGAAAGGGAGATTGCCTGTTGCCATTAAATGTCGCGACAGCTATCGAATGGCGTAATTTCCCTCGCAACATAGCGGTTCGAGTACAGGGCGAGTAAAAATGGAAGAACACAAGTTGGCGCCATGGTTAGCTTTAAACTTCACACCCAAACTGAGCAGGAAGGCGATAACACATTTGTTAAGCCAAGATTCTCTATCTAACCTATCTCGCTATTCCGCTAAACATTGGCATGAGGCTGGGTTATCTTCCGAGCAGATCCACTACTTAGTTCATGACGCTCAGCGAGAGGTGGACGAGTCACTGCTGTGGTTAAGCCACCATGAAGAACGATACATTATTACGCCTTTTTGCGACTCTTACCCTGCACTGTTGCAGCAAATTTCTTCAAAACCCAATGTCCTTTTTGTGGAAGGTCAATTAGCGACATTGAACCAGCCACAAATAGCGATTGTGGGCAGTCGCAATGCCAGTATTGATAGCCAGAAAATTTCCTACCAGTTTGCCGCACAATTGGTTGAACACGACTTATTGGTGACCAGTGGCTTGGCATTAGGCGTTGATGGCTATGCCCATGATGGTGCTCTAAAAGCGGGAGGTAAAACGGTTGCGGTATTAGGCTCAGGGCTTTCTTCCATTTACCCTATGAGGCATAAAAATCTTGCGCAACGTATCTGCGAAAACGGTGCGTTAGTTTCGGAATTTCGTCCCAATGCCAAACCCCGGCCTGTAAATTTTCCTCGCAGAAACCGAATAATTAGTGGTTTATCAATGGGGGTTCTGGTGGTAGAAGCGGCTGAAAAAAGCGGTTCTTTGATTACCGCTCGTTATGCGATGGAACAAAATAGAGACGTTTTTGTTGTACCAGGCTCTGTTTTTAATCCAAATTCCTTTGGCAGCAATGGCTTAATTCGCCAGGGCGCATGTTTAGTTCAAAATGTACAACACATTCTTGATGAAATTAATTCTATGTTGGATTTCAATCGATTACGGCACCAGCAATGTCAGCAAACACTTTTTTTGCCGCTAAATAGCGAAGATGAATTGCCATTTGATGAGCTGTTAGCTAACGTAGGAGAAGAAGCTACACCAGTTGATATTCTTGCAAGCAGGACCCATATACCTGTCCAAGAAGTCATGATGCAGCTCCTAGAGCTTGAGCTTTCAGGGCATGTTGTTGCAGTTTCCGGTGGCTATATTCGTAAGGGGAGGGGCTAGCTATGATGATGGATATTCTGATGTATCTGTTTGAAACTTATATCCATAGCGATGCAGAGTTGCAAGTGGATCAAGACGAGCTTGAAGATGAATTGCTTCGAGCAGGGTTTCACCAAAAAGATATCTACAAAGCCCTAAACTGGTTAGAAGAGCTAGCGGCTTTGCAGCAGACGGACGCTCAGTCAAAGATTTCAACGAGTGCGGCAACATCTATGCGTATCTTTACTGCGCAAGAGATGGTGCGTCTGAATATCGAGTCTCGTGGATTCATTCTATTTCTAGAGCAAATCAAGGTACTAACGCCTGAAACTCGTGAAATGGTCATTGATCGAGTGATGGGGCTTGAGACTAATGAGTTAGAGCTGGATGACCTTAAGTGGATCATCCTAATGGTGCTGTTCAATGTTCCGGGGAATGAGAACGCTTATACGCTTATGGAAGAGCTGTTGTACAGCAAAGAGCAGGGCATTCTTCATTAAGCTAATAAACGTATTATGAGCGGTAAAATTGATAGCGAGCTGTTTTCAGCTCATGAGCAAGCACTGAACGAACCTTGTCCACAATGTGGCGGAGCATTACAGCTTCGCCATGGCAAACACGGCCCATTTCTTGGGTGTACGCAATATCCCAATTGTGACTACATTAAACCGCTGCACCAGAACGACGGACACATAGTTAAAGAACTCGGTGTGCCTTGTCCTGAATGTGGTAGTGAATTGGTATTGCGCCAAGGTCGCTATGGTATGTTTATCGGATGCAGTTCTTATCCTAATTGTCACCATATTGAATCGCAAGATACTCCTACCGATGAAGCGAAACCAAGCAAGTTATACGCTTGTCCAGAATGTGGCAAAGGTCATTTAGCCGAGCGAAAAACTCGCTTTGGTAAAACTTTCTACGCTTGTGATACTTATCCTAAGTGTAAGTTTGCAGTGAACTTGCCGCCAATTGCGGGGAAGTGTGAAAAGTGTGGCTTTTCATTGCTGGTTGAGAAAAAACTCGCCAGTGGCACTAAGTATCAGTGTGCGGATCGTAAGTGTGGGCATGTTCAAGAGCAATAGAGAAATAGCTCTATAGAAAAAGGCGCTTAAAGCGCCTTTTTTGTGTCAGGAAATCAGTATTAAGACTTAAACTGTTTTGCGACTTCTTGCACAGCAGGGAACGCAACAGGATCTAACACTTCTGCTAATTCGCACAGTTTACGCACTAACTCACCGTGGTAATCTGCGGTTACGTTAATGTGGCCCATTTTTCTGCCTGGACGTTTTTCTTTGCCATACCAGTGAATATGACAACCTTCCATAGCGAGTAAGCTTTCTGGCAGCGAATCTTCGCCAAGAATGTTGATCATGGATGTCTCTCGCACCAGATTTGTGCTGCCTAAAGGCATGCCACACACTGCGCGCAGATGGTTTTCAAACTGACACGTTTCCGCGCCTTGTTGCGTCCAGTGACCTGAGTTGTGTACGCGAGGAGCGATTTCGTTAACTAGCAGTGTTCCTTGAACATCAAAGAACTCTAATGCTAATACGCCAACGTAATCCAAACTGTTTGCAACAGCCGCAAACATTTCTTTAGCCTGCTCTTGCAGCTCAGGAGCATCGATGGCGGTCGAAAGGCTGAGAACTCCATTCACATGTACGTTTTCAGCTAATGGGTAAACAGCTACTTCGCCATTTTTACTACGAGCACCCACCAGAGAAACTTCGCGGTCAAATGGCACAAACTCTTCCGCTACAATCGCTTGGTTATTAGAAGCGGCAATACACTCGGCCATTTCAGGCCAAATTTTTTCAGCATCCTCTGCGTTTTTTAGGCGCCATTGGCCTTTACCGTCATAACCGCCCAAAGCGCTTTTCAATACCATTGGAATACCAACGTGGGCAATAGCGGTGTCAAAATCTTCACGAGTATTGATAACCGTGTATTTCGCGTTGCGTACACCAGCATTATCTAACAGCGCTTTCTCAAGTCGGCGGTCACCGCCGGCTTTAATGGAATCTGTGCTTGGAAGAAATTTTCCGCTACGCTCACACACTGCAAGCACATCATGAGGAATATGCTCAAATTCAGCCGTGATAACATCCGCTTTTTCAATCGCTTGCTCTAGACCGTGGCCAATCACAGCTTGTGTTAAAGGATGAACCACATTCTTGCTGTTAACGTCAAACGCAGAAATTTCAATATTAAGTGGTGCGCCAGCCAGTGACATCATACGAGCAAGCTGGCCTGAACCTAATACCAATACGTGCATCGATTATTCCTCAGCTGGATTTGGATTTGCCAGTACCGCTTCAGTTTGAGCGGTACGGAACGCTTCAACTTTCGCCATCACTTCTTCATCGAAAGTACCGATGATTTGAGCAGCAAGAAGGCCTGCGTTAGCTGCGCCTGCTTCACCGATTGCTAGCGTACCGACCGCAATGCCTTTTGGCATTTGAACAATCGAGTATAGAGAATCTAGACCAGATAGAGCGCGAGATTGAACAGGAACACCGAGAACAGGCAGGCTTGTGAATGCTGCTGTCATCCCCGGAAGGTGTGCTGCGCCGCCCGCTCCCGCAATAATGACTTTTAGGCCGCGTTCTTTGGCGCTAGTTGCGTAGTCTGCAAGAAGTTGTGGAGTACGATGAGCTGAAACCACTTTGGTTTCATAAGCAACACCAAATTGCTCTAGCATCTCTGCTGCTAGCTTCATGGTTGGCCAATCCGATTTGGAACCCATGATAATACCGACTTTCATCTCAAACTCCTTCAAGCGTTAAACGTTTTTATTACGTGAGCGAACGACGCGCATTATACGAGGATTTTTACATCAAGCAAACGTTTGCGTTGTTGTGTTCACTAAATCATGGTGGACGATTTAATGATGATGTTTTCTATCCTGTGGTTCGAACTTCCGTCCGTTAAGGTATAGGAGAAATCTCCGATAATTTGTACACTGGGCGCAAATAGAAATAAGTCAGCTCAATTTAGGTAGTTTTTCGTGAATAATTTTGAACAAGCTTTACATGCATTGCAGTCTGGAGAAGTGATTGCTTACCCGACCGAAGGTGTTTTTGGTGTGGGTTGTGATCCGGACAGCCCTGAAGCTATCGAGAAATTGCTGCAACTAAAGCAAAGACCTGTAGAGAAAGGTTTGATCTTGATAGCTGCCTCATACGAGCAACTGCTTCCTTATATAGATGAAAGCCAGTTAACTGCAGAACAGTTACAACAAATCAAATCTACCTGGCCTGGTCCTGTTACTTGGGTAGTGCCTGCGAGCAGTAAAGTCTCCAAGTGGGTTAGTGGTCAATTTGATACCATCGCTGTGCGTGTTACAGATCATCCTTTGGTTCAACAGTTGTGTAGTGCTTATGGCAAACCACTGACGTCAACCAGTGCAAACTTAACCGGCCAGCCTTCTTGCATGACAACAGAAGAGGTCGAAGAACAACTGGGTGACAAGTTAGTTGCGATTTTGCGCGGTGCTACAGGTGGGCGAAATAAGCCTAGCGAAATCCGCGACGCAAAAACTCTACAAGTATTAAGACAGGGCTAACTCACTCTGCGATAGGAATGCGTAAGGAAAAAGATGTCGACAATTAATAAAGAAGCCGTGAAGCAGTTTTTGCTATCACTGCAGGATCAGATCTGTCAGCAATTAGAAAGCGTTGATGGTGGTGCTCGGTTTGTTGAAGATGCTTGGCATCGTGAGCCGGGAGAAAAACTCGGCGGCGGTGGTCGCTCTCGTGTGATGCGTGATGGCTTGGTGTTTGAGCAAGGTGGTGTTAATTTTTCGCATGTCACGGGTAAACAAATGCCTGCTTCAGCCACTGCGCATCGCCCTGAACTAGCAGGACGTAAGTTTGAAGCCATGGGTGTCTCTTTGGTTATGCATCCGAAAAACCCTTATGTTCCAACGTCTCATGCTAACGTTCGTTTTTTTATTGCAGAGAAAGAAGGCGAAGAACCGATCTGGTGGTTTGGCGGTGGTTTCGACTTAACACCTTTCTACCCTTTCGTCGAAGATTGCCAATTCTGGCACGAGACAGCGAAAGAAGTGTGTGCACCGTTTGGTGATGACGTTTATCAACAACATAAAGAGTGGTGTGACCGCTATTTCTATCTTCCTCACCGAGAGGAAACTCGTGGTGTGGGTGGTCTGTTCTTTGATGATCTTAATCAGTGGGAGTTTGATAAATGCTTCGACTATATAAAAGCAGTCGGTGAAGGTTACTGCCAAGCATATGTTCCGATTGTTGAACGTCGTAAGTCGACTGAGTATGGAGATAGAGAGCGACAGTTCCAGTTGTATCGTCGTGGTCGTTATGTCGAATTTAACTTAGTGTTTGACCGAGGAACGCTTTTTGGTCTGCAGACTGGCGGCCGTACGGAATCAATACTTATGTCTATGCCACCGTTGGCCCGCTGGGAATACAACTACCAGCCAGAAGCCGATAGCGTTGAGGCTAAACTGAATGAGTTTTTAGTAGCGCGTGAGTGGTGACAGAAATCGTACTGAGTGATAGGGTCGTTAAGTATTGTTAAATAACAGACTTAGCGACTTTTTTATTGGTAGAGGCAGGGATATGGCTTTTGTAAAAGATCACTATGCAGTGTTTGGTAATCCTATCGGGCACAGTAAATCACCTTTCATTCATACATTGTTTGCACGTCAAACTAATCAAAGCATGGAATATACCGCTGAGTTAGCGCCAGTTGATGGGTTTGTGGCAACAGCAAAAGCTTTCTTTGCCAATGGCGGTCGCGGTTGTAATGTCACGGTTCCTTTCAAAGAAGACGCCTATAAGTTTGCAGACCGTTTAACTGAGCGAGCACAACTTGCTGGTGCGGTGAATACATTAAAGAAACTGGATGACGGTGAGATCTTGGGTGATAACACTGATGGTGAAGGTCTGGTACAAGATCTGATGCAATATCAGGTGCCTCTGAAAGGCGTTAAAATTCTATTGATCGGGGCTGGTGGTGCGGCTAAAGGTACAATCAAACCTCTACTTGATAAAGGACCTGCAAGTATCACCATTACCAACCGAACGTTTGCTAAAGCGGAGTCATTAGCGCAGGCTTTTAGTAGCTTCGGTAATGTGAGTGCTGCAGAAATGAGTCAGATTGAAGGTAGCTTCGATCTTATTATCAATTCAACCTCTGCAAGCTTGGATGGAAAGTTACCTGAAATATCTCCTTCTATATTCAGTGCTCAAAGTGTTGCCTACGATATGATGTATGGCAAAGGCTTGACCATATTTAACCAGTGGGCTTTGGATAATGGATGCGGCCATGTCTATGACGGACTTGGAATGTTAGTTGGACAAGCAGCAGAGAGCTTTATGCTATGGCGCGGCTTGCGTCCAGGCACAAAACAAATTCATCGTGAATTAAGAAAAAACTTGGAAGGCTAATGAACCAATCGATTCTTTTCCCTGATATGCAAGAGTGGAACGCCGAATTAAAAGCAGTCACTTTTCCTGCACAGCAGTCTGGAGCTTTGATTGAATGTATCGTTTCAGTCGATGAACTGATGAAGTTATCAGGCATGACTATTAATAGTGAGCAAGAAGCCTTAGCAGTATTTGCCAGTGTTCGATTTGATCTGGAAGAATTAGCAGAAGAGCTGATTGAAGACGAAGCCTTCAATCAGTTTGGTCAAATTGAAGTGATGAGCTAATTAAAGAACTTCTTTAACATCGTTTAGATAATCGTTCTTGGTTTGAACGTAGTTGTCAGCGGACTTCAACAAAAATGCTCGTTCTTTATCAGATAGAGGGCGAGCTTGTTTCACTGGACTTCCCACATATAAATAGCCACTTTCTAAAATCTTTCCCGGTGGCACTAAGCTACCAGCGCCAATCATCACATCACTTTCTATGACGACACCATCAAGAACGATAGCACCCATACCGACTAACACGCGATCACCAATGGTACATCCGTGCAGCATCACCTTATGACCAACCGTGACATCATTACCGATAACGAGTGGGTAGCCGTTAGGGTTTTCAGCATTTTTATGAGTAACATGCAAAACACTGCCATCTTGGATATTCGAACGTTCACCGATTTGGATATGGTTTACATCCCCACGTGCGGCGACTAATGGCCAGATACTGGCATCGTCTGCTAATCGAATATCACCCACGATGACTGACGACGAATCAATGTAAACGCGAGAACCAATTTTAGGTGCGATACCTTTATAACTACGAACAGGGCTCATATGGCCTCCTTTTTCTAGCTGATAAAGGCATATTAAAAGGCTATTAGTTGTATTTATAGCCCGTTGCGCGCAAAAAACAGCCAAACAAACAAAAAATCGAAAAAAACCAAAAAAAAGCACTTGCCAATGTGAAGCTGATCTCTATAATGCCCCCTCGCTGACACGGACAAGCTTCGAAAGAAATGAAAGTGATTCAGCAAGGTTGTTTTGTAAGGCTGAAAAGCTTACGAAAATAAACTGAAAAAAGTGTTTGACACGACAGTTTATATCGCTAAAATGACCGCCTCTTCCGAAGTGACCTAAGTCACTAACGTGTAGGAAGAAAGCTCTTTAACAATTTAAACCTATCAATCTGTGTGGGCACTCGTTGATGAAAATCAATTAGAAGCTTCGGCTTCAAATTTAGATTTCAATGAACTGAGTGACCAATTTGATACTTCGGTATCGAGCACAGTCAATTCACTATCGAAAGATAGAATCAGTATTCGTTGAGTCGACAAAATCTTAAATTGAAGAGTTTGATCATGGCTCAGATTGAACGCTGGCGGCAGGCCTAACACATGCAAGTCGAGCGGCAGCACAGGGGAACTTGTTCCTTGGGTGGCGAGCGGCGGACGGGTGAGTAATGCCTAGGAAATTGCCCTGATGTGGGGGATAACTATTGGAAACGATAGCTAATACCGCATGATGCCTACGGGCCAAAGAGGGGGACCTTCGGGCCTCTCGCGTCAGGATATGCCTAGGTGGGATTAGCTAGTTGGTGAGGTAAGGGCTCACCAAGGCGACGATCCCTAGCTGGTCTGAGAGGATGATCAGCCACACTGGAACTGAGACACGGTCCAGACTCCTACGGGAGGCAGCAGTGGGGAATATTGCACAATGGGCGCAAGCCTGATGCAGCCATGCCGCGTGTGTGAAGAAGGCCTTCGGGTTGTAAAGCACTTTCAGTAGGGAGGAAGGCAGTGTCGTTAATAGCGGCATTGTTTGACGTTACTTACAGAAGAAGCACCGGCTAACTCCGTGCCAGCAGCCGCGGTAATACGGAGGGTGCGAGCGTTAATCGGAATTACTGGGCGTAAAGCGCATGCAGGTGGTTTGTTAAGTCAGATGTGAAAGCCCGGGGCTCAACCTCGGAATAGCATTTGAAACTGTCAAGCTAGAGTACTGTAGAGGGGGGTAGAATTTCAGGTGTAGCGGTGAAATGCGTAGAGATCTGAAGGAATACCGGTGGCGAAGGCGGCCCCCTGGACAGATACTGACACTCAGATGCGAAAGCGTGGGGAGCAAACAGGATTAGATACCCTGGTAGTCCACGCCGTAAACGATGTCTACTTGGAGGTTGTGGCCTTGAGCCGTGGCTTTCGGAGCTAACGCGTTAAGTAGACCGCCTGGGGAGTACGGTCGCAAGATTAAAACTCAAATGAATTGACGGGGGCCCGCACAAGCGGTGGAGCATGTGGTTTAATTCGATGCAACGCGAAGAACCTTACCTACTCTTGACATCCAGAGAAGTCGACGGAGACGTTGATGTGCCTTCGGGAACTCTGAGACAGGTGCTGCATGGCTGTCGTCAGCTCGTGTTGTGAAATGTTGGGTTAAGTCCCGCAACGAGCGCAACCCTTATCCTTGTTTGCCAGCGAGTAATGTCGGGAACTCCAGGGAGACTGCCGGTGATAAACCGGAGGAAGGTGGGGACGACGTCAAGTCATCATGGCCCTTACGAGTAGGGCTACACACGTGCTACAATGGCGCATACAGAGGGCAGCGAACTTGCGAGAGTAAGCGAATCCCAAAAAGTGCGTCGTAGTCCGGATTGGAGTCTGCAACTCGACTCCATGAAGTCGGAATCGCTAGTAATCGTGAATCAGAATGTCACGGTGAATACGTTCCCGGGCCTTGTACACACCGCCCGTCACACCATGGGAGTGGGCTGCAAAAGAAGCAGGTAGTTTAACCTTCGGGAGGACGCTTGCCACTTTGTGGTTCATGACTGGGGTGAAGTCGTAACAAGGTAGCGCTAGGGGAACCTGGCGCTGGATCACCTCCTTACGTAAAGATTCTCTTGATGAGTGTCCACACAGATTGATTAGGTTTAGAAAGTAAGAGTATCTTAGTGTCCCGTTCGTCTAGAGGCCTAGGACACCGCCCTTTCACGGCGGTAACAGGGGTTCGACTCCCCTACGGGATACCAATTCCACTTCTTTTTCGTAAAGAAAGGGAATAAAAGGGGGTCGTTAGCTCAGTTGGTAGAGCAGTTGACTTTTAATCAATTGGTCGCAGGTTCGAATCCTGCACGACCCACCATTCTTCTCCACGAAGAATTCAAACTTATGTGGGCGATTAGCTCAGTTGGGAGAGCACCTGCCTTACAAGCAGGGGGTCACTGGTTCGAACCCGGTATCGCCCACCACTCTTTAAGCATTTTTGGATAATGAAATCCAAACCACTTCAATAAAAGGTATGTGGTTCGGACTTTTGACGACGAGAATCCTTAAAAAGTGTTTTAGATGACACTTTGCTCTTTAACAATTTGGAAAGCTGACAAATAACAATTTTTGATTGAATTGTTATTTATTAAAAGTTCTCAAATCCTAATTTCTCTTAATAAAGAGTGATTAGGTACCAATACACATTCAAGTGTTCTTGGAAGTGACGAAAGTCCACTTTTTGCCTCTGCTTTTTTATAAAAAGCGGAAACAAAGAGTTATTTGAGTCCGGCAAAATCGAATGTCTCTCGCTCATTCAAATAATGAGAGACAACTAAACCTTGGTTGTTTGCCATACATAAAGACCTCTTGGGGTTGTATGGTTAAGTGACTAAGCGTACACGGTGGATGCCTTGGCAGTCAGAGGCGATGAAGGACGTATTAACTTGCGATAAGCGTAGATTAGGCAGTAAAAGCCGCTTGAGTCTACGATTTCCGAATGGGGAAACCCACGTGCATAAGCACGTATCATTAACTGAATACATAGGTTAATGAGGCGAACCGGGAGAACTGAAACATCTAAGTACCCCGAGGAAAAGAAATCAATTGAGATTCCGAAAGTAGCGGCGAGCGAAATTGGATTAGCCCTTAAGCTTTTAATGACACAGGTGAAGGCTCTGGAAAGTGCCGCGATACAGGGTGATAGCCCCGTAACCGACATGTCATTTTAAGTGAAAACGAGTAAGGCGGGACACGTGATATCCTGTTTGAATATGGGGGGACCATCCTCCAAGGCTAAATACTCCTGACTGACCGATAGTGAACCAGTACCGTGAGGGAAAGGCGAAAAGAACCCCTGTGAGGGGAGTGAAATAGAACCTGAAACCGTGTACGTACAAGCAGTAGGAGCCTCTTCGTGGGGTGACTGCGTACCTTTTGTATAATGGGTCAGCGACTTATATTCAGTGGCAAGGTTAACCGTATAGGGGAGCCGTAGGGAAACCGAGTCTTAACTGGGCGTTTAGTCTCTGGATATAGACCCGAAACCGAGTGATCTAGCCATGGGCAGGTTGAAGGTTGAGTAACATCAACTGGAGGACCGAACCGACTAATGTTGAAAAATTAGCGGATGACTTGTGGCTAGGGGTGAAAGGCCAATCAAACTCGGAGATAGCTGGTTCTCCCCGAAAGCTATTTAGGTAGCGCCTCGGACGAATACTACTGGGGGTAGAGCACTGTTAAGGCTAGGGGGTCATCCCGACTTACCAACCCTTTGCAAACTCCGAATACCAGTAAGTACTATCCGGGAGACACACGGCGGGTGCTAACGTCCGTCGTGGAGAGGGAAACAACCCAGACCGCCAGCTAAGGTCCCAAATTACTACTAAGTGGGAAACGATGTGGGAAGGCTCAGACAGCTAGGATGTTGGCTTAGAAGCAGCCATCATTTAAAGAAAGCGTAATAGCTCACTAGTCGAGTCGGCCTGCGCGGAAGATGTAACGGGGCTAAGTAGTAAACCGAAGCTGCGGCAATATCCTTTAGGATATTGGGTAGGGGAGCGTTCTGTAAGCCGTTGAAGGTGTGTTGTAAAGCATGCTGGAGGTATCAGAAGTGCGAATGCTGACATGAGTAACGATAAAGGGGGTGAAAAACCTCCTCGCCGGAAGACCAAGGGTTCCTGTCCAACGTTAATCGGGGCAGGGTGAGTCGACCCCTAAGGCGAGGCCGAAAGGCGTAGTCGATGGGAAACGGGTTAATATTCCCGTACTTCTTACAATTGCGATGGGGGGACGGAGAAGGCTAGGTGGGCCTGGCGACGGTTGTCCAGGTTCAAGTGCGTAGGCTTGAGGGTTAGGTAAATCCGGCTCTCTTTAAGGCTGAGACACGATGTCGAGCTACTACGGTAGTGAAGTCATTGATGCCATGCTTCCAGGAAAAGCCTCTAAGCTTCAGATTGTAAGGAATCGTACCCCAAACCGACACAGGTGGTCGGGTAGAGAATACCAAGGCGCTTGAGAGAACTCGGGTGAAGGAACTAGGCAAAATGGTACCGTAACTTCGGGAGAAGGTACGCTCTTGACGGTGAAGTCCCTCGCGGATGGAGCTGATGAGAGTCGCAGATACCAGGTGGCTGCAACTGTTTATTAAAAACACAGCACTGTGCAAAATCGTAAGATGACGTATACGGTGTGACGCCTGCCCGGTGCCGGAAGGTTAATTGATGGGGTTAGCGGTAACGCGAAGCTCTTGATCGAAGCCCCGGTAAACGGCGGCCGTAACTATAACGGTCCTAAGGTAGCGAAATTCCTTGTCGGGTAAGTTCCGACCTGCACGAATGGCGTAATGATGGCCACGCTGTCTCCACCCGAGACTCAGTGAAATTGAAATCGCTGTGAAGATGCAGTGTACCCGCGGCTAGACGGAAAGACCCCGTGAACCTTTACTACAGCTTGGCACTGAACATTGAACCTACATGTGTAGGATAGGTGGGAGGCTTTGAAGCGCAGACGCTAGTTTGTGTGGAGCCGTCCTTGAAATACCACCCTTGTATGTTTGATGTTCTAACTCAGACCCGTTATCCGGGTCGAGGACAGTGCCTGGTGGGTAGTTTGACTGGGGCGGTCTCCTCCCAAAGAGTAACGGAGGAGCACGAAGGTGGGCTAAACACGGTTGGACATCGTGTGGTTAGTGCAATGGCATAAGCCCGCTTGACTGCGAGAATGACAATTCGAGCAGGTGCGAAAGCAGGTCATAGTGATCCGGTGGTTCTGAATGGAAGGGCCATCGCTCAACGGATAAAAGGTACTCCGGGGATAACAGGCTGATACCGCCCAAGAGTTCATATCGACGGCGGTGTTTGGCACCTCGATGTCGGCTCATCACATCCTGGGGCTGAAGTCGGTCCCAAGGGTATGGCTGTTCGCCATTTAAAGTGGTACGCGAGCTGGGTTTAGAACGTCGTGAGACAGTTCGGTCCCTATCTGCCGTGGGCGTTGGAGAATTGAAGGGGGCTGCTCCTAGTACGAGAGGACCGGAGTGGACGAACCTCTGGTGTTCGGGTTGTTACGCCAGTAGCATTGCCCGGTAGCTAAGTTCGGAATTGATAACCGCTGAAAGCATCTAAGCGGGAAGCAAGCCCTGAGATGAGTTCTCCCTGGCACTTTAAGTGTCCTAAAGGGTTGTTCGAGACTAGAACGTTGATAGGCAGGGTGTGTAAGTGCTGTGAGGCATTGAGCTAACCTGTACTAATTGCCCGTGAGGCTTAACCATACAACACCCAAGGGGTTTTGATGGACTCAAAGCAAGAGCAGAATTGAATGTGTAGAGAACACTAAACAGCTTTCCGAATTAAACAAATTTGCTTGGCGACCATAGCGATTTGGACCCACCTGATTCCATGCCGAACTCAGAAGTGAAACGAATTAGCGCCGATGGTAGTGTGGGGTCTCCCCATGTGAGAGTAGGACATCGCCAGGCTTTAATTTTCATTCACTTTTTTAAAAAGTGAAGACAAAAAGGTAAAGTTACTTGTTGTACGAGTAACACATCATCAGTGTACTAATCTGACGATGACAATTTGTGGAGAGATGGCTGAGTGGTTGAAAGCACCGGTCTTGAAAACCGGCGATGGTTAATAGCTATCCTAGGGTTCAAATCCCTATCTCTCCGCCACATTAGAAAACCCGCTGATGATTCAGCGGGTTTTTTATTTTCTACGATTTAGACTTCGAAACAGAGTTTCGTCGTTCCTGCATTTATAAATATTGAAATATTCACGTTCAAATTGCCGTAATAACTCTATGCGTTGTTGTCTATGCCAATACTGGCTCTAGCACGTAAATAGAGATGTAGAGGTTTTCTTGTGAATAAATATTTAGCGTTACTGCTGCTTCCCATCAGCACTATGGTGCTGGCATTTAACGATAGCGAGGATTTCAGTATGCTATTTGTAGGTGTTGGGTATCATTGGGACAATACATGGTATTCATCAGACGATGATGTTGAGTTGGAGGCCGAAGCATCACCAGTGGTATCTCTTGGCTATAAAGTCGATGAGAATAGTAAGTTCATTATTAGTCATCAGGATCTCAATTCTTATACGTCTCTGACTTACAAGCGCAGCATCCATGAATGGGCCATTGATAATCACCGCTTTGTACCTTATTTGAGCCTTGGAGTTGGAATGGGTAAGGAAGAAACTGAAATATCAAAGCTTGATATACTGGGTTTCACTGGCGGATTGGGTTTAGATTATCGTTTAAACAGCTATGTTGAATTAACCCTAGGATACACCCTGTCATTACAGGGCGTTCAAGTTGAAAGCAACGATGAGTTAATTGCATCTTCAGGAATACTATCTGGCGGTGTTAGCTTCGGTATCTCTATCTACCCTTTTTAAGACTTATTGAGAAATAAACGTTCCCTCAGCCAGTTCCCATAATGCCTTTACTAATGGGTTATCCAATTGCGAACGTCGGCAACAGACTCCAAGTTGAAATGGTTTAATTGGAGAAAACGACAAGCGCTGAATACTGTCTCGCACTGGGCTGTTGTTGATCACAACATCTGGTGCGATACCTACGCCACACCCAAGTGCCACCATACTGACAATCGCCTCATGGCCAGCAATCTGTGCATAGATACTCGGTTTGATTTTCATTTTCTTAAACCAAGTATTTGCCCTATCTCGCGCAGTACCTGATTCAGGAACAATAAAAGGAATCTGGCTCCAATCTGGCTTTTCTTTGTGTACTTCCTCTACCCAACTGCTGATACCTAAAGGTGCAATGACTGAAAGCGGTATTTCGCTGATAGTGGTGAATTCTACTTTCGACGGCAGACTTTCTGGCATTGCGGAAATCGCAATGTCTGCTTCATCATTGAGAATCTTATCGATCGCTTGTGCAGGATCGCCAGTAAGCAACTTAAATTCAATAAATGGATGTTTAAGTCGGAATGAGCTTAGTAGCTGTGGAAGATGGCTGTAACTTGCTGTCACTGAACAGAAGAGACGAATCTCACCTTTAAGTACATGATCTTGAGCGTTAATTTGGGACTGAAATTGTGTCCAGTCGTGCACCATTTTGATCGCAACAGGTAGCAGCTTTTCACCAGCGGGTGTGAGTTCCACGCTTCTATTGTCTCGGATAAACAAAGGATGCCCGATTTCATCTTCCAGCTTTTGTATTTGCCGACTTAATGCTGAAGGGCTGACATGCATTGATGTCGCTGACTTACTGAAATTCTTGCTGTCACAGATATCGAGAAACAATTTGATGGTTTTTATATTCATATGAAGTCAACAGCCCTTATGACACGTTGCATTTATTGCAATGACTAATTGTGAATATATCACTTTCAGCAATTAAATGTCTGTTTTAGTATGAACTTATTCGGTGCAGAGCCACCGACCTTACGGACAGATAATTTTAGGAGCACCTCAATGGCTAACTATTTCAATACTCTAAACCTACGCGAACAACTTGATCAATTGGGTCGTTGTCGTTTCATGGACCGCGAAGAATTTGCAACAGAAGCAGATTACCTAAAAGGTAAAAAAGTGGTCATCGTAGGTTGTGGTGCTCAAGGCCTTAACCAAGGTCTAAACATGCGTGATTCTGGCCTAGACGTTTCTTACGCACTTCGCCAAGCAGCGATTGATGAAAAGCGTCAATCGTACAAAAATGCAAAAGACAACGGCTTCAATGTTGGCAGCTATGAAGATCTTATCCCTCAAGCTGACCTAGTAGTAAACCTAACTCCAGATAAACAACATACAAACGTTGTTCAAACTATAATGCCTCTAATGAAAGAAGGTGCAGCGCTAGGTTACTCACATGGCTTCAACATCGTTGAAGAAGGTATGCAAGTTCGTAAAGACATTACCGTTGTAATGGTTGCGCCTAAGTGTCCAGGTACTGAAGTCCGTGAAGAATACAAACGTGGTTTCGGTGTTCCTACTCTAATCGCAGTTCACCCAGAAAATGACCCTAAAGGTGAAGGTTGGGATATCGCTAAAGCTTGGGCTGCAGCAACAGGTGGTCACCGTGCTGGCTGTCTAGAGTCTTCATTCGTCGCAGAAGTTAAATCTGACCTAATGGGTGAGCAAACTATCCTATGTGGTATGTTGCAAGCTGGCTCTATCGTTTGTTATGAGAAAATGATTGCTGAAGGCATCGACGCTGGTTACGCAGGCCGTCTACTTCAATACGGTTGGGAAACTATTACTGAAGCATTGAAGTTCGGTGGTATCACTCACATGATGGACCGTCTATCTAACCCAGCGAAAATTAAAGCATTTGAGCTTTCTGAAGAGCTAAAAGAGCTTATGCGTCCACTGTACAACAAGCACATGGATGACATCATCTCTGGTCACTTCTCTAGCACTATGATGGCTGACTGGGCAAATGATGACGCGAACCTACTAGGCTGGCGTGCAGAGACTGCAGAAACTGCATTCGAAAACTACCCAACATCAGATGCGAAAATCAGCGAACAAGAATACTTCGACAACGGTATCCTTATGATTGCAATGGTACGTGCTGGGGTTGAATTGGCATTCGAAGCGATGACTGCATCAGGCATTATCGACGAGTCTGCTTACTACGAATCTCTACATGAGCTACCACTAATTGCGAACACTGTTGCTCGTAAGCGTCTATACGAAATGAACGTAGTTATCTCTGATACTGCAGAATACGGCAACTACCTATTCGCTAACGTTGCAACGCCTCTACTACGCGAGAAGTTCATGCCAAACGTAGGTACTGACGTAATCGGTAAAGGTCTAGGCGAAGTGTCTAACCAAGTAGATAACGCGAAACTTATTGAAGTGAACAGCATCATCCGTAACCACCCTGTGGAATACATCGGTGAAGAGCTACGTGGCTACATGAAAGACATGAAGCGCATCGCGGTAGGTGACTAATATAAGGTCAATGCCAGCCAAACACTAAAAACTCAAAGGCTGGCATAGCGTTACCACAATTAATATAAAAGCAAACACAACAAGAACAAAAAGGGCTGGGTCGTAAGACTCAGCCCTTTTACTGTTTATCGGATAATGAAATTACTTAGCAGCGATCTTGCTTTCTAGTTCCGCCAATTTTTGCTCCATCTCCGTCAGTTTTTGGCGGGTACGAAGCAGCACTTGAGTTTGTACATCAAACTCTTCACGGCTCACTACGTCTAGTTTGTTAAGCTGGCCTTGGATAACTTGGCGAACTTTCTGTTCAACGTCAGCACCCAGCTCTTTGACCGGTTGAGGCATTGATTCGTGAATTTGCTTAGCAATTTGCTCGAGTTTCTTTGGGTCAAACATCGGGTTTCTCTCCTATCTTTATGTCGAACATTCTATTCAATTCACACCTAAAAGTCGTTAATTGCAGTAATAAAAAAGGCCACAGATGTGACCTTTTTGTGATTCAAACAATGTGCGTTAGTTGTGGCTAGCTTGCTGCTCTTTATCAAAACGCTCTAGAGCTTCAAGTTCTTCTTCTTCCACAAATACAGGCAGCGGTTTGTGTTTCTCCGCTAAGTAACTATAAATCACTGGTAGTACGAACAGGGTAAACAAAGTACCAATCGCCAGTCCTGATACGATAACGACGCCGATGCTAAAGCGTTGAGCGGCACCAGCACCAGTAGAGTACATCAGTGGAATCAAGCCTGCGATCATCGCTGCTGTTGTCATCAGAATTGGTCTCAAACGAACTTTAGCCGCTTCAGTGACCGCTTCAATACGGGATTTTTTATTGTGTAGCTGTTCTTCTTTAGCTACTTCACAGATCAAAATGCCATGCTTAGTGATAAGGCCAACCAGTGTGATCAACCCTACCTGAGAGTAGATATTCATGGTTGCAGCGCCCCAAGCTAGCGTGATAAGCGCGCCACAGATCGCTAGTGGTACAGATACCATGATAACCAGTGGATCTTTTACCGATTCAAACTGAATTGCCAGAACCAAGAAGATTATTGCTAGAGCTAAACCAAATGTTGCGTAAAGCGCACTTCCCTCTGTTACATACTGGCGAGCTTCACCCATGTAGTCATGGTTATAACCCGCTGGCAGTTTCGTTTCCGCCATATTTTCAAACCAGTTGATTGCGTCACCCATTGCGGTTCCTGGCATAGGAACGGCGCCGATAGTCGCTGAGTTAAGCTGGTTGAAGTGTGGTAGTGAACGAGGTTCTGCTACTACATCGACAGAAATTAAACTACCAAGAGGTACTGCTTTACCGTCGGCCGCTCGCACAAAATAGTTCTTCATCGATTCAGGGTTTAGACGGTATTTACGTTCAACCTGTGGGATCACTTCGTATGAGCGACCATCAAGGTCAATACGGTTTACGTAACCGTCCGCCATCATAGTACCTAGCGTGATACCGATGTCTTGCATGGTAACGCCATATACACCGGCTTTGTCTTTGTCGATGTTGATTTTCATCGTCGCTGAATCAAAATTTAAATCCAACGTTGAGTACACCAACAGTGGGCTTACCGATGCTTCAGCCAGAATGTCGCTAGCAACGGTAAACAAGCTTTCAAAGCTGTTTGGTGTCGTAATTACAAACTGAATAGGTAGACCAGAACCCGCACCTGGTAGTTCAGGCATCTGGAATGCGGTAATTGACATCCCAGGGATATCTTTTAGTAATGTACCGAGACGGTTTGCAATTTCAGACTGGCTCAAGTCACGCTCACTCCATGGTACTAACGATGCAATACCAAATGCCTGATTCGAGTTTGGAACACCTGTAAATGCTTGGGTGTAATCCACTTCGTCTAATTGCTCTAATGTTCGGTTTACCTCTGCCATGGTATTTGATAGGTAGTCTAGGTTCGCATTTGATGGGCCTGTACCTATCATCATCACCGCACCTTTATCTTCTGAAGGTGCGAGTTCACTAGGAATGAACTTAAACAGCATCGGTAAGCTTGCGAATACGATGAATGCGAAGCCAATAATCACTGGACGATGTTGCATAACCGCCGCAAGCATCTTTGCGTAACGCTCTGTCATACCATCAAGAACATTGTGAACTTTCTGCTCGAATTTACTTGGCGCTTCGTTGGCTTTCAGCATTTTCGAACACATCATTGGCGACAGTGTTAATGCAATAATACCGGAAACGAATACTGCTCCCGCTAGGGTTAGCGCAAATTCTTTAAACAAGGAACCTGTGATACCCCCCATCATTGCGATTGGCGCATAAACCGCACCCAACGTCAGTGTCATTGCGATAACCGGAACCGCAATTTCGCGAGTACCGATAATAGCCGCACGGAATGGTGATTCACCCAGCTTAATATGGCGGTCAACGTTCTCGAGTACAACGATCGCATCGTCCACTACTAAGCCGATCGCCAGCACCATTGCTAGCAGTGTCATTAGGTTCCACGAAAAACCCATGGCCTGCATTGCCATCGCCACACCAATCAGAGACAGTGGTATGGTGATGATAGGGATTAATACTGCGCGGAAAGAGCCTAGAAATAGAGTAATTACAACCAGTACGATTAATGCAGCCTCCAAGATGGTTTTAATAACTTCTTGAATGGATTCATTAATAGAGACTGTTGAGTCATAAAGCACTTCCATTTTGATATTGCTTGGCAAGTTGCTTTCCAGTTGGGGTAACAGATCTAAAACATCGGCTGCGATGTTGATAGGGTTTGCGCTCGGTGCCGCGTTTATCGCAGTGACGACCGCTTCTTTACCATCAGCGGTTGCTCTGTAGACGTCATGGCTTTTTTCCATCGTCACTTTAGCTATATCGCTTAAGCGAATAACAGAGCCTTCGCCTGTTCGTACAACAAGGTTTTCCAATTCACCAACGGTTGAAACCTGAGTGTCCGCACTACCGTTGTACAAAACAAATTCACCAATCGCCTGACCTGTCGCCGATTGATAGTTGTTAGCGCTTAAGACGCTCATCACATCGGTAGCTGTTAAGTTCAATGCAGCCATTTTGGCTGGATCTAACCAAATACGTAGCGCGTATTTCATGCCACCATACAGGTCAACTTTAGATACACCATTAACAGTAAATAACTGTGGGTTGATTACGCGTTCTAGATAATCTGTGATTTGGCTTGAGGCTAATTCTTCACTGGTAAAACCAATGTAAAGAACGGCCGTTGTCGAACCGGTCGACATGGTTACTGAAGGGTCTTCAGACTCTTTTGGTAACTGAGAACGAACGGAGTTGGTTTTGGCCAGGATATCCGCCAGAGCAGCATTTGGGTCTGTGTTCAGTTTCATCGTCACGGTAATGGTCGATTTACCCAAAACAGATGATGAAGTCATATAGTCAATATTATCGGCTTGAGCGACAGCTTGCTCCAAAGGTTGAGTGATAAATCCCTGGATTAAATCTGCACTCGCGCCATAGTAACTGGTTGAAACCGTTACTACCGTATTTGTCATTTCTGGGTATTCATTGACCTGCATTTTGAACATTGCTTGTAAGCCAAGCAATGCGATCAAAAAGCTGATCGATACCGCAAGAACTGGACGTTTTATAAAAACATCAGTGAAGCGCATAGTTCCTCCAATTACAGCTTAGGTGTCTTAGCTGGTGGAGTAGTGGCATTACTTTCTACTACACGAACTTTTGCGTTGTTACTCAGACGGACTTGTCCTGACGTGATCACTATGTCACCAATCTCTAGGCCGCTAAGAATATGGGCATCAGCACCTTTGCGTTCGCCAACTTTTACTACTCGCTGTTCTACTCGTTCTACACCTTCAACGTTTTTCATCACATAGACGTTGTCGCCATAAAGAGTAAAGGTAATTGCGGTTTGAGGAACGATAACTTGGTCAACAAGCTTAGGCAGGATGATGTGTGCACGAGCAAACATACCACTACGCAATAGACCATCGTTGTTTGGAATGTCTGCTTGAACTTGAATCAAGCCACTTTGCACACTGACAGCTGGTTCAATCGCTGTGATAGAACCTCTGAACGGTGATGTAGGGTAAGCATCAACAAAGATATCGACTTCTTGTCCTAACGAAATTCGAGAAATGTCGGTTTGAGAAACGGTAAAACGCAGACGCATTATGCTAGTGTCTTCTAGGCGAACGATGTCTGTACCTGGTTGAAGGTATTGACCGAGATAAACGTTGCGGATACCTACGACACCTGCAAACGGAGCTTTGATTTCACG
The DNA here is from genome assembly GCF_011064285.1 of Vibrio ziniensis. NCBI lineage: Bacteria > Pseudomonadati > Pseudomonadota > Gammaproteobacteria > Vibrionales > Vibrionaceae > Vibrio > Vibrio ziniensis. The sequence continues at coordinate 62,715 of NZ_CP049331.1, forward strand.
ACGCTCAATGGAGGCTTTTAAACTTTCAATATCAGCAGATAGCGACAAGAAGTTTGCTTCAGCTTCATCATAAGATTCTTTAGAAATTGACCCTTTCGTGTACAGACCTTTGTAGCGTTTGTATTTTGCTTCCGCCGCAGGAAGACGAGCTTTGGTACTTTTCAGGTTTGCGGCTTCTACTTTTGAATCCAACAACACTAAAGGTTGACCAACCGATACTTGAGTACCAGATTCAAAAGCGATCTTGTCAATAACACCGCTGGTTTCCGTTGTTAACGTCACACCTTGGTTTGGCTCGATGAAACCGATGGCTTCGATGACTGGCGTCCAATCATTAGCCGTGACTTCAGTGACCGTAACAGGAAAGTCTGGTTCAGGACGGTTTGCCATATACTCGGCGATTTTCTGTTGTTTGAATAAATTGAAACCGATCACGCTGCCAAAAAGCAGTGTTGCGATCAGTAACATAAAAAAGGTCCACTTTTTCATTCGGATCCGAGCTCCAAGTTCGTATTGGTTTGACGATTAATTGTAGATAAATTAATCCATCAAACACGTTTGCTAACGAGTAAACCCGAGAAAGTGACCTTCCTCGGGGAAATGTAAATTAATTATTTGGCGGTATTATGCGCAACGACGTATCGATTTTGCAATACAGTTGTGCAATAAAATGACAATTGGTTACACTTTTAACTTTGTTGGAATTCATCGCTTATGCGGATTATCATAAGCGGCCTTTATTTATCGACTCGAGAACACTATGAAGCTGAACCCAAGACAAGACGAAGCCGTAAAGTATGTATCTGGCCCATGCTTGGTTTTAGCGGGTGCAGGTTCAGGTAAAACTCGTGTAATCACGAACAAAATAGCCTATTTAGTTCAGCAATGTGGTTACAAAGCCCGCAATATCGCAGCGGTAACATTTACTAATAAAGCTGCTCGTGAAATGAAAGAGCGTGTTGGTCAAACTCTCGGGCGCCAAGAATCAAGAGGGTTGATGGTTTCGACCTTCCACACCTTAGGTTTGAATATCATTCGTCGTGAGTATAAACATCTTGGTTTAAAAGCGGGCTTTTCACTCTTTGACGACCAAGATCAACTGGCGTTACTGAAAGAGCTGACAGAAAAACAGTTAGACGGTGATAAGGACTTATTACGTCAGTTATTGAGCACTATCTCTAACTGGAAAAATGACATGATTAGCCCTGCGCAAGCCAAAGCGATTGCTCAGGGTGAGCAAATGCAACTGTTTGCCTTCTGTTTTGAAATGTATCAGACCCAAATGCGTGCTTATAACGCTCTCGATTTTGACGATCTCATTCTAATGCCGGTAATGCTTCTGCATGGCAATGAAGAAGTTCGTCAACGCTGGCAAAATCGCATTCGCTATTTGTTAGTCGATGAATATCAAGATACCAACTCCAGCCAATATGAACTGGTGAAATTGCTAGTGGGTGAACGCGCGCGATTAACTGTTGTAGGTGATGATGACCAGTCAATCTACTCATGGCGTGGAGCTAAACCACAAAACCTAGTGCTACTTGGCAAAGATTTTCCCAACTTAAAATTGATTAAGCTGGAGCAAAACTATCGCTCAACCAGCCGAATTCTTCGCGCTGCGAACATCTTGATTGCCAATAACCCGCACGTGTACGAAAAATCACTATTCTCTGAAATTCCTGATGGGGAAAAGTTAAAGGTAATTTTGGCGAAAAATGATGAGCACGAAGCAGAACGTGTAACCGCGGAAATCATTGCCCATAAATTCTTAAATAGAACCGAATACCGAGATTATTCAATTTTGTATCGTGGTAACCATCAGTCGCGTTTGATTGAAAAATATCTGATGCAGAACCGAGTGCCGTACAAAATTTCTGGTGGTACGTCTTTTTTCGCTCGTGCAGAAATCAAAGACATCATGGCGTATCTGCGCATATTGGTGAACCCAGATGATGACAATGCTTTCTTACGTATTGTTAACACGCCTCGCCGTGAGATTGGCCCTGTGACGCTAGAAAAACTTGGCAGCTACGCCAACATGCGAGGCAAAAGTTTGTTTGAAGCCAGCTTCGAATTAGGTCTAGAACAGCACCTCTCAGGGCGAGGTTTGGAAAACTTACGTCGATTCACTCAATGGCTGGTGGCGATTGCTGATAATGCAGAGCGCGGCAATACGGTTGAGGCGGTGCGCTCGCTGGTTCGTGATATCAATTATGAAGATTGGTTATACGAAACCTCTGCAAGTCCAAAAGCAGCGGAGATGCGAATGAAGAACGTCTCTGATCTTTATTCTTGGATTGTGGCTGATTTAGAAGGTGATAATCCCGATAAAGAAGAGAAAACGCTTAAAGAAGTGGTTCAGCGACTTACGCTACGAGACATGATGGAGCGCGGTGAAGACAATGATGACAGTGATGCTGTTCAACTAATGACATTGCACGCATCTAAAGGTTTGGAATTTCCTTACGTCTATCTGCTGGGAACGGAAGAGGGGATATTGCCTCATCAAACCAGTATTGATGAAGATAATGTAGATGAAGAGCGTCGCTTAATGTATGTGGGTATTACGCGTGCGCAGCGAGAGCTAACCTTTATTATGTGTAAAGAGCGTCGCCAGTTTGGTGAGTTGATTAAACCAACTCAAAGCCGTTTCTTGGATGAACTCCCGTTCGATGATGTGGAATGGGAAAGCCAGAAAAAACCACAAACGGCAGAAGAGCGAATGGCGAAAGGGCAGGCACATATTGCGAACTTAAGAGCTATGTTTAAGAAGTGATACCATTCTGGAAAATTTCCTGATCAGTGAATGGGCGTCGATAAGCAAACCCTCCGAGCCATGGATGGCTCGGCGGAGCTTCAGGGACGAATGAATGCGCGTTTGCGTTTGCCGCCCATTCGCTGCTCGTCGATGCTCAGTCTGATCATATTTTTTATCTAGGATGGTATGACACGCGCAACACTGAAGTAAAAAGGGCTTGGTATAAACCAAGCCCTTTTTACATAGAAACCGAAAGAGATTACAAACCTTCAATCATATGTTCAATTGCAGCAAGGATTTCGTCATCAGAACAGTCCATACATGTACCTTTTGGTGGCATCAGGTTGAGACCGTTAAGTGCGTGCGTTTTCAATACATCTTTGCCTTGGGCAATACGAGGAGCCCATTGATCAGCGTTACCTTTGATTGGCGCGCCACTGACACCTGATGCGTGACAAGCGATACAAAAAGTACCATAAACTTTTGCGCCATCGCGAGGCCCTGTAGGCTCTGCGACAACTGGTTCACTGCCTGCTAGGTAAACATCACCAACGGGTTTAATACGTTCAGCAATAGCATCATAATCAGCTTGGCTAGTTGCTAGGGCTGCAGTAGAAAAAGTTAGAGCAGCGAACAATACGCTAAAGAGTGATCGAGACATATCCTATAAACTCACTTTACATTCCGAAGGTAAGTGCTGCTTACCTATTTATATTTAGAGTAGGGTGATTTAAAGCAACTTAGTCTGTTAAGTTAACTAGGCTGTTAAATCAATGTAAACAGTGAGTGATTATATCCCGATAAGTTGTTGCAATAAACAACAACTTGCGATCTTCAAGGGCTTAGTCACATCCTTATTGTGGTAATAGCAACAAGTATGTGACGAAAAAGCCACCAAACGGCAAAAAAAGTTGAAAAAATACTAGACGGCATAGTGTGAACTACGTATTATTCCACTCCGCCGATAGGGCATGCGCCCGTAGCTCAGCTGGATAGAGCGTTGGCCTCCGGAGCCAAAGGTCGAAGGTTCGAATCCTTTCGGGCGCGCCATCCGGATGCTTGCAGGAGCGTAAGCAAATTGGCAAATACAGTGGTGGCCATAGCTCAGTTGGTAGAGTCCCGGATTGTGATTCCGGTTGTCGCGAGTTCAAGCCTCGTTGGCCACCCCATTATTTAGGTAGCTTCGGTTCCCTTTCTTGATGAAGTTCGAGATAAAACTTAAGTCGGTGAATAGCGTGGTTTGATAGCGCATCCCGATTTTGGAATAAGCGGACCAGAGGGTGACCCTCTAGCAAATTCCATAGAAAAGAATTTAGTTCGGTGAATAGCGCAGCTTGGTAGCGCATCTGGTTTGGGACCAGAGGGTCGGGGGTTCGAATCCCTCTTCACCGACCACTTATTTTGGTGGCCATAGCTCAGTTGGTAGAGTCCCGGATTGTGATTCCGGTTGTCGCGAGTTCAAGCCTCGTTGGCCACCCCATTATTTAGGTAATTTCGGTTCCCTTTCTTGTTAAGTTCAAGATAAAACATAAGTCGGTGAATAGCGCAGCTTGGTAGCGCATCTGGTTTGGGACCAGAGGGTCGGGGGTTCGAATCCCTCTTCACCGACCACTATAACGAAGCCTCAGTCGAAAGACTGGGGCTTTTTTACATTCAGAGTTCAGGTTTTCGAACAGAGCTGGGTTCGCCTGATATTCGGGATCTGGCTCTTCACCGACCATTACAACGAAGCCTCAGTCGAAAGACTGGGGTTTTTTTACATTCAGAGTTCAGGTTTTCGAACAGAGCTGGGTTCGCCTGATATTCGGGATCTGGCTCTTCACCGACCATTACAACGAAGCCTCAGTCGAAAGACTGGGGCTTTTTTACATTCAGAGTTCAGGTTTTCGAACAGAGCTGGGTTTGCCTGATGTTCGGGATCTGGCTCTTCACCGACCACTACAACGAAGCCTCATACCATTCTGGAAAATTTCCTGATCAGTGAATGAGCGTCGATAAGCAAACCCTCCGAGCCATGGATAGCTCGGCGGAGCTTCAGGAACGAATGAATGCGCGTTTGCGTTTGACGCCCATTCGCTGCTCGCCGATGCTCAGTCTGATCATATTTTTGTCTAGGATGGTATCAGTCGAAAGACTGGGGCTTTTTTACATTCAGAGTTCAGGTTTTCGAACAGAGCGGGGTTCGCCTGATGTTCGGGATCTGGCTCTTCACTGAGCGCTATATAAGCCACATCGGAAATGATGGATATTCATACGGTTTTTACGTCTGTTTACGATGAATTGGGTTTTAATGATTTTTATGTAAGTTTTTCCGCTCAATATTGGGATGTGTTTCAAAGTTTATGGTGCCATTTGTTGTACCACGTAAAAATCACCTAGAGTATAAGTGGGTGAGTTTTGTACGGCAACGGTGTTTAAAACTAGAGTGACTAAACTTGCAACTTCGGTGCATTAAATTTGTTGGAGTAAACACCTGGCTTTGTATTTTTTATATCGAATTAATAACTATTGATTGTTTTTAATTTGGTTATAAATTTTAGTTTTCACTGCTGATTCTCATTTTGTTTCTATTTTGTTAATGGCAAAAACATGCCTTAATTTGATTTATTATTCATTGCTTGGGTTTTATATTGTATTGCTGATTCATGAGTTTTTAGTGTTTAAGGCTAAGTTGGTTGGTGTATTTTTACGTGCTAGATGAAAGGTCTAACCATTGTTATCTGTATAGGTGTTGCATACAAATTCGATAATAGTGCTTTAAATTTGTTTTTTTTCGAGTTTTTATCCTATCTTTGTTGCTTTTCTGTGAAATATTTGCCAAATTGATGGGCTTGTAAATTGCCAGAATTTTGTACTGGCAAGAATGGATTCACTTGTACTCATATTACTCGTATTTTTCACTGGTATATGGGGCGCAGACAGGGCAGAAAACTGCCGAGCAGTAGAGGTCTGGTGTAAATGTCACTTTTAGAAGTAAAAAACCTTCGTATTGAATATCCTTCGCGTCACGGTGTGCATGCGGCAGTCAAATCACTTTCGTTCAATATTGAGCGTGGTGAGATTGTTGGTGTGGTTGGTGAGTCAGGTGCGGGAAAGTCTACCGTTGGTAATGCCGTTATTGATTTGCTTAGCCCTCCAGGAACAATTGCTGGTGGTGAAGTTTTCTTAGACGGCGAAAAAATTTCCGGTTTATCATCTGAGAAAATGCGTAAAGTGCGCGGTTCTAAAATTGGCTTTATTTTCCAAGACCCAATGACGTCTTTGAACCCACTGTTTACAGTAGAGCATCAATTAACAGAAACCATTCATGCCAATATGAAGGTTTCAGATGATGAAGCTTATCAACGTGCGCTTTCTCTAATGAAGCAAGTGGGTATTCCTCAACCTGAAAACCGTCTTAAACAGTATCCTCATCAGTTTTCTGGTGGTATGCGTCAACGTGTAGTTATCGCTATTGCACTTGCTGGTGAACCAGATCTGATCATTGCAGACGAACCAACAACTGCGCTGGATGTATCTATTCAGGACCAAATCCTAAACCTTATCCGCGAGCTGTGTATCAAGAACAACGTAGGTTGTATGTTGGTTACGCACGATATGGGTGTGGTTTCTAACGTTACTGACCGCGTCGCGGTTATGTATCGTGGTGATCTTGTTGAGTTTGGACCAACGGCGAAAGTGCTAGGTAATCCAGACCACAAATATACACGTAGCCTGATTTCTGCTGTACCTCGTTCAGACAAGAAGCTCGACCGCTTCCCTCTGGTGACTTATATCGAACAAGCGGCAGATACCAAATCGATTGATATTAAGAATCACTGGTTGGGTAAAAGTCAGGACAACCGCAAGTACACAGGCCCACTACTGAAAGTGGAACACGTCAACTTGCGTTTTGTCACTAAAGATTCTTTATTCGAAAGCCGTCGTGAATACGTTCAAGCTTCAAATGATGTAAGTTTTGAAGTGCATGAAGGTGAAACATTCGGTTTAGTGGGTGAATCTGGTTCTGGTAAATCGACCATCGCACGTGTTATCGCAGGTTTATATGCGCCAAATGATGGTCGAGTGACATTTGAAGGTATCGATTTAACCGCTCTGAAATCAGAGAAAGAGCGTCGTCCTATGCGCCGCCAAATGCAGATGGTATTCCAAAACCCTTATACGTCGATGAACCCTCGTATGAAGATTTTCGATATCGTTGCAGAGCCGATTCGTTTCCATAAGCTCACCAGCGGTGAAGCGGAAACTCGTCAAATTGTGAATGACTTATTAGAGCATGTTGGCTTAGGCAAAATGGCTGGCGTGAAATATCCGCACGAGTTTTCAGGTGGTCAGCGTCAACGTATTTCGATTGCACGAGCACTGGCAACTCGTCCGCGCTTATTGATTTGTGATGAACCGACATCCGCATTGGATGTATCTGTACAGGCTCAGATTTTGAACCTTTTGAAAGATCTTCAAGATGAACTGAACCTAACCATGCTGTTTATCAGTCACGATTTACCAGTGATTCGCCAGATGTGTGATCGCGTGGGTGTGATGAAAATGGGGACCTTGCTAGAAGTTGCACCAACAGAGCAGCTTTTCAACTCACCTCAGCACGAGTACAGTAAACAACTGATTTCCTTGATGCCTGAATTTACAGGCTTGAGAGAAGAAGTAGAAACGGCTTAAAGCCGCAACCATTACCAAACGTTCTTGTTTGGCATTTTAAGCAGAAGCAAATACAACAACTAGGGATTTGGATTCCCGCATAAGGAGTTATGCAATGAAAACCATGAAAAGCAAATTAGCATTAGCTTTAATGGCCGCTGGTTTAAGCTTTGCAGCTAGCGCAGCAGATATCAAAGTAGCGTACGACGCAGACCCAGTGTCTCTTGACCCACATGAGCAACTTTCAGGTGGTACGCTTCAGATGTCTCATATGGTATTTGATCCACTAGTTCGTTACACACAGGAATTGGATTTTGAACCTCGCCTAGCGGAAAAATGGGAACGTGTTGACGATAAAACTGTACGTTTCCACCTACGCAAAGGTGTTAAGTTCCATTCAGGTAACGAACTAACAGCAGACGATGTTGTGTGGACATTCGACCGCCTACAAGTTTCGCCAGATTTCAAAGCGATTTTCGAACCGTTTGAAAAATTGGTTAAAGTTGATGATTACACATTTGACCTAGTGTCAAAAGGTGCATACCCGCTTGTTCTTCAAACCGCAACTTACATCTTCCCAATGGACAGCAAGTTCTACTCTGGTACTGGTGAAGACGGTAAAGACAAAGCTGAAATCGTGAAACACGGAAACTCTTTTGCTTCTACTCACACATCAGGTACTGGTCCGTTCATCGTAACTGCTCGTGAGCAAGGTGTTAAAGTTGAGTTTGAACGTTTTGACGGTTACTGGGACAAAGCGTCTAAAGGTAACGTAGACAAACTTACTCTAGTGCCAATCAAAGAAGACGCGACTCGTGTTGCTGCGCTACTTTCTGGCGACGTAGACATGATTGCTCCAGTTGCTCCAAACGATCACAAACGTGTTGAAGAAGCGAAAGGCGTTGACCTAATCACTCTTCCAGGTACTCGTATCATCACGTTCCAAATGAACCAATCTAGCAACGAAGCGTTGAAAGATGTTCGTGTTCGTCAAGCTATCGTTCATGCAATTAACAACGAAGGTATCGTTGATAAAATCATGAAAGGCTTCGCAACAGCGGCTGGCCAACAAAGCCCTAAAGGCTACGCTGGTTATAACCCAGATCTAGTTCCACGCTTTGACCTTAAAAAAGCAAAAGAGCTGATGAAAGAAGCGGGTTACGAGAAAGGCTTCACGCTAACTATGATCGCTCCAAACAACCGTTATGTGAACGATGCGAAAGTAGCTCAAGCAGTTTCTGCAATGCTGTCTAAGATCGGTATCAAAGTTGATCTGAAAACTATGCCTAAAGCGCAATACTGGCCTGAATTCGACCTATGTGCAGCAGACATGCTGATGATCGGTTGGCACTCGGATACAGAAGATTCAGCGAACTTCTCTGAATTCCTGACTATGACTCGTAACGAAGAGACTGGTAAAGGTCAGTACAACTGTGGTCACTACTCTAACCCAGAAGTAGACAAGCTAGTTGAAGAAGCAAACGTTGAAACAGATCCTGCTAAACGTTCAGCAATGCTACAGAAAGTAGAAGCGACTCTGTACAACGATGCAGCGTTCGTTCCTCTACACTGGCAAAACCTTGCTTGGGGTGCGAAGTCTAACGTACACGCGAAAGAAATCGTGAACGCAATGGACTTCCCTTACTTCGGCGACCTAGTGGTTGACGCTAAGTAAGATTAAGCATTAACACGTAATACCACGCCTTCGGTGTCTGACATCGAAGGCGTGTTTTAACAGCTAGACAGTTAGGCAGTTTATTTTTTCAGTCGGATAAAGTGTCGTTTTTTAGGCTGAGTATTTTCGCACCGTGTGTGTGTTCCGAATTTTGCATGGAAAGTTAAGGGGCAAGGAATGTTTACGTTTCTGGTCAAGCGCCTGTTTCAGGCACTGATAGTGATGTTTGTGATCAGTTTAGTGGCGTTTGCCATCCAAGATAACTTGGGTGACCCGCTACGTGAGCTTGTCGGCCAATCTGTTTCTGAAGCTCAGCGCCAAGCGTTGCGCGATGAACTTGGTCTGAACGATCCCTTCATTACCAAATATACACGCTTTGTTACTGCTGCAGTGCAGGGTGACTTAGGCACATCTTATTTCTTCAAACGCCCTGCAATCGACGTGATTCTAGATAAATTAGTGGCAACGCTAGAGCTTGTATTTGGCGCGTCATTAATCATTGTGATTTGCTCTATTCCAATTGGTGTTTATACGGCAATAAAACCAAAAAGTCTGTTTACGAAAGTCGTGATGGCCGGCAGTAGTATCGGTATCTCAATCCCGGTTTTCTTAACAGCGATTATGCTGATGTATATCTTCTCAATTGAATTGGGCTGGCTGCCATCTTATGGCCGTGGTGAAACCTACAATCTACTAGGTTGGGAATCAGGTTACTTTACCGTTGATGGTTTACTGCACCTGATCTTGCCATGTATCTCATTGGCTTCAATCATGTTGCCGCTGTTTATTCGTTTAGTTCGTTCTGAAATGTTGGAAGTTCTAAGCTCTGAATACATTAAATTTGCGACAGCAAAAGGTTTACCGCTGAAAAAAATCTACTACCAGCACGCTTTGAAAAACACTATGTTGCCGGTATTAACGGTAGGTGGGGTTCAGATCGGTACTATGGTGGCGTACACCATTTTGACTGAGACAGTATTCCAATGGCCGGGTACAGGCTTCCTATTCCTTGAAGCGATTAACCGCGTAGATACACCTTTGATTACTGCTTACGTTATTTTCGTAGGTCTAATCTTCGTTGTGACTAACACCGTGGTCGATTTGTTATACGGACTGATTAACCCAACCGTAGACTTAACAGGTAAAGGAGCATAATCATGAGTCAATTTTCAGAAGCTCCTTCACGCTGGGAGCGTTTTAAACAGTCAGATTTTCTGTACTACTTCTTACGTGACAAAGTGGCAATGGTGAGCTTTGCCGTTTGTATGGTATTCCTAGTACTTGCGCTGGCGGCACCGCTTATTGCACCAACCGATCCATACGATATGTCTTCAATCGATCTTATGGATGCAGAGTTGCCACCATCTTGGATGGAGGGCGGTGATGGGCGTTTCCTATTGGGCACGGACGAGCAGGGTCGAGATATTTTATCGACCATGCTTTATGGCTCACGTCTTTCATTGACTATCGGTTTCCTTGCGGTAGCGCTTCAGTTAGCTCTGGGTATCATTATTGGTTTGTCTTCAGGCTACTTTGGTGGTCGTATCGACAGCTACTTAATGCGTTTTGCAGATGTTCAGTTGTCTTTCTCAACCATGATGGTGGCGATCATTGTGTCGGCTATTTTCAAAGCGAGTTTTGGCAGCGAGTTCTACAGTAAATATGCGGTATTAATGCTGGTGGTGATCATAGGTGTGGCTGAGTGGCCTCAGTACGCGCGTACCATCCGTGCATCAGTACTGGCAGAGAAGAAGAAAGAGTATGTAGAAGCGGCTCGTGTAATGGGCTTTAAAGCTCCTCGTATTATGTTCCGCCATATCTTGCCTAACTGTCTGTCTCCGATTCTAGTGATTTCAACGGTACAAGTGGCAAACGCCATCATGTCTGAAGCGGCACTGTCATTCCTTGGCTTAGGTTTGCCAGTTGACCAACCATCGCTTGGTGCTCTGATTAGTATCGGTTTTAACTACATTTTCTCGGGCTCTTGGTGGATCACGGCCTTCCCTGGTGTGCTGCTTGTAACCTTAGTTTTGGTGATCAACCTACTGGGTGACTGGTTGCGTGATGTATTTAACCCGAAAATCTATAAAGGTTGATCCTCGTCGATTGATTTTACTCACATAATCTACCTAAACTAGAGCCGTAAGTGATTACGGCTCTTTTTTTGCCTATTCTTTTCTCAATGCAAGCTCAGGTAAAGTAATACAGTAACCATAGTCACCGGAATGGAGAACATATGGATATCAAGTGGGTCACAATGCCAAAACTTTCGCACCTTTTGTTGATTGGATTACCTTTGGGTTTCGTTTCTCAGCCACTATTGGCCGCAGAGTCTGACCAGTTTTTGTGTGGAGGGACTCAAACCTCGACCAATGAACTTCCTCTGCTAAACAGCAATTGCCCCATTGGTCATGGATTGTGGGCCAATGCCACACCGAAAGGACAAGACTCCTTGTTCTGGATTCAGTGTGGGTTGTTAGATCAACCAATATCGTTGAACCAAGCGAAAGTACTCTACAAGCATATTTCAACGGATGTGTGGATGAAGCCTGAAGGTAAGGATTTACGTTGTTTGATAGGTCCTTACGAGGATTATGCAACGGCTAAAAAAGAACTCGCAGGGGTCAGGAGTGAGAAGCGGTACAAGGAAGCATTTATTCGTGAAGTACGCAAAGGTGAGCAAGATACGCCAGTTGTAACGAAGAAGCCTGTGACAAAGCCAAAGAGCGCACCTAAGAAAGTGGCAGAAGTGAAGCCAGCAGTGACCACGCCGAAGCCAATGGTTAAAGCTGAACCTAAAATGAAACCAGAGTCGTCCTCTAAATCCACTAAAGCCTCTGCATCGGTAGCTAAAGATGCTGCTATGGTCACTATCCGACGTGAGGCCACACTTAATGGTGTTCACTATGTTGTGCCTTATGTGATGGACGAAAAAGAACAGTTCTATATGGAGCATGATTTAGCATGGAATCGCTTAAGTTATGCTGCAGCAGAGAAGCGTTGCCAACAGCTGCAAATGCGCTTGGCGATGGAAGTGGAATGGAAACAACTGCTTGATTCTAAACTTATGGAAAAGGAAAACTGGCCGATTTACTTGCCTTATTGGGGGCTGAACAACAAAGGCTTCTTTACCACAGGTAAGGTAACAACCTTAAAAGGGGACTCCTTACTGAACGTTCTTTGCGTAAAATAATACCAGCCTGGATGAATGCGTGTTTGCTTATCGACGCCCATTCACTGATCAGGAAATTTTCCAGAATGGTATGATTAGGAAATTAATGTTATTGGTATTAATAAAAAACCCAGTGAAGTCACTGGGTTTTTTTATCGTTAGATAAGATGATTATGCATCTTCAGGAATCTTATGTGGTTGTGTACGGAAAAACTTCATTACAATCACAAAGAACACGGGAACGAAGAAGATTGCCAGAATCGTCGCAGCAAACATACCACCCACAACACCCCAACCAATTGCGTTACGGCTAGCCGCACCTGCACCAGTACTTAGTGCCAGTGGAAGTACACCCAAGATGAAGGCAAATGATGTCATCATAATTGGACGTAAACGCATACGACACGCTTCGACGGTTGCACTAATTAAGTCTTGTCCTTCGTCATAAAGTGCTTTCGCAAACTCAACAATCAGGATGGCGTTTTTCGCAGACAAACCAATGGTTGTTAACAAACCTACTTGGAAGTAGATGTCGTTAGATAGCGATTTCAATGTAGCTGCTGCAATAGCACCAAATACACCTAATGGAACCACCATGATGACAGAGAACGGCACACTCCAACTTTCGTATAGAGCTGCAAGGCTCAAGAATACGATTAGGATAGAGAGCGCATAAAGCAGTGGTGCTTGTGAGCCGGTTTGTACTTCTTGGTAGGAAGCTCCTGTCCACTGTAGACCAATCCCCTGAGGCAACTGAGCAACGATGTTACTGATGGCTTGCATTGCATCACCGGTACTCATACCCGCTGCCGCAGAACCTTGAATGTTCACCGCAGGAACACCATTGTAGCGTTCTAGACGAGGAGAACCGTAAGTCCAGTCGGTAGTTGCAAACGCTTTAAATGGAACCATCTCATCTTTGCTGTTTTTCACATGCCACAGACTAAGATCTTCTGGTGTCATACGGTATTGAGCATCCGCTTGCAGGTATACTTTTTTAACACGACCGTTATCGATAAAGTCGTTAACGTAGCTCGAACCCAGTGCTGTTGATAGCGTGCTGTTGATATCAGATACAGACAGACCCATCGCCATCGCTTTTTCATAGTCAATGTTGATGCGGAATTGAGGCGTATCTTCCATACCATTTGGACGAACACCGGTTAGATTCGGGTTTTGTGCCGCCATACCTAATAGCTGGTTACGCGCTTGGATCAGTTTGTCGTGCCCTAAGTTTGCGTTATCAGTGAGATAAGCATCAAAGCCTGTTGCGTTACCTAAACCCATGATCGCTGGAACGTTAAAGGTATAGATGTTTGCCTCTTTCACTTGAGAGAATGCACCCCAAGCACGACCAACAATAGCGTTTACTGACATCGCAGGGTTAGTACGTTCGTCCCAATCTTTAAGACGGATGAACGCCATACCCATGTTCTGACCTTGACCTGCGAAGCTGAAGCCTGAAACAGTAAAGACTGACAGAACAGAGTCAGATTCGTTTTCCATAAAGTGTTTTTCAACTTTATCCATCACTTCCAACGTTTGCTCTTGAGTTGAACCCGCTGGCAACTGGATGATGGAGAGGAAAATACCTTGGTCTTCTTCTGGAACGAAAGAAGTCGGTAGACGAGTCCAAAGAGTACCTAGAATAGCAACAATGATGACGTACATAGCAAGGTAGCGAATTCGTTGATTCACGCCTTTGCTCACTACATTTCTATAGCCGTGTGTACCGCGATCAAAGGCTGTGTTGAACCAAGCCAGTGGACCACGGCGAACGTGGTGTTCACCTTTATGCATTGGTTTTAGCAACGTTGCACAAAGTGCAGGAGTCAGAACCATTGCCACGATAACCGACAGTACCATTGACGATACGATAGTCAGTGAGAATTGACGGTAAATTGCACCCGCCGCGCCGCCGAAGAATGCCATCGGAATGAATACCGCACTCAGTACCATCGCGATACCGACTAGTGCTCCGGTAATCTGTCCCATCGATTTACGAGTAGCTTCACGCGGCGCAAGACCATCTTCAGCCATTACCCGCTCAACGTTCTCTACTACAACGATAGCATCGTCAACCAGCAGACCGATCGCCAGCACTAAACCGAACATGGTTAGGGTGTTGATCGAGAAACCAAATGCGGCCATAACACCGAAAGTACCAAGCAATACCACCGGAACGGCAATCGTTGGGATTAACGTTGCACGGAAGTTTTGCAAGAACAGATACATCACGAGGAATACTAGAACGATCGCTTCAATCAGCGTATGAACTACTTCTTCGATAGAAATCTGAACGAACGGCGTAGTGTCGTATGGATAGATAACCTCAATGTTGTCTGGGAACGTTGGGGTCATCTCTTGAATGCGAGCTTTCACTAGCTGAGAGGTTTCAAGCGCGTTAGCACCTGTTGCCAGCTTAATCGCAATACCAGCAGCGTATTTACCGTTGTACAGTGCAACAGCTTGGTAGCTTTCAGCGCCCAACTCAACACGAGCCACATCTTTCAAACGAATTTGCGCACCATCGGTGTCAACGCGTAATAGGATGTTTTGGAACTCAGAGACCGTTCTCATACGGCTTTGCGCAGTAATGGTTGCGTTTAGACGCTGCCCTTTCACTGATGGCGCTGCACCTAACTGGCCCACAGACACTTGCGTGTTCTGTGCACTGATCGCTGACTTCACCTGAGCTGGTGTTAGGCTGTATTTGTTCAGTTTATTTGGATCCAGCCAGATACGCATTGCGTTCTGTGCACCAAACACTTGAACTTCACCCACACCTTGAACACGGCTTAGTGGATCTTTTACGTTCGAAATCATGTAGTCAGAAAGGTCAGTGTTGTCCATGCTGCCGTCTGTTGAGACGAAGCCAACAACCATCAAGAATGAGCTAGATGATTTTGAAACGGTAATACCTTGTTGTTGTACTTCGCTTGGTAGAGTCGCTTCTGCTAAGGCGAGTTTGTTCTGTACCTGAACTTGAGCGATATCCGCATCCGTACCACTTTCAAAAGTCAGTGTGATGCTGAAAGAACCCGATGAACTACTTTGAGACGACATATAAATCAGGTTATCAATCCCGTTCATATTTTGTTCGATCGTCTGTGTCACACTGTTTTCGACCGTATCAGCAGATGCACCAGGATAGGTACCTGATATGATTACTGTCGGCGGTGCGATATCCGGATATTGGGATACCGGTAGTGTCATGATCGACAGCACACCTGCTAGCATGATGATTATTGCAATCACCCAAGCAAAGATTGGGCGATCTATAAAAAATCGAGCCATATCTTATTGTTCCTTAGATGATTCCATGACTTGTGGGTTAACCGTGCTGCCAGCACGTACTTTTTGCAGACCTGCCACAATGACGGTTTCACCAGCTTCTAAGCCAGAATCAATCAACCATTGAGAACCTACGGTATGTGTTGCAACAACGGCTCGGCTTTCAACTACGTTTTCAGCATTAACAACTAAAACAGAGGCTTCACCACGAGCGTTGCGGCTTAGTGCTGTTTGAGGAACAAGAATGGCGTTTGCACGGTCTTCTGTTGGTAGTTGAGCTCGAACATAAAGACCTGGTAATAGGAATTGATCTGGGTTTGGCAGAGTTGCACGAACGTTTACCGTACCAGTGTTTTCATTAACAGATACTTCAGCAAATTGTAGCGTTGCTTTTTGCTCGATCGGCGTACCGTCATCTAGGAATAAATTGATGCCTTTCAGTTCATCTTTTTCTTTACCTGCACTTTGGCGCAGTTTTAGAAGTTCGTTACTTGGTTGAGAAAGGTCAACATAAAGAGGGTCTAGCTGCTGAATGGTTGCAAGCGCATCCGTTTGGTTAGCAGTAACCAATGCACCTTCTGTGACAATTGAACGACCGATACGACCTGAAATTGGTGCTTTAATGTGCGTGTAATCAAGGTCGATTTGTGCAGCGTTAACATTCGCTTGTGCCGCTTTTACTGAAGCCAATGCTTCTTTGTAAGTTGCTTGGGCATCTTCATAATCTTGTTGACTTACTGCGTGCTTTTTAACCAGTTCGTTATAGCGTTTTGCTTGAAGCTCTGTACGGCTTAATGTTGCTTCTGCTTTTGCTAGGTTCGCTTTCATACTTGCCAATGACGCTTGGTAAGTTGAAGCATCAAGTTCAAATAGAACATCACCTTTTTCAACTAAGCTACCTTCAACAAATTTACGTGCAGTAATAATACCGCGTACCTGAGGACGTACTTCTGCGATTCGGAAAGCATTCGTACGACCAGGCAAGGTGCTAGTTACATTAACAGACTGAGTCGCTACTTTAATAACGTCTACCGCTACAGCTGGTGCAGCACCGTTAGCTACCGCCGCTGGCTTGGCGTCTGGTTGACATCCTGCAAGCACAATTGCTGCTGCAATTGTGGTCAACCAAGTTTTCGACAAGGATTTACCTTGGCCCATATGTTTCTCTCCTTTACCACTAGAACTCATCCTGCACGCTTCCTTTTTATGCTTTGAAGGTAGTCGATAGGCAGAACGCTAATTGGAACTCAAATGTAGTTATACAAATATTGATAGTATAAATAACCCGCAGTTAATAATTGGTTAAGACATCGGTTCGTTACAACTTGTAAGGATGACTTTGTCATTTATTGCACAGTTGGACAAGACCCTACACGCAATTCATCACTAATACTAATGAAAAAGATGAAAATATATGCTTGGCAAACTTTTGCGGTGGAAAGTGAGAATTAAAAATGGAGTGCAGGAGACGAAAAAGCGGCCTACTCAAAGAGCAAACCGCTTGAGAGATTCTGCGTTATTTAGCGATTCGTACGATAGGGTTGGTTAAGCATGTCGGTCCGCCTTCACAAGCCATGCATAGAGCCTCACCTTCAAAAACAGTTACTTTAGTGCCGCTCTCTTCCATTACTGATTTCGTTTTTGGGAAGCCATCGATCATGATGCAGTGATCGGGTGAAGTAGGCAGAACATTCAGGTTGAGCCCAAACGAAGCCTCAAATTCATCCGCAGGCGCGACCACCATTTCGATGCCACGCTGTTTCAGTAGAGTCCAAAGTGCTGCTGGAATCAGTGGCGGGTGAACCAAATATTTAGTTTCCGTGAGTGGAGAAATGACAGACATGAGATGCAAACATGCTTCTTCGCCTGTCCAGTAAGGCATATCAAATCCAAGTACGGTTACTCCGTGAGGATTGAGTAATTGGTTGAGTTGCTCAACACCTTCTCGGTTGGAGCGAAATCCTAGTCCGACGATGAGCGTGCTTTCGTCCAACCAAATGATGTCGCCACCTTCCACTTTAGCGTCGCCCGTTAATTCACCCAGCACCGGAATTCCCGCTTTCTCGTAAGCGCGTTTGTGCAGTGCAGGCTCAGGAGTGCGTAGCGGTTTACCCATGCGAAGTGGGATTGCACCCGCTTTGGTCACCAATGATGCATCTCTGGTAAACATCGCATCAGCCAGCTCTTCACTCGCTTCGTCAATCCAGACTATTTCTGCACCAGAAGTTTCAATCAGGCTGGCAAACTCGTCATACTGTTGCAGTGCTTTTTCAGCATTGAACAGTGAGTTGTAGTGCCATTTCTGCGGGTCGGCGTTCAGCAGACTATTTCCAGGGCGGCGCATCAGTACGCGTGTCATTGGTTCAGCCATTAATTGGCAGCCGTAGTTCCCCATTGCATTCTCCTTATGACTGGGTAATTAAACTCTGTGTTAAACATTATACAAATGTATAAATTTATACAAGTGTATAATTTTGATTTTGAAAATGAGCTTTTGGGTTATGATAGTCACAGAGCGTTGAATGAAGGCTTGATTGGATGGCTCCACCTTTGGTGATATAGCCACAAGCAGCTGAAATAGAATGGAATGAAATGAGTAAGCAAAACAAAGCACCAAGAGAAGAAGCATCAAACAATCGCAAAGATGAGTTGATTGAAGCTACACTGCGTCTAATCGCAACCGATGGGATTAAAGCTGCTACGGTTCGTTCTATTTCTGAACAGGCAAAGGTTACTCAAGGACTGATTCGTTATCATTTCAAGAGTAAAGACGACCTCATCATTGCTGCTTATGAAAAGCACATGACCAATCTAATCGATTTGGCAGCGCAAGCCGCAGAAGGTGAGTTCGATTGTGCTAAGAAACGCCTAGCTCGTTTCGTTCAGGCTTCAGTATTGCCACCGATTGTCGATTCGCAAGCTATTGCACTATGGGCTGGCTTCTTCCAAATGCTGTTTCACAACCCAGCAATGAGAGAAAGTCACCGAAAAACCTATAACTTGCTGCGATTGCACTTAAAAAAGCTGATTGAAGATGTTTTGGTGGAAGAGGCTCGGAGTTTTGATGAGCCCGAACTGAGAAGGCTCAGCATCGCCTGCAACGCGGTACTTGATGGCTTATGGATTGAAGGTGGCGCTTTGCCGGAGGAGCTTAGCTCACAAGAGCTGGTGGATGTGGCTGTGACGACTTTCGGTCAAGTGATTGGTGTCGAGTTGATGAGCCATATTCAATCAGAGCTACAACCACCGTTTTGAATTAACATAGTTTTTGATCCAACAAGAAGCCCCGCATTTGCGAGGCTTTTGCATCTTAGGAGGTTGCGAATTAACGCATGGTAACAAACTCTTCAGAGCCTGTTGGATGGATAGCAACGACTGAGTCGAAGTCCGCTTTGGTAGCACCCATCTTCATTGCTACGCCGAAGCCTTGGATCATTTCATCGACAGCGAAACCAATGCCGTGAAGACCAACTACCGTTTCTTCTTCACCGGCACAAACCAACTTCATCTTACATGGTTGACGGTGCTGAGTGACGGCTGTGTACATAGCGGTAAAGCTTGAAGTGTACACTTTCACGTTCTCTTCGCCGTATTTTGCAACCGCTTCAGGCTGAGTCAGACCGATAGTACCGATTGGTGGATGACTGAATACCACAGTCGGTACTAAGTTGTAGTCCATCTTCGCGTTGGTTTTACCGTTGAACAGACGCTCAGACAATTGGCGACCCGCTTTAACTGCCACAGGAGTAAGCTCGATACCACCTTCCATGATATCACCTACACAGTAGATGCCAGCCACGTTAGTATTTTGGTACTCATCAACTTTGATATAGCCTTGCTCGTTGGTTGCAACGCCCGTTGCAGCTAGGTTGATCGCATCTGTTGCTGGGTGACGACCAATAGCCCAAATTAAAGTATCAACGTTTTGGCTTTCACCATTTTCTAAATGAAGAGTCAGGCTACCATCGGCTTCTTTCACGACTTCTTTTGGAACGCTGTGAGTATGAAGTGTTGGACCTTCAGTATTCATTACTTCAACCAAAGTATCGATGATCATTGGGTCGAAGCTACGTAGTGGTGATTCTTTACGGCAGAATAGGTGAGTTTCTGTACCCAGTGCGTGTAGTACACCAGCAATCTCAACGGCGATGTAACCCGCACCAATTACTGCTACGCGTTTTGGCTGTTCTGCTAAGTCAAAGAAACCGTTTGAGTCGATACCATGTTCCGCACCAGGAATGTTAGGAATGGTTGGGCGACCTCCGACAGCGATCAGAATGTTGTCTGCAGTGTAATGAACACCGTTAACTTCTACCGTTTTCGCGTCGATGAACTTAGCAAAACCGCGAATCACTTCCACTTTGTTGTTACCAAGAACACGGTCATAAGATTGGTGAATGCGACCAATATACGCTTGGCGGCTTTCTACCATTTTTGCCCAGTTGAAGCTTTTCACGTCAACGTCGAAGCCGTAATCAGGTGCGTATAGGTTCATTGCTTCAGCAACTTGAGCACCGTGCCACATTACTTTTTTCGGTACACAGCCAACGTTTACACAAGTACCGCCAAGATCTTTCGCTTCAATCAGTGCGACTTTTGCGCCGTACATTGCAGCGCGGTTTGCTGATGCGATACCGCTGCTACCGCCACCGATACAGATGTAATCAAAATGCGTTGTCATTACTTTCTCCACTTATTTTTATTCGTTTCCCACTTTTTATTCGTTTGCCACAAGCAATTCTAAACAGCTTAGGGATAAGTTGTATTCAGTCTACGATACGGAAAAACCAGAGCAAAGTATTCCCATATTGCTATTCGGTAAGATTATTCAGGAACAATCCATTCCACTTTGTAGTGACCGGTCACTGGTGCGATCGCTTCTTTCAAAAACGGCAGGATTTCCTTCATCTGGCTTTCCAGCTTCCACGGTGGGTTGATAACAATCATGCCTGATGCTGTCATGCCACGCTCATTGGTATCTGGTGAAACACCTAACTCAATTTGTAAAATTTTGTTAATACCAAGATTTTCCAAACCTTCAATCATGTCTTCGATATCACAGCGGTTTACCACCGGATACCAAATAGCATATATGCCCGTTGCCCAACGCTTGTAGCTTTGTGCAATGGCATTGACTACGTCACGGTACTCTTTCGCCAACTCGTAAGGAGGGTCAATCAGTACCAAACCACGACGCTCTTGCGGTGGTAAGCTTGCTTTCAGGCGTTGAAAGCCATCTTCTTTGTAAATCGATACTTGGCGATCACGTTCGAATTCTTGTTCCAACAGAGGGTAATCGCTAGGGTGTAATTCGGTTAATACCATGCGATCTTGCGGACGCAAGTGAGCACGCGCTACACGAGGAGAGCCAGGGTAGTAACGCAGTTCATCACCTTGGTTAAGAGCTTTGATTGCATCGAGGTAGCTCTGAATGTCTTCTGGCACATTATCTTGTTGCCAAATACGTGCGATACCTTGTTTGTATTCGCCAGTTTTTTCAGACCACTCATGAGTTAAGTCGTAACGACCCACGCCAGAGTGCGTATCGTGATATACGAAGGGTTTATCTTTTTGCTGCAGTGCATTGAGGATTAAGCTTTGTACGATGTGTTTCACTACATCTGCGTGGTTTCCTGCATGGAAACTGTGTCGATAACT
This sequence comes from Vibrio ziniensis, assembly GCF_011064285.1. NCBI lineage: Bacteria > Pseudomonadati > Pseudomonadota > Gammaproteobacteria > Vibrionales > Vibrionaceae > Vibrio > Vibrio ziniensis. The sequence goes on from NZ_CP049331.1 coordinate 83,925, forward strand.
TAACAAATTCGCCTCTAACCTGTTTCAGGGGATGTCGGTATCAGAAATATTTCGGCTAATTATACACCCAAGTTTCGACAAAATGCTCTGAATCCTGTTCCTTACGAACAGATCACTCTTGAAAATTCACCTTGCTACCTATATTTATTAACCTAACAGACGAGGATATCTCATCCTCACTACTCTCCATAAAAAGGAATGTTTTATGTCGAATCCACTTCTTAGCTTTACGGATTTACCTCCGTTTTCAGACATTAAGCCGGAGCACGTAAAGCCAGCGGTTGAACAGGCAATTGAAGATTGCCGTGCAAAGATTGAACAGGTACTTGAAGGTAATACTGAACCAACTTGGGAAAATGTGATTGCACCTATCGAAGAAGTGGATGATCGCTTGAGTCGTTTATGGTCACCAGTGAGCCATATGAACTCGGTGGTGAACAGCGACGAACTGCGTGAAGCTTATGAAAGCTGTCTGCCAATCCTGTCTGAATACGGCACTTGGGTTGGTCAGCACAAAGGGTTGTTTGAAGCGTATAAAGCAATCAAGAGCAGCGAAACATTCGAAACCTTAACTCAAGCACAAAAGAAGACCATCAAAGATGCACTGCGTGACTTTGAATTGTCGGGTATCGGCTTGCCTAAAGCGGAACAAAAACGCTACGGCGAGATCAGTAAGCGTATGTCTGAGCTGGGCTCTAAATTCTCTAACAATGTGCTTGATGCCACCATGGGTTGGACTAAGCACATTACCGACCAAAATGAGCTAGCGGGCATGCCGGAATCGGCGCTGGCGGCGGCTCAAGCAGCAGCGGAAGGAAAAGGTCTCGAAGGCTACCTGTTAACGTTGGATATCCCTTCTTACCTACCTGTAATGACTTACTGTGATAACCAAGCGCTGCGCAAAGAACTTTACGAAGCTTACGTAACGCGCGCTTCTGACCGTGGTCCGAATGCGGGCAAATGGGACAACACCGAGAACATCGCTGAGTTGCTAAAACTGCGTTATGAAGTGGCGCGTATGCTTGGTTTCAACACCTACAGCGAAAAGTCATTGGCAACCAAAATGGCGGAAACGCCAGATCAGGTTCTGAGCTTCTTGAACAACCTAGCGACAAAAGTGAAACCACAAGGTGAACGCGAAGTTCAGGAGTTGCGTGAGTTTGCTGAGCAAGAGTTTGGCGTTACTTCGTTTGAGCTGTGGGATATTGCTTACTACAGCGAAAAGCAAAAGCAGAAACTGTTTGAGATTTCTGACGAAGAGCTACGTCCTTACTTCCCAGAAAGCAAAGTTGTTTCTGGTCTGTTTGAAGTGCTAAAGCGTGTTTTCGGCATGAAAGTACAAGAGCGTGAAGGTGTGGACACTTGGCATGAATCGGTTCGTTTCTTCGATATTTTCGACAGTAACGGCGCACTGCGCGGTAGCTTCTACCTTGATCTATACGCTCGTGAACACAAACGTGGCGGTGCGTGGATGGATGAGTGTCGCGTGCGTCGTATCAATGCCAATGGTGATCTACAAACGCCAGTGGCTTACCTGACATGTAACTTTAACCGTCCTGTCGGTGATAAACCTGCGCTGTTTACTCATGACGAAGTAGTCACTCTGTTCCACGAAACGGGTCATGGTATTCACCATATGTTGACTCAAGTGGATGTGAGTTCGGTTTCTGGTATCAATGGTGTGCCTTGGGATGCGGTTGAGCTACCAAGTCAGTTCCTAGAAAACTGGTGTTGGGAAGAAGAGGCGCTAGCCTTTATTTCAGGTCACTACCAAACAGGCGAACCTTTACCGAAAGCGATGCTAGACAACATGCTGGCAGCGAAGAACTTCCAATCAGGTATGTTCATCCTGCGTCAACTTGAGTTCGGATTATTCGACTTCACGTTGCACACTACCTATGACCCAGAAGTCGGTCCTCAGGTGCTTGAAACTCTGGCTGAAGTGAAGAAGAAAGTGGCGGTGCTACCAAGTCTTGAGTGGAACCGTTTCTCACACAGCTTTAGCCATATTTTTGCTGGTGGCTACAGTGCGGGTTACTACAGTTACCTATGGGCAGAAGTGTTATCGGCAGACGCGTTCTCTCGCTTTGAAGAGGAAGGTATCTTCAATGCAGAAACAGGTTCAAGTTTCCTCAATAACATTCTAGAAATGGGTGGCAGTGAAGAGCCTATGGAGTTGTTCAAGCGCTTCCGTGGCCGTGAGCCACAAATTGATGCGTTGCTTCGCCATTCTGGTATTGCGGCATAAGTTTATTTGTATTTAGACAATTCAGTTCAAAAAATAACATAACCCTGCTTTAACCAGCGGGGTTATTTGTTAGAGTAACTTTGGTTTTAAAAGGAGATTCCAATGACGCAGTGCCAGAAGTTAAGCTTTTCTTTATTCACGACATTGTTGCTTTTAGGATGCGCTGAACTGAAACAAGCTGGAAAAGAAGTAGGGCATGCGACCCGTGATGCCACAACGGCTATTGGTCATGCAACTCGCGATACGACTAAAGCTATCGGTCATGCTTCTCGCGATGCGGTGACAAATATTAGTAACGATCTCAGCAAAGAGTAATCGTTAGACATTCTTCAACGTGAAGCCAGCAATCACTTGCAGTGCGGCCAATTTGGGTATTTCAGCAAGTTGTTGTTGGTTCAAATCTTCGAGAGTTGTCTGTTTGAGCATTGACTGCATAAATTCAAACTGATGCTCACTTAACGTTATCACCCAAGGGATTCCATTTTCTACATCACAACTCATCATACCTGACTGAGGCTTCATTAGCTCAAGTTCATCAAAGTTTTGCTGACGAATCGCCTGTTGTAAATCAAATAGAGCAAAGTGGGATTTAAACAGCGAGACCCAAGGGTAGAGATGAAGAACAACCCTATTCTGTTGATCATCCGTTAAACGCTCGAGATCGGATAGCGGTCTCACATTGGTTCTTTCCGTCTCAGCAAAGATTTGCTGTCCTCTATCCAGTTGCCACTCAAATATTGCTAATTCAAGCGCATAAGGTGCCGCCCTTGTCACATTAGGACATTTCTCTATAGTTCGATTGAAATGCTCGCCATAACCACTGACGTTGCCTTGCTTGAGTGGATACGAAAGTATGTGGTGGCGGGCAATAGCACCGAAACACTCTTCACCCAACACTGCCAGAAGCATCGGGTAGGTAGCTTGCAGCACCTCTGTCAAACTCATCACAAAGTTATTGCGGTATATCTGTAGCCTGTCGTCCGCACTCAATCGCCCACTTTTAATATCGCAAGCGCTTCCTTGGGCTTGGTAACGTAATGCTTGGGCAAAGGTGGCCTGTAGTTGGGCTAATCCAACGTTCATGATGCTTTCCTCGCCATCATGTCGAAGTTTGTCAGTATCTCGCTGGCTTTACGCGCTTCTGCCAGTAAAACGTCAACAGGTGGGATATCTAAATCCCATTCAATCAGTGTTCTTCGGCTGCCATGTCTTTCACACCAGTTTTGATAGAGTTGCCAGACTTCAGCAGATACTGGTTTGCTGTGGGTATCTATCCATATTTCGCCTTGGGGAAGCGTGTTGATTGAGAATCCCGCAAGGTGAATTTCGTCAACTGCATGTGCGGGAATAGCATCAATGTAGCTTTGACAACTAAAACCATGATTGAAAGCAGAAACATGTACATTGTTTAAATCTAGCAACAAGCGACATTCCGTGCGTTGTTGAACTTGAGCCAGAAACTCCCATTCTGAAATGGTGGAATGATTAAACTGCAAATAGCTGGAAGGGTTTTCAATCAATATCGGACGTTTAATGGCGTCCTGAACGGCAAGTACGTTACGGCAAAAGACATTCAACGCTTCTTCGGTATAGGGAAGGGGTAATAAGTCATTGAAATAGTGTCCGCCATTTTCACTCCAACTTAAGTGGTCTGAAACAAAAAGAGGCTGAATGTCGTCGACTAATGACTTAAGTTGCTGCAATTGGTTGGTATTGATGCTCTGTACAGAACCTAACGAAAGACCAACGCCGTGACAGCTAATCTGATAGTAACTACGAATTTGTCGCAGCTGTTTACGGGTAATCGAATAGGGAGAAAAGTAGTTTTCGCTATGAATTTCTAACCAGCTCACTTGTGGCTCTTGCTGGGCAAAATAGCTGATATGGGGAGCGCGTAATCCGACACCTACTTGGCTATGCAGCATAAAACCTCCGTCAGTCGTATGATGAGTTTGTTATAGCGAAAGAAGGAAAGTGGTGCGCCTTTTGAGCAGAGAGCACCACTTATACCATCCTAGATAAAAATATGCTCAGACTGAGCGTCGGCGAGCAGCGAATAGGCATCAAACGCAAACGCGCATTTATTCGTCCCAGCTCTGCCGAGCCATCCATGGCTCGGAGGGTTTGCTTATCGACGCCCATTCACTGAATCAGGAAATTTTCCAGAATGGTATTAGTTGTATTTTCAACTATTAAGACGACATAGTACTTCCGCCGGAAAGTTTGCCGCACAAACCTTTAGGTACGACAACGAAGGCGTCTTTCTGAGCATCTTTTTTAGAAGTACCTGCGCATGAACTCATTTTAGTCGCGCAGTCGTTTTGACCCGCTTTAGCCACGCCGTAGCATTTTTCCTGATCTGCTGCGACCGCTGATGTTGCTGTTAGCATGGTTCCGCCGACTACAAGTAAGCCTGTTACTGCTGCCGCTACCGCTAAATTTGATTTTTTCATCATCACTTCCTCATGAATTGCTCTTACCTGATATCGCAAGTTAACAATTTGTTAATTGTCGAGCTTGCTTATTGGAAAAGAGAGGAGTGACTAAGAAAAACTTTCACGGAAGGGAATAAAAAACCGACGAATTAAGCAGGTAAATGTGTTAAGCGAATGAAATATGTACCAATCTAAGTACAAAAAAACTTCAACTATTTTTGTTGAGGTCAGAAATCAGAAGCAATAATTTGGTTTGTTTAACGAGCATCTTGGTAGATTTTAGGGTTATAATCGTCATCATTATGTATAAATAACCAGTAGCCAAGTCATGATGGATCCTTCTCTTTTACTCGATGGTTTAAACGACAAACAACGCGAAGCAGTTGCTGCGCCACTAGAAAACCTGCTGGTGCTAGCGGGTGCGGGCAGTGGTAAAACGCGAGTTCTCGTTCACCGTATCGCATGGTTATTATCGGTAGAGCAGGCATCACCGTTCTCAATTATGTCGGTGACCTTTACTAATAAAGCTGCCGCAGAAATGCGGGGTCGAATTGAAGAACTGATGATGGGCAGTTCCTCTGGGATGTGGAATGGTACGTTCCACGGAATTTGTCATCGTATTCTGCGTGCACACTATCTGGATGCGAAACTGCAAGATGATTTCCAAATTATTGATTCTGATGATCAAATTCGTCTGTTGCGCCGCCTAATTAAAGCGCAGAACTTGGATGAGAAGCAGTGGCAAGCGCGTCAGGTATCGTGGTGGATTAACGGTAAGAAAGACGAAGGCTTGCGTCCGGCTCATATTGATGCCTATCGAGATCCTATCACTCAGACTTATCTTCAGCTTTATACCGCCTATCAGGATGCGTGTGATCGCGCTGGATTGGTCGACTTTGCTGAGATCTTGCTGCGAACGTTAGAGTTATTGCGAGATAACAAACATATTCGTGAACACTACCAAGCACGTTTCAAACATATTTTGGTGGATGAATTTCAAGATACCAACAACATTCAATACGCTTGGCTGCGTCTGATGACTGGTAGAGAGACCCACGTGATGATCGTGGGTGATGATGACCAGTCTATCTATGGCTGGCGTGGAGCAAAAGTAGAAAACATTGAGAAGTTTACCCAAGAGTTCCCAAGCGTAAATACTATTCGTCTGGAGCAAAACTACCGCTCAACCAAGACCATTCTTGAAGCATCTAACACTCTGATTGCTAATAACAGTGAGCGTATGGGTAAAGAGCTGTGGACTGATGGTGCCGAAGGTGAGCTAATCTCGGTTTACTCAGCCTACAACGAACTGGATGAAGCACGATTTGTGGTTGGAAAAATCAAAGCGTGGAACGAAGACGGTGGTTCTTTGGAAGATACGGCGATTTTGTACCGTAACAATGCGCAGTCACGTGTGTTGGAAGAAGCACTGATTCAGGCTGGCTTAGCCTATCGAATTTACGGTGGCATGCGATTCTTCGAGCGTCAGGAAATCAAAGATGCATTGAGCTACCTGCGCTTGATTGCTAACCGTAACGACGATACGGCATTTGAACGCGTAGTGAATACACCCACTCGTGGCTTGGGTGATAAAACCTTAGATACTATTCGTTTTGCTGCCCGTGATCGCGGTTGCACCTTATGGGATGCGAGTGTTCTATTGCTAGAAGAGAAAGTACTGGCAGGGCGTGCTGCTACATCGCTTGGTCGCTTTATTGAACTGGTTAACGCACTAGAAGATGACAGTGCAGAAATGTCTTTGCATGAGCAAACTGACCATGTGATCAAAACCTCGGGTCTGTTTGAAATGTACCAACAAGAGAAAGGCGAGAAGTCGAAGGCACGCATAGAGAACTTGGAGGAGCTGGTAACAGCAACTCGTCAGTTCGAAAAGCCGGAAGAAGCAGAAGAGATGACATTGCTAACGGCATTCTTGACCCATGCGGCATTGGAATCTGGCGAAGGTCAGGCAGATGAGTTCGATGATGCGGTTCAGTTAATGACGCTGCACAGTGCAAAAGGCTTGGAATTCCCAATGGTATTCATGGTTGGTGTTGAAGAGGGTATGTTCCCTAGTCAGATGTCAGCAGAAGAAGCTGGGCGTTTAGAAGAGGAGCGCCGCTTGTGTTACGTGGGCATGACCCGTGCCATGAAGAAGCTTTACATCACTTACGCGGAGATGCGTCGTCTGTACGGACAAGATAAGTATCATAAGCCTTCTCGCTTTATTCGCGAGCTGCCAGATAAATGCTTGGATGAAGTGCGAATGAAAGCGCAGGTGAGCCGTCCGGCAAGTAGCGGTCGTTTCAGTCAAACCGTTGTCAAAGAGAGCTTTAATGAGACGGGCTTTACGCTAGGCTCTCGTGTGCGTCACCCGAAATTTGGAGAAGGCACCATCATCAACTTTGAAGGCAGTGGTCCACAAAGCCGCGTTCAGGTTGCGTTTAACGGTGAAGGCATCAAATGGTTGGTTACTGCATACGCCAAGCTGGAACGAGTGTAAGTACGTTTGATTTATTGAAATTAAAACCTAGCCTTAGTGCTAGGTTTTTTTATGTTTACCAGATTGAATGCATCTCGTGCGGAACTGAGGATGGATAAGCAGGGCTAATGCCTTGTCGGGTTTATGTCTCTACCATCCTATATAAAAATATGATCAGACTGAGCATCGGCGAGCAGCGAATGGGCGTCAAACGCGCATTTATTCGTCCCTGAAGCTCCGCCGAGCCATCCATGGCTCAGAGGGGTTGCTTATCGACGCCCATTCACTGATCAGGAAATTTTCCAGAATGGTATCAGCTCCATACTGTTCAGATAAAGAAAAACCCCGAGGGCGTGAGCCCTTCGGGGTTATAGTCTTACTTGCAGCAATCCAGCTACTAATAGGTGCTCCCTGCATCTATTCCTTGATAAGTGTGCTGTATCCTTCAGCGCAATCCTTTCATCGCCATCCTAGCGGTGTCCATGATCTTCCTGATCTGCTAACAATCCTCGTTAGCTCTCATCACTTGTTCCCTGAGCGGTGTCCCTGACATCATCCTGATGTTAAGTCCTTTCCTCATCCAGAGGTGTCCATTGTCATTCCCTTGTCGCTACCATCCTAGTAACGAATGAGTCCGTTCAATGTCCATTTCGCTTTCCAAGCCGATCATTCATCCTGAATAACCGTAACTTCATCCTGAAGCTCACTATCCTTAGTGATCCATTTCCGTGTCAGCATCCTTCCGACAGGATTCATATTACCTACAACGAGGTATTCAGCAACGCAAAGAAATCGTTTGCATGCGGATATTTTTTGTCTAAAAAGTAACTTGTCATTAAAAATCAGTTAGTTAATTGTTTTCGACATCATTTTTCTCGCGCAGAAAGAGATATTTCCCTATCCGTTTGTGAGAGATCTCGCACAAGAATCAAGGGCGATCCGCCATTTTGCATTTTGGATCTAATTGCACAAATATTGAATATCTACCCACATTTATTCGCTTTTAGTGAATGAAACTAGTTAAAGACTGCCAAACAATGGTGAGACCTATAAGCGAAAAAATTACACCACATAGTAGATCGATATAGCGACTTGCCTGATTGAGCTTAGCTTGTAGTCGCTCTGTGGATAGCATCCACGCAAGGCAGGCAAACCAAGCCAAAGATAAGCTCCATAAGATGAGCAGTGCGATACCTTTGCCAGTTACCGACATGCTTGCTGGAACCAGTGTCGACATTAAGCTGACGAAAAAAACCAGAGCTTTAGGGTTAAGGATGTTGGTCATGAAACCGCGCGAAAACGCTTGTCTCTTGTTGCTCAGTAATAATGCTTTTTGGCTGGAGGAAGAGCGTTCTACAGACAAATTCCAGTGCGTTATCGTGGCTTTTAGAGCGCCAAAACCGAGGTAAAGCAAATAGCTGCCTCCGCACAATTGTAGCAGCGCAAACAGTACAGGTTGTTGATGTACCAAATAGCTGATGCCGGTGATGCTAAGAATCGAATGCAGCAAGATACCAAAAGAGAGACCAAGGGCAATATACACACCAGTCTGGCGGCCATAGCGGGTGGCATTTTGCACCACGAGCGCGACATCGGGACCTGGGCTCATGAGAGCTAAAAAATGCACTCCTGCTAAAGTGATAAGAATACTGGCTTCATTCATATTAAGACTCCTACTGCGAATGACGTGATTGTGCCTTGCCCGATTCTTAATGGCTTGTAAATTTTTGACAGTGTGAAGTGTTTAATTTATCGCAGAGGGGGAAACGCCGTAGCAGTGTTTAAAGGCTTTGGTAAAGTGTGCCTGATCGTAGAAACCTACCTGCATGGCGACTTCAGTACCTGTTAAACCACTCTTGACCAGTTTCATTCCCTGTTCGATACGCAGACGAGTTAGCCAAGCGTAAGGTGTCATGTTCATACGCGCTTTGAAATGGCGCTGAAACTGAGTAGGGCTAAGAGAGCAAAGAGTGGCAAGTTGTTCTAAGCGAACCGGCTGATCTAAGTGTGCTAAGAGATACTCTTTCAGTGTTGCCAGTGATTGCTTTCCAAGCGGGATTGCTGCCTTTTGTTTCAAAGTACCATAGCGTTCAACCAATCCACCCAAACCTTCATAGGGCATGCAATCGAGAGCTAATTGACTCAAGTTTGGTTGCATGAGTTTTTTATGTAGTTGGGCAAGAGGTGCAAAGAGATGGGGATCGCTAATGATGAGTTGTTTAAAGCTCAACATATCACTCGGCTGTGTGAACTCTAGGTTATCGGTAAACCAATTCGGTTCGATAGAAAACACTCGCACCTGATAGCCTGAGTCGAGGATAGAGCTACCATCGTGAAGTTCGTCGGGCGGCATGATGATGATATCGCCGTAGCCAACATTATGCTGTGTGCCTTGATGGGAGAATTTTTGTTGTCCGCTGGTCATTAACCCGATGTGAAAATCCAGGTGATAGTGGCGATCGAAAGCAAACTTATGATAATCAGCTTCTATCAAACTTATCCCTTGATCTTGAGTTGATGAGTAGAGGATTTTGTCCATGTTAGGCTTGGTGAAAGAAACCGCAATTCACCAAGCTTAACCAGTCACATTAGAATTGTCTTGTAAAAAACGATCACTTAGCTGCAACAAACGTTGCTGTACGTTTTTTACCTTGGGTCAGTCCGTCATAGCTAAACACCACTAACGCACCCCAGATAAATACGAAAGTGATGGCTTTATCTGTCGAGAACGACTCACCGTAAATCAGTACCGCCAACAAGAACATTAAGCTAGGACCTATGTACTGGAAAAAGCCTAAAGTGGAAAGCTTCAATTTGGTTGCTGCGCCGGTGAAACACAGCAAAGGCAAGGTAGTCACGATACCAGCACTGATCAGTAGTAAATTCAGGTGTAAATCGTTATCCGCCATTGAGCTGGTGGCTGAATTGGCAAACCAAGCTAGGTAGATGAACGCAATTGGCAGTAACACCAAAGTCTCAATGAACAGTCCTGTTTGACCATTCACACTGACCTTTTTGCGCAGCAGACCATAAAAAGCAAATGATAGTGCTAGCGAGAAAGCAACCACAGGCACAGAACCAAAAACGACGATCTGAATTGCCACCCCAATCGCAGCAAGTCCTACCGCAAACCATTGAAGTTTACGCAGACGCTCACCTAAAAACAGCATGCCGAAGACGACGTTGATCAGCGGGTTTATGTAATAACCCAAACTAGCATCAAGCATATGGTTGGCGTTGATTGCCCAAATGAAAATCAGCCAGTTGCCACCGATAAGTAGCGCTGTTGCAATTAGATATAACATCTTCGATTTTGACTGGAAAATGCTGACAACGTTACGCCATTGGTGACTAAAATGTATGATTATCGCTAAAAAGAAAAACGACCAAATAACTCGATGGCAGAGGATTTCCAGAGCAGGGACGAAAGTAATGGTTTTAAAATAAATAGGTGCGACACCCCACATAGTGTAGGCACCGATAGCCAGTAGTACGCCTTTTTTGGCGTTTGTTTGCTCTTCTGGAGTCATTATTTATTCTCGATTGAGAGTGTTCGATACCTGCTACAAATGGCTGCACTTATAGAGGTATTACAGAGTATTTTGAAAGGAATTGGCAGTATATACGTAAAATACCTGACTGTGCAGCTAAGGAATTGCCCGCAAGCAAAATAAAATAGCCATACGGTGGAGGTTTGATTTCTCGCAATTTTCTTTGCGTCGCTTCGAGTTCGCTATTTTCTTATACATTTAGCGGTTTTATTCACTGTTAAACGTCTCTACAATATCGAGCTAATTTTGATGCTTGTGCATCAATGGATTTACCCATCACTGAGACCTTGCATGACTGCCACTTTACTTGCTGAACAATCAGAGTCACCGTTGACTGCGACAGATGTCTTGCGTGACGTATTCGGCTATCAATCTTTTAGAGAAGGTCAGCAAGAAGTTATTGATACGGCGATTGAGGGCAACGACAGCCTAGTCATCATGCCAACTGGTGGTGGTAAGTCTCTCTGTTATCAAATTCCAGCTTTGGTCCGTTCGGGTATCACTGTGGTGATTTCACCGCTGATTTCATTGATGAAAGACCAAGTTGACCAGTTGAAAGCCAACGGTGTGTCAGCGGAATGCGTTAACTCGACACAAACCCGTGAAGAGCTGATCAGTGTTTATAACCGTATGCATGCGGGGCAGGTGAAGCTGATTTATGTCTCACCGGAGCGAGTACTAACTAACGAATTTATTGAGCGTTTGCACAGCATTCCGTTGTCGATGATCGCTGTGGATGAAGCGCACTGTATCTCGCAATGGGGACATGATTTCCGTCCAGAGTATGCATTGCTAGGGCAGTTAAAGCAGCTATTCCCCAATGTGCCGATTATGGCGCTGACTGCAACCGCTGACGACGCGACTCGTAGCGATATTCTGCACCGCCTTAATCTGACTGAGCCTCATATTTATCTCGGCAGTTTTGATCGCCCAAATATCCGCTATACCCTAGTTGAAAAGCACAAGCCGGTTTCTCAAGTCATCCGTTATTTGGGGACGCAAAAAGGGCAGTGTGGAATCATCTATTGCGGCAGCCGCAAGAAAGTGGAAATGCTGACCGAAAAACTGTGCAACAACCACATTCGCGCAGCCAGCTACCACGCTGGGTTAGAAGTGGATGAACGCGCGTACGTGCAGGAAGCCTTCCAGCGAGATGATATTCAGATTGTTGTCGCTACAGTCGCGTTTGGTATGGGTATCAATAAGCCGAACGTCCGTTTCGTGGTTCACTTTGATATCCCAAGAAATATTGAGTCTTACTATCAGGAGACAGGTCGAGCTGGTCGTGATGGTTTACCCGCAGAAGCGATGATGTTATACGACCCTGCTGATATTTCATGGCTTCGCCGTATGTTGGATGAGAAAGACGAAGGTCCTCAAAAGCAGGTTGAAACCCATAAATTGACCGCGATGAGTAACTTTGCCGAAGCGCAGACATGTCGTCGTCAGGTTTTGCTTAATTATTTTGGTGAATATCGTGAAAAGCCTTGTGGTAACTGCGATATCTGCCTTGATCCACCAAAGCATTTTGACGCGACAGATGAAGCGCGCAAAGCGCTGTCGTGTGTTTATCGTATCAACCAAAACTTCGGTATTGGTTATGCGGTTGAAGTGCTGCGTGGCATGCAAAATATCCGCGTGCGCGAAAATGGTCACGATAAAATCTCTACTTACGGTATTGGGCGAGACCACAGCCACGATTACTGGGTGAGCATTTTCCGCCAGTTGATACATAAAGGCATGCTGTATCAAAACATCACCCGAAATTCGACACTGCAACTGACAGAAGAAGCGCGCCCATTGTTGCGTGGTGATATGACGTTGGAATTGGCGGTTCCGCGTCTAGACACCGCTGTTCGCGCGGCTAAATCCGATAAGCTTTCGAGCAAAAATTACGATAAGAAGCTGTTTGCGAAATTACGTAAGCTGCGTAAGTCCATTGCGGATGAAGATGGTTTGCCACCTTACGTGGTGTTCAGCGACGCAACTTTGATTGATATGGCGGAGATTTTGCCAACTTCTTACGGTGAAATGTTGGCAGTCAACGGTGTTGGTCAGCGCAAGCTAGAAAAGTATGCCGACCCATTCTTAGATTTAATTCAGGAGCATTTAACCCATCATGGCTGAGTTCGGTTTAAAGGAATATCTGGCACTAGAAGGTCGACTGATTGTTCAAACTCAGGCGTTTGAATTTGATAGTTTTCCTGCAATGGGTGAGCGTTTACTTACTTTGTTGTCTGCAAGCGCAGTAGAGAAACAACAAGATGCCGATCTTCATTCATGGCTGATTGATTTCGAAGGCTGTCGTTTGATGCTGCGTGCTGAGCACTACAGTGAATGCGTGTGGCTAGAGGCATTGAGCGAAGGGCAGAGCAAAGAAGAACTGGATTTTATTGCAGGCTTATTAGCTCGAGGAATTTAAGATTTTAGTTCTCCCCCTCAGATGAGGGGGAGTTAGAGGGGGGTGAAGTCCACCGAACTTATTAATCACGGCAATCTTAATTAAGTGCGGTGAAAGCAACCCCACCCTGCCTCCCCTTCGAAAGGGGAGGAGCAAAGACTTTTGACTAAGAGGCAGGAGTTAAATAAAAATTAAACCTCGCCAATAAACCCACCAGTTTGGTGAGTCCATAGCTGAGCGTATACTCCATTTTGAGCAAGCAGCTCTTGGTGTGAGCCTTGTTCGATGATTTCACCTTTATCCATGACGATCAGGCGATCCATGGCAGCAATGGTTGATAGTCGGTGGGCGATGGCAATAACGGTTTTACCTTCCATCAGCACTTCAAGGTTCTCTTGAATCGCAGATTCCACTTCAGAGTCCAATGCGGATGTTGCTTCATCCATAATCAGTATCGGAGCGTTTTTCAGTAGTACACGCGCGATAGCGATACGCTGACGCTGACCACCTGAAAGCTTCACGCCTCGTTCACCCACTTCCACATCGTAACCCGTGCGGCCTTGTTCATCTTTCAAATCAATAATGAAATCATGAGCATGTGCTTGCTTGGCTGCGCAGATAAGTGCTTCTTCATCAGCGTTTGGATCGCCATAAAGAATGTTTTCACGAATTGAGCGGTGCAGAAGCGATGTATCTTGCGTGATCATACCGATTTGTTGACGCAGAGATTCCTGTGTCACCGCTGCTATATTCTGACCATCAATAGAAATTGTGCCGGACTGAACGTCGTAAAAACGTAGTAGTAAGTTAACTAAGCTTGATTTACCCGCACCTGAGCGTCCAACAATACCGACTTTCTCACCCGGTTTTAGATCCAGATTCAGCGATTGGAAGACAGGTTTATCTTCACTGTAATGGAAATCGACCTGATTAAATTCCACCTTGCCTTGTGTCACTGTCAAATCAGGCGCATTGGCTACGTCTTTGATTTCAACATCGCTGGAGATGGTGTTCATGCCATCTACTACCGTACCGATGTTTTCGAACAGCGCACTCACTTCCCACATGATCCACTTAGACATGCCCTGAACACGCAAAGCGATACTAATTGCAACTGCAATCACACCCACGGTAACGGCGTTATCTAACCAGAGATTGATAGAGAGCGCAGCGATAGAAAACAGCAACAAGTAGTTAATTGCGTCCACGCTAAATAGTAGGCACGTAACCATACGCATCTGTTTATAAACGGTTTTCAAAAACAGCTTCATGCTGCTTTCGGCATAATCCATTTCACGTTGCGAATGTGAAAACAGTTTTACTGTGGTGATGTTGGTGTAGCTGTCGACGATGCGCCCAGTCATTAATGAGCGAGCATCTGCTTGTTCAGTCGCAACTTGCTTCATTTTCGGGATGAAGTAGAACTGAATGCCCACATAGGTAATCAACCAAATAAGAATAGGCAGCATCAGTATCATATCGGATTCTCCCATCATCCAAATCATCGAAACAAAATAGACAGAGATATACACCAACACATCGACCATTTTCATTACGGTTTCGCGAACAGCAAGGGCACTTTGCATCACTTTTGTGGCAACTCGCCCTGAGAAATCTTTCTGAAAGAAGCCGACGCTCTGTTTCAGCATGTAGCGGTGTACTAACCAGCGGATTGACATCGGGTAATTGCCGAGCAAGGTCTGATGCATGATGTTGGAATGCAGAAACGCCAGTAACGGCATAACCAATGCGACAAGAATCGCCATCGACCAGAGGCGACCGCTTTGGTCTGCCCAAAAGGTGTCTGGATTTTGGCTACTTAGCATATCAACCAACTCACCCATATAACGCAGAAGCGTTACTTCAGCGATAGCAACACAGGCACTTAAAATCGACATGATCAGTAATGGCTTTTCAAAACCACGAGTGTAATGACGGCAAAAAGCAAACAAGGTTTTTGGTGGCTTTTGAGGTTCTTCTTTAGGGAATGCCTCGGTAAGTTTTTCAAACCATTGGAACATGTTTTTTTGACCTAGATTAATGAAATTGAGATTGCTTCGCATTTGTACTTCCAATTGTGATGTTTATCAGTAAAATGCCGTACGCATAATAATGATAATGACAATAGTTCTCAAATTTTTTAGCAGGGGTTACACCATGGTCAATACGCGCCCAACAAGGCTCGGACAATCAATCCGCACCGCTCTTCGCTTTAGCTTGGTGCCATTTTCGCTTCTAATTAGTCAAAACGTTTTGGCAGAAGACGTTGCCAAAAAAGATTCTCAAGCAGTAGAGACTATTGTCGTTACTGCTTCTGCGCTTAAGGTAGATACGCCAGCGCAAGAAACACCGAAGTCAGTTTCAGTGGTAACTGGGCAAGACTTGATTAATCGTGCACCACAAAAATTGGATGAAGCACTTCGTTACACCTCTGGTGTGACCTCTCAACCTTACGGTGCAGATAACGATACTGACTGGATTAAAGTTCGCGGTTTTGATGCTGCGACTTATCTAGATGGAAGCCGTCTATTTAAGGATGGTTACTATACTTGGTTGCTTGAACCGTACGGTTTAGAAAAAGTTGAAGTGCTCAAAGGCCCTGCATCTATCCTTTATGGCGAAGCGCCTCCAGGTGGTGTTGTTAATGCTGTTCAGAAGAAACCAACGGATACACCTCAAGGTGAGGTAGGGTTACAAGTAGGTAGCAATAACCTTCGTTCTTTGTCTTTGGACATTTCTGATTATGCTAATGAAGATGGTTCTATACGCTACCGTTTAGTTGGTTTAATGAAGGAAAATGACGGTGAATTAGACGGTACTGAAAATAATCGCTTTTATATTGCGCCAAGTTTAGCTATCGACATTTCAGATCGTACAACTCTGACTTTACTAACAAGCTATTTAGAAGATAAGGGTGTTCCAACGAACCCGTTTTTCCCTGCTGCCGGTACTTTAACTGCGTCTGATTATGGTTCGATTGACCCATCTACTAACTTGGGTCAACCTGACTACGATAAGTATGAACGTAAACAGATTTCTGCCGGCTACATTATTGAGCATGAATTAAATGATGTTTGGGCTCTGACTCAGAAGTTTAACTACGGGTACAACGAGTTATATCTTCGTAGCAGTTACTCCTTTATGAACTCAGATCCAAGTACAGATACTCTCTACCAAGGACTAGTTTTCCGTGATGGTAAGACAGAAAGTTTTACTGTGGATAATAATGCCATCGCTAAATGGGAATCGTCACGCATCGCTAATACCGTTCTATTTGGTTTAGATCTGCAACACCACAAAACAGATGGTGTAGAAGCTGACAACTATAGCTTTGGTAGTATTAACCCATTCAACCCGGTTTACGGCAACTACACTGCGATTGATGAAGCTGCAGCGGCAGATCGTGAGATCACGAAAGATCAAGCTAGTTTATATGCTCAGTACCAGATTAAATTTGATCAACAATGGATTGCTACACTAGGTGGCCGTTTTGATTCAGTAAAAACAGAAAACGTAAGCCAAGCAAATGCACAGAATAAGAGTCGTACGGACTCAGAGTTTTCGCTTGATGCAGGTGTTATGTACCTTTCTAAAGTGGGTCTATCTCCTTATGTGAGTTATGCGCAATCTTTTGATGTGTTGAGTACAATAGATGGTACAACTGGTGAGCTGTATAAACCGCTAAAGGGTGAGCAAGCAGAAGTTGGTGTGAAATATGAACCAAGTTTTTACAATGGTTACATAAATCTAGCCTTGTTCGATATGACACAAAAGAATGCGTTAGTTACTAATCCAACCACATATGTGGCGACTCAAACAGGCGAAGTAACTTCTCAAGGTGTTGAAGTTGAAACCACTGGATACCTAACAGATAGTCTTAAGTTAACGGCTAGCTATACATACACTAAAGCTGAAACCGATGAAACATCAGGACAAGGAACCAAACAAGCAGCTTTGATTCCTGAACATATGGCCTCTGCATGGCTAGACTTCGATGCAAACAAAGTGGGGCTTGATGGTTGGAAATTTGGCTCTGGTATTCGTTATATCGGTGAGTCAAAAGACAACCCTAAATCCAGCGATTTAACGATTCCAAGTGTTACCCTGGTCGACATGATGGCCTCTTACGACATTACTAAAGCTTGGCAAGCACAGCTAAATGTTAACAACTTATTTGATAAAGAATATATCTCAGGTTGTGACTATTGGTGTTACTACGGCCAATCTCGTAGTGTGGTGCTAAGTGCTAACTATCGCTGGTAATCCTTTTAAACTCACACTTATCAATGAGAGTGAGTTTTTGCTTTAATAATCTCTTCCCGCTTCTTGCGGGAATTGTCGTTTTTATCCCCATAGTCTCCTCATAAGTAAACTATGGGGGATTTCCCAGATTTAGGGAGAGAGAGATGTATTACTTACAAGGTGTTGAAATGGTACGAGGTGGGCGAACTATCTTGTCTGTGGATTCGCTGAACATTCCCACCAATGAGTTAACGGTTGTGCTTGGGCACAACGGTTCAGGTAAGTCTACTTTAGTCAGTCTTTTGTCTGGCCAGCAAGCGCCGGATAAAGGTCGAGTTGAACTAAATGGACAATCTCTCTCATCTTTAGCTACAAAAGAATTGGCGAAATCCGTCGCGTTTCTGCCGCAAAAGTTGCCTACCTCTGCAGGTTTAACAGTGCGTGAATTGGTTCGTTTAGGCCGTTTTCCTTGGCGCGGTGCATTAGGTCGCTGGAAAGCGGAAGATGAAACCATTATTGATGAGTCGATTGCCAAAACAGGTGTTACAGACTTTGCGAATACTCTAGCGGATGAACTGTCTGGAGGTGAACGTCAAAGAGCTTGGGTTGCGATGTTGCTTGCGCAGCAATCACCAGTTTTGATTCTTGATGAACCGACTTCGGCGCTTGATGTACACCATCAATATCAATTAATGGCTCTACTTTCTGAACTTAACCAGACACAAGGGTGTGGCATCATAGTGATTCTCCATGACCTAAATTTAGCTCTGCGTTATGCCACTCACATTGTTGCCCTTAAGCAAGGACGAATTGCTTTTGAAGGCGCGGCTGAATTACTGCTTGATGAACAGCGACTCTCAGAGCTTTACCATTCTCCTATCAAATTGATTGAACATCCGCAGCCAGTGGCTGAATCCAAAACCAATAAGGTCGCTATCGTATGTGCTTAAAAAGTTTGAAAAAGGCATGTCAAAGCCTCGTTGTTATTTCCAGTTTATTGCTTTCTTGTCAGGCATTAGCGGAGATTCATATTCAAGATAGTCGTGGTGAGCAGGTTTTCGCTCAATCTCCTCAGCGTGTTGTAGTGTTGAACTGGGATCTATTGGAGCAGGTTTTAGAACTTGAAATCACACCAGTTGGTGCGCCAAATCTGCCGTCTTATACCGAGTGGGTTGCTCAGCCTGCTATTCCTGCTGGCGTTGAAGATATTGGTACTCGCTCCGAGCCCAATCTCGATAAAATTTCAGCCTTAAAGCCGGATGTGATTATTGCGGCTTCGCCACAAAAAGATTTAATTCCAGCGCTAGAGCGCATTGCTCCTGTTGTATATTTGCCTAACTTTGAACAGTTGGATCAGTCTGCACAAGTGGCTATTGAGCAATTTAGAGTGCTCGCAAAATTACTTGGAAAAGAAGCTCTCGCAGATCAAAAACTAGCGGACTTGGATTCGCGCTTTCAGCAGTTAAGTACAAGGTTACATACGGCATTTGGTGAAGAATTACCATCTGTAGTGGCAATGCGTTTTGCCAGCACAACATCAGTGTTCTTGTATGGTGAAAATTCAACGACTCAATATGTGGTTGATAAATTGGGTTTAAGAACAGCGCTACCACAACCTGCAGCTCAGTGGGGTATTGTTCAAAAACGCCTGAATGAATTGCAGAATGTGAAAGACGGTTACGTGCTCTATATCTTGCCATTCCCAGAGCAAGAGAAACTCAATAAATCTATGTTGTGGAAGGCGATGCCTTTTGTCCGCAGTGGCAAGGTGAATGCGGTTCGTGCAGTTTGGAGTTACGGCGGTGCCATGTCATTGCTTTACACGGCTGAAGCATTGACCGAAAGCTTGCTGGAGGTTGCGCCAAAGTCATGAGGTTGGTTCATTTAAACCTGCTTGGTTTATTGGTGCTGCTGGCGGCAGTGTTCAGTTTGCAGATTGGCAACGAACTCAGTTTGTCGATGCAGTGGAGCCTTGCAACGTTAGCTACTGAAGCGCAAGAGTTTGCGGACTTCAATTTTTTCTATGCTCAATTACCAAGGGCGGCTATCACTATTCTCGTTGGCGCGATGTTAGGTCTAGTAGGTAGCCTAATGCAGCAGCTCACGCAGAACTCTCTGACTTCACCACTGACACTGGGCACATCTTCCGGTGCTTGGCTGGCATTAATCGTCGTTAATATCTGGTTCCCGGATTTAATCGCCGATTACAGTGCGCTTGCAGCCATGGTCGGCGCCTTGTGTGCATTCGGTGTGATTGTACTCATCACAGGTGTGAATAACATGACCGGCTTGCCATTAGTGGTGTCCGGCATGGTTGTGAATATTCTCCTTGGCTCAATCGCAACGGCAATCATTTTGCTCAATGAACAGTTTGCTCAAAACGTATTTATGTGGGGAGCGGGAGATTTAGCGCAGAATGGTTGGGAGTGGCTTGAGTGGCTACTTCCGCGTTTAGCTATCGCTATTCCATTATTAATCGTAGCGCCCAGAATTCTCACTCTGATGAGATTAGGACATCAGGGTGCTGCCGCTCGTGGTCTGGCTGTGATTCCTGCGTTCTTGTTATTGATGGTTGCGGGCATTTGGCTGGTTTCAGCATCCATTACGGCGGTAGGCGTGATTGGCTTCATCGGTTTATTAACGCCGAACATTGCTCGCGCTATGGGGGCTAGAACGCCAAAGATGGAACTTTATTCGAGCATGTTGCTTGGTGCGTTGTTGCTGCTGTGTACTGACATGCTTTCTATGTGGCTCAGCTTATGGACAGCGGAAGTCGTTCCTAGTGGCATTACCACCGCAGCGATTGGTGCACCGGCATTAATCTGGTTTAGTCGCCGTCAATTAAAAGCACAAGATACATTGGCTATCAGCTTGCCTCATCATCGCAGCAATGTGAGCACACGAAGTGTATCGATTCTTGTCATTGCGTTTGCTTTCGCGATTGTTTTGCACGCTTTTGTGCAAGTAAGTGATAACAGCTGGAGTTGGATTATCCCAAGTGACTATCAATGGCAATTGCGTTGGCCGCGAGCTTTAACGGCGTTGTTTGCTGGCATTGGTTTGGCGATAGCGGGTACGATTCTGCAACGTTTGATTTATAACCCATTAGCGAGCCCAGACATTCTTGGCGTATCTTCCGGTGCTACATTCGCCCTAGTGTTTTCCAGTTTGTTCCTTGGACAGTCGATGATGGGCACTAACTGGGCGACGGCTTTGCTAGGAAGTGTGGTTGTTCTGATTGCTCTGCTATTTTTAGGTAAACGTCATCAATACGCTCCTTCTAGCCTAATTCTGACAGGTATTGCCATTACTGCATTGCTAGAAGCACTGGTGCAGTTCTGTCTATCAAAAGGCTCTGCAGACAGTTATCAAATCTTGTTGTGGTTGGCGGGCTCGACGTATCGAGTAACCCCTTCTCAAAGTCTCTATTTGGCGGCCGGAGTGGCGGGATTGTCCTGCGTTGCTTTGCTGGCGTCACGCTGGCTAACTTTGATTTCTGTTGGACGCAGTTTTGCTGGCGCGCGAGGGTTAAGCCCGCAAACGGCCAGTTTAGTTCTGCTCATTGTGGTCGCTCTATTGTGTGCACTAGTGACAGCAACGATGGGGCCAGTCTCTTTCGTTGGCTTAGTCGCACCACATATGGCGATGATGTTGGGAGCACAGAAAGCAAAGCAGCAACTATTGGTGGCAAGTTTAGTTGGCGGCTCGTTAATGCTATGGGCGGATTGGTTAGGGCAAGTCATGCTGTATCCAATGCAGATTGCGGCGGGAACCATAGTTGCAATACTTGGCGGCAGCTATTTTCTGTTACTGCTGGTATTTAGCCGAGCTAAGTAATCAAAGAAAGAGCCCGTATGGGCTCTTTTTATATCAATGTGGAAAATTCACTGCTGCAACGATGCTTTACGTAAAATGGAATTACATCATATGTTTACGACGAATATCGAGTAGAGCGAAGATGCCGAAAATCAGTATTGACCATTTTTCCCAGCTGCTGGTTTTTACTTTGTCGCCAAATGCGCCGACAAATATCAGCATTTGCAGGCCATGCATCATGAAGAGGAATGCAGTCATGATGTAAAGCGCGATAGCCGCTTTACCGGGAAATGGCATAAAGATGTTAAGTAGTAAAACGATCCAGACAAATGCGATGGCTGCTTTGGCTAAAACTAATAGGGCTTTCATTCTGTGGTCCTTTCAAACGTTTTTTTCAAATAAGCGGTAACATACTTGGCCAGCACTTTTTTCTCGGTATAGCTGCCAGCTTGCTGGTAATTCAGGTAACGATAATTCTTTTTCGGTTTCTATGTAAATCATAGCGTTATCAGCAAGCCATCCATTTTGCTCAAGCAGTTGTAGTGTTTCTTCTAACAAGCCTTTACGAAATGGCGGGTCGATGAATACCACATCAAAAGGTGAGCCGCTTTGCTTCAGATAGGCTAAAGAGTCGGTATTAATCGCTTCGATGTTGGTTGCTTTTAACGTACCAATGTTGGTTTTTAACTGGTTGAAAGCTTGAGGGTTTAATTCCAACATAGTCACGCTTTCTGCCTGACGTGAAGCACACTCAAAGCCTAAACCGCCAGAGCCTGCGAATAGATCAAGGCATTTGGCATTTGGCACGTCTTGAGCAATCCAGTTAAACAGAGTTTCTTTGACTCTATCTGTGGTTGGGCGCAGACCCTCAGCATCGTGAACGGGTAGTTTTCTTCCGCGCCATAAGCCGCTGATAATACGAACTTGCCCACTTGGAGCACGATTTTGTGATGGGTTTTGTTGGCGACGTCTTACCATAGATTTTTTGACCGCTAATTAAGTGTTATTATACTCAAGTGACCTCAAGATGCTTGTTCAGCGAGAATTTATTCGCTCTTAGGCAAGGCACTGATTTGAAAACATAGTTATTCTACGTAGAAAATCAGTAACGCAGAATAGGAGCGAATAAAACTCGCCCTTTGGGAGCTCATCAACGAGCCCATTTCTGCGCTCAATAACGTTGAAAGGGAATGCCATTCCTACCGTTATTAAGCTTGCTCTGAACTCGTTGATGAAGCTCTGAATCCCGCATTGTGAGGTCACTTGGGTATATAGCCAACCTTTCAGTAATAATAGTTTTGCTGAAGATAAGCATTCATAAATATGGCAAAGTTTACCAAGTGAAGAAGAAAGTTATCACTGCTTTGTCATTTTTCTTTTCTTTTTAAGGATAATTCTTTAAGAAAAGAGTCATAGTTTAGAAAAATAATCAGTTAAGAAAATCTAGGATATCCTCAGATGACGGAAAAAAAGAAGCGTGGCTTACTGTCATGGCTTGGCTTTGGTGATGAAGAACCGAGCCAAACAAAAGCAGCCGAAGAACAAGTAGAACAATCAGAATCAGAACAAACGGTTGAAGAGCTGGTTGAGGAAGTCGAGACTGAAAAAGCAGAAGCAGAAGCAGAAGCAGAAGCAGAAGCAGAAGCAGAAGCAGAAGCAGAAGCAGAAGCAGAAGCAGAAGCAGAAGCAGAAGCAGAAGCAGAAGCAGAAGTTATAGCAGACGAAGAACCTCAAGTTCAAGAGCCTCGAATTCAAGAGCAGGAAAAACCGACCGAAAGCTTTTTTGCTCGCCTTAAACGCAGTTTAAGTCGTACTAAAGCCAACATTGGCGCAGGTTTCTTTGGCTTATTCAAAGGCAAAAAAATCGATGACGATTTGTTTGAAGAGCTAGAAGAACAGCTTCTTATTGCGGATGTGGGAATGGACACCACATTAAAAATTATTGAAAACCTGACAGAAAAAGCATCTCGTCAGCAACTAAAAGATGGCGAAGCACTGTACGATCTACTGAAAGGTGAGCTGGCAGAAATTCTGTCTACGGTTGAACAACCTCTAGTCGTTGATACAGCAAAAACACCTTATGTGATCTTAATGGTTGGTGTTAACGGGGTTGGTAAAACGACAACCATCGGCAAACTGGCGAAACAGTTCCAATCGCAAGGTAAGAAAGTGATGCTGGCCGCGGGTGACACATTCCGTGCAGCAGCCGTTGAACAGCTTCAAGTGTGGGGCGAGCGAAACAAGGTTCCTGTTATTGCTCAGCATACTGGCGCAGACAGTGCTTCCGTGATTTACGATGCGATTGAAGCCGCCAAAGCGCGTGGTGTTGATGTGGTCATCGCAGATACAGCAGGTCGCTTGCAAAATAAAGCGAACCTAATGGAAGAGCTGCGTAAAATCGTTCGCGTGATGAAGAAAATTGATGATTCAGCACCACATGAAATCATGCTGACGTTGGATGCGGGGACAGGTCAGAACGCGATTAGCCAAGCAAAACTGTTTAGCGATGTAGCGCCTATTACAGGTATTACACTAACCAAGCTTGATGGTACGGCTAAAGGCGGTGTGATTTTCGCAATTGCTGATCAGTTCCAAATTCCAATTCGCTTTATCGGTGTCGGTGAAGGTATTGAAGATCTTCGTCCGTTCGAAACGCAACAGTTTATCGACGCGCTGTTTAGTCGTGACGAGTAATAGCTGAAAATAAACCGAACAGTAACATACCCTAGAGAGATACCCGTTAGGGTATCTCGATGCACAAAAGGAATGATGCGTGATCAAGTTTCAACAGGTGAGTAAGGTATATCGAGGCGGGCGACAAGCTCTGCAGAAAGTCGATTTTCATTTACGTCGTGGTGAGATGACCTTTCTGGGCGGTCACTCCGGCGCAGGTAAGAGTACTTTGCTTAAGCTCATTTGTGCTATTGAGAGGCCTACCGACGGTAAAATCAGTTTCAATGGTCATGATGTGACGCGTATTCCCAATAAAGATATACCTTTTTTGCGTCGTAACATTGGGATTGTTTTCCAAGACCACCGCCTTTTGATGGATAGAACGGTATTTGATAACGTCGCGTTGCCAATGCGCATTGAATCCATCTCAGAAAATGAAATTAAGCGCCGCGTTTCAGCTGCTTTAGATAAAACCGGGCTGTTGGATAAAGCCCGCTGTTTACCTAGCCAATTATCAGGTGGTGAGCAGCAACGTGTCGGTATCGCTCGAGCAGTAGTAAATAGACCGACGCTCTTATTGGCCGATGAACCTACTGGTAATCTGGATCCTGAACTGTCGACCCGTATTCTTCATCTGTTTGAAGAGTTCAATCGCGCAGGGGTAACTATATTGTTGGCAACCCACGATCATAACTTAGTGAATTCTCGTCCTCAGTATCGCCACTTAGAGTTAAATCAGGGCTTTTTAAGTGAGGTTGAAGATTATGGCCGTTAAGCCGAAAAATAAAAAAGTAACTCAATCCCGCGATGCGAAAAGAATGAAAACTGATGGTTTTCTCAAGGTTCATATCAAGCAAGCGAAAGCCTCTTTCTTTAGTCTTTGGCAGCGTCCGATGGGTAACATTCTTACCTTAGCGGTCATTTCTATGGCTTTAACTCTGCCAGCCTGTTTATATTTGTTGAGTAAGAATATTGCGTCAGTAGCAGACAATGTCGCCAGCCCTTCACAGATTAGCGTATACATTAAACAAGATACTCCTGAGCCAAGAATTATGGTGATTAAGGATGAAATTGAAAGCCGATCTGACGTAGAAAAAGTCGAGTACATTTCTCCACAACAAGGTCTACAAGATTTGAGTCAGCATTCTGGTTTCGACCAAGCGATCAGCTTGCTTGATGAATATTCGCTGCCTGGTGTATTGATCGTGTCACCCAACGTGGAAACAGACCTAGAAATTAAGGCGATTGCAGAATCCATTCGTGACCAAGAAGGTGTGACTGACGTTCGTTTAGATGAAGATTGGATGGCCCGCTTAGATGCTATCCGTAATTTGGCAACTATTGTGGTAATAAGTTTGTCGGTACTGATGCTAGCTTCGGTGTTTCTGATTATCGGAAACACACTGCGTTTCAACGTTCAGGCAAACAAAGAAGAAATTCAGACCATGAAGCTGATAGGTGCAACGGATAGCTTCATTCTTCGCCCTTACTTATATGTAGGCATGTGGTTTGGTGTTTTAGGTGCGGTATCGGCTTGGTTATTGACGGCTTTCATTACGATAGTTCTTAATGGTGCAGTAGAGGATTTAGCTAAGCTGTACGATAGTCAGTTTAGATTAATCGGCTTAAATTGGGATGAAACTTTACTGCTACTCATGTTAGGAACTTTCTTAGGTTGTGTTGCAGCGAAAAGTGCAGCTCAACGTCATCTAAAAGAAATTGAACCTGTGTAACGAATCCTTGTCATTATTAGGTAAAAACAATATTTGGGTGGCTAGTTGACTTGTCACTAACATTTGTTTATGCATAATAACCAATCGGTCTTGAATCCTGTTCATTTTGGGTTCAAGATTGTTAGATTAAATTGGCTCCAGATCAGAGATTGATGAGGAATTGAATGACTACTTCAACATATCAATTAGCACTTGTTTCGCAAGACAGCTTAGATAGTTATATCCGCACAGCGAACAGTTATCCTATGCTGACCGCAGAGGAAGAACGTGAGCTTGCTGAGAAGTTGCATTATGAAGGTGATATCGAAGCTGCGAAAGGCTTGATTTTGTCACATCTTCGTTTCGTTGTTCACGTTGCTCGTGGTTATTCTGGCTACGGCTTGCCATTAGCGGATCTCGTTCAAGAAGGTAACATTGGTCTGATGAAAGCGGTAAAACGCTTTAACCCGGAAGTGGGTGTAAGACTTGTGTCTTTTGCTGTTCACTGGATCAAAGCGGAAATCCACGAGTACGTATTACGTAACTGGCGTATCGTGAAAATTGCGACCACAAAAGCGCAGCGCAAACTTTTCTTCAATCTACGTAAATCGAAAAAGCGTTTAGGTTGGTTTAACAACGGTGAAGTTGAAACGGTAGCTCGTGAGTTAGGTGTAGAGCCTTCAGAAGTTCGTGAGATGGAATCTCGTCTAGCGGCACAAGATGCTACATTTGAGTTTTCTGCTGACGATGAAGACAACAGTAACTCTTATGCAGCGCCAATGCTTTATCTTGAAGACAAGAATTCAGATTTAGCGGACAACCTCGAAGAGCAAAACTGGGAAAACCACACTACTCAACGTTTGAGCTTTGCGCTTGCTAGCCTTGATGAGCGTAGTCAGCATATTGTACGCTCGCGTTGGTTGGATGACCAAAAATCGACGCTACAAGAATTAGCCGATATGTATGAAGTGTCTGCAGAGCGAATTCGTCAGTTAGAAAAGAACGCAATGAAGAAATTGAAAGAAGCGGTAGGCGAGTTGTAATATCCCTAGCACTTTTATGAACACTGAAAACCGAGGTCTTTTGATCTCGGTTTTTTTATTCCGGATCGAAAAGTGTTTAGGATTTAGTTTGGATATCTGTGGATAACTCTGTGATAAATTTATTTACTGACTGTCATCAAGTAGGGTAAATAAAGGTATGAACGCTATTTTTTATTTGGGGATACTTTTCGATCTACACACAGAAAAAGCAGGATCATCACTAGATGTTGTGGATCGATCTTAAGAAAAACACTTTATCACCACAATCCACAGAATTATCCACAGTTGATGAACAAATGATCGCTGGTGGATAACCTTATTTAGCTCATGTACTTATCATTCATGGGATAGGTTACAATGATGCTTGAAAAATATTATTAAAGTGAGAGTAAATCATGGACCAATTTCAGCATATTGATGTAGCGGGTGCTCAAACCCTTATTGAACAAAAGAATGCAAAGCTAGTGGATATCCGAGATCCCCAGGCATTTGCTACTGCGCACGCAAAAACCGCATTCCACTTAACTAATGACAGTATTGTTTCATTCATGGAGCAAGCTGAATTTGATGAGCCTGTTCTAGTGATGTGTTATCACGGCATCAGCAGTCAAGGGGCAGCTCAATACTTGGTTAACCAAGGGTTTGAACAGGTGTATAGTGTGGATGGTGGTTTTGAAGCTTGGCATCGTGCCAACTTACCTGTTGAAGCGAGTTAGAAAGACAGATGATTAGATTGATCACTTTAAATAACCCTCGAATGGCACAATCATTTATTGATTACATGGCGTCGCGGCAAATCGAGATAAAAATGATGCCAGAGGGTGGTGGTCAATTTGCACTGTGGTTGATGGAAGATGAACATCAATTAGAGGTGGAAAGTGAAATAAAGCAGTTTCTCGCTGATCCCAACCACAGCAAGTATCAAGCCGCTTCTTGGGATATGGCTGAAAGCCGTAAACCTCAGTTCCAATACCACTCACCTAGTATGATGGATATGTTGAAAGCCAAAGCTGGTCCATTAACGCTATCCATCATGCTTGTATCTATTGTTATTTTTGTTCTTCAGCAAATAGGGATGAGTAACGCGGTATTTTCCGCACTGCATTTTCCAGCTGAAAGTGGACAACAGTGGCAGCTATGGCGTTGGGTGAGCCATGCACTACTGCATTTCTCCGTTTTGCATATAGTCTTCAATTTGTTGTGGTGGTGGCAATTCGGGGGGGACATCGAAAAACGTTTAGGTAGCTTCAAGCTATTGCAGCTGTTCTTGGTCTCTTCCGCTTTATCCGGCGCTGGGCAATATTGGGTGGAAGGTGCTAATTTTGGTGGGTTGTCCGGTGTGGTTTACGCATTGGTCGGCTATTTGTGGATGCTGGGTTGGCGCGCTCCTCAGTTAGGTTTAGGAATCCAGAAACCTTTGGTTGGTTTCATGTTAGTTTGGTTGGTACTTGGATTCGTGCAGCCTTTTATGGCAATTGCCAACAGTGCTCATCTAGCGGGTTTAGTGGTTGGTGTCTTACTGGGATTCACTGATGCGAACCGATATTCCCTAAAGAAACAAAAAAACGGCTCATAGGCCGTTTTTTTCGATTCGGAACGTGTTCATTACTGGTACAGATACTTAGTAAACAGTAGATCGGCGATGATAGTGCGGCCGGTCTCAGGTAGCAGTGTATTGTTTAGCTGCTCTACAAGGGTTTTACGTAAGTCTTCGCGGCCAGCTAAAGATTTAATCACATCTTCATTTTGTTTACCTAACAGCTCGACCACTGCATCACGTATTAGAGGCTGGTGTTTTTCTATCAGAGGTAAATCAGCACTGTTACTTACCATGACATCGATACGTACTTGGATATACCCTAATTTTTTACCTTTAGTGTAGAAGTTCGTTGTGACATCTGGCTCAAGCGTGAAATAGGCCAATTTTGGCGCTTCTTCTTCGGCACTGACTAAGTTGGAAGATAGAAGACCAAATACGAGTATGATCGGAGCTAGGTATTTTCTAAGCATATGTCTATTAATTCTTTTCTCTGTTCAAGATACTCGAATCGCCCGAGTCTTGTTACAATAGAGCATCTTT
This sequence comes from Vibrio ziniensis, assembly GCF_011064285.1. Lineage (NCBI taxonomy): Bacteria > Pseudomonadati > Pseudomonadota > Gammaproteobacteria > Vibrionales > Vibrionaceae > Vibrio > Vibrio ziniensis. Next base: position 112,608 of record NZ_CP049331.1, read on the forward strand.
TTGTAAATAAAAATACTCTATTAGGTTTCATGTCCTTGGTTTGAGACCATGAGCGGAATTTCTTACGTGATGACTGCTCACTGTATTGAATATTAGTATGAATCAATCAATTTCGCTGTACCTGACTGCTTTAAGTCAAGTTAACTGGTCATCGCCAGAAGAATTTACATTTCCAGATCCCAATGCAAAAGCTTGGTTGCTAGAGCAAGGGTCTCTCTCTCGTCGATTATCGGAGAATTGCCAACAGTTAACCGTTGATCTGTTGAAAAACGTATGGGTTGAATCTTCGACCTTGGATACGAGTGAGACGGATTTGTTGCCAAAGGAGTCCTGTCTTCTGCGAAAAGTTATTCTACAAGGAGATGGTAAGCCTTGGATAGTCGGTAGAACATTGATTCCAAAATCATCTGTTCAAGATCAATCGCATAATCTCGAACATCAAGGCGAAATTCCACTTGGACTCACCGTGTTCAGTGCCGATAATGTTAAGCGTGATGCGTTACAGGTTGGTTGGGTAGAGACGCCGGATGGCATGTTTTTGGCGCGTCGTTCACGTTTGTGGATGAATGATAAGCCTATGCTGGTGTCTGAATTATTCTTACGTGATTCCCCAGCCTATTTTTCTAAGGAGCAAGTATAAATGAGCGCTGTAAAAGCAAAGGCATATTGGCAGCTAATGCGGATGGATCGTCCGATTGGTTCATTACTGCTGTTATGGCCTACTGTTTGGGCTCTTATTTTATCGGCTCAAGGTTTTCCAGACATCAAAGTTCTGATTGTATTCGTCCTAGGTGTATTTATGATGCGCTCGGCAGGGTGTGTGATTAATGACTTTGCGGATCGCAACGTCGATGGTCATGTCAAACGGACTTCACAACGCCCTCTGCCATCAGGAAGAGTGACTGCGAAGGAAGCTGTGATTCTCTTTCTTGCTTTATCTATTGCATCATTCTTGTTGGTGCTGACCATGAATCCACTGACAGTCCAGCTTTCTTTTGCTGGATTGGTGCTTGCGTTTATTTATCCATTCATGAAGCGATTTACACACCTTCCTCAACTGTTTTTGGGACTTGCTTTTAGTTGGTCGATTCCGATGGCTTGGGCTGCACAGGCAAATGAACTGCCGTTAATTGCTTGGTTTGTTTTTGCCATTAATGTGGTGTGGACCATTGCTTACGACACTCAATATGCAATGGTGGATAGAGATGATGATTTAATGATTGGCATTAAATCGACCGCCATTCTCTTCGGTCGATATGACAAAATGATCATTGGTGGCTTACAGCTGTTGACGATTGTAATGATGATCATGTTAGGTCATTACTATCAATTGGGAGCGAGTTACTACTGGGGATTGTTGGTTGCTGGTGGTTTGTTTGTGTATCAACAGCATTTGATTCGTCATAGAGAAAGACAACCTTGTTTTCAGGCTTTCTTGAACAACAACTATGTTGGAATGGTGGTCGCGTTTGGCCTGCTGATTTCGTACTTCTAATTAAAAGAAAAAAAAGGCATCCAATGGATGCCTTTTTTGTGTTCGTTGTCTACTTTACAAGATGTTGGTCGTATTGATAAATACTCTCTTGGATAGTCAATCTCACTTCTGGATAAAGCATGCTGTATAGCTTACGAGCAAGACGCTTGGTTTGCTCAACGTGGCATTCTCCATCACTATCCAAATAGCCTTCAGACTTCAACGTTACAAACAGTGCCGAGAACACACCTTTGTCGAAGAACTCTGGTGCGTTAATGCCGTGTAGTCGACCTAGACGTTGAGCAATTTCCTGGCTCTTCGTTTCTAAATCAGATTTACCCAGCTCTGGGTTTTCTACCAGTAAGTTTAAAGCAATCGCATAACGTTGCAGCGTTTCTGAAATAGTACGACCTAATAGCATCAACACTTGGGTTTTAGCTTGATTAATTGTCACCATACCATCGTTAATCGAGAGTAAATCTTGGCGCTGTAATTCATCTAAGTAGTGCGTTACTTTTTCAGTGAGTTGCTCACTATCAAGGCTGAGGAAGAGTTCTTGCTTCAAGAACGGGTAGATCAGCGCAACGTTTTCCTGAATCTTCTCAACACTGAGTTTTTGTTGACGAATCAGCATTTGAGCAATCAGTGATGGTAGAGCAAGTAAGTGAATGATGTTGTTGCGATAGTAAGTCATTAGAATCGATTGGTTACGGTCTAATGAAATAATATCCCCCATGGTATCGGATTCGATAACAAACTTGTCGAGAGATTCTGCGTGGTTAACCAAGTTTTCCGCGCTGTCATCTGGAACCGTAGAGGTATTCGAATACGGAACGTTACGCAGAATGTTTAAGTAGCATTCAATTTGGTTAATCAGCGTATCTCTTGATAACGCACGTTGACGGGAAGCAAGCAGTGCAGTTGCACACAGTGTGAGTGCGTTGGTCGCTGCAGCGTCGTTAATGTGTGTCATCATTTTAGTGGCGAGCTTATTAACCAACGGATTCATCCATTGTGGTTTGGTCGCCCCCATAGGATCGATATCTTGGGTCCAACTAGGAACTTGCTCGTTCAAGTATTGGTTTAGTGGAATTGGCTCACCAAAGTTCACATAGCCTTTACCAAAGTTGCGCAGTTTACGAATTGTACGTAGTACCAAACCCGCGTTTTCTTTCTCTTTTTGCTTACCGCGCAACTCTTTTGCATAGGTGCTCACTTCCATTACGTGTTCATAGCCAATGTAAACAGGCACGAGTGTCACTGGGCGATTCAGTCCACGTAGCATAGCTTGGATGGTCATCGCCAACATACCCGTTTTCGCTGTAAGCAGGCGGCCAGTGCGTGATCGACCACCTTCACTGAAATATTCAACTGAATAACCTTTAGAGAATAATTCAGCAAGATACTCACGGAAGATAGTTGAATACAGCTTGTTGCCCTTAAAGCTACGACGCAGGAAGAATGCACCACCACGACGGAAAATTGGGCCCGCTGGGAAGAAATTCAGGTTAATGCCCGCAGCGATATGCGGTGGAACTAAGCCTTCGTTATACAGAACGTAGGACAGCAATAGGTAGTCCATGTGACTGCGATGACATGGCACATAAACAATTTCATGTCCGTCTTGCGCTAAGCGACGTACAGTTGAAGCGTTATTGATGTTTAAGCCTTGATACAGTCGGTTCCAAAGCCAGCGTAAAACACGGCTGCCTTCTTTAATCATTGAGTATGAGAAGTCTGCTGCGATCTCATCCATGATGTCATGGGCGGCTTTACGAGCTTTCTCTATAGAAATGTTTTTTGCGTGGGCTTCGTCTTGAATTGCTTTATCAATCGCAGGAGATTGCATCAAGCGGCGAAAAAGCACTTCGCGCTGAGGTAGATTTGGACCAGAAGCGGCCAATTTCTGACGAGAAAAGTGAATACGCGCAACACGAGCTAACTTATGGGCAATGGCTTCATCAGTACCGTGTGAATCTGCCATATGACGCAGTGAAACCACAGGGCTGAAGCGCACCAAACAGTCACGACCGGATACAATAACCGCTTTTGCTTTCTGCAATCCGTTCATTGGCTGCAGATAAGGTTTCTCTCTGCCTTCTTTACCGGGCTTTCTTCCCCATAACACAGAGGCTGGAATTACTTGCACATCCAATTCTTGATCGTGGTGATGCAACGCTAGAAGGTCAGTGAATGTCGCAATCGAATCACTCGGTACATGGCTGTCATTTTGTAGCAACGTCGGACGAGAAGAGATAAACACGTAACGTTTTAGATTCTCACCCTGAATTTCTAGTGGAGATAGTGGATCTGGTAAGCCGGCCTCTCTCGCATGAGTTTGCAGTGTCAGCAAATCAATATTTGAGCGGAAAGGTAGTACATAAATGATTGGCTTATTTATATCGATGCCGATATCTTCAATCGGATTTGACGGAATTGGTGTTCCTTTTACTAGTAGCGTTGTCGGTAACTTTAAAAGCGAACGTGATAGTGATTGTCCAGAAGACATAAGAGTTCAAAGCCTCAAAAATCAGTACAATAACTAAAGTGTATTTCCGTGTTCCTAAAACGTTTGAGAAGGAAAATGGAGATACACCTAAGTTGGTCTTTATTTTTCGAGTGGCAAGAATACCAGAAACTGGTCAAACCTTTTAATTTTATTCAGAGATGTTTGCTTTTTGTGCAGTAATTCTGAATTTTCTTGCAGATTGATGTTTTTAACACGTGGAACACAGAATGTATAAGAAGAATCCCCAGGGCCTAATGCGCCTATTCAAAGCAACAAGCTATTCCTATAAAGGGATTTGTGCGGCATTTAAACATGAAGCTGCATTTCGCGAAGAAGCTTTGTTAGCCGTTGTCGCTCTACCATTGGCCTTTTGGTTAGATGTGACTCAAGTTGAACGCATGCTGATGATTTCAAGTGTACTACTGATAGTTTTGGTTGAACTGTTGAATAGTGCATTGGAAGCCGTTGTTGATCGAGTTGGCTCAGAACATCATGAGTTATCAGGTCGAGCGAAAGATATGGGCTCTGCTGCTGTGTTTATCGCGATGATTATTGCTGGTTATATTTGGCTAGAGGCTCTATTTATCTAAAAAATAAGCAATTGGCTTTGCATTTCATAAATTACTGGATATACTCACAGTCAACTGTATAAAAAAACAGGTGAACTATGAAGCCGTTAACGCCACGCCAGCAACAAGTTTTTGATTTAATCAAAAGCAAAATCGATGAAACCGGAATGCCACCAACGCGCGCTGAAATTGCTCGTGAATTGGGTTTTCGTTCTGCAAACGCTGCAGAAGAGCATTTGAAAGCTCTTGCTCGCAAACAAGCAATTGAGATTGTACCAGGGGCATCTCGTGGTATCCGTATTTTAGTTGAAGCGGCAAATGACGAAGAGCAAGGTCTACCTCTTATCGGTCGTGTAGCGGCGGGTGAGCCAATCTTAGCTCAAGAACATGTAGAGTCGCATTACCAAGTGGATCCAAACATGTTCCGTCCACATGCTGACTTTTTATTGCGCGTTCATGGCGAGAGTATGAAGAACATCGGCATTATGGATGGTGACTTGCTTGCTGTTCATAAGACTCAAGATGTGCGTAATGGTCAGGTTGTTGTAGCTCGCGTTGAAGACGATGTGACGGTCAAGCGTTTAGAGCGCCGTGGTTCAAAAGTTCTACTGCATGCAGAAAACGAAGAATTCTCACCAATTGAAGTGGATCTGACATGCCAAAACCTTTCTATTGAAGGTATCGCAGTAGGTATTATTCGTAATACCGACTGGATGTAGCCACTTCTGTATTGAGCGATTGTTAGGTATGAATCGAGTGAACAGATTCGATACCTAAATATTTGCAAATCTAATTGATATTCATTATCATCTTCTTTGTTGCGATACAAGGAAGATGATAATGCGCACTCCACAAAATCAAAACTCTCAACGTTATCAAATCCCTACCAATTTGGTTCAACCGCTTTGGTTACGTAGTCGTGAAAGCTTAGTCGATAACGGCCTTATTTATGATCCTATCGCAGCCACTGCTTGCCAACGTTGTCATTTAGCCCCCGATTGCCTAAGCGGTGATGTCGATCAGAAGCAGTTACTTCATGTCACCCTCACTCAACTCTGCGACAAACAAGTACGCAACTTTTTAGATGAACACCCAGATGGTTGGGTTATTAACGTGGGCGCTGGTTTGGACACTCGCTTCTATCGTATTGATAATGGACGATGTCATTGGATTGAGTTAGATGTGACAGAGAATCTTTTGTGGAGACAAAAACTGTTTCATCGCAGCGAACGCTATCTGCATTTGTGTGGCAGTGTTAGTGATATTGATTGGTTAGAGCGTCTGCCTGTTCCTGAGTTTGCTCCAGTTTTAATTCTGTGTGAGCATGCACTGCTGGATTGCGATACTGTACAAGCCTCTAGATTCATCCGCTCTTTAGGTCTGAGTTTTGCTCATGCGAATGCTTGTATTGTGTTGGCTGGAGATAAAACTTGTACCCACTTGGGGCAGAAAATGGGTTCAGGGACTTATGCGCATGGCTTTTCGGCACTAAAGGAAGCTGTGATGAACTGTTTGCCTTGGGCAAAACAAGTGACTACCTCTTCGCCACTCGACAGCCAATGTGGCCGTTGGAAATTTTGGCAACGAGTGTTGAGCAAGTTTGCCGGATTAAAGCAACGATTTACTCCTGTGGTTATTTACGTGCGTTGGTAGCGTGTGATAGCCGTTAGCTACTAACTTCGTTACACTTTGTTTTCTTTGCTCAATAGCTTTTTAGCTAAATGAGTTGGAATAAAAAACGCAGCTAAAGCTGCGTTTTTCTTGTTGTTGAACTTAAAACAGGCGGTTTAACCCGTTTAACGCAGCAACACGATACGCTTCAGCCATGGTTGGGTAGTTAAAGGTGGTATTCACAAAATATTCGATGGTATTAGCTTCACCTTTCTGTTCCATAATCGCTTGGCCGATGTGGATAATTTCTGCAGCTCGCTCACCAAAGCAGTGAATACCTAGAATCTCTTTGGTTTCTCGATGGAAGAGAATCTTTAAACTACCCACGTCTTTACCCGCGATTTGTGCGCGAGCTAAGTGTTTGAATGACGAACGCCCCACTTCGTAAGGCACTTTCGCTGCCGTGAGTTCTTGTTCCGTTTTACCAACAGAGCTGATTTCAGGAATGGTGTAAATACCAGTTGGGATATCTTCAATCAGTTTGTTGGTTGCTTGCCCATGAGAAATCGCTTGTGCAGTGAAACGACCTTGGTCATAGGCTGCGCTAGCAAGACTCGGATAACCAATTACGTCGCCGACAGCGTAAATGTGGCTAACTTCCGTCTGATAGTTACTGTTCACGCTGAGTTGACCACGAGAATCAGGCTTCAGACCAACAACTTCAAGATTTAGCTTATCTGTATTGCCAGTACGACCGTTGGCGTAAAGCATACAGTCTGCTTTCATCTTCTTACCGGAATTCAGATGTACGATAACGCCATCATCTGTACCTTCAATCTTGCTGTAGGTTTCATCGTTGCGGATAACCACACCGCTATTCCAGAAATGATAAGAAAGCGCATCTGATGTCTCGTTATCTAGGAATGATAGCAGACGATCACGGGTGTTGATTAAGTCGGTTTTAACGCCCAATCCACGGAAAATTGAAGCATATTCACAACCGATGACACCAGCACCGTAAATGATGATGTGTTGTGGATCGTGCTCGAGGTTCAAAATTGAGTCGCTGTCATAAACGCGAGGATGGTTGAAATCGACATCGTGAGGGCGGTATGGTCGAGAGCCTGTCGCGATAATAAATTTATCGGCAGTGTAGTGTTCAACCGTGTGGTCAGCTTTGGTTACTGCCACTGTATTGGCATCAACAAAATGCGCTGTACCGAAAATAAGGTTGCATTGGTTACGGTCATAGAAGCCTTGGCGCATTCTGGTTTGTTTATCAATTACGCTTTTTGCGTGGCCGAGAATGGATGAGAATGTTGAGTGTAAACTGGAATTATTATTACAGAACAAAGGGTTGCTGTTAAATTCTATGATGCGGCTAACCGCATGACGCAATGCTTTAGAGGGGATAGTACCCCAGTGTGTACAACCACCGCCTACGCTGGTTTCTTTTTCAATAATGGCGACATTCAATCCCGCTTTGGTTAACCCCATTGCTGCACCTTCACCGCCAGGTCCGCTGCCTATTACGATGACGTCAAAGTGGTTATTCAGTGCCATAGATGATCCTTGTTATAATTTGGTTAACATTGCGATAGCGGGATTTTAACTGATCTGTGCTAGGCGTAAAACTTAAAGCCCCTATAGAGTGGAGATGATCACGAGATTAAAACAAATATCGATGATTTAATGCTTGTGTTGAAAGCTTGATGAAAAATGCAACGGTTATGTTAAGAAATTGTCTGACGCTTCAAAATGACCTGCTTTGCCTCTTAGATATGGGGGGAAATCGCGATATAGTAGGCAACTTTAGTGACTGACTTGACAGGGTTTGGCTTGAAATGAAATCCATGGGAATTCGCGCACAACAGAAAGAAAAAACGCGCCGTTCGTTGATTGACGCGGCGTTTAGCCAATTGAGTGCTGATCGCAGCTTTTCTAACTTGAGCTTACGTGAAGTTGCACGTGAGGCTGGCATTGCACCCACTTCTTTCTATCGCCATTTTAAAGATATGGATGAGCTAGGTCTGACTATGGTTGATGAAGGTGGCTTATTACTGCGTCAACTGATGCGTCAGGCACGTCAACGTATTGTTAAAGAAGGTAGTGTGATACGCACCTCCATCGAAACTTTCATGGAATTCATCGAGAGTAGTCCGAACGTATTTCGCCTTTTGCTTCGTGAGCGTTCAGGCACCTCATTCGAATTTCGTACAGCGGTAGCTCGTGAAATTCAGCATTTTGCAGCAGAGCTCTCGGAATATCTGATTGCTACTGGGATGAATCGTGAAGAAGCCATTACTCAAGCCGAAGCTTCAGTCACTTTGGTTTTTAGCTCTGGTGCAGAAGCCTTAGACCTTGAGAGACGTGAACGCGATGAACTTGCAGAACGTCTCATCATGCAGTTGAGAATGATAGCCAAAGGGGCTTTCTGGTATCGTAAAGAACGTGAACGTAATAGATTGAAAGGAGGGCTGAATTAATGTCGAATGAAAGTAGCAGCACCATTAATCATGGCTCAGAACGTAAAACATTGGTACTTGCGTTAATTGCGGGTATGTGTGGCGATGCGTTGTTGTCTTGGATAACTATCAGCGAAGTGTCTTTCTCAATTTTCCCTGTAATCGCTTTAGTGTTGTCTGTACAGGCACTGTATCAGGAGTACCTACGTAATCCTGTCGCTGAAGAGATACCACTAGTTGGATTGGCATGTTTCTTTGTCGGGGTATTTGGTCACTCTGCTTTTGTTAAAGCGCAATACCCAGCTGCGGGATCTAACTTCTTTTCTATTATAGTGACTCTATTGCTCCTGTTATGGGTAGGGAAGAAACTGGGTTTTATAAGACGCTCTGAATAAGAGAGTGCTAATTAGAAACAAAAAACGAGCCATTGGCTCGTTTTTCTATTTATCAACTAATACTTCTGACTTCTGGTTACGCTTTTCTTTCTAGCATCACACCTGCTTCCATGTGGTGGGTGTATGGGAACTGGTCAAACAGAGCAAAGCGAGTCACTTTATGTGTTTTACATAAGACATCTAAGTTTTCTTGCAATGTTTCTGGGTTACATGAGATATACAGAATGCGCTCATAACCTTGCACCATTTTACAAGTATCGATATCCATGCCTGAGCGAGGCGGATCAACAAAAATGGTATTACAGTTGTAGCTCTTTAAATCGATACCAGCTTCTTTTAAGCGATTGAATTCGCGTTTACCTTCCATTGCTTCAGTAAACTCTTCTGCCGACATACGAATGATTTGTACGTTATCGATTTTATTGGCAGCAATGTTGTACTGTGCGGAATGTACTGACGGTTTTGCTAATTCGGTTGCCAGCACGCGATCGAAGTTTTGAGCCAACGCCAATGAGAAGTTGCCGTTACCACAGTAAAGTTCTAAAAGGTCGCCTTTGCTCTCTTGAGTACAATCGACGGCCCATTCCAGCATTTTTTCAGCCACTTTACCGTTTGGTTGAGTAAAACTGTTTTCTACTTGTTGGTAGGTATATGGTTTCCCGTTCACGCTCAGCTTTTCGACCACAAAGTCTTGGTCTAGCACAATCTTCATTTTGCGCGCACGACCAATGATATTCAGGTTAAAACCTTCATTTTGCAGAGCTTGCTTAAGTGCTTTCGCTGCAGAAATCCATTCATCGTCCAGTTGGCGGTGATAAAGCATTGATACCAGAACTTCGCCACTGAGTGTAGATAGGAAATCTACCTGGAAGAGTTTACGACGCAGAGTGTCGTTACCTTTCATTGATTCAATAAGCAGAGGCATCAAATCGTTGATAAGGCGGCTCGCTGCAGGGAATTGATCAACTCGGTATTTTTCACGTGTTTGCTGGTTGAACATGATGTAATACATTTCATCACCTTCATGCCAGATACGGAACTCTGCACGCATTCGATAAAACTGAGCCGGGGACTCAAAGACTTCCAACTCAGGCACACCATAAGATTCAAACATCTCTCCTAGTCGAGTGATCTTCTCATCCAGTTGCGCTTGGTAGTTGTCTGGGTTTACATCAAGAGTCGCCATTGCTTTACCTTTTTCTGGTACGTTCAAATAAAGAGCGCAGATTTTATTCAATCTCCCGCTTATGTCCAGTCTTGTTCTAAAATTGATGTTTTGTCGCACGTAAAAACTATAGCTTATATCAATCTATGCTAGACAAGTTATCGATTGCTCAATACTATCAACGGCAAGCTGGTGTTGTTTAGAAGCCTAGATGGCTAAAACAACTTAAGAGGGAATCTGGTGAAAATCCAGAACTGACGCGCAGCGGTAAGAGAGAACGAAAGCTCAAGTGACACTACGTTTGTGGGAAGTCGAGTAAGTAGGCCAAAGAGGTGCTCTCAAGTCCGAAGACCTGCCAGCAACCGAACAAACCCATGGGATGGACCCATGTTCGGTAGGATTAACGCGATTTAGGACAATATAATGAATAAATCCCTTCTAGCGGTGGCAGTGGCGTCGCTGTTTTCTCACACTTCTTTTTCTTACGCACAGCAGTCAACAGCTAGTGAAACTGTTGTTGTAACGGCGAACCGTTTTGAGACTAAAGTGAGTGAATTAACTTCTCCTATTGTTGTTGTAACAAAGGAGGATATTGACGCAATTCAAGCTAATTCTCTATCCGAAGTTTTACAACGTTTGCCGGGGATTCAAATCGTGAATGGTGGGGGGTACGGTAAGTCCACCGAAATATATATGCGAGGTACCTCGAGCAAGCACCAGCTAATTCTGATTAATGGGACTCGTATTGGTAGTGCTACTTTAGGCTATGCAGATATAAGCCAAGTACCTTTGATTGGTGTTGAGCGAATTGAGTATATTCGTGGGCCTCGTGCCGCGGTATATGGCTCAGATGCGATTGGTGGTGTGATAAATATCATCACCTCGACAAATAGCTCTCAGAGCAAAGTTGAAGTAGGTGCCGGTATTGGTAGTAATGGATACTATCAAGGCAACATTGGAGTTTCAGTTAACATTGGTGATGATAGTTGGGGTAAGTTCGCGGTTAAACGTCAACAAAACGAAGGCTTTTCAACTCTTCAATCTCCGTATGATCAAGATGATGACGGCTTCTTTTCCAATGATGTTTATGCAGAGCTAGGCACCAATATCTCCAGTTCACTTTCAGCATCTGTTGAAGCTACTTATCATGACGCTGAAAGTGAATATGATAGTGGTGCATACGCTGCACCAACTTATACGACTTGGGAAAATGCAGAAGATAGCGTTTCGCGTTCAAGCAGCTATAGCGTCGCGAGTAAAGTTGCGTATAAATCTGAATCCTATTCAAGTGATCTTCTGTTAGCGAATAATCAAGATGAATCGGTAAGCGTAAATGATGGTGACAGTAGTGAATACCAAACGGATCGTTATGTTGTTAACTGGATACATCGTTATCAATTGACAGATAACGTCGCTATTTCTGGTGGTTATGAATGGCAACAAGAGAAAGTAAGTACCAATGGCGATGCATATACAATAGATAATCGAAGCAACAATGCTTTTTACCTTTACAGCCAATATGCAATCAATGCACTTCTTTTGGAAGGTAGTGTACGAACTGATGACAGTGACGTTTATGGTAGGAAGAACACTTGGCAACTAGGTGCTTCATATCAGTTCATCAAGCAGTTAGGGTGGTCTATTAACTCTGGTACTGCTTTTAAAGCTCCTACTTTTAATGACTTGTATTACCCTGTGGATAGTTATGGAAACGTGGGTAACCCGAATTTGAAACCAGAGGAATCTAGTCATATTGAATCTTCTTTTTATGGTCTGTTACTTGACTCCATAGACTGGCGTGTTACTGCCTACAAGACGAAAATCGATAACTTGGTGTCTTGGGAATATGATTCAGCAACGTATACCTCTTCACCAGAAAATATTGATAAAGCGGAAATTAAAGGTATTGAAGTTGAATTCGCTTTTGATACAGGGCCGATCAACCATAGTTTGAGTTACGACTATACCGATGCAAAAGATAAAGAATCTGGTAATCAATTGATACGTAGAGCAAAGAACAATGTTAAATGGAATGCATCTTACTTATTAAACAAGTGGCGATTTGATTTATCTACGCTTTATCGAGGTCACAGTTTCAATGACACCAATAATCAATACGAGCTGGACGACTATGTCTTGGTCGACGTTGCAGCAAGCTACAATCTGTCAGAAGCTCTAGTTGTCAGAGGGCGAATTGCTAATGTATTTGATGAAGGTTATGAAAATAGACTTGATTACTATAGAACTGCCTATAACACAGCAGGTAGAGAGTTCTATATCAATGCTGCCTACCAATTCTAATAAAACTCAAACCGCCTTCGGGCGGTTTTTCACTATTTGGCGCTTCAACAATCATTGCCAATTCACATAGAGCGAGTATGATCTTTGCGATATCGTTGTTCTTATCTGGTTCCTGCTGTGTCTACTCAATCTGTTCCTAAAGTCCTAATATTCGACTCTGGTGTCGGCGGTCTATCTGTGTATAAAGAAATTGAATTGCGCCTTCCGCAACTCTCTTATACCTATCTGTTTGATAATGCCGCATACCCGTACGGAGAGTTAGAGCAGAGTGTCTTATTACAAAGAGTAGAACAACTAATCACAGGGCTAGTGGAACAACAAGGTTTCGACATAGTGGTTATTGCTTGTAATACCGCAAGTACCATTGTGCTTCCGACATTACGCTCTAAGTTATCTATTCCGGTGGTCGGTGTTGTCCCAGCAATTAAGCCTGCTTCGTCATTAGCCAATAAAGCCGTTGGGCTTATTGCCACACCCGCAACCGTCACTCGTCAATACACACATGATCTTATTCGAAGCTTCTCTGCTGATAAAAATGTGGAACTGCTTGGTTCTACTCGTCTTGTTGATATGGCGGAAGAAAAGCTTAGAGGAAAAGCGATAGATCTACAGGAGCTGCAAAATATCTTAAGTCCACTGATCAATCAGATTGATGTTGCGGTATTAGGATGTACACATTTCCCTCTTATCAAAGATGAGATTCAACAAGTGCTAGGGAAAGAAGTGTTGCTGGTGGACTCTGGTGAGGCAATTGCGAGACGAGTGAAAGATTTACTCGGTATAGAAAGCGGTGTTCGCTCGGAGAACAAACACACTATTTACTCCAGTGCACTTCCTTGGGAAGAAAGTGCACTGAATAAAAGGCTAGAACAGTTAGGATTTTCTGCTATTCGTCCATATCCTCTTCCGGGTGTTTCGGATCGTTTGCAATCCTAACTTTTAGTGTGCGCTGCATGTAATCATGTTCGTTGAGTGCATCAATCGCCGATTGAGCATGCGTTGCTGCCATGACAACAAAGCCAAAACCTCTACGTTTTCCTGTGCGCTTATCTTTCATTAAGCGAACTGCAAACACTTCACCATGTTGAGCAAATAAATCACGAACGTGAGACTCATTTGCTTTATATGGCAAGTTACCTACATAAAGTGTTTTGGTTGGTAATGCTGGTTCTTCATCTTCATTAAGAGAGGGTGATGATAGGAAAAGTTTGAATACAATAGTTGCTGCCACAACACCCACAATAAAACTTACAGCTGAAGGAATGCCTGGAACTAGAGAAATTATTGCACCGCCAATAATCGCAATCGCGATATTCAAAAACATTGGTTTATTTAAGTTCATATAAGAATACTACTTGTAAGAATAAAATTAGATGCGTATCTACGATTAACAAAATAGATACATGAATCTTACGTATATGCTTAGGTTTTTTCCAACCAATTGCTGTGACCCCCCTCAAATGTTGAAATTTTATTCGATAAACAGTGCTTTGCTTGCTTTTTGAGCGAACGAAAAATTATTTGAAAAAAGTGCTTGTCTAATTATTTTAGCTCCCTATAATGCCGCCTCACTGACACGGAGTGAGATGAACATCACAACGTATCAAGTAAGAGAGAAAATAAAGTTTGAAATAAACGTTGACTCTCAATAATTAAAGCGTATTATACGCACCCCTAGCGATGATGCTTTAAAGGCTGAAATCGATAGAAAAGCTCTTTAACAATTTAAACCTATCAATCTGTGTGGGCACTCGTTGATGAAAATCAATTAGAAGCTTCGGCTTCAAATTTAGATTTCAATGAACTGAGTGACCAATTTGATACTTCGGTATCGAGCACAGTCAATTCACTATCGAAAGATAGAATCAGTATTCGTTGAGTCGACAAAATCTTAAATTGAAGAGTTTGATCATGGCTCAGATTGAACGCTGGCGGCAGGCCTAACACATGCAAGTCGAGCGGCAGCACAGAGGAACTTGTTCCTTGGGTGGCGAGCGGCGGACGGGTGAGTAATGCCTAGGAAATTGCCCTGATGTGGGGGATAACTATTGGAAACGATAGCTAATACCGCATGATGCCTACGGGCCAAAGAGGGGGACCTTCGGGCCTCTCGCGTCAGGATATGCCTAGGTGGGATTAGCTAGTTGGTGAGGTAAGGGCTCACCAAGGCGACGATCCCTAGCTGGTCTGAGAGGATGATCAGCCACACTGGAACTGAGACACGGTCCAGACTCCTACGGGAGGCAGCAGTGGGGAATATTGCACAATGGGCGCAAGCCTGATGCAGCCATGCCGCGTGTGTGAAGAAGGCCTTCGGGTTGTAAAGCACTTTCAGTAGGGAGGAAGGCAGTGTCGTTAATAGCGGCATTGTTTGACGTTACTTACAGAAGAAGCACCGGCTAACTCCGTGCCAGCAGCCGCGGTAATACGGAGGGTGCGAGCGTTAATCGGAATTACTGGGCGTAAAGCGCATGCAGGTGGTTTGTTAAGTCAGATGTGAAAGCCCGGGGCTCAACCTCGGAATAGCATTTGAAACTGTCAAGCTAGAGTACTGTAGAGGGGGGTAGAATTTCAGGTGTAGCGGTGAAATGCGTAGAGATCTGAAGGAATACCGGTGGCGAAGGCGGCCCCCTGGACAGATACTGACACTCAGATGCGAAAGCGTGGGGAGCAAACAGGATTAGATACCCTGGTAGTCCACGCCGTAAACGATGTCTACTTGGAGGTTGTGGCCTTGAGCCGTGGCTTTCGGAGCTAACGCGTTAAGTAGACCGCCTGGGGAGTACGGTCGCAAGATTAAAACTCAAATGAATTGACGGGGGCCCGCACAAGCGGTGGAGCATGTGGTTTAATTCGATGCAACGCGAAGAACCTTACCTACTCTTGACATCCAGAGAAGTCGACGGAGACGTTGATGTGCCTTCGGGAACTCTGAGACAGGTGCTGCATGGCTGTCGTCAGCTCGTGTTGTGAAATGTTGGGTTAAGTCCCGCAACGAGCGCAACCCTTATCCTTGTTTGCCAGCGAGTAATGTCGGGAACTCCAGGGAGACTGCCGGTGATAAACCGGAGGAAGGTGGGGACGACGTCAAGTCATCATGGCCCTTACGAGTAGGGCTACACACGTGCTACAATGGCGCATACAGAGGGCAGCGAACTTGCGAGAGTAAGCGAATCCCAAAAAGTGCGTCGTAGTCCGGATTGGAGTCTGCAACTCGACTCCATGAAGTCGGAATCGCTAGTAATCGTGAATCAGAATGTCACGGTGAATACGTTCCCGGGCCTTGTACACACCGCCCGTCACACCATGGGAGTGGGCTGCAAAAGAAGCAGGTAGTTTAACCTTCGGGAGGACGCTTGCCACTTTGTGGTTCATGACTGGGGTGAAGTCGTAACAAGGTAGCGCTAGGGGAACCTGGCGCTGGATCACCTCCTTACGTAAAGATTCTCTTGATGAGTGTCCACACAGATTGATTAGGTTTAGAAAGTAAAGAGATTTTGATTTCACTTTTTTAAAAGTGGAAACAAATGCTAGTGTCCCGTTCGTCTAGAGGCCTAGGACACCGCCCTTTCACGGCGGTAACAGGGGTTCGACTCCCCTACGGGATACCATCTTTAAGCATTCTTGCGAGTGTGTTTAAAAATGGTTTTCGTAAACTCTTTGTTTATAAAAACTCTTGCTCTTTAACAATTTGGAAAGCTGACAAATAACAATTTTTGATTGAATTGTTATTTATTAAAAGTTCTCAAATCCTAATTTCTCTTAATAAAGAGTGATTAGGTACCAATACACATTCAAGTGTTCTTGGGAATCTTACTTTATAAGTAAGTATTCATATTTGAGTCCGGCAAAATCGAAATGTCTCTCGCTCATTCAAATAATGAGAGACAACTAAACCTTGGTTGTTTGCCATACGCCTTTTTGTCTTCACTTTTGAAAAGTGAAAGCAAATAGAAACCTCTTGGGGTTGTATGGTTAAGTGACTAAGCGTACACGGTGGATGCCTTGGCAGTCAGAGGCGATGAAGGACGTATTAACTTGCGATAAGCGTAGATTAGGCAGTAAAAGCCACTTGAGTCTACGATTTCCGAATGGGGAAACCCACATGCATAAGCATGTATCATTAACTGAATACATAGGTTAATGAGGCGAACCGGGAGAACTGAAACATCTAAGTACCCCGAGGAAAAGAAATCAATTGAGATTCCGAAAGTAGCGGCGAGCGAAATTGGATTAGCCCTTAAGCTTTTAATGACACAGGTGAAGGCTCTGGAAAGTGCCGCGATACAGGGTGATAGCCCCGTAACCGACATGTCATTTTAAGTGAAAACGAGTAAGGCGGGACACGTGATATCCTGTTTGAATATGGGGGGACCATCCTCCAAGGCTAAATACTCCTGACTGACCGATAGTGAACCAGTACCGTGAGGGAAAGGCGAAAAGAACCCCTGTGAGGGGAGTGAAATAGAACCTGAAACCGTGTACGTACAAGCAGTAGGAGCCTCTTCGTGGGGTGACTGCGTACCTTTTGTATAATGGGTCAGCGACTTATATTCAGTGGCAAGGTTAACCGTATAGGGGAGCCGTAGGGAAACCGAGTCTTAACTGGGCGCTTAGTCTCTGGATATAGACCCGAAACCGAGTGATCTAGCCATGGGCAGGTTGAAGGTTGAGTAACATCAACTGGAGGACCGAACCGACTAATGTTGAAAAATTAGCGGATGACTTGTGGCTAGGGGTGAAAGGCCAATCAAACTCGGAGATAGCTGGTTCTCCCCGAAAGCTATTTAGGTAGCGCCTCGGACGAATACTACTGGGGGTAGAGCACTGTTAAGGCTAGGGGGTCATCCCGACTTACCAACCCTTTGCAAACTCCGAATACCAGTAAGTACTATCCGGGAGACACACGGCGGGTGCTAACGTCCGTCGTGGAGAGGGAAACAACCCAGACCGCCAGCTAAGGTCCCAAATTACTACTAAGTGGGAAACGATGTGGGAAGGCTCAGACAGCTAGGATGTTGGCTTAGAAGCAGCCATCATTTAAAGAAAGCGTAATAGCTCACTAGTCGAGTCGGCCTGCGCGGAAGATGTAACGGGGCTAAGTAGTAAACCGAAGCTGCGGCAATATCCTTTAGGATATTGGGTAGGGGAGCGTTCTGTAAGCCGTTGAAGGTGTGTTGTAAAGCATGCTGGAGGTATCAGAAGTGCGAATGCTGACATGAGTAACGATAAAGGGGGTGAAAAACCTCCTCGCCGGAAGACCAAGGGTTCCTGTCCAACGTTAATCGGGGCAGGGTGAGTCGACCCCTAAGGCGAGGCCGAAAGGCGTAGTCGATGGGAAACGGGTTAATATTCCCGTACTTCTTACAATTGCGATGGGGGGACGGAGAAGGCTAGGTGGGCCTGGCGACGGTTGTCCAGGTTCAAGTGCGTAGGCTTGAGGGTTAGGTAAATCCGGCTCTCTTTAAGGCTGAGACACGATGTCGAGCTACTACGGTAGTGAAGTCATTGATGCCATGCTTCCAGGAAAAGCCTCTAAGCTTCAGATTGTAAGGAATCGTACCCCAAACCGACACAGGTGGTCGGGTAGAGAATACCAAGGCGCTTGAGAGAACTCGGGTGAAGGAACTAGGCAAAATGGTACCGTAACTTCGGGAGAAGGTACGCTCTTGACGGTGAAGTCCCTCGCGGATGGAGCTGATGAGAGTCGCAGATACCAGGTGGCTGCAACTGTTTATTAAAAACACAGCACTGTGCAAAATCGTAAGATGACGTATACGGTGTGACGCCTGCCCGGTGCCGGAAGGTTAATTGATGGGGTTAGCGGTAACGCGAAGCTCTTGATCGAAGCCCCGGTAAACGGCGGCCGTAACTATAACGGTCCTAAGGTAGCGAAATTCCTTGTCGGGTAAGTTCCGACCTGCACGAATGGCGTAATGATGGCCACGCTGTCTCCACCCGAGACTCAGTGAAATTGAAATCGCTGTGAAGATGCAGTGTACCCGCGGCTAGACGGAAAGACCCCGTGAACCTTTACTACAGCTTGGCACTGAACATTGAACCTACATGTGTAGGATAGGTGGGAGGCTTTGAAGCGCAGACGCTAGTTTGTGTGGAGCCGTCCTTGAAATACCACCCTTGTATGTTTGATGTTCTAACTCAGACCCGTTATCCGGGTCGAGGACAGTGCCTGGTGGGTAGTTTGACTGGGGCGGTCTCCTCCCAAAGAGTAACGGAGGAGCACGAAGGTGGGCTAAACACGGTTGGACATCGTGTGGTTAGTGCAATGGCATAAGCCCGCTTGACTGCGAGAATGACAATTCGAGCAGGTGCGAAAGCAGGTCATAGTGATCCGGTGGTTCTGAATGGAAGGGCCATCGCTCAACGGATAAAAGGTACTCCGGGGATAACAGGCTGATACCGCCCAAGAGTTCATATCGACGGCGGTGTTTGGCACCTCGATGTCGGCTCATCACATCCTGGGGCTGAAGTCGGTCCCAAGGGTATGGCTGTTCGCCATTTAAAGTGGTACGCGAGCTGGGTTTAGAACGTCGTGAGACAGTTCGGTCCCTATCTGCCGTGGGCGTTGGAGAATTGAAGGGGGCTGCTCCTAGTACGAGAGGACCGGAGTGGACGAACCTCTGGTGTTCGGGTTGTTACGCCAGTAGCATTGCCCGGTAGCTAAGTTCGGAATTGATAACCGCTGAAAGCATCTAAGCGGGAAGCAAGCCCTGAGATGAGTTCTCCCTGGCACTTTAAGTGTCCTAAAGGGTTGTTCGAGACTAGAACGTTGATAGGCAGGGTGTGTAAGTGCTGTGAGGCATTGAGCTAACCTGTACTAATTGCCCGTGAGGCTTAACCATACAACACCCAAGGGGTTTTGATTGGACTCAAAGCAAGAGCAGAATTGAATGTGTAGAGAACACAAACAGCTTTCCGAATTAAACAAATTTGCTTGGCGACCATAGCGATTTGGACCCACCTGATTCCATGCCGAACTCAGAAGTGAAACGAATTAGCGCCGATGGTAGTGTGGGGTCTCCCCATGTGAGAGTAGGACATCGCCAGGCTTTAATTTTCATTCACTTTTTTAAAAAGTGAAGACCAAAAGGTCATGACTTGCTTAGTTATTAAGCGAGTCAACATAGAGTTCTAAAATGTTTAGAATTTTATGTTGACTTTCAAAGCATGAAGCGTAATATACGCGTCCTGCCCAGGTGATAAGGCACTGAAAGCAAAGCTCTTTAACAATTTAAACCTATCAATCTGTGTGGGCACTCGTTGATGAAAATCAAATTAGAAACTTCGGTTTCAAATTAGGTTTCAATGAACTGAGTGACCAATTGAATCGTAAGATTCAGCACAGTCAATTCAACATTACTTAGCTTTTTATTAAGCAAAAGAATGTAATCAGTATTCATTGAGCCGACAAAATCTTAAATTGAAGAGTTTGATCATGGCTCAGATTGAACGCTGGCGGCAGGCCTAACACATGCAAGTCGAGCGGCAGCACAGAGGAACTTGTTCCTTGGGTGGCGAGCGGCGGACGGGTGAGTAATGCCTAGGAAATTGCCCTGATGTGGGGGATAACTATTGGAAACGATAGCTAATACCGCATGATGCCTACGGGCCAAAGAGGGGGACCTTCGGGCCTCTCGCGTCAGGATATGCCTAGGTGGGATTAGCTAGTTGGTGAGGTAAGGGCTCACCAAGGCGACGATCCCTAGCTGGTCTGAGAGGATGATCAGCCACACTGGAACTGAGACACGGTCCAGACTCCTACGGGAGGCAGCAGTGGGGAATATTGCACAATGGGCGCAAGCCTGATGCAGCCATGCCGCGTGTGTGAAGAAGGCCTTCGGGTTGTAAAGCACTTTCAGTAGGGAGGAAGGCAGTGTCGTTAATAGCGGCATTGTTTGACGTTACTTACAGAAGAAGCACCGGCTAACTCCGTGCCAGCAGCCGCGGTAATACGGAGGGTGCGAGCGTTAATCGGAATTACTGGGCGTAAAGCGCATGCAGGTGGTTTGTTAAGTCAGATGTGAAAGCCCGGGGCTCAACCTCGGAATAGCATTTGAAACTGTCAAGCTAGAGTACTGTAGAGGGGGGTAGAATTTCAGGTGTAGCGGTGAAATGCGTAGAGATCTGAAGGAATACCGGTGGCGAAGGCGGCCCCCTGGACAGATACTGACACTCAGATGCGAAAGCGTGGGGAGCAAACAGGATTAGATACCCTGGTAGTCCACGCCGTAAACGATGTCTACTTGGAGGTTGTGGCCTTGAGCCGTGGCTTTCGGAGCTAACGCGTTAAGTAGACCGCCTGGGGAGTACGGTCGCAAGATTAAAACTCAAATGAATTGACGGGGGCCCGCACAAGCGGTGGAGCATGTGGTTTAATTCGATGCAACGCGAAGAACCTTACCTACTCTTGACATCCAGAGAAGTCGACGGAGACGTTGATGTGCCTTCGGGAACTCTGAGACAGGTGCTGCATGGCTGTCGTCAGCTCGTGTTGTGAAATGTTGGGTTAAGTCCCGCAACGAGCGCAACCCTTATCCTTGTTTGCCAGCGAGTAATGTCGGGAACTCCAGGGAGACTGCCGGTGATAAACCGGAGGAAGGTGGGGACGACGTCAAGTCATCATGGCCCTTACGAGTAGGGCTACACACGTGCTACAATGGCGCATACAGAGGGCAGCGAACTTGCGAGAGTAAGCGAATCCCAAAAAGTGCGTCGTAGTCCGGATTGGAGTCTGCAACTCGACTCCATGAAGTCGGAATCGCTAGTAATCGTGAATCAGAATGTCACGGTGAATACGTTCCCGGGCCTTGTACACACCGCCCGTCACACCATGGGAGTGGGCTGCAAAAGAAGCAGGTAGTTTAACCTTCGGGAGGACGCTTGCCACTTTGTGGTTCATGACTGGGGTGAAGTCGTAACAAGGTAGCGCTAGGGGAACCTGGCGCTGGATCACCTCCTTACGTAAAGATTCTCTTGATGAGTGTCCACACAGATTGATTAGGTTTAATAAGTTTAGAGTAGGAAAAACTTTTCCAGATTGGGGTTATAGCTCAGCTGGGAGAGCGCCTCGCTGGCAGCGAGGAGGTCTGCGGTTCGATCCCGCATAGCTCCACCATCTTTAAATGTTCTTCCTTAAGAATCTTTAAAAATGGTATTTCTTTTTAGAAATTACTCATGCTCTTTAACAATTTGGAAAGCTGACAAATAACAATTTTTGATTGAATTGTTATTTATTAAAAGTTCTCAAATCCTAGATGATTTCTTTTTATGAAGAGATGATTTAGGTACCAATACACATTCAAGTGTTCTTGGGAATCTTACTTTATAAGTAAGTATTCATATTTGAGTCCGGCAAAATCGAAATGTCTCTCGCTCATTCAAATAATGAGAGACAACTAAACCTTGGTTGTTTGCCATACGAAAGACCTCTTGGGGTTGTATGGTTAAGTGACTAAGCGTACACGGTGGATGCCTTGGCAGTCAGAGGCGATGAAGGACGTATTAACTTGCGATAAGCGTAGATTAGGCAGTAAAAGCCACTTGAGTCTACGATTTCCGAATGGGGAAACCCACGTGCATAAGCACGTATCATTAACTGAATACATAGGTTAATGAGGCGAACCGGGAGAACTGAAACATCTAAGTACCCCGAGGAAAAGAAATCAATTGAGATTCCGAAAGTAGCGGCGAGCGAAATTGGATTAGCCCTTAAGCTTTTAATGACACAGGTGAAGGCTCTGGAAAGTGCCGCGATACAGGGTGATAGCCCCGTAACCGACATGTCATTTTAAGTGAAAACGAGTAAGGCGGGACACGTGATATCCTGTTTGAATATGGGGGGACCATCCTCCAAGGCTAAATACTCCTGACTGACCGATAGTGAACCAGTACCGTGAGGGAAAGGCGAAAAGAACCCCTGTGAGGGGAGTGAAATAGAACCTGAAACCGTGTACGTACAAGCAGTAGGAGCCTCTTCGTGGGGTGACTGCGTACCTTTTGTATAATGGGTCAGCGACTTATATTCAGTGGCAAGGTTAACCGTATAGGGGAGCCGTAGGGAAACCGAGTCTTAACTGGGCGCTTAGTCTCTGGATATAGACCCGAAACCGAGTGATCTAGCCATGGGCAGGTTGAAGGTTGAGTAACATCAACTGGAGGACCGAACCGACTAATGTTGAAAAATTAGCGGATGACTTGTGGCTAGGGGTGAAAGGCCAATCAAACTCGGAGATAGCTGGTTCTCCCCGAAAGCTATTTAGGTAGCGCCTCGGACGAATACTACTGGGGGTAGAGCACTGTTAAGGCTAGGGGGTCATCCCGACTTACCAACCCTTTGCAAACTCCGAATACCAGTAAGTACTATCCGGGAGACACACGGCGGGTGCTAACGTCCGTCGTGGAGAGGGAAACAACCCAGACCGCCAGCTAAGGTCCCAAATTACTACTAAGTGGGAAACGATGTGGGAAGGCTCAGACAGCTAGGATGTTGGCTTAGAAGCAGCCATCATTTAAAGAAAGCGTAATAGCTCACTAGTCGAGTCGGCCTGCGCGGAAGATGTAACGGGGCTAAGTAGTAAACCGAAGCTGCGGCAATATCCTTTAGGATATTGGGTAGGGGAGCGTTCTGTAAGCCGTTGAAGGTGTGTTGTAAAGCATGCTGGAGGTATCAGAAGTGCGAATGCTGACATGAGTAACGATAAAGGGGGTGAAAAACCTCCTCGCCGGAAGACCAAGGGTTCCTGTCCAACGTTAATCGGGGCAGGGTGAGTCGACCCCTAAGGCGAGGCCGAAAGGCGTAGTCGATGGGAAACGGGTTAATATTCCCGTACTTCTTACAATTGCGATGGGGGGACGGAGAAGGCTAGGTGGGCCTGGCGACGGTTGTCCAGGTTCAAGTGCGTAGGCTTGAGGGTTAGGTAAATCCGGCTCTCTTTAAGGCTGAGACACGATGTCGAGCTACTACGGTAGTGAAGTCATTGATGCCATGCTTCCAGGAAAAGCCTCTAAGCTTCAGATTGTAAGGAATCGTACCCCAAACCGACACAGGTGGTCGGGTAGAGAATACCAAGGCGCTTGAGAGAACTCGGGTGAAGGAACTAGGCAAAATGGTACCGTAACTTCGGGAGAAGGTACGCTCTTGACGGTGAAGTCCCTCGCGGATGGAGCTGATGAGAGTCGCAGATACCAGGTGGCTGCAACTGTTTATTAAAAACACAGCACTGTGCAAAATCGTAAGATGACGTATACGGTGTGACGCCTGCCCGGTGCCGGAAGGTTAATTGATGGGGTTAGCGGTAACGCGAAGCTCTTGATCGAAGCCCCGGTAAACGGCGGCCGTAACTATAACGGTCCTAAGGTAGCGAAATTCCTTGTCGGGTAAGTTCCGACCTGCACGAATGGCGTAATGATGGCCACGCTGTCTCCACCCGAGACTCAGTGAAATTGAAATCGCTGTGAAGATGCAGTGTACCCGCGGCTAGACGGAAAGACCCCGTGAACCTTTACTACAGCTTGGCACTGAACATTGAACCTACATGTGTAGGATAGGTGGGAGGCTTTGAAGCGCAGACGCTAGTTTGTGTGGAGCCGTCCTTGAAATACCACCCTTGTATGTTTGATGTTCTAACTCAGACCCGTTATCCGGGTCGAGGACAGTGCCTGGTGGGTAGTTTGACTGGGGCGGTCTCCTCCCAAAGAGTAACGGAGGAGCACGAAGGTGGGCTAAACACGGTTGGACATCGTGTGGTTAGTGCAATGGCATAAGCCCGCTTGACTGCGAGAATGACAATTCGAGCAGGTGCGAAAGCAGGTCATAGTGATCCGGTGGTTCTGAATGGAAGGGCCATCGCTCAACGGATAAAAGGTACTCCGGGGATAACAGGCTGATACCGCCCAAGAGTTCATATCGACGGCGGTGTTTGGCACCTCGATGTCGGCTCATCACATCCTGGGGCTGAAGTCGGTCCCAAGGGTATGGCTGTTCGCCATTTAAAGTGGTACGCGAGCTGGGTTTAGAACGTCGTGAGACAGTTCGGTCCCTATCTGCCGTGGGCGTTGGAGAATTGAAGGGGGCTGCTCCTAGTACGAGAGGACCGGAGTGGACGAACCTCTGGTGTTCGGGTTGTTACGCCAGTAGCATTGCCCGGTAGCTAAGTTCGGAATTGATAACCGCTGAAAGCATCTAAGCGGGAAGCAAGCCCTGAGATGAGTTCTCCCTGGCACTTTAAGTGTCCTAAAGGGTTGTTCGAGACTAGAACGTTGATAGGCAGGGTGTGTAAGTGCTGTGAGGCATTGAGCTAACCTGTACTAATTGCCCGTGAGGCTTAACCATACAACACCCAAGGGGTTTTGATTGGACTCAAAGCAAGAGCAGAATTGAATGTGTAGAGAACACAAACAGCTTTCCGAATTAAAGAATTTGCTTGGCGACCATAGCGATTTGGACCCACCTGATTCCATGCCGAACTCAGAAGTGAAACGAATTAGCGCCGATGGTAGTGTGGGGTTTCCCCATGTGAGAGTAGGACATCGCCAGGCTTTAATTTAGCACCAAGCGCTAACCAATGCGGAGCGGTAGTTCAGTTGGTTAGAATACCGGCCTGTCACGCCGGGGGTCGCGGGTTCGAGTCCCGTCCGCTCCGCCACTTATTTCGAAGCCTCGTCAGAAATGACGAGGCTTTTTTGCGTCTATAGCAAAGTGACCAATGCGGAGCGGTAGTTCAGTTGGTTGCTCTTTGTTTAAGAGCGGCCGGTCTGTCTCGCCGGGGGATGCGCTCACGTATAGTGAATAGGGAGTCCCGTCCGCTCCGCCACTTGTTCTTTAAAATAGACAGCGAAGCCTCGTCAGAAATGACGGGGCTTTTTTGCATCTATAGCAAAGTGACCAATGCGGAGCGGTAGTTCAGTTGGTTGCTCCTTGTTTAAGAGCAGGCCGGTCTGTTTCGCCGGGGGACGCGCTCACGCATGATAGATAGGAAGTCCCGTTCGCTCCGCCACTCGTTCTTTAAAATAGACAGCGAAGCCTCGTCAGAAATGACGGGGCTTTTTTGCGTCTGAAGAAAAGTACATAGGATTGAGTGTGATGTTCACTCCCACTCTTTGTTCTAAAGAATACGGCCTTCAACGTCTTTTAGACTAGACTCAGTTATTTGTATCACTCCTGTTTCTCTGCAGGAGCACAGTGCGAATATTAAGTATGAAAAAGCCGATGCAATGGCATCGGCTTTTAAAGAGACATATTGAATTTAAGCTCTAGAAGCTGCTTTGTGTTTTAGTTCTTCTTTTTCTAAGCCAGATAAGAAGGCTAGTTCTAAGCCATTTACTTGAGCTTGGCGGATTTGTTCTTGAGATAAACCAGCTTGAGGAGCCGCAATTTCATACTCGTGTGGAAGTTCAATACCCTCTACTGCCGGGTCATCCGTATTTAAACAAGCGAGAACACCATGTTCCAAGAATTGTTTCAGAGGATGATTTTGTAAGCTTTCGACTGTGCTTGTTTGAATGTTAGATGTAATGCAAGACTCTATGCCTATCTTATGCTCAGCTAGGTAGTCCATCAGCTTAGGATCTTGAATCGCTTTTACGCCGTGGCCAATACGAGTTGCACCAAGATCTCGAATTGCTTGCCACATGCTTTCTGGACCAGCAGCTTCACCAGCGTGAACAGTGATGTTTAAACCTGAATTACGTACTTGTTTGAAATGGTTAGTAAACAGTTCACCTGGTTGACCTAGCTCGTCGCCTGCTAGGTCGACAGCAACTATATTATCTCGTTGTGATAGGATTGCATTGAGTTCTTGCTGACATGCTTCTGTACCAAATGTACGGCTCATTATTCCGATAAGATTCGCTTTGATACCAAAGTCGCGGATACCCGCTTTAACTCCATCTACTACCGCTTCTACAACACCTGCAACAGGTAAGCTATGTTTCATTGCCATGTAATAAGGTGAGAAGCGCAGTTCAGCGTAATCAATTTGAGCATTTAGCGCATCTTCTACGTTTTCATACGCCACTCTTCTACAAGCATCTAAATCGCCTAAAACAGCTACGCCCCAGTCAAGTTTTGATAAGAATGCAACCAAAGATGGTTCTGCTTCTACGATCTGTACATAAGGTGTTAAATCGATAATGTTACTTGCAGGTAATTTGACGCCGAATTTTGTTCCTAGATCGAAGATAGTTTGGGTACGTATATTGCCATCTAAATGACGGTGTAAATCCGTTAATGGTAAGTTCTTGGTTATCATTATCTATTCCCATTGTTTATCTGGGTGAAGTATAAGAACCAATGTAGCACGTGTCAGTAGTTGTTCGAGCTAAAATGGGTCTAATTTGCTGTTTTTTGCCTCATGTTAACTAAGTTTGTTGGCCATTCATGATAAGGGATTGGCTTGCTAAATAAGAACCCTTGGCCCTGAGGACAGTTTAGCTGATGTAACAATTCAACCTGCTCTTGAGTCTCTATCCCTTCAGCGATTAGGTGCACTTTAAAGCCTTTCATCATGTTAATGATGGCAGCAACAATGCTCTCTTCCAAATGATCTTGGTTGAGTTGAAGAACAAAGGCTCTATCGATTTTTAAGCAGTCAAATGGCAGCTTATGTAGATAAGACAAAGAGCTATAGCCAGTACCAAAATCATCAATAGCGATATGTATCCCCAACTTCTTCAACGCAACCATGTTATTTAAGATGATTGGGTCGTTATCGACGATTTTCGATTCGGTGATCTCCAGCGCAAGGTTGCTTGGACTTAATTGAGTTACTCGAAGAATCTCTTCGAGTTGAGGTAGGAACAAATAACTGGACAGTTGGCTGACAGACAAATTCACGTGCATACGGAAATCGAAGGCCCATTTGCCTTCTTCTATTCCTTTGACAGTGTCTATACACGCTTGGACAAGTATTTGTTCACCGATGGTGTTGATGAGACCGCTTTCTTCCGCCACTGGAATAAATTCGGTTGGCGGGACTAAGCCGAGTTCAGGAGAAACCCATCGAGCCAGAGCTTCTGCACCTAATACTTCTCCACTATTTAAGTCAACGATAGGTTGATAGAAAGGTACAAATTCCCGTTTCTCTATCGCGACTTTGAGCAAGGTAACCATCTGAGTTCGTTTACGAGAGACTCCCGCCATTTCGGGAGCATAGTAGCTGATTCGCGTTGAATCTAACTTTGCATTACTTAACGCGATGCTGCCGTTTCTCAACCAAACGGTCATATTGCTTGA
Organism: Vibrio ziniensis; assembly: GCF_011064285.1. Lineage (NCBI taxonomy): Bacteria > Pseudomonadati > Pseudomonadota > Gammaproteobacteria > Vibrionales > Vibrionaceae > Vibrio > Vibrio ziniensis. Next base: position 140,350 of record NZ_CP049331.1, read on the forward strand.
ATCAAAGTTATGTACGATACCCACAGATACGTTAACGGCAATGGGTTCATTTGGCATTGAATAGGGTGTTGTAAACAATTGCAGAATTCGTTGAGCCTCATCTTGGATCTCTTGCTCATTCTGAACCAAAGGCAGATATAGAGCGAATTCATCACCACCAATCCGCGCTATATAGGCATCGGATGCGAAAATGCTCTTCAATCTTTGTGCAATCGCTATAAGCAGTTGGTCTGCAAGCTGGTGTCCTAAGCTGTCGTTGATGTCCCTGAATTTATCAATACCAATCAAGAATAAGCAGCCATTGAGATTCTTGAGGTTACTGCAGCTTTCAACCAGACCTTCACGGCTATAGAGTTTAGTGAGTGAGTCATACACCAACTGGGTTCTCAATGCTTTAAATGATGCTTTGAGATTATTTGCCATCTCATTAAAAGCGTGAACCAATAAACTCGTTTCGTAAATGTTACCTGACTTAGGCATTGGGCTTGTCCAATCACCACGGGCTAAATGCTCAGCAGCAGAAGCTGTTGACGTGATAGGCGCCGTAATTCGATTGAAGGCAATATAGCCGATACCAATGCCGAATATACTGATTAGCAGACCGATATACCAAGCATTACGCTGGTTATAAGGTACCTCACCTAATAACATCGGCTCAGAAATGGATACTCCGATGTACCAGTGCACGCCAAACTCATCTTTGAAAGGGGTAACTTTATTAAAATAGCGATCTGCGTTGACATAGGTGACGAAGTTTTTATTCGTGGTATTTTCGGATGGCTTCAGCTGTTTGAAGCGTTGGGCGCTGGCTTTGATGACCGGGCTAGCATTTTCGGTTGTTAATAGGCGAGCTCCTTTCGGAGATAAACTAGTTCCCCAAGAAACAACACCGCCAGCACTGGAATGAGCGATAAGACGATGCTCTTCATCAAATATGTAGACATCTGCTTCTGTTTGATGCTTCATCTCGCGTAAAAAAGCATTAAAGGTATCTATTTTAACGTCTGTAACCGTAACTCCCACAAATTGATCGTCTTGAAATACAGGGCTTAATGAAGAAAGAGTTATCTCTTGGCGTTCATCGGCGTTGGTATAAATAGAAGACCACATAGGCTTCTGACTTTCAGCGACGGGTGCATACCAAGGACGAATTCTCGGATCGTAGTTTTCTATCACCGAGCGAATGTCACGGCTAATGGTATTGTTCTGATAGATGACTAATTGATTTTGCGTTCTTCGATCTTGCACCATCAAGGTGTAGTTATGGTCGAGTTCTTTTCGGAAACCGACATACTCAGCATTGATGCCTCCAAATCCAACCACATCCATTTGCGATATAGATTGGTAGAGAACTGAAAAGTTAGAATGGAAGAAGTCCTCAATTTTTTTTGTGTTACCTTTTTGGTAAAGGCGATTGAAGCCAATGTTATGGCTCAAGTTTAAATTAGCGAGAAAAGGTTCTTCGAGAAAATTATAGAGGCGCTGTTCTACGTTGTTGGTGAGATAGGTCAGTTGTTTATTACTGATATCTTGAACCATCTGTTCGTAGTTGCCTTTTTGCACAAAAGCAATCACACCGAACGTGACCAAAAAAATGATCACGAACGGTAGCAATACAGCAGTTTTCAATTTGATTTGCTTATTAAAAGGCATATCCCTGATCTTAATACAAGCACTATCCCTATACTTACTGGAAAGAGCTCATCAGATGCCTTATAGATTCAAAAATCAGTACAGCTCTTTGAGTTTTCTTGTAAGCGTATTACGACCCCAGCCTAGTACTTTCGCAGCATCTTGTTTATGACCATTTGTATGATGCAGTGCCGCTTCTAGAAGTATACGTTCGAACTCAGGTAATGCGTACGAAAGAATCTCTGTTTCTCCCGATGCAAGCGCTGATTTAGCCCATGATTCCAATTGTTTCTGCCAACTGGTGTCATTTTCAAAGTCAACGTTCTTCTTCTCTGAAATTAATTCTGATGGAAGATCACTAGGTAGTACTTCAGAACCACTTGCCATGACCGTTAACCAGCGACACATGTTCTCCAATTGGCGAACGTTGCCTGGCCAGTCTAAGCGGTTAAGAATTTCTACAGTTTTAGGATGAAGAGTTTTCATCTCAACACCTAATTCTTTAGCGGCAAGTGCGAGGAAATGTTGAGTCAGCTTTTCAATATCTTGACGGCGTTCACGTAAAGACGGAATTTGAATACGTATTACATTTAAACGGTGAAATAAGTCTTCGCGAAACTTGCCTTGGTGGACGAGTTTCTCAAGATTTTGGTGAGTTGCCGCTACGATACGTACATCCACTTTAATCGCAGAATGACCACCAACCCGGTAGAACTGACCATCGGCTAAAACACGTAGTAGACGCGTTTGAATGTCGAGTGGCATGTCACCGATTTCATCAAGGAACAAAGTACCGCCGTTTGCCTGCTCAAAACGGCCTTGGCGAACGTTATTTGCACCGGTAAACGCGCCTTTTTCATGACCAAATAACTCAGATTCAATCAGATCTTTTGGAATCGCGGCCATATTGAGAGCAATGAAAGGTTTTTGCGCTCGAGGACTGTGGCGATGTAAAGCATGCGCAACCAACTCTTTACCTGTACCGGATTCACCGTTAATCAATACAGAAATTGAAGAACGAGACAGACGACCGATAGCACGGAAAACTTCCTGCATAGCTGGTGCTTCACCAATGATCTCAGGAGAATCATAAGATTGCTCAAGTTGACTTGACTGCTCTTTACGTTGCTCTTGACCATGTGCAATAGCACGTTCAACAAGAGTAAGCGTCTCATCCACATCAAATGGCTTAGGTAGGTACTCAAATGCTCCTTTCTGATATGCGTTAACCGCCGCATCCAAATCAGAATGAGCAGTCATGATGATGACTGGTAATTCTGGTGAGCGCGAATGTACTTGGTTAAGTAACTCGATACCATCAATACCTGGCATACGAATATCGGAAACCAATACATCAGGTGTTTCGCGCTCTAATGCCATTAAAACACTTTCTGCATCGGAAAAGGTTTCACATTTGATATTAGCTGATGAAAGGGTCTTCTCCATAACCCAGCGGATAGAACTGTCGTCATCGACAACCCATACGTATCCTTTACTCATAGTTTTATTCCTTAACAGCAAGCCTTTTAGCTAATGTGTCTAAATGGGTAAATAAATAGTGAATGTGGTTCTACCTGGCCAGCTTTCTACTTCGATTTTGCCATTATGCTGGTCGATCAGGTTCTGAGATATTGATAAACCAAGTCCAGTCCCACCTTCACGGCCACTGACCATTGGGTAGAACAAGGTGTCTTGCAGTTCCATTGGAATGCCTGGACCGTTATCAATAATCTCAATTCTGGCCACCAACTTATGCCGTTGGCCTTGAATCGTTGCTTGATGGACAGTTCTGGTTCGCAGCGTTATCTGTTGGTGTTTTTGACTCGATAATATTTGTGCTGCGTTACTGACGATATTAAGCAAAGCTTGCTCAATTTGATCTGTGTCCATCACGATGTCAGGTAGGCTTGGGTCATAGTCGCGTTCAATGACTAATTCTGGGCCACCTTCAAGTTCAACAAGCTGACGTACCTTTTCCAAAATAAGGTGCAGATTTTCAGATTTCTTTTTACCGGGCTTTTGTGGGCCAAGTAAGCGGTCAACTAAAGCTCTTAAGCGATCAGCTTGTTCAATAATAATTTGGGTATATTCGGTCAGGCTTTGATCAGGCAACATGCGTTCTAAAAGCTGTGCCGCGCCTCGTAAACCACCTAAAGGATTTTTAATTTCGTGGGCCAGCCCACGAACTAATAATTTAGCAGCTTGTTGCTGAGCATGTTGGTTGAGTTCTTGAGTGAGACGTCTTTGTTGACCAATACGGCGCATCTCAACTAATAAATACAGATCTTTTTCCCAAGACATTGGGCTTACGGTGACTTCGAGCATCAGTGGTTTGCCATCCACAACAAAGGTCACATCGCTGTCTGTAATACTTTGTCCACTCTGCAATGGTTGAGTGAGTAAAGCTAAATCCATTGAAGCGTGTTGAATCAGTTTAGAAAGCGGTTGATTTGTAATGCGTTTCGCACTCTGAGCGAACAGTTGTTCGGCCGCTGGGTTTGCATAACGGACGCACAACAATTCGTCCAACATTAAAGTGGCCGTAACGACGTTGTTTAAAATGGTGTGGCTCAGTTCTGCATTCACAGTTTCTTCCTTGTCCGTGTTCCAAAATAATGCAACGCACCTTTATGGTGCATTAAAATGTCAAGTATGGCGCAACGGTATGCAAAGAAAAAGAAAAACTCTTTGTGATATCAGGCTAATTAGTAGGTTATCGACTAATTCACGGACGCCCGATGTAGATACACCGTTACTACAGAGCTAGATGCAATAACCTTGCCGCTTCCAACTGACTGAATTGAAAAGCGATGAGTACCTCTATCGATGTTTTTTAGATGCCACACCGTTTTGGTGCTTGGTGCACCAATCGGTCTGTCATCCATTAATAATTGTAGGTGTTCAGAGCGATTTAAGCCTCTGTTGAGCTCGATTTTGACTTCAATTTTCCCATTATTATCTCGAATTGTTTCACCATTAGAGGGCGATATTATATTTATTGATAGTGGTGAGGTTGTTCTGGAACCGTCATCAAATTTTTGTGTTTTGGTATGGCTCGTAGGGAGTTTAGTGAGCGGCGAGTCTGATTTAGTTCGAGCGAATTTTGCAAGGTGCTGTGTAAGATAAGTGTCAGAAATGGGTCTTACGTTATCCCCATCAACCCACGGATTAGCTTCTTTAACTAAAGAGGGCATCGTAAAGAGTAGGCATACTGACAATAACCGCTGAATCAAGTTGTTACTCTCCAAACGTTCTTCAGATATTGAGAGCATTTATGCTAGAGAGATTTAGGCCATTGTTGAATATAAAAAAGGCCCGCCTGCGAGGCGAGCCTGATATATTGCTAAAGCGAGATCTTATACTGAGTAGTATAGTTCGAACTCTAGTGGGTGAACTGCTACGTTTACGCGTTGTACGTCTTTTGTCTTCAGCTCAATGTAAGAGTTGATGAAGTCATCAGAGAATACGCCACCTACAGTTAGGAATTCACGGTCATCACTTAGATATTGCAGAGCTTGTTGTAGTGATTCTGCAACTTTTGGAATCTCTGCTTCTTCTTCTGGTGGTAGATCGTACAAGTCTTTATCCATCGCTTCGCCTGGGTGGATCTTGTTCTTGATACCGTCAAGACCAGCCATCAACATTGCTGCAAACGCTAGGTATGGGTTTGCTGCTGGATCTGGGAAGCGAACTTCGATACGACGTGCTTTAGGGCTTGGTACCACAGGGATACGGATAGAAGCAGAACGGTTACGAGCTGAGTAAGCTAACATAACTGGTGCTTCGTAGTGAGGAACCAAACGTTTGTACGAGTTAGTTGATGGGTTAGTCAGTGCGTTCAGTGCACGAGCGTGTTTGATGATACCGCCGATGTAGAATAGAGCAGTTTCAGATAGACCGCCGTACTTGTCGCCAGCGAATAGGTTAACACCGTCTTTCGCTAGAGATTGGTGAACGTGCATACCAGAACCGTTGTCGCCAACTAGTGGTTTAGGCATGAAAGTCGCTGTTTTACCAAATGCGTGAGCAACGTTGTGAACAACGTACTTGTAGATTTGGATCTCATCAGCTTTTGCTGTTAGCGTGTTGAAACGAGTTGCGATTTCGTTCTGACCAGCAGTTGCAACTTCGTGGTGGTGCGCTTCAACAACTAGACCCATTTCTTCCATGATTAAACACATAGCAGAACGTAGATCTTGAGATGAATCAACAGGAGCTACTGGGAAGTAACCACCTTTAACGCCTGGACGGTGGCCTTTGTTACCATCTTCGTATTCAGTGCCTGTGTTCCATGCCGCTTCAATGTCGTCGATTTTGAAGAATGAACCAGACATGTTAGTTGAGAACTTAACATCGTCAAATAGGAAGAATTCTGGTTCTGGACCAACTAGAACTGTATCTGCGATACCAGTTGAGCGCATGTACTCTTCTGCGCGTTTTGCAATAGAGCGTGGGTCGCGGTCGTAACCTTGCATTGTTGCAGGTTCTAGGATGTCACAACGGATGTTTAGCGTTGATTCTTCTGTGAATGGGTCTAGCACAGCAGATGCAGCGTCAGGCATCATCACCATGTCAGATTCATTAATACCTTTCCAGCCAGCAACTGATGAACCATCGAACATTTTGCCATCTTCGAAGAAGTCTGCATCAATTTGGTGAGCAGGGATCGAAATGTGTTGCTCTTTACCTTTTGTATCTGTGAAACGTAGGTCCACAAACTTAACTTCGTTTTCTTGAATCAGCGATAGTACGTTTTCTACTGACATCTCGGATAACCTCCAGTGTTAATAAAGCGATTTGGGCTCGAATCAAAATTAGTTTCTTGCATCAATTAATGCTTAGACTCATCTTAATCGATGTTGAGCATATGCATGCGATATCCGTGCCAAACATTTTAGGCTATATATATCAATACATTACTCGCATTATGTTTTTTTTGGTGCTTTCTGTTGCACCAAAAAGATCCTTTAGTGAACCAAAATGGTGCTTGCGTGTGTGCAGTGCACCAATTTCTATCAAAGCGTACACTATTCACACAATGATTCACTCACTTTTTTAGTCATATTTAACTTTAATTTGTCACGGTTTGTTTAAAACCAGTTTAACGACTAGTCTTTATAGAGTGAAAATCAGCGTGATGGATCACATATTCCTAGGTTTTTCGCCAAAATCTGGTACATTATTGCCCGTTTTTTGAACCAAATTTAAGGCTACGTCTTTACATCGTGTAAAGGCGGGCCATTTTGTGTATATAAGTGAAGCAAACTCCATGGCTACTCCACAGATAGATAAATTAAGAAATATCGCGATCATCGCGCACGTTGACCACGGTAAAACTACCCTTGTTGATAAACTACTCCAGCAATCTGGTACGTTAGAATCACGTGGTGACATCGAAGAGCGAGTCATGGACTCGAACGACATCGAGAAAGAGCGTGGTATCACAATTCTTGCTAAAAACACAGCAATTAACTGGAACGATTACCGCATCAACATCGTAGATACTCCGGGACACGCAGACTTCGGTGGTGAAGTAGAACGTATCATGTCTATGGTTGACTGTGTATGTTTGATCGTTGACGCTGTTGATGGCCCTATGCCACAAACTCGTTTCGTAACGCAAAAAGCGTTTGCTCACGGTTTGAAACCAATTGTTGTTATCAACAAAATTGACCGTCCAGGTGCTCGTCCTGATTGGGTTATGGACCAAGTGTTCGACCTATTCGACAACCTAGGCGCAACTGATGAACAGTTAGATTTCCAAGTTGTTTACGCTTCAGCTCTTAACGGTTGGGCTACTCTTGAAGAAGGCACTACTGGCGAGAACATGGAACCATTGTTCCAAGCTATCGTTGACAACGTAGAACCGCCACAAGTTGATTTAACTGGCCCACTACAAATGCAGATCTCTCAGCTTGATTACAGCTCATACGTGGGTGTAATCGGTGTTGGTCGTGTTACTCGCGGTACAGTAAAACCAAACCAACAAGTCACTGTTGTTGGTGCTAACGGTAAGAAACGTAATGGTAAAGTAGGTACGGTTCTAGGCTACCTAGGTCTACAACGTTCTGAAACAGATCTAGCAACTGCTGGTGATATCGTTGCTATTACTGGCCTTGGCGAGCTTAAAATTTCTGACACTATCTGTGATGTGAACGCAGTTGAAGCACTTCCAGCACTGAGTGTTGACGAGCCAACCGTTACCATGACTTTCCAGGTAAACAACTCTCCGTTTGCTGGTAAAGAAGGTAAGTTTGTTACTTCACGTAACATCCTAGAGCGTCTTGAAAAAGAATTGGTGCACAACGTAGCGTTACGTGTTGAGCAAACTGAAGACCCTGATAAGTTCCGTGTGTCTGGTCGTGGTGAACTTCACCTGTCTATTCTGATTGAAAACATGCGTCGTGAAGGTTTTGAACTTGCAGTATCTCGTCCAGAAGTAATTCTGAAAGAAGAAGACGGCCAGCTAATGGAACCGTTTGAAACTGTAACGATCGACGTTCAAGAAGAGCACCAAGGCGGTATCATGGAGAAAATCGGCATGCGTAAAGGCGAGCTGAAAGATATGTCTCCAGACGGTAAAGGTCGTGTGCGTCTTGACTTCATCATGCCTTCTCGTGGTCTGATTGGTTTCCAAACAGAGTTCATGACTCTGACTTCGGGTTCTGGTCTTCTATACCATACGTTTGATCACTATGGTCCACACAAAGGTGGCGACATTGGTCAGCGTGTTAACGGCGTACTGATTTCTAACGGTGCGGGTAAAGCTCTGACCAACGCACTGTTCAACCTGCAAGATCGTGGTCGTTTATTTATCGGCCATGGTGTGGAAGTTTACGAAGGTATGGTTATCGGTATTCACAGCCGTGACAACGACCTGACAGTAAACCCTCTTAAAGGTAAACAGCTAACTAACATGCGTGCATCAGGTACGGATGAAGCGCAGGTGCTTACTACACCAATCACGATGACACTTGAGCAAGCTCTAGAGTTTATCGATGACGACGAGCTAGTAGAAGTAACACCAGAGAGCATTCGTGTTCGTAAACGTCACCTGACTGAAAACGACCGTAAACGTGCTTCTCGTAGTTAATTAATCTGTAACTGCTAACGTTTCCAAAGCCCCGACCTGCAATAGTTCGGGGCTTTTTGTTTTTACGGCTTTTAATGCAAAAAAAACTTTGCAAATTAATAATGAATCAATAGGTTAAGCAAATTTTTACTTCATCGCTTAAAATGAAGAGTGTGTAATTTCCCGGTCTAGGAGAGAATGTTGAACTTATCGTACTTTGCCAAACAGATATTTGCGTTTAGTCGCTATCTGTTTTTGAGAGTCAAACATGACAGAGTGAATGTCAATGCAGGGTATCTGGCTTATATCACTTTGCTCTCTATTGTACCGATGTTCACTGTATCACTCGCTATCATGTCATCTTTTGAGATCTTCTCTAATGTGGGGGAGGTGCTTCAAGATTTTGTGATAGAGCATTTTGTTCCCGCTGCGGGTTTAGCTGTGCGCACTGCTTTATCTGAGTTCATCGCCAACACTGCAAAAATGACGGCTGTCGGTGGTGTGTTTTTGTTTGTTGCAGCACTGATGCTTATTTCTAATATTGATAAGAATCTGAACTACATATGGCGGGTGAAGAACAAACGCCGGGTGGTTTTCTCGTTTTCAATGTATTGGATGATATTGACGCTTGGACCACTGTTATTAGGTGCAAGTATTGCGATGACGTCATATATCACTTCGCTAAAAATCATCAATAGTGAGGCTATGGTTGGCGTTTATACCCTGTTCTTGCGTTGGCTTCCGTTCTTACTTTCATTTTTCGCTTTTTCGGGGCTGTACTTATTAGTTCCGAATAAAAAGGTCTATATTTATCATTCTCTTGCTGGCGCGCTGGTGGCCGCTGTTCTGTTTGAGCTAAGTAAAAAGGCGTTTGCTGTTTACATCACTCATTTCCCTTCTTACCAGCTAATTTATGGAGCGCTGGCGGCAATACCAATTTTGTTCGTCTGGATATATTTGTGCTGGGTGATCGTATTGATTGGGGCAGAAGTGACGGCTGCGTTAGGCGAGCGTGAATGCTGGAGTGAGGAAAAAGACGTGATAGACTCAGGTTCCCTTTCAAATAGTGATAAGGAAGAAAATTCCAGTGATAGCGTTGATTCAACGAGTAAGTGAAGCTGCAGTACGCGTCGACGGTGAAGTAGTCGGTCAAATCGAAAAAGGTTTATTGGTATTGTTAGGAGTTGAGCGTGAAGACGATGAAGCGAAAGCTAAGCGTTTAATGGAGCGCGTGACCTCTTATCGAGTCTTTGAAGACCAAGCAGGCAAAATGAATTTAAGTGTAAAAGATGTGGGAGGCAGAGTGTTGGTTGTGTCTCAATTTACACTGCCTGCTGATACAAAAAAAGGGACACGAGCGGGATTTTCTCGTGGTGCTCATCCACAAGATGCTGAGCGTCTGTATAATTATTTTTCTGATCTATGTGAGGCTGTATTGCCAACTGAGCGAGGACGCTTTGCGGCAGACATGAAAGTTTCACTGGTCAATGATGGGCCTGTAACGTTCTGGTTGCAGGTATAAATTTTAGGAACGGAATCTATGTTTAAACTTATTACGCCGACTACGGATAATCAGCTCAATAAGTATTACCACTTCCGCTGGCAGATGTTGCGTGAACCTTGGCGAATGCCTATTGGTTCAGAACGCGATGAATATGATCCCATGAGCCATCATCGCATGATTGTCGATGGTAGAGGAAGGCCCATCGCTATAGGTCGCCTATACATTACGCCTGACAGTGAAGGCCAAATTCGTTATATGGCGGTAAAAGCGACTCGCCGAAGTAAAGGCATGGGATCGTTGGTCTTGGTTGCATTGGAGTCATTAGCCCGTCAGGAAGGGGCGAAACGTCTTGTCTGTAATGCTCGTGAAGATGCGATTTCATTTTATGAAAAAAATGGTTTTGAGCGTCGTGGTGAACTGAACGATGAACGTGGACCTGTTCGTCACCAACAGATGGTGAAGCAACTGGATCCCATGGCAAATGTGTTACGTAAACCAGAGTGGTGTACGGAACTTCAGGAACGCTGGGCAACCCAAATTCCAATCAGTGATAAAATGGGTATCAAGATTCAGCAGTATACGGGGTATCAATTTCAGTGCTGTGCGCAAATAAATCCGAACCTGAACCCACATAATACTATGTTTGCCGGTTCTGCATTCACTCTAGCCACGTTAACTGGTTGGGGGATGGCGTGGTTATTGATGCGTGAGCGTGGTTTAGAAGGTGATATAGTGTTGGTGGACAGCAGTATTCGTTATCGCCACCCAGTAGTTCATAACCCTGTTGCATCGACATCCTTAGATGGAATTAGTGGCGACTTGGATCGTTTAGCATCTGGCCGTAAAGCGCGAATTGTGGTGAATGTGACCATATCGAGTGGTGATGTTGAGGCTGTGGCCTTTGTTGGAACCTATATGCTGATTCCCAATTACCAAGAGATCCTAAAAAAGGCCGGTGCGAATTAAAGCACAAGCTTTATTTAGGACAAGGCTGAAACTCTTGTTTATTGTTTTGCAAGTCATAACTCACGTTCTCACAACCTTGAGCAACATTGAGCTTAAACTGCCCCTCTTGAGGTGAAACCAAATCAAGTTGGGCAGTGATATCAGCTTCCAATCCAGAACCTTTCAAAGCGGTCTTAGCAAGATGGATTCGTCCTCTGTCTGCTATCAAGTTAAAGTTCTCAATTTCAAAGGGTTGTACGACTAAAGACTCAGGGCTTTCGATCATCATAATGCCTTCGCGCATGCTACCATTAAGCTCTCCTGAAATAGAGTGTGCAAGCATAGAATAGTCTCCTGCCAACCCTTCTGCATTAACGTCGAATTCCGTAGTAGCATCAATCTTAACTGGCAGTTGGACAAAGTAATTCATAACGGAAAACGGTAGACCATCAGCATGTGCAGTCAGAGACCAGGGCGAGCTCGCTTTGGTGAAATCCCAGCTTGCATTCGCTTCAAGATAACCCTGTTCAAGTGGTATAAATGCTTTATTAAGCTGCCAGACCCCTTGCTCACTTCGCATATCAATTAGGCCTTGGCTGCTAACAATATTGCCTATACTGGCGCTGTTAGCATTGATAACGACATCACCATTCCATAATCCCAATCGGTTGTCTTTAATCAATTGAGTGTTCGATCCTTCAATCGTTAAGCCGGATAGTTGCCAAAATGGTTTGTTGTACAACTGAATAAGCTGCAGGTTGTTGATGTTTAATTGTTCTATGACCAGTTCATCAAACTGCGGCCATTTTTCATCTAACCAAGCGAGATCTTGCTGAGATTCACCAAACCATTTTATACCGTGGACGTTAAGTTCCTTTAAATGAAGGCTGCTCGGTGTCACTGTTCCTGATAGTTGTACGCTACCTTGCAATACTTCTGTTGAAAAGTCGCTGATAGCAATGGTTTGGTCAGAAAAATCAAGCTTGATGCTAGGTTCAATCCATTGGGTGTTTTTCCATAAAATGGTATCGGCATTTAATGACAAGTAACCTTGATCCTGTTGCCATATTGAATGAGTCAGAGATAAATTTTCCAAAGACGCGGCAAAATTCTCTAATCTCAATCCGGCTATCGTCAATTGGCTGTTAAGAATATCTAAACTGTTAATGTGGGTTATGTATTTAAGCGCTTGCTGTTGTAGTTCATCCGTTGTGCTGCTTAATGATTCAGGTAGATCTAGATGGTTGATGGTCGTATTAATTAGTGACCACCCTGAAGCCAACTGTTCTGCCTGACCTGAAAAGTCGCCTCCTTGCCATTTGAATGAGGCGCCATACACCGTGCTGTCTGAAGGTTTATAATCCGCATCAATCAGAATTTTATCAAAAGCTTCTCCATTCCAGTAAAACTGGTCAGCAGAAAGTTGAAGTTCTCCATAGGGCAGCAATTGCTCGGTATCTTTCCATTGCGGATGCTTGACCTGAAGATTAACTCCACGAGCAATAAGCCCTTGTTGTGAAAAATCCACATTGTGTAGAGCCAGTTGATTTAGTTGCAAGTAATGGAGGAAGTTTGACGCGGGTAAACCTTGGGAAAAGTTAGCGCCATCGAGTAATAGACTATCGATGACCAACTTGTCTTGTTTTATCAGTTTTTCGTTTAACCAAATATCAACTTTGGAAAAAGAGATCGGCTGTTCATCCGTTTCTATACTGACGTTATGTAAGGTGAAATGCGTCGGATACTCATACTCAAGTTTAGAGAATGAGAGTTTTTGGGGCCACAATTGTTGAGTTAGCCATTGAGCTGAAGGCGTGAAATAGCGGGTGTGCATAACACCAAATACTACCAACGTTAACGTGAGTAGTATGGCTATAACTCCAATCCCTAGTGCTAACAGCTTCTTCATGGTTTCGTATCGGCTAAACGGACAAGCTAACAGCTTTGATCAAATATCAATTTGCTTCAACAAAAAAGCCCCTAAATATAGGGGCTTGCTAGTTTTTTTGACGTTAAACGCTAAGATGTCTGCTTTAGTCTAGTTGTGGACCTGCTGCAACTAGAGCTTTACCTTCTGCGTTATCCGTGTACTTGTCGAAGTTGTTGATGAAGCGAGTCGCAAGGTCTTTCGCTTTGCTTTCCCATTGTAGTGGGTCAACGTAAGTATCACGTGGGTCAAGAATTGAAGGATCAACACCTGGTAGTGCTGTTGGGATTTCTAAGTTGAAGATAGGAACGTGTTTTGTTTTCGCTTCTTCAATCGAGCCATCCAGAATCGCATCAATAATACCGCGAGTATCTTGAATCGAGATACGTTTGCCTGAACCGTTCCAACCCGTATTCACTAGGTAAGCTTCAGCGCCAACGGCTTCCATACGTTTTACCAACACTTCTGCATATTGAGTTGGGTGTAGCGTTAGGAACGCTGCGCCAAAACATGCAGAGAAGGTTGGTGTAGGTTCGGTAATACCACGTTCAGTACCTGCAAGTTTTGCAGTGAAGCCAGACAGGAAGTGGTATTTGGTTTGTTCAGGAGTCAACTTAGACACAGGAGGTAGAACACCAAAGGCATCGGCAGACAAGAAGATCACTTTGTTGGCATGACCGCCTTTTGAAATAGGCTTAACAATATTATCGATATGATAGATAGGGTAAGAAACACGGGTATTTTCTGTTTTTGAACCGTCATCGAAATCGATAGATCCATCACCACGTACAGTGACGTTTTCTAGTAGTGCGTCACGGCGAATAGCGTTGTAGATATCAGGCTCAGCTTCTTTAGAGAGCTTGATCGTTTTCGCGTAACAGCCACCTTCAAAGTTAAATACACCGTCATCATCCCAACCGTGTTCGTCATCACCAATCAGTGCGCGTTTTGGATCGGTAGAAAGTGTGGTTTTACCTGTACCAGATAGGCCAAAGAAAATAGCAACGTCGCCGTCTTTACTCATGTTCGCTGAACAGTGCATAGACGCAATACCTTGAAGAGGAAGGAAATAGTTCATCATTGCGAACATACCTTTCTTCATCTCACCGCCGTACCAAGTACCGCCGATAAGCTGCATTTTTTCAGTTAGGTTAAATACGGTGAAGTTTTCAGAGTTCAAACCATGCTCTTGCCACTTGGTATTGATGCATTTAGCACCGTTCATAACGACAAAATCAGGTTTGAAATTCGCTAATTCTTCATCGCTTGGGCGGATAAACATATTTTTAACGAAGTGAGCTTGCCAAGCTACTTCAGTAATAAAGCGCACACATAAACGCGTATCAGCGTTAGCGCCACAATAACCGTCGAATACAAACAGACGTTTGCCAGAAAGTTGTTTGTTCACTTGAGCTTTCAAGTCGTTCCAAATTTCTTGGCTGATTGGTTTGTTATCGTTTTTTGCTTTCTCAGATGTCCACCATAGGGTGTCACGGGTGGTGTCATCTTTAACGATAAACTTATCTTTAGGTGAGCGACCAGTAAAGATGCCAGTGTCTACTGCTACTGCTCCCAGTTCAGTGACTACGCCTTTTTCGTAGCCTTCTAGGTCTGAGCGCGTTTCTTCAGCGAATAACGTTTCGTAACTTGGGTTATGTATCACTTCAGTTACGTTGGTTATTCCGTATTGGGTTAGGTCTAATTGTGCAGCCTTTGTATGTTCCATAACGGTCATAGGTGCTCCTTATAAGGATTTTTGTAGGGATTTTGTAATAATGTTTTTAATTGTTATCTGCTAACCATGCTAACAACGGGTCTGGGAGAAAACAGGGAGATAGTTCAAAAAACATCCACTTCTTTCCTGTGGTTTTAGGTGACTCGTCACATATATTAGCCTGAGTATTTTATCTTGTAGTTGAAGGCAGATACCAGAGAAAATCATTAATAATGACTAGAAATTAAGTATGCCGTACGGTGGTTTCAAGCCTTGTTTTTATTGGGTTGTGATCACAAAAAAAGCCAGCTTTATGCTGGCTCTTGTGCAAAGATTACGTGCTTGTTAATTCTAGTGAATTAATGCAGTGTTTTGGTGTCACTTTGTGCTTGAGAATATAGCTCAGCGACTTGTGCTGAATCGAAAGAATATGTTGTGCCGCAGTAATCACAATGTAAAGAAACCGATCCTTCCTCTGCTAAAATGTCGTTTATTTCATCGCGAGAGACAGTCACAATTGCTGCACCACTACGATCACGAGAACAGCCACATAGAAACTCAACATCTTGAGGTTCAAACAGTTTTACTTGTTCTTGGTTGTATAGGCGGTACAGCAGCTCGTTTGCTTCAAGAGTGAAAAGTTCTTCGTTTTTCACTGTGTTGGTTAGTTGCTCTAAGTGTTCAAAATCTTCAGGCGAACCTGTACCATCTGGAACAATTTGCAGTAGCATGCCTGCTGCATGCGGTTTGCCTTCGTGTTCACCAGTACGAATCCATAAACGGGTTTTTAGTTGTTCAGAGCGTAAGAAATAGTTTTCAATTACTTGAGCAATATTGTTACCTTCTAGCCCTACCACTCCTTGGTAGCGTTCGCCTTTTTTCGGCTCGATGGTAATTACTAAATGACCTTTACCCATTAAATCGTGCAAGCCTGCGTCATCGGCAATGTCACCTTCCCAGCGAGCTACACCACGAATACGTTGGTTGTTGTCGCCATTGATAACCGCTAAGGATACAGGACCGTTTCCTTGCAATTGCATGGTAATAGAACCTTCAAACTTAAGTGTAGCCGTTAATAGGGTCGTGGCCACTAGTAGCTCGCCCAATAACGTTTGAATTGGCGCTGGGTATTCCTTGCTAGTGATGATCTGTTGGTACGCTTTGTCTAGCTGTACTAGCTCACCGCGTACTGATAAGTCTTCAAATAGGTAGCGATTTAATACGTTGGTCGCCTTTGCGCTTGTAGTCATAAGGAATAATCCGGCTATTTACTGATGTTTAAATTTTAGAAGATCTCGACGCTGTTTTTTATCTGGGCGGCGATCTGGACTTGGGTTGTGGGCATTTAACTTGCGTGCTAACGCATGACGCTCACGTTTTTCTATACTCTCAAGCGTCTCTGAATAGAGGGTTTGCGCTTCCGGTGCACCACGCCTTTGATCCGATATCCTGTTAATGATAACAGTTTTCTCTTCTTGACCTTGGCGCAGAGTAATTACCGCACCAAGCTCGACAATCTTACTTGGCTTTGATCGTTGGCCATTATAATGAACTTTGCCACCATCGACCATATCTCGTGCAACAGAACGAGTTTTGTAAAATCTGGCAGCCCAAAGCCATTTATCGAGCCTAACCTCTTCTTTCATGGAATTAGCGGAACTCATTGTGCTTATCGCTCTCTAATCTGTGTATGACTCTTTTATGGGAATTACAATGGCGCTTAAATGGCATATTTTCAACCGAACCGACATTTTAATAATTAGAAAAAAACATTCCATATTGTTTGATGCTATAATTTTCGACCCCTATATTAACGAGTCAGTTAGTATTACAGTTGAAAAAAGTAAGAATGAACTAAGGATATATTGGCGGCGAATAATGAAGTTAAAGCAGTTTTATTTTCGACGAGACGGTCAATTCAGATGCTAAAAAAATTATATCAATGGCAGAAGACACTTAGTCTCCTTCTCACTCTTATTATGCTATCAGCTTCAGCGTGGATCATGGGCAAAATGATCTGGCTGTTAGAAGATGAACCAGTGATAGCGCTGCGCTCGAGTGCAGTCTCTGGTGTTAATGTGTCTAAAGCGAAGTCATTAGATTTAAGCGCGTTACATCAGGGTATTTTATTTGGTCAGTATTCAGAATCTGTTGAGCCCGTAGCCATTGTTGAGCAAGTTATTGATGCTCCAAAAACCAAATTAAATTTGGTTCTGGTCGGTGTTGTGGCAAGTAGTGACGCCAATAAAAATCTGGCGGTTATTGCTAATCGAAATGTGCAAGCGACTTACGGTATCAATGAGTCTATTGAAGGCACTAAAGCTAAACTCAAAGCGGTATTACTTGATCGCGTGATCATTGATAACTCTGGTCGTGACGAAACGTTAATGTTGGAAGGGGCTGAAAATATTGAGCTAAGTTCTAATGCTGTAAGAACCGCTCCGCGTCGTCCTCAGGCAAAACAAAATAACCAGCAAGAAGATAATAATGACAATAATAATGAAGATAAATTGGATGCAATCCGAGCATCAATTCTGAATAATCCTCAAGAAATTTTCCAATATGTTCGATTATCTCAAGTGAAAGAGGAAGATAACATAGTAGGTTATCGCGTGAGCCCTGGGAAAGATTCGATATTATTTGATTCAGTGGGTTTACAAAGTGGTGATATCGCCACGGAATTTAATGGTCTTGACCTCACCGAACCTGATGTAATGAGTAAGTTGGCTTCAGGTATGTCGGAAATGACTGAGATCAATTTAAGCGTATTACGCGATGGGCAACAATATGACATTTACATACAATTTTAAATCTGATGCACCAGCTTCAGCTTAGGGAGTATTTGTGAAGCATTGGCTTAAAAAAAGCACATGGTTAATTACCGGCAGTTTATTAGTTTCACCACTGGTATTAGCCAGCGAGTTTAGCGCAAGTTTTAAAGGCACTGATATCCAAGAGTTCGTCAATATTGTTGGCCGCAACCTTGAGAAAACGATCATTGTTGATCCATCAGTGCGAGGTAAAATTGATGTGCGCAGTTACGACACTCTGAATGATGAGCAGTACTATAGCTTCTTTCTAAATGTGCTTGAAGTGTACGGATTTGCCGTTATTGAAATGGATAACAACGTACTTAAAGTCGTTAAAGCAAAAGATGCTAAGACCTCACCAATTCCAGTGTTGGGTGATGATGACAGAGCCTCTGGTGATAAAGTTGTTACTCAGGTAGTGGCCGTTAAAAACGTGTCGGTAAGAGAGTTATCTCCCCTGTTACGTCAATTAATAGATAACGCTGGTGCAGGTAACGTTGTTCATTATGACCCCGCAAACATCATTTTGATCACTGGTCGCGCGGCGGTAGTGAACCGCTTGGCTGAAATTGTTCATCGAGTGGATCAGGCGGGTGACAAAGATATTGAGCTCGTTGAGTTAAAGAATGCGTCGGCGGCAGAAATGGTGCGTATTGTTGAGGCTCTGAATAAGACTTCTGACGCAAAGAATACTCCAGCTACATTACAGCCGAATCTTGTTGCAGATGAGCGTACTAACTCGATTTTGATTTCAGGCGAACCAAAGGTGCGCAAGCGTCTTAAGAATCTGATTAGACAACTTGATGTTGAAATGGCGACTAAAGGTAATAACCGAGTTGTTTACCTGAAATACGCAAAAGCGGAAGAGTTGGTGGATGTGCTTAAAGGCGTATCGCAAAACTTGCAAGCCAAAAGTCAGAACGGTCAGAAAAGTGCGGGTGGTGCCAGCAGCACTAACAATGACATTATGATCACAGCCCATGCTGGAACGAATGCTTTGGTAATAACCGCGCCACAAGACATCATGAGTGCGATGTTAGATGTCATTGCACAGTTAGATATCCGTCGCGCGCAAGTATTGATTGAAGCTTTAATTGTTGAAATGTCAGAAGGCGATGGTATTAACCTTGGTGTTCAATGGGGTTCGTTAGAAAGTGGCTCGGTTATTCAATATAGTAATACTGGTGCTTCAATCGGCCAAGTGATGGTTGGTTTAGAAGAAGCCAAAGAAAGCACAAGCACAGAATATTATTATAACTCTGATGGTAACCGTGTACCTTATGATGTAACTGAATCTGGTGACTACAGTACGCTTGCATCAGCGCTTTCCGGCATCAACGGTGCTGCAGTTAGCATTATGATGGGCGATTGGACAGCGCTGATTAGTGCAGTCTCTACAGATTCAAATTCGAATATTCTTTCTTCGCCAAGTATTACTGTTATGGATAACGGTGAAGCTTCTTTTATTGTTGGTGAAGAAGTTCCAGTTATTACTGGTTCTGCTGCAGGTTCAAACAATGAGAACCCATTCCAAACGGTTGATCGTAAAGAAGTGGGTATTAAGTTGAAAGTCGTACCGCAAATTAACGAAGGTGACTCAGTTCAGCTCAAAATTGAACAGGAAGTTTCTAACGTGTTAGGTGCTAATGGTGCTGTGGATGTCCGTTTTGCCAAACGTCAGCTCAATACATCTGTAATGGTTCAAGATGGGCAAATGTTAGTGCTAGGTGGTTTGATTGACGAAAGAGCAATGGAAAGCGAATCTAAAGTTCCATTTCTAGGCGACATTCCTATTCTGGGGCATCTATTTAAATCTACCAGTACTCAAGTGGAAAAGAAAAACTTGATGGTATTTATCAAGCCGACGATCATCCGTGATGGTATGACAGCTGATGGTATTACCCAACGTAAATATAACTATATTCGTGCGGAGCAACTATTCAAAGCAGAGCAAGGTCTTAAGTTAATGGATAATGACAATATCCCTGTACTGCCAAAGTTTGGCGAAGACCGCCGATATCCGCCTGAGGTTCAAGCCTTTATTGATCAAATGGAAGCGGTTCAATGACAGATGTTGTGGCGCCGATAGTCCGTAGATTGCCGTTTAGCTTTGCCAATCGATTTAAAGTCGTACTGGAATGGAATAACAGTTTAACGGAGGCAACCGTTTATTATGTTGCCCCAATTTCTATTATTGCTTTGGCTGAAGCTAAACGAGTCTTGCAAAGCTCTTTCCACTTAGTTGAAGTGAGTGAAGGTGATTTTGAGAGTAAACTTACTCAGGTTTATCAAAGAGATTCTTCTGAAGCGCGTCAGTTGATGGAAGATATTGGTGCCGATAACGACGACTTTTTCTCACTGGCGGAAGAGCTTCCTCAAAGTGAAGACCTGCTAGAATCCGATGATGATGCTCCGATCATTAAATTGATAAATGCCATGTTAAGTGAAGCTATCAAGGAAGGTGCATCAGATATTCATATCGAAACATTTGAGAAAACATTATCAATCCGTTTCCGTGTTGATGGTGTGCTACGTGATGTGTTAAGCCCAAGCCGTAAACTGGCTCCATTGCTTGTTTCTCGTGTCAAAGTTATGGCTAAACTCGATATCGCTGAGAAGCGAGTGCCGCAAGATGGTCGTATCTCTCTTCGAATTGGTGGTCGCGCTGTCGATGTTCGTGTTTCAACTATGCCATCATCACATGGTGAACGTGTAGTAATGCGTTTGCTGGACAAGAATGCTACTCGCCTCGACTTACATAGTTTAGGAATGACAGAAAGTATCCAAGATAATTTCCGTCATTTGATTGAACGGCCGCACGGTATTCTACTTGTTACTGGGCCTACTGGTTCTGGTAAATCCACCACGCTATATGCGGGCCTGCAAGAAATTAATAGTAATGAGCGTAATATTTTAACGGTAGAAGACCCAATTGAGTTTGACGTTGATGGTATTGGTCAGACTCAGGTCAACCCTAAAGTCGATATGACGTTCGCGCGTGGGCTACGAGCCATTCTACGCCAAGACCCTGATGTGGTTATGGTCGGAGAAGTTCGTGATTTAGAAACAGCACAAATTGCGGTACAAGCTTCTCTAACGGGGCACCTAGTGATATCTACACTGCATACTAACACTGCGATTGGTGCGGTAACACGTCTGCGGGATATGGGGATCGAACCATTTTTGCTTTCTTCTTCTTTGCTGGGGGTATTAGCACAGCGTCTTGTTCGAACATTATGTTCAGATTGTAAAGAAGCATATGAAGCGGATGACTCTCAGAAAAAACTGTTAGGGGTGAAGAAAAAGCAACCTCTTACACTCTATCGTCCCGTTGGATGTGAATGTTGTAACCAAAAAGGTTAC
This sequence comes from Vibrio ziniensis, assembly GCF_011064285.1. Taxonomy (NCBI): domain Bacteria; kingdom Pseudomonadati; phylum Pseudomonadota; class Gammaproteobacteria; order Vibrionales; family Vibrionaceae; genus Vibrio; species Vibrio ziniensis. Next base: position 161,317 of record NZ_CP049331.1, read on the forward strand.
CGAGGACGTACAGGGATCCATGAGTTGTTGCTAGTGGATGAAACCGTTCAATCTCTGATTCATGATGAAGCCGGAGAGCAGGCTATTGAGAAATATGTTCGTGAATATACGCCGAGCATTCGTCAGGATGGTTTAGACAAAGTGCTGCAAGGAATCACTTCTCTTGAAGAAGTGATGCGCGTGACGAAGGAGTCATAATGGCAGCATTCGAATATAAGGTTCTGGATACAAAAGGGAAAAATAAAACAGGTGTCATTGAAGCGGATAGTGCGCGTCAAGCTCGTTTACGATTGAAAGAGCAAGGACTCGTTCCTTTAGAAGTGATTGAGACTAAGTCAAAATCGACTAAAAAAGGTTCTTCCTCGTTTTCTTTCGGCCGTGGGATCAGCACCAGTGATTTAGCGCTGATTACTCGCCAGTTGTCGACATTGGTTCAATCGGGAATGCCATTAGACGAGTGTTTAACCGCTGTTTCTGAACAGGCAGAAAAGCCTCATATTCGTAATATGTTAGCGGCCGTACGAGCTAAGGTCACCGAAGGGCATACATTAGCCGACAGTTTTGGTGACTATCCGCATGTATTTGATGATCTGTTTCGTTCGATGGTATCGGCAGGCGAAAAATCCGGACATTTAGATTCCATCCTTGAGCGATTGGCGGACTACGCTGAGAATCGACAAAAAATGCAGTCTAAACTTTTGCAAGCGATGATTTACCCTATTGTTTTAGTTGTTTTTGCGGTGGGTATCGTTGCATTTCTGCTCGCTGCTGTAGTGCCTAAAATTGTTGGACAATTTGTGCAAATGAGCCAACAACTACCAGCGTCGACCCAGTTTTTGTTGTCTTCGAGTGAGTTTGTCCAACATTGGGGACTGCAACTTCTGGTTGTAATGGTTGCCCTAATTTATCTAGTCAAGTGGGCACTACGCAAACCGGATATTCGGCTCAAGTGGGATTATAAACTGATGTATTTACCACTGATTGGTAAAATTGTCCGAGGTCTTAATGCATCACGTTTTGCCCGCACGTTGTCAATCTGTGCGTCGAGTGCGATTCCAATCCTAGATGGAATGGGAATCGCTGTGGATGTTATGTCCAATCAATATGCTAAACAACAAATCCGCATTGCAGCAGATAATGTGAGGGAAGGGGTTAGCCTGAGAAAGGCCCTAACGGAAACGAAACTTTTCCCACCTATGATGCTACATATGATCGCCAGTGGTGAACAAAGTGGTGAACTTGAAAATATGCTCACTCGAGCGGCAGATAACCAAGACACCAACTTTGAATCAACCATAAACATCGCGTTGGGTATTTTTACCCCAGCACTGATTGCGGTTATGGCAGGGATGGTACTGTTTATTGTTATGGCTACTTTGATGCCAATTTTGGAAATGAATAATTTGATGTCTAGATAGCACTTTGTGCTGTCTGTTCACGTTATTATTTTGACGAAATATCATTTATCGACTTTTGCAAATGGAGCAAAAATGAACAAACGTAGTAAAAATCAGTCCGGCTTCACCTTGTTAGAAGTCATGGTTGTTATCGTAATTTTGGGTATTTTAGCCAGTTTTGTAGTCCCTAACTTGATGGGAAACAAAGAGAAAGCTGACCAACAAAAAGCTGTAACAGATATCGTGGCTTTGGAAAATGCTCTCGATATGTATAAGTTGGATAATAGTGTTTACCCAACCACAGACCAAGGTTTGCAAGCTCTTGTGACCAAGCCTTCAAATCCAGAACCACGTAATTATCGTGATGGTGGCTATATTCGTCGTTTACCGAAAGATGCTTGGGGCAACGATTACCAATACCTAAGCCCTGGCGATAATGGCACTGTAGATATTTTCTCTTTCGGTGCTGATGGTCAGGAAGGCGGTGAAGGTTCTAGTGCCGATATCGGTAACTGGAACATACAAGATTTCCAATAATAATCACGATAAGTGGGACTGGGGGCGGATGCCCCCACTTTTATTCGATGAAGCGAACTCAAGGTTTCACATTGCTGGAAATTTTACTGGTACTCGTACTGCTTTCTCTCAGTGCGGTAGCGGTAATTGCTGCTTTTCCCATTTCACAAAAAGATGAATCGAAGCTGGTCGTCCAAAGCTTATATCAGCGCATTCAACTGATTAACGAAGAAGCAATATTGAGTGGCCAAGATTTCGGCTTGCGAGTCGATCAGGATAAAAACCGTCTGCTTTTTCTAACGCTCACTGCTGAAGGGTGGCAGATACTAGAAAAGCCTCAGTTTAATGCAGAAATTGAAGTTCCCTCAGATCTAAAAATCGATTTTCAACTCGGTGGCAACACTTGGGGTAACGATGACAGATTATTTGAACCCGGTTCTTTATTTGATGAGGATATGTTTGCTGATCAAGAGGAGAAAAAGCAGCAGAAACCGCCCCAGATATTCATTTTGTCTAGTGGTGAAGTGACTCCGGTGATGCTGAGTATTCATCCGCTAAAAGATCAGTTAGAACAGAGTTGGAGAGTGGTCGTAAAAGATAATGGCCAAATCCAATTATTGGCACCCGGAGAGCAAGATGAAGAGGTATAAAGGCTTTACACTGCTTGAGGTGTTAGTTGCTTTAGCTATTTTTGCTACCGCTGCTGTAAGTGTCATTCGTTCAGTTAGCCAACATATAAATACAATTAACTACTTAGAAGAAAAGGCGTTTGCAGCCATGGTGGTTGATAACCAAATGGCTTTGGCGATGCTTGCTCCGGATGACTTAAAAGAGAAAAAAGGAACTGAATCTTTGGCTGGGCACACCTGGTATTGGAAAGTCATTCCGATTAAGACTGCGAATGGGTATTTGAAAGCATTTGATGTCAGTGTATCAGCAGAAGAAAAGAGCAGTCCTGTCATTACGGTAAGAAGCTATGTCGCTCAATAGAAAGGCAGCACAAGGCTTTACACTGATAGAAGTATTAGTGGCTATCGCTATTTTTGCTAGTTTAAGCGTTGCTGCGTATCAAGTGTTACATCAGGTGCAACGTAGCAACGAGGTATCTTTAGAGCGTACTGCTCGCTTAACTGAAATTAATCGTGCTTTTGTTTTGCTGGATGCCGATTTTCGACAGATTGCTGCGCGTCAGTTTCGCACTCAAGGTGGCGAGCCAAGCAAGCAGTTTTTAATTTGGCAAGATGGGTTGCTTGATTCGGAACAATACGGTGTTGTTTTTACTCGTTTAGGTTGGCATAACCCTCAGCAACAGTTCCCTCGGGGGGAGATAACCAAAGTTGCATATCGAATTCGAGATGGAGTGCTTGAAAGAGTATGGTGGCAGTATCCCGACACCTCTATTGACCAAGATGGGTTAGTAACACCATTACTCACTCAGGTCGACAGTTGGAGTATGCGCTTTTATTTTGAAGGTAAGTGGAGTGAATCTTGGGACAAAAACCTACAGTTACCTAATGCGGTTGCTGTTAAGTTAACGCTAAAAGATTATGGAGATATCGAACGTATCTACTTAGTTGCCGGGGGGATGGTTCAAGGCGGAGGTGATGATAGTGATTCGTAGCGCCTTACCTCGTCAACATGGTGTTGCATTGATCGTGGTGCTGTTGATTTTAGCGATTATGGTATCTATCGCAGCGACAATGTCTGCTCGTATGTTCACTCATTTTCAGCGAGCTCAGCATCAAGTTAATTACCAGCAAGCGTATTGGTATAGTGTTGGTGTCGAAGGATTGGCCAAGGTAGCAATTGAGCAGAGTTACAAAGACAGCGACACGATCAATCTTAGCCAAGCGTGGGCATTAAAAGAACAAGTCTATCCGCTTGATTATGGACAACTTAGCGGCAAGATTACTGATAAACAAGCGTGTTTTAATATCAACGTATTAAGCGGGGTTGAGGTCAGCAGCAGTACCAGTAAGCCGTATCTGCTTAATGTTTGGCAAACCCTGTTAGAAGAGCTTGAAGTCGAAAACTACCAAGCAGAAGTGATTGCCGATTCTACATTGGAATACATTGATAGTAATGACAGAGTTCAGACAACGTATGGTCTGGAAGACAGCTACTATGAATCGATGTCCCCTGCCTATATGGCAGCTAACACCTTACTTGCAGATAGTAGCGAGTTGCGTTCTGTTCAGCAAATGAGTGGCGATGTGATGACTAAAATTGCGCCATATGTTTGTGCTCTGCCAACAGATGACTGGCGGTTGAATGTTAATACATTGGATCCACAACAAGCTAAATTACTCGCTGCAATGTTCAGCCCTAATTTGTCTGAATCCAGTGCTAAGGCGGTATTGGAAAATCGTCCGTTTGACGGATGGGGAAGTGTTGAATCCTTCTTATCAGAATCGCAAATTGCTGCGACAGGCACATCAGTAACGGATCAAGCAAAAGGCTACTTAACCGTTGATAGCCAATATTTTGAGCTTGACGCACAAGTTTTAGTGGAAGAGGCGCGAGTTCGTATTCGCAGCCTGTTCTATAGTGATAATCGTAAAAATGCAATGGTAATTCGCCGTCGCTTTGGAGGGATCAGTGAGCGAGTTTCTGACCGTTCGGCTGAGTAGTCAAAAAGAAGCCAGTATTCCTTGGTTGGTGTGGTCTTCGGTACAACAAGAAGTGATCGCAAGTGGTGAAGTATTCGGTTGGGATCAACTTGAACAACTGAGTACATACGCAGATCAGCGGTCGACTATCGTTTTAGTTTCAGCTAGTGACGTAGTGCTAAGTAAAGTTGATATACCAACGGGTGCAAATCGTAAGATTGAATCCATTTTACCTTATTTAGTTGAAGACGATGTCGCACAAGATGTTGATAACATGCATTTTTGTGTCATCAAAAAATCAGGAAGCACTGTCGAAGTCGCTGGCATTGATCGTGATTTCTTACGTGCTTGTATTGATCAATTAGCTTCAGTTGGGCTCGCAGTAAAGCGTGTCATTCCTGACGTGCTGACGATTCCTGTTCAGCAAGGGTTAGCCGCTGTGCAGCTTGGCGATGAATGGTTAATTCGTAAGGGTGAGTGTCAAGGCGTTTGTGTTGCAAATGACTGGCTTGAGCTATTGAGTCACTCGGATTGGGTGAAAGATGAAGAAAACTACTTGCCTTTAATCGCTTACACGCCTCTTCCTGAACTCAGTTTAGCGGAAGATCAGCAGTGGCAGTTTACTCCGACACCACTCGTCATGCAGTTGCTTACCGAGGGCGCACTACAAAGCAAAATAAACTTATTAACGGGCCGTTTCAAAGTGAAGTCTTCTTCCATGAAATATTGGAATGTCTGGAAAAAAACGGTTTATGCATCGCTTATGCTTTCCTGCGTTATTGTCGGTTATAACCTTCTTGAAATACATCGTTTTGAACAACGTGTAGAAGCTTATCGTACTGAAAGTGAAAGGATTTTTCGCTCTGTATTTCCTGACAGAACAAAAATCCCAACGGTGAGTTATCTAAAACGATTGATGAATGATGAGTTAAATGCTTTGCAAGGCGGTGGAGGCAGCACTTCCGTTTTGGAATGGTTGGCTCAATTGCCAGCAACGTTAGGAACGATTCCCGGAATGGAGTTACAAAGCTTCAAATTCGACAGTAATCGTAGTGAAGTCCGTTTAGAAACCACTAGCAAAGATTTCCAGAGTTTTGAGCAAGCTAGAGTGAAGCTAGAGGAGCAGTTCATTGTTGAACAAGGACAAGTGAACAAAAATGGCGATGTGGTTTCTGGCTCATTTGTTTTGAAGCACAAGTAGGGGTGAGTAATGAATGAGCAAATAGCGAACAAATTAATTACGCCGCTTCAAAGCTGGTGGCAGAGTATCAATCAACGCGAGAAAATTATGGTGGTTGTCTGCTCGCTGCTGATGATTGCTGCTATCGTTTTTTGGGGGGTGTTACAACCACTTAATGAACGAAATTCTCAAGCAAAAAACCGAATTCAAAGCGAGAAACAACTGTTGGCATGGGTATCAGAGAATGCCGATAAGATTACGACACTGCGTAAGCAAGGTGGCGTTGTCCGAACCTCAACTCCTCTGAATCAAATTGTTACGACCACCACTCGTCAGTTTAAGATTGAACTTATACGTGTTCAACCTCGCGGTGAAATGATGCAGGTGTGGGTTCAACCACTCCCATTTTCTCAGTTAGTCGCTTGGATTGCCCATCTGAAAGAACAGCAAGGTGTGGATGTAGAATTTATGGATATTAAACGTGGTAAACAATCCGGATTGGTTGAAGTACAGCGCTTACAGTTAAAACGAGGCGGTTAACTTGAAAAAAGTCATTGGTTACGTCACGGTGTTTGTTACCGTATTCATCACGAGTGCTCTAGTAAATCTACCCGCTCGGTTTGTTATTCAAAAACTGCCGATACCTTCGCAGTTAGAGATAACGGGATTACAAGGAACAATCTGGCAAGGTAGCGCAGAGCAGATCCACTGGGAAAATCGTAACTTTGGTGATGTAGCATGGCAATTCAAGCCATCAGCATTATTCGGGGCTAGATTAGAAGTTGCGTTACGTTTTGGTCGAGGCAGTGAGCTCAATTTGCGAGGAAAAGGCTTGGTTGGATATGGTCTATCGGGAGGCTATGCCCAGGATACCATTATTTCTATGCCAGCAGATGTTGCGTTGACACAAGTTGCTTTACCAGTACCTATATCAGCCCAAGGGCAGTTAGAGTTGTCGATTAACCAATATGCTTACCAAGCCCCTTTTTGCTTGAATGGGCATGGTTCATTGGCTTGGAACTCAGCCAATCTTGAATCTCCATTAGGTTCACTAGCATTAACGCAAGCTGTTGCAGATCTGCAGTGCGATAATAGTACCGTTAAAATTAAAGGTAGCCAGAAGAGCGAGCAAGTTTCTAGTGAATTTTCGGCTCAGCTGAGCCCTAACTATAGTTATCAAGCTGAAGGTTGGTTTAAACCTGGTGCAGAATTTCCTCAGCAGCTCGCCAATCAGCTGAAATGGTTGCCTAAGCCAAATAACCAAGGCAACTACACGTTTAAACAGCAAGGTCGTTTGTAGAGCGAAACTTCATTTCGCTCATAACAAATAAAAAAAGGCGAGAGGGAGTTCTCGCCTTTTTAACTTAACGTCATCATTTCTTGCCTAGCATTTCAATATTTTATCCCATGGAAGATCTGCATCACCTAATACAATAAAATTCGGATTTTCCAAGGTTTCTCTTTCGTTGTATGAAAGGGGTTCTAAGGCAGTATTTAGAATGCGTCCACCGGCTTCTTCTACAATGCATTGTGTCGCTGCCGTATCCCATTCACCTGTCGGCCCTAAACGCAAGTAACAGTCGACAGCACCTTCAGCCACTAAGCATGCTTTTAACGCTGCAGAGCCGAGAGGAACTAAATCATAGTTCCAGGCGCTGCTGAGTTTGCTGGTAATGCGGTTGATGTCCTGACGACGGCTAATAGCAATGGCTATCGACTGGTTTGGCAGTTCATGAGTGTGCGTGCGGATACGAAGGCTTTCAGACATATCTGGAATTTTCCACGCACCTTTGCCTGCATAGGCATAGTACGTCACACCTGAAACCGGACCATACACCACGCCCATTACGGGTTTGTTGTGTTCAACTAGGGCAATAATTGTCGCGAAATCACCGCTGCGAGCAATGAACTCTTGGGTGCCGTCTAATGGGTCAACCAGCCAATATCTTTCCCATGTTTCACGTGTTTGCAAACTGATGTCAGCATCTTCTTCAGAAAGAATTGGAATATCTGGCGTTAATTCTTTTAAGCGTTCCATTACCAATTTATGCGCAGCTAAATCGGCGCTGGTTACTGGTGTTTCATCTTTTTTAGTGAATGCTTGGTAAGATTTTTTCTCATAGATATCGAGGATCAACTGACCGGCAGAGCGAGCAATCTCGATGACGTCTGGTAATAGGTGAGAGAGATCTTTGACTGTTGGCATAATCTTTCCTATGACTCTGGCGGTAATTATTGTAGGTATCGCAGAGTAAGCATTAGGGCGGTGATGCTGCGAGCTTCACAGAAGTCTAAGTGGGTTAGTAGCTCTTCAGCTTGTGCTAAAGGCCAGCGAACCACTTGAAGAGGCTCTGGTTCATCACCTTCCAATTGTTCTGAGTATAGATCTTGTGCAATAAAGAGCGTCATTTTGCTGGAAAAATAAGAGGGAGCTAGTACCACTTCTTTGAGTGCGGTCAGCTTATGTGCCCCAACACCAACCTCTTCTTTCATTTCACGGTTCGCTGCTTGTTCCGCAGTTTCGCCCGGATCGATCAAACCTTTTGGAAAGCCTAGTTCATAGCGCTCTGTTCCGGCACAATATTCGCGGACTAACAACAGATCACCTTGTTCAGTCACAGGAACCATCATGACGGCGTTACGACTACTCGGTTTCATCCGTTCGTAAGTGCGTTGTTCGCCATTGGAAAAACGAAGATCAAGTGCTTCGATAGAAAATAGCTTTGATTTAGCCACTACACTCTTGGCAAGAATCTCCGGTAACTTGGACGACATTCACTGACTCCTTCACTGCATTAGTTTTCTTACTATATGAGAAAATGTCTCAACTTAAAATATCACTTTCACCTGAGACACAAATAAAAAAGCTGATGCTTGTTGGCATCAGCTTTTTTTGAATGGAATCATTAGTAGTATGAGTGATCACCGCGGTCATGCTCTGTCGCATCGCGAACAGCAGTAAGTTCGCCTTCGAACTGAGCTAGCAACTCTTTCTCAATACCTTCTTTCAAGGTGACATCAACCATTGAACAGCCGTTACAGCCTCCACCAAAGGCAACAATAGCCACGCCTTGATCGGTAATTTCAACTAGGCTAACGTGACCGCCGTGACCCGCAAGTTGTGGGTTCACTTGAGTTTGAATAGCGTATTCAACACGTTCAATCAGACTCGCATCGTCAGCTACTTTACGCATTTTCGCATTTGGTGCTTTGAGCGTGAGTTGTGAGCCCATTTTGTCAGTAACAAAATCAATCAGCGCATCTTCAAGGAAAGGTAGGCTTAGTTCGTCAACGTAAGCAGAGAACTCGTTAAATGGAATCTCAGTATCAGTAGCTTCAACGGCTTCTGGTGGGCAGTAAGACACGCCACATTCAGCATTTTGCGTTCCTGGGTTTACGACAAAAACACGGATGTTTGTGCCTTCAGGTTGCTGTGAAAGCAGTTTTGCAAAGTGAGACTGAGCAGATTCAGTGATAGTTATAGTGTTAGTATTTGACACGACGAATACCTGAGTGCATTTGTAGGTTATTTGGTCACCATTCTACTCCTGTGATTGGAAGAATCCAGCCCTTTTGTTTTTATGCTCGGGCTTTACGAATTATCTTCTGGTTCAGGAGTGCGGCATATGCAGTAAATATCAATCCTTTCGACGCCTACTTCAAGTAGCAACTGACATAAATGCAGCACAGTACTCCCTGTTGTCACTACATCGTCCACTATTGCCACATGTTTGCACTTTGGCCGTCGGTTAAGTCGAAAAGCATTGGCTAAGTTGTGCTTGCGTTGCACTTTACTTAGTGCTTGTTGAGATTTGGTATCCAAAACTCGAGAAAACAATCTTGGCTGATAATCAACATTCAAAAAGGCGGCCAAGTGCTTGGCAATAAGATCACTTTGGTTAAACCCTCTGCGCAGATATCGATGCCAGTGCAGTGGGACGCTGGTTATCACTGGTGCCGGAGTTTCAATACATTCAGAGAGGCGTTTCGCCAACGGTTTCGCTTGCCAGAACTGCCGCTGATATTTGAGCAGGTGAATGATGTTGCTTAGTGGAAATTGGTAGTCACCCACACAATATAAGTTATGCCAAATCGTTGGTTTGGTGAGGCATTGACCACACATATCGACAGGTGTCAGTGTTGCTAAACCGCAGCATTGGCAACGAGGATATTTAGGATACCAAGCTTCACATGCAGAGCAAACGGCATAGGGTAGTTTGTTGTCTAATGCCAATTTACAGATAGGGCACTGTGGCGCAAGGCAACGGTGTATAAAATTAGCTTTTTGAAACCAATCGGATAACATGTTTTTGTCTTACAAAGAAGGAATAAATAGCATCTGCCTTCTGTAAATTGGATTGAATGGATTTAGTAGGAGAGTGTGTGAGTATGGCTTCAGAGTTGTATTGGCAAGTCAGTGGTAGTGGACCAGATATCGTATTGGTACACGGCTGGGGGATGAATGGCGCAGTTTGGCAGCAAACGGTCGATATTCTCAATACTCAGTTTCGTGTTCACGTTGTCGATCTTCCAGGATATGGACACAGTGCGGATTGCCATGCTGAAAACTTAGAAGAGATAGCTAAGGCTCTGATTCTTCAAGCGCCAAAGAAAGCGATTTGGATTGGTTGGTCACTTGGGGGGCTCGTTGCAACGCATATGGCGCTACATCATAACGAGTACGTCAGCAAGTTGGTGACTGTCGCTTCTTCCCCCAAATTTGCTGCAGACAAACCGTGGCGTGGCATTCAGCCAGCTGTGCTTTCAGCATTTACCGATCAGTTAGTGGAAGACTTTCAGCTAACTATTGAGCGCTTTATGGCTTTACAGGCAATGGGTAGTCCCTCTGCAAGACAAGATGTAAAAAACCTAAAGCAAGCAGTATTGTCTCGCCCGACGCCCAATCCTAAGGCTTTGCTTGCTGGACTTAAGATGCTCGCCGATGTCGATTTGCGTGAGCAGCTCCCTCATATTTCAGTTCCAATGCTGCGCTTATACGGGCGTTTAGATGGTCTGGTGCCGATTAAAGTCGCTCACGATTTACAGCAAGTTGTGCCGGATAGTGAACAATATATCTTCACGGAATCCTCCCATGCTCCATTTATGACGGAATTGGATACTTTTTGTCAGCAGTTGATCTCCTTCGCCCACCATAAACAGTGAATAAGAATCTATCTATCTGATATACGTGCGCTTTATTTTTGTGCTAAATGTTTACACAGATTGGTCGATAAATAAGCTAACCCGTTGAGGCAAAGCATAACTCTGTTTTAACGGGCTGGGCGATACTGAGGAGGTTTCGGCTATGATCGTGTCACCGACTAACGTTAGTGTGCCACTTATCGCCCCATCAGTGAATGTTCAGACAGAGCAGGCAGCACGAGACAACAAAGTTCGTGAACCTGTTATGCCGACCGTTGAGCTGGTTAGAACTAACTCTGAACGTAATGTAAAGGCTGATGATAAAAGGCGAAAGCGCGCCTCGTGGGATCCGTCAGAGCATCCTGGTTATGATGTGGTGACTGAACATGAAGCTCAATCCTCTTATCAAGAAGAACGACACAGTGAGCTTGATAGACTGTTCGAACTATTAGCACTATCGACATACAGTGAAGAGCAAGGTAAAGGCTATGCAATGCGGTTTCGGTTACCGAAACGTATCATTGATGAAGCGATAACTGCTGGAAAAATGGCTCGCAGACGTACTGTAATCAAGTACCACTATGGTCACGCTGTAGTGCCCAATATTCCTTCAGAAGTGATAGCGATATTATGAATGTCGTTTTTTCGCAACACTCAAAATAAAATCCCCATAGCAAAAGCGATGGGGATTTTTATTTGTAGCGTTCAACTCTTTTGCTTCGAATTGAAGGCTCTGGAGTCACTCTGGGGTGTTAAAAAAATGATCAGACGGAGCATCGGTAGAACAGCGAATAGGCGTCAAACGCAAACGCGCATTCATTCGTCCCTGAAGCTCCGCCGAGCCATCCATGGCTCGGAGGGTTTGCTTATCGACGTCCATTCACTGTCAGGATATTTTCCAGAATGGTATTAGCGTTTCGCTTTAGCAAAAGCGTCCGCAAAGGCACTATTAAAACCGCCACTTTGAGCTTCATTACGACCACGAGCAGTACCATTTCCTTGTGAAGAACGGTTGTTTCCGCGTGGTTGATTTCCCCTAGGTTGATCGCTCCTTGGTTGAGCGTTGTCAGAACGAGCTGGACGGCTGTCTTGCCCCGGTTCATCGTTAAGACGCATGGAAAGCGCAATACGTTTACGTTGCACGTCTACTTCCATGACTTTGACTTTAACGATATCGCCAGCTTTTACTACTTCACGAGGATCCGACACATAACGATCTGTCAGCGCAGAGATATGCACCAAACCATCTTGGTGAACACCAATATCCACAAAGGCACCAAAGTTCGCAACGTTAGATACGACGCCTTCTAGAATCATGCCCGGTTCAAGGTCGGAAACCTCAGTTATGCCGTCGGCAAATGTTGCTGTTTTAAATTCAGGGCGAGGGTCGCGTCCCGGTTTATCAAGCTCTTTAATGATGTCGCTAACGGTTGGTACACCAAAGTTTTCATCGGTGTAATCGACCGCACGTAGTGTGCTCAAGAAATCGCTGTTTCCAATCAATGTCTTAATATCTTGATGGTTTTTCTCTGCGATATTTTTCACCACAGGGTAAGCTTCAGGGTGAACCGCAGAGCCATCAAGCGGGTTCTTGCCATTCATAATACGCAAGAAGCCAGCACACTGCTCATAAGCTTTTGGTCCTAAACGTGCAACTTTTTTCAGGTCAGTACGAGCATTGAAACGACCATTTTCATCACGGTAGTCGACAATGTTTTGCGCGAGTACCGTTGAAAGTCCAGCGACTCGGGTAAGGAGGGCTGGAGACGCGGTATTTACATCCACACCTACGGCGTTTACACAGTCTTCCACTACTGCATCCAGACGTTTTGCCAGCAGCGATTGGCTTACATCGTGCTGATACTGGCCCACTCCGATAGATTTAGGGTCAATTTTTACCAACTCAGCTAGTGGGTCTTGCAGGCGTCGAGCAATAGATACCGCGCCACGCAAAGAGACATCCATATTCGGGAACTCTTTTGCTGCCAGTTCTGATGCTGAATAAACCGAAGCACCTGCTTCGCTGACCATGATTTTTTGCACTTTCAAACCATCACGTTTGATCATGTCTGCAGCAAAGGCATCGGTTTCACGAGAAGCGGTACCGTTACCAATCGCAATTAAATCTACGTTATGTTTTTTGACTAATGCAGATACAGTTTGCATTGCTCGGTCATATTGGTTTTGCGGCTGGTGCGGATAAATCGTATCGGTAGCGAGTACTTTACCAGTTGAATCAACTACTGCGACTTTACAGCCAGTACGCAATCCTGGGTCTAAACCCAATGTTGCGCGAGGACCGGCAGGTGCTGCCATGAGAAGGTCTTTGAGGTTGGTTGCGAAGACATTGATAGCTTCAATCTCAGCGCTCTCTTTCATGGTGCCCATCAGTTCGGTTTCCATATGCATAGAAACCTTGATACGCCACGCCCAACTGATCACCTGTTTACGCCATGTGTCTGCTGGCGCTTGGCTCAAATGAATACCGTAATGCTGCGCAATAATGGTTTCACAGTGAGATTGACGTGCGGTTTCTTCAAGCTCTGGATCAGCATTTAGAGTCAGAGTTAAGAAACCTTCATTACGTCCGCGAAGCATCGCAAGAGCGCGGTGCGACGGTACTTTGCTTACTGGTTCTTGGTGTGCAAAGTAGTCTTTGAATTTTTCACCTTCTTGCTCTTTGCCTGCAACCACACGAGAGACCAACTCTGCATTACGAGTCAGATGGCGGCGGACTTTTTCCAGTAAGTCCGCATCTTCAGCGATACGTTCCATAATGATAGCGCGAGCGCCATCAAGTGCTGCTTTGGTATCTTCGATGCCTTTATCTGCGGAAATGTAGCGCGCAGCTTCGGATTCGGGTTCTGTTTGTGGTTCGTTCCAAAGTTTGTCAGCTAATGGTTCTAAACCCGCTTCGATAGCGATTTGACCTTTAGTTCGACGTTTTGGTTTGTATGGCAGATAGAGATCTTCAAGACGTGTTTTGCTGTCGGTTTCTGAAATGGCTTTTTCTAATTCAGGCGTCAATTTGCCTTGATCCTGAATCGACTTAAGAATGGTTTGGCGGCGGTCTTCCAGCTCACGCAAATAAGATAGTCTGCTATCTAATGTGCGTAGTTGGGTGTCATCTAGACCACCAGTCACTTCCTTACGGTATCGAGCGATAAAAGGAACAGTATTGCCATCATCAATTAGGTTGACGGCTGCGATGACTTGCTCTGAGCGAACGTTTAGCTCATTGGCAATCAAGTTGCATATAGCTTGGCTCATGAATGCTCTCAAATTTTAACTACAGATATAATTAAATGGGGGCGGTGTTAATGGATTTAAACCGCATTGCCACTGCCCCAATTCATTTGTAGCTAGTTTATTTGTTTTTTACGCGTTGCAAATGCCAGTAAGAGCCGTGGACAATGAAGGTGTAACCGATGAGTTCTAGACCTTCTTGGATGATGGTTTTAACAGCAAATCCTTGTTGTCCTAACAAAGGCTCCCATATTAAGTGGCCGCTGCCTAAGATACGGCTTAACACCATCACTATAATTAGGCCCAACAATAGTGGGCGGAATTCGTCGAGCCTGATGAAATCACGGATTGGTCGCCAGATGGTGCTATTGTGGCGTAACAACGAATAGCCGATGGCCGAAAGTGCTACTGTCAGAGCTGGAATAAGCCAAAAGCCATGCCAGATAAGGTCAAAGAAATGATCTAATTCGCGGATTAATACGCAAACGAAAAAAAAGGATACCAGTATATAGAGGCCTCGTGATGAAACGTTTCTTTTAGCTGATACAGCAAAAATTAACGCACAATCCAATATAAACAGTTCTTGAAGCATCTCTGTTACTGAGATTTCTCCCACACCATTTTGGAAAACGATGAGATCCAAGTAAAGTGCTATCGGTGTTAACATCAACAGAAGCACAAAACCGGGAGGATCGGTTATTGAGCTAGCATGCTGTGATTTAGCGTATTGGTTAAGCATAGTGTCTGCTTATATATAGTTGTCATTAGATAGCTCATAGTAATGATGTGTTGTTTTTTATTTCTAATGAAAAGATCTAAATAAACCTAAAGCCAGACACATATTTCTGTAACACGTTGAATTAAAATATTTAGGCTGAGAATGAAAACAAAGTTAATCACTCGTGAAGGCTACAACAAGCTCAAAAAAGAGCATGATTACTTATGGAATGAGCGTCGTCCGGAAGTGACTAAAATTGTCACTTGGGCGGCAAGTTTAGGTGATCGTTCTGAAAATGCGGATTACACCTTTAATAAACGTCTACTGCGACAAATTGATCGACGTGTTCGTTTTTTACGTAACCTATTGCCAGAACTGAAAATAGTGGATTACTCACCTCAGCAGGAAGGAAAAGTTTTTTTCGGTGCTTGGGTAGAAATTGAAAACCAACAAGGGGATATTAAAAAATTCCGCATTGTAGGACCTGAAGAAATTTATGGTGAAGTAAAAGACTACATCTCAATTGATTCTCCAATGGCGCGTGCGTTACTGAAAAAAGAAGTTGATGATGAATTTGTGGTGAGAACGCCAACTGGCGAAAAAGAATGGTTCATTAATTCGATTTCTTATGAAAAAAGCAGTTGAAATAAACGCTAACAATTCTCTGAATTTCTTTATCATAAACGGTGTTACATTTCACTATCCCAGAAGTGTATGGGGTTGAATAACGAATAGGTAGGACGTAAATGCAAGAAAACTTTAAAGTCTTAGTAGTCGATGACGATGCACGTCTGCGTGCGCTGTTGGAGCGTTACTTATCTGAGCAAGGCTTCCAAGTTAGAAGTGTTGCGAACAGTGAGCAAATGGACCGCCTATTAACTCGTGAAACCTTCCATATCATGGTGTTAGATTTGATGTTGCCTGGAGAAGACGGTTTATCTATTTGTCGTCGTCTGCGCAATTCAAACAACATGATTCCAATTCTGATGCTGACTGCGAAAGGCGATGAGATTGATCGTATCGTTGGTTTAGAAATCGGCGCGGATGATTACCTGACGAAGCCTTTTAACCCTCGTGAACTACTGGCGCGTATTAAAGCTGTATTACGTCGTCAAACCATTGAAGCTCCGGGAGCACCAAGCTCTGAAGAGTCAATGGTCGAGTTTGGTGAGTTTCGTCTGAACTTAGGTACTCGTGAGATGTTCCGTGGTGAAGAGCCTATGCCTCTGACTTCGGGTGAATTTGCAGTACTGAAGGCGCTGGTGATGAATGCACGTGAGCCGTTATCGCGTGATAAGTTAATGAATATGGCTCGTGGCCGCGAATATTCGGCAATGGAACGTTCCATCGACGTACAAATCTCTCGTTTACGTCGTATGTTGGAAGTTGATCCAAGCAAACCACGCTACATCCAAACCGTGTGGGGCTTGGGCTATGTATTCGTTCCTGACGGCAAATTAAACTAAGCGTAATTTTATTTATGCTGTTTTATGCACGCGTCGGCTGATTAAACTAGAAGGCGCGTGTTGCTTCTCTTCTCTATTCGCGCCTTATCTGTAATTTTCATTGACGGTAAACCCCTGTCTGTAACAATCAGTAAGTAACTACTGGTTTATCAAAGCAGTGTTTAAAATCCGTTGATAAAGAACATAGGCAAAATATGCGTATTCGTAGCTCGTTTACTCAATCCATTCTTCTCTTTTTAAGCCTGCTCATTGCCAGTCAGGTTTACTCCTATTACGCCGTCTTCAATTATGCACTGATGCCGAGCTTAAAGCAGTTCAACAAAATTCTCAGTCACGAAATTAACTTGATGCTGGATGATACCGTCAATCAAGACTCGGACGTGTCAATGGATGCGCTATTGCGTCGTCGCGTTCTTGAGCAACTTGGGGTGACCATTCATGCTGAAGACAGTCCGATTGCCAGTGAGTTTGAGCATGCCATCAGTATTGATTTGATGAGTGAAGATATGAGCTTGGAGCTCGGTTCGCCAACGGAAGTTCGTATGATGTCTGGTGCAGAGAGTTATGTTCTATGGATGAAAATCGAATCTCTACCAGGGCAGTTACTTCGTATTCCTCTTTCTGAATTACGGGAAAAAGACTTCTCCCCTCTGTTTCGCAACAGCATCATCATGGCTTTAATGATTGTTTTTGGCGGTTGGTTATTTATCCGTATGCAAAACAGGCCTCTAATCACGCTAGAGAAAGTTGCGCAGGCTGTTGGTCGGGGAGAGGTGCCACCACCGCTACCGGAGAGAGGTGCTTCGGAAATTCGCTCAGTAACACGCGCTTTTAACCAGATGTCAAAAGGGATACAAGCGTTAGAAGAAGACCGAGCTCTGTTGATGGCAGGTATCAGTCATGATCTGCGTACTCCACTGACCCGCATTCGATTAGCCACAGAGATGATGGCTCCAGAAGACAGCTATTTGGCAGAAGGAATCATCAGTGACACCGAAGAGTGTAATGAGATCATCAGCCAGTTTATGGACTATTTGAAGCCTGTGAATAAACAGACATTCGAAAAGGTGAATGTCAACGATATTGCTCAGGATGTGGCAAGCTCAGAAGGCGGATACGAAGTGCAGATTGAAGTTGAACTGCACAAAGGCAAAGCGACTGCGTTTGGTAACCCAATTGCAATTAAGCGTGCGGTTAGTAACTTAGTGGTGAATGCGGTTCGTTACGGAAATGGCTGGGTGAGAGTCAGCTCTGGTGTCACAGCGGACAACAGCATGGTGTGGATTTGTGTGGAAGACAATGGACCAGGCATTGAACCAAGCCAAGTGAACAAGGTATTTGAACCTTTTACTCGCGGAGACACTGCTCGCGGTAGCGAAGGTACCGGTTTGGGACTCGCGATAGTGAAACGTATTATTAGCCAGCACAGCGGCTCTGTCATGGTCAGCAATCGCAGTGAAGGTGGTTTACGGGCGCAGATTAGCTTTCCGACCAAGTGATACCATCCTAGATCAAAATATGATCAGACTGAGCATCGGCAGAACTGCGAATAGGCGTCAAACGCAAACGCGCATTCATTCGTCCCTGAAGCTCCGCTGAGCCATCCATGGCTCGGAGGGTTTGCTTATCGACGCATATTCACTATCCAGAATGGTATGATTGAATATCTAGCAAATCAATTTTGGAATTAAAAAGGCTCGCATTGTGCGAGCCTTTTTCTTAAATCATCATAAGCACTATGAATCTAGAGCTTGTTCCAATTCTTGCTCAGGTTGCTCTTTTCTTACTGGCTTCGTTTCCGGTAGCAGCAGGTTTAAAAGAATCGCGGTAATACCGCCAGCCGCAACACCCGTCGAGAAAATGCTTTTCACAAAATCAGGCATAAACTGCAGGATTTCAGGTTTCTGTGCGATGCCCAGACCCATTGAAAATGACAGAGCTATGATAAGAATCGCGCGACGGTCTAAATCGACACGAGCAATGATACGGATACCTGCCGCCGCGATAGTACCGAACATGACTATGGTCGCACCGCCGAGTACTGGCTCAGGGATCAACTGAACAAAGCTTGCTACGCCAGGGAATAAACCTAATAGCACGAGCATACCTGCGATAAAGTAACCCACGTAACGGCTAGCAACGCCAGTCAGTAGAATCACGCCGTTATTCTGGCTAAAGGTTGAGTTCGGGAAGCTGTTAAATACAGCAGCAAGTGCTGAGTTAACGCCATCTGCTAAAACCCCACCTTTGATACGCTTCATGTAAATCGGGCCTTTTACTGGCTCTCCTGACACTTCCGACGTTGCAGTGATATCACCGATGGCTTCTAAAGCGGTGATTAAGAAAATCAGTACTAGAGGAATGAACAGTGACCAGTCAAAGCTCAAACCATATTGCATCGGTACAGGTAGTGCGATCAGCGATGTTTCACTTATTTTGCTGGTATCGACCATGCCCATGAAATAAGCCATCGCAACGCCCACAAGCATCGCAATCACAATTGAGGCAACGCGAATATATGGGTTACGTGCACGGTTTAGCAAAATGATGATGGCTAGAACGGTTCCTGCTAGAGCCAGTTTATCAAGACTACCGAAACTACCGTCGCCCATTGCCGCGTAGCCCCCACCCATAGAGACTAGACCAACTTGGATCAGAGTGAGACCGATCAGTGTAACGACAATACCTGATACCAGCGGTGTGATAACGCGTTGTGCAAATTCCAATACGCGAGAAAGCAGAATTTCAGCAAATGATGCGACTAAAATAGTACCGAAAATGGCCGCCATCATGGTTTGAATATCAGCACCGCCAGCTTTTAGCGCAAGACCGGCACCAATGATTGGACCTAAGAAGTTAAAGCTGGTGCCTTGAATCGATAACAAGCCTGAGCCGATAGGACCAATAGTTCGAATTTGAATAAATGAAGATACACCTGAAGCAAATAAAGACATGCTGATAATGGTGTTGGTTTCAGCTGCTGGAACGCCCAAACTTTGGCAAATAATCAGAGATGGCGTAATAACAGCAACGAACATAGCAAGCAGGTGCTGAAGTGCAGCAAAAAAAGTGTGTGGCAAAGGCGGTCTGTCATTGAGTTGGTAGACAAGATCGGACTTACGAGCCGCGTTTTCGGTTGTCATTTTTATTTTCCTAAGTGAGTGATTCACAAAGATGCGCTGAATGGGCATTCCTCGTGGAGCAGAATGGTTGTCTGTGATTGCTGTTAATCAGGTTCTGCTCTGAAAAATAGCCTTAAAGCTTTCAAGGTTTATAGAGCTTTGAGGCTAAATTTTGCGAGAATTATAGAGTAATAACTGTAAAAGGCAAACGTTTGCTTAAGTTTGGTGCAAAGGAAAACAGCTGCGATTTTTAAGGATTAAGCTTTTGCATAAACATCTCGTTCGTCAAGCCAGCGATCGATAATAGCGGTAGCATTACTTGGGTAATTGTCATGAATATGGCGAGCAATACGCTGAACTTCTGGAATAAGGCGCTGATCTCGTACTAAGTCAGCAATTTTGAAATCAGCCAAACCCGTCTGCTTGGTGCCTAGTAGTTCCCCGGGACCACGAATTTCCAAGTCTCGCTGCGCGATAACGAACCCGTCATTACTTTCACGTAATACGCCAAGGCGTTTCTGCGCGGTTTTAGAAAGTGGCGCGTGGTACAAAAGTACACAATGACTGGCAACCGAGCCTCGACCAACACGACCACGCAGCTGGTGCAACTGGGCTAAGCCTAAGCGCTCTGGGTTTTCAATGATCATTAAGCTTGAGTTGGGTACATCCACACCTACTTCAATCACTGTAGTTGCGACAAGAAGATGCAACTCATTGTTTTTAAATGCCTGCATCACTTCTTGTTTCTCGGTTGGCTTCATTCTGCCGTGAACCAAACCGATTTTGACATCGGGCAGTTTGCGTTGCAGCTCTTCTGCAGTATCAGCTGCAGCTTGTGCTTCCAAGACTTCAGATTCATCAATCAGAGTACAAACCCAATAGGCTTGCTTGCCTTCATTCAAACAAGCATTACGTACGCGTTCAACAATGTCGTCTCGTTTGGTATCTGGAATTGCGACGGTTTGAATCGGCGTTCTGCCCGGCGGAAGTTCATCGATAATCGAGGTTTCTAAATCCGCATAAGCAGTCATTGCCAGAGTTCGAGGAATAGGGGTGGCTGTCATGATGAGCTGATGAGGATACGCGCCTTGTTTAGCGCCTTTCTCGCGTAACTCTAGTCGCTGGTGGACACCAAAACGATGCTGCTCATCGATAATCACTAACGCTAAATGATCAAAAACCACGTGTTCTTGGAACAGTGCGTGAGTACCCACTACCATTTTTACTTCACCACTGGCAATACGCGCGAGCTCGGCTTCTTTGGCTTTGCCTTTGAGTTTGCCCGCTAGCCAACCTACTTTGATACCCATCGCTTCAAACCACTGGCTGAAGTTTATGGCGTGTTGCTCCGCTAACAATTCTGTTGGTGCCATCAAGGCGACTTGGTAGCCATTTTCAATGGCTCTGGCAGCCGCTAGAGCAGCAACGAGAGTTTTACCTGAACCTACATCCCCTTGAACTAAACGCATCATAGGGTGAGGTTTTGCGAGATCAGTTTCGATTTCGTTAACCACCCGAGTTTGGGCATTGGTTGGTGAAAAAGGTAATTGAGCCAACAGCTGATTTTTCAGAGAGTCTGACGCTTTTAGCGGCAAAGCGACATCTTGCTGCCCTTTACTGCGAACAGCCAACATGGATAGGTTTTGAGCCAGCAGTTCTTCCATAATCAGGCGAATTTGCGCCGGATGGCGACCATCATCAAACAGACTTAAATCGATATCCGATGGTGGGCGGTGGATGGTGTGCAACGCCTGAGCCAGAGTTATTTGATGATCGTATAAACCGGATGGAAGCAGTTCTTGCACTGCTGCTTTATCAAGTAGTGATAACGCTTGATCAGTCAGGCTGCGCAGAGTGAGCTGACGCAGACCTTCAGTGGTCGGGTAGACTGGAGTCAGGTTAGCTTCAACATCGGGCTTTTGTTCTGGGAAATAGAACTTGTATTCAGGATGAATAATCTCCAGCCCAGTATTGCCACGTTTAATTTCGCCGTAAGCGTGTACTAACTTACCTTCGGTAAAATTGTTTTTAATCCCTGCGGTAAAGTTGAAAAAGCGTAGCGTGAGCGTGCCGTTTCCGTCGCTGATTTTTACTGTCAGCATTTTGCGACGACCGAAAGTAGTATCGACCGCCATCACTTTACCTTGCACCGCTGCCCAAAGACCCGGATGCAGTTTTACTATTGGGTAGATTCGAGTGCGATCTTCATAGCGTAACGGCAGGTGGAACAGCAAATCTTGTACGGTGATAAGCCCAACTTTCTCCAGTTTTTCGGCCACTTTTGCCCCCACTCCGGAAAGTGAGGTTAATGGAATTGCTGATAAAAGCTGAGACATAATCAACCATTTAGCTGTTTGAAATAAAGGTTATTCAAACATTAAGCTGTGTTTTTGTACAGGGGAATTATTTGCTCTGCATCGCTTTCCACCAAGATTCATCTGCCACAATTTGGCCTTCGTCATCCAGTGGTGGATAGGGAAGCTTCTTACGTTTAGCCACTTTGGCTAATACAGGGTGACCGCGCTCGAACAAAATACGATGAATGGTTTCTTCAGGAAGCGGGCTTTTTTCCTGCTGATACATACCAGCAGCTTGGCGTTGACGTTGTGCCTCATACAGAATCAGTGCGCTAGCAACCGATACGTTGAGTGATTGCACCATTCCTACCATAGGAATCACGATGTCTTGATCGGCCAGCTCAAGAGCTTGTTTTGAGATACCCACTTTTTCACTACCCACGATAATCGCTGTCGGTTTGGTGTAATCAATTTCACGAAAATCTATCGCTTTTTCGGAAAGGTTGGTCACTAATACCTGCATGTTCTGCGCTTTTAGCGCTTTTATCGCATCTTGAATACTATCGTGAGTATCGACTTCGACCCAGTTACGAGCGCCTGCTGAGGTATGAGCAAGAGTACGCATTTGTTTGTTTGGCCAAACCGCATGGATTTTGTGTAATCCAATTGCATCGGCAGTACGAATGACCGCAGATACGTTATTTGGCTTGTGTACTTCTTCTAAACATACGGTCAGATCAGGTTGGCGTGCTTTCAGCACCTCTTGAATTCGAGTGTAACGTTCTAAGTTCATAATAAATTTTCTATGCTTTATCCCCTTACTACTTGAAGCTGCAGTGCTTTATGTTTTTGTACGGGGTCTACGTTCGTTCACCCCAATCACATAGTTTACTATGCTCATGGGGATTCACTCACTTGCCGCCTACCTGCAACTCCAAGTAGTTTGGGTATAGTCTGTGGTTGGTAAACGGTCACCACATAAAATAAAAAAGCCCTTGATAGGCCATATCAAGGGCTACATCGTTAGGTTACTTAAGCATAGGCGCTATTAGTGCCTTCTGCGTCTCACCTTCGGTGCGTTTGGCATTGCACGAATTTTCTTCATAATGCCAGCAAGATGAACACGATCTTTTGTGGTCAGTACCACAGTTACTGTGTACAGACGGCCATCACGTTCTTCTGTCGACAGACCATGAATATTGGAGCCTGTCTTCGAAATCACATTAGTCAGTTCTGCAAGTGCGCCTTGGCGGTTTTGCATATCGACTTTCAGTTCAGTGATGAAGTCTTGATCGTAATCTTTGGTCCATTCCACCGCCATGTACTTATCAGGCTCTTTCTGATGCCCGCGTACGTTAGGACAGGTTTCGCGGTGCACCACCAATCCACGGCCCGGAGAAACGTGCGCAATAATGTGGTCATCCGGAATTGGGTGACAGCAGTTGGCGAAGGTTAACAGAATACCTTCTGCACCTCGGATCGGCAGTTTCTTCTTAGGTTGACCGTCTTTGCTTTCTACTTCGGTTAATTCATCAGCATTGCCTAGTAGACGACGAGCAATCACGATACTCATTAATTCGCCAAGGCCAATCGCTGCTAATAAATCGTCAACGCTAGAAAGTTTTAGATCGCTAAGAACATGTTGCACACTGTCTTTGTTGATGGTGGAGATCGACTCTTCACCTAAGGCGTGATTCAGCAGGCGGCGACCCAAGCTCACTGATTCTTCACGGCGCATGGTTTTCAGAACCTGACGGATCTTAGTACGAGCACGTGAAGTCACTACGTAGTTTAGCCATGCGGCATTTGGACGCGCACCCGGAGCACTGATGATTTCAACGGTTTGACCATTCTTCAGTGGCTTGCTTAGTGGGTAAGGGTTGCGATCAACTCGAGTACCTACACAGGTGTTACCGACGTCGGTATGCACCGCATAGGCGAAGTCTACCGCTGTTGCGCCAACAGGCAGTTCAACGATACGACCTTTAGGTGTAAAGACGTAAATCTCATCTGGGAATAGATCGGACTTAACGTTTTCGATAAATTCGAACGAGTTACCTGCACTTTGCTGTAGTTCAAGCAGGCTTTGCATCCAACGCTGAGCTTTGATCTGTGCTGTTGTGCCGGTGCGGTCGCCATTGGCTTTATATGACCAGTGTGCTGCCACACCTTTGTCCGCCATTTGGTCCATATCTTCAGTTCGGATTTGAACTTCAACAGGTACGCCGTGTGGGCCAACCATTGAGGTATGCAGAGACTGATAGCCGTTCGCTTTTGGAACAGCAATGTAGTCTTTCATTCGACCCGGACGCGGTTTATACAGGCTGTGTACTTGACCTAGTGCTCGGTAACAGGTGTCAGCGCTATCAACCACAACACGAAACGCATAGATATCCATGATGGTGTGGAAGCGTTGCTCTTTAGTCTTCATCTTGTTGTAGATGGAGAAAAGGTTCTTTTCACGACCAAACACGCGAGCAGGTAAGCCAACTTCGTGCAGGCGACCTTCGATCTCGCTATGGATGCGTTGAATCATCTCTTTGCGGTTACCACGCGCCGCTTTCACGACTTCTTTTAGAACTCGATATCGGTTCGGATATAACGCTTCAAAACCTAGCTCTTCTAACTCGGTTTTAATGTTGTGAATACCTAAACGGTGGGCGAGTGGTGCGTAAATCTCTAGGGTTTCTCGGGCAATACGACGCTTTTTATCCGGACGAAGAGCACCTAATGTTCGCATGTTGTGCGTACGGTCAGAAAGCTTGATCAGAATCACGCGGATGTCTTGCACCATCGCAAGAACCATTTTGCGAAAGTTCTCTGCTTGAGCTTCTTTTCTATCGCGGAATTTAAGTTTGTCGAGCTTAGAGACCCCATCAACCAGTTCAGCAACAGCTTGACCAAATTGAGTTTCTAAATCTTCTTTGGTGACGTCGCAGTCTTCGATAACGTCGTGAAGGAGGGCTGCTTGCAGTGTTTCTAAATCCAAACGCATTTCTGCCAGAATTCGAGCTACTGCCACTGGGTGAATAATATAAGGTTCGCCGCTTGAGCGGGTTTGCCCTTCGTGGGCATCTCTTGCCACTATATAAGATTGGCGTAGAGCCTCAAGTTGAGGCTCTGTGAGATATTCCTGGGCAACGTCTTTGAGGCTATCGAATAGATACAAATTATAGGCCCGAGAGTTGTCTATTGTCTTACTTGCAGGGGATTAACGGTTGTGAACAATGCTGCTCACTGCTGCTAATTCAGCTGCTTCTTGCTCTTGCTGCTCTTGACGCTCACGTGCATCAAGTACGTCTTTAGTGATAAGACCTTCTTCGATTTCGCGAAGAGCGATAACCGTTGGCTTATCGTTCTCTTCTGGCACAAGTGAATCTTTACCACCAGTTTGCATTTGACGAGCGCGGCGAGCCGCAATCAGAACTAGGTCGAAACGGTTGCCAACTTTTTCAACAGCGTCTTGAACAGTTACGCGTGCCATGAGAACTCCAATATAAACAAAAATGTTGAATGACGAGAAAGTATACAACCTTACGCTAGTGGTTTCTAGCTAGTAAAGTTGTTAATAATACGTTTAATTACTCTGCGAGTAGTGCTTTAAGCATGCCTTTGTATTTGATCGACTGCTTATCTTGTTTTAATCGCTCGGCACGAATGATCGCTCTAAAATCGGTTAGGGCGGTATCGAAGTCATCATTAATAATGATGTAGTCGTATTCGTCGTAGTGAGAAATTTCAGATTTAGCTTCTGCCATACGCTTAGCAATAACAGCTTCGCTGTCTTGTCCGCGCGCGTTCAAACGACGTTCCAATTCACCGTTTGATGGAGGAAGAATAAAAACACTTCTAGCTTCGGGCATTTGCTCACGGATTTGGCGAGCACCCTGCCAGTCGATATCTAAAAAGACATCAATACCTTTATTAAGAGTCTCTTCAATCCAGATACGTGAAGTACCATAGTAGTTACCAAAGACTTCGGCGTATTCCAAAAATTCGCCTTTTTCGATCAGCGCTTCAAAGTGTTCCTTTTGCACAAAGTGGTAATGAACACCATCTTGCTCACCCGGGCGCATACCACGAGTTGTGTGCGACACCGATACTTTCATCGCATAGGCTGGGTTGTGTTCCAACATTTCAGCGATCAAGCTTGATTTACCTGCGCCGCTTGGTGCAGAGACAATATACAGAGTACCTTTGCCCATTGTTTGGTTCCACTTTGGTTTGGGATTGCGTGATCGGATTGTGCTCCGACACTCTTAAAGATAGCACTAGCTTAATTATTTCATTGGATTGATGAAATTTAGGCTAGAAAAATGGAGCGGAAGATTAGCATGATCTTGAGGATCTTCTCAAGGAAAAGGTCAAAAGCGACGCAATTTCTGACCGTAACCCTCTGCAAGTTCTGAAGAGATCACGCCTCGGTTTTTAATTGTTGTGAGAAAACGTTTGCTATTTTGTGAACTATTGCAGGTGAAATTGATTAATGTATAATCGCCGCCCTTAGCACGGGAGAGACAACTCTTCCGGATGACAACCAGCGAGAAGCGAAAGCTTCATTTGGGTTCCCTCGCCCCCAAATCAAACTAAAAAGGTACAATATGAGTAACTTTACCCCTGCGCAACAGCGCAAAGCCCTGACATTTTTGGTTTTGTTCCACCTAGTGATTATTGCGTCAAGCAATTATCTGGTTCAAATCCCGTTTACCGTATTCGGTTTACATACCACTTGGGGCGCTTTCACTTTCCCATTTATCTTCTTAGCGACTGACTTAACGGTACGTATTTTTGGTGCTGGTCTTGCGCGTAAAATCATTTTTTACGTCATGCTACCTTCACTCGTAGTTTCGTATTTGCTTTCGGTTGTGTTCTACGAAGGTCAGTTCCAAGGTTTTGCACCACTAAGTGAGTTGAACATGTTTGTTGCGCGTATCGCGATTGCAAGTTTCATGGCTTACTTGCTTGGGCAGATTATGGATGTACATGTGTTTAACCGTCTGCGTCAGATGAAGCAGTGGTGGGTAGCACCAACAGCATCAACGCTGTTTGGTAACGCTTTAGATACCATCGCTTTCTTCGGCATTGCATTCTACCAAAGCCCAGATCCATTTATGGCAGAGCACTGGACTGAAATCGCATTGGTTGACTACGGTTTTAAACTCGTGATTAGCCTTGGTTTGTTCGTCCCTATGTATGGTGTATTGCTGAACTACCTGATTGGCAAACTGACGACAGTGAATCCAAACTTTACTGCGATTGATGCTAAAGCTTAATTTGCACTGAACTATAAAGAGAAAGCCCAAAGCGATGCTTTGGGCTTTTTTGTATTTCCTCCCCTTATGAAGGGGAGATTAGGTGGGGTTGTGCTCACATTAGCTAATTTGATAGCGGTGGAGTCACCCCCCACTAACTCCCCCTTGAAAAGGGGGAGAACCATTAATGGTCTTGAGCTGCGCCTGCACCTTTAGGGAAGCGGATAGACTCAACCAAGTCTTGTACTTCAGTTGGTACTTCAGCAGTAAATTTATTCACTACAATAGACACCACGAAGTTCAAACACATACCTAGAGTACCGATACCTTCTGGGCTGATGCCGAAGAACCAGTTGTCAGGTGTACTTGCCGCTGGGTTAATGAACTTGAAGTAGATGATGTATGCCGCAGTGAATGCGATACCCGCAACCATACCCGCGATAGCACCTTCTTTGTTCATCTTCTTGTAGAAAATACCCAAGATGATGGCAGGGAAGAAGGAGGCCGCGGCCAAGCCGAAGGCGAATGCAACTACCTGTGCTACGAAGCCTGGAGGGTTAATACCCAAGTAGCCCGCACCGACGATGGCAATAATTGCAGCGACACGAGCAGCCATCAGTTCCTGTCTATCCGTCATATTTGGCTTGAAGCCTTTCTTCAACAAGTCATGAGAGATAGAAGTTGAGATTACAAGTAGTAGACCAGCTGCGGTTGATAATGCTGCTGCCAAGCCACCTGCTGCTAGTAAACCAACAACCCAGTTAGGCAGTTTTGCTAGTTCAGGAGAAGCCAGTACTATGATGTCGCGGTTGATGTCCATCTCGTTGCGAGCATCGCCAGAGTAGAACATACGACCGTCGCCGTTCTTATCTTCCCATTTTACTAGACCAGTGCTTTGCCAGTTTTTATACCAGCTTGGTGCTTGCTCAGCAGGAACACCTTGCATATCAGGACCGTTAATCGTGTCAATTAGGTTTACGCGAGCAAACGCAGCAACACCCGGTGCAGTAGTATAAAGTAATGAGATAAACAGTAACGCCCAACCCGCAGAGATACGCGCATCACGCACTTTTGGTACAGTGAAGAAGCGAATGATTACGTGTGGCAGACCTGCAGTACCTACCATCAGTGCAGCACAGATGAAGAATACATCCACCATGCTCTTGCTGCCTTCAGTGTACTGAGTAAAGCCCAGTTCTTGCGTTAGACCATCCAGTTTATCGAGTAGATAAACATCCGTTCCTGCAATGGTTGAACCCATACCAATTTGTGGTAGTGGATTACCAGTCATCATGATTGAAGTAAAGATTGCTGGTACAAGGAAGGCGAAAATGAGAACACAGAACTGAGCTACCTGCGTATAAGTGATGCCTTTCATACCACCAAGTACTGCATAGAAGAACACAATCGCCATACCAATAATGATACCAACGTTAATGTCTACTTCTAGGAAGCGAGAGAACACTACGCCTACACCACGCATTTGGCCTGCAACGTAAGTAAACGAAATGAAGATCGCACAGAATACCGCAACCATACGAGCTGTTTTCGAGTAGTAACGTTCACCAATGAAATCTGGAACAGTGAACTGACCAAACTTACGAAGGTAAGGTGCTAAACATAGAGCCAATAGAACGTAGCCGCCTGTCCAACCCATTAGGTAAACCGTACCATCGTAGCCGATGAACGAAATGATACCTGCCATTGAGATGAAAGATGCTGCTGACATCCAGTCTGCTGCTGTAGCCATACCGTTGGCAACTGGGTGTACACCACCGCCCGCGACATAGAATTCACTGGTTGATCCTGCACGAGCCCAAATCGCAATACCGATATAGAGAGCAAATGACAAACCAACGAGAATAAACGTCCAAGTTTGAATATCCATTTCTAAAACCTCTTAGTCTTCGTGCACGTTATATTTCTTGTCGAGCGAGTTCATTCGCGCAACGTAAATAAAGATTAAAGCGACGAAGGTGTAGATTGAGCCCTGTTGTGCAAACCAGAATCCAAGCTTAAAGCCGCCTAAATGAATGCTGTTTAGCGCGTCAACGAATAAAACGCCTGCGCCATAAGATACTAAGAACCACACTGCGAGCAGTGACCCCATAATCCCCAAGTTTTCTTTCCAGTAGGCTTGAGCATGTTCTGTAGATTCGAACGCCATGGCCTTCTCCTTCCTGTTAGATGTTGTGTTAACGTAATGTTACGATTTATACATTAGCAGTGTTAAAGCAAGAGATCTGTGCAACTTTAGTCTGTGGTCTTTACTTTGTAATTTGTTGTAATTTAAGTAAATAACCTGTGTGTGGTTGGTTTTTGAATGTTAATTAACTGTTAAATTAGCCGAAAGTATAAGGACGTTGAGATAAAAATCGAAAATTAAGCTTGTGAATAACCGTCATTTACTCGTCATTGATAGCTTCTAAGCTCAAAGCAGTTAACGTTGCAATTATTTACACAGACTTTTCTGACGTAGGTAAGAAAAATGTGCACAATGGAGAACATAATAAACTTGTATTTATAAACAGTTGAGTCGGTTGGGTAGGTGAAAGATTGGATGCGATAACGATAAATAGTTTTTTTCTGGTAGGTGCACTGCTGATTGCTCTGAGTGTGCTGCTCAGCCCTGTATCTTCGAAACTGGGTATACCTATTCTATTGGTGTTTCTTGTTGTTGGTATGCTGGCTGGAGAAGACGGTCCCGGAGGAATACAGTTTGATAATTATCCGTTAGCGTATCTTGTCAGCAACTTAGCTTTAGCCATTATTTTGCTCGATGGTGGTATGAGAACTCGAGTCGCCAGCTTTAAAGTGGCATTTTGGCCATCTGTTTCGTTAGCAACCTTCGGTGTCGCTTTGACGACCATCATCACCGGCGCTTTGGCGACTTGGCTGTTTGATTTATCGCTGATGCAGGGCATCCTAGTGGGCGCGATTGTGGGCTCTACAGATGCGGCCGCAGTATTCTCGTTACTTAAAGGACGAAGTCTCAACGAGCGTGTCGGATCGACGTTAGAAATTGAATCGGGTACCAACGACCCAATGGCGGTATTTTTAACCGTTACTATGATTGCGATTTTGGGCAGTGCTAGTGGCGATTTCAGCATCAATTTCCTAATGCTTAACTTCCTCCAACAGTTTGGCGTTGGAGCTTTATTGGGGTTATCCGGAGGTTGGTTACTTTGGAAAATCATCAACCGTAGTCAGCTTCCAGAAGGGCTCTATTCCATCTTGACTGTCAGTGGCGGTCTGATAATTTTTGCTTTGGCTAACGCTTTAGGCGGAAGCGGAATTTTGTCTATCTATTTGGTGGGCCTGCTACTTGGCAATCGACCAACTCGTTGTCGTCACTCTATTTTAAACGTATTGGATGGTATGACTTGGCTGGCGCAAATTGGTATGTTCCTGGTACTTGGTATGCTAGTGACGCCAACAAACTTGTTAACCATTGCATTACCGGGGCTCGCACTAGCGTTTGGTATGATCTTGTTTGCTCGACCTATTTCAGTATGGATAAGTTTGCTACCGTTTAAGAGTTTCACACCAAGAGAGAAATGGTTCATTTCATGGGTCGGTTTGCGCGGTGCAGTACCGATTATTCTCGCGGTATTCCCTATGATGGCTGGTTTGCCAGATTCGCAGCTCTATTTCAATTTGGCATTCTTCGTGGTGATGGTGTCTCTGATTGTTCAAGGTGGCTCTTTAACCAAGGCAATGAGTCTGGCAAAAGTTGAGCTGCCATCGAAACCTGAGCCAATTTCTCGTTCTGGATTGGAAGTATTCCCCACCAGTGAATGGGAGCTGTTTATTTATCAGCTGCAACAAGAGAAATGGTGTATCGGCGAGCCGATTCGTAACCTGTTTATGCCGGAAGGGACTCGTATTGCAGCGCTGTTTCGCGAAAAAACTTTACTGCATCCGTCAGGAAGCACGCGTTTAGAAGCGGGAGATATTCTCTGTGTTGTCGCTCAAGAAAAGGATTTGGCGGCACTGAGTCAATTGTTTAGTGAAGCTCCTGTGAAAGAGTCGCTTGCTCGCTTCTTTGGTGATTTCTTCCTCGATGTAGAATCGAAGCTGGTGGATATCGCGATGATTTACGGTCTGGATTTAGGCCCATTCCGTACCGATATGACGTTAAAAGACTTAGTCACGGAACATTTGGGCGCGACACCAGTATTAGGTGACCATTTCGAATGGTACGGTTTGCATTGGGTGGTTGCAGATGTCGTTGACTGGCAAGTGACGAAAGTAGGTCTACGTTTGCCAGCCGAAGAGGATGTGGTTGAATCAAGCGAAAGCGCTTAGCTGTTTAGCTCTTTCAATAAAATAACTGCCTGAGTTCTACTTTTTACTCCAAGTTTTCGGAAGATCGCTGTCATGTGTGCTTTGATGGTGGCTTCCGAAACGTTCAACTCATAAGCGATTTGCTTGTTCAGCAAACCATCAGAAAGCATACCCAGCACTTTATATTGCTGAGGTGTTAACGTTGCTATTTTACCTGCCAAATCGTCACACGCTTCGTTGTTGGTAATTAGAC
Source organism: Vibrio ziniensis (assembly GCF_011064285.1). Classification (NCBI taxonomy): domain Bacteria; kingdom Pseudomonadati; phylum Pseudomonadota; class Gammaproteobacteria; order Vibrionales; family Vibrionaceae; genus Vibrio; species Vibrio ziniensis. The sequence continues at coordinate 192,802 of NZ_CP049331.1, forward strand.
CTTCAGGGAAGTAGGGTTCACCATTAAGAACTTGATTTAAAGCGCTGATCAGCGCGCGCATGTCACTGGATTTAGGAATAAATCCGAAAGCACCATGGCTCTTCACCTGTGATACAACAGACGCTTCTTCACTGGCCGATATCACCACAATCGGCAAATCTGGGTATTCAGCTCGTAACTGAATCAGACCGGACATGCCATTGGCACCTGGCATTTTTAAGTCCAGCAGCAACAGATCAGGTTCAGGATCTTTTTCGAGAAGATTAAGCAAAGCATCTAAAGAGTCTGCTTCAAGTAAGTTCGCACCGCTTATCGCCATATGGACGGATTGAAACAATGCGTTTCGAAATAGGGGGTGATCATCCGCTATGATGATGGTGTAGGTCGAATCCATGACGTTAAGCACTTTTAACAATTACGTTAAATAAATTATTGTCTGCTTTAACGTTTGGAACAATGTCCACAGACTAAAAGTCTGAACTATATCCAGTTTTTATCTGCATGAAGATGAATACTACAACGAGGTTTGATGTATCGGACCAAACCTTGTTGTATAAGGAGATGAAAAATTAGATCTGATGGTCCTTTAGGTGCTGTAAAAAGCGATCTGCTTGCATAAATCCGGTAATTCGAGCAGTGGGTACTCTTTCACCTTGCTTGTTCCAAAATTCGATAGTGGGCAGGCCTAGAACGTCCATTTGATTCAGTAATTCGATATCTTGTTGCTGATTACGCGTCACGTCTGCTTGCAGTAACACAACATCCTTTAATTTCTGCTCCACTTCTGGCTGGTGGAAGGTGTATTTTTCGAACTCTTTACACGCCACGCACCAATCGGCGTAGAAATCCAACATAACGGATTTCCCAGCCAGCTTCGCTTGTTCTAGTTCAGCGTTAAGTTCATTGATATTCGCGATACGTTTGAAACTGATGGTTGATTGCTGCTCTATTTGAGTATTGCCGTTAAACCAGTAATTGAGAGCCGGTTGCGCTGAAGCGAGCAAACCGAGAATGGCAATAATGCCCAATGTACTCTGTTTCCAACCGCCAAAAGGTAGACTGTTTTTGACATGATAAAGCCATGAAAATGCAGCAAAGCCCAACACTGACCAAAGCGCCGTCGACCATATTTCAGGGAGAAGACGTTCAAGTAAAAAAATAGGTGCAGCAAGAAGAATGAAACCGAAGGCGGTTTTTACTTTATCCATCCAAGCACCTGCTTTCGGCAAGAAACGGTTGCCAAAAATGGCGACCAAAATCAGTGGGATACCCATCCCAATCGCCAATGCGTAAAGCGCAATGCCACCAGTCAGCAGATCGCCACTTTGCGCTACGTACAACAGAGCACCAGAAAGCGGGGCGGTGGTACATGGCGAGCACACTAAGCCAGAAATCGCACCCATGGCAAAAACGCCGGCTAAGCTACCACCTTGCTGTTGATTGCTTAAGTTATTGAGCCAAGTTTGTACTGAGCTTGGCAGTTGTAAGGTGTATACACCAAACATAGATAGAGCAAGCAATACAAACAGCGTACTCAAACCAATCAGCACAGAAGGGTGCTGAAGAGCGGCTTGGAACTGCAATCCTGCAGAAGCAACGACTAAACCTAGAAGAGTGTAAGTTAGCGCCATTCCTTGCACGTACACCACGCATAATAGCAAAGCGCGCTTATGACTAAGCTGTCCATTGCCTAAAACGATACTGGTCAAAATTGGATACATAGGCAATACACACGGTGTAAAAGCCAAGCCAATGCCTAATGCCAAAAAGAGTAGTGGTGTCCACCAGCTTTGGCTCAGTTTACTTGCCAGTGTGTCTTGTTCAGAAACAGGTGCTTTGTTAGTGGTCGTTTGTGAATTGGCGGACGTGTATACCCCTAGGCTGACATTATCGAGAGCCGAATTTATCGGTTGTGAAAAATTGAATTTGCTAACTTCCACTACTTGGGTTTCTGGTGGGTAGCAGAAACCGGCTTTGGCACATCCTTGATATTGAACAATGATTCGCGCACCCAACTGATAATCACTGAGAGGTAAGTTAATCGAAAGTGGAGTCGTGTAAATGGTGACATCACCGAAAAACTCGTCATGGTAAGGTTCACCATCAATCAGTTGATATTCGCCTAAAGTGACGTTTTCTGCAGTAATAGTGATGCGATCTTGATAGAGGTAATACCCTGCTTTCACTTGCCAATCGAGGAACAGATTACTTCCCTGCTGAAAGGCGCTAAATGGAAAGGCTTGATCAACTGGTACAAACTTATTTCCATTGTTTACCGATAAAGTGCTGTTGTTGCCAAAAATAGCAAACGCAGAGTGGCTGAAAGCAGACAGGGTAAATAGCAACAAAAATAGAATTTTACGCATCATCTAAACAATATTCTGGTTGATTGAAGAACACATAGTAACTCAATCAGACCGAGATGAGAGGTAATAAGTTTCATCCAGATATAACAAAACCTGCGAAACTCACACAACTAAGGTTGTTGAATCTCGCAGGTCTCTCTTATGGATGGTTCTGATACGAATAGTTCTGAACTAGATGAACAACCCGCCAAATAGGAAGCCAAAAGTTACTGCCGAAGCAATCGTCGCCACACCTGGAATGAAGAATGGGTGGTTGAAGACATATTTACCAATGCGCGTTGAGCCTGTGTCATCCATTTCCACTGCAGCAAGCAGAGTTGGATAGGTTGGCAGTACAAACAGAGCACTTACTGCTGCGAAAGAAGCCACCGCAGTTAGAGGTGCAACACCAATCGCAAGTGCCGCAGGCATTAGTGCAACAGTCGTTGCACCTTGTGAGTAAAGCAGCATAGAGGCAAAGAATAATACGATAGCGAGCATCCAAGGATTATTTGCCAATAGTGCACCCGCGACATCTTTGATGTCTGCAACGTGTGCGTTGACAAAGGTAGAACCCAGCCAAGCCACACCAAGAACACACACACAAGCTGTCATGCCTGAACGGAATGTTGGTGCGCTAGAGATTTTCGCAGCATCGATTTTAGTCACAAATACGATCAATGCCGCTGCTGCTAACATCACTGTCATAATGGCTTCGTTACGACCCAACGCAGGGTTCTCAATCAAACCTACAGATTTAGAGATAGCGGCTGCATAGCAAACAACGAAACCGATAGCGGCAAGGAAAATGTAAGTTGCTGTTTTTGCAGTCGGTAGAATCTTGCGTTGCTGTTTATCAGCAAGCTTGATTAAGCCCTTCTCTAAACGATCTTGATAAACAGGATCGTTTTTCAGCTCGCCGCCCATAAAGTTCGCAACTAACGCTCCCACCATACAGGCTGCAAACGTTGTTGGAATACACACAGCGAGAAGCGTCAGGTAATCAACTCCGAATGGTGCCAGCATGGCTGCAAACGCCACAACCGCCGCCGAAATAGGAGACGCTGTGATAGCAATTTGCGAAGCAACTACCGCAATTGAAAGAGGACGTGAAGGACGTACACCTTGTCCTTTTGCTACTTCAGCAATAACCGGAAGCGTAGAAAATGCTGTATGTCCGGTGCCTGCCATCAAGGTCATGATGAAAGTAACAATTGGAGCGTAGAAAGTGATGCGTTGTGGATTCTTACGCAGGAAGTTTTCTGCGATTTGAACTAACCAATCCATACCACCTGCCACTTGCATTGCAGCAATTGCTGTGATCACTGACATGATGATAAGAATAACGTCAACAGGGACATATGCTTGGCTTGTCGGTACACCAAGGCCTAGTGAGAGCGCAATTACACCTGCACCACCTGCTAAGCCAATACCGATGCCGCCAATGCGAGCACCCAAGAAAATGAAGAGAAGAACAACTAATAGCTCGACCCAAACCATAGTGATACCTCGTTTAGTAAATGAAATAATATTGGTTTGCAGTCCGTTGCAATTGTTATTTATGCGCTGCTTTTTGCAGCTTTTTTTAAAAGAAAAGGCTCCTTACAGAGCCTTTTCGCTGAATCTATTATTCGTAGCGCTTCGCTTTATACTGTGGGCGCATCAGGTTTTCAACAGAGAAGATGTCATCTAGCTCCTCTTCTGTTAGTAATCCGCGATCGAGTACAACTTCTCGGACGCTTTTCCCAGTTTCAGCGCAGATTTTTCCTACAATGTCACCTTCATGGTGACCAATATATGGGTTCAGATAAGTCACAATGCCGATAGAGTTAAACACGTAGTTTTCACATACTTCTTTGTTAACGGTAATACCATCAATACATTTGTCGCGAAGGTTTACACACGCATTTGACAGCAGTGAGATTGATTCAAACATGGCTTGTGCAATCACAGGCTCCATTACGTTTAGCTGTAACTGGCCGCCTTCTGCTGCAAAAGAGACAGTGTTGTCGTTACCTAGAACTTTAAAGCAGACTTGGTTTACAACTTCAGGAACCACAGGGTTAACTTTGGCCGGCATAATTGAAGAGCCTGCTTGAAGTTCTGGTAGGTTCAACTCGTTTAAACCTGCGCGAGGGCCAGAAGAGAGCAGACGTAAATCGTTACAAATCTTCGATAGCTTCACTGCTAGGCGTTTTAGAGCACCGTGAGTCATTACGTATGCCCCACAGTCGGATGTTGCTTCGATAAGGTCTTCAGCAGGTACGACACTTAAGCCAGTTACTTCTGCCAGGTGTTTTACTGCTAACGCTTGATAACCTGGCGCTGCGTTTAAGCCAGTGCCAATTGCGGTTGCGCCAAGGTTGATTTCAAGCAATAGCTTAGAGGTGTATTCAAGAGCACGAATCTCTTCGTTCAATGTTACAGCCCAAGCGTGGAATTCTTGTCCTACCGTCATAGGTACAGCGTCTTGCAGTTGGGTACGACCCATCTTAATGACGGTGTTGAATTCTTGGCTCTTAAGCTCAAACGCACCTTTCAAGTATTCGATAGCTTCAATCAGTTTTAGTACGCTGTTGTATACAGAAATGCGGAAGCCGGTTGGGTATGCGCAGTTGGTCGATTGACTGCGGTTTACATGGTCGTTCGGGTTAATAAATTGGTATTGGCCTTTTTCTTTACCCATTAACTCTAGCGCTAAATTGGCAATCACTTCGTTGGTATTCATATTCACTGAAGTACCAGCGCCGCCTTGGAATACATCTGTCGGGAATTGATCCATGCACTTACCTGTTTCAAGGATCACATCACACGCTTGAATGATGTAGTTAGCGACATCTTTTGGAATAACCGCTAACTCTTTGTTGGCGAGAGCAGCCGCTTTTTTAGTCATTACCATGCCACGAATAAACTCAGGGATATCCGATATCGTTGCGCTGGAGATGTTGAAGTTTTCGATTGCTCGAAGGGTATGGATACCGTAGTAGGCATCCGCAGGGACGTGACGTTGGCCTAGTAGATCTTCTTCAATACGATTGGCTGATTGAGCTGTATGTTGAGCTTCATAAAGAGTAGCCATATTTTGGATCCTTAGAGAATAATTCTATTGATAATAGTTACAGTGAGCCGTATCTGTATTAAGAATCCATTCATCAGAATAATTGGCTAAAAAACCGTCCTGATATGGCTGTGTATCATACTGGAGTTGGAATTTAAAAACAGGAGGTTTGTCACCTTTTATGTCAGATAAAACCGAGCTTATGGTGAGTTCGATTCTAAAATGCTCAAAGTCTCTTTGCCGTGGATGGAAATGCAATTTCGTCCTTTGCGTTTCGAGCGGTACATTGCCTGATCTGCGTTAGTAAAAGTTTGGTTTGCATCCGATGTTACTTCTGCTAAACCCACACTGATGGTGACATCATAAAGTGTCCAGTTACTGATATCAGTAGAGACACGCTGCATAAGTGTTTTCGCTTGCTCAATGTCCGCATGTTGAATCAAAACGGCAAATTCATCTCCGCCGATGCGAGCAATGAAATCTGTATCGCGTAATACAGTGCGCAATTGATTGGCGATATACAAAATCACTTCATCACCAACTGTGTGGCCAAAGGTATCGTTAATTTTTTTAAAGCAATCAATATCAACCACTGCGAGGCAAAAAGGTGGATGATCAGTGTAGCGTTGTTTTAAGCGACATTGATATTGAAGGTTTTGGTCAAATTTCTTCTTGTTCCACAAAGAGGTTGCAGGGTCTCGTTCAGTGCGCTCTTTTAGAGTAATGATGGTATTGTGATGTTCTGAAATGTCGGTAAAGGAATAGACATAGTATTGAATGTTTCTCAGCTTACCAGTAATCGCGTGGATTTCAGTTTGGCAAATCACTTCCTTATTATCTGTGGTGTGTAATGGGAAATGCCCTTGCCAGTTACCACGAATGGAAAGCTGCCTTTGAATCAGATTTTGTTTCGTTTTCGATGGGAGAAAATCAGCTATGTTACCGCCCAGCAGTAAGCTTAGGTCGCTGTTGACTAAGTGACAGAAGCTGGTATTCACTCTGAGTATCTTCATATTCTTATCAGTGACGACGACCGCCATGCTGTTTTCTATCGCGTATTCCGCATAGGTTTGATCCGTTTTTATTCGTCGATAGGCGTCCATAAACATGGATGCAATGACGGAGAATATACCCAAACCTAGCCAGATAATGACGGCTTCGATTTTAAGTTGTGTTTTTCTATCTGAAAGCAGCTCCGTAATCGTTGAGTTAGGGTACATAGTCAGCATGGTCAAAGTATTCTCCGAACCAAACAGCTGGCTACTAAATCGCTGATATACATACAAACCGTCATCAGTCTGCACACTATTCCCCGCACTCTGATTTTGCTGGATAGCACTCCATAGTTCAGTGTTATCTGTAGCCAAATTGCTATTGGAACGATCTTGGATCAGATCACCGAATAGTTTGCTCCTGTCGCTGCTGATAATGTAATAGCCATTCTTATCGATGAAGTCGACATTGATGTTATGGGTATTGGTCGTGATTTGCTCGATGATGGTCAAGACATCGAGATTGGCAATGAAGTATCCTTGTCTTACCGAATTTGCGACGATGGGGTAAATGATTCTATAACCAGGTTTATAAGGCATGATGGGTTTATCATTTTCAATTTCCAAATCAATGCCGTAGTGACCTAGTTCCCCATTCGCTAGCCTTTGGGCATAAAGGAAATAGTCTCGATTACTTTTGTTTTGCAGAAGATCATTGGGCACAATGTAGGGATGTGCCATGTTTGGCATATAATCAACCCTAATAACTTCGTAACCTCGGTTATCAATAAAACGTAATTGGTAGAACAACGTTGAGTTAAATGCCGTTAGATACCATTGGCTTTCAAGATAGTGTCTAAATTGAGAATCGCGATTAATGGCAAAGTCATGGAGTAATGTTGAATGACTCAACTCATAGAAGGTTTGCTGTATCTGTGAGTCCGTACGGCGCGCTTTGGAGTCAACATAAGCAAGAAACTGCAACCCTTGAGCTTCTAGGCGAGAAATATAAAACTGATGGGCTTTATTGGTTAAGTGGAAATAATAGGCGAGCGGAATCAGTGACAACACAAGCCACAACACAATACCGATTTTGATAGTGTTGGCAATTCCCTTCATGATTTAAGTACTGGCTGAAAATATACTTAAAAGGTAGTTGAGCCTAAGGCGCTTTTCCATTGCACTGGTGAATTGTTGGCGCTAAGGTGTAGCAAAATAAGGAGGAGCCGTGTTTCCGATTTTACTATTTCTATTTATTGCCGTGCCTATCATCGAAATTGGCTTGTTTATTCAAGTCGGTGGCATGTTGGGCTTATGGCCGACTATTGCTCTAGTTTTGATAACCGCATTTGTTGGCGCTTCTCTGGTTAGAAGCCAAGGTTTACAAACCTTGCTGACAGTTCAACAGCGTATGCAGCGTGGCGAAATGCCTGCGCAACAAATTGTTGAAGGTGTGATGCTCGCAGTTGCAGGCGTTTTACTGTTAACACCAGGCTTTATGACTGACGCAATGGGTATGGTTGTGTTATTACCAGTACCACGAGCCATGATTGCTAAATATCTGATGAGCAAAGTGGTGGTATCAAATATGTCTGGCGGTTTTCATTCAAGTCATTTTGAGCATGATCCATTCCGCTCTCATGATTCTCATCAGGGAAATACCTTTGATGGTGAATATGAGAAAAAAGCCGATGACGACCAAGACTCAAATCATCGTCTTCATTAAGGCTTTGCTAGCTAAGACCGATTGGGAAAACGCATTGCTGCACCGATACTTAATCTGAACATATTTTTACCTAGAATGGTGTAATCAAGAATAACCTAATAATAAAAAAGCTCTGGTGTTCGCCAGAGCTTTTTTGATCCATCGGTTTGATTTAGCAAGACTATAACGCGCCTTCAAATCCCATTTGTCGCCATGCTTCAAAAGCAATGATAGCAACGGCATTAGATAGGTTGAGACTACGAGCATCGGGCATCATTGGAATTCGGATGCGCTGTGCCATCGGTAAGCTCTCAATAATCTCGGCTGGAAGCCCGCGAGTTTCAGGACCGAACAGCAGAACGTCGCCTTTATGGAAGTTGGCATCAACATGATGACCCGTAGTTTTAGTGGTACAGGCGAAGATGCGAAATTCGCCTCGCTCAGTAAGGTAGTTGAGGAATGCTTGATAGTCTTTATGGCGAGTCACTCGCGCTAGGTCGTGATAATCCAAACCTGCACGACGAACTTTTTTCTCTTCCAAATCGAAACCAAGAGGCTCAATTAAATGAAGGTTTGCACCACAGTTTGCGGATAAACGAATAATGTTTCCTGTGTTGGGGGCGATTTCTGGCTCGTACAGGGCAATATCAAACATGACAATTCACTTCCTTACTAAATTTAAGGGGCGAGTATAAATCCCTCACCCCTTAAATCACAAGTTATAGAAATGGCAGATCAGATTGGTAAAGTGAACTGAACTTTTAAGCCATTTAACGGGCTGCGGCTCGCTTCAATCACACCACTGTGTTGGCGGATTGCACTTTCGGTGATGGCTAACCCCAAGCCTGTACCGCCGCTGTGTCGATCCCGTGCGGTAGAGACACGATAAAACGGGCGGAAGATTTGTGTGAGTTCGTCATCAGGTACGCCATCACCGTTATCTTCTACTGATACGGTAACATGGTGTTCTGTGGTCGAAAAACGCACCACTATAGTGTCTTTACCGTAATGAATTGCATTGCGAACGATGTTTTCCAAAGCGCTCATCAATAGCTTTGGATTACCAGAAATACTGACATTCGGTATTGCGTCGAATTTGAGTGTTTTATTCATTTGCTCGGCTTCAAACTGAGCATCACTAAGCAGCTCTTCCCAAAGGCTGCGCAACGGTTGTTCTTCACGACTCAGATGACTGTTGGTCTGCATTCTCGACAGTTCAAGTAATTCTCCAATCATTTGTTCTAAGCGCTGGGCTTCCGTATCAATCCGCTCAAGCTCGCTACTGGTGCCTTGTTTACGAGTTGCTAGTGCGTTTGCCATGCGTAACCGAGTCAGAGGCGAGCGCAGCTCATGGGATATATCTGACAGTAACCGCTGCTGACCGGAAATCATCTGGTTTACTGCTTCCACCATCTGGTTAAAGCTACGGCCAGCCTGACGAAACTCCATGGTTCCTTTTTCAAGATCGGGGTCAGCTTCAAACTGCCCACGTGCCACACGCTGAGCAGCCAGAGCCAAACGCTGAGCCGGTTTACTCAGTGCCCAAGCGAGCCACAATAAAAGTGGAGTACTGACTAACATGACCGCTAATAACAGTTGTATCGGTTTATCAAACAACTGAAGTAAAAATGGCGGCGGCTGATCCCAACGGAAGCCCACGTAGAGGAGTAGATTCTGATGTGCGAAAGTTACGGGGACTGGACCTGCTATCATATAGCGTCCATATAGGCGTTGTTGTGGTTTATCTAATGATTCAATACTGGTCGCAAAGTTTTGCAAAGCTTTGTATTTGAAATCTGGGTGTTCACGAGCGGTAAGCACGTTACCATCTAAGTCTGTGACAAAGAAGCGTGGTCGGGAGTCTTTTTCCTCGTCACGCATCATTGGTCCTTGTCCTCGATTGCCATTACCATTGCCTTCTAGGAACATCAGAATACGGGTAAGGTTGCCTTCTCCTCGGAACCGCTCTTCAAGCATATCTTTTTGCACCACGATGCGTTGGTACATGTCCGATGGTAAGTCGCGAGATTTTCGAGGGTCTAAATGGGGAAGTGCTAATACGGCTAAAAGCACCAGAAACATGGTGAGCCAGAAAATAGCGAAAATCCGCCCATAGAGATTATTGAATGTTGGTAAACGCATTAATCCTCCAACACCATTAGGTAGCCTCGCCCTCGAAGGGTTTTGATTCTTACTTTTCCATCTTCACGTTCAGGCAGTTTTTTTCTTAGGTTGGATACGTGCATGTCAATCGCACGGTCAAAAGCCGCCAGTCTTTTACCCAAGACATCTAGGCTTAGATCTTCTTTAGTGATGGTGTTTCCCGGATTCTGTACAAAGTGCGCTAAAAGCGCGAATTCTGTAGTGGTGAGATCGAGCAACTGACCCTGGCAGTATGCTTCTTGTTTAGCCGGAAATACCTGAATATCTTGGCATTCGATAACATCAGAATGTTTGTTTGAATGCTGCTGAGTGCGACGCAACACGGCGCGAATTCTTGCTAGCAGCTCTCTGTCGCTAAATGGTTTTGGCAGATAATCGTCAGCACCGAGTTCTAAACCGATGACGCGATCAATTTCTTCACCTTTAGCTGTAAGCATAAGAACAGGCGTTTGCCATTTTTCGCGCAATCTCTTTAAGGTTTCCATTCCGTTAAGTTTAGGCATCATGACATCTAATAGAATCAAATCTACGCTGTCATTGACCGCGTGTAGCCCCGCTTCTCCATCATTGGCTTCGGATACGTCAAACCCTTCATAGCTTAATACTTCTTTTAGCAAGCTGGTTAATTCTGTGTCGTCATCAATTAATAGGATGTGTGCCATGGTTACCTCAAAAAATTTACGAACTGCCAATCCATCATTTATTACTAACTGCACTTGATTGTAAATGTAGGATGCTGAATACAGTGTACTGTGAATTGACCATTAGGATCATAGGCAAACTCATCCTTTACGATTATTTACGCTTCTTAAACACTGCTTTACGTACCAAGTCGTATTATAAATTTAAGCGCTGCACAGGCAGCCGATTCAAGTCCAAACGAGAAGGAAAAGATTATGAAACTGGCAAAAAAAATGATCCTTGCAGCCGTTGTTCTACCTATTACTTTAGGCTCAGCAGCCGTATTTGCAGCTGGTGGCGGTAACGGTCCAGGCCGAGATTTTGGCGGTGATTGTGGACGCGGTGGCATGATGAATCCAGAAGTGTTTGCTCAATTAAATGTAACTCCTGAGCAAAAAGCAAAAATGGCGGATCTTCGTCTAAAAATGCGCGATACGATGCAAGCTCAACGCGCTGGTAAACAAGCTGAAATGCGTGCCTACAAACAGCAAGAAAGAGATTTGGTGATGTCATCAAACTTTGATGAAGCAGCAGCGAAAAAACTGGCAGAGCAAATGGTTCAACGTCGAGCAGAACAACGTGTTGCGATGATGAAACAACGCAACGAAATGATGAACGTGCTAACAGCGGATCAAAAAACTAAGTTGGCATCAATTCAACAAGATCGAATGAACGAATGTGTGTTATTTGGTCAAGGTAATGGCCAAGGTGGCAAAGGTGGTCAAGGTCCTAGAGGTCAAGGCATGATGCGTGGCGGTCCTCAAGGTCAAATGCTTCCTCCAATGGCACAATAAATCTCACACCGTTTGTTATTGTGGTTAATAATAATTTGGTGAGTACACAAAGGCAGCTTCGGCTGCCTTTTCTGTTTCTGCTTTTTCGCTGGTTTAACCTGTGACTAAATTGACTAACAAACAAGCATCCTAAGAGCTTTTAGGTATAATCAACTCATTGTTTGTTATGGTAAGACGTTATGAAAAAGGAATACGCACGTTTAGTCACGATTGCTGCATGGACGGCAACCTGTGTTGCGACGTTACTTCTGGTGGTTAAAGTTGCTGCTTGGTGGATAACCGGTTCTGTTAGCTTGCTGGCCTCACTTATTGACTCCATGTTGGATATTGCGGCGTCCGTAGTAAACCTAGTGGTGTTACGCTACTCACTTCAGCCTGCGGACAGAGAACATGCATTTGGTCACGGCAAGGCTGAATCCTTGGCTGCTCTCGCTCAAGCCATGTTTATCTCAGGTTCAGCTTGTTTTCTTATTTTGAACGGTGTTGATCGCTTCTTCCGTCCCCATGATCTTCAGGATCCTGAATATGGTATCTATGTCAGCTTATTGGCTATTGTGGTGACTTTTGCTTTGGTGATGTTTCAGCGTCATGTGGTGAAGAAAACGGGTAGTCAAGCCATTGCGGCAGACTCTTTACATTACCAATCCGACTTATACATGAACGGCGCAATTATGGTGGCGTTAGGTTTAAGCTGGTTTGGTGTGAAACAAGCGGATGCGGTTTTTGCTATTGGTATCGGTTGTTTCATTTTATACAGCGCATTCAAGATGGTTCAGGAAGCGATTCAAACCTTATTGGACAGGCAATTACCCGAAGAAGAGATCGAACAAATTCGAGATATTTCTCTTTCAGTAGAAGGCGTTTTAGGTGTTCATGACCTCAGGACTCGAATGTCAGGGCCAGTAAGATTTATTCAGCTACACTTAGAATTGGACGATAAGATGCCTCTGATTGAGGCGCATCAAATCGCAGATGTTGTCGATGAAAAATTGTGTAAAGCGTTTCCTGGTGCGGATGTGCTGATTCATCAAGACCCGTACTCTTTGATGTTTGGCCCAGAAAGGAAGCAAAAACTTCAGCACTGGTAGCGACAAAGCTTGTCAGATAGACTATATTTTTTGCGGCATGAATAAAATGCGCGAATCTGATGTGAATCAACGATGCGAACGTGCAAAACTGTAATACTGCTTCTGGGTAAAAAGCTTTATAGCAGCGCATGCTAAGCAAGTTAGTTTTTCTAACGTGCACATATAATTACAAGATTCTGCTGTCTGAACATGATTTGGGCGGCGCCAAAAATAGCTATACAAATTTCAAAAAAATTGAGGGTGATCATGATTAAAAAGATCGGTGTTTTGACTAGTGGTGGCGATGCTCCAGGCATGAACGCGGCTATTCGTGGGGTAGTACGTACAGCGTTAAGCTTAGGTATTGAAGTTTATGGTATTTACGATGGTTACCAGGGTCTTTATGAAGATCGCATCAAACAGCTTGACCGTTCAAGTGTTTCTGATGTTATCAACCGTGGTGGTACTTTCTTAGGCTCAGCTCGTTTTCCTGAGTTTAAAGAAGTCGCTGTTAGAGAAAAAGCGATTGAAAACTTGAAGAAACACGGTATCGAGGCTCTTGTAGTTATCGGTGGTGACGGTTCATACATGGGTGCTAAGAAGCTGACTGAAATGGGTTATCCATGTATTGGCCTTCCAGGCACAATTGACAATGACATCGCGGGTACTGACTACACTATCGGTTACTTAACTGCACTTAACACAGTTATCGAATCTATTGACCGTTTGCGTGATACTTCTTCATCTCACCAACGTATTTCTATCGTAGAAATCATGGGTCGTCACTGTGGTGACTTAACTCTGATGTCTGCGCTAGCGGGTGGCTGTGAGTACATCATTACGCCTGAAACAGGTCTGAATATGGATAGTTTGATTGCAAATATTCAGGACGGCATTAAGAAAGGTAAGAAGCATGCGATCATCGCTCTGACTGAGCTGATGGTGGATGCAAATGTTCTTGCGAAAGAAATCGAGAAAGCAACCAAGCGTGAAACTCGTGCAACCATTCTTGGTCATATCCAACGTGGTGGCAAACCAACAGCATTTGACCGTGTTCTAGCTTCTCGTATGGGTAACTTCGCGGTTCATCTATTAATGGAAGGCCAAGGTGGTCGTTGTGTTGGTATCCAAAAAGAAGCATTGGTTCACCACGACATCATTGATGCAATTGAGAACATGCGTCGTCCAGTGCGCAAAGACCTATACAAAGTTGCTGAAGAGTTGTTCTAACACTCATCTGATTTAGGTAAAGAAAAAGACCGCAAAATGCGGTCTTTTTTATGTTTGATGCTTAAAGAATAATGTCGCGAATTTCTGGGTCTTTACGCTCTAGATAGTGAATCGATTTAATACGACGGATGGTACGGCAGCGCCCACGAACTAACAGTGTTTCGGTGGTGGCAATATGACCTTTACGCGTGATACCTTCTAGCAAATCACCTTTAGTGATGCCTGTTGCTGAGAAGATAATGTTATCGCTACGGGCCATGTCTTCCATCTTTAGAACCACGTTCGCTTCAACGCCCATCTGCTTGCAGCGCTCTAGCTCACTTGCGCCCCAAATACGGTTATCTTCTGTGTCACCTTTAACTTGGTGACGTGGAAGCAAGCGCCCATGCATGTCGCCGTCAAGGGCACGAATTACCGCCGCAGATACCACGCCTTCAGGTGCGCCACCAATGCAGTACATCACATCCACTTCGCTATCTGGCATACAAGTAAGAATTGAAGCCGCCACGTCGCCATCTGGCACCGCGAATACGCGAACGCCCATCTGTTGCATTTCAGTAATCACCGCATCGTGACGAGGTTTTGCAAGCGTTGTTACCACAAGTGTATCGAGTGTTTTGCCTAATGCTTCTGCAATATTTTCTAGGTTTTCTTTCAGCGGCTTATTCAGATCGATACAGCCTTTCGCACCCGGACCAACAACCAGTTTTTCCATGTACATATCTGGTGCTTTTAGAAAGCTGCCTTTTTCGCCAGCGGCTAAAACGGCTAAGGCATTCGACTGACCCATCGCTGTCATACGAGTGCCTTCGATTGGATCAACAGCAATGTCCACTTCATCGCCACCTAGACCAACTTTTTCGCCGATGAACAACATAGGAGCATCGTCGATTTCCCCCTCACCAATAACAATTTCGCCTTGGATTTCTGTTTGATTCAGTAGTGTACGCATAACTTCTACGGCGGCACCGTCGGCGGCGTTTTTATCACCACGACCAAGCCATTTATAACCTGCTAGTGCAGCACCTTCTGTGACTCGAGAAAAAGCCATTGCTAAATCACGTTTCATTTTCACTCCAACTCAGAACGATAGGGGATAATTTCGGCGGCATTCTAACATAATAGTAGGAAAACGTTTGCTAATTAGCCCGGCAGAGAGTTGTATTGGATCAAAAGATAGTGAGATTTAGCACGTTACAGGACAGATTCTGATCAGGCTGTAGTTACTTTCTTAGATGAAAGTTAGCGCCAGGTAAAATTACGTTGTTTTTTTAAGCGAATAGCGAAAAAGATCGAATATAGTGAGTGTTTCTCTGGGCTTGGCTGAGTAGAATGGGGCAATAAGTGACGTTTTGTCCATTTCAACCGAATCAATAAAGGGTAAGTACCATGTCTTTTGAAGTACTAGAACAACTAGAAGCAAAAATCCAAACCGCGGTTGACACAATCGCTCTACTGCAAATGGAAGTTGAAGAGCTGAAAGAAGAGAAGCAAAAGCTAGTTGAAGAAGCAAATGAGTTGAAAGCGAACCACGAAGCTTCTGTACAAAAAGCGCAACAAATCCAACAAGAGCATGACCAATGGCAAGAGCGCATTCGTAGCCTACTTGGCAAAATGGATGATGTGGAATAAGCCTCTGCTTTTCACAAATAAAAAACGCCGAACAGTATCGGCGTTTTTATGTTTTGAATATCGAGCGAGAGTCGGCTCTCTTCAAAATTAACGAGTAGGGCGAACACCTAAGGTGTGGCACAACGCGTAAGTCATTTCAGCACGGTTTAGCGTGTAGAAGTGGAAGTCTTTTACACCTTCGCGTGACAGTACGCGAACCATATCAATTGCCTGACTTGCACCTACTAGCTGACGAGTCACTGGATCATCCTCCAAACCTTCAAACTGTTTTGCCATCCAGCTTGGTACTTTCACGTTGTTTTGTGCAGCAAAGCGAGATGCTTGAGCAAAGTTCGATACTGGAAGAATTCCCGGTACAATTTCTACATCAATGCCTGCCGCCACACAACGGTCACGGAAACGTAGGTAGCTTTCTACATCGAAAAAGAACTGAGTGATGGCGCGGTTAGCACCTGCATCTACTTTACGTTTCAAGTTCAATAAGTCAGCTTGAGCACTTTTTGCTTCTGGGTGTACTTCTGGGAATGCTGCAACAGAGATATCAAAATCATGGCGAGACTTTAATAGTTCAACCAGATCAGAGGCATACATCTCAGGCTTACCGCCGCCAGGAGGGATATCTCCACGTAGAGCAACAATATTGTGAATACCGTTCGCCCAGTAATCATCGGCAATGTTAATCAACTCTTCACGAGAGGCATCTATGCAAGTTAGGTGCGGCGCTGACACTAGACCTGTTTGATCTTTGATCGCTTTGATAATTGAGTGGGTACGGTCACGCTCACCAGAATTTGCACCATAGGTAACAGAAACAAACTTAGGTTGAAGAGTTTTTAGACGGTGTACAGAGTTCCACAAGGTTTCTTCCATCTTCTCTGAACTTGGCGGAAAAAACTCAAAAGACACATTAATGTTAGAAAGCTCAGAAATATTCTGGTTTAAAGCGTCAATATGACCTGCGTGCGTGTATCCCATCTTCTCTCTCCTTGTAGTTATCACTACAAACGCTGATATTCGTTTAAATTGACGTTTAGACGTCTATATGGCTACAGAATGAATTGAATACGTTTTAATGTCAACCCAACTATTATGAATTTTTCTCATGTTGATGGTGAAATCATTTCAATTCATTTAAATGCTAAATGGTGATTTTTCATACCAAGAAATAATAGTTTCGAGTGTTGTTCTGGATAAATGGAAGTTAATAGCGATAAAACAATAAAACTCGCCAGTTACGGCGAGTTTTATAAGGCTATAGGAAGCTTGAAAGTAGGTTGAGGTCAGACTGAATCGCTCCAGCGGTCACTTCTCGACCTGCCCCCGGCCCACGAATGACCAGTGGGTTGTCTTTGTACCAACGACTCTCGATGGCAAAGATGTTGTCACATGGCAATAGGTTTGCCAGTGGATGATCTTTCTCCAAAGCTTCAACACCTACACTTGCTTTGCCGTTTTTCTCTAGACGAGCCACATAGCGAAGCACTTTATCTTGCTTCTGAGCTTTCGCTAAACGCTCAGCTAGTCGCTCATTAAGTAATTGGCTGTTGTCGAGGAAGTCATCCAGCGAAATATCACGCAATTCTTTAGGAACCAGAGATTCTACTCGAATGTTTTGAGGTTCAACCTCCAAGCCTGATTCACGGGCGAGGATCACCAGCTTGCGCATAACGTCAGAACCGTCTAAATCGTTACGAGGGTCAGGTTCGGTCAACCCTTGTTGCCAAGCTAAATCCACCAGTTCGCTAAACGGGATTGAGCCATCATACTGTTGGAATAACCAAGAGAGAGTGCCTGAGAAAATACCAGACAGTGCAGTGATTTCATCACCACTTTCACGCAAATCTCGAACAGTGTGGTTGATAGGCAAACCAGCACCAACTGTCGCGTTATACAGCCAGTGGCGGCTGATCTTCGCAAACGCATCTTTGACTTGGTTGTAGTATTCGCTCGATGCGGAACCAGCAACTTTATTGGCAGAGATAAGGTGCATACCTTGTTCTGCAATATCCAGATATTGGTTAGCTAGGATTTTACTTGCTGTCACATCTAACACGATGGCATCGTCATAGCCTTGTAATTTGCCTAGCTTGTAGAGCCAGCTATTACTTTCATTTGGAATCGCTTCATCGCGATAACGGCTCAGAACTGTTTCTGGGTCGATACCTTGTGGGTCAAACCAGTATGTCTGGCTGTCTACCACAGCAACCAACTCAAAGTTCATACCTCTGCGTTTTTCCAACTCTTCTTTTTGTTCAGCAAACAGTTTTAGCCAGCTAGAGCCGATGTTACCTTTGCCGCATAACGCAAGAGCAACACGTTTCTGCGCTTGGAAAATTTGGTTGTGAACACCTACCACGAGCTTCTCGACGGGTGTTTGGCGTAGTACTGCCACTAAGCTAAGTTCTGATTCCGCTTCACAAACAAACTCTACCGGTGCATTTTTTAGTTGTTGGTAGAAACCGTAGCTATGGTTGGCGTTCTTGGTAACACCAGCACCGACGGCACCCACTAGGGAATAACCTTCTTTCAATTTGATGTCGGCTGCGGTTGCGATGTCTTGTAGGTATGCAAGAGCCCCCGACGCGATTTCAGCTGTGTATGCCAAGCGTAATTTATGTTGGTCTGCTTGCGCTTCAAAAGCGAGAGGTTCAAGTTGCTCGCGTTTGAGCTTCTCAAGAGTCTCACTGTAAACTCGTTCGAAATCATGGCCGTGACCAAACTCAAGTTCAATCAGTAGCACTTCATCTAATGAAGTAATGATTTTTGCTCCGCGACCTGACGCCAATACACGTTCAATTTTGGTTGAGCCTGATTCTGGCTTGTGACTGCAGCGCAGTTGAAGTTCCATTGCGCTTTGAGCAACTGGCTGTAACGTGCGGCTATGCAAAACTGGAGCGGCAAGACGAGCCAGTTCGTTGGCTTCATCTAAACGCAATAGTGGTAGTAGACACGCATTCGTTACGATACGTGGGTCAGCACTATAGACGCCAGCCACGTCACTCCAAATTGTTACGCGAGAAACATCGGCTAGAGCACCAATGACAGTCGCTGAGTAGTCAGAGCCATTACGACCAAGCAGCACGGTATCCCCTTGGTCATTTTGCGCCATAAAGCCAGTAATCACGATACGGTGATGTGCATGTTGCGCCAATACTTTCTTCAATAGTGGGTAAGAGCGCGAGCGGTCAACCTCCGGCTGAGTCCCTGCTTCAGCGCGCAGAAACTCACGTGCGTCTTGTGACAAGGCTGGTAAGTTGCTTTGGTTAAGCAGTGTTGCCAACAATCTTGCTGACCACATTTCACCGTGGCCAAGCACCGCAGCCTGCTGCGCTTTTGTTAGTGGTGCTGTTAGTTCGCCTAAGCGGATGAATTCGCCATTGACTTGTGTTAGCAAGCTATCTGCCACTTCACCTTCAAGAAGTTCTTCGACCAACTTGCATTGGAATTGACGTAATGATTGCAGAGTTTCGTGAGCAACCCGTCCGTCTTTGTTCAATGCTTCTAAAAATGCGATCAAGCGGTTGGTTGTTTTGCCTGCCGCTGAAACAACCACTAAATCTTCAGGTTGTGAGTACTCTTTAAGAATGTTTGCTACGCGCAAATAACATTCAGGATCTGCTAAGCTACTGCCGCCAAATTTATGTAGCTGGCGTGAAACCGTCATTAAAACTTCTCCTTAGCTTTGGTAAAGGCTTGGTCCAAATCAGCGATAAGATCTGATGCATCTTCTAAGCCAACCGATAAACGCAGCAATAGCTGAGAAATACCGGCTTCAGCAAGCGCTTCTTCGCCCATTGCACGGTGAGTCATACTTGCCGGGTGGCAGATTAAACTTTCCACCCCCCCCAGAGATTCTGCGAGTGAGAAAAGCTCTAGCTCGCCGACAAAATATTTTAGCTGTTCGTAGCTGCCTGCAAATTCAAAGCTCAACATGGAACCAAAGCCGAGTTGCTGTTTCTTCGCAATATCATGTCCCGGGTGCTCAGGTAGGCTAGGGTGATAAATCGCTTTTATCAGTGACTGTGTTTTCAAATAATCCAAAATTTGCAGCGAGCTTTCTTCATGCACACGCATACGGGCGCCCAAGGTACGGATACCACGCAATGTCATATAGCTGTCAAATGGTGTGCCTGTTGCACCAATACAGTTCCCCCACCAAGCCAGTTCTTCAGCATGAGCTTTGGTTTTACTGATCACCACACCGCCAATGACATCTGAGTGACCATTGATGAATTTCGTTGTTGAGTGGATGACAAAGTCTGCACCCAGCGTTAGGGGCTTTTGGTAAACGGGAGTTAAGAACGTGTTATCTACCGCGACTAGTGCGCCTACAGCTTTTGCTTGTTGACAGATTTTTTCAATATCAACTACACGCACCAAAGGGTTAGAAGGCGTTTCTAACAGCACCAGTTTTGGCTTCTTCGTCAACGCTGCCGTAAGTGCTTGTTCATCAGATTGATCAACAAAAAGAACCTTGAAATCGCCTTTCTTTGAGCGAGTATTGAATAAGCGGTAAGTACCGCCATAGCAATCGTGTGGCGCGACGATGAAGTCGTTAGGACCAAGTAGCGTTGAAGCAAGCAGGTTTAACGCTGAAGTGCCGCAGTTAGTCACAACCGCGCCTTCACCGCTTTCTAATTCGTAGAGTGCCTTTTCCAACAAACCTCTGTTTGGATTCCCTGAACGAGTGTAGTCGTACTGAGGCACTTCACCAAACGCAGGAAAGCCGTAGTTAGTCGATAAATAAATTGGCGGAACGACAGCGTGATATTGAGTATCTGATTCGATTCCGGTACGAACTGCAATTGTAGCTGGCTTGCGTTTGGTCATGAGTATTTCCTTTCCTGAGACTCTTAAATAGACTTCCAATTTCACAGTAAGAATACATGTGTTCGTCTATATTGGGGAATGACATCATACTTTACTTATCAATTTTAAAGACGTCAACACTTCTAGACGTCTATATGTCTTTGCTTATGGCGGTAAATCCCGCTAAAATCTAGCCTTTGGAATTATTACTCGAATTCAAACAATGAAGGTGCGCAATGGCAGACTGGAACGGTGAATATATAAGCCCCTATGCAGAGCATGGAAAAAAAAGTGAGCAGGTGAAAAAAATCACCGTATCAATTCCACTTAAGGTATTGAAAATACTCACAGATGAACGTACTCGCCGCCAGATCAATAACCTGCGACATGCGACCAATAGTGAGCTTTTATGTGAAGCTTTCCTGCATGCTTATACTGGTCAGCCGTTACCAACGGATGAAGATTTACGTAAAGATCGTCCGGATGACATTCCAGCAGAAGTAAAAGCATTAATGACAGAAATGGGCATTGAGTTCGAGGCTTACGACGACTAATTGTTGTCGATAATCTGTTTATTCGCCCAATTGTGTAGATAGTTATAAAAAAGCCCTGATATAAAACAGGGCTTTTTTGGCTTTGAGTATTTTTAAAACGAGTCATTAAATTGAACTCGTTTATGGGGGCAATATTAGTTTGCCATGTAGTTTTCAGGCATTCCGATATGCGCAACTCCAGAATCAATAGCTGCCTGAGCTACCGCTTTTGCTACGCGAGGCAATAAGCGAGGATCCATCGGTTTCGGGATAATGTATTCTTTGCCGAAAGTTAGAGAATCTACTCCCGCAGCTTTCAATACTTCTGCTGGTACGGGCTCTTTCGCTAATTCACGAATTGCAGCTACTGCTGCTAGTTTCATCTGATCGTTAATCACTTTCGCACGCACATCTAATGCACCACGGAAAATGAACGGGAAGCAAAGCACGTTGTTCACTTGGTTTGGATAATCGCTACGACCTGTACCCATGATTAAATCATCGCGCACAGCATGTGCCAGTGCAGGCTTGATTTCAGGATCTGGGTTGGAACATGCAAACACAACGGGTTTATCCGCCATCAGTTTAAGTTCGTCGGCTGTTAGCAGGTTAGGTCCTGAAACGCCTAAGAACAAGTCGGCACCTTTAATCACATCTTCTAGGGTGCGTTTGTCGGTATTGTTAGCAAATAACTGTTTGTATTCATTGATGTCATCACGACGAGTATGAATCACACCTTTACGGTCAAGCATGTAGATTTTTTCGCGCATAGCACCGCATTTAATCAGCAGTTCCATACACGCTACGGCTGCAGCGCCAGCACCTAAACAAACGATAGTACATTCATTGAGTTTTTTGCCTTGCAGCTCGATAGCGTTAAGCATACCTGCAGCGGTAACAATTGCAGTACCGTGTTGATCATCATGGAATACTGGAACATCACAACGTTCAATCAGGCGGCGTTCAATTTCAAAACAGTCTGGGGCTTTGATGTCTTCGAGGTTGATACCGCCAAAGGTGTCTGCGATGTTCGCTACCGTATCAACAAACTCATCGATAGTGCGGTGCTTAACTTGAATGTCGATGGAGTCTAGGTTTGCAAAGCGTTTGAATAATAGCGCTTTACCTTCCATAACCGGTTTAGAAGCCATAGGGCCAAGGTTACCTAAACCTAAAATTGCTGTGCCGTTAGAGATAACCGCAACGGTATTGCCTTTAGCTGTGTATTTATAAACGTTATCAACGTTTTGTGCGATTTCTCGAACGGGTTCTGCAACACCAGGACTGTATGCGAGAGCTAAATCTTTTGCTGAATCTGCGGATTTGGTGAGAGCGACTGCTATTTTTCCAGGAGTTGGCAGAGCGTGGTAGTCGAGGGCTTGCTGGCGAAAAGCTTCTTCCTCGGTAAGTTCATGGCGATCATTATTGGACATTAGGTAGAGCCTTATGGTTTTCGTTAAGGCCACTCATTCTAGAGTATGTCAATGGATCTTCATAGTTTTGATAAGTGAGAAATATAGCTCCTAAGACCAGATTATGTGGTTAGAGATATGACGGTAGCAAATGCCAAAAACTAAAAAGGACGCCGTAGCGTCCTTTTTTGAATCTTCGCGTAAAGTAAAATTACTTCTTGCTAGATAGCGCGCCGAAACGCTTGTTGAAGCGATCAACACGACCACCAGTATCAACGATACGTTGCTTACCAGAGTAGAATGGGTGGCACTTGTCACATACGTCTAGGTGCATTGTGTCTTTACCTAGAGTAGAGTTGAAAACGAAAGAGTTGCCACAAGAGCAAGTCGCGTTTACTGCTTTGTATTCTGGGTGGATACCAGTTTTCATGGGATAACCTCAAATTAGGCCGTGTCGCCATCCGAATCTATGCCGGACACCACACGTAAATTAATAAATAATTAGTGACACTTGAAGAGCGTTCTTACAAGCGTCTCATCAAGGCGCGATATAGTAATGAATCCTGAGTCACTGATCAACCGCTTTCGCTGTTATTTTCGCCACTTTAGTTGCTCGAATTTCATGGCATCATCCAGTAGACTGTATTTTCTTTGATTTTTGCTCTCTCAAAACCATTATGCGCCCAACAATAGCTCGTGTTGCACTACCTGTACCACTAGACAAACAGTTTGATTACCTCATTCCTAGCCATCTTTTTCCAATTATTGGCGGAAGGGTATCAGTGCCATTTGGCCGTCAAACGCTGGTGGGGATTGTGACTGAGTTTGCGCAAGAGTCCGAATTTTCTATAGAGCAGTTAAAATCAGTCAAAGAAGTCTTAGATTCTCAACCTGTTTGGCCGGATAAACTGTACTCGCTGCTGAAATGGTGCAGTCAGTTTTATCAATTTCCTCTTGGCGATACTCTCGCCAACGCTATGCCGAGTGCGCTACGTAAAGGTAAACCTGCAGACTTTGCCAGTTGCAAAGAGTGGCAAATGACACCCAGTGGTAGTAACCAAATGATGCAAGGTTTCGGACGCGCCTTTAAGCAGGCTCAGGTTATGAACCTTCTTACTTCTGGCGCCGTTTCTCATTCTTCCTTGTTGGAAGAAGACGTCAGCATAGCGACTCTCAAAAGCTTGCAAGAAAAGGGATGGATTGAAGTTAGTGAGCAGAAGCCGCAGTTCAAAGCCTGGCCGAAGCAGATTGAAGCGGATGTTGAAAAGCCAAAATTAAACCAAGAACAAGCCATCGCGATTGCTTCTGTAAACAGCAGTAAAGGCTTCGGTTGCTATTTATTGGAAGGGGTAACAGGCTCAGGTAAAACAGAAGTTTATCTCAACCTAATTAAGCCGGTATTAGAGCAAGGGAAACAAGCATTAGTGCTGGTGCCTGAAATTGGTTTAACGCCTCAAACCATCAACCGTTTTAAAAAGCGCTTTAATGTGCCTGTAGAAGTGATTCACTCTGGGCTCAATGATACCGAACGGCTAAACGCGTGGTTGTCGGCGCGAGATAAAGTGGCAGGCATTGTCATTGGTACTCGCTCGGCATTGTTAACGCCGTTTGCGGATCTCGGTATTATTATTGTTGATGAAGAGCATGACAGCTCTTACAAGCAGCAGGATAGTCTGCGTTATCATGCCCGTGATGTGGCGGTGATGAGAGCTAATCAAGAGCAAATACCTATTGTGCTGGGTTCAGCGACACCAGCGTTAGAGACGTTACATAATGCGTTAACGGGCAAATATCATCATCTACATCTGACAGAACGTGCCGGTGTTGCTGTACCTACTCGCAACCGCGTTTTGGATGTGAAAGGTTTGTATCTCGAAAGTGGATTGTCCGCGCCTTTAATTGCTGACATGCGGCGTCATCTGACTGAAGGCAACCAAGTGTTACTGTTTCTCAATCGTCGTGGCTTTTCACCTGCATTAATGTGCCATGAGTGTGGATGGATCGCCGATTGCCAACGCTGTGATGCCTATTACACCTTCCATCAATACAGCAATGAAATTCGCTGCCACCATTGTGGTTCTCAGCGTCCTGTTATTCATCAGTGTCAGAGTTGCGGTTCTACACAATTGGTGACAGTAGGGGTAGGGACAGAACAGCTTGAAAAACAATTAGCAGAGCTATTCCCTGAATATAAAACCATACGTATCGATCGAGACAGCACTCGCAGAAAGGGCAGCTTAGAGTCGGCATTAACGTCGATTCGTAGAGGTGAGTATCAGATCCTGATCGGTACCCAAATGTTGGCTAAAGGTCATCACTTCCCAGACGTTACTTTGGTCGCTCTGTTGGATGTGGATGGCTCACTCTACAGTAGTGATTTTAGAGCGTCCGAACGTTTAGCGCAGCTCTTCATTCAGGTAGCAGGAAGAGCTGGACGTGCAAGTAAGCCTGGTGAAGTGATATTGCAGACTCACCACCCAGAGCACAGCTTGCTACAAGATCTTCTTCAGCGAGATTATCACCATTTTGCCTTGACTGCTTTGGCGGAGCGTAAATTGGCAATGTTACCACCATATACCTATCTGACCCTGTTCAGAGCCGAAGCGAATCAGTCTCAGATGGTGGAAGATTTCTTGCGTCAGGTTCGTCATACATTGGAAGCGCATCCGTTATTTGATCAGCACTGCATGGTTTTAGGACCAACGCCTGCGCCACTGGCTAAACGTGCTGGAAAGTTTCGCTGGCAACTTCTATTGCAGGCAGAGGCTCGCTCAGTGATGCAAAAATTGTTGATGAGCGCTAAGCCGGCCATTTCAATGTTGCCATTAGCCAGTAAAGTTCGCTGGACACTGGATATTGAGCCTCAGGATTTAAGTTAATTTCGCAGCTTTTAGAGGGTGCAAATTAGGGCTGTGGATACGGTGTACTATATAAAGATTCTCTAATGTGACAGCGATCACGTTTGTAGTGCAAATTTTGTTAATTTGACCGTAACTTTCTGCTTAGAAATGAATAGACTAACGGTAGAATTCTCTCAGTGAAACGTTTTCGTTTTGTGAAATAGATTTCTCACTGGAAGGCTAGGTGTGTATCACACAATTTATACGCCATTAACATAATTACAAAACGTGTTTAAGCGTGGTTTGCTTAAGTACGACAAAGGAATAAGAAAAGAGGACTATTTAACATGGCGACAATGAAGGATGTTGCCCAGCTTGCTGGCGTATCGACCGCGACAGTGTCGCGGGCTCTGATGAATCCTGAGAAAGTATCGTCTTCAACTCGCAAGCGCGTAGAAGAAGCGGTTTTAGAAGCTGGCTATTCACCGAATTCTCTCGCGAGAAATCTGCGTCGAAATGAGTCTAAAACGATCGTGGCGATTGTCCCTGATATTTGTGACCCTTATTTCACCGAAATTATTCGTGGTATCGAAGACGCGGCGATGGAGCATGGATACCTTGTTTTACTGGGTGACAGTGGTCAGCAAAAGAAACGAGAAAGTTCATTCGTTAATTTGGTTTTTACCAAGCAAGCCGATGGTATGTTGTTGTTAGGTACTGACTTGCCGTTTGATGTGAGTAAACCGGAACAGAAGAACCTTCCGCCAATGGTTATGGCGTGCGAGTTCGCACCAGAACTGGAGCTACCGACGGTTCATATCGATAACCTGACCTCTGCATTTGAAGCTGTGAACTATCTAACTCAGTTGGGTCACAAGCGTGTTGCTCAAATTTCTGGTCCAGAAAGCGCGACACTTTGCCAGTTCCGCCACCAAGGGTATCAGCAGGCACTGCGTAGAGCTGGCATTACCATGAATCCCGACTATGTGATTTATGGTGATTTCACGTTTGAATCGGGTGTCAGTGCCGTTCGTGAGTTACTTTCTCTGCCCGACGTACCAACAGCGATTTTTTGCCACAATGATATTATGGCGATAGGTGCGATGCAGGAAGCAAAACGTTTGGGGCTTCGTATTCCACGAGATCTTTCCATTGTGGGGTTTGATGACATCCAGTTTTCACAATACTGCGATCCACCATTAACGACAATTTCTCAGCCTCGTTATGAGATTGGGCGTCAAGCCATGCTGATGATGTTAGAGCTACTGCGTGGTTTAGATGTTCAAGCGGGTTCACGTTTATTGGATACGAGTTTAGTCGTCCGTGAAAGTGCTGCTCCACCTCGCTCTCACTAGAATAGCTAAGATGAATGACAGTACTCATTGCAGTACTGTCATCAATAGGCTGTTATCTAACGTTAAACTGCTTTAACATGTGGGCAGATTTTATAACTATTGAAAACTTCCAGTGGCTAATAAAGATTATGTAAGACGCGGTCGTAGTCAGAAAAAGCCGGCCCCAAAAAAAACAACCTCTCGTCGTAAACCTTGGCGTAGTGGGTTTATTGCTCTCCTACTTGTTGCTTTATTAGGTTATGGCTTATACACGTTAAGTAATGATCCTGAGCCGTCAAAACCTGTTGCAGTCAAACCTGAACCGAAACCAAAACCCAAACCAAAGCAAACTGAGACGATTCCGCCTCCGCCAACAGAGAAGTGGGACTATGTTGATACTTTGCCAAAGCGCGAAATTGAAGTGGTAGCAAAAGAGCAAGAAATCTCTGATATACCATACATAATGCAGTGTGGTGCTTATAAAACGATGCAGCAAGCAGAAGCGAGAAAGTTGGATATCGCTTTCCAAGGTATCAACAGCAAAATTCGTAAGAAGGAAGACAGCAGTTGGTTCCGTGTGGTGTTAGGTCCCTATAAATTTAAGCGTGATGCTGAACGCGATAAGCATAAATTACAGCGCGCTAAAATTGAGCCTTGTGCGATTTGGAAAGAACAACAATAAGTTTTTGCATCGATATTTAGTTGTTAAAAATTGAAAGACGCCCAAAACATTTGCAACCCAAAGTGAGCAAGGTTCTGGGCGTTTTGCTTTCTTTCTCCCTTGAAATTTTTTCCGGCTATCCTCATATAACTTACATCTCCATCGTGAAAATAATTAAGAGGCCCTCTCGTGACTACCATCGTATCAGTACGTCGTAATAATAAAGTTGTCATCGCAGGTGACGGGCAAGTATCGCTCGGCAATACAGTAATGAAAGGCAACGCGAAAAAAGTTCGCCGTTTGTATAACAACAAAGTATTAGCTGGTTTTGCGGGCGGTACCGCGGATGCGTTTACGCTATTTGAACGTTTTGAAAGCAAGTTGCAAATGCACCAAGGTCATTTAACCAAAGCGGCAGTTGAACTGGCAAAAGACTGGCGTAGCGATCGCGCATTACGCCGTTTAGAAGCAATTTTGGCAGTGGCAGATGAGACGGCATCATTGATCATCACAGGTAATGGTGACGTGGTGCAACCAGAGCATGATTTGATTGCGATTGGTTCTGGTGGCAATTTTGCTCAAGCGGCTGCGATTGCACTGATTGAAAATACCGATTTAGACGCGCGCTCAATTGCAGAAAAAGCATTAAACATCGCTGGCGACATCTGCGTCTTTACCAACCATCACCACACCATCGAAGAGCTAGAAATCCCGCAAGAGCTCATCGCGAAAGACCAAGCATAAAACAGTGTGATTAGAATTTAAGGAATTCATTATGTCTGAAATGACTCCTCGTGAAATTGTTCATGAACTTAACCGCCATATTATCGGTCAAGATAAAGCTAAGCGCGCTGTAGCGATTGCTCTTCGTAACCGCTGGCGTCGTATGCAGCTTGAAGAGAGCTTGCGCGTAGAAGTGACACCAAAAAACATCCTGATGATTGGTCCAACGGGTGTGGGTAAAACAGAGATTGCTCGTCGTTTAGCAAAACTGGCGAATGCGCCTTTCATCAAAGTCGAAGCTACTAAATTCACAGAAGTGGGTTATGTGGGTAAAGAAGTTGAAACCATTATCCGTGACCTGACTGATGTAGCGGTTAAGCTGACGCATCAGCAAGCGACTGAAAAAGTCAAATTCCGCGCTGAAGAATTGGCTGAAGAACGTATTTTGGATGCGCTTCTTCCTCCAGCTCGTGATGCTTGGGGTAAAGCAGAGCATAGTGAAGAGAACTCCAATACCCGTCAGGTTTTCCGTAAAAAATTACGTGAAGGTAAGTTAGACGATAAAGAAATTGAATTAGACATCGCTGTACCGCAAATGGGCGTAGAGATCATGGCGCCTCCAGGTATGGAAGAGATGACTAACCAGCTTCAAGGTATGTTCCAAAATTTGGCTGGTAACACCAAGAAAAAACGTAAACTGAAAATTAAAGATGCGTTTAAAGCACTCACTGAAGAAGAAGCGTCGAAGCTTGTTAATCAAGATGAACTGAAAGAACAAGCTATCTACAGTGTTGAAAATAACGGCATCGTTTTTATCGATGAAATCGATAAGATCTGTAAGCGCGGTGAAGTGTCTGGTCCGGACGTTTCTCGTGAAGGTGTTCAGCGTGACTTACTGCCTCTGATCGAAGGTAGTACGGTTTCAACTAAGCACGGTATGGTTCGTACCGACCACATTCTGTTCATCGCATCAGGTGCATTCCAAGTGGCTAGACCATCTGATTTGATTCCAGAATTGCAAGGTCGCCTGCCAATTCGTGTTGAACTTGAAGCGCTTTCCAGTGAAGATTTTAAACGCATTCTGACTGAGCCTAAAGCTTCATTGACAGAGCAATACATGGCGTTGATGAAAACAGAGAATGTGGATGTTGAGTTCACTGACGATGGTATCAAGCAAATCGCAGAAGCTGCATGGCAAGTCAATGAAACAACGGAGAACATCGGTGCTCGTCGACTACATACAGTGATGGAGCGTCTGATGGATGAAATCTCATTTGATGCCACAGATAAAGCGGGTTCATCGCTCACTATTGATGCGACTTATGTGAAGAGCAAACTCGGTGAGTTAGTTGCCGATGAAGATTTAAGCCGTTTCATTTTATAAAATGCAAAAGCCCGCTCAAAATGCAGCGGGCTTTTTACCTTTATTCAAGGCGATATAGCCCGCTGACACCACGTGCGCTTTAGGTATATACTGACAACATTATTGAACAACCTATCATTATCATGAATAACTCTCTGCAAATATGGTTTGATGCTGCGCGGCCGAAAACTCTTCCTCTCGCCTTAGTGTCAATTTTTACCGGAAGCGCTTTAGCTTTTTCTTCTGGGCACTTTTCTTTGCCTATCGCTTTTTTGGCGCTGCTGACAGCCACTTTATTGCAGATCTTATCGAACTTAGCCAATGACTATGGTGATGCTGTGAAAGGTACGGATAATGAAAAACGTATCGGTCCTATGCGTGCAATTCAGTCTGGAGCTGTGAGTTTGAATGACATGAAAAGAGCGATTGTAATCAATGTGTTGATGACTATCGCGTCTGGGTTGATGTTGGTTCTATATGCTCTAGATAGTTTGCAAAGTATTCTTGCTTTCATAGGCTTGGGTGTGTTGGCAATGGTAGCTGCGATTGCTTACACGGTAGGCAATAAACCGTACGGCTACTTAGGGTTAGGAGATTTATCTGTGTTCTTGTTTTTTGGTCTTTTAGGTGTATCAGGTACTTATTTCCTTCACTCAGGAAGCATAGACTGGAGCCTGTTTTTACCATCATTAGGCTGTGGCTTAATGGCTGTTGCTGTACTTAACGTCAACAACATGCGAGATATCGAAAATGATGCAGAGTGTGGTAAGCGCACAGTGCCCGTGCGTTTAGGGCAAATGAAAGCGAAGAAATACCATTTCATGCTTTTGTCCGGCGCGGTGCTCGCTTTTGCTGCGTATCTTATTATGCAGGAGAAGCCGCTGTGGATCAGTTTGCCTTTCTTGTTGAGTCTGATATTAGTCACTAAACATGGTCGTGCTGTGTGGCAAACTGAAAAGCCGGCACAGATAGCGCCTATGCTCCCTGTAATTGTTAAGTGCTCTTTGATTACTAACTTGTTGTTTGTCGGCGTGGTTATCGCTCAAACTCTGACAAGTTAATTTGCGCTGTGTCATTGCATTGGCTTAATCACCCGATATACTCGTTGAAAGACTTTTCGTAAAGAGAACAAGGCTATGGAATACAACACCTCTGCACTATGTGACATTTACCTCGATCAAGTTGACGTGGTAGAACCTATGTTTAGTAACTTTGGTGGTCGCGCCTCTTTTGCTGGTCAAATCACTACAGTGAAGTGTTTTGAAGACAACGGACTCATTCGTGAAACGCTAGAGCAAGACGGCGTTGGACGAGTGTTGCTCATTGACGGTGGTGGTTCGCTGCGCCGTGCACTGATTGATGCTGAGCTAGCCGCTCTTGCAGAAGAAAACGAGTGGGAAGGTATCGTTGTGTACGGTTGTGTTCGTGAAGTGGACGAATTGGAAGATATGAGCATCGGTATTCAGGCGATGGCTGCAATTCCTGTTGGTGCTAATAGCCAAGGTATTGGTGAGGTTGACGTGCCGGTGAACTTTGGCGGTGTCACTTTCCTTCCAGAAGATTACTTATATGCTGATAACACTGGCGTTATCTTGTCTCAAGAGCCTCTGAATGTGGATCTTGAAACGGATGAAGAAGATGTAGTCGAAGAAGATGAAATTCTCTAATCGTTTGCGCTAAAACTCTCGGTTCAAAAACAACAAAGCCGATGCGGATGCGTCGGCTTTGTTGTTTGGACAAATAGAATTTGATAGGACGATAAGTGCGTTAAGTTTTGAATTCGTTTTAAGAGACGGAGTTTTCCGCAGTTGTTTCACCGCAGTGACTTTTTCTCAGCCACAGGGCATAAAGATACCCTAGCAATCCACCTGCCACGTTTCCTGCAGCAATGCCAATAAATAAGCCTTCAATACCATAAAGCTGAGAGCCCATCCAAGCCACAGGCAAGGTGAATACGAATAAACGCATGAAACTCCATTGGAAAGCCTTAATCGGCAAGTGAAGAGCATTCAACGCGGAAATAAGCATCATCACCACACCTTGAAAGCCGTAACTGAAAGGTACTACCAGTAAGTAGTGCCACAATAAATCCTGCACATCCGCTTCTTGAGAGAACAATTTCGAAAGAGGAATGCTCAAAGGCACCATCATAACGAAAATCATCAGTTGAAATAACAGTGAAAAACGCAGGCTGATAAATAATCCGGCAAAACTTCGTCTGGGATTATTGGCACCAAGGTTTTGTGCCATAAACGGTGTCAAAGAGGAAGTCAAAGACATCAATACCAGAATTAAAATCGACTCGATACGTTGTGCCGCACCATAAGCTGCGACAGCAGCGGTACCATGGTTTGATAGCATCATCATGAGTAATGCACCAGACAAAGGGTTCATTGCTGTTGAGAGCGCGGCAGGTGTGCCGATTTTCAGTATCTGGTTCCAGTCGTGGCGTAGACTCGGTAAGTGAGGTGCTGCGAGAAGTTTTACTCGTTTAATCAGAACATAGAATGAACCGATCAAAGCGCCAAGCCAAGACAGAGCACTCGCAATCGCTGCCCCTTGGATACCAAGCTCTGGGAATGGGCCATAGCCGAAAATAAGTAGTGGGTCTAACACGCCGTTGATCACGCCAGCCAGCATCATAATTTTAGCTGGAGTTTTGGTATCTCCTGTAGCGCGAATGACGCTGTTGCCTGTCATAGGGACAACCAGAAGGGGGATGGTGAGATACCACACTTGCATGTACTGCTCAATCAGAGGGATAAGTTCTTGCTTTGCACCGAGTAACAGGAAAAGCGGTTCAATAGTGAAATAGCCAATCGAAGAGGCAGCGATCACTAATACGATGGCGAGCATAATGCCGTGGCTGGAGAAACGCGCTGCGTTGTGCGCCGCTCCCTGACCCAGTAATCGACCGATATTGGTCGACAAACCGATACCGATACCCATAGTGATACAGTTGACGACAAAAGTGACCGGAAAAGTATAACTGATCGCGGCCAGCGCTTCGGTGCCGAGCAATGAAATAAAAAAGGTATCGACCAAGTTGAACATCAAAATTGCGATTAAGCCGAACATCATCGGTATCGTCATTTGACGTAATACAGTAGCAATAGGCGCGGATAGTAGACCGTGTTTATCGTGCATAGAGGCTGTGTTTATAGAGCATAGAGATAATAGGTTGGCGATAAAGTAGTTAGAATACTCGATCTTTGCCTGATGG
Source organism: Vibrio ziniensis (assembly GCF_011064285.1). Taxonomy (NCBI): domain Bacteria; kingdom Pseudomonadati; phylum Pseudomonadota; class Gammaproteobacteria; order Vibrionales; family Vibrionaceae; genus Vibrio; species Vibrio ziniensis. The sequence continues at coordinate 225,367 of NZ_CP049331.1, forward strand.
ACTACCCAAGTCTGGATGGACGTTTAAGGGATATGAAAAAGGCCAGCAATGCTGGCCTTCGATATTTGAATAAGCTTGAAATTAAGCTTTTGCTGCTGCAGCTGCTTTAGCGATAGCTGCGAAGCTTTTCGCGTCTAGAGATGCGCCACCAACTAGAGCACCATCGATGTCTGGTTGAGAGAAGTATGCTTGAGCGTTCTCTGGCTTAACAGAACCACCGTATTGGATGATTACTTGTTCTGCTACTGCTGCGTCTTTCGCTGCGATAAGCGCACGGATAGATGCGTGGATGCGTTGTGCATCTTCTGCTGTTGCTGCTTTACCAGTACCGATAGCCCAGATTGGTTCGTAAGCGATGATAGCACCGTTTAGCGCTTCAACACCGTATGCATCGATAACGGCGTTGATTTGACGCGCACATACTGCTTCAGTTTCGCCCGCTTCGTTTTGCGCTTCAGATTCACCGATACAGAAAACAGGTTTTAGACCGTTTTCTTTTAGGAATGCGAATTTCTTAGCAACAAACTCGTCAGACTCGCTGTGGTAATCACGACGCTCTGAGTGACCAATGATGATGTGAGTAGCACCGAAATCTTTCAGCATTGCAGGCGACATATCACCAGTGAAAGCACCGCTGTTGTGTAGGTCAGTGTTTTGTGCACCTAGGATGATTTTGTTGCCGCCTTCAGCGATTAGACGTTCAGCCAAATCAATGTAAAGCGCAGGCGGAGCAACTGCTACTTCAACACCTGTTACACCTTCAAGTTCAGCATTTAGACCATTTAGCAGCTCAGTTACCATTGCTTTGCTGCCATTCAGTTTCCAGTTACCCATTACGACAGGACGACGCATATGAAAGATCTCCAATATCAATAAAAATAAAAGTCTATAACTATATAAACTAAAAATGAATGCCACAGAATATAGCAGATAAAATTCTTCAAATCATGACTATGGTCATTAGTTTCTTGGATCTTATTTGACTCTTACCTATCAGCCTTCGTGATCGAGCTTGCATTATCGACTGTCTTAGCTCGGATTTTGTTTTGTGACTTGCTATGACTGTCTTCAATTATAGTGAAAGATGGAACAAGGAAAGTAAAATGCCTAATTTAGTACTGGAGTACAGCAATTCGGTTGAAGAACGAATCAATATTCAGGGATTGCTTGAAGATTTGCATCAAGTTGCTCTAGATAGTGGGCTTTTTGAAGTGAGTTCAGTCAAATCTCGTACTTTGCGTTGCCACCATTGGCTAGTGGGCAATGTTGCAGATAGTGAAGATTTTATTCACGTTCAATTTGAATTGCTTGATGGAAGAACGCCAGCGCAAAAACGAGAATTGTCGCAACAACTTATGGATGTGCTGTTATCTCAAGCTAGCCATGTCTACAGTTTGACGATAGATCTTCGTGATATGGACAAAGACTGCTTTATGAAGATCATTCGCAATTAAGTTAAACAGTTATTAACGGATAGCGCTTATGCCACTAACTACGTTACTTTTTTCTTTCCAAGGTCGAATTGGACGCCAAACCTTTTGGATTTGGAATTGTAGTTATTACGCTATGATTATTGGCTTTGTCGTTGGCGCAAACCAACTTTTCCCTGGAATTGCTTCGTTTATCTTACCTGTTTTTTTACTACTCATTTTGATTCCTGATTTGGCGATGACCGCTAAGCGTTGGCACGACAGAGATAAAAATAGCTGGTGGTTGTTGCTTAATATTCCGTTGGTTATTGGTCGTATGAGCGTACCTGTTGGCGCAAACGCAATGGCAGCGAATGAACCTCTGCTTTATGAAACTATCATTTCAGCCGCAGCGTTAATCTGTGGTTGCTGGATTTTGATTGAGTGCGGTTTTATGAAGGGAACTCACGGTGACAACCGTTTTGGTAAAGAACCAGTTTAATGACAGAGTTTCTCTACAACAATTGTGTGAGTAAAAGTGCATAAACAAAAGAGGAGCATAAGCTCCTTTTTTATCGGTTTTTGAAATCGAGTGGTTAGTGCCAATCTTCTTTATTGTTGTGAGGAAAAGGGATCACAACCGCTTGCTGTTGCGGTTCAACGTCACCCTCTAATGCATCACGAAACTTCACCATTTGAATGGTCATTTCACGCATCAAAGTGACGTTAATGTGATATGGGTTCTTGCATTGGCTAACGACGAGGTCGATGTGACTTTGCTGGGCTCTTAATCTTTGTTGCATATTGAGTGAGGCGGATGAAATCATCTCTTCACACATTTGATGTTTGAACTTAGTAAAAGCTTCTGGATTTTGCTTCGCAAGTGCCACAAGTTCGTCAAACGGAGGAAGCTCTTGATTATAGGGTTGCGACTGAGGTTGGGGCATAAAAGGCTCCTCTATTCATTCCTGACCTATTTGAACTCCTTATTAAAAACACGTTCAAAGGGCGGATAGAACATATTAGTGATGAAAAAATCAACACTATAAGCTTAAGCGAGGATTCTCAGTGCGGTGCGGGGAACATCCAAATTCTCAAATTTAAGACAGTTTTACTTAGGTCGAAAAATTCATTTTACCTTAGTAATGAGATAGGTGCAGCGTCGCTCGCCTTGGATTATGTGTTCTTGACGAACGATTTGATAGTCATGTCCTAATAAGTGCTGGAACACATTGAGTTCAGATTGGCACAGGTTTGGGCAACGAGTCGCAGCTTTGCAGATAGGGCAATGGTTTTCAATTAATGTAAAACCTTGCTCAGTCTTTTCAAGTTCTGCCATGTAACCTTCTCGTTCACGCAGCTTAACCAAAGCGTAGAGTTTTTCTTCTATACCAGAAAAGCCAGACAAGGCTTTTTGATAGATCGATAGAGTTTGTGCTTCTCTTTCGGCGGCGACTTTTGCGAGCCCTTCTTTACCGAAAATATGCTCCACAGCATCCATCACTTGGATGGTGAGTTCGCTGTGCCTGTCAGCAAATTGGCTGTGTCCTTGTTTGGTTAGAGACCAATGGCGAGTAGGGCGACCGACTTTGACTTTGACATCATGAAAGGAAAGGATTCCGTCTTCTTCTAAACTTTGTAAATGCTGACGCGCACCCATAGTGGTAATGGACAGGTCATCTGCAAGTTGTTTAGCGGTTACAGCACCTTCGCGTTTGATGGTGTGTAAAATCCTATCAATCGTTTTCATCATTTCCCTCACAATATATTGCTTTATTATGAGTTCAGTTCTTAATAAAGCAAATTATTTACTATGCTCCTCAGTTGTTAGGCTCGTTACTTAGATTCTTAGAATACTTCTCTGTTGAATCGTTAATTTGGTCACATTTTTTTCTTGCTGCCCCCTTGGGATATGAAAGAGTGTACCCCACATATCATTCACAAGCTGTTTAGGTCTGGTGATCTATAAATCAGTGTTTATTAACCATATGGAAATCTAATCAGGAGAGACGACCGATGAATATTCGTCCATTACATGATCGAGTTATCGTTGAACGCCAAGAAGTTGAATCAAAGTCTGCTGGTGGTATTGTTCTTACTGGTTCTGCTGCGGAAAAATCAACACGTGGCAAAGTGCTTGCTGTCGGTAAAGGCCGCATTCTAGAAAACGGTACAGTTCTTCCACTGGACGTAAAAGTTGGCGATTCTGTGATTTTTGCTGAAAGCTACGGCACTAAATCAGAAAAAATCGACGGCAAAGAAGTTCTAATTCTGTCTGAAAGCGACATTCTAGCAATCGTTGAGTAATTGCTCTGAGCTCTTATGTTCTCCAAAAGGACTAAAAGTTCGCTCTATCACTTATCAATAACGAATTCTTAAGAGGAAATACAACATGGCTGCTAAAGACGTAAAGTTTGGCAATGACGCACGTGTAAAAATGCTGGAAGGTGTCAACATTCTAGCTGACGCTGTAAAAGTAACTCTTGGCCCTAAAGGTCGTAACGTCGTTCTAGACAAATCTTTCGGTGCACCAACGATCACTAAAGATGGTGTATCTGTTGCTCGTGAAATTGAATTGGAAGACAAGTTCCAAAACATGGGCGCACAAATGGTTAAAGAAGTTGCATCTCAAGCAAACGATGCAGCGGGTGACGGTACAACAACAGCAACAGTACTTGCACAATCTATCGTAAACGAAGGTCTTAAAGCGGTTGCTGCGGGTATGAACCCAATGGATCTTAAACGCGGTATCGATAAAGCAGTAACAGCAGCGGTTGAGCAACTAAAAGCGCTATCAGTACCATGTGCAGACACCAAAGCGATTGCGCAAGTTGGTACTATCTCTGCTAACTCTGACTCAAGCGTTGGTAACATCATTGCTGAAGCAATGGAAAAAGTGGGCCGCGATGGTGTTATCACTGTTGAAGAAGGTCAAGCACTTCACGATGAATTAGATGTTGTTGAAGGTATGCAGTTCGACCGTGGTTACCTGTCTCCATACTTCATCAATAACCAAGAAGCGGGGAGTGTTGATCTAGACAACCCATTCATCCTATTGGTTGATAAGAAAGTATCTAACATCCGTGAACTTCTTCCAGTTCTTGAAGGCGTTGCAAAAGCTTCTCGTCCATTGCTAATCGTAGCGGAAGATGTAGAAGGTGAAGCACTAGCGACTCTAGTTGTGAACAACATGCGCGGTATCGTGAAAGTAGCAGCGGTTAAAGCTCCAGGTTTCGGTGACCGTCGTAAAGCTATGCTACAAGACATCGCTATCCTCACTGGCGGTACTGTGATTTCTGAAGAGATCGGTCTTGAGCTAGAAAAAGCGGTTCTTGAAGATCTAGGTCAAGCTAAGCGTGTGTCTATCACTAAAGAAAACACAACGATTATCGACGGTGCTGGTGAAGAAGCCGCGATCAAAGGCCGTGTATCTCAAATTCGTCAACAAATCGAAGAAGCAACTTCAGACTACGATAAAGAGAAGCTACAAGAACGCGTTGCTAAACTAGCTGGCGGTGTTGCTGTAATCAAAGTTGGCGCAGCAACTGAAGTTGAAATGAAAGAGAAGAAAGACCGCGTAGAAGACGCTCTACACGCGACTCGCGCTGCGGTTGAAGAAGGTGTTGTAGCTGGTGGTGGTGTTGCACTTATCCGCGCAGCTTCAATGCTAACTGAGCTTACTGGTGACAACGAAGAGCAAAACGTGGGTATCCGCGTAGCACTTCGTGCAATGGAATCTCCAATTCGTCAAATCGTTAAGAACGCAGGTGATGAAGAGTCTGTAGTTGCAAACAACGTTAAAGGCGGCACAGGTAACTACGGTTACAACGCGGCAACGGGTGTTTACGGCGATATGATTGAAATGGGTATCCTAGATCCAACTAAAGTAACTCGTAGCGCACTTCAGTTCGCAGCATCAGTTGCTGGTCTAATGATCACAACAGAAGCTATGGTTACTGAGAAGCCGAAGTCAGATGGTCCAGCTATGCCTGATATGGGTGGCATGGGCGGTATGGGAATGATGTAATTCCCTAGACTGATAAGACCAGTTTAGTATTTTAAGAAATGATTAATGGCGGGATGTACGAAAGTGCATCCCGTTTCTTTTTATTGATTTGTATTCATCCCTATCACATATCTCCCTTTCTTGTCGTTAATATTCTTTTACAAAATAAATCTTGTTCCGTACATCATCCCATAACGTTGATATGAGATTTAATCCATGTTTTTCGATGCCGAATAATAAAAAAATGAGATTTACACCAAACAAATAAAATGTGAATTTCAATTTTATGAAACGATGGTTTATAAATGTACAAGATAATAAAAACCTTACTGGGAGTATCCCTAATGAAAAAGACTTACCTTGCTGTTGCTGTGATGGCAACGTTAGCGGGTTGCAGTACTAGCAACAACGCCACTTCTTCTGCCGCTGCCACATCTCCTGCCGAAGCAATTACTTATGATGCAAACAGCCCTTCTATTGGTGCAACAGGTTGGGCATCCGCTGATGGTCCAGTGACTGGCGGTGAAGGCGCTAAAGCTGAAAATATTTATGTGGTAGAAAACCGCGTTCAATTAGTTGAAGCGCTTTTTGGTAAAAAAGATGCGAACTTAAAAGCTGAACCAAGCAACGAACGCAAAATTATTTATGTAAAAGGCACTATCGATTTAACTGAAGGTGCGGATGGTAAGTCTTTAACTGGTGCTGATTTTATTGCTCAGTGTCCAGATACAGGTTTCACGGATTACGATGCATTCTATGATGCTTATCGTAAAGCTTATGACCCTGCCGTATGGAACAAGCAGGACCTAGCTCGCAACGGTCGCCCACCGATGGTAAATGGTCCACTAGAAGATGCACGTAGTTGTTTCCAAAAAGCGCAAGAAGCACACACTGTACTACGTGTTGGTTCTAACACTTCCATTCTGGGTCTGGGTACCGATGCACAAATCAAATTTGGTACATTGCGTCTAGGTACTGCAGGTCGTGAGGCAGTAACAAACATTGTTATCCGTAATATTGAATTTAGCGATGCATTTGATTTCTTCCCACAATGGAGCCCAACTGACTCATTTAGCATCGATAAGAAAGAGCTAGGTCAAGGCAACTGTAGCGATAAATTTGTTAGCGATACTGTAAACCCATACGGTTGTGCGAGTGCTGGTGGTGGCGGTCGTTGGAACTCTGAATACGATTTGATTGCGGTTGATAATGCTCAACGTGTTTGGATTGACCACAACACATTTAGCGATGGTGAGCGTACAGACGATAAGTTCCCACCAGTATGGGCTGCTCCTTACAACATCAAAGAGCAAAAAGTTCAGCACCATGATGGCCTAGTGGACATTACTAACGCTGCAACTAAAGTAACTTTGTCGTACAACATCTTTAAAGATCACGACAAAACTAACCTGCTAGGTGGTAGTGATTCATCAAATGCGAAAAAAGGTTATGGCCCTGGCGCAATTGATGTGACATTCAACCACAACATTTGGGATAACACTGGTCAACGCATGCCTCGTATCCGTTTTGGTCGTGTACACTCATACAACAACTACTTCAACCTGAATGCAACTAAGGATAAAGAAGCCGGTAAGTACGGCATGATGGATGCTCTTATCCTAGGTACCGCTTCAAAACTATACGCTGAGAACAACGTATTTGACATTAAAAACGATGGTGAAGGTACATTTGAACATAAGATTGTTGGTTACTACTCACGTACTAACAACGAGCAAAAATGTATTAAGACCGGTGATTTTGATGAAGCATCATGCGGTACATATTTCTACGCTGCAGGAAACCAAGTTAATGGCGCAGCAGTTGATTTAAATAAAACTGTTGAAGCTAACCAAGCTAAATCAAGCAGCAACGCTAAATTAACTATGTTAAATCCAAATGATGAAAATTCATTCTGGTTGCCGAAGAAAACTTACCAATATCAAGTTGATTCAGTTGAAACATTGAAAGATCACCTACTAAATAATGCAGGTTCAGGAAAAATAGAAATTATTAAAAAATAATTTTTAAGCGTTAAATTTAAATGGGCTTCGTATGAAGCCCATTTTGGGGTCTTGGTTTATGACAATGTTAGTTATTATTTTGTAGGGAGATAATGACTAGCATTGTTATTTGTCTGGCAAATGTGCCGAATAACTTATTTGTTCTCTTTGATTATTATTTGGTTAAATATTTTTGTAGGTAAATGATGAGTAAGAAATTATTAGCTTTGCTTTGCGCAAGTATACTCGCTGGCTGTGGTGGTGGCGGTTCTGGCTCTGGTTCAAGCGATAACAGTGATGATGTGGTTGATATCGGTGAGGATATTACCGGTGCGCTAACATCGTTAGGCGCCGATGGTTGGGCAGCCTCTTCTTTAGAAGTTACTGGTGGTAATGATGCTGCATCAGCTAACCAGTATATCGTCACAACTCGTGCTGAACTGATAGAAGCTCTGTACGGTAGTAGTGACACGGCTTTGTCCAAAGATCCAAGCAATACGTCAAAAATCATTTATATTCAGGGTACTATCGACTTGGCAGAAGGCGATGATGGCCAAACGATGGACGGTTCAGACTTCATTCAAGCTGCTAATGCAGATTCGAGTGCTAACTGTTCAAAGTATGGTCATACGGATATAGACACTTTCTATGATGAGTACAATGCAGAGTATGATCCAAATGGCGATTGGGGTAAAGCAGATGTGTCTGGAGAATTGGAATTTGCTCGCCAGTGCTTCCAAAGATATCAGGCTACTCGAATGGTATTTCGCGTTGGTTCAAACACCTCTATCTTAGGTTTGGGTGAAGATGCGGAAATAAAGAATGGTATGCTGAGACTCGGTAAAAGTAGTGATACCGCGGTCGAAAATATTGTTATCCGCAACATTACTTTTAACGATGCGTTTGATCACTTTCCACAATGGGACCCAACAGATTCTGATGGGCGCTGGAACTCACAATATGACTTGATTTCGGTGGAAAATGCCAAGGGTGTGTGGATTGACCACAATACTTTCAGTGATGGTGAACGAACCGATGATCAGTATCCATCAGTTTTTGCTTCTCCATACAACAACAAAGAACAAAAAGTTCAGCATCATGATGGCTTAGTGGACGTTACCAGTGGGTCTACCCAGATTACTTTGTCTTACAACCATTTTAAAAACCACGATAAAACTAATTTGTTAGGTGGTAGCGATACTCCAGATAGGGATGACGGTTATGGCCCTGGTGCTATTGACGTTACCTTCCATCATAACTATTGGCAAAATGTTGGTCAGCGTTTACCTCGCGTGCGTTACGGTCGTGTACATGTGTATAACAACTATTATAAGTTGGATGTATCTGGTAGTACTTCACCAACGTATTACATGGGTGATGCTATGACACTTGGCACTGCCGCTAAGTTGTATGTAGAAAACAACGTGTACGATATCACTGGCAGTTATTCTAACAGTAAGCTTATTAAACTAAGCTCAAGCACGTCGAATCAAACTAAGTGTCTAACGGCTGGCTACACAGCGGCTGAATGTGGCACCTACTACTATGCTACTGAAAACAAAGTTAATGGTTCTACCAAGAACTTAAACAGCATTGTTACAGGGCAGGAGTCAAGTAGCAGTGTGTCTGTGACAATTCTAGATCCAACAGATTCGAGCAGCTTCTGGCTACCGTCATTTTCTTATACTTACGAGACTGACAGCACTGATAATGTTAAAGAACTGGTATTAAGAAGCGCTGGTGCAGGTAAGTTAATCGAAGAAGAGTAATCATCATTAATTAACTTATATAGAAAATGGATGCGAATATGCATCCATTTTTTTTATCTATCTTATCTTGTTTTTATATTTAAGTAACTTTATTTAAATTTGAATTGTTTTGATATTGTTAATTTAGTGATTGTGTGATTAAAAGCTATATTGTTTGTTGATTTATTGTTCTTAATTATGTTTTTTGATTTTTTATATATTTTTCGATTTAAAAAATAATTTCCTGTTTTTTTATTGAACTGTGATTTAGATAAAAAAAACGATATATGGTTTATTTTGAAATAGTGTTTTTCTTATTTTTATAAGATCAAACACAAATATTTATTTGATCTTTTAATATCATTACCGATGAAATTTATAATTCTAAAATTCAATAGGTATGAATATGAATAAGCATTTAAAGTACAGCTTACTTGCTATGAGTATTGCGCTTGCAGGTTGTGGCAGTGATAGCGGTAGTTCGAGCACGGACAACAATGATAACAGCGGTGGTGATAATACTGGTGGCGATGTTGTAACTGCTACGTATTGTGAAACTGCACAAGAAGAAAAAGGCGAAAGTTTATATTTCTGTGATGACTTTTCTGATGCTTCAACATTTGCAACTAACTGGAAAAGTGTTGGCACCCACGATGGTAAATTTGTCATAGAAGATGACATTCTATGGTTTGAAAACGGTGCAACGGGGGGGCAACTTCTGATTGCAACTCCTGCTGTTGCTAGCTTGGTTCCTGAGTCTGGTGACTACTATGTTGAAGCGAAAGTTCGTCTGCGTAACAATAACTCGACCGGTAGTAAGCGCACTTACCTCCTAGGTCGTTATACGGAAGACAGTCTTGGCTATTCAGCAGGTTTTAACTCGCAAGCTACTACAGAAGGTCAACGCGCAACCCTAGGTTACATCAACGGCGAAGGTACCGCAGATCATACCAACTATCCTTTTGCAATTGATATGGGTTCAAAACACTCTTTAGCAAGTGATGGCTACACTGTAACTGAGCACAGCACAGATGGTACTTGGTACACTATACGTCTTGTTATGAACGGTAGTGAAATCTCTGCCTACGTTGATGATGTGCCATACGCAGGTTTTGATGGCACTGCAGGTGAAGCTAACTCGACTAACATCACTGACCCTGGTTCAATTGGTTTCTACAGTAAAAACCGTGCGTTTGAAGTAGATTACGTAATCATCGGTGATGCAGCCGATCTTCCTGCTTCAGTTAGTCTTGATGTTGACAGCGTGTGGGAACCGACTATCGGTGATGAGATGACTGTCACTGTTTCTGCGGTTCAAGCAGGTGGTGATGCAGATACAGTAACTATGACTAACTCAAATACTGAAGTTGTTGATGTTACCATCGGTGCAGATAACACGTTTACTTTGAAAGCGATGCAGGCAGGTACTGCGGAAGTAAGCTTTGCGCTAGATTCTGACCCAACTAAGGTAACAACGCTATCTGTAACAGTAAACGAGGCTGTGGTTCTGCCAACGTTTGACTACGGTGATATTAGCGCTAAAGTGACTCCGACTGTTAATGCACAAGATCAACAGGTTGACGTTACTCTATCTTTGACTCTTGAAGGTACACCGACTCTAGGTGAGCGCGGTATCGTATACATCTATGATGCGAACACTAACGAGGTAGTTCAAGAGCTAAATGTGGGTGGTGATGTAACGACTGTTGGCTCAGTGACTTCTGGTAAAGTTCGTACTCTTAATTACTTCCCGGTTGTTTTAGATGGCAATACGGTAAACATCTACCCTAAAAAAGATGCGTTCACTGCAGGTGGTGAATACTACATCGCGATTAGTGAAGATGTAATTAACGGCGCGACACTAAATGGTGATGAGTTCGTTGGTTTAGGTAAAAACCAATGGCAGTTTTCTATCGGTGCGGCTGTTGAAGCGAGTAAAACTGCTCTATCAGTTGGGCCAAGTGGTGATTTTGCAACTGTACAAGGAGCATTAAACTACTTTATGGATGACACTGCACTTAAGAACTCAGATAAAACCATCACACTAGAAGATGGTGTTTACTACGAAATGTTAATGCTACGTAACGTAAACAACCTAACTATCAAAGGTACTAGCCGCGAAGGTACGATTATTCGCCATGATAACCATGAAGCTCGTAACGGTGGCTCTAGTGGTCGTCCTCTAATGTTAGTAGAAAGTGCAGATATGTTAACTTTCGAAGACATTACTCTGGAAAATACACACCGTCGTACAGGTTCCTCAGACCAAGCGGAAGTTATTTACTTCAACAGTAACTACCGATTAGTGGCGAAAAACGCAAACTTCCTAAGTGAACAAGACACTATTCTCGTTAAAGGTTACAGTTGGTTCTACAACACGCTTGTAGCTGGTAACGTTGATTTTATCTGGGGTTACCCAAATGCAGCACTATTTGAGAACAGCGAAATCCGTACTATTGCGGACTCGAAAGCCGGCTCTGCTGATACTGCAACTGATGGTGGTTACGTACTGCAAGCACGTATCCCTGCAATTTATCAAACAGATGCTGCTGGAAATTATGTTCTTGATGAAGATGGCGCTAAAATTGTTATTGGTTCAGAGACTGGCTTTGTATTCCTAAACTCAAAATTCACTTTTGGTAAAGGTGTCCTAGGTAACGACGTTAAGGCTGGCTCAACTTACATAGCTCGTAGCGGTGGTGATGCAACATACTTCGATAATGTCACTCTAGTAAATTGTACTCTTGATACCCATATTGCAGATGTAGGTTACGGTGGTGCGGCGGTTGATAAAGCGCCAACCCCAGGTATTGCAACTGCAACTGAAGGCTGGCGTATCGATGAGGCGAGCTTAGCAGCAAGCCCTATCACAAATATGACAGATGAAGCGTATACATTAACAGCAGCTGAAGCAGAAGCTTATGATACTCGTGCAGAAGTATTCGCTGCTTATAACAGTGGTGCTGGCTGGAACCCTGCAGAATAAGTTTTAGTTTATTAAACTTAAATAACCAATAATCAATGCCGCTCTTAGGAGCGGCATTTTTTATCTCAAATATTATGTAATACGTTGTTTTTGAAGACAGAACTAATCTGGGGTTGCTAACTCTTTGTCGAAGGGTAAGACGTTTGATTTATACCATTCTGGATAATTTCCTGATCAGTGAATAGGCGTCGATAAGCAAACTCTCCGAGCCATGGATTTCAGGGACGAATGAATGCGCGTTTGCGTTTGACGCCCATTCGCTGCTCTGCCGATGCTCAGTCTGATCATATTTTTATATAGGATAGTATTAAGGAAAGAGTTGCTACTGCAGATGTATTTACAATTTACATCGTTATTGATTGATAATTGTGATTTAGGTTATTCGACATATAAAAAATCCGCCTCGATGAGACGGATTTTTACTAACAATCTTGGGAGAACAACAACGCTTATTGAGTTGGAGCTTTGTATTCAACAATATGTGCCTGCAATTCAGTCAAGCTAGGGTTAGCTTTAATACCTTCTGCTGCTGCTTGGGCAATTAGTGTTGCAAACAGCTCTACAGGGTGGGTCCTGTCTGTTGAAGTGGATTTGACTTTATCGTAAGTGTAAAGCTCATTGTAAGCTTTCTCTTGGCCGTAAGATTCGACAATTTTCTTCGTCGCCTCTGTTAGGTCAACATAAGCTATATTATAGCGAGCTGCCAGTGCTTCCATTGCTGCAGGGTAATTACCACGCGCATAAGGTTCGTCTTTATTCAATTCAGTAAGGTTATGTTGACCTTTTTCAGTGATCTCAGAGCTCTCAAAATAGCCCCTTACAATCGGCGAAATCAAAATAGGTGTAGCGCCAGCGGCTTTTACATCTTCAACGTAGGATTTTAAGTTTAGGTAATAAGATCGATCTTTATCTTTGCAATTCTCAGCATCATCCGCAGTACTATTATTGCCGTCGTTACAGAAAGCATAAGTCCAGAATAAATTATAATCCGCACGTTCTGCCGTTTTTTGATCGTTATGTCCAAATTGAATAATGACGTAGTCACCCTCAGCAATTGCGGGTTTGATATTTGGCCAATGTGGTACTCCAGTCAGAGAGTAGTCATGGTAGCTTAATGAGCTACGTCCGCCACGAGCCCAGTTGTTCACTGCCGTTTGCTGATCAAAAAATTTCGGTAGCGCTTCACCCCAACCCATCTGTGGACGTTGATGTTCATAGTTCGCCATTGTTGAGTCTCCGACCATATGAATTGTCACGGCTGAACCTTTGGTTGGTGTCACTATGGTCGTGTTATGACCACTACTACATGCAGCTAGCAGGCTACACACCGCTAAGCTAAGTGTTGTTCTATAAAAACGCATTGTACAGTGCCTCTATATTGATACCGGATAAATGAACAAAACCCAGTTGCCTGGCAACTGGGTTTTTATTTTTTAATCAGTGAATTAGATTATTCGCCGCTTAGACCATCGATACTTACATCGTAAAGAGCAAGGTAACGGCCACCTTCAGATGCAGACTTCATCCAAGGGTAGATACGAACGTAGATAGCGCTATCAACTGGAACTTGCTCAGTCACAGGGTACTCAAATTGCTCCATAACATCTTTAGTCAAGGTTAACTCTGTTGCTACTGTTACTGGGCTACTAAAATCAGCAGATAGTGAGTAAGCAATATTTGCTGTTACGTTACTGGTACCGCTTGACGCAAAGTAAGCAGAAATTGATGTAACATTAAATGGTTGGCTCGCTGCCGTAACTTTAAATTCAATGTATTTGTCGCTGCTGTAGTCATGGTCAGAATAGACACGTGCTGTTACTGTATCTTGACCATTTATCGCATAGATCTTGTCAGAACCAAAGCCCTTAGTTAGCGCTTCTGAAAGTGTGACTTCAGCACCAGTTACTAGGCCATCAGCAGTTGCAGTTAAGTCGCCTTTACCCGCTGTAAACCAGTTTGAGTATGACTCAACACTTGCACCAATCGCAACACCTTCACCGCTTACGGCTAGAGTTTCAAGAGTATTTCCGTCTTGAAGTAGCTCTAAGTTACCTGTGTAAGATTTTTCTTCTGTAGGCGTAAACTGTACGTATACATCTTCAGTGAACGCACCGTTAGTGTAGGCAATCTCAAATGATTGCTCCCAAGTTTCAGAACTGCTTGTGTCTGCTAGTTTAAAACCGTCTGGTGAAGTTACTGTGATAGTACCTGTCTCAGGAGTTAGTGAGAATGCAGATAGTGTGATTGATTTAGTTTCAGAAACGTCAAGGTAACGTTTACCGAAGTCTAACTCAGATGGGTTCGCAACAATCATTGTATCTGCCGCCACGATGTGGTCAGTCATGATACCTAACTCTTGCAGGCCTTCAGCTGCTGCTTTAGCAATCAATGCCGCATAGAGTTCGTTCGGGTGAGTACTATCGTTGTAGTATAGGTTGGTATAACCGCTAGGACCGTACTGCTCAACGATTGTTTTAGTTGCTGCAGTTAAATCAACATATGGAATGCTGTAACGTTCTGCTAGTGCTTCCATTGCTGCTGGGTAATCACCACGAGCAACAGTTTCACTACCTAAGATACCAATATTGTGCTGACCTTTTTCACTGATCACATCACCTTCAAAGTACGCACGTACAATTGGTGACATTAAGATCGGTTGCGCACCCATAGCTTGAGTCTCTTCTACAAACTTCTTCAAGTTTAGGTAGTAAGAATGCTCTGTATCAGTACATGCTTCTGCGCCGTCTGCTGTGGTTGAACCATCGCTACAGAAAGCGTAAGTACCGTATTGCTCGTAATCAGAACCGTATTTTTGATCGTTATGACCAAACTGGATAATAACGTAATCGCCTTCAACAAGAGTTGGTTGGATATTGGGCCAGTGTGGGTTTTTACTTGGATCGTAATTGTAGAAACTTAGTGAACTACGACCACCACGAGCCCAGTTATTAACTGCAGTGTCTTCATCAAAGAACATTGGCATTTGTTCGGCCCAACCCATTTGTGGGCGACGGTCTTCTGTATACGGTGCCATTGTTGAGTCACCGATCATATGAATTGTCAGAGCAGTACCAGCAGTAGGAGTGACGAGGGAGGTATTGTATTCAGTGTTGTCTCCACCGGTGTTATCACCACCTGTGTTATCGCCAGTAGAAGAGGAACCACCAGAGTCGCTACCACATGCAGCTAATAAGCCACATACAGCAAAAGCAAGTGCAGATTTATAAAATTTCATAATACATGCCTTATATTTATTTGTTTCCCTATGCCGAGCCAAAAACAGCATAGACGCTTAAGTTCAATGAAAGGAATTTAGAGCAATTTTACTAGGTGTTAAATGCTGAAACTGGCAAAGTGTAAGGTGTATCAACAAAGTTCCATTTTTTTTATAAAAAATGAGTTTCAGATCAAAATATCGTTTCATAAAATACGATCAAATATTTTATATTGATTTTATGTATTTTAAATATAAAAAATAATAGCCCTGATAATATCTTATCAGGGCTATATATACTCAGTATGTATTTATGGTTTCAATGTGTTGGTGTGCTAGAATTGAACTTCTGTAATACCAGTCCAGCTCTTTGATACGTCTGTGCCGTAACCGTTAATGCGAGCATATTTTGCTTTTACAGGTGCGAATTCAAAACGCTCTAGCTCTTTGGTTGTGCCGCTTGTTGCTGTTTCTTTTAAAGCAGTCGTCCATGTTTTGCCGTCCATAGAGACTTCAAGGTCAAATTTTTGCTTACGCTCATCACCCTTAAATGCTGCTACTTGGACGTGAGACAGGGTTTGTTCGCCATCGAAATCAAATTGAATCCAAGCTTCATCACGCTGAGCCCAACGAGTTTTTAGGCTACCATCAACAGCATTTCTTGCTTCGTGATTTTTATCATGACCATTTGACGATACATTTACGATAGCTGTGGATGCTGCGCTAGCGTCGCTGCCGCCAGTAGATGAACAACCTGTTACCGCTAATACACTCATAAGAGAGGCAAATAATAGAGTTTTTTTCATAATCAATCCCGCTGTTTAAATAAATGTAGTGACTTAAAAAATGCTAATATGCTTTAAAGAATATTGTTTATGAAGGGTGTATTCGAGGGTTAACTTAATTATATGGGCTTTCGATCAATCAAATTATTATATTTTTATTCGATTTTGTTAACTGAAGCAAAGAAATTGCAATTAAATGGATTTTATTTTTTATAAAATATAAAAATGCGTTTCTTTTTTAGTGAAACTATTTTTGTGATCTGTGTATTATTAAGTTATTGCTGATATTTAATTAAATGATGTTGCCTTTAAGTCAGAATAAGTCATGCCTCTTACAGAAAATTAGGCAGTGGTTTTCGATAAGGATCTTATAACATATTGATTCTACTTGATTTGTAAACGTCAGGTGGCCGCAGGACTATTATTTAACTAATAAAAGGTTCCGACCATCAGAAAGCTAGAAATTACTCGCTAAATTATGCACTATAATCATTCGTTTTCCATGGAAGGTTACTATGCAAATTCAGCAGCTTAAACATAAAACTGAGTCAGTCTCTTTAGTCATTGATAATTGGCAAATGCAAGCTGGCGAGCATTGGGGAATGTTTTCGACTCACAGCCATGCTGCTTCACTGTTAGTGCGAGTGTTAAGTGGTGAATTGGAGCCCCAGCAAGGTGAAGTATCGGGGCTTCCTGAAAAGATAGCCAGTGTCTCTTTGCATGAGCAGCAGCGATTGCTCGATTTAGAATTGGAAAAAGATGATACCGATTTTATGGACTGTATCGACTACGGTTCTAGTGTGGAAGAGCTAGTAGCTGAATCAGACTGTACTCCTGATGAGTTGGAGGCACTGCTTGCCACAACCGATCTCTTGACTATTAGAAAGCGCGGCTTTCGCCAACTCTCAACTGGTGAAACTCGCCGCGTGATGCTGGCTCGTGCGTTAGCGGTTAAGCCACAATTGATGATTTTGGATGAGCCATATTCTGGTTTAGATATTGCGCATCGACAGCATCTTTCTGAACTGTTGCAGCAGTGTGCGAGCCAGATTCAATTGGTCATCATTACTTCTAGGGAAGACGAGTTACCACCGTTTATCACTCATGTCGCTTTATTTGATGATCAAAAGCTTTCGCAAACGTTAAGCCGTGACGAGTGGTTAAATCACCCTGTAATGATGCAAATGTTGGCATTATCCGAGCAAAAAAGTGATGCCATGCTAGAGCTTCTGCAAGCGCATCAATCACAGCATCAATACCCTAATCCTCTTGTGAGCATGAACGACGTTACCGTGGAGTATGTGGACGCGAAAATCTTTTCCGGAGTGAACTGGCAGATAGAGCAAGGGCAACACTGGCAAGTGCGAGGCCCGAATGGTTGTGGCAAAAGTACCTTGTTAGGACTGATTCTCGGCGACCATCCTCAGTGTTACAGCAATGATGTGACAGTACTTGGGATGAAACGCGGGAGTGGAGAGACTATTTGGGATGTGAAACGTCATATTGGTGTGGTTTCCTCGGCTTTGCATCTTCAATATCGGGTTAACTGCACCGCATTAGAAGTTTTGGTGTCTGGTTTTTATGACTCGATTGGTTTGTACCAACAACCGAGTAAGAAAGAAATTCTCTACGCACGCGAATGGTTGCAGCTATTGGAAATGAGTGAGTTTGAAAAAGTGGGTTTCCGTAATCTGGACTACGGGCAGCAGCGATTGCTGCTAATTGGTCGTGCTTTAATTAAACAACCAGCTTTGCTTATTCTGGATGAACCATACCAAGGGCTCGATTTCCTAAACCGTAAGTTAGTATTCAGGGCATTAAATCGAATTGCTTCTGCAAACATTAGCCAGTTGCTTTACGTCACTCATCATGAGGAAGATTCCTTAGAAGCGATTCACCATTTTGTGGATTTCATTGCTCAAGAAGGTGAGGGATACCGAGTTAATATCTATACTCTTTCTACTTGAAATCGCAGCGGTGTTGTCTATGTTCGTTCACCCCAATCACATAGTTTATCTATGCTGATGGGATTCACTTACTTGCCGCCTACCTGCAATTCCAGGTGGTTTGAGTATATTCCACCCAAGAACAATAGCGACAAAAAAAAGTGTTGCCAGAGCAACGCTTTAATCAATCTTATTCAAGATGTAAATCGAGCGGGGTTTTGCTGCTGCGTCCGCCTATCTCGCGAGTCAATTTAGGTACTAAATAACCCGAGACTCGTTCTATCACTCCCGCCATGATGGTTTTAGCTGCCTCGTCATCAATAAAGAAGTGAGCTGCGCCCTGAACTTTATCCAACACATGGATGTAATATGGCAAAATGCCAGCGTCAAATAGGTTTTCGCTAAGATTTACCTGAGCTTCAACGGAGTCATTGACTCCTTTAAGCATTACGCCCTGATTGAGCAAAGTAACGTTAATCGCACGCAAACGAGCCATTTGCTGTTTGAGTTCTAGATTAATTTCATTGGCATGATTGATGTGAGTCACAAGCACCACTTGTAAACGAGTTTGTGCAAGGGTCTCCACCAACTCATCTGTAATTCGGTCAGGAATCACCACAGGTAAGCGGGAGTGAATTCTCAGACGTTTGATATGGGAGATCGCGGCGATTTTGTCGATCAGCCAGGTCAGTTCATGATCTTTCGCCATTAATGGGTCACCGCCAGAGAGAATCACTTCATTGAGCTCAGGGTGTCCAGCAATGTAGTCTAAACTTTGCTGCCAAACTGATTTGGTGCCTTTGTTGTCTTCATAAGGAAAATGACGACGGAAACAGTAGCGGCAGTTAATTGCACAACCACCTTTCACTATCATCAGCGCTCGGTTGCGGTATTTGTGCAGTAATCCTGGGATGTCGTTGTTTTGCTCTAACAGAGGGTCGTTCGAGTAGCCTTGGTGCACTTCAAATTCTTCGCTCAGTGGTAACACTTGACGTAATAAAGGGTCGTGCGGATTGCCTTTTTCCATTCTACGGACAAAACTTTGCGGTACACGTTGAGCGAATAACTTGCGTGCAGCGAACCCGTCTTGCCAAGGTGTAGGATCAATATCAAGCTCGTTGAGTAACTGAGTGGGATCTGAGATGGCATTTGCTAGTTGTTTGATCCAGTTTTGCTCAACAGAATCGACTTTTCGGGTTATGATGTGCGGCATTAATTTTAACTCGAAGAATGTAAGAGGAAATATGGCTACTGTTAGCACGAATGAATTTAAAGGCGGTCTTAAAATTATGCTTGATAATGAGCCTTGTGTCATTCTCGAAAACGAGTATGTAAAACCGGGCAAAGGTCAGGCTTTCAACCGTGTAAAAATCCGTAAACTGCTTTCTGGCAAAGTTCTAGAGAAAACTTTTAAGTCTGGTGACTCTGTAGAAACTGCGGACGTAGTAGATATCGACCTAGATTATCTATATTCAGATGGTGAATTCTACCACTTTATGAACAACACCACGTTCGAACAAATTGCAGCAGACGTTGCAGCTGTTGGCGAAAACTCTAAGTGGTTGGTAGAAAACAACACTTGTACTCTAACGCTTTGGAACGGTAACCCAATTTCTGTTACTCCACCAAATTTCGTTGAGTTAGAAGTGACTGAAACTGACCCAGGTCTGAAGGGTGATACTCAAGGTACGGGTGGTAAACCAGCGACACTCGTTACTGGTGCTGTAGTACGTGTACCGCTTTTCATCCAAATCGGTGAAGTAGTAAAAGTAGATACTCGTAGTGGCGAATACGTAAGCCGCGTTAAGTAAGTCTCGCTTCTTTCTGATACAAGATGTTCTAGAAAAAGTCGAATACAAAAAGACCAGTCATTAACGACTGGTCTTTTTATTGGTTCATCGCAGCTCAATCGAAATGAGTGAGATTGCTGAATGACCTAAAGCATGAGCATGGCAATAAACACCACTGTAAGCAGTGTGATAAATCCAGCAAAGCTATAGCAAGCAATTTTGCCAATAACACCGGTATGGAATTTTAGGTCATGCATGCCGTGATGAATACGGTGCATTGCATGCCACATCGGCAATGCTAGTGTACCGATGATAAACAGCGCACCGATAATGCTGGTTGCAAAATCAGCCACTCGTTCATAGCTAAGAGCTTCTGCATCAATAATGCCTAGTGGTACTAAAATCCCTAATACGAATACAGTGATAGGGGTAATCATAGCGAACCATGTACCGCCAGCACCAAATAGTCCCCACCATACGGGTTCATCTGAACGTTTTGGATTGGTATTAATCACAATAGGCTCCTTACACCACAATGAGAACAATAAGCGAGATGAAGGCAACCGTTGCCCACTGGCTCAATACAACGATCTTCTTATCGAGCAATTTGCCTTTGATGCGGATTGGCATCACTTGCGGCATCATGCTAAAGAAGGTTTGAGCGTGAAATAGGCTTCCCGCTAAGGCAACAATGTTAATTGCGATAACGACAGGGTTTGCCATAAATTCAAGCCATGTATTCCAAGCTTCAGGACCTTTTACCAATGCTCCTAAACCGACAGTCAGGAACAAGGTGAAAAGAATGAGCGGTAAAACCGTCGCTTCACGCACCATGTAAAAACGATAGAAAGGATGATCTTTCCACCAAGTACGTTTCATCTGACGAACATAAGGTTTACGGTTACTCATCCTTAGCCCTCCACTTTGTTTGTTGAACCGTCTGGTTTCAACATTGCAATCACGAAGTCCATTGACGATTCCACTTTACCTTGGTTTACCGCCGCTGCTGGGTCGACATGTTTTGGACAAACTTCAGAACAGTAGCCAACAAAAGTACAACCCCATGCACCATTTTCACCATTGATAAGCTTCATACGCTCTGCTTTACCATGGTCACGAGAATCAAGGTTGTAACGATGAGCCAGTGTTAGTGCCGCTGGGCCAATAAACTCAGGGTTAAGACCGAACTGAGGACATGCTGCATAACACAGCCCACAGTTTATACAACCAGCGAACTGTTTGTAGCGTGCCATCTGTTCAGGAGTCTGGTTGTTTGGACCATCTTCAGGTTTACGATCATTACCGATGATGTAAGGTTTGATAGCTTCTAGACGTTCGATAAACGGAGTCATATCGACGATCAGGTCTTTTTCAATCGGGAAGTTCGCTAATGGTTCGATTTTTAAACCATTCGGGTAATCGCGAAGGAAACTCTTACATGCCAGTTTAGGCACGCCGTTCACCATAATGCCGCAAGAACCACAAATTGCCATACGGCAAGACCAGCGGTATGAAAGCTCTTTATCTAAGTGATCTTTCACATAGCCAATAGCATCCAGTACTGACATGGTTTCATCAAAAGGCACTTCAAAGCTTTGTAGATGAGGCTCTGCATCTTTTGCAGGGTCGTAGCGTAAGATCTCTACTTTTTGAATACGATTAGCCATTACTCTTGATCCTCCGCACTGACACCAACTTCTTTGGCCGCTTCTGCTGCTGCTGCTTTTTCTGCTGCTTCACCGTACAGTCTCGCTTTAGGTTGAGACTTAGTGATAGTCACTGGGCTGTAATCGATCTTCGGTGCATTGCCGTTGGTGTAGAAAGCAAGTGAGTGTTTTAGGAAGTTCTCATCATCACGCTCGGTACAACCATCGTCTAAACGCTGGTGGGCACCACGAGACTCTTTACGTAACAGTGCAGAATGAACCATAGCTTCAGCGACTTCTAAACCGTAGCCAACTTCAATCGCATAGAGTAGGTCAGTGTTGAACACTTTGCCTTTATCTTTGATGCTGATTTTCTTGTAGCGCTCTTTAAGCTCAGCAAGTTTAGCAATGGTTTCTTGCATCAAGTCTTCTTGACGGTAGATACCACAACCAGCTTCCATAGTGTGACCCATTTCTGTACGGATAGTTGCCCAGTTCTCATCGCCTTGTTGATCCAGTAGTGCTTGGATGCGTGCTTCAATCGCTTTAACTTGTTCATCAATCGCTTTGTCGTTCCAGCCTTTGAATTCTTCAGCACGTTTCACCGCGTGTTCACCGGCAACACGACCGAATACGACGAACTCAGCCAGTGAGTTCGAACCTAGACGGTTTGCACCGTGAAGACCTACAGAAGCACATTCACCAACCGCAAACAGACCGTTAATGCGAGTTTCACATTGGCCATTAGTTTCAATACCACCCATGGTGTAGTGAACGGTCGGGCGAATTGGAATCGGCTCTTTTGCTGGGTCAACGTTTACATAGGCTTTTGCTAGCTCACAAATGAATGGCAGACGCTCTTGCAGATACTCTTCACCTAAGTGACGTAAGTCTAGAAGCACCACATCTCCTAATGGATGTTTGATGGTGTTGCCTTTTTGCTGTTCGTGCCAGAACGCTTGTGAAACTTTGTCGCGAGGACCCAGTTCCATATATTTGTTCTTCGGTTGACCAACCGGGGTTTCTGGTCCCATTCCGTAATCTTGAAGGTAACGGTAGCCGTCTTTATTGACGATAATACCGCCTTCACCACGACAACCTTCAGTCATCAGGATTCCAGTACCAGGTAGACCTGTTGGGTGGTACTGAACGAATTCCATGTCACGTAGTGGGACACCGTGGCGATACGCCATCGCCATACCGTCACCTGTTACGATGCCACCGTTAGTATTACAGTGGTATACGCGACCTGCGCCACCCGTTGCCAATACAACCGATTTTGCTTTGATAAGGACTAATTCACCCTCAGACATGTGGATGGCAACTAAGCCTTGAACTTGGCCGTCGACAACCAATAAGTCGACAACAAAATACTCGTCAAATCGTTTGATTTGAGGATATTTGATCGAAGTTTGGAAGAGAGTATGTAGCATGTGGAAGCCAGTCTTGTCGGCAGCAAACCATGTGCGCTCGACTTTCATACCACCAAAACGACGAACGTTGACTTCGCCATTTTCTTTACGGCTCCATGGGCAGCCCCATTGCTCCATTTGAATCATTTCACGAGTGGAATTTTTCACAAAATATTCCACAACATCCTGTTCACATAGCCAGTCACCACCACCAACGGTATCGTTGAAATGATTGTCTAAACTATCTTCTTCCTTGATAACTGCTGCGGAGCCACCTTCAGCGGCAACCGTGTGAGAACGCATTGGATAAACTTTAGATATCAAGGCAACTTCTAGGTTTGGGTTCGCTTCAGCCGCTGCAATTGCAGTACGAAGACCCGCACCACCTGCGCCGATGACTGCGATATCTGTGGTAATAGTCTGCACAGTTATCCTCCAGTGTAATGTCTGTTGGTGATGAGCTATGTTGCTCATTCCTAGTTATGTTGGATGGTTGTCCGGTAGGGTGTTAAGCGTTGTAATGTTACCGGAGTAAACCAAATCCACTTATAAAGTGGTAGACCCAGTTTAGGAGAGGTCTGGAAGGAAAAAATTGATTCTGTTGGGTTTTTGCTTCGGTATTGCATACATAAGCATACAATTTTTATCTTGTGTGATTAGTGTCACATTTAAGTTTTGTATTTTGAGCCGAAAAGGTAAAATCTATACAACCCTGACTATATGAATAACCAAATGAACAAATCCGATTGGATGCCTACCGCATCAATAGAGCAACTACAGCAACGCGCGCAATTATTGGCGGCAATTCGTCAGTTTTTTGCACTGAGACATGTACTGGAAGTTGATACTCCAGCAATGAGTCACGCCACTGTAACCGATATCCATTTACATACCTTTCAAACAGAATTTGTTGGTCCCGAGTATGCTAAAGGAAGCTGTCTGCATTTGATGACGAGTCCCGAGTTTCATATGAAGCGACTGCTCGCGGCGGGAAGTGGCTCTATTTATCAAATCAATAAAGCATTTCGCAACGAAGAGAATGGTCGCTATCACAATCCAGAATTCACCATGCTTGAGTGGTACCGCGTTGGTTTTGACCACCATGATTTGATGGATGAAATGGATGATTTGCTGCAATTGGTATTAAAAGTGGGTGATGCAGAGCGCATGACTTACCAAAATGCGTTTTTGTCTGTACTCAAGATTTGTCCGCTAGAAGGTTCGATGAATGAGCTGAAGAAAGTAGCGGCAACGCTTGGTCTAAGTGATATCGCTGAGCCAGAAGAGGACCGAGATACCTTGTTGCAGCTTCTTTTTAGTATTGGCATTGAGCCTCACATTGGACAGCAGGTTCCGGTCTTTGTTTATGATTTCCCAGCCTCTCAGGCGGCTCTGGCAAAAATAAACCCGCAAGATCCAAGAGTGGCAGATCGCTTCGAAGTCTATTTTAAAGGCATTGAACTGGCGAATGGCTTCCATGAACTGGACAACCCTAAAGAGCAACTGGCTCGTTTTGAAAAAGACAATCGAAAACGCTTAGAAATGGGGCTTAAAGATCAGCCGATTGATTATCATCTAATTGCGGCGCTGGAATCCGGTTTACCGGAGTGTGCTGGTGTAGCATTGGGTATTGATCGTTTGATCATGTTGGCGCTTGGTGAAGACCATATTGATAAAGTAACGGCTTTTCCATTCCCACGTGCGTAAAGTAATAAATAGCTTCACATTGTCTTAAATGTGGGGGAAAGAAGCTGAAACCATGACACAAGCCAAGGATTATACGTGGTAACTGCTCGCGTCAGACGTTTAACCTCGTTATACTCCTTGTCTGATTTTGATCCACCATTATTTGATACACAACGGTAAGAGCGCAGGACATGCAAGAATACATTCAGTTTTTCCAACAAAATATGATCCTATCACTAGCTTGGGTCGGTATTTTAGTTGCGTTGATTTTTAATATTTTTAAATCTGCAACAGCATCATACAAAGAGATCACAGCACCAGAAGTGACTCAGCTTTTAAACCGCGAGAATGGTGTTGTTGTCGATATTCGTGCAAAAGACGATTTCAAACGTGGTCACATTACTGACGCACTTCACATTTTGCCAACAGATATCAAAGCGAATAACTTCGGTGCGCTTGAAAGTCATAAATCTGACCCAATCATTGTGGTATGTAAGATGGGACAAACTGCACGCGAAAGTGCGGATTTACTTACTAAAGCTGGTTTTGAGAACGTAAGTGTTCTGAAAAACGGTATTACAGGCTGGGTTGATGCAAAGCTTCCGCTTGTTCGTGGTAAGAAATAACACCCACAACCGATTTGATATGCTGTCTAAATTGGCAGCATTTGATTGAAAGAGATGTGATGTTTTACACGTATTTTTCTGGAACACATATTTGGTGTCTCAGCCTCGTGATTCAGAGCGTTCTCGGTTAATCTCAGGGTATCAACCTTGACCGGAATTTATCAGTATTAAGGATTTAAAAATGGCTGAAGCAGCAACACAAGAAGCACAACAAAACTTCGCAATTCAACGTATTTTCCTGAAAGATGTTTCTTTCGAAGCTCCTAACTCTCCAGTAATGTTCCAAAAAGAATGGAACCCAGATGTAAAACTTGATCTAGATACTCAAAGCCGCGAATTAGGTGAGGGTGTTTACGAAGTCGTTCTACGTCTAACAGTAACGGTTAAGAACGCTGAAGAAACCGCTTTCCTATGTGAAGTTCAACAAGGTGGTATCTTCACTATTGAGAACATGGAAGCGGGCCAACTAGCTCATTGCCTAGGTGCATTCTGCCCGAACATCATTTTCCCATACGCTCGTGAAACGATCTCTAGCCTAGTAGTTAAAGGTACTTTCCCACAATTGAACCTAGCACCAGTTAACTTTGATGCATTGTTCATGAACTACCTACAACAGCAAGCTGCTAGTCAAGGTGTAGAAAAAGCTGACGCTTAATGCGATAGCGACTCATATATGTAGCCATTCGTGGCAATGAATGCACAGCGTACTTGATGAGTACGATGTGCATTTTTATTTTTACCCAAGCACATTCCTATTAACTCACTCCTAAATAGGATTGGCATATTGCACTTTGGGTATAAAATTAGTGTTAACAAACGATTATCTATCGGGCGGAACAATGACAGAAGCACAAGTAAATAATGCCTACGGTAAAACGGTATCCATGACAGTTATCGGTGCCGGCTCTTACGGAACCTCTCTAGCAATTTCATTAGCACGTAATGGTGCTAACATTGTTCTTTGGGGACACGAACAAGAGCACATGGCTAAATTACAGGCTGATCGCGCTAACCACGAGTTTTTGCCGGGCGTTGATTTCCCTGACTCTTTGATTGTTGAATCTGATTTGAAAAATGCAGTAGAAGCTTGTCGAGATCTGCTGGTGGTTGTTCCAAGTCACGTGTTTGGTATCGTACTGAAAAGTTTAAAACCGTATCTACGTCCAGACACCAGACTATGTTGGGCGACGAAAGGTTTAGAGCCAGAAACCGGTCGACTACTACAAGATGTTGCTCATGATGTGATTGGTGATTCTCACTCATTGGCTGTGTTGTCTGGACCAACATTTGCTAAAGAGTTAGCGATGGGAATGCCAACAGCTATCTCGGTTGCATCTCCAGATACCCAATTTGTCAAAGACCTACAAGAGAAAATCCACTGTAGTAAAACCTTCCGTGTTTATGCGAATAGCGATTTTATTGGTTTGCAGCTTGGTGGTGCGGTTAAGAACGTTATCGCGATTGGTGCGGGTATGTCTGACGGTATTGGCTTTGGTGCTAATGCTCGTACAGCACTGATTACACGTGGTCTTGCCGAGATGACTCGTTTAGGTATTGCATTAGGTGCTGAAGCCGAAACTTTTATGGGTATGGCAGGTTTGGGGGATTTAGTGCTGACTTGTACGGATAACCAGTCTCGTAACCGCCGCTTTGGCCTGGCTTTAGGTCAAGGTAAAGATGTTGATACAGCGCAAGCTGAAATTGGTCAAGTTGTTGAAGGTTATAGAAATACTCAAGAAGTATGGGCTCTCGCTCAACGTATTGGTATTGAAATGCCTATAGTTGAACAAATTTATCAAGTATTGTATCAAGGAAAGGATGCACGCTTAGCCGCTCAAGATTTGCTTGCGCGAGACAAAAAAGCGGAACGTTAACCTTGTTGCACGGGTCAGGTTCTCACTCAATATTACTATAAATACAGACCTGATTTTGACTGAACGTCCGGGACATAGAACACAATGAAATTTTGCGAAAAAGAGAAAGTTTGGCAGACCATCGTTAAGGAAGCTCGTGAACAATCTGAGCAAGAGCCTATGCTCGCTAGTTTCTATCACGCGACCATTATTAAGCATGATAGTTTATCGTCTGCATTGAGCTACATTCTGGCCAATAAATTAAATACCGCTTCTATGCCAGCAATGGCAGTACGTGAAGTGGTCGAAGAAGCCTTTGCGGCCGACCCTAGTATTACAGAAGCTGCGGCATGTGACATTTGCGCGACGGTGAACCGTGATGCTGCTGTT
Source organism: Vibrio ziniensis (assembly GCF_011064285.1). Taxonomy (NCBI): domain Bacteria; kingdom Pseudomonadati; phylum Pseudomonadota; class Gammaproteobacteria; order Vibrionales; family Vibrionaceae; genus Vibrio; species Vibrio ziniensis. The sequence goes on from NZ_CP049331.1 coordinate 252,864, forward strand.
TCCATGTATTCGGTGCCGCTCTTGTATTTGAAAGGTTACCATGCATTGCAAGGTTACCGAGTGGCAAACTGGTTATGGAAACAGGGACGCAGAGCTTTGGCGGTTTATTTACAAAATCAAATCTCTGTTGCTTGCCAAGTAGATATTCACCCTGCAGCACGCATTGGTCGCGGCATCATGCTTGACCACGCAACGGGTATTGTTATCGGTGAAACTGCAGTGGTTGAGAATGATGTTTCTATCCTGCAGGACGTAACTCTAGGCGGTACAGGCAAAGAGTGTGGTGATCGCCATCCGAAAATCCGTGAAGGCGTGATGATCGGTGCTGGTGCGAAGATTCTGGGTAACATTGAAGTGGGTGAAGGGGCGAAAATCGGCTCTTGTTCTGTGGTACTTCAAGCGGTTCCTCCGCATACAACCGTAGCAGGTGTTCCTGCGCGTATCGTTGGCCGTCCTAAGTCTGAAAAACCATCTTTTGATATGGACCAGCAATTTAATGGTCGAGTACAGACGTTTACTGGTGGTGACGGTATTTAGTTCGAGACTAACAAAGCAATAAAAAAGGGATAATACAGTGATTATCCCTTTTTTATATTATGAAGATTGAGTAGCGTTCGACCTGTTAGCCGATAGCATCGAGCTCAGTCAGTACTTCTTCTGCCCAGTCAATCCAAGCTTGACGAAGTAGTAGGTTGCGACGCAGTGTTAAACGTTCTAAACGCTGCTGTTTATCTAACACTGCAGGTGTTGCGTAATATGCCGCTTCAATTTCCTGATAGTGTGCAACTAGCTTGCGAGACTCTTCAATAAGCTCACCAAGTTGAGTGCTAAAAGGTGCTGCTGGTTGAACAGAGCAAGCAATCAGTTTAGCGCTGAACTCATCGCGTACCGTTGGGTGTGCGGTGGGTTGATCGAACCATTCACCTAGCGCGCTGCGGCCTGAATCTGTAATTGAATAGACTTTTCTATCTGGTTTACCCTCTTGCGGCTCTAAAACACAAGTAACCAAACCTTGTTGGCCCATTTTGTTTAGCTCGCGGTAAACTTGCTGATGGCTGGCTTTCCAGAAGTAACCAATACTTGCTGAAAACTCTTTAGTGATGTCGTATCCCGTCGCATCACGTGTGCTTAAAACAGTGAGAATTACGTGTGGTAATGACATGTCTTTATTATCCAAATTGGTTAAGTAAATCAAAAATTGCTTAACTATCATTTGTGCTTCTAATGGCACGTTTTTTTAACTTAATAAATAGTTAAAAACTGAATAGTTAGAAATCTTAAGCAAATCGAGCACAAGTGTGCTTTTCATGTCACCTTAAAGCCGTTTATCACCTAGAAGGAGCTATGCGTATGCATACCTCACTACGATCTCTTTTTATAAGTGTCAGTATCGTAGAGGTGCAGTAGTATATCTAAATAATAAGCATAAAGTAGAATACAAGGATGATTAGACCTAAAAAACTGATATTATTCTCAATAAAAATCATATGCAAAATAAAAGGTCGCTTAGCTGCGACCTTTTGGTTTATTTTGGAATATAATGCTGTTAATTAGCCTGTATTACGCATACCTGCTGCGATGCCGGCAATCGTCACCATGAGTGCTTCTTCCAGTTCAGTCGCTGGCGTTTCAGACTGACGAGTACGGTGCAGTAGCTCAGCTTGTAGCATATTCAGTGGTTCTACGTAGATATTACGCAGACGGATGGATTCCTGGCCCCAAGGGTCGCTTTGCATCAGGTTCTCGTTGTTCTCTACATTCAGAACAGTCTTGATGTCTTTCTGTAGCTGATCACGCAGACGTTGACCTAGTGGGCGTAACTTCTCATCAACCAGACGCTCATCGTAGTAGCGAGCTAAATCAACGCTACATTTGGTGTATACCATCTCTAACATACCAAGACGAGTTGAGAAGAATGGCCATTCGCGACACATCTCTTCAAGCAGAGCTTGATGACCTTTATCGATAGAGAACTGAATCGCTTCACCCGCACCTAACCAAGCTGGAAGCATCAAACGGTTTTGGCTCCAAGAGAAAATCCACGGAATCGCACGTAAACTTTCAACGCCGCCATTCGGATTACGTTTTGCTGGGCGAGAGCCTAGTGGCAATTTACCCAGTTCAAGCTCCGGTGTTGCTTGACGGAAATAAGGCACAAAATCAGGCTCACCACGAACCACATGACGATAAGCTTCACAAGAAACTTCTGATAGTGCATCCATCAGTTCGCGCCATTCTTGTTTCGGCTCTGGAGGTGGCAGTAAGTTCGCTTCAAGAATCGCACTAGCGTACATGTCGAAGCTGTTTACAGCGATTTCTGGCAAACCTAGCTTAAAGCGGATCATCTCACCTTGCTCTGTCACACGAAGACCGCCTTTCAGGCTCTTCGGTGGCTGAGAAAGTAGCGCAGCATGGGCAGGCGCACCACCACGACCAATAGTACCCCCACGGCCATGGAACAAAGTCAGTTCGATACCTTCTTGTTCACACACTTTGACCAATGAGTCCATTGCTCGGTATTGAGCCCAACCCGCAGACATCACACCTGCATCTTTCGCTGAGTCAGAATAACCGATCATTACCATTTGATGGTTTTGAATGAAGCCACGGTATAGGTCGATGCTCATTAGCTGCTTGATGACATCTTCAGCGTTGTTCAAGTCATCTAATGTTTCGAACAGTGGGCATACATCCATACGGTAAGGGCAGCCTGCTTCTTGAAGCAGTAGATGCACTGCCAGTACATCAGACGCTGTACGAGCCATAGAAATAACGTAAGCACCGAACGCAGCACGAGGCTGTGCAGCAATGATCTTACAAGTATCAAGAACTTCTTTGACCGGCTCAGAAGGTTCCCAATCGCGAGGAAGAAGAGGGCGCTTAGAACTTAACTCATTAGTTAAGAATGAAATCTTGTCTTGCTCACTCCAGTGATTGTAATCACCGATGCCGAGATAGCGAGTCAGCTCAGACAGTGCATCAGCATGACGAGTACTTTCTTGGCGGATATCAAGACGAACTAGGTGAACACCGAATGCTTTGATACGGCGTAGAGTATCTAACAGTGAACCATCAGCAATGACACCCATACCGCATTCATGCAGAGACTTATAACACGCGTATAGCGGGTCCCAAAGTTGGCTGATATCACGTAGTGGTGCTTTAACGGCTAGTTTTTGACCGTGAATTTTCGCATCCAGAATCTCTAGTGTTTCTTGAAGTAGTGAGCGAATGCCTTTAAGGATTGCACGGTATGGTTCGTGTTCGTTTTCACCAGCAAGCTGACGCAGTTCATCGCTGCACTTGGTCATTGATAGCTCACTGACCAACTCGTTGATATCACCTAAGTAAAGATCAGCGGCTTTCCAACGAGAAAGCAGTAGTACTTCACGAGTGATGGTGTGAGTTACAAATGGGTTACCGTCACGGTCACCACCCATCCATGATGAGAAATGAACAGGGCGAGCGTCCAGTGGTAGACCTTCACCTAAATACTCTTTTGCTCGTTCATTTAGGTCACGTAGGAACTCAGGTACTGCTTGCCATAGAGAGTTTTCTACCACAGCGAAGCCCCATTTAGCTTCGTCTAATGGTGTTGGGCGCTGTTGACGAATAACGTCTGAATGCCAGCTCTGAGCTATCAACTGTTCTAGACGACGTTCAGTTTTACGGCGTTCTTTAGATGAAAGTTCGGTTAACTCTAGACGTGACAGGCACTCATTTATTTTTACCAACTTGTTTATCATCGTACGACGGGTGATTTCAGTTGGGTGAGCAGTTAATACTAGCTCAATGTTGAGTTCTCTAAGTGCCTGAGCTGTATCGAGTTTGCTAATCGAGTTCTGGCTAAGTTTTGAAAATAGCGCATGAATCGCATCGGGTTCGCACACGTTCTCTTCACAATGACGTGAAATGGTGTGGTATTGCTCTGCAATATTGGTCAAATTCAAAAATTGGTTAAAAGCGCGAGCAACTGGAGTCAGTTGATCGTTTGGAAGGCTTTTTATCTCTTCAATAAGTAGATTTCGGTCCGCTTGATTACCTGCCATAGCAGATTTTGAAAGCTTACGGATGGTTTCTACTTTCTCTAAAATAACATCGCCATCTGCATCTTGAATGGTTTTACCCAGAAGATGTCCGAGCATGCTCACGTTACTTTTGAGTGCAGAGTATTTCTCGTTCATTGTCATCCTGCCTTGTAAAAAAATTACATCCTGTGTTTCTTGTTAGAGGGACAATTTATCGAAGATTGCCCAGTCTAGTCAAATGATGCTGGTGATTTCTTTGCCAGTTTTACTTTATTACCTGCAATGTAAGTTTGCTTAATTTAGGTGGTTTGTTGGAAATTTCTTACAAAACAACAAGACGTTCATCACATTGTTATTAATGTAGTACGTCATGTTGTTTTTTAGTTAAGAGATGCACCTGAAAAGCTGCAAATTAGAAGCAATATTTGTACATTGCTTTCGAAAGGATGTTGATGGTCGGATCGATAAACTCGAAGGCCAAAAATTCATCTGGCTGATGAGCTTGGTCGATGGAACCCGGTCCCATTACCAATGTCGGGCAAATTTCTTGAAGGAATGGCGCTTCAGTACAGTAGTTAACTGTCTGAGCATCCACGCCAGTGATTTCGCTGATTCCTGCAATGAAAGGGTGGTCATGCTGGCATTCGTAACCAGGAATGGCGTCATGTAGCGGTTCTATCTCAATTCTTCCTGGCCATTTCTCTTGTACTTGAGTCAGAGCACTACGCAGCATGTTGTCCAAGCCATCCAAACTGATACCTGGAAGTGGACGAACATCATAATGCAGTTCACAACAACCGCAGATGCGGTTTGGACTGTCGCCGCCGTGGATATGTCCTAGGTTTAGAGTTGGACTAGGAATATCAAAACCGGGGTGATGATACTCTTTCACTAACTTATCGCGTAGTTGCATCAGAGCGTAGAGTACTTCGTACATGATCTCGATGGCGTTGACACCCAACGCAGGATTTGAAGAGTGCCCAGATTTACCCGTCACTCTTATTGCATTTGCTACGTGACCTTTATGACCCCGTACTGGCACTAAACTTGTTGGTTCGCCAATAATACAGTAATCCGGTTTGAACGGAGTATTTTGAGTGAAGTGGCGTGCACCGAGCATGGTTGTTTCTTCATCGCAGGTCGCCAATATATAAAGAGGCTTTTTCTGTTTACTCCAGTCAACTTTCTTCACCGCTTCTAAAATAAAAGCGAAGAAGCCTTTCATGTCGGCAGTTCCTAAACCATAGAAGCGATTGTTTGCTTCGGTTAGCGCATGTGGGTTGTAGTTCCATCTTCCTTCATCGAAAGGAACGGTATCACTATGGCCAGATAGCAATAAGCCACCTTCACCTTCGCCTTTTTTTGCGATAAGGTTTTGTTTACCAGGGGCAACTTGAACCACGTCCACTTGAAAGCCCAATGCGCGGCACCAATCAGCCAATTTAGCGATGACTTTTTCGTTGCCTTCATCCCAACGACTATCGGTGGAGCTGATGGATGAGGTTGAAATAAGACCTTCATAAACCTCAAGGAAACTTGGCAATTGCATATATTATTTGCTCCTACTATTGACAGAATTACGTTGAAACTGTAAAACACATATTAAATCACTTTTAGTGAATAAAAAACCGATAAAAGTGCTAATTTTAAATATTTATAGTCACTTTTAATTGTCGATTTTTTACTCGATTTAGGACGTTTTGAGATGTTAAAAACCACCATCATCGGCGCAAGCGGTTATACCGGAGCAGAATTGGCTCTTATGGTGCACAAACACCCTGAGCTCACGCTATCAGGTTTATACGTTTCAGCCAACAGCGCTGATGCAGGAAAGTCAATTGGTCAACTACATGGTAAGCTCGCTGGTTTACTCGATTTGCCCGTGCAACCTATTGTTGATGTTGAAAAAGTTGCACAAGAGTGTGATGTTGTATTTCTGGCGACGGCACACGAAGTGAGCCACGACATTGCGCCGATTTTTCTGGCAAACGACTGTCAGGTGTTTGATCTTTCTGGCGCTTATCGCGTGGATGATGAGGGTTTCTATACTCAGTACTATGGCTTTGAACATCAGCATGCTGATTGGTTGAAAAAAGCGGCTTATGGTTTGGCTGAATGGAATTTAGAAAATATCAAACAGAGTCAATTAGTTGCTGTTGCAGGTTGTTATCCGACAGCTTCTCAGCTAGCAATTAAGCCTTTGATTGAAAGCAATTTATTAGATTTACAACAGTGGCCCGTGATCAATGCGACCAGTGGTGTATCAGGTGCGGGTCGCAAAGCGACACTCACTAATAGCTTCTGTGAAGTGAGCTTGCAGCCTTACGGCGTGTTTAACCATCGTCATCAGCCTGAAATTGCTACTCATTTAGGTCGTGAAGTGATATTCACACCACATTTAGGCAATTTTAAACGCGGTATTTTAGCCACGATTACCATGAAATTAGCTCAAGGTGTAACGGCAGAACAAGTGAAGCAAGCATTCACTCAGGCTTACCAAGGTAAAGCTGCTGTTCGTCTATGCTTGGATTCGTTACCTCGTATCCAAGATGTTGAATTTACTCCGTTCTGCGATATCGGTTGGAAAGTGCAGGGCGAACATGTGATTGTTGTTTCAGCAATCGACAATTTATTAAAAGGTGCATCAAGTCAAGCGATGCAGTGTTTAAACATTCACTACGGTTTCGATGAGCTAACAGCTCTGGTGTAAGGGTTATATATGACGGATACAAAACTAGATCCATTGGTGATTAAGTTAGGTGGCGCAGCTCTGTCTTGTTCAGAGACGCTAAGTAAGCTTTTCAGCGCAATCGCACAGTATCAAGCCCAAGCTCAGCGACGAATTGTTATCGTTCATGGTGGCGGTTACCTTGTGGATGATTTAATGGCTAAGTTACAGCTACCGACAGTCAAAAAAGACGGTTTACGTGTCACTCCTTATGATCAAATCGGTGTGATAGCTGGTGCTTTAGCGGGTACGGCCAATAAAATGCTTCAAGGCCAGGCAATCAAAGACGGTTTGAACGCAGTCGGTTTATGTTTGGCTGATGGCGGTTTATGCGTGGTAGAAGAGCTTGATCCAGAACTTGGCGCGGTAGGTAAATCAAGCGCTGGTGATGGTACTGTCACTAAACTCCTATTAGAGGCGGGCGTAGTACCAATTATTAGCTCGATAGGCTTGACTAAAGATGGTCAAATGATGAATGTAAATGCTGACCAAGCTGCTGTTTCCGTTGCTAGTGCGTTAGATGCTGAGTTAGTTCTATTATCCGATGTAAGTGGCGTATTGGATGGTAAAGGTCATCTGATTTCGACGCTTGACGAAGCAAAAGCAAAAAGTTTGATTGAAGGTAAAGTGATTACCGACGGTATGATCGTAAAAGTCAACGCAGCGTTAGACGCAGCGAAAGAGCTTGGCCGTCCAATTGAAGTAGCGACATGGCGTTATCCTGAGAAGCTTGCCAAGCTATTTGCTGGTGAAAGTATCGGTACTCAATTTTTACCTAAATAGTGAATTAGAAATGGCGGTTTCAAAACAGCCAATTTTAGAACAGTTAAACAAACGAATTTAAAGGAATCCTGAGCCCTGACCGCCAAGTACAGAGCCAGATATTTGGAGATATAAAATGAGCAAAGTTCAAGTCAAAAAAGTTGTCGTAGCCTACTCTGGCGGTCTAGATACATCAGTAATCATTCCATGGTTGAAAGAGAACTATGAGTGTGAAGTAGTCGCATTTGTTGCTGATGTTGGCCAAGGTGCAGAAGAGCTTGTTGGTATTGAAGAAAAAGCGATCGCTTCTGGTGCTTCAGAGTGTTACGTGGTTGACCTGAAAGAAGAATTGGTAAAAGACTACATCTACCCAACGCTTAAAACAGGTGCTTACTACGAAGGTAAATACCTACTAGGTACTTCTATGGCTCGTCCTGTGATTGCAAAAGCACAAGTAGAAATCGCTCGTAAAGTAGGCGCTGACGCACTGGCTCACGGCTGTACTGGTAAAGGTAACGACCAAGTACGTTTCGAAGGCGCATTTGCAGCGCTAGCACCAGATCTACATGTCATCGCTCCTTGGCGTGAATGGGATCTAGTGAGCCGTGAAGAGTGTCTAGACTACCTAGCTGCACGTAATATTCCTTGTGCGGCATCACTGACTAAAATCTACTCACGCGATGCAAACGCATGGCACATCTCAACAGAAGGTGGTGTGTTGGAAAGCACTTGGAATGCGCCAAACGCAGATTGCTGGGCGTGGACTGTTGACCCAGAGCAAGCACCAAACGAAGCTGAATATGTCACTCTAAAAGTGAAAAAAGGCGAAGTGATTGCAGTAGATGGTAAAGAACTCTCTCCATACCAAGCACTTGTTGCACTAAATGAGAAAGGTGTAAAACATGGTATCGGTCGTATAGATATCGTTGAAAACCGCCTGGTAGGTATGAAGTCTCGTGGTTGTTACGAAACTCCGGGGGGCACTATCATGATGGAAGCTCTACGTGCAGTTGAACAACTTGTGCTAGATAAAGCATCATTTGAGTTCCGTGAAGAAATCGGTATCAAAGCTTCTCACCTAGTTTATGACGGTCGTTGGTTCACTCCACTACGTAAGTCAGTATTTGCGGCAGCAAATGCACTAGCTGAAGACATTAACGGTGAAGTGGTTATCAAACTTTACAAAGGCCAAGCAACCGCAACGCAAAAACGTTCTGAAAACAGCCTGTACTCAGAAGAGTTTGCAACCTTCGGCGCAGACGAAGTTTACGACCAAAGCCATGCTGGCGGCTTCATCCGTCTTTACTCTTTGGCTAGCCGTATCCGAGCGCTAAACGAAGCGAAAAAGTAATTCTAAGGCTCTCCTACAGGGAGCTAAATTTAAAATAATAAAACTATGAGGATCGCGATTGCGCGATCCTTATTTACAATTAAAAAACACCAAACACTGGCAGAAATGAAGTATCCTTTGGCGCAGTAGCCAAGGAATTAGATGCAGGAGAAGCACAATGGCATTATGGGGCGGAAGATTTACCCAAGCAGCAGATACGAGATTCAAAGAGTTTAATGATTCATTGCGCTTTGATTACCGATTGGCTGAGCAAGACATTGTGGGTTCTATTGCATGGTCAAAAGCATTGCTTTCTGTCAACGTACTGAATGAAGACGAACAGCAAAAACTTGAGTTGGCATTGAATGAACTCAAGTTGGAAGTGATGGAAGACCCAGAACAAATTCTGCGTTCGGATGCTGAAGATATCCACTCATGGGTAGAGCAACAACTGATCAGTAAAGTCGGTGATTTAGGTAAAAAACTGCACACTGGCCGTTCTCGTAATGACCAGGTCGCGACTGACCTCAAACTTTGGTGTCGTCAGCAAGGTCAACAGTTGCTTATTGCTCTTGACCGTTTACAAAGCAAAATGGTTTCAGTGGCAAGAGAGCACCAAGGCACCGTGTTACCGGGCTATACTCACTTGCAACGTGCTCAGCCTGTGACTTTTGCTCACTGGTGTTTAGCTTATGTTGAGATGTTTGAGCGTGACTATTCACGTGTTAGTGATGCGATTAGACGTCTTGATACTTGTCCTCTAGGCTCTGGTGCTCTGGCTGGTACTGCGTATCCAATGGATCGTGAAAAGCTGGCACACAACCTTGGTTTCCGTCGCGCAACACGCAACTCTCTTGATTCCGTATCAGACCGTGACCACGTGATGGAACTAATGTCGGTAGCTTCTATCTCAATGCTACACCTTTCTCGTCTGGCTGAAGATATGATTTTCTATAACTCAGGTGAATCTGGTTTCATTGAGTTAGCGGATACAGTGACGTCTGGTTCATCATTGATGCCACAAAAGAAAAACCCAGATGCACTTGAGCTTATTCGTGGAAAAACCGGACGCGTGTATGGCTCATTAGCTGGCATGATGATGACGGTTAAAGCTTTGCCATTGGCATACAACAAAGACATGCAGGAAGACAAAGAAGGTCTGTTTGACGCTTTGGATACCTGGAACGACTGTATGGAAATGGCGGCGCTGTGTTTTGACGGCATTAAAGTTAACGGTGAACGTACGCTAGAAGCGGCGAAGCAAGGCTATGCAAACTCTACTGAACTGGCTGATTATCTAGTAGCGAAAGGTATTCCATTCCGTGAAGCACACCATATTGTGGGTGTGGCTGTGGTTGGTGCTATTGCCAAGGGTTGTGCGTTGGAAGAGTTAACGCTAGAAGAGCTAAAAACGTTCTCTGCTGTGATTGAAGATGATGTGTATGCAATTCTGACTATTGAGTCTTGTTTGGAAAAACGTAGTGCTCTTGGTGGCGTAGCGCCTCATCAGGTGGCTTATGCAGTTGAACAAGCGGAACTACGTTTATCTAAACGTGATGCGACCTCTGTGAAAGTGCGTCCTGCTCGCTTAACAGATATTGAAGCACTAGAAGGTATGGTGACGTACTGGGCGAACATGGGTGAAAACCTACCACGCTCTCGTAATGAAATCGTCCGCGATATCGGCTCATTTGCTGTCGCAGAGCATAACGGTGAAATCACTGGCTGTGCTTCTCTTTATGTTTATGACTCAGGCTTAGCTGAAATTCGTTCACTGGGCGTTGAAGCTGGTTGGCAGGGACAAGGACAAGGTGCAGCAATTGTTCAGTACTTGGTGAATAAAGCTCGTCAAATGGCGATTAAGAAAGTTTTTGTGCTAACTCGTACTCCTGAGTTCTTTATGAAACTACACTTTATTCCAACGTCAAAAACCTTGTTGCCAGAGAAAGTTCTGAAAGATTGTGAGAAGTGTCCTCGTCAGCATGCGTGTGATGAAGTTGCGTTAGAGGTGAGTGTCTCTGAACAATTAATTACTAAGATGAAAGTTGCATAACACGTTGAATTTAAAGAAAGGAAAAAAGATCGAAAAAAGATCATAATTTTCCGGAACCAAATAGAAAAAGCACGGTCTACTTTAATACCACTGCTTTTTCTTAGAAGAATCTAAGAGAGCCCTAAGACAGATATTGTTTTTAGGGCTTTTTCTTTTTAGAGGGGTAATGTTTTCTTTATGTCAAACACGTCAACGTTGATCTGGATAAAGTTCAAACGGCTCTAATCACTTTTTCCCTGACGCTTACGCCAAGGCAAAATGACGTACTTCATCCATAAATGTAGAAACAGAAGCGTGTTGAAAGCAAAGCCCGCGACGATCAAAGCGATCGACTCAATGCTACGCGGATCCTGCTTAAAGAAGAAAAACCATATTACCCAGCACACGACCGACAATACGGTCAGTTGATCCATACAACGTTGACACGTACCAATCTTCTTCCAAAACCAATTTTGTTGGCAGTTATCGCAAGCCATCTCACTAACCCTAGTCAAATCTCTATACCGAGTTTAACTGCCATTATCGTCATGTTCAGTAAATTAGTCACAAAATCTTTGATAGATCCAATCAGTTGATGTTATGGTTTTGATAGTTCAATTCTATCGGGGTGAATAATGAATATTCGAGACTTTGAATATTTGGTTTCGTTGGCAGAGCACAAGCATTTTCGCAAAGCGGCCGAAGCGTGTTTTGTTAGTCAGCCAACATTAAGTGGGCAAATTCGTAAACTGGAAGACGAGCTGGGAACTGTGTTGCTGGAACGCAGCAGTCGACGTGTTCTCTTTACTGAATCTGGCTTACAGCTTGTTGACCAGGCAAAACGTATTTTAGGTGAAGTGAAAACATTTAAAGATATGGCGAGCAAGCAAACGGGTGCCATGACGGGACCAATGCATATTGGTTTTATTCCAACGCTTGGACCTTACTTATTACCTAAGATTGTTCCGTCCCTAAAAGAGCATTTTCCAGAGCTAGAGTTGTTTCTTCATGAAGCTCAAACTCATCAACTGGTTCAGCAATTGGAAGATGGTAAGTTAGACTGCTTGGTTTTAGCATCAGTCGATGAAACGGCTCCATTTAAAGAGATTGACGTTTACAATGAACCTATGAGTATTGCCGTTCCTTGTGATCACCCTTGGGCTGACCATGATGAGATCGATATGCTGGAGCTCAATGGTAAAACAGTTTTGGCATTAGGCGATGGACACTGCTTGAGAGATCAAGCATTAGGTTTCTGCTTTGCTGCTGGTGCAAAAGATGATGACCGCTTTAAAGCAACAAGCTTAGAGACACTGCGCAACATGGTTGCAGCAGGGGCAGGCATTACTTTGTTGCCTAAGCTATCTCTACCGAAAGAAAAAGTGAAAGACGGTGTGTGTTATATCAAAGCGATCAACCCTGAACCATCACGTCGATTGGTTGTCGCGTATCGTCCGGGTTCGCCTTTACGTCAGCGTTTTGAAAACCTAGCTAAGTTGATGAAAGAAACCTTAGAGGCTCAAGCTTAAGTGATACCATCCTAGATAAAAATATGATCAGATTGAGCATCGGCGAGCAGCGAATGGGCGTCAAACGCAAACGCGCATTCATTCGTCCCTGAAGCTCCGCCGAGCCGTCCATGGCTCGGAGGGTTTGCTTATCGACGCCCATTCACTGATCAGGAAATTTTCCAGAATGGTATGACTGAACCAGTGATAAAAAAGAGGCCCTAAGGCCTCTTTTGGGGTTTGATACAGTGAAGAGTTTAGAACAATTCGTCGCCACTGGTTGTTGAGTAGATATCTCCAGAAACATTTTCTTGAATGTATTCTTTTGGTTCAGTGCCTTTCAAGAAATACTCAAACATAGATGTGGCGTCTTGTTTATTGGTTAGCAGACCAGTATCTCGGTCGATACGAACGCGAACAATATTGTTCGGTAACGCTCTCTCTTGTTCTGGTACACCTTCTAGTGCTTGGCCCATAAACTCAATCCAGGCTGGTTGAGCTGTTTTTGCACCCGCTTCAGCACCAGCTACATCATCTTCAATATTTGGATTTGGTATTGTTTTGCCAAGGTTACGGCTATGTTCATCAAAGCCGACCCAAGCGATAGCTACTACGCCCGGAGCATAACCGTTATACCAAGCATCTTTTGAATCGTTGGTTGTACCTGTTTTACCGCCAATATCTCTGCGTTTGAGAGCTTGAGCGCGCCATCCCGTACCATTCCACCCGGTTTTCTCAGCCCAGTTACCTCCCCCCCAAATGTTGCTATACATCATTTCGCGAACAAGGAATGCAGTTTGTTCTGAAATCACTTGTTTAGCGTAGTGGTGTTCAGCGCCTTGAGTATCGAACCCATCCGCTTTTGGACAGTTTTGGCGACAGACAATAGTAGGCTCTGCTTCAAATTCAATATCACCGTATGGGCTTTCCACTTTTTGAATGTAGTAAGGCTCAACGTAATAGCCACCGTTGGCAAACACAGAGTAACCTTGAGCCATTTTCACTGGTGTTAAACTGCCAGCACCAAGCGCAATAGTTTCTGATTTTGGTAGTTGGTCAAGATCAAAACCAAAACGTGTTAGGTATTGACGAGTATCTTCCAAACCGACTTCACGCAAGACACGAACCGCCATTACGTTTTTTGATTGTGCGAGACCAATACGAACTCGAGTTGGACCTGTGTAAGTCGGTGGCGAGTTCTTCGGACGCCAAGCAGTTCCTTGGCTTTCATCCCACTGGTTTATCGGTGCATCGTTAATCAGTGTCGCCAGTGTTAAGCCTTTATCTAAAGCTGCTGAATAGATAAATGGTTTTATACTCGAACCAACTTGGCGTACCGACTGAGTGGCACGGTTAAATTTGTTATGAACAAAGTTAAAGCCACCCACAAGCGCTTCAATAGCACCATTTTCAGGATCCATAGCGACAAATGCAGTATTGGCATTTGGTACTTGGCTCAACTGCCATATTGGAGTATCAGCTTTGTCTTGAGATGTCCTACGCACCCAGACTTGCTCACCTGCTTTTAGAATATCCTTTGTACTACTTGGAACGGGTCCTTGGCGATCATCAGTAATAAAACGACGAGCCCAGTTCATGTTGTTCCAATCAATCGTAAATTCACCCTGGTTTTTAACCCAAACTGTAGCTGATTTTGCTTCTGTGCTGAGAACGACAGCTGGAGAAAGTTCACCATAAGTCGGTTCCTTTTTCAGATGTTCAACAATCTGTTCTTCTCTCCATGCCGATTGGTTAGAGGTCCACAGTTCTTTTTCCGCTCCACGATAGCCGTGACGCTCATCGTAGGCAATCAGGTTATGAATAGCAGCTAAGTTGGCCGCTTGTTGGCGTTTAGAATCGACAGTGGTATAGATGTTCATACCTGAGGTATAAGCGTCTTCGCCATAGCGTTCAACCATCCAAGCGCGAGCAATTTCTGCAACATACGGAGCGTTGAGCTCGATTTCTGCTCCGTGATAATTGGTCGGCAACACTTCAGCACGAGCCGTATCGTACTGTGCTTGGGTTATGTACTTTTCTGCAAGCATACGAGCCAATACTACATTACGGCGGTTAGTGGCTCGCTCTAATGAATAGATTGGGTTCATGGTTGATGGAGCTTTTGGTAAGCCTGCAATCAACGCAATTTCACCTAAGGTTAAGTTCTTAACTTCTTTACCAAAATAAGATTGAGCTGCTGCCCCTACACCATAAGAACGATAACCCAAATAAATTTTGTTGAGGTAAAGCTCTAGAATTTCGTCTTTAGTTAGCAGTTGCTCGATGTGGATAGCGATAAAAATTTCTTTTACTTTTCGCATAATTTTCTTCTCATTCGACAAGAAGAAATTGCGAGCTAGCTGCTGAGTAATCGTACTTGCCCCTTGTGAGGCACTACCTGAAGCAATAACTGCAAATGCTGCTCGGGTAATACCGATAGGGTCAAAACCAAAGTGATCATAGAAGCGAGAGTCTTCAGTGGCGACGATCGCCTCTAACAGTTCTTTTGGCATGTCATCCAGACGTAGTGGAATACGACGTTTCTCGCCGAACTGCGCAATGAGTTTGCCATCTTTACTAAAGACTTGCATTGGCGTTTGAAGTTTGACGTCACGTAAAGTTGCAACGTCAGGTAACTCTGGTTTTACGTACAAATAGAAACCAAAAATTGTACTAGCTCCAAGGGCTATGCAAATCAATGAAAAAATTAATAAACGCTTTATGAACTTCACCGGAGATTTCCTGTTTAGTAGAGGCTGCCTTAATGCAATCCCTTGTACTCTAAGCTAAAAAAGTTGCTCTCAAAAGTAGTTATCGCTTATTTGCCCAATGAATAGGCGTTATAGCGGAGCTTTCTTATTGGAGTAGAGCTATATGGTTCAATCATTTGTTATAGGTGTCGATATCGGACACCATAGTATTAAAGCTGTGGTTATAAAACCTTCAGCTAATAAGTATACGCTGTTCGGTTATAAGGAAATACGTGTTACTGATGATATTTTCGCTGATAACCATGTATTGGTTTATCAGAAAATTGTAAAGAAACTCAAAGAACTAAAAAAGGGTTTACCGTTATTTAGTCGAAAAGTCGTTATTGCCATTCCAGATAACACAGTAATTAGTAAGATATTACAGATAGATAGCGACGTTGAACTCAATGAACGAGAGTTCGCTATTTATCAAGCTTTTTCTTATCAATCTCCATTCCCAATGGCAGATGTATCCCTTGATTTTATTCCTGAACCCAACCGTCTAAATATTGAGACTGCAACAACTAAAAGTAATTTAGTTGCCTATCAAGTGTATGCGACTAAACGAGACGTTGTGGAAAGCCGTACTTTTGCTTTAGAGAAAGCGGGTTTTGAGCCAATTTTAGCAGAAGTTCAAACACATGCCTTAGTTCAGTTATGGCAGCTTTGCAGCCAAACCTTTGCTCGCACAGATTTTCTATTGCTGGACGTTGGACATACTCAGACAACCTTGTGTTTCGATTTTGCGAATAAACCTCCATTTTATAAACAAATTGCAGAGGGCACATCCTACATATTGGCAGAGTCAAATCGGGGACAGTCTGATGTCACTAAAGATAAGAGTTTTGAGCTGGTGGAGAAAATTGCCAAGCAAATTCATCTGTTTATATCGGTAAATGGGACAACAACTCTTAGTGGTATTTGGTTAACCGGAGGTGGTGCAAACCTCGAAGTGATTCAGACAGCGTTGATTGAAAAGGTGGATCTCATCTGTGGAGTATTGGACCCATTTAGTCTGTTCAATGATAAGTCTAAAGGATGTCATCTCTCAGGCTTAACTCCGTCAGCTTTTGCAACTGCGGCAGGGCTTGCTCTAAGGGGAATCAATTGGTTGGAGGTTGAGCATGTTATATAGCATTAACTTACTGCCATGGCGTGATACTCAAAAGCAATCTCATAGAAAGCGTTTTATTCATTTCACTATTATGGCGGTTGGCTTAGGTGCTGCTCTGCAATGGGCCGCAGGTTGGTATCTCGATTATCAGGTGAATATTGAGAGAGGTCGCCTTGATTACTTAAACCAACATATTGCCAAATTGGATAGGAAACTTGATTTACTTAACCTAGTTGATAAGGAGTACCAATATTTAAATACTCGTTTTGAACTGGTGGAATCACTGCAGAAAAAGCGCAACAAAACTACCCAAATTATGGTTCTTATCCCTCAACTTATTCCTGAAGGAGTATACGTAGATCAAATCAATATGAACGATAACAGTATTGAGCTTCAGGGTATCAGTGACAGTACAGCTCAATTAGCAACGATGTTAGATCGGCTTGAGCGTTGTTCTTCTATCTCTAATGTTGAAATGCGTTCTATCGTCTCAGGAAACTTTCGATTTGGTCGGCCATTCCAAAGCTTTCAAGCATCGTTCTCTATCTTCCTGGACGGTCGTGACCTAACTACTTCAAAGGCGGTGATAAATGGGTGATTTTAATAACCTAGAGATCGACGATATTGCAGAGTGGCCACTGCTACCTCAGCTTGTCATGTTATTGATTGTTGCTTTGTTGATTCAAGGTGTGGGGTATTGGTTCTATCTCACGCCTAAGCAAAACACTTTGCATCTTCTTATTGAAGAGGAGCAAACACTCAAATCAGCGATCCGCACTAAAGCCCATAAGGTCGCTAATCTGCCGCAAGTCAAAGCTCAACTTGATGATTTGTCAGAGCGTTATGATGACCTTTTACAGCAACTGCCTGAACAGAAGGAACTCGCTACTCTGCTAGCGGCTGTGAATGAACTCGGAAATAAACATCAATTAAAGATCATTCGTATTGAATGGGGAGAAAAAGAGCAGCAAGCGTTCTTGTCTCGCATGCCATTAAACTTAGAGCTAACAGGTGAATACCACAATATTGGCTTATTTTCACAAGCTATCGCTCAGTTGCCTCGGATAATCCATTTAGAAGACGTTAACTGGCAAAGAATCCGTCATGACAGCGAAAACTTAAGCGTTCAGGTACGAGCGTTTACCTATCAATATCATCCTGATGTCGTTAACAAAGGTGAGCTGCAATGAGAAACAAATTCGGTTGCCGGTTGCTGCTGTGTATTGGAATGTTTGGCTGTCAGGCAAATGAAGACTCTCTGACCGAATACGTTGGGCAAGTCACATTCGATAGTCACAAAAGTATCGTTCCTCCAAACCCCAGAGTGCCTGTTGAAGCATTCATCTACGAGAACACAAGCTCAAGACAACCTTTCGAATTACCTAGAGAAGCGGAAACTCAAAGCCAAGCTGTGGAAAATAAAGAATGTAATCAGCCTGTCACTCGTATTGCAAAAGATCCTTTAGAGCAATTTGCTTTAAGCCAGTTGAACTTTAAAGGCGTGATAAGTAATGGCAAAAGTATATCGGCATTGATTCAGACGACAGATGGAAAACTATTCTATGCCGAACAAGGCCAGTACATCGGCTTGAATCATGGAAAAATTACGCAAATAAGTCAGTCCAATTTACTGATATCAGAATCGATAGTTGATGGTTCTGGTTGTTGGCAACATCGCAGGGAGAAATTGGCTCTGCAGCAAAGAGAACATATTGATGGCTAAGAAAAGTTACTTAAGGATGATGGCTATAAAATGCTTGCTACTAGGCAGTTGCTGTGGATTTGTCTCTACGACACTGGCAGAGCAGGCAAGCGACATTAAATCTTCTGAGTTGGAGGCATATCCTCACGATAAACAATTTGTTTCTATCAATTTCCAAGATGTACCGGTACGCAGAGTGCTTCAACTTCTTGCCGATTACCAGCGCTTCAATTTAATTGTTTCTGATTCTGTCGATGGAAATATTTCGCTACGTCTTGATAGTGTTTTGTGGGAAAAGGCACTCAATATCATTCTTGAAGCTAGAGGCTTGGATAAACGAATAGATGGCAATGTGATGCTGATTGCTTCCAAGAGTGAGTTGGATTTACGGAAACAACAATATTTGGAAAAAGCGCGTATGGAAGAGGCGTTAGGTGACTTGCAATTTGATGTTATTGAAGTCAGTTTTGCTAAAGCTTCCGACATCGCAGAGATGATAAATGGAACTGGCGTGGTTCGCATGCTCTCTGAGCGAGGCTCTATCAGTATTGATGAGAGAAGCAATGCGCTTTTAATTCGTGAGTTGCCAAAGAATATTGCGGTGATCCGGGAAATCGTGAAATCTTTGGACGTACCTGTAAAACAAGTTCAGATAGAAGCTCGAATCGTTACTGTCAATGAAGGTGATTTAGAGGAGCTAGGTGTTCGCTGGGGGTACACTTCAACGAATGGTAGCTTTACTTCTGGAAGTAGTATTGAGAGTAACTTGTATGCTACTGGGTTGTTAGAGTCAGATGAGAATCTTGATGCCGATAAGGGGTTAGTGCCGATTGACAACTTTTTAAATGTGAATTTGGCCGCAACAACGACAGGATCTTCAAGTATTGCTTTCCAAGTCGCTAAATTGGGTGCTGATACCTTATTGGATTTGGAGCTATCAGCACTACAACGAGAATCTAAAGCTGAAATTATTTCTAGCCCAAGACTGATTACCACCAATAAAAAACCTGCTTATATTGAGCAGGGGACAGAGTTACCTTACTTGGAAGCCTCTTCCAGTGGCGCAACTACAGTGGCATTTAGAAAAGCGGTACTGAGCCTAATGGTGACACCGCAAATTACCTCGGACAACCGTTTGGTTCTCGATCTTAGCGTGACTCAAGACCGTGTAGGAGATGTCGTAAAAACGGGGACTGGTGAAGCCGTCGCCATTAATACTCAGAGAATCGAAACGCAGGTACTAGTAAATAACGGTGAAACAGTCGTGTTAGGTGGTATTTTTCAACACAGTGTAAACAGCTCAGTTGAGAAAGTACCTTTGTTAGGCGATCTTCCGCTATTAGGTGCTTTATTCCGCCGAAGCTACGAAAAAATGGGTAGAAGTGAGTTATTAATATTTGTTACACCTAAGGTGGTTATTCAATAACTTATCGCTATTATTCATTATGAAGAAAAATTAAAGTTGCATTAGTGCCACCAGATCTAGATAATTTCGGGTCTTATCACGAAATATCTGTGAGGAATAGGTGCCACAAGCATTCCTATCGTTGACTTATGTCCGGCGAATTTTGTGGCGATGTCATTGAATTAACGTTGTAAATTACTGCTAAACATGGCTGAGAAACGCAATATTTTTCTTGTCGGTCCTATGGGCGCCGGCAAAAGTACAATTGGTCGACACCTAGCTCAACAACTGCATATGGAGTTCGTAGACTCTGATACAGTTATCGAAGAGCGCACTGGTGCTGATATCGCATGGGTATTCGATGTTGAAGGTGAAGAAGGTTTCCGCAAGCGCGAAGAAACTGTAATCAACGACCTCACTGAACAACAGGGTATCGTTCTAGCGACTGGTGGTGGCTCTGTATTGAGCAAAGAAAACCGTAACCGCCTATCTGCACGTGGTATTGTCGTATATTTAGAAACCACCATTGAAAAGCAACTTGCTCGCACCAACCGCGACAAAAAGCGTCCATTACTACAGACGGACTGCCCGCGAGAAGTTTTAGAGAGTCTAGCTGATGGTCGTAACCCTCTGTATGAAGAGATCGCGGACATTACCGTGCGTACAGATGATCAAAGTGCAAAAGTGGTAGCCAATCAGATCGTAAAAATGCTAGAAGAACATAACTAATTTGTTCTTTTTATTGGAGTGCAGACCATGGAACGGATCACGGTCAGCTTAGGTGAACGTAGCTACCCTATCTCAATTGGTGCCGGATTGTTTAATGATCCGGCTCTTCTTTCTCTTTCCGCAAAACAAAAAGTTGTTGTCATCACGAATCATACAGTGGCTCCATTGTATGCGGATAAGATAACAGCACTACTCGACCAAAAAGGTTGCATCAGTTCAGTACTAGAGCTGCCTGATGGTGAGAAATATAAAACCTTAGAAACGTTCAATACGGTTTTGAGCTTCCTGCTTGAACATAACCATAGCCGAGATGTTGTCATTATCGCTTTGGGTGGTGGTGTTATCGGTGATTTAGTCGGTTTTGCTGCGTCGTGTTATCAACGTGGTGTCGATTTTATTCAAATACCGACCACACTGCTTTCTCAAGTGGATTCTTCTGTGGGTGGTAAAACCGCAGTTAACCATCCGCTGGGCAAGAACATGATTGGTGCATTTTACCAACCGAAAGCGGTCATCATTGACACAGACTGCCTTGCGACTCTTCCTGAGCGAGAATTCGCCGCAGGCATGGCTGAAGTTATCAAGTATGGTATTATCTACGACGAAGCTTTTTTCGTTTGGTTAGAACAACATATGGATGAACTGTATGAGTTGGATGAACAAGCTCTGACGTACGCAATTGCGCGTTGTTGCCAGATTAAAGCGGAAGTTGTTGCTCAAGATGAAAAGGAATCAGGCATTCGTGCCTTGTTGAATTTAGGTCATACCTTTGGTCATGCGATAGAAGCGGAACTTGGGTATGGTAACTGGTTGCATGGTGAAGCGGTTTCTGCAGGTACCATGATGGCAGCCAAAACGGCTCAACTACAAGGTTTAATTACCCAGCAACAAGTTGAGAGAATCCTATCTATATTTAAAAGAGCAAAATTGCCGGTACATACCCCAGAAAGTATGTCTTTCGATGATTTCATGAAACACATGATGCGCGATAAAAAGGTGTTAGCGGGTGAATTACGTTTGGTATTACCAACCAGCATTGGTACATCTGACGTAGTGAAAGGCGTACCGGAAACCATTATTGAGCAGGCAATAGATTATTGCCGTACCTTTTAGTTTGGTAGTTACCCTTAGGGTAATGCTGTTTGCCTTTAGGATGAATGATGAATTGGGCACATGTGCTGGAGTTAGATTCTCAGACTGAGTTATTGGAGCGTTTGCATCTTCTGACTCGTTTTAGCTCAAATTTGATCAACGTGTGTGGTAGCCAAGGTGCAGGGAAATCTTGGCTAGCGCAGCGCTACCTAGAAGCATGGGCGAATGATAAAAATCAGTCATTACTCATGTGTCATCCTAATCAAGACGACGAACAACGCCGGATTACTATTCTCTCTCAGCTAAGCTCTGAATCTCTTTTTAATCCCAAAGACTCTCTTGTTGAAAGTTTTTCACATCTATTTGAACAAACCCACTGTGATATTGTTGTTGTCATCGATGATGCGCACTTGCTGTCTGAAACATTGGTCTCTGAATTGTGGATGTGGATCCTAGAATCTCAAGCTAATCCTCTCTGGACAGTGAATGTAGTATTGTTTACGCAATCTACTGGTTTAGATGCACTTTTAACTCGTTTAAGCTATGGTCAAGAACACAAACCTGTTGATTTAGAAGTTGAAATCCTTAGCCATGATGAGGCTGACCGTTTGTTTGAACAACGCGTAATGCGCTATGTCGATGATGAACATGAACGTCGTGTAAGGGCTGCTTATCGAAAAGTAAAACGCTTACCAGGAGAGATTATGGCGTTGGGAGAACAGAAAATGGAAAAACGTATTGTGATTCGCTCGATTATAGGTTCGCCAGTGAACGCAATTTTATTAGTACTTATCGTGCTACTCTTGATCGGCGCTGGGTACTGGTGGTGGCTTTCTCAACCATCTCCAAACGATAGAGCACAGCAATTGACTCTAGCTAAAGAGCAAACAGCCATTCCAACACTAAGCGAACCAAGTCCGCTTGTGGATCCAAACAATAGCGCGGGTTCTTCTCCATCTTCTCCAGTCAATAGCGGTATTGTTGATGATTCTGCAGCCCTTCCACCTGATGTTATTGAAGTAAAAGAAGGTGTGGGGATGTCTGATAATGAGCAGCAGCGTGTAGTGATCACCTCTGATGTGGTGGATGCTTTGTTAGAAGGTAAGCCAGAGAAGACTGATACCTCTAAGATTGACAATCTAGTGGAAAAATCTTCTGTACCTCAAACATCATCAGTGTCTCAAACCACCACAGCAGCAACACCTACGCAAACGGTGGATATTGAACAGCCTAAACAAGCTGAGCCAGCACCAGTGGTAGAAACTCCGCCTGAAGTGAAAATCACCTTCTCGTATGCGAGAGAAGAGCTTAAAGCTATGTCTCCTCGTAGTTATACCTTGCAATTGGCTGCGGTTAATACACTTCCTGATGCGCAGCGTTTTATTGACCAGTATCAGCTACAAGGGAAGGTAAATGTTTACCCAACATTAAGAAATGGTGTGGAGTGGTACATTATTACCTATAGCAACTATCCCACTATTCAGTTGGCGAGAGATGCAGTAGAAACCTTGTCAAAACCTTTGCAACAACTTGGACCTTGGGCAAAATCTTTAAGCCAAGTGCATAGAGAGATCGATCGTGCGAAATAAACCTGAGCTCGCTCATAAAATATGTTACATTTCGCAGCCTTATTTTTGTGGTGATGAATTAGAGCAGTAGATGAAGAAGCAGCGTGCCTTTCTGAAATGGGCTGGTGGTAAATATGGCCTAGTCGAAGACATCCAACGCCACTTACCATCTGCTGAACAGTTGGTTGAGCCATTTGTTGGTGCCGGTTCCATATTCTTGAACACAGAGTATGAGCACTACCTATTGGCCGATATTAACCCAGATCTGGTCAATCTTTACAATCTGCTCAAAGAGAATCCACAGCAGTACATTTCAGAATCCAAACGTTGGTTTGTGGCTGATAACAACCGCAAAGAGTTTTATCTGGATGTTCGTTCTCAGTTCAATCGATCTGATGATGTTTTGTATCGTTCATTGGCATTTCTATACATGAACCGTTTTGGCTTTAACGGCCTTTGTCGTTACAACAAAAAAGGCGGATTTAACGTTCCGTTTGGTTCATATAAGAAGCCTTACTTTCCTGAATCAGAGTTAGAATTCTTTGCTGAAAAGGCGCAGAAGGCGACGTTTATCTGTACGGGGTATGAAGAAACATTCCGTCGGGCAGGCGCAAGCAGTGTGATTTATTGCGATCCACCGTATGCGCCATTGTCAAATACGGCGAATTTCACTTCTTATGCCGGAGCCGGCTTTACGCTTGACGATCAAGCTGCTCTGGCGGACATTGCGGAGAAAACCGCAAGTGAGCGCAATATCCCAGTATTGATATCAAACCACGATACAATTTTAACTCGTCGCCTCTATAACGGTGCGCAATTAAATGTGGTCAAAGTGAAACGTACTATTAGCCGCAATGGTTCAGGCCGTAATAAAGTGGATGAATTGCTGGCACTGTTTAAAGCTCGCTCTTAATTTCTTTACACTAAGTTTTGGGAAGGTTGGATACTCATTATCTTCCCAAAATGACCTTCCTTAGAAAAACCAAAAAACCTTAACGCTAGGATCTCCAGCCTCCCTTAGGTAGAATGACGCACACATTGTGTTCAGCTTGCATTCAATAAGCCTAAGAGGTCAGGTATGAAAGATTTTCTCATTGCTCCATCCATTCTTTCCGCAGATTTAGCTCGTCTGGGAGAAGACGTCGAAAAAGCGCTCGCAGCAGGTGCTGACGTGGTGCATTTTGATGTGATGGATAATCACTATGTACCTAACCTGACCTTTGGCGCCCCGATTTGTAAAGCGCTGCGTGACTATGGCATTACTGCACCAATTGATGTGCATTTGATGGTGAAGCCGGTCGATCGCATCATCCCTGATTTTGCAAAAGCGGGGGCATCTATGATTACTTTCCACGTGGAAGCGTCAGAACACGTTGATCGCACACTGCAACTGATTAAAGAACACGGCTGTAAAGCGGGCGTTGTTTTAAATCCAGCAACATCATTAAGCCACTTAGATTATCTGATGGATAAAGTAGATATGATTCTGCTTATGTCAGTAAACCCAGGTTTTGGTGGTCAGTCGTTCATCCCACATACACTGGATAAACTTCGCGCAGTGCGTAAGTTGATTGATGAAAGTGGTCGTGATATCCGCCTAGAAGTGGATGGTGGCGTTAAAGTAGAAAACATTCGTGAAATTGCTGAAGCTGGCGCGGATATGTTTGTTGCGGGTTCAGCGATTTTTGATCAACCAGACTACAAAGCAGTCATTGATGATATGCGCGCCGAACTGGCTCGTGTTGAAAAATAATTATTAATAAAAAAGAGAAAGTTAGGGAAGTCGATAGTGAAGAAAATTAAGCTGATAGCTTTTGATTTAGATGGCACGTTATTGGATAGCGTTCCAGATTTGGCTGTAGCAGCAGACCAAGCAGTACAAGCGTTGGGTTACCCTGGTGTAACAGAAGTTGAAGTGAGAGATTACGTTGGTAATGGTGCCGATATTCTTATTGGACGATCCCTAAGCCGTAACCTTGTTGTTGACCCTGCCTTGGATAAAGCCGTACATGCCAAAGCTCGAGAGCTGTTTGACGATTTTTATGAAAAGACCGGTCACAAACTTAGCCACTTATACAGTAATGTAAAAGAGACTTTATCATCTCTACATCAAGCGGGTTTTACTTTGGCGTTGGTGACCAACAAACCGTCTAAATTTGTTCCGCACGTGTTGGAACAGCATAATATTGCTCAGTTCTTTACTGACGTGATTGGCGGTGACACCTTCCCGAATAAAAAGCCTGACCCAATGGCTTTAAATTGGCTGTTGGAAAAGCACCAAGTTGATGCGAGCCAAATGCTAATGGTTGGTGATTCGAAGAACGACATCTTAGCGGCAAAAAATGCAGGTTGTGCATCATTTGGTTTAACTTACGGTTACAACCACGGTGAACCAATTGCCAATGCAAACCCAGATTATGTCGCTGATGATATTGCACAATTGCTCGATGTTGTTGCGGTTTCAGCATAAAAACTATTTTCTTAACTAGAAAAATACTCGTTAATGAGTACACTGCTAAATCGCGCTGAAATAATCAGGTTGTAAACCGATTCAGCGCGTTAGATTGTTTGACCTTATATTCTTATCTGTAACAAGGAAATCATACCCATGAGCAAACCCATCGTATTGAGTGGTGTTCAGCCATCTGGCGAACTAAGTATCGGTAACTACTTGGGTGCTCTACGTCAATGGCAACAAATGCAAGACGACTACGATTGCCAATACTGCGTTGTTGATTTACATGCAATTACGGTTCGTCAAGAGCCTAAAGCCCTGCATGAAGCAACTCTAGACGCATTGGCGATTTGTTTGGCAGTTGGTGTTGATCCGAAGAAGAGCACGCTTTTTGTTCAGTCTCATGTACCAGAGCATGCTCAACTTGGTTGGGTGTTGAACTGTTACACACAAATGGGTGAGCTGAGCCGTATGACTCAGTTTAAAGATAAATCAGAACGTTACGCGAACGACGTAAACGTCGGTTTGTTTGATTACCCTGTACTCATGGCAGCAGATATTCTGCTTTATGGTGCACACCAAGTTCCAGTGGGCAGTGACCAGAAGCAACACTTAGAGTTGGCGCGTGATATCGCAACGCGTTTTAACAACATCTATTCGCCAGAAGCTCCAATCTTCACAATTCCAGAGCCGTACATTCCAACGGTAAACGCGCGTGTGATGAGCTTGCAAGATGCGACCAAGAAAATGTCTAAATCAGACGATAACCGTAAAAACGTTATTACTCTGCTAGAAGACCCTAAGTCGATTATCAAGAAGATCAATAAAGCGCAAACAGATACAGAGACACCACCACGTATTGCTCACGACGTTGAGAACAAAGCGGGTATTTCTAATCTAATGGGCTTGTACTCTGCTGCAACAGGTAAAACGTTTGCAGAGATCGAAGCGCAATATGCTGGCGTTGAAATGTATGGTCCGTTTAAGAAAGACGTCGGTGAAGCATTAGTGGCTATGCTTGAACCTGTACAGGCGGAATATGCACGTATTCGTAACGACCGCGAGTATTTAAACAGCGTAATGCGTGATGGTGCTGAGAAAGCATCGGCTCGTGCACTGCAAACGCTGAAGAAAGTATACGAAGCAGTAGGTTTTGTGACTCGTCCATACTAGATTCGACTTTCGGCAAGAGTTGGAATAAACACGTAAGGCCAGCATTTGCTGGCCTTTGTTTTGTATAGAGAAAACCCCCAGCTAGGCTGGGGGTTCCGTAAAGCTTACAGCTATAAATCAGTTATATAACCCCTTTCAATTTGATAAAAACGTCTTGTGGTCTGGCAACTACAAGAGTTAATTAAGAATTGAAAGGGGGTCCCAATGGGGGACGAAAAGAGCTTAGCGCACACGCGCTGGAACTGTAAATACCACATAGTCTTTGCACCGAAATATAGAAGACAAGTGTTCTACGGAGAAAAACGTAGAGCAATAGGTGAAATATTGAGGAAACTATGTGAATGGAAAAATGTGAACATTCTTGAAGCGGAATGTTGCTCGGATCATATCCACATGCTTTTAGAAATACCGCCCAAAATGAGTGTTTCAGCGTTTATGGGGTATTTGAAAGGTAAAAGTAGCCTAATGCTTTATGAACGATTCGGGGATTTGAAGTTTAAATATCGGAATCGTGAGTTTTGGTGCCGAGGTTATTATGTAGATACGGTAGGTAAGAATACGAGCAAGATACAGAATTACATAAAGCACCAACTAGAGCAGGATAAAATGGGAGAGCAATTGTCGCTCCCGTATTCAGGTAGCCCGTTTGCGGGCCGCAGGAAATAGTCATATGCAAATGTCAGATCACTACGCGCCTGCTAGGGCGCTGCCAGTAGGAGAGCCTTATAGGCGCATATGAAAAACCACCGGCTATGCCGGTGGATACTTTTTTTTATCTGTTGTTTTGCTATTGCTCTTTAGTTCGGGTAATTCCAGCCGCCTTGAGAATGTATTTCTCGTAGATGGGTTCGCTGGTGCCTTTTTTCACTTTATAGAGGAAGTATTTCTCATAGGCTATCTTCGCGATATGTACCCATTGTCCCATGGACGTCCAGTTGGTATTGCGTGGTGGGTTCTGTGGTAGAGCAATAAATGCAGCCCCTTTATCGCCCATGTCGGCCAAGCAAAGTGCATTCAGTGTCGGTTTAGTATGCATTTCTTCGCCTTTTTCTAGGCTAAGAATGTTCTCTACGATGGCAGTGGTCATCGATTCAATCATGAAGCCTGTCTTCGGCGCGCCGACAGGGACTGGCGTTTCTTCTAATGGTGGGATCGCAACGCATACGCCTGCCGCAAATATTTCCGGATAAATAGGGCTGCGTTGGAACTGGTCAGTAATCACGAAGCCTTTGGGATTACAAAGCTCAGGAACAGCAGCTATAGCTGGAGATCCTTTAAATGGAGGTAAGAACATCGCCATCGAGAAGGGAAGATGATGGTCAAAATCCACTTCACCTTTACGATTTAGTTCCTCGATATGCGCCATACCTGATTCAAACTCTTTGACCCGAGAGTTACATATCCATTTTATTCCGCGTTCACGAAACTCGTGTTCCATTAATGCTTTTGAGTCCCCGACACCACCTAACCCCATATGACCAATATAAGGTTCACTGGTGACAAAAGTAATTGGTATTTTGTCTCTAACTTTGAGCTTACGAAGATGTGTCTCTAGCGAGAGAACGTATTCATAAGCAGGGCCGAAACAGCTTGCTCCTTGCATTGCTCCTACAAGAACAGGGCCAGGTTTTTTCACTAACTCTTGTAGCGCCTCGTAAGACTTCACGGCGTGATCGACAGTACAGATTGAGTTGGTATAACCGTTGTCTGGGCCGGAACCCGTTATCGCTTCAAAAGCGAGTTTTGGAC
Organism: Vibrio ziniensis; assembly: GCF_011064285.1. Classification (NCBI taxonomy): domain Bacteria; kingdom Pseudomonadati; phylum Pseudomonadota; class Gammaproteobacteria; order Vibrionales; family Vibrionaceae; genus Vibrio; species Vibrio ziniensis. Next base: position 280,989 of record NZ_CP049331.1, read on the forward strand.
CGGTACAAATGGCTAAATAGTCATAGTTGTATTCGTTACCGTCCCCGGTCGTTATCCGTTTTTCTTTGGCAAATATTTCAGCAACGCCAGAGGTATTAAAGGGAATGTGAAATTTTTCGACGTAAGGGCTCAAGTCGAGTACGACCTGTTCTTTGGTTCTTTCTCCTAATGCTACCCAAGGGTTGGATGGAATGAAGTGAAATTCTGGGCTTTCATTAATAATCATCACTTCATGGTCTTTAGGCAGTTTTTGTCTTAATTCATAAACGATAGACATACCGCCTAAACCGGCTCCAATAACGATTGTCCTTTTCATGCTCTCATCCTCGTTTGTTTATTAGTTTTATCTAAATTAATAGTAGCTAATTAATCTTGAGCGCGAGAGGGTTGTTTAAAAAATGTGCACTGAGAGAGGTTGCTGATGTAACGCAGGTAAACTTATTGATTGAATCTTAGCAATGGATTCGTAGAATGCGGGTGGTTTTCATTGCAATAGAGATTTTAGCTTATGCTACTCATCATAGATAACTACGACTCTTTTACTTATAACTTGTACCAGTACTTTTGCGAGCTGGGTGCACAAGTCAAAGTGGTGCGTAATGATGAGATTTCATTAGAGCAAATTGAAGCATTGGCGCCTTCCCATCTTGTTATCTCTCCCGGACCTTGTACGCCCAATGAAGCAGGTATATCTCTAGCTGCAATTCAACATTTTGCTGGAAAATTGCCTATTCTCGGTGTTTGTCTCGGACACCAAGCCATAGCCCAAGTTTTTGGTGGGGAAGTCGTTCGAGCACGCCAAGTCATGCATGGAAAAACATCGCCAATTAAACACAATGGCAAGAGTGTTTTCGCAGGTTTGAATAATCCCCTCACTGTGACTCGTTACCATTCTTTGGTAGTGAGGACTGACTCTTTACCAGACTGTTTTGAGTTGACCGCATGGACTGAGTTACCTGATGGCTGCTTGGATGAAATTATGGGCTATCAACATAAGAGTCTACCGATTGATGCGGTTCAGTTTCATCCTGAGTCAATTAAAACAGAACAAGGACATGAACTGCTAGCTAACTTCCTGCGTCGTTAAAGTATTTATCAAAAGTCACTAATAAGCGATCGGATGTAAAGCCTAATTTCCAGTTCTAATTACTGTATAACTAGTACTAACGGAGTAATTACCACTGTGGTTGTGATTTTCTGTAGTAAATCGATGAAATTTTCCTGACGGCGATCACTATTCTTCACTTTCCTAATGTCAAATGTAAGATTTGTCTCTGGTGAAATTTTATTCGTGATACTTGATCCAGATTTCACCGAATACCTTATTCCTTATAGGGTTCTGCCAATTATTTTGTGATGAAACGTAGAAATTACTTCATAAAAGCATTGGCTTGTTGCATAAATACTCAACAGTAGTGTCATTTATTAGCCTGACAAAGGCTGAAAAAGGATAATTCACTATTGAAATGGTTAATATTTTGTAAATACAATGCTGCACTAACTAAAATGCAATACAAAATATCAAGGTTATATTTTTGTAGTTAGGTCGACGATCTACAAAGCATGCGGTATTAAAAAGGGACGAGCAATGACAACTGAAATTAATGTAGAACGCGGTCTGTTTGACGAGGTAATGGTACCTTGTTACAACCCAATGGAATTCATCCCAGTAAAGGGACAAGGCTCTCGAGTATGGGACCAACAAGGAAATGAGTACATTGACTTTGCTGGTGGTATTGCCGTGAGTTGTTTAGGTCATTGTCACCCTGCGATGGTTAAAGCGTTAACTGAGCAAGGCAACAAGCTTTGGCATCTAAGTAACGTAATGACAAACGAACCAGCACTTCGTTTAGCGAAGAAACTGACTGAAATCAGCTTTGCAGAAAAAGTATTTTTCTCAAACTCTGGTGCAGAAGCAAACGAAGCAGCACTGAAGCTTGCTCGCCGCTATGCAGCAGATGAATTCGGTCCAGAAAAGTCTGAAATCATTGCATTCAAACAAGGTTTCCACGGTCGTACTTTCTTTACTGTAACTGTTGGTGGTCAAGCTGCTTACTCAGATGGTTTTGGTCCAAAACCGGGTGACATTACTCACCTTGAGTACAACAACGTTGAAGCACTACGTTCACATATCTCTGACCGCACTTGTGCTGTGATGATCGAACCACTTCAAGGTGAAGGCGGTATCGTATCTCCAACGCCAGAGTTCATCCAAACAGTTCGCGAACTTTGTGATAAACACAACGCGCTATTGATCTTTGATGAAGTTCAAACAGGTAACGGTCGTACTGGTCACTTCTTCGCATATCAAGGTCTAGGTATTACTCCTGATATTCTAAGCACAGCTAAATCTCTTGGCGGTGGTTTCCCTATCGGTGCAATGCTTACCACAACTAAGCTTGCAGAGCACTTCAAACCAGGTACTCACGGTTCTACATATGGCGGTAACCCGCTAGCATGTGCGGTTGCAGAAGCGGTAGTGGACATCATTAGCCAACCTGAAACTCTGGCTGGTGTGCTTGAACGTGAAGCGTTATTCCGTGCAGGTCTAGAGAAGATCAATGCTAAGTACAACTTGTTCTCTGAAGTTCGTGGTAAAGGTCTGCTGATCGGCGCTGCGCTAAACGAAGAGTGGCAAGGCCGTGCTCGCGACATTCTTGTTGCAGCAGGTAAGCAAGGTCTAATGATTCTAATGGCGGGTGCCAACGTAGTTCGTATGACCCCATCATTAGTAATCGAAAAAGAAGAAATTGAAGAAGGCTTAGCGCGTTTGGATAAAGCCATCGCATCGCTAGTGTAAAAACTAAGCTATAAGGCTCACCGATTAGAGTGAGCCTAAAAGGGCCTAATGATTAGGCCCTAAATGCATCTGGAGGGAAGTATTGATGCTAGTTGTACGCCCAATTGCCATATCAGATTATGAGGCGTTGCACACATGTGCGGTTGAATCTGGTCATGGTTTCACTTCATTACCGGTTAACGAAGAGCTGTTAACCAACCGAATCAAACACTCTGAATACAGTTTTACTAAGCCTAACGTCACCTCGCCATCGGACGAAGGTTATCTTATGGTGGGTTTCGATTCAGAAACGGGTGAAGTGGCTGGGACCACGGGAATTGAAGCTGCTGTGGGCTGGGATGTTCCGTTTTATTCTTATCACATCAGCACCATAGTGCATTCATCACCAAAGTTGAATGTAAACAATGTGGTTAAGCTACTGACGTTTGGCAATAACTACACAGGTTGTTCAGAAATCTGCACATTGTTTTTGCGCCCTGAATTTCGCCAAGGTCTAAACGGCAAACTGATGTCGAAATGCCGATTCTTGATGATGGCTGAACATCCACATCGATTCTCTAAGACTATTTTTGCTGAGATGCGTGGCGTCTCGGATGAGAATGGCAATTCACCGTTTTGGCAGTGGCTACAAGAACACTTCTTCTCAATTGACTTCACCATGGCTGACTATCTGACAGGGATAGGCAAGAAAGGCTTTATTGCGGACTTAATGCCTAAATTGCCAATCTATATCAACTTGCTTAGTAAAGAAGCGCAAGCTGTGATTGGTCAGGTGCATCACAAAACTCGCCCTGCTCTAAAATTGCTTGAGAAAGAAGGGTTCACTTGTCGCAACTATGTCGACATTTTTGATGCGGGTCCAAGCGTAGAGTGCGATATCCATAACATAGACTCAGTACGCAACTCCGTCCGTGTCAAAGTCATTGTTGCGGAGCACTCTAGCTCACAAGACTTTTTAATGTGTAATTCGTCGTTTGAAAATTTCCGAGCGACCGCCGCAAAAGCAGCATTTAACCGTGAAGACGGCAGCGCAATTATCTCGCCAAAAGTGGCCAAAGCCCTAAAGGTTGATAATGGCGACTTTATTCGAATTTTGGCTCAGTAAAAGAATCTAAGGAACACATCATGGCTCAGTGGGTAGCAGGACAACAGTGGATCGCAGGACAGTGGTTAGAAGGTAAAGGTGAAACCGTTTCTTCTTTAAGCCCGTATAACGATGAGGTCATTTGGCAAGGTCAAGGTGCAACACAAGAGCAAGTTGAAGACGCCGTTGCTTCTGCTCGCAGTGCATTTGTTAGCTGGAAAAAACTGCCTTTCGCCGAGCGTGAAAAGGTTGTACTTGCTTTTGCCGAAAAGATTAAAGAGAACAGTGAGCAAATTGCAGAAGTTATCGCAAAAGAGACGGGTAAACCGATTTGGGAAACTCGCACTGAAGCTGCAGCGATGGCGGGCAAAATTGCTATCTCTATCCGTGCGTACCATGACCGCACTGGTGAAACCGTGCGTGAAGCGGCGGGTAACCAAATTGTATTGCGTCACCGTCCTCTAGGCGTTATGGCGGTATTTGGTCCTTACAACTTCCCTGGTCATTTGCCAAATGGTCATATTGTTCCTGCGCTACTAGCGGGTAACACAGTGGTATTTAAGCCTTCTGAGCAAACTCCATGGACTGCTGAAGTAACGATGAAACTTTGGCAAGCGGCTGGTCTGCCAGCAGGTGTTATTAACCTTGTACAAGGTGGTAAAGAAACCGGTATCGCTCTAGCTCAATCAAAAGGTATTGATGGTCTACTGTTTACTGGGAGTGCCAATACGGGTCATATCCTACATCGCCAATTTGCGGGTCAACCAGACAAGATGCTCGCTCTCGAAATGGGCGGCAATAACCCAATGGTGATTTCTGAACAGTTTGGTGACCTAAGCGCGACGGTTTATACAATCATACAATCTGCATTTATCAGTGCCGGTCAACGTTGTACTTGTGCACGTCGTCTATACATCCCTGTGGGGGCGAAAGGTGATGAGTTGGTTGCTCGCTTAGTAGAAGCAACGAAGAAGCTTCGTATGGATCAACCATTTGCTGAGCCAGCACCGTTCATGGGTCCACAAATCTCTAAAGCGGCGGCAGACTTTATTTTGAATGCACAAGCTCACCTTCAATCTCTGGGCGGTAAGAGCCTTGTTGAAGCGCAAAGTAAAGGTGCTGCTTTTGTATCACCGGGCATCATTGATGTTACGCCAATCGCCCAACTACCTGACGAAGAATACTTCGGCCCATTACTGCAATTGGTGCGTTACGAAACACTAGAGCAAGCAGTAGAACTGGCGAACGATACTCGTTTTGGTCTGTCTGCTGGTCTTGTGACTACCGACGATGCCGAGTGGGAATACTTCGTAGACCACATTCGTGCAGGTATCGTTAACCGCAACCGTCAGCTAACAGGTGCGAGTGGCGATGCTCCATTTGGTGGCCCTGGGGCTTCAGGTAACCTACGTCCAAGCGCATTCTACGCAGCGGATTATTGTGCATACCCAATGGCGTCAATGGAAGGTTCTGCAACCGAGCTTCCTGCGACACTAAGCCCAGGTGTAGAGCTATAACAAAATTATTCAGGCTTCACGAAAGGTGAAGCCTGTTTACTAATAACGTCAGAATAAATAATCACTTAATAGTACTTGGCTTAAATAAGCTTTTTCCAATCCAATACGTCGTGTTCATGCAGCCAAGGAGGCACTATGACGCCAGAAGTTCTGTTTCAATCACTGTGGAATGACTACATTACTCGCCTTTGTCCTTCAGCCGATAAAGTTCATAGCTTGCTAGAAGAAGATGAAGCGCTAATCAATGACCATATTGCACTACGAACCTTCAATGTTGCGCCTCTTGGTCTAGAAACGTTAGCAAAGCCTTTCTTAGCTCTCGGCTATAAAGCGGTTGGTGACTATGTTTTTGAAAGCAAAAAGCTGGTCGCTAAACACTATGAGCATCCAGATCCGCTTCAGCCAAAAGTATTTATCAGTGAGCTGAAAGTAGAAGAGTGTTCACCACAGTTACAAGAGATTGTTGCCAAATTGGTTGCGAAGGTAGATGTAACAAAGCTCGAAGGCGATGCATTCCTTTACGGTGGTCGCTTATGGGATATTAGCTTTGCTGATTATCAAGTGCTAGCGCAAGAGAGTGAATACGCCTCTTGGTTAGCGGCTCATGGCTATGGTGCGAATCACTTCACGGTTAACGTTAATCAGCTCAAGGCATTTACTGAAGTGAAACAGGTGAATGATCATCTGCGCAATGCTGGCTTCACCATCAATGAGTCTGGCGGTGAAGTCAAAGGAACTCCTGAGGTTCTACTTGAGCAGTCTTCAACCATGGCAGATAAGGTATCCGTAACCTTCAGTGACAGCACTGAAACGGTTCCTGGTGGTTTCTACGAGTTTGCTAAGCGTTATCCAATGGCGAATGGAGAGCTTTATACAGGCTTTGTTGCGGCATCTGCAGATAAGATTTTTGAAAGTACCGATAGTAAATAGAACTGGATAATTTTCCTCCATTTCGAAAGGAGAAGAGTAATACCATTCTAGATAAAAATGATCAGATTGAGCATCGACGCCCATTCACTGATCAAGAAATTTTCCAGAATGGTATAGAGACCTGTGACTGAGAGACAGTAGAAAAAGGCAGAATAAAAAAGCCACCGCAAGGGTGGCTTTTGAATTTTTGTAATAGCGTTAACTATTAGCGAGTTCCGTAGACAACGATAGTCTTACCGTGAGCTGAAATTAGGTTCTGCTCTTCAAGCATCTTCAGAATTCGACCAACTGTCTCACGTGAACAGCCAACGATTTGGCCGATCTCTTGACGAGTAATCTTGATCTGCATACCGTCTGGGTGAGTCATTGCATCAGGTTGTTTCGCTAGGTTAAGTAGCGTCTGAGCAATACGGCCTGTTACGTCTAGGAACGCAAGGTCACCAACTTTCTGGCTTGTTACTTGTAGACGGCGAGCCATCTGACCTGAAAGACGCATCAAAATATCTGGGTTTACTTGGATAAGCTGACGGAATTTCTTAAATGAAATTTCCGCAACTTCACATGGAGACTTAGCACGAACCCATGCTGTACGCTCTTGACCTTCTTCAAACAAGCCAAGTTCACCGATGAAATCACCTTGGTTTAGGTAAGAAAGGATCATTTCCTTTCCTTCTTCATCTTTAATCAGTACCGCAACAGAACCTTTAACAATGTAGTACAAAGTTTCTGCTTTCTCGCCCGCATGAATTAGCGTGCTTTTTGAAGGGTACTTATGAATGTGACAATGTGAAAGAAACCACTCTAATGTTGGGTCGGTTTGAGGTTTACCTAGAACCATAATATCTCACTTCCTCTGCAGGGTACGCTTGCTGCTATCCATATTTAGCAAAGCTTAAAATAGGATTACTAGAATAAGAGGACTTTATGGTCGCTGCAAGCTATCTTATGTTTCGGTTAAGAATAGTATCCTTTTTCGGCAACTTTTTCTTGATTTTAATCGTGTCACTGCCGCGATTTTGTACGCAAAAATGTGCACATGGTCACGGTATCGAAACTAAACTCTAAAACAGTGTTTCGATTAGCCAATTTTCCCTGTCTCAATGAGTTGTTGTAGGATTGGTCTTACTATTAATTCCATAGCAAAACTCATTTTTCCACCTGGCACAACAATGGTATTGTGACGAGACATAAATGATCCATCTATCATTGCCAGTAAATATGGGAAATCGACATTTTTAATGCCTCGTAGGCGAATGACTACAAAACTTTCGTCCAGACTAGGGATACCTTTGGCATTAAGTGGGTTAGAGGTATCAACAGTGGGGACTCGCTGGAAGTTGATGTGGGTGCGTGAAAACTGCGGCGTAATGTAGTTCAAATAGTCGTCCATTGAACGAACGATGGAATCCATGACCGCTTCGCGAGAATGACCTCTGTCGCGTGTATCTCGAACGTATTTCTGAATCCACTCAAGGTTGACAATGGGCACCATGCCTATCAAGAAATCGACGTGCTGAGCTACATTGACTTCGCCGTCTACCACGCCACCGTGTAGACCTTCATAGAACAGTACATCGGTATTGGTTGGCAGGTCTTGCCAAGGCGTAAACGTACCGGGCATTTGATTATAGGGAACCGCTTCATCGAAGGTATGCAAGTAGCGTCGAATTTGACCTGTTCCGGCTTTACCGTATTGGCGGAAAAATTCGCTTAAAGTAGCAAAATCGTTCGCTTCTGGGCCGAAATAACTAATATGGCGACCCTGTTCACGGGCTTTACGAATTTCAATGTCCATTTCAGGGCGAGTGAAGCGGTGAAAGCTATCACCTTCAACCCAAGCGGGTTTGACACTCATCATATTGAACATTTTGCGGAATGCTTCTGACGTTGTAGTAGTGCCTGCACCTGATGAACCAGTTACGGCAATAATTGGGTGTTTTGCTGACATGACTAACCTTGTCCATAAATCCTAAGATAAGGCGCTGAAACATTGTCATCGCCCAAGCTGCAGCCACTATACCATGGAATTTCAGTTGTCACTGATTATCGATTAGTAACTTTGATATCAACACTTTCGTGTAACTCTGAATAAACGATAACCGCTTCACCACTCCTTAATAGGGCTTTTATTTGGTCTACTTTGTGCTTCAAAGAGATCTCAACTTCGCCGTAATCAGTCCCTTCTCTGAGCACAAACTCGCTGATGAGATTGTCTAACGTTTCGGGTGCAATTTCTTGCCAAGGTACGATCATAATTTACTCGTAAATCTAAATTGTATTGTTGCTGACTATAAAGAGTACGTTAGCTTATTACTTATTTACAGGTCTGCTATAACGCTTTATTGATCATGATGAAGGGTCATACTTCAATATCTTTTAAGCTTGCATAGTAAGCAGGTAATGCTTTTTCTAACCAAAATTCTGGTTTTAAAATACTTCCGGACACGAAACCGACGTGCCCACCTTGCTCAAATAAACGATAGTCGATGTTGTCAGGCAGGATAAATTTGGGAATCACAGCATCGTTCATAAATGGGTCATCTTTGGCATGAATGATCTGAGTCGGGACTTTGATTTGCTGTAGCTTATTGATGCCAGAGCACTTCTCATAATAGTCTTGTGAGTCCTTAAATCCATGCAGTGGTGCAGTAATTAAATCGTCGAAGTCGCTCAGGTGAGTGACACGTTTAATGCTTTGATAGGAAAGCCCTAATTCACCTTTGAGCAGATGGTGCTTTTTCATTGCGCTGTTTTTTAGTGAAGAGACCAGATAGCGGCGATAAACTTTGGAAAATCCGTGCTCAATGCGCTGAGCGCAAGCGGCTAAATCCAAAGGCGCAGAGACTACTGTCGCAGCAGTAACTATAGGGTCTTGGTTATAATCAGCCAAATAGTTGACTAACATATTACCGCCTAATGAAATACCTGTTGCGATAATGGTGCGATTTGGGAAATGTTCTCTCAGATATTCCAGAACAAAGCGAGCATCTTCTACTTCACCTGAATGGTATGCACGAGCCAGATTATTAGGCTTACCGCTACAGCCGCGAAAGTGCATCATGACCGATAACCAGCCATCTTGGGCGAACGCCTGCATTAATCCATTAGCATAAGGACTGTAAAAACATCCTTCCAGGCCATGAAATAAAATGAAGATAGGCTTTTTAGATGCACTTTCGTTATGCGCGTCTTCGCTCCATGCAAGATCGAGAAAATCACCGTCTGGCGTATCTAATGTTTGCCAAATAGGTTCGAATAACGCTTTCTTACGAATAAAGCGTGGAACTAATGTTTGTAGATGCGGGTTCTTCAAGCCTGTAGCGGCAACAAATTGGGTCATTGTCCAACCATCAAATGGATATAGTTATCTTTGCTTATCTAATTCTGCAGCGTGGGCTACTGCAACTTCAAGTGGTCTTGTTTATATTGAGTATATACGCAATTAAACAAGCGGGAATGTTCAGCGCTTTGGAGCGGGTTTGGCGAACTGCTGGGCAAGGTTTTCTGCGCCAAGTTGTCGACAGTAACGCTGTGTCAGAGGGGCATCTTCATTATTAATCAAGGTAAGACTATTAATGCAATCCACTAAATCTGACTGCTGCTGTTTTTCTAACTGGAGTTCAAACTGCAGTGCTTCACGATACAAGGTATCAGGCAGTGTTTTTTTTAGTTTGCGGCGCAATTCTCTGTAGCTATGCAGCAGTGTTTCTGAGCGACTGATACATTCGCTCACTGTTTGCCAATCTTGCTCAAAAAAGGCAACTTGCTGCTCATCAAGCCATTTGAGCAGCAGAAGCAAATTTACATTGCCGTTGAAATGGTTTTGCAGGTGTAAGCACGCCTCTTTAACTTCTCGAACGCTGTAGTACTGCAAACTGAATTGCCATAGTCGCTCCAACGTAAGTGAAATTCTGACGTGCTCTTGGCTCATTGACTGTTGAACTCCTGTTCCATTTCTTCCAGCGTCTCTTGCTCGCTCATCCAGTCCATCTCGATCTCTTCGAGTTCGCTCTTGGCTTGGGCTTGGATTGCGAGAACTTGGTTAAGTTTAGCTTTGTTTTCTGCATCATACAGTGAGGACTCCGATAATTGTTGTTCAGAGTCTGCGATAATTTCGTTCAACTTATCCATTTTCGCTTCGAGTTGTGTCAGCTTTTTGCGAATTGGTGCAGTAAGCTTACGCAGTTCCGCTTCACGGCGTTTTTGATCTTTCTTCGCAGCAGCACTGTTAGCGTTGTCTTTGGGCGCAACTTGAGCTTGTTGCTCTTTGCGTTCTGCTTTTTGTTGCTCCTGAAGCCATTTGTAGTAATCGGTTAAATCACCGTCAAACGGTGCGACTTGGCGATCATGGACCAGATACAAATCATCGGTTGTTGCACGCAATAGGTATCGGTCATGGCTGACGATAACCATGGCACCTTCAAAACTTTGTAGCGCAAGAGTTAGCGCTTGGCGCATGTCCAAATCAAGGTGGTTGGTTGGTTCATCGAGTAAGAGCAGGTTTGGTTTTTGCCACACAATCAGAGCCAACACTAGGCGAGCTTTTTCACCGCCGGAGAATGGACCGATTTTTTCCAGTGCTTTATCGCCATTAAAGCCAAAACTACCCAGATAATTACGCAGTTCTAATTCGTTTTTCTCTGGTGCGATTTGCATCATATGCTGCAAAGGTGTCTCTTCAGGATGAAGCGTTTCAAGTTGGTGCTGAGCGAAGTAGCCGATCTTCACACCTTGCGAATAAGTCAGATCGCCACCTTGCGGTGACAACTCATTGGATAGCAGTTTAATTAAGGTTGATTTACCAGCACCGTTACGACCAAGCAGACCGATACGGCTACCCGGAACCAAATTAAGGCGAATCTTCTCTAGGATAAGGTTATCGCCGTATCCTGCGCTTACATCATCCATCATCAGAATTGGGTTCGGAAGCGCTGAAGGCTCGCGAAATTCAAAGCTGAATGGGTTATCAAACTGAGCCGGCAGCACCTTCTCCATTCTTTCCAGAGCTTTAATACGACTTTGAGCCTGACGAGCTTTAGAGGCTTTGTAGCGGAAGCGGTCGATGTAGCTCTGCATGTGGCTCATCTGCTTTTGCTGCTTCTGATACATGGCTTGTTGCTGCAACATTTTCTGCGCTCGTTGGTTTTCAAACGATGAGTAGTTACCTGTGTACTCGTTGAGCTTTTGGTTTTCGATGTGAATGATGCGATTGATGATCGGATCGAGGAAATCACGGTCGTGAGAAATCAGAATCAGGGTTCCCGGATAGCTTTGTAACCAGCGCTCTAACCACATAACGGCATCTAAATCTAAGTGGTTGGTTGGTTCGTCGAGAAGAAGTAAATCTGAACGGCAGATCAGAGCTTGAGCAAGGTTGAGGCGCATGCGCCAACCACCAGAAAATTGAGTGAGGTTCCATGACATTTGCTCTTGGCTAAAACCGAGACCATCAAGTAGTTCAGATGCACGAGCGCGGATGCTGTAACCGCCAATTGTTTCGATTTTTCCGTGTAGCTCGGCAACAAGAGTGCCGTTATCGGCATGCTCTGCATCAGTGAGTTGACGCTCTAAATCGCGATATTCTCGGTCACCATCGATGACGTATTCCAAAGCACTTCGCTCTAACGCCAGTGTTTCTTGTGCCACCCAAGCCAGCTCCCATTGAGCTGGCTTGCTGAATGAGCCTGCATCAATAGACAGCTCGTCTTTTAAAAGAGCAAAAAGGGTTGATTTGCCGCAACCGTTTTTGCCCACTAAACCCACTTTGTCACCTGGGTTTATGGTTGCTGATGCTTGGTCTAGCAGCGGCTTTCCGCCACGTAGTAACTGGATGTCCGAGAAGATAATCATAAATTTGTATTAGCTATTAGAAAGAGTTGCCGTTGAGATATCGCCCAGAATAGTAGGGGCAACGAGGATAAATGTCGATCATTATGCAATTTACGTTATGATGCTTATGCCCTTCCTACTTGAAGGTGCAGCGGTGTTGGCTACGTTCGTTCACCCCAATTACATAGTTATCTATGCTCATGGGGACTCACTGACTTGCCGCCTACCTGCAACTCCAAGTAGTTTGGGTATCGCAACAGTTACCAATTTGATAACGTTACGGAGTGCAGTCAAGGAATGACAAAAGATACGTCGTCTGCTTCACAAAAGCCTAAAGTCTTAGTGATTTATGCTCATCCTGAGCCACATCACTCTATCGCTAACCAAGTGATGATCAAAAAGATCTCATCACTTGAACATGTCTCCATTCTTGATCTTTATGCGACTTATCCAGACTTCTTCATTGACGTCCAAGCTGAGCGCCAACGCTTACTCGAACACGATGTGATTGTTTTTCAACATCCACTGTATATGTATTCGTGTCCGGCACTGCTAAAAGAGTGGATGGATAGGATATTAGCGAAAGGGTTTGCTTTCGGTAATAAAAGTGAGCTGCAGGGCAAAGTCTGGCGTAGTGTGATAACCACTGGTGGTAATGTCGATGCCTTTGGTGAAAAGGGTTATAACCGTTATCCGCTGAAAGAGATTTTGCAACCCTTTGAACTGACTGCGGCGTTGTGTCGTATGCAGTGGATGGAACCTTTGGTGTTGTATTGGTCGCGCAATGTCAGTGATGTTGAACGTTATCAGCATGCAGAAGCCTATCGACAATGGCTAAACGACCCACTTGCTGAGCAAGGAGAGCATCATGGCTGAGTTAGGCAGCGATTTCCTGCAAAGTACGGCGGTATTTCTTACCGCAGCCGTTGTGGCAGTGCCTTTGGCGCAAAGGGCTGGGTTAGGTTCTGTTCTTGGATATTTGTTAGCTGGCGTGATAATTGGGCCTTGGGGATTAGGTTTAATCAGCGATGTTGAAGCGATTATGCACTTTGCAGAATTTGGCGTAGTGCTATTGCTCTTTCTGATTGGCTTAGAGTTGAACCCAAGAAAACTATGGCAAATGCGAGGTCCAATATTAGGCTTAGGCGGTGCTCAAGTGGTCGTCACGACCGCGGTAATTGCCAGTATCACCTCGCTAATGGGAATCGGTTGGCAAAGCAGTTTAGTGATTGGTATGGGCTTGGCTCTTTCCTCTACAGCTATAGCACTGCGAGTCATTGAAGAGCGAGGGTTATCTCGCAGTGAAACTGGGCAATCTGGTTTTGCAGTATTGCTGTTTCAGGATATTGCGGTCATTCCAATGCTGGCAATGTTACCAGTATTGGCGGGAAACACTGGGGGAAGCTGGCTTGATGTGGTTTGGATGCTGTGTGGCATCGTCGGTTTGCTGGTCGGCGGTCATTTCCTCTTAAGTCCACTGTTCCGCTATATCGTATTGAGCGGAGTGCGTGAGCTATTTACTGTAGCCGCGTTACTGTTGGTTATCGGTATTGCACTGCTGATGCAGCAATTAGGCTTGTCGATGGCGCTTGGTACTTTCTTGGCTGGGGTGTTATTAGCCGAAAGTGAATTCCGTCATGAACTTGAAATCGCGATCGAACCTTTTAAAGGTTTACTGCTTGGGCTGTTTTTTATCTCTGTTGGTATGGCGGTCGATTTAGGGTTGCTTGCTCTTGAGCCGTTAAGCATATTGTTGGCTGTGATTGGACTGGTGACTGTCAAAGGTCTACTTCTTTATGTCTTAGCTCGTTTTTCTGGTACTCGTGCAAAAGCGCGCAGTCGCATGGCGGCGATTCTAAGCCAAGGTGGTGAGTTTGCTTTTGTTATTTTCACTGCAGCAAGTAATCAAGGGTTGCTAAAATCTGAGCAAGCGGCATTCCTACTGGTTGTCGTGAGTTTATCAATGGTAACCACGCCATTATTGCTTTCCGCTCAGAGCCGTTGGTTTGCTCGTAACTTGAATACCTCCGATGACGAAGCTATTGGTTCGGATATTTTTGATAAAGAACCCAGAGTTATCATTGCAGGCTTTGGGCGTTTTGGACAAATTGTTGGTCGCTTGATGTATGCTAACAAGATCAAAATAACCGTATTGGAAAGTGATGCAAGCCAAATAAAATTACTACGTAAATACGGATATAAAGTATTCTATGGTGATGCTACCCAGCTTGAGTTGTTGCGAGCCGCTGGTGCAGATGAAGCTGAAGCTATTGTGATCTGTACCGATGCTCCTGATGAGGTAGTGAAAATAGTCGAGCTTTGTAAACATCACTTTCCGAAGTTGAAAATACTGGCTCGCGCCCGAAGTCGTGTTGAAGCTTACCAACTAATGAATCATGGGGTGGAGCGGTACTCTCGTGAGACCTTTTTAGGCGCGTTGGATCTCGGTCGACAAACGCTTATCTCATTGGGCATGCATCCTTATGAAGCGAAAAGAGCAGAGGCACATTTCCGTAAGCTCGATATGTCGATGCTCAAAGAGCTGCTACCTCAGCATAATGAAGGTAAACAGCTTAATTTGAGAGCCAAAGAAGCCCGTAAAGAGCTCGAAGAAATTTTTGGTCGCGAGATGGATGGAGACAGACAATCTCGTAGCTATTGGGAAAAAGATTAAAGCAGTCATTCACTTAGAAACGATATTGCAGTTAGAAACGATAGTTCAGTTAGAAGAAAGAATTCAGTTAGAAACTGAGTCGTAAAGTAGTAGGAAGTCCAAACGTGAACATAAAAAAACGCTTTATTGCAGGGGCAAGTTGTCCAAGTTGTAAAGCTCAAGATACTCTGCGCTGGTGGATAGAGAACAATATAGAGCTGGTAGAATGCGTTGAATGTGATTATTCAGAACAGCGTAAACCGAAATCTGTAGAGAAAAGTGAACACGGGCAAGAACAAATGATCGGCATTTTTAAGCCGGAATAATTGAGTTTCTGCTCACGATCCCCATAATATCCATCGTTAGATTATTTTTAGACATGACTTAATGTGTCTAGAAGCACCAAAACCGCCCTGGAGCCGTTATGAAAATTGAAAAGAACGTGGTTGTAAGTCTTGCTTACCAAGTAAAACTGGAAGATGGCATCGTTGTAGACCAATCTACAGTGGAAGCACCACTAGATTACCTACATGGTCACAACAACCTAATCACTGGCCTTGAGAAAGAGCTAGAAGGCAAAGTAGCAGGCGACAAGTTCACTGCAACTATCGCACCTGAAGATGCATACGGTGAGCACAGCGATGATCTTGTTCAACGCGTTCCTGCAAATGTATTCCAAGGTGTTGACGAAATCGAAGTTGGTATGCGCTTCCTTGCGGATACTGATCAAGGTCCAATCCCTGTAGAAATCACAGAAGTAGACGGCGACGAAGTTGTTGTAGACGGCAACCACATGCTTGCTGGTCACACACTGACTTTCGACGTTGAAGTGGTTGCAGTTCGTGAAGCGACAGCTGAAGAGTTAGAGCACGGCCACGTACACCAAGCTGGTGGCTGTGGTGGTCACGGGCACGACCACGACCATGAAGGTTGTTGCGGCGGCCATGGTCATGAAGATGACCATGAATGTTGTGGTGGTCACGGTCATCACCATGATCACGACCACGACCACGACCATAAAGATGGCTGTTGCGGTGGCGGTCACTGCCACTAATAGTGAGTTATGGGGTTGCGATAAGCGACGCCTAGCCCTATAAAGGAAAGCGCGAATCGAGTGATCGGTTGGCGCTTTTTTATTACCTCTTCTTAATACGTAAGGACTATTTATGTCGCAGCCATTTTCTATCGCTATTCACGGTGGAGCAGGAACCATACTGCGTGATCAAATGAGTGATGAACTTAGAGTAGAAATTCTGTCAGCGTTGGAAAAATCAGTAAAAGCTGGGCATGAAATTCTGGCTCAAGGTGGCGATGCGCTTGATGCCGTGGTGGCTGCGGTCAAGGTATTGGAAGATGCACCTCAATTCAATGCAGGCAAAGGCTCTGTATTAACCAACAAAGAAATGGTTGAGATGGATGCGTCTGTCATGCATGGTCGAGAAATGAATGCGGGAGCGGTAACGGGGATTCGCCATATTAAAAATCCTATTGAGTTAGCACGTGACGTGATGCTGATAAGCGAGCATGTTTTGTTAATGGGGGATGGTGCAGAAGAGTTCGCATTTAGCTTAGGTTATGAATACACCGAGCAGGACTATTTCTTTACTGACCGCCGTTATGAACAGCTACAGTCGATGAAAGAAAAAGGCTTGTTTGCTCTTTCCGAAGCTAAGTACTCGGCAGAAGATAAGTATCCGGATGATAAAAAATTTGGCACGGTAGGTGCTGTAGCACTGGATAAGCAAGGTAACTTGGCTGCTGCGACAAGTACTGGCGGAATTACGAATAAAAAATTCGGCCGTGTTGGCGATTCTCCAATTATTGGTGCAGGTACGATTGCAGAAAATGGCAATGTGGCGGTTTCGACTACAGGTATGGGAGAGTTCTTTATTCGTAAGATGGTCGCAGGGGACGTTGCTGCAAGAATGCGCTATTTGAAAGAAGATGTTCATACCGCTTGTGAGCACATTATTAACGGTGACTTGAAAGCGATGGGGGGCGAAGGTGGCTTGATTGCGGTGGACGCAAATGGTGATATTCACTTTGCGATGAATAGTTCTGGTATGTACCGGGCTAGTATCGATAATAAAGGTAACCTTGACGTCAAAATTTATGCTGATGAATGATGTTTCGGCTTAAATGTAAGAATTATCTTTCAGCTCATTTAGCAACAAACTTTTTGTCTAAAAAATGACTGCAACTGATCAAATTCGGTGCTAGAATCCATTTTTAACTAGCAATCAGAAATGGAAAGATGGGTAATAACGTAGTCGTTCTTGGCACCCAGTGGGGTGATGAAGGTAAAGGTAAAATCGTAGACCTTTTAACTGAAGATGCAAAATATGTGGTTCGCTATCAAGGTGGTCACAATGCTGGCCATACTCTAGTTATCGATGGCGAGAAAACAGTTCTTCACTTGATTCCATCAGGTATCCTTCGCAACAACGTGAAATGCATTATCGGTAACGGTGTTGTACTTTCACCAGATGCACTAATTAAAGAAATGACCGGTCTAGAAGACCGTGGTGTTCCTGTTAAAGAGCGTCTTTTCATTTCTGAAGCTTGTCCTCTAATTCTTCCTTACCATATTGCTTTAGACCAAGCTCGTGAAGCGGCTCGTGGTAATAAAGCAATTGGTACTACTGGTCGTGGTATCGGTCCTGCTTATGAAGACAAAGTTGCTCGTCGCTGTGTTCGCGTAGGTGATTTGTTTGATCGTGCAGCATTCGCTGAGAAGTTAAAAGAAGTTATGGCTTACCACAACTTCCAACTTGAACATTTCTACAAAGTTGAGCCGGTAAGCTACGAAGAAGTACTTGCGCAAGCAATGGGTTATGCTGACCTATTAACTTCAATGGTTATCGACGTAACTGATGAACTCGATGCAGCGCGTAAGCGTGGCGATAAGATCATGTTCGAAGGTGCTCAAGGCACTCTACTAGACATCGATCACGGTACATATCCTTACGTAACTTCTTCCAACACTACTGCTGGTGGTGTTGCTGCAGGTTCTGGTTTTGGCCCTCGTCACTTAGGTTACATTCTAGGTATCGCTAAAGCGTACTGTACTCGTGTAGGCTCAGGTCCTTTCCCTACTGAACTGTATGACGGTAAAGAGAAGCAAGATCCAGTTGGTAAGCACTTAGGTAGTGTAGGTGCTGAGTTTGGTGCAACGACTGGTCGTCTACGTCGTACTGGTTGGTTTGATGCGGTTGCAATGCGCCGTGCAATTCAACTTAACTCAGTAACAGGTTTCTGTTTGACTAAACTAGACGTTCTTGACGGCCTAGAAGAGATCAAGATCTGTACTGGTTACCAAATGGCTGATGGTTCAGTTGCTGAAGTGTCACCAATGGCAGCAGATGCGTATGAAAACATTACGCCAATCTACGAAACGATGCCTGGTTGGTCTGAAACAACATTTGGTGCTAAGTCTCTAGAGGCACTTCCTCAAAATGCTCTTGATTACATCAAGCGTATTGAAGAGCTAACAGGTGTTCCAGTTGACATCATCTCTACAGGTCCAGACCGTAACGAAACCATTATCAAAGTACACCCGTTCAGCGTGTAAGTTAGATACTCGTTTAAAGAACCGGCTCTATGAGTCGGTTTTTTTATGCCGAGAGTGATGGTATTTTGTTCTTCGGTGGCAATTAATTGCCGATTATTTACCAGTTTGACCTAAAGAGATCCGCTTAATCGCCGATAAAAAAATCAAACCAGTCATTATGCGTAATAACGCGATACTCAAGACATTGAGTAACATGGCTATCGGAATTAAGTAAGAGTGCATGTATGAAGCTACGAACGGTAGCAGCTTCTCTTATATTGGCATTGCATTCCTCGTTTAGTCACGCAGCTGTGACCGATGTGGGGGAGCCTGTACCAATTTATACAGAAGCTGAACTCATAAAATTGATTGAAGAAAACAAGCATTTGGAGCGAGTCAAAGCCGACAATTGTCAGTTGGTGGAAGATATCGTTGCACGTGCAACCCGTATCAATTTGCCATCATACGAGTTTTTGTATGGGGATATGCTAGCGTGGGGCGTCTGTGTCGATCAGGATGTCGAGTTAGGTTTGTACTACATGGAAAATGCGGCTCACCAAGGGTTGCCAACAGCGCTTGAGCAGTTGGGGCGTTATTATTCTCGTGGAACGTTAGTTCAGCAAGATAAAGAACGTGCAATCCCGTATTTACGTGAAGCGGCATCGATGGGTAATTTGAATGCACGAATTCAGCTAGCGGAACTGTTATTAAGAGATTATGGTAGTCCTCTAGATTACGAAGATGCGTATCGTTGGCTGTATAACTCTGCTACGGCGGATCAAAGAGTGCATAGCCGAATTAATATCCTTCGACAAGGATTAGAAATGCGTATGCCTGAAAACATCATCGCGCGTGCTAAACGCAGAGAAACCTTCTGGTAGAACCCTCTAAATTGTAGCTACACCTAAAGTTTGTCCATTCATGCTCAGTTTCTATAATTGAGCATGAACTTCATTCCTTTCTTCACTGAATTTTACCTTTATTCCTTCAAAGATCGTCCAGAGGGACTATCTTATTAGTATTACTCACTTTTTATCCTTAAGCTTAACCACGCAGTAGGATATACTTTAATCCCCCTCTATATAAATAGGTCTACCTATGTCTGATTCGACCCATATTGATCCGTTTGCGGATCGTGAAGCCGATAATTACGAAAATCCGATTCCAAGCCGTGAGTTCATCATCGAGTTTTTGACTCAAGCGAACGTGCCAATGAATCGTAATGATTTGTTTGAAGCATTAAATCTCACCGGTGAAGATCAGTATGAAGGTCTGCGTCGTCGCCTTCGCGCAATGGAGCGAGATGGGCAGTTAGTCTTTACTCGTCGCCAATGTTACGCATTGCCAGAAAAACTCGAATTAATTAAAGGCTATGTGATCGGTCATAAAGATGGATATGGCTGGGTTCGCCCGGATGGTAATACCAATAAAGACAACGATATTCTTTTACCTAATCATCAGATGAGAACCATCATTCATGGTGATTACGTCTTAGTGCAACCAACGGGAACGGATAAGCGCGGTAGAAAAGAGGGGCGTTTAGTTCGTGTATTAGAAGAGCGTAAAACTCAAATTGTCGGTCGTTTTTTCTTTGAACATGGTTACTCATATGTCGTACCTGATGATTCAAGAATCCACCAAGATATTTTAATTCCTAATGAGCAGCGTAGTGGTGCTCGTATGGGGAACGTGGTGGTGATTGAAATTACAGACCGAGGTTCTCGCAACCGAGGCATGATGGGTAATGTCGTGGAAGTGCTGGGCGAGAATATGGCGCCGGGGATGGAAACGCAAATTGCTATTCGTACCCACCAGATCCCTCACGTATGGCCAGACGACGTTGAAAAACAGGTGTCAGGCTTAGGGGAAGAAGTTCCGGAAGAAGCCAAGCAAGGCCGAGTCGATTTGCGTGCTTTGCCATTGGTTACCATCGATGGTGAAGATGCTCGTGACTTTGATGATGCCGTATTCTGTGAAGCTAAAAAAGGTGGTGGTTGGCGTCTCTGGGTTGCGATTGCCGATGTGAGCTACTACGTTCGCCCAGATACTGCTTTAGATAAAGAAGCGATTAACCGTGGTAACTCGGTATACTTCCCATCTCAAGTAGTTCCAATGCTGCCAGAAGTACTTTCAAATGGTTTATGTTCACTCAATCCACAAGTGGATCGCCTGTGCATGGTGTGTGAAATGACCATTTCAGAAAGTGGTAAGTTGTCGGGATATAAACATTATGAAGCGGTGATGAACTCACACGCTCGCTTAACCTACACCAAAGTTCACGAAATCTTGGAAGGTGATGAAGAGTTACGTGAACGCTATAGCGATTTAGTTCCTCATCTTGAAGAGCTGCATAAGATGTATCAAGTTCTGAAAGTGGCGCGTGAACAGCGTGGCGCGATTGAATTTGAAACGGTTGAAACCAAGTTCATTTTCACTCCTGAGCGTAAGATTGAAAGCATTGAGCCACTGATTCGTAATGATGCACATAAGCTTATCGAAGAGTGCATGATCATGGCGAACATTGCGTCAGCATCACTTGTTGAAAAAGCAAAAGAGCCAGCTCTATACCGTATTCACGAAACTCCGGGTGAAGAGCGTTTGATGGGTTTCAGAGATTTCCTTGGTGAATTGGGCTTAGAGTTATCGGGCGGATTAGAGCCATCTCCTACTGACTATGCTCATCTCATGCAGCAAATTGGCGATCGCCCAGATAAAGAGTTGATTCAAACTATGCTGCTACGCTCAATGAAGCAGGCAATATACAGCCCAGACAACGCTGGGCACTTTGGTTTGGCATTGAAGCGCTATGCTCACTTCACGTCGCCTATCCGTCGTTATCCAGACTTATTGCTTCATCGTGCGATTAAGTATCTGATTGCAAAACATGAAGGTCGTAACCAAGATCGTTGGACGCCAACAGGTGGTTACCACTATTCATTTGACGATATGAACTACTATGGTGAGCAGTGTTCAATGACGGAACGCCGCGCCGATGATGCAACTCGTGAAGTGTCAGATTGGCTCAAGTGTGAATACATGCAAGACCATGTCGGCGAAGAGCTAGAAGGTGTTATTGCTAACGTCACGGGTTTTGGTTTCTTTGTACGTTTGGCTGATCTCCATATTGATGGTTTGGTGCATATTTCTACGTTAGCTAATGACTACTATCGATTTGATCCGATAGGTCAAAGACTTATCGGCGAGTCGTTTGGTAATACCTACCGTCTTGGTGATTCAGTCAAAGTGAAAGTGCTGTCAGTCAACCTTGATGATAGACAAATTGACTTTGAAATCGTTGAAACAAGTCGTAAGCTACGCGGCGCTGGTAAGACTGCTAAGAAACGAGCGACAGAATCGAAAGCAAAAGCCAAAGGCAAAAAAGCGGCTGCAAATCTTGGTAGTAAAGCTGTACCCTTGATTGAACCAACTAAACGTCCAGAAGACGATAGTGGTAAGCAAAAAGACAAAACGAGTAAATCCGCTAAGGCTCGTAAACAGAAAGCTCGAGCTCAAGCTGGTAAAGCTAGAGCGAAAAAGAACAAATAGGTAACTCATGAGTAACGAATTAATTTATGGCATCCACGCAGTAAAAGCGGTGTTAGAGCGAGATCCTGCTCGCTTTGTGGAGGCTTATGTACTTAAAGGTCGTCAAGACGACCGACTACTACCTGTTCTCAATGAACTTGCACGCTTAGGCGTTTCAATTCAAGAAATGAACCGAAAAGTTCTTGATGACAAAGCACAAGGTGCTAATCACCAAGGTGTCATTGCTAAGGTAAAACCAGCAAGACAGCTTAACGAGCATGACTTAGAGTTGATTGTCGACCAAACAGAACAACCACTGTTTTTAGTACTAGATGGTGTAACTGACCCGCATAACTTAGGTGCGTGCTTGCGTAATGCAGATGCAGCTGGTGTGGCAGCGGTTATTGTCCCAAAGGACAAATCAGCGCCATTGACTGCTACAGTAAGCAAGGTAGCATGTGGTGCCGCAGAAACAGTACCGTTAGTTCGCGTGACTAACCTTGCTCGTACTATGCGTGCAATGCAAGAAAAGGGAGTGTGGTTTGTTGGCACTGCTGGTGAAGCAACTCATGATATCTACCAAAGCAAGCTTGTTGGGCCGTTGGCGATTGTGATGGGCGCAGAGGGTGACGGTATGCGCCGTCTAACTCGTGAAACATGTGATGACCTGATTAAGATTCCAATGGCTGGTTCAGTATCAAGTTTGAACGTATCGGTAGCTTCGGGCATCTGCCTATTTGAAGCGGTCCGCCAGCGTATTGCTGCTAAGTAATATCTTTACTCCTCCCCTCTTCGAGGGGAGGTTGGGTGGGGTTGTTTCCACTGTAGCGAATTAAGTTCCGTGGACTGTAACCCCCTCTAACTCCCCCTCATCTGAGGGGGAGAACTAAAAGCCCCAATTCTGCTAATCTTTTATATCCAATCGCTCAATTTTTCTCCGTTTATTTTTCAAACAGCACTTGCATGTGAAACTGTGATCTGTATAATGCAGCGCACTGGTTAAGCCAGTTGTGAACCAATGAGCAGCGAGGAGCTGATAAATCTGAGTTTTTATAAACTTAACGATTTGTCAGGTAATGTATACTCAGCTTATGTTCGCAGTTAATTAAAATTTAGCTCATAGTTATCTAGTTTAGATAACTGAGGTTAATCACCTATTAGCTGACAATGTGCCCGATTTGGGTACTACGGTTTCACATAAATCAATCGGCATTCTCTCGTTTTAACGAGTTTGAGTGGCGATATTGTTTGTGTAATTTTTAATTATTGGAGCTCTGTCTCATGCAGAACCAACGCATCCGTATCCGCCTAAAAGCATTCGATTACAAACTAATCGACGCTTCTACAGCGGAAATCGTTGAAACAGCTAAGCGTACCGGCGCGCAGGTTCGTGGTCCTATTCCACTACCTACTCGTAAAGAGCGTTTCACTGTTCTTATCTCTCCACACGTAAACAAAGATGCACGTGACCAGTACGAAATCCGTACTCACAAGCGTCTGATCGACATCGTTGAACCAACTGACAAGACTGTAGATGCTCTAATGCGTCTAGACCTTGCTGCTGGTGTTGATGTTCAAATCAGCCTAGGTTAAGGGAGATTAGAAGAATGATTGGTCTAGTCGGACGTAAAGTGGGTATGACCCGCGTATTTACCGAAGAAGGCGTTTCTATCCCAGTAACAGTTGTGGAAGTTGAAGCTAACCGTGTTGCTCAAGTTAAAACTCTTGAGAACGATGGTTACACAGCAATCCAAGTAACTGCTGGTGCTAAGAAAGCTAGCCGCGTATCAAAACCAGAAGCTGGTCACTTTGCGAAAGCTGGTGTAGAAGCTGGTCGTGGTCTTTGGGAATTCCGCTTAGAAAGCGGCGAAGAGTTTGAAGTTGGTGCTGAACTAACTGTTGAACTTTTCAACGAAATCAAAAAAGTAGACGTTACTGGTACATCTAAAGGTAAAGGTTTCCAAGGCACTGTTAAGCGCTGGAATTTCCGTACTCAAGATATGACTCACGGTAACTCTTTGTCTCACCGTGCTCCTGGTTCTATCGGTCAATGTCAGACTCCAGGTCGCGTGTTTAAAGGCAAAAAAATGTCTGGTCACATGGGTGCAGAGCGTGTAACGACTCAAAACCTTGAGATCGTACGTGTTGATGCTGAGCGCAATCTGCTTCTTATCAAAGGCGCAGTCCCTGGCTCAATTGGCGGTAATGTTATCGTCAAACCAGCAGTTAAAGCATAACGTCTAGGAGTAAGTAATGGAATTGATGGTTAAAGGTGCTAACGCACTAACTGTTTCCGAAACTACTTTCGGACGTGAGTTCAACGAAGCTCTTGTACACCAAGTAGTTGTTGCATACGCAGCAGGTGCTCGTCAAGGTACTCGTGCTCAAAAAACACGTTCAGAAGTTTCTGGCGGTGGCGCTAAGCCATGGCGTCAAAAAGGTACTGGCCGTGCGCGTGCTGGTACTATCCGTAGTCCACTATGGCGTACAGGTGGTGTTACTTTTGCTGCGAAACCACAAGATCACAGCCAAAAAGTAAACAAAAAAATGTACCGTGGTGCTATGAAGAGCATTTTCTCTGAGCTAGTTCGTCAAGAGCGTTTAATCGTTGTTGAAAGCTTCTCAGTAGATGCACCAAAAACTAAAGAACTAACAGCTAAGCTGAAAGAACTTGAACTTAACGATGTACTAATCGTTACTGGTGAAGTAGACGAGAATCTATTCTTAGCTGCGCGTAACCTATACAAAGTTGACGTGCGTGACGTTACTGGTATCGACCCAGTTAGCCTAATCGCATTTGACAAGGTTCTAATGACTGCTGATGCAGTTAAGCAAGTTGAGGAGATGCTGGCATGATCCGTGAAGAGCGTCTACTAAAAGTTCTACGTGCACCGCACATCTCTGAAAAAGCAACTATGGCTGCTGAGAAAGCGAACACTATCGTTTTCAAAGTATCAATGGATGCAACTAAGAAAGAGATCAAAGCAGCTGTAGAAAAGCTATTTGAAGTTGAAGTTAAGTCTGTAAATACTCTTATCACTAAGGGTAAGACCAAGCGTCAAGGGGTTCGCCAAGGCCGTCGTTCAGACGTGAAAAAAGCGTACGTTACTCTTAACGAAGGTCAAGATCTTGACTTTGTTGGCGGCGCGGAATAACAGGAGTAGTTGAAAAATGGCTATTGTTAAATGTAAGCCGACTTCGGCTGGTCGCCGTCACGTTGTTAAAGTTGTTAATGCTGACCTATACAAAGGTAAGCCTTACGCGCCACTTCTAGAGAAAAACTCTAAGAACGGCGGTCGTAACAACAACGGTCGTATCACAGTACGTCACATCGGTGGTGGTCACAAACAACACTACCGTCTGATTGACTTTAAACGTACTAAAGATGGTATCCCAGCGAAAGTTGAGCGTCTTGAATACGATCCAAACCGTAGCGCAAACATCGCTCTAGTTCTGTACGCAGACGGTGAGCGTCGTTACATCCTAGCACCTAAAGGTGTTCAAGCTGGTGATGCTATCCAGTCTGGCGTTGATGCGCCAATCAAAGCTGGTAACGCAATGCCAATGCGTAACATCCCAGTAGGTTCAACTGTACACAACGTTGAACTAAAACCTGGTAAAGGTGGTCAGCTAGCTCGTTCGGCTGGTGCATATGCTCAAATCGTTGCTCGCGACGGTGCATACGTAACTATCCGTCTACGTTCTGGCGAAATGCGCAAAGTATTGTCTGAAGGCCGTGCAACAATCGGTGAAGTAGGCAACGCAGAGCACATGCTACGTGAATTAGGTAAAGCTGGTGCAAGCCGTTGGCGTGGTGTTCGTCCTACCGTTCGCGGTGTGGTAATGAACCCGGTTGACCACCCACATGGTGGTGGTGAAGGCCGTACGTCTGGTGGTCGTCACCCAGTTTCTCCTTGGGGTATGCCAACTAAAGGCTACAAGACTCGTAGCAACAAACGCACTGACAAGTACATCGTACGTCGTCGCAATAAGTAATCTATTTAAGAGGATAAGCCATGCCACGTTCTCTCAAGAAAGGTCCATTTATTGACCTACACTTGCTGAAGAAGGTAGAGAAAGCGGTGGAAAGCGGAGACAAAAAGCCTATTAAGACTTGGTCCCGTCGTTCAATGATCATTCCTACAATGATCGGTTTGACCATCGCTGTCCATAATGGTCGTCAACACGTTCCAGTTTTCGTAACTGACGAGATGATCGGTCACAAACTTGGTGAATTTGCACCAACTCGCACTTACCGCGGCCATGTCGTGGATAAGAAAGCTAAGAAGCGTTAAGGAGTAAATAATGGAAGCATTAGCTAAACATAACTTTGCTCGCATTTCGCCTCAGAAAGCTCGCTTAGTTGCAGATCAAATTCGCGGTAAGAAAGTTGACCAAGCTCTAGAACTTCTAACATTCAGCAACAAAAAAGCTGCTGAGCTAGTTAAGAAAGTTCTTGAGTCAGCAATCGCTAACGCGGAACACAACGAAGGTGCTGACATTGACGATCTACGTGTCGCTAAAATCTTCGTAGATGAGGGCCCTGTCATGAAGCGTATTATGCCTCGTGCTAAAGGCCGTGCGGATCGTATCTTGAAGCGTTCAAGCCACATTACTGTGGTTGTCGCAGATCGCTAAGAGACTAGGAGAGTAAGCAATGGGTCAAAAAGTACATCCTAATGGTATTCGTCTAGGCATCGTTAAGCCTTGGAATGCTACATGGTTTGCTAATACCAAAGATTTCGCTGACAACCTAGACGGCGACTTCAAGGTACGTCAGTTCCTAACTAAAGAACTGTCAAAAGCGTCTCTTTCACGTATCGTTATCGAGCGTCCTGCTAAGAGCATCCGTGTGACTATTCACACTGCTCGTCCAGGCGTTGTTATCGGTAAGAAAGGCGAAGACGTTGAGAAGCTACGCACAGCTGTAGCTAAAATTGCAGGTGTACCAGCGCAAATTAACATCGCTGAAGTACGTAAGCCTGAGCTAGACGGTCAATTAGTGGCTGATAGCATCGCGTCTCAACTAGAGCGTCGCGTTATGTTCCGTCGTGCTATGAAGCGCGCAGTACAAAACGCTATGCGTCTAGGCGCTAAAGGTATCAAAGTGGAAGTAAGTGGCCGTCTAGGCGGTGCTGAAATTGCACGTTCTGAGTGGTACCGTGAAGGCCGCGTGCCTCTACACACTCTACGTGCTGACATTGATTACGCAACTTCTTCAGCTCACACCACATACGGTGTAATCGGCGTTAAAGTTTGGATCTTCAAGGGCGAAATCCTTGGTGGTATGCCAGCTGCAAACGCTGTTGAGCCTATGGCTGATAAGCCTGCGAAGAAACCGCGTAAAGGCCGTAAGTAAGGAGTCGACAGATGCTACAACCTAAACGTACTAAGTTCCGCAAGATGCATACTGGTCGTAACCGTGGTCTAGCAAAAGGTACTGAAGTTAGCTTTGGTTCTTTTGGTTTGAAAGCTGTAGGCCGTGGTCGTCTAACTGCTCGTCAAATCGAAGCGGCACGTCGTGCGATGACACGTCACATTAAGCGTCAAGGTAAAATCTGGATCCGTGTGTTCCCAGACAAACCAATCACAGAAAAACCGCTAGAAGTTCGTCAAGGTAAGGGTAAAGGTAACGTTGAGTACTGGGTAGCCCAAATCCAACCTGGTAAGGTTATGTACGAAGTTGATGGTGTACCTGAAGAATTGGCACGTGAAGCGTTCCGCCTAGCGGCTCGTAAACTGCCATTCAAGACTACATTTGTAACTAAGCAGGTGATGTGATGAAAGCACAAGATCTACGCGAAAAGAGCGTTGAAGAGCTTAATACTGAGCTATTAGCATTGCTTAAAGAGCAGTTCAACTTGCGCATGCAAGCTGCAACTGGTCAACTACAGCAAACTCATACTCTAAAAGCTGTCCGCCGTGATATCGCACGTGTGAAAACTGTTTTGACTGAGAAGGCAGGCGCATAATGAGCGACAAAATTCGTACCCAACAAGGTCGTGTTACTAGCGACAAGATGGACAAGTCTATCACTGTTGCTATCGAGCGTTTCGTAAAGCACCCAATCTACGGTAAATTCGTTAAGCGCACGACTAAAGTACACGCACATGATGAGAACAACGAATGTGGCCTAGGCGACTTAGTTGAAATCAAAGAGTGTCGTCCACTGTCTAAGACTAAGTCTTGGACTTTGGTAAAAGTTCTAGAAAAAGCTAAAATGTAATTAGTCTTTTTCTGACTGAAATGAACGGCTCCAAAAATATTTTTGGGGCCGTTTATTTTTTGACTACCCAATATAAAAAAAGGGTGGTACAATTCGCGTCCCTTTAAAGAGGCAGCCCGACCCGTGATGGGTCTAGTTTTTAATATTTAGCGGAGCACTAACATGATCCAAATGCAAAGTATGCTGGACGCAGCTGATAACTCAGGCGCTCGCAGCGTAATGTGTATTAAGGTTCTGGGTGGCTCTCACCGTCGTTACGCCCACGTTGGCGACATCATTAAAGTTACTGTTAAGGAAGCAATTCCACGCGGTAAAGTTAAGAAAGGTGATGTACTGAAGGCGGTGGTAGTTCGCACCCGTAAAGGCGTTCGTCGTCCAGACGGTTCTGTCATTCGCTTCGACCGTAATGCTTGCGTACTGTTAAACAACAACAGTGAGCAACCTATCGGTACACGTATCTTTGGTCCAGTGACACGTGAACTTCGTACTGCGAAATTCATGAAGATTGTCTCACTGGCTCCAGAAGTTCTGTAAGGAGCACGTAAAGATGGCAGCTAAAATCCGTCGTAATGACGAAGTAATCGTTCTTGCTGGTAAAGATAAAGGCAAGAAAGGTAAAGTAACTAAGGTTCTAGCAACTGGTAAAGTTATCGTAGAAGGTATCAACCTTGTTAAGAAACACCAGAAACCTGTTCCTGCACTAGGCATCCAAGGCGGTGTTGTAGAGCAAGAAGCAGCGATCGACGTTTCTAACGTGGCAATCTTCAACGCAGCTACTGGTAAAGCTGACCGTATCGGTTTCCGTTTCGAAGATGGTAAGAAAGTTCGTTTCTTTAAATCTAACAACGAAATCGTTTCTAACTAATTAGAAGTAATTTGGAGTTCTACTATGGCGAAACTGCATGATTACTACAAGTCGTCTGTAGTCGCTGATCTGACCAAACAGTTCAGTTACACAAGCGTCATGCAAGTCCCTAGAATTGAGAAAATCACCCTCAATATGGGCGTTGGTGAAGCAATCAACGATAAGAAACTGCTAGAAAACGCAGCATCTGATATGGCAACGATCTCTGGTCAAAAGCCACTTATCACTAAAGCGCGTAAATCTGTTGCAGGTTTCAAAATTCGTGAAGGCTACCCAATTGGTTGTAAAGTAACCTTGCGTGGCGAGCGCATGTGGGATTTTCTAGAGCGTTTGATTTCTATCGCTCTTCCACGTGTACGAGATTTCCGTGGTGTTAGCGCTAAGTCTTTTGACGGTCGCGGTAACTACAGCATGGGCGTTCGCGAGCAAATCATCTTCCCGGAAATCGACTACGATAAAGTCGATCGAGTACGCGGTCTTGATATCACTATCACGACGTCTGCTGCTACCGATGAGGAAGGCCGAGCTCTGCTGGCTGCCTTTAACTTCCCATTCCGCAAGTAAGGTGACGGGTTACTGTTATGGCTAAAAATTCAATGAAAGCGCGCGAAGTAAAGCGTGCAAAGCTTGTAGCACAATACGCTGAAAAGCGTGCAGCGCTTAAAGCGACTATCAGCGATGTAAACGCATCTGAAGAAGATCGTTGGAATGCGGTTCTTAAACTGCAAACTCTTCCACGTGACTCAAGTGCATCACGTCAGCGCAACCGTTGCAACCAAACTGGTCGCCCACACGGTTACCTACGTAAATTCGGTCTAAGCCGTATCAAAGTTCGTGAAGCTTGCATGAAAGGCGAGATTCCTGGACTTCGTAAGGCTAGCTGGTAATTGCCACTTAATCATTTGGAGTAAAGACTATGAGCATGCAAGATCCGATTTCGGATATGCTGACCCGTGTTCGTAACGGTCAGGCAGCAAATAAAGTTGCTGTAACAATGCCTTCTTCAAAGCTTAAAGTTGCAATTGCTGCACTACTTAAAGCTGAAGGTTACATCGCAGACTTCGCTGTTGAAAGCGGAGCAAAACCTGAGCTAGAAATCACTCTTAAGTATTTCCAAGCTAAACCAGTAATTGAGCAAATCAAACGTGTTTCACGTCCTGGTCTTCGTGTTTACAAGAAGAAAGGCGAACTACCTTCTGTAATGGGTGGTCTTGGTATTGCTGTTGTTTCAACGTCAAAGGGTCTTATGTCTGACCGTGCTGCTCGTAAAGCAGGTCTAGGCGGCGAAATCCTTTGCTACGTAGCATAATTAAGGAGTAGAACATGTCTCGTGTTGCTAAAGCACCTGTCGCTATTCCAGCTGGCGTAGAGGTGAAATTGAACGGTCAAGAGATCACTGTAAAGGGCGCTAAGGGTGAATTAACTCGCGTTCTTAACGATGCAGTTGTGATCGCTCAAGTAGAAAACAACCTAACATTCGGCCCTAAAGAAGGTGTCGTGAATGCTTGGGCACAAGCAGGTACTGCTCGTGCACTAGTAAACAACATGGTTGTTGGTGTTACTGTAGGCTTTACTAAGAAGCTAACTCTTAAGGGTGTTGGTTACCGTGCTGCTATGAAAGGCAACGCTGTAGCTCTAACGCTAGGCTTCTCTCACCCTGTTGAGCACGAGTTGCCAGAGGGTATTAAAGCCGAATGTCCAAGCCAAACTGAAATTGTTCTAACTGGTTGCGATAAGCAAGTAGTTGGTCAAGTTGCGGCTGACATTCGTTCTTACCGCGCGCCTGAACCTTATAAAGGTAAAGGTATTCGTTACGCAGATGAAAATGTGCGTAGTAAAGAAGCTAAGAAGAAGTAAGGTAACACTATGGATAAGAAAGCATCTCGCATCCGTCGTGCTACACGTGCACGTCGTAAGATCGCAGAACTGGGTGCAACTCGCCTAGTAGTACACCGTACTCCTCGTCACGTGTATGCACAAGTGATTGCAGCTAATGGCTCTGAGGTTATCGCAGCAGCATCTACTGTAGAAAAAGCGATCCGTGAGCAAGTTAAATACACTGGTAACGTTGATGCAGCTAAAGCAGTTGGTAAAGCTGTTGCTGAGCGTGCGCTTGCTAAAGGCGTAACTGCAGTTGCATTTGATCGTTCTGGTTTCCAATACCACGGTCGAGTAGCGGCGCTAGCAGAATCTGCTCGCGAAGCTGGTCTGAAATTCTAAGGTAGGGTTGGAAGATGGCTAAAGAACAACAAGTTCAAGCGAATGATTTGCAAGAAAAATTAATCGCTGTTAACCGTGTTTCTAAAACGGTTAAAGGTGGTCGAATCATGAGCTTCACTGCACTAACAGTAGTTGGTGACGGTAATGGTCGTGTAGGTTTCGGTTACGGCAAAGCTCGTGAAGTACCTGCAGCGATTCAAAAAGCAATGGAAAAAGCACGTCGTAACATGACTACGATCGCGCTTAACGAAGGCACTCTTCACCACCCGGTGAAAGGTCGTCACTCGGGCTCTAAAGTTTACATGCAGCCAGCAGCAGTTGGTACTGGTGTTATCGCAGGTGGTGCGATGCGTGCAGTACTAGAAGTTGCAGGTGTACACAACGTACTATCTAAAGCATACGGTTCAACGAACCCTATCAACATCGTTCGTGCAACGATCGATGCATTAGCTAGCGTTAAGTCACCAGAAATGGTTGCTGCTAAACGTGGTCTAACTGTTGAATCTATTTCGGAGTAAGAACACGATGGCAACTATTAAAGTAACTCAAACTAAAAGCTCAATTGGTCGCCTACCTAAGCACAAAGCTACTTTGCGCGGTTTAGGCCTTCGTAAAATCAACCATACAGTAGAACTTGAAGATACTCCGTGTGTACGCGGTATGATCAACAAGGTTTACTACATGGTTAAAGTTGAGGAGTAATCATAATGTTTTTGAATACTCTAGCACCAGCTGCGGGTTCAAAGCCTTCTAAGAAGCGCGTTGGCCGTGGTATTGGTTCAGGCCTAGGTAAAACTGGTGGCCGTGGCCATAAAGGTCAAAAGTCGCGTTCAGGCGGTACAGTTCGTCCAGGTTTCGAAGGCGGTCAGATGCCATTGAAACAACGTCTACCAAAATTCGGTTTCACTTCTCGTAAGAGTCTAGTGTCTGCTGAAGTTCGTCTAGCTGAGCTAGCGAAAGTAACTGGTGACGTGGTTGATCTAAACAGCTTGAAAGCTGCAAACGTTGTTACAAAGAACATCGAGTTTGTTAAAGTTGTTCTTTCTGGCGAGATCAGCAAGGCAGTGACTGTAAAAGGTCTGCGTGTTACTAAAGGCGCGCAAGCTGCAATCGAAGCTGCAGGCGGTAAAATCGAGGCGTAATCTCGAGGATTGAGGTACAGATGGCTAAGAAACCAGGACAAGATTTTCGTAGTGCTCAGGGCGGCTTGGGTGAGTTAAAGTCGCGCTTATTATTCGTAATTGGTGCACTTTTAGTATTCCGAGCGGGCTCTTTTGTGCCGATTCCTGGTATTGACGCAGCTGTACTTGCCGATTTGTTCGAACAGCAAAAAGGTACCATCGTTGAAATGTTTAACATGTTCTCCGGTGGTGCTCTTTCGCGTGCATCTATCTTTGCATTGGGCATCATGCCGTATATTTCGGCATCTATTGTTGTTCAATTGCTTACAGTAGTTCATCCAGCGTTAGCGGAACTCAAGAAAGAGGGTGAAGCAGGCCGTCGTAAGATTAGCCAATATACGCGTTATGGCACGCTTGTACTTGCAACATTCCAAGCTATTGGTATCGCAACAGGTCTACCAAACATGGTCAACAATCTGGTCGTTATCGACCAAACCATGTTTACCCTAATTGCTACCGTGAGTTTAGTAACTGGCACCATGTTCCTGATGTGGTTAGGTGAACAAATTACAGAGCGCGGAATTGGTAACGGTATTTCGTTACTTATCTTTGCAGGTATTGTTGCTGGATTGCCTTCAGCAATCGGACATACTATCGAGCAAGCGCGTCAAGGTGAACTGCATGTACTTCTTCTGTTGTTGATTGCGGTAGTTGCTTTTGCTGTTATTTACTTCGTTGTGTTCATGGAGCGTGGTCAACGTCGAATCGTCGTTAACTATGCGAAACGTCAACAAGGTCGTAAAGTTTTTGCAGCGCAAAGCACACACTTGCCATTGAAAATTAATATGGCTGGTGTAATACCTGCGATTTTTGCATCAAGTATTATCCTGTTCCCAGGAACACTGGCTCAGTGGTTTGGTCAGAACGGTGAGAGCAGCACATTTGGTTGGTTAACTGATGTGTCTTTGGCTCTTAGCCCAGGTCAACCTCTGTATGTAATGCTTTATGCAGCAGCGATTATATTCTTCTGTTTCTTCTACACAGCGTTGGTGTTTAACCCACGTGAAACAGCAGATAACTTGAAGAAGTCAGGTGCATTCGTACCCGGTATCCGCCCAGGAGAACAGACAGCGAAATATATTGATAAAGTGATGACACGTTTAACCCTAGCGGGTGCGTTGTATATTACCTTTATCTGTCTGATCCCTGAGTTCATGATGGTCGCATGGAACGTACGTTTCTATTTCGGCGGAACATCACTACTTATCGTAGTTGTTGTAATCATGGACTTTATGGCACAGGTTCAGACGCATATGATGTCTAATCAATATGAGTCTGTGTTGAAAAAAGCAAACCTGAAAGGCTACGGTCGATAATTCGACTATACTAACCTTCAGGTCAGATTTACGGAGTTTAGCAATGAAAGTTCGTGCTTCCGTTAAAAAAATCTGCCGTAACTGTAAAGTTATCAAGCGCAACGGTGTTGTTCGCGTGATTTGCAGTGAGCCAAAGCATAAACAGCGCCAAGGCTAATTAGCAGAAATTTTTACTTGAAAATTAAAGGTTGGTCGAGTATATTCCTCGGCCTACCTTTTGCGTGCAAAAGAAGTAGTATGCCGCAACGTATCCTCTACGGGCTTTGTTGCGGATAATTCTTTATATAGAGTACTAGGAGTGCATAGTGGCCCGTATAGCAGGCATTAACATTCCTGATCAGAAACATGCAGTAATCGCTTTAACAGCGATCTACGGTATCGGTAAAACTCGTTCTCAAGCTATCCTAGCTGAAGTGGGTATTGCTGAAGATGTTAAGATCAGTGAACTAACTGAAGAGCAGATCGATCAACTGCGTGATGGTGTAGCTAAATACACTGTAGAGGGTGATCTACGTCGTGAAGTTTCCATGAACATCAAGCGTCTAATGGACCTTGGTTGTTACCGTGGTCTTCGTCATCGTCGCAGTCTACCACTACGTGGACAGCGTACTAAAACCAACGCTCGCACCCGTAAGGGTCCGCGTAAGCCGATCAAGAAATAATCGGGAAGGGTAAGTACAATGGCTAAACAACCAACTCGCGCACGTAAGCGCGTACGCAAGCAAGTTGCTGATGGCGTAGCGCACATTCATGCATCTTTCAACAACACAATCGTAACCATTACTGACCGTCAAGGTAATGCTCTAGCTTGGGCTACTGCAGGTGGTTCAGGTTTCCGCGGTTCTCGTAAGTCTACTCCGTTCGCTGCACAGGTTGCTGCTGAGCGTTGTGCTGAAATGGCTAAAGAATACGGCCTAAAGAACCTAGAAGTTATGGTTAAGGGTCCAGGTCCAGGTCGTGAATCTACTGTTCGCGCACTGAACGCTGCTGGTTTCCGCATCACAAACATTGTTGATGCTACACCAATCCCTCATAACGGTTGTCGTCCACCTAAGAAACGTCGCGTATAACGTTTTTTAGAATACTGGAGAAAGATCATGGCAAGATATTTGGGTCCTAAGCTAAAGCTTAGCCGTCGTGAAGGCACTGACTTATTCCTTAAGTCTGGTGTTCGCGCGATCGATACCAAGTGTAAAATTGAGAACGCACCAGGTGTACACGGCGCTCGTCGCGGTCGTCTATCTGAGTACGGCGTTCAGCTTCGTGAGAAGCAAAAAGTACGTCGTATCTACGGCGTTCTAGAAAAACAATTCCGTAACTACTACAAAGAAGCTGCTCGCCTTAAAGGCAACACTGGTGAAAACCTACTTCAGCTTCTAGAAGGTCGTCTAGATAACGTAGTTTACCGCATGGGCTTTGGCGCAACTCGCGCGGAAGCACGTCAGCTAGTTAGCCACAAAGCTATCCTAGTTAACGGTAAAGTTGTTAACGTTCCTTCTTTCAATGTTGCGGCTAACGACGTTGTTACAATCCGTGAAAAAGCTAAAAAGCAATCACGTATCGCTGCTGCTCTAGAAGTTGCAGAACAACGCGAAAAACCAACTTGGATTGAAGTAGATGCGAGCAAGATGGAAGGTACTTTCAAGCGTTTGCCTGAACGTTCTGATCTATCAGCTGACATCAACGAACAATTGATCGTCGAGCTTTACTCTAAGTAAGGTTTAAACTAAAGAGAGGACACAATGCAGGGTTCTGTAACAGAATTTCTTAAGCCACGTCTTGTTGACATCGAACAGATCAGCACGACACACGCAAAAGTAACTCTTGAGCCATTGGAGCGTGGTTTCGGCCATACTCTTGGTAATGCACTTCGCCGTATTCTACTATCTTCTATGCCGGGTTGTGCCGTAACAGAAGTTGAGATTGAAGGCGTACTTCATGAGTACAGCACTAAAGAAGGCGTTCAGGAAGATATTCTTGAAATCCTACTAAACCTTAAAGGTTTGGCTGTTCGCGTTGCCGAAGGCAAAGATGAAGTGTTCATTACACTGAACAAATCAGGCTCGGGCCCTGTGGTTGCAGGTGACATCACCCATGATGGTGATGTAGAGATCGCTAACCCAGAACACGTTATTTGCCATCTTACTGATAGCAATGCTGAGATCGCTATGCGTATCAAAGTTGAACGTGGTCGTGGTTATGTTCCAGCTTCAGCCCGTATCCATACTGAAGAAGATGAGCGTCCAATCGGTCGTCTGCTTGTAGACGCGACTTTCAGCCCAGTAGACAAAATTGCTTACTCGGTTGACGCAGCTCGTGTTGAACAACGCACTGACTTAGACAAGCTTGTCATCGACATGGAAACAAACGGAACTTTAGAACCTGAGGAAGCAATCCGTCGTGCAGCAACTATTCTTGCTGAACAATTGGATGCGTTCGTAGATCTTCGTGATGTACGTGTACCTGAGGAGAAAGAAGAGAAGCCGGAATTCGATCCGATCCTACTCCGTCCTGTAGACGATCTTGAACTAACAGTTCGCTCTGCTAACTGTCTGAAAGCAGAAGCGATTCACTACATCGGTGATCTAGTACAGCGCACTGAGGTTGAGCTACTTAAAACGCCAAACCTTGGTAAAAAATCTCTTACAGAGATTAAAGACGTGCTTGCATCACGTGGTCTTTCTCTGGGCATGCGCCTAGAAAATTGGCCGCCAGCGTCTATCGCTGAAGATTAATCGATAATAGTTAGAAGGATTAGGTCATGCGCCATCGTAAGAGTGGTCGTCAACTCAACCGCAACAGCTCACATCGTAAAGCGATGTTCAGCAATATGGCTAGCTCTCTTGTACGTCATGAAGTTATCAAGACTACATTGCCAAAAGCAAAAGAGCTACGTCGCGTAGTTGAGCCTTTGATTACACTAGCTAAGACTGACAGCGTTGCTAACCGTCGTCTTGCATTTGCTCGCACTCGTGATAACGAAGTTGTAGCAAAATTATTTAACGAACTAGGTCCACGTTTTTCTGCTCGTCAGGGCGGTTACACTCGTATCCTAAAAGCTGGCTTCCGTGCTGGTGACAAAGCTCCAATGGCTTACATTGAACTTGTTGACCGCCCAGAAGTTGAAGCTGCTGCTGAGTAATCAGTAGGTTCGCTAAACAAGAAGCCGAGCGTAAGCTCGGCTTTTTTGTGTCTGAAATTTGAGGTTCAAGAGACTCTCTCTGATGCAGTTCTTGTTTGGTGAAAGTGTTGCTCTTAATTCTCTCCCATGTAAGGGGAGACGTTATACCATCCTAGATAAAAATATGATCAGACTGAGCGTAGGTAGAACAGCGAATGGGCGTCAAACGCAAACGTGCATTCATTCGTCCCTGAAGCTCCGCCGAGCCATCCTTGGCTCGAAGGGGGTGCTTATCGACACCCATTCATTGTTCAGGAAATTTTCCAGAATGGTATTAAGCTCAGTTTAGTTAAGCATTCAATGCCTGTTCCAGATCTTCCAGAATGTCATCAATATGCTCAATGCCCACAGATAATCGGATCATCTCAGGAGAAACGCCTGCTTGTTTTTGCTCTGCTTCGTTAAGTTGGCGGTGTGTGGTAGAGGCCGGGTGGCAAGCCAGTGATTTTGCGTCGCCAATATTGACTAAGCGTTTGAAGATCTTTAGAGCATCGTAGAAGCGTACACCTGCATCGTAACCATCTTTTAGACCGAACGATAAGATTGATGACGGCTTACCTTTCATATATTTCTGGGCTAATGGATAGAATTTAGAATCCTCTAAGCCTGCATAACTTACCCAACTCACTTTCTCGTGGTTTTGTAAAAACCTTGCCACCTTAATGGCATTTTCGCAGTGTCGTTCCATACGCAGTGAAAGTGTTTCCAAACCTTGCATCAACATGAAGGCATTCATTGGTGACAGAGCTGAGCCTGTATTACGTAACGGCACTGTTCTAGCTCTGCCAATAAATGCAGCTGGACCAAATGCTTCGGTATAAACCACGTCATGGTATGAAGGCTCTGGATTGTTCATGGTTGGGAAACGTTCTTTATTTTTCGCCCATGGGAATTTCCCAGAATCGATAATCATGCCGCCCAGCGTAGTACCGTGACCACCAACATACTTAGTCAGAGAATGCACTACTATGTCAGCACCAAATTCAATCGGTTTACATACTGCAGGTGAAGCCACCGTGTTATCCACAATTACAGGTACACCTTGCGCATGAGCTAGCTCAGCTACCCGTTCTAAATCAACAATGTTACCTGCTGGATTACCAATCGATTCACAGTACACAGCTTTGGTTTTTTCGTTGATTAGCTCAGCAAGGCTCTCTGGTTTATCGTCTTTAGCAAAGCGAACTTCAATTCCCAAGTTTGGGAACATGTGGGCGAATAGTGTGTACGTGCCGCCATATAGCTGTGGAGTGGAAACAATGTTGTCTCCAGACTGAGCTAGAGTTAGTACAGCGTAGTGGATAGCCGCACTACCGGCACTAACCGCTAAACCTGCTATGCCACCTTCTAATGCCGCCATACGTTTTTCTAGGACATCATTAGTCGGGTTCATTATTCGTGTGTAAATATTGCCAGGAACGGCTAGGTTAAACAGGTCGGCACCGTGCTGTGCGTTATCAAATTCATAAGCCACGGTCTGATAAATAGGTGTTGCTACTGATTTGGTGGTTGGGTCTGTCTCGTAGCCAAAATGGATAGCTAAAGTTTCATCTTTCATTGTTTTTCTACTCTTCCTTGGAAAAATAGAAGAATCGCATATAGATATATATCCAGACAAGAAAAAGGGGTATTTTCGTAACCCGGGTCGACAGAATAGAGTTATCTTATTGTCTGATAATAAAAAAGCGACGCTTTAGCGCCGCTTTAGCTATTAGCTAATGGTGTTTGTTTAGCTAATTACAGAATCGCAAGCAATTCTACTTCGAATACTAGTGCTGCGAATGGAGGGATTGCTGCACCTGCGCCACGCTCGCCGTATGCAAGATTGTGTGGGATGTACAGTTTCCATTTCGAGCCAACAGGCATCATTTGTAGTGCTTCAACCCAACCTTTGATTACGCCAGTTACAGGGAATTCAGCTGGTTGACCGCGAGATACAGAACTGTCGAAAACAGTGCCGTCTACTAGCTCACCGTGGTAGTGAACACGTACAGATTTGTTTGCAGAAGGGATTTCACCATTGCCTTCTGTGATTACTTCGTACTGAAGACCAGAGTCAAGAACAGTAACTTCTGAACGTAGTGCGTTATCTTGAAGGAAAGTTTCGCCTTCTGCAGCGGCTACTTTAGCAGCTTCTTGACGAGCTTCTTCTGCACGAGTGTGCATCGCTTGTAGAGCTTTGTTGATTTCGTCTACTTCGATTGCTGGCATATCGCCAACTAGCGCTGTAGCAATACCAGCAGCAATAGCATCAACGTTAAGACCTTCAAGGCCACTACCCGCTAGTTGCTGACCCATTTGTAGACCGATACCGTAACTTGCTTTTTGCTCTACAGTTTCAAATTTAACTTCAGACATAAATGTCACTCTTTTTAAGATAAACAAAGTCTAGAGGATACCAGTTTCGGGCAGCCGATGAAACGTTAGAGCTGAATTCGTTCAATTATCACTATAAGCTGTGATTGAACGCAGAACATGAAAAGAAATCTTCAATATTGTGTAAAGCTTTATTAGATAACAGGGGGAAACTCTATACTCATGGCTCATGAGTTTTTATACTGAGGTGAAGAAGTAAAGGAACGGATAAAAATGAACCGTCGACATAAAAAAAAGCAGCAGACAGATTACATCGCATTGGCTCGAGATAAGTGGAACGCTATTGATTGGCAGATTTATCTCGATAACGTAAAACAATTTTGGATGCGATTACCGAAGTTTAATCAACGAGCACTAATCGTATTAGTGCCTGTAGTGCTTGTTATTAGCATCATTCCATTTCCAGAAAAGATGGGCGAAAAATCTTCACAGTCAGTTAATAAGCGTGTGGAATTGGATATCAATACTCGCGGATTGAGCGAACAGAAAGTGACCAGTAGTCCACCTTTGGAATCGAATGCTTGGCGTGAATATACCGTTCAGAAAGGTGATACACTTTCACAGGTTTTCCGTGTGAACGAGTTACCTATGAGTGATTTAAATGCGCTGATTCAAATAGAAGGTACAGATAAACCATTGAGTCTTATTCAGCAAGGTCAGTTAATTCGTTTCAAATTGGCTGAAGACGGCAAGTTGGATATATTGCAGCTTGAGCGTAATGGTCAGTCAGTCATGTTCTTTAAACTTTCTGAAGGTGGTTTTGGCCGCAGCAAATAATATTAATGCCAGTTTAATTGCTGGCATTAATAAGATTTTTCTTGTTGCGCTTTTTAAGTTGGTGAGCTTTAGGGAGCAGCGGCAATATAATCATTCCAATACCTACCCAAGTCAGCATGTCGGGGATTTCATCGAACCACATCACCCCGAAAAACACCACAAACAGCAAACCCGAATATTCAGCTAATGCTATCTGATTGGCCGCTGCTCGTTGATAAGCCATAACCGCTAGTCCGTTGTATGAAAGCACCAGTAATGCACTCACTGCAATCCAACCTAGTTGGACCCATGTCATCGGCTGCCAGTTTATAGAGGCCAAAATTGCTGCTATCGGCAGAGAAAACAGGCTAGTCCACATTAATGTGGTGATAACAGTCTGCTCTTTCGGAATGCGCTTAGCCAAAATGTTAAACAAAGCCAATGTAAACGCTGTGACTAATGCAAAGCCTGCCGCCCAGTGAAAGTTTTGTGGGCGTAGAACAATAAGCACGCCACAAAAACCAAAGAGTGTCGCTAATATCTTTGTGCTGCTTGGTTTTTCTTTCAGTAGCCACATTGAGAGCGGCAGCATCAGAATGGGAGCTGCATAAAAAACAGCATTAGCGGTTGCCAGAGGTAAGTAAGTAATTGCAACTAACATACAACCGCTACCAATAAGCACTAAATGTGCACGAAGTGCTGTCATTGATGTGTTTAAAAGTACTCTTTGCTCACTAGGTTGTCTCAGCCAAATCGGTAATATGATGAGTAGAGATATCAACTGACGCAAAAACATATACTGAAATGCTGATACCTCTCCTGCGAGCATCTTTACTGACACGTCAGATAACGAAGCTGCGAGATTGCCAATGATAAGCCCAATCAGAGCGACCGAATAAGGTGACATTAAGCGATTCGCTTCATTTCAATGTGTGGAATGTCATCTTCCAAATACATTTCTGAAGTCTGTTCAAAGCCATGTTGCCCGTAGTATTTAGCGAGATGTTGCTGGGCACTTATGGTGATATCTTCATTTGGCCAACGTTGCTGACACTCATGCAGAGCCTGAGACATGAGTTTATGACCTAAACCATCGCCACGAGCACTTTGTTTGGTGACGACTCTGCCAATACTCAATGTTGAGTAGCTGATGCCCTTAGGTAACAGACGCGCACAGGCTACCAGCTCTTCACCTTTGTAACCGAGTAGGTGGAAAACGCCCTCTACACGATCTTTATTATCCAGTTCTGGATATGGGCAGGTTTGTTCCACAACAAACACATCAACTCTTAGTTTCAGCATTTCATAGAGTTGCGTGGTGGAAAGTTCAGAAAATGAAAGGCACTGCCAATTGAGCATGACGACTAACTCCTTGTATTTAATTTGACAACAATCTAGCAGGATGGTTAGGGGAAGACATTAACAAAAGTTAATTGGCAAAGGATTGATGAAATTAATCGAATATTCATTGGTGGTGAGGGAGAAAAATAACGATAATAGGCGATTATTTTTTTGTATAGCTAGGGCTAATAGACCCTAAAGGACATCCCCTTGAGTGATACTTCATTTTCGGCTTTAAACCTTAAGCCAGAATTGCTTTCTAACCTTGAAACTATCGGTTTTACCAACATGACACCGATTCAAGCACAATCGTTGCCAGCGATTCTTAAAGGACAGGATGTCATTGGCCAAGGAAAAACAGGATCAGGCAAAACTGCGGCGTTTGGTCTCGGTGTTTTGTCTAACTTGGATGTAAAACGCTTCCGAGTTCAGGCATTAGTGCTTTGTCCAACGCGTGAGTTAGCTGACCAAGTAGCAACGGATATCCGCACGCTGGCTCGCGCTATTCACAATATTAAAGTGCTGACGCTTTGTGGCGGTATGCCTATGGGACCTCAAATTGGTTCCCTAGAGCATGGCGCGCATATTTTGGTTGGTACGCCAGGACGTATTCTTGATCACCTAAGCAAAGATCGAATCGATTTGAGTGAGCTGAATACGCTTGTGCTGGATGAAGCTGACCGCATGCTAGACATGGGTTTCCAAGATGCGCTAGAAGCGATTATCGATCAAGCTCCAACGAAGCGTCAGACTTTGCTATTCAGTGCGACCTATCCTGATTCAATTCAGCAGATCGCGCAGAAAGTGACTCATGATGCATTGATGATTAAAGTCGCAGCGACTCACGACACCTCAAGCATCAAGCAATATTTTTACAAAGTTGAAGGTAGTGAAGCTCGTGATGACGCGCTAGAAGCTTTACTGCTGAAACATCAGCCGGAATCGTCAGTAGTGTTCTGTAATACTAAACGCGAAGTACAGCATGTGGCTGATGAGCTTCATCACCGCGGTTTTAGCGTGATTGAACTGCACGGTGACATGGAACAACGTGAACGTGACCAAGCTTTGGTTCAGTTTGCCAATAAGAGTATCTCAATTCTGGTTGCAACGGATGTGGCAGCTCGTGGTTTAGATGTGGATAACCTTGACGCAGTATTTAACTTTGAGCTTTCTCGTGACCCAGAAGTACACGTGCATCGTATTGGCCGTACTGGCCGCGCAGGAAGTAAAGGACTAGCGTTTAGCTTCTTCAGTGAGAAAGAGATGTACCGCGTGGCTCAGATTGATGAGTACATGGACATCGCTATCGAACCTGCAACTCTGCCACAGAAACCTTCGGGAGTAGCTCCATATCAAGCGTCTATGGTGACAATCCAGATCGATGGTGGGAAGAAGCAGAAAGTGCGTGCCGGAGATATTTTGGGTGCGTTGACATCTGACGGTGAACTCTCTGCCGCTCACATCGGCAAAATTAACCTGTCTGCTATGCGTTCTTATGTGGCGGTTGAAAAAGGTATCGCGAAAAAAGCATTGAGCAAATTGTCGAATGGCAAAATGAAAGGACGCCAGTTCCGCGCCCGTTTCATAAAATAAGTTGAATTACGCCCCTCTTAAGCGCGCTTTGATGCGGCTTAAACTGATCGGGGTGATACCTAGATAAGCGGCAACGTGGATATCGCTGAGCCGCTTCATTAAGTCAGGAAACTGCTGACACATAATCTGATATCGCTGTTCCGGGCGATACAAAAGCATAAACCTTTCTTTGTTTTCCTTATGCATCAACTGCGTTTCAAGTAACTTGATATAGAGCGGATGTGAGGTCTTTTTCCATTGGTTTAGGTATTCAATTGGCAAACAGAGCAGCGTTACTGGGCTCAGTGTTTCAAGTAAATAAGGATAGGGTGCTTGTTTTATCAAGCTTTCAAAACCGATGATCCAATCTTGTTCCCAATAGAACTCTTTACTGAATGTTTTGCCTTCTTCTGTAAGGTAGCTGGCGTGACATATACCGTGGCTTACAAAATACAGATGGCTGGCCATTTGCCCTTGATTGACCAAAATATGACGAGTTGGAAGCTCAAGCGGGGATGAAACTTCAAATAACTGGTGTGCTTCTGCGCTACTGAATCCATATTCCAGCATTTGTTTTATAAAATTATCGTAGATAGCTTGGTCCCGCATCGTCATTACTCTTTTGCCTCAAATAAAAAGCCGCAGCGAATGCTGCGGCTAGTATTTTACAGGAATCTAGAATTATTTTTGTAGATTGATTCGGTAAACACCGAAGCCAACTTCATCTGTTGCTACCAATTCCATTGGGTATTGGCCTTTGTCTTTGACAAATTTCGCCGCTTTTTCACTTGGTGAAGTTTCAAAACGAATATCAAGCTTGGTCTTAGACTTGATTGGTGCGAATGACCAGTTATTGTCTGCACTTGGTGTCACTTCGCCTTGCTCTTTGCTTACGCGAGCAATGTAATCAGCAACGACGGTGCGGTTTTCATCTGGTGAATCAAATGCGATGAAATCAGAACCAGTGCCTGGGAACTTGTTGCTGTATGCGCGGTAGTTATTGGTCGCTATTAAGAAGGTTTGCGCCGTATCAATTGGCTTACCTTTATACGTCAGGTTCACAATACGCTGAGAATCAGGATTGATAACCTTACAGTCGCCATCGTATTTCGCTGGTTGAGTAATATCGATTTGGTAGTTCACACCATCGATTACGTCGAAGTTGTAAGTACGGAAACCATCCCAGTCGATAAGCGATTGTGGCTCGCTTGAATTCACATCAATTTGTTTAAACTGACCAGCAGAGCATTCCAACCATTCTTTGACTTCTTTACCTGATACTTTCAAGGTTACTAGCGTATTAGGGTATAGGTATAAGTCTGCTGCGTTACGGAAGGTAAGCTCACCAGATTCTACTTCAGTAAAGTTAGATGGGTCATTCTTACGACCGCCCGCTTTGAAAGGTGCAGCAGCAGAAAGAACTGGCAGACCATCTAGGTTTGGATCACCTTGGATGAAGCGTTCTACGTAATCTTTTTGTGCCAAACTCACGATTTGAATCGTTGGGTCATCTTGTACTAATGCAAGGAAGCTGTACATCACGTCATTCGATTTACCAATAGGTTGGTTAACGAAGTCACGAGTGCCTTTATG
The DNA here is from genome assembly GCF_011064285.1 of Vibrio ziniensis. Taxonomy (NCBI): domain Bacteria; kingdom Pseudomonadati; phylum Pseudomonadota; class Gammaproteobacteria; order Vibrionales; family Vibrionaceae; genus Vibrio; species Vibrio ziniensis. The sequence goes on from NZ_CP049331.1 coordinate 325,504, forward strand.
GTCTGCTTCAAGCGCTTTTACGATACCTGCATCCGCTTCTACTATCGCTTTCTTGCTTGCTTTATCAAAGATTGGACGAGCTTCAGATTGACCATTGGTCACTGCCCATTTGCCATCTTTTTGCTCTAGAGTCAGGTCCATTACACCAACATGGCTACCCCAACGTCCCGGCATCACAGCTGTTACGCCATTGATAGTGCCTTTCTCAACATCGGCACCAGCCACTTTTGCAAACTCTTTGCTTGGGAACACGGCATGTGAGTGACCGAAGGCAATTGCATCAATGCCTTCTACTTTTGTTAAGTAGTAAACCGAGTTTTCAGCGCCTTCTTGATATTCATCCGTTGAGATATCTGAGTGTGGAATCGCAACGATAATGTCAGCGCCTTTCGCTTTCATTTCAGGGATTAGCTTTTCAGCTGTCTTCTTGATGTCGCGAGCAATCACACGACCATCTAGGTTCTTCTTATCCCACACCATGATTTGTGGTGGAACGAAACCGATATAACCCACTTTAATTTCGTGCGCTTTACCGTCGGTATCTTTGAAGGTATGTGTTTTTATTAGGTATGGCTGGAATAGATGTTCACCCGTTGATGCGTTGTAAACGTTCGCGTTCACGTAAGGGAATTTAGCATCGTTGATGGTTTCTTTTAGGAAATCCAATCCATAGTTAAATTCGTGGTTACCAATGTTACCTACATCGTACGACAGTTGGTTCATTGCTTTGTAAACAGGGTGAACTTCGCCAGCTTTGATGCCTTTCGCTGCCATGTAGTCACCCATTGGACTACCTTGGATTAAGTCACCGTTATCAACCAAAATACTGTTAGTTACTTCACCACGAGCTTGTTTTACTAACGTTGCTGCACGAGTCAAACCGATTTGATCGGATGGCTTGTCTTTGTAGTAGTCATAGTCCATCACGTTAGTGTGAATATCTGTTGTCTCTATAATCCGTAGTTTGATCGTATCAGCCATAGAGGGACCAGCCATGGTCAACAAACCACCTAAAATGGCAATAGATAGAGGTTTGACTGCAACTGTCATTGTGTACTCCAATTGATAAAGAAAGTGATAACTCGATAAATGTATCAAGTTATTATGAAACAATGTTTTCGCATTCTATGAAACTGTGAAGTTAGGCACTTAAATCTCAGAAGTCATGCCATTTTCACATCTTTAACTTCTTAATATAGAAGCTCTTCTTTCGTTTGCTTTGTTGCATGTTTTTTTTGCTTATCAGTTTTTAGAATAAAAAATGAAATTTTAGAATTTCAGGTAATAAGAAGATGCCACCATAATGTTTTCATCAATTGGGTAAAGGATGACAAACATGGCTGGCTCAGAAAACGTTTCAACGCTGCCAAAGCAGAAAAAAACACGCTTAGTCGCTGTTGATGGAGCTGCACCAGAAAGCAAATGGGCGAGTCTTTCTCGCAGTCAGCTACAAGCGGGAGAAGTGGCATTAATCGGTGCTGGACCGGGAGATCCTGAACTGCTGACGATTAAAGCGCTTAATTTGCTGCAACAAGCCGACGTAGTTTTATACGACTACCTTGTCTCTGACGACATCATGGCGCTTGTACCCTCGGATACTATTCTGGTGTGTGTGGGTAAGCGCGCAGGCCACCATAGCGTCCCCCAAGAAAAAACCAATCAACTGTTAGTGGATTTTGCCAAGCAAGGTCATCGAGTGGTTCGTATTAAAGGTGGCGATCCTTTCATGTTTGGTCGTGGCGGCGAAGAACTGGAAGTGCTGTTTGAAGCGGGTATCAAGTTTCAAGTGATTCCGGGAATTACAGCTGCTGCGGGCGCAACAGCATATGCCGGTATTCCACTGACGCATCGTGATTTTGCTCAGTCAGCGTTGTTTGTTACAGGCCATCTAAAAGCAGAAGCGGAAGAGATGGATTGGTCTACGCTTGCGAGGGGTAATCAGACCCTAGTGATTTACATGGGACTTATGAAATCAAGCACCATCGCTCAGCAGCTTATTAAACATGGTCGAAATGCATCAACACCGATTGCGATTATTGAGCGTGGTACTCAAGCGACGCAGAAGGTTTTTCGCGGTCAGCTTTGTGAATTGCCACAACTAGCCGTCCATGCGCAATCGCCATCGTTAATCGTGATTGGTGAGGTTGTGACCTTGGCTGACAAACTTCAATGGTTCAACGACAGCTCAACTCGTCAAGAACAGTACCAATACGCATAAACACATTTATTCGTTGGGCTCTGTAATTTTATAAATCATAAGAATTTTATAAATCATAAGCCCGACAAGCCATAAGGCAGCTAAAAGGAAGCACGCAAAATGGATCAACAACGTTTAACCCATTTAAAACAGCTTGAGGCAGAAAGCATTCACATTATCCGTGAAGTTGCTGCGGAATTTGCAAACCCTGTGATGATGTATTCTATCGGTAAAGATTCATCCGTAATGCTTCATTTGGCGCGTAAAGCGTTCTATCCGGGCAAAATTCCATTTCCTCTTCTTCATGTTGACACTGACTGGAAATTCCGCGACATGATCGCGTTCCGTGACGCAACAGCGAAAAAGTATGGCTTTGAGCTTTTGGTACATAAGAACCCAGAAGGTATTGACATGGGCATTAGTCCATTCGTTCATGGTTCGTCAAAGCATACTGACATCATGAAAACTCAGGGCTTGAAACAAGCATTGAATAAGTACGGTTTTGACGCTGCATTTGGTGGTGCCCGCCGTGATGAAGAGAAGTCTCGTGCAAAAGAGCGCGTGTATTCATTCCGCGATAAAAACCACACTTGGGATCCAAAAAACCAACGTCCAGAACTTTGGAAAACCTATAACGGTCAGATCAACAAGGGTGAGAGTATCCGCGTGTTCCCTCTGTCAAACTGGACTGAACTGGATATCTGGCAATACATCTACTTGGAAAACATCGAGATTGTTCCTCTGTATCTTGCTGCGGTTCGACCTGTGGTTGAAAGAGATGGCATGTTGATCATGGTGGATGATGAGCGTATGGAGATCCAACCTCACGAACAAGTTCAACATAAGAGCGTTCGATTCCGCACTTTGGGATGTTACCCGCTGACCGGAGCGATCGAATCTGAAGCCAACACTCTTACCGAAATTATCGAAGAGATGTTAGTAGCAACGTCTAGTGAACGTCAGGGACGTGCGATCGACCACGATCAGTCGGGATCGATGGAATTGAAAAAACGCCAAGGTTATTTCTAAGGATCTAAGGAAATAGAATGAATAGTGCAGTTCAAGCAGAGCTTCTAGAGCTCGGTATCGAAGGTTACCTGAATCAACACCAACACAAATCGCTACTTAGATTCCTAACTTGTGGCTCAGTAGACGATGGTAAAAGTACTTTGATTGGTCGTCTGCTACACGACTCAAAGCAAATTTATGAAGATCAACTTGCGGCGGTTCACTCTGACAGCCAGCGTGTTGGTACTACAGGCTCTCGTCCTGACCTTGCTTTGCTGGTGGATGGTCTGCAAGCAGAACGTGAACAAGGGATCACCATTGATGTGGCTTATCGTTATTTCTCAACGCAGAAGCGCAAGTTCATCATTGCAGATACACCGGGACACGAGCAATACACTCGCAACATGGCAACGGGCGCTTCGACCTGTGATTTGGCAGTTATCTTGATTGATGCGCGTAAAAGCGTTTTGGATCAGACTCGTCGTCACTCGTTTATCTCTAACCTATTGGGCTTGAAACATTTCATTGTTGCAGTCAACAAGATGGATTTAGTGGATTACTCACAAGAGCGTTTTGAAGAGATTCGCGCAGAATATCTGGAGTTTTCTAAGCACCTGCAAGGTGAAACTGACATTCAAATTATCCCTATCTCAGCTTTGGAAGGTGATAACGTTGTTGAGAAAGGTGAAAACCTCAACTGGCATAAAGGTCCGTCTCTGCTTGAGTTACTGGAAAGCGTGGATATTGACCATGAGAAAGGCAGCGGTGAGTTCCGCTTCCCTGTGCAGTATGTAAACCGTCCAAATCTTGATTTTCGTGGTTTCGCGGGCACTATTTCATCGGGTTCAGTCAGTGTTGGTGACAAAATTAAAGCGTTACCGTCAGGAAAAACTTCTACAGTTAAACGTATTGTTACTTTCGATGGTGATTTGGATACGGCACAAGCTGGTTTAGCGGTAACTTTAACTCTGGCTGATGAAATTGATATCAGTCGCGGTGATCTTATCGTACTTGAGAATGCTCAAATTGAATCAACCAACCACCTACTTGCCGATGTGGTGTGGATGACTGAGCAGCCTCTAAAAGCCGGTCGTGAATACGATATTAAGATTGCAGGTAAGAAGAGCATTGGACAGATCACGACGATTCGTCATCAGTACAATATCAATAACTTGTCTACTTTTCAGACTGAAGAACTACCGCTAAACGGTATTGGTTTATGTGAATGGACGTTTAACGCACCGATTGCTCTCGATAAGTATCTCGATTGTGCAGATACCGGCGGTTTCATTGTGATTGACCGTCTGACTAACGTTACTGTTGGTGCTGGGCTGGTTCGTGACAGATTGATTCGTGACAGTTTGCAAAACGTAGCACAACAGCAAGGTGAGTTTTCGGCGTTTGAAGTAGAGCTCAATGCATTGATTCGCAAGCATTTCCCGCATTGGGATGCGAAAGATCTTAGCCAACTGCTAAAGTCTTAAATGTCAGATGAAAAAGGAAAATGTCATGGATTCTGCATCAAGTGTGAAAGACGAGAACGTCGTTTGGCATCAACACGCTGTAGATAAAAGCCTGCGTGCAGAATTGAAACAGCAAAAGCCTGCCGTACTTTGGTTCACTGGGCTTTCCGGTGCAGGCAAATCAACCATTGCAGGCGCACTTGAAACGCGCCTTGCTCAGTTGGGTTATCACACCTATTTACTGGATGGTGATAATGTTCGCCATGGTTTGTGTTCTGATCTCGGATTTTCGGAGCAAGATCGGCGTGAGAACATTCGTCGTATCGGTGAACTGGCAAAGCTAATGGCGGATGCAGGACTTATCGTTCTGACGGCATTTATCTCTCCTCACAGAGTTGAACGTCAAATGGTGCGTGATTTATTGCTGCAGAGTGAATTTGTTGAGGTGTATGTGAATACCTCGCTTGAAGTATGTGAACAGCGCGACCCTAAAGGACTGTACAAGAAGGCTCGTGCTGGAGAAATTGCCAATTTCACAGGGATAGATTCTGCTTATGAAGCGCCTCTAGCACCTGAAATTGATTTACCTGCGGGTGAAGAGAGTATCGATACTCTGGTTGATTTGTGTATTGCCGAAATGGCAAAGCGCAAAATCATATTTCAATAGATGTCCGCAATAACAAAAAAGTCAGGCCTTTCGCCTGACTTTTTTATTGTATAGAGAAAACCCCCAGCTAGGCTGGGGGTTCCGTAAAGCTTACAGCTATAAATCAGTTATATAACCCCTTTCAATTTGATAAAAACGTCTTGTGGTCTGGCAACTACAAGAGTTAATTAAGAATTGAAAGGGGGTCCCAATGGGGGACGAAAAGAGCTTAGCGCACACGCGCTGGAACTGTAAATACCACATAGTCTTTGCACCGAAATATAGAAGACAAGTGTTCTACGGAGAAAAACGTAGAGCAATAGGTGAAATATTGAGGAAACTATGTGAATGGAAAAATGTGAACATTCTTGAAGCGGAATGTTGCTCGGATCATATCCACATGCTTTTAGAAATACCGCCCAAAATGAGTGTTTCAGCGTTTATGGGGTATTTGAAAGGTAAAAGTAGCCTAATGCTTTATGAACGATTCGGGGATTTGAAGTTTAAATATCGGAATCGTGAGTTTTGGTGCCGAGGTTATTATGTAGATACGGTAGGTAAGAATACGAGCAAGATACAGAATTACATAAAGCACCAACTAGAGCAGGATAAAATGGGAGAGCAATTGTCGCTCCCGTATTCAGGTAGCCCGTTTGCGGGCCGCAGGAAATAGTCATATGCAAATGTCAGATCACTACGCGCCTGCTAGGGCGCTGCCAGTAGGAGAGCCTTATAGGCGCATATGAAAAACCACCGGCTATGCCGGTGGATACTTTTTTTTATACCGTGTGATGTATAGAACTTTTCACGTCGGTATGCACAGTAAATTTCTGGCTTAGCATAGCGACTATCTGATCGTAATACTGCGAATTGGGTTTGTGCCCAAGTAAGCGACACAGTTCGTTACCTGTTGGGGTAAAGCGGTAGTAGAGCAGCTTCACACCTTTAGTCGATGCCTGTAAAGACAAGTTAGTACCTTGATAGGTAAGTAACAGTGGTGGGTCTAGCTCAATCTCACCGGATTCCAACTCAGTTGCGTGTACCAGTCCGAGTTCAATCAGCACCAGTAAACTTGAATAGGGCAGTTGGTGGTTACCAATATTGATGGTTGTGACTGAGTCTCTTTTGCTGAGACTGAATACTCCACTTGGCATTTTCATACCAAATAGAAGCTTTAAGCTCGAATCTGTACCAAAACTGCAAGCCAACGCCGCTGCACGTTGAAGAATCTGCGCCTCTTTAGGCGCCATATCTTTGAGGATTTTTAGTGCCTTCATTGAGGTGAAACCAGGATTGGTGGTTTCACGTTTAAGCACTTGCGCCCAGAGACGTTGCATTGAAGAGTTGTGAATATCCTGCGCCATTTCGAAAAAACGGTACAGCCAGTCTTGATCCGGATCGCCAGCGGTTTCATTTCTGCAAGAAACATGAGCCAGTTTTACTATTTGCTCTAGGTTCTTTTGTTTTTGCGCTTTGATCTCTTGCTCACGCTTTAAAGCTCGCTCTAAAGGTGTCTTTTGCGGAGGGATCTTATGTAGCAAAGCATCAACACCATGTTGCTGAGCGATAGCATAGATACGGCTAGCGCTATCTTTAACATAGTGGGATTTACTCTCTTGGCTGTTTTCCGCGGTTGCTTCGTGCTCAATCACAACAGGTTGTTTCTGTTCGGCCATGGGGTTCCTGAGGCTGCTTGCAGACATGAAATAAAATGTACCCCGTAATACTAGAGTCGGCTAGTGAAACTATTGAATAATGTGCAGAAATTTGCGCTATCATAAATGATAATAAGTTGTTAAAATTGTTATAGTGTTTGTGAGGTGCTTATGAAGTATTGGAAAGATAATAGATTTAAAAAGCACCTGTCTACAGCTTTACTCTTTGCGGTATATCTATCGGTGTTAGGATATTTATCAACCTATATTTCTTAGAGTTTAGCTATTAAGCAGGTGCTTAATTTTTTTAACAATTTTCACATGTCGTCGTATTCGGTAATTTCTGTACCTTCAATGACGTAGCCCGTGTCTGCCAGTTCAAGACTCATAGATTCAGTCTTTAGTGTTCCTATCACGTAGACCACATCCCAAAGTTGCTGGATTGGTGCTCCTTGTGGGAATTTCACGTAAATAATTTGGTTTGGCGGCGGCGGCGGTACATGAATACAGGCGCCAAAGTAAGGAACCAACAAAAATTCTGTGACTGTGTTTTCATCGCCTTCCAAAGGGATAACAAAGCCCGGAATTTTTACCGTGCTGCCATTTAACTCAGGGCGAACCGCCCCTAGCTGAGACTGCTGCGCCGGAGCCTCACCATCATGATTCGCCGCTGGCATACCTTGCTGATTGAACTGGTTGCGCTCACTTTCTGGCACCAAGTCAATCCAATCTAAAGTTAGAACATCCTCAGCGCTTTGAGCTGTCGCTGTAAAAGCTGGTAGCAGTACCAGAATAAAACTTAAAAGCAGTTGTTTCATATTTGTTCCTACACTAGAGCCTGATCGTCATACCATCACTGAGTGACTGTCTGTAAGCTCTGATTGCTGGAATAAACCCAATTAAGATGCCAGCACTCTGCACATAAGCAAGAAGCTGCCATTCGTAGCGGGTAATTCCATTGAGTTCGATCTGAATACCGTATTGGCTTTCAATCAATGGCGCGGCGATACCCAGCAAGCCATATAAACCGACAAGACCAACAGTAATTCCGAGCAAAGTTAAGACACTTGCTTCACTGACTAGCAGGGAGAATACATGTTTTGGCCTTGCGCCCATAGCTCTTAGTATCGACATTTCACGTCTGCGCTCTTGCAAGCTGGTTAACAGGCTGCTGAGCATCCCAAGTAAGCCTGCGACGACAACGAAAATCGATACCGCCATCAACGCCTGCTCAGCCACTGACATCATGCCCCATAACTCGTGTAATGCGACACCCGGCATAATCGCGCTAAGTGGTTCTTTTCTATATTCATTAATTTGTCTTTGCAGTGCAAAAGTTTGAATTTTGGATTTTAATCCGATCATCATTGCTGTGATCTGTTTAGGGTCAAAATCACGATTTTTTAATTCTGCTTGAGTTGGTGAATGACCTAAATGTGCACCAGATTCCCAACCAACATGGATCGCTTCAATGGCTTGCAGAGAAACGTGCACAGTTTTGTCTACAGGAGTGCCGGTTGGCGCAAGAATGCCTACCACTTTAAAAGGCAAGTTGTCGTGACGGCTGAAACCGACATCACTGATGCCGTGAGCGATAATAATTTCACTGCCGATGTGATAACCCAGTTTCTTGGCAACATCAGAGCCCAAAACCGTCTCAAATAAGCCTTTAAATTCTTTACCTTGAGTAAAAGTGAGTGGTTGCTTACTTCCATAACGGAAGTGTTCAAAATAACTCTGGTTAGTTCCCATAACTCGGAAACCTTTGTGCGAGTCTCCCAATGAAATAGGAATCGCCCACTTAACGGATTTATGATGACTAAATTCTTGGTAGCTTTTCCAGTCAATATTGTTGGTGGCGTTGCCAATGCGAAATACTGAGTAGAGCAGTAAGTTCACCTGACCAGAACGACCACCGACGATAAGATCGGTTCCTGATACGGTATTGGCGAAACTGCTTTTTGCCTGCGTACGAATACGTTCAACACCCATCAGGAGAATAACGGAAATAGCCACCGTCATAATGGTTAGCAGAGCTGTGGTTTTACGATTAAGTAAACTTTTCCACGCTAAACTGGCGATCACTTTCATTGTTGGCCTCCTGCTCGGTTGAGTGTTGGCAGGTGTATGACTCGCTCAAAGAGACTTTCTAGCGTTGGATCGTGGCTAACAAACACCAACGTGGATCCAACTCGGTCAGCTTCATCCATTAATAGTTCAATGAAAGCGCTACGATTATCGTAATCGAGAGCGGAAGTTGGCTCGTCTGCGATAACAATCTTGGGTTCACCGATTAATGCTCGCGCTGCGGCAACGCGTTGCTGCTGACCGATGCTGAGGTCTATCACTGGCTTTGCGCGCACAGATTTCGGCAAATGCAGTTTATCTAAAAGTTCATGGGCTCTTGCGGTGAGAGAGCCTACGACATTGTTTTTGCGCTGATTGGAAAACTGGCAAGGAAGAACAATGTTTTCTATCACTGAGAGATATGGTAATAAATTGAATTGCTGGAAAATATAGCCAATATTGTCAGCGCGAAAACCATCTCTTTGACTGGAAGAAAGGCGAGTTAGGTTACTACCCAGTAGCTGTACTTCACCTTGAGTCGCTGCATTTATCCCTGTCAGCAAGCTGAGCAGGGTAGATTTCCCGCAGCCACTTGGACCTTTAATAAACACATGTTCATTGGTCATTACGCTTAACTGCTTGATATCAAGCGTTGCACTATCGCTGTTGGGCCATTGAAAGATAACGTTATTAAGTTCGATCACCGGACGGTTTGAATCGAATTGATTACTGGACATCACTGCTCCCTATGAAAAATGGGTAAGTGGTTGCTTACCCATTTTTTCAAGCTTACAAACGAATTTTTACAAAGAAATGATGGCATTGCTTGGTTTTAATTCCAGCGCGGTTTGCACTTTGTCTGTCAGCAAATTCACGTCGATTTCTTGAGTTGCAGGGAACAAGCTAAACCATTGAATTTCAATTTTGTTCAGTTTAGCGATGTCATCACAATGGAAGCTGTACTGCACAGTGAATGAACCATGTGAACTGCCTTCTTCATGCTCGTGACCTTCGTGCGAATCATGGTCATGTTTTGCGTGGTCATCATGGTCTTTATGGTCATGGTCAGCATGATCGTCGTGTCCTTCGTGGTCATGATCCTCATGCTCTTCGTGTTCTCCACCCAAATTGTGCTTAACGTTGGTACTTTCAATATGGCATTTCGCAGCTGGTGACAAAGCAAAGACAGCGTCAGCTTTACCCAAAGTTTCTAACGCTTTAGCAAGAACAGCGTTTTGCTCGTCATTTTCAGGAGCATGCTCAAACCCTACGACATCTGCACCCGGTGCTGTGATTTCCATCAACAGATCGTGCCCATCCTGAGCAATATTCAATTCAACATGACCATGTACATGGGCTTCATGTTGACGAAACTCTTCTTGAGCAAAAGCGCTAGTGGTCAATGCTGTTGTGATGCTAAGCGCTAATAGTGGTTTGTTAAACATTAGAAACTCCAAAATAAAAAATAGTAAATTCAGTGGTAAATAGGTTTAAACGTGAATGATTACTCTGGAGTTGGTGGTGAACGTGCAAGATAAGCCAGATACAACGTTGAAATACGAAATATCTGAGTGGCAGGTTCAAGGTAGTTGTGAGATATCCAAATGGGTAACTCAGGAAGATGCTGCGCTAAAGCATGGCTTGCACAGGAAAAGAGTTGGCAATGATGTTCACTGTGATGGGGTGGAGATGTATCTAATTGATGCTCAATAAATGCAATATTTAGCCATATCATCAATAAGATAGCCGGAATAGCGACTACCTTAGCGTTAATACGTAATGAGTGAAGGCTAGAGAACATTGATATCACAGGGTTCAAATAAAGAATTGTTATAGTATAACAATTAAAAAATCAGGCAAGTGATGATTGAGGTAAGAATGAAAATCTTCTCACCTCAATGTGACAACGAAATTAAAGCGACACTTTTACTAGCTCAAGTACGTGTTTAATTTCTTGCGTGTCGAGCGCCCCTTCTTTAACAAACAGAACTTTTCCTAGTTTGTCTTGGACGATGATTGCGGAAGACTCAGGTTTTAAGTCCCAACTTTTCGCGACATTACCAGATTCATCCAACACTATCGACGACCAAGGAAATTCCAGTTTACTGTCTTGTGCTGAAGACTTAACAAAAGATCCCGTTCCCCAAATAGCATCATCTTGGTTAATGATGGTCGTGGTCTGGTACTCTTGTTCAGGGAAGTGAGCGGCGGTAATCGCTGCCATTAGGTCTGCATTCATTGCTTTTGCAGCGCTGCGACCTGCGATAGCTTGAATGATGCGAACCTTACCTTTCATTTGTTCGCTATTCCAAGTTTGGAATGCAGTGTCTTTACCTTCAACCAGTATTTCACCGTATTTATCGACTTTCACGTTTGGCACAGAACTATCTAGCTGAATGTTGTGTGCTAATGCGATCGCTGGAGAGCAAGCGAAGATAAGCGGCAGTAGTGCTTTCATTTTCATGTGTTTGATTCCTTTATTATAAGCTCTGAAGGTATAGCACAGAAATTTTGGTACATTTTAACGATACGTAAAAATTGCAGGACTGAGCCTGCAATTTTAGTTTTATCGCTTTCAGTTAGTGATTACTGACTTAGGCTTGGAGGGAAACACACACCGGTGCCGCCTAAACCACAGTAGCCTTCAGGGTTTTTCGCCAAATACTGTTGGTGGTAGGTTTCAGCATAGTAATATGGACCTGCAGGAAGAATTTCTGTGGTGATTTGCGCTTTCTCTTGCTCTGAAAGTAATGCTTGGTACTCTTCTTTGCTCTGCTTTGCAACTGACTGTTGCTCATTGTTGTAAACATAAAGAGCTGAACGATATTGAGTACCTAAGTCGCCACCTTGTCGCATACCTTGAGTAGGATCGTGACGCTCCCAGAAGTGGTTAAGTAGTTGCTTTAGTGATATTACGCTAGGTTGGTAAATCACTCGGACAACTTCAGTGTGGCCAGTATGACCTGTACACACTTCTTCATAGGTTGGGTTTGGGGTATAGCCACCTGAGTAACCTACCGAAGTCGAAACTACACCTTCTAGGCCCCAAAACAGTCGCTCTGCACCCCAAAAACAACCCATGCCGATTAGGATCTGCTCTTCACCTACTTTGGGTTCTGAGCTTAAACTTGTTTGATTGACAAAGTGAGTGTCTTCGACAGCCATTGGCGTTTCGCGTCCTGGCAGTGCGGTTTCTGCCGTAACCATAGTTTGTTTGTCTAACATGGGACTTCCTTTGTTTTAAAAGCTGGGGTTGAAAATGCAGGCTTGCGATGATTATTTTTAATTAAATAGCGATAGGCCTGATAATTGACTGATTTCATACAGACTATTGTGAACATTGGCGGTATGATTTCACTATTGCTCAACAATAAGCCTAGTATAACGACGCCATAATTAAGCATGAGACGAAAATCATTACCAGTGCTATTCGCCGCTTTACTCTTTTCTGCTTCTTCTTTCGCCAAAGTTAGCTTGGAGATTGATGGCTTAGACAAAGAATTAAAAGCCAACGTCGATGCTTACCTCTCTTCAATTCCAGAGTCGGACTACTCTACTCAATTACGTTTTCAGTCGCGTCTGCAAAAAAGCATTACCGAAGCTCTTAATGCACTTGGTTATTACCATCCAGAAGTTGAATTTGAAGTAAAGAAATCTGGAGAAGTCCTGGCTATTAGTGTTGCTGCTGGTGAAGTGACTCGACTCAAGCTGGTTGATATTGTGATCACGGGTGAAGCTGAGAACGACCCTGATTTCATTCGCGTTATCAATCAAAGTGGCCTTAAGCAAGGTGAGCCGCTGAATCATGGTCAATACGACAGCTTGAAATCATCATTACGCAACTTAGCGCTGCAAAAAGGCTATTTTAACGGCACCTATATTACGAGTCGTTTGGAAGTGGCACCGGAACTCAACCAAGCGTTTGTACGTATGCATTATGACAGTGGCATCCGCTACAAATTTGGTGCGACTAGCATAACGGGAAGCCAGATTGACGAGAATCGAGTTGCGTCATTACAACCCTACAAAGAAGGGGATCCATATTTAGTTTCAAAAGTTGGTGAGCATAACCAGAATTTATCGAACACTGATTGGTTCTCTTCTGTATTTGTTGAGCCTGATCTGAGCCGTTTAGACGGAGGTCGCGAGTTGCCGATGAAAGTTTCGGTTTCACCACAATCACGAAATCAGTTTGAAACGGGGATTGGCTATTCAACCGACGTTGGTGTAAGAGGGACGTTTAAATGGAAAAAACCGTGGATTAACTCGCGCGGACACAGTTTTGACAGCAGTTTCTCTATTTCAGAACCAGAACAGTATATTACAGCAGGCTATAAGATTCCTCTTGACGATGTTTTGCATGAGTACTATCGAATTCAGTATGGTTTGAAAAAGGAAGATAACCAAGATACTAAAAGTTTGGAATCAAACTTAGCCTTGGAAAGGCACTGGGTAGCCGACAGTGGTTGGCACCGAACTATGTATATTCGTTATCTTATTGAGAACTATGAGCAAGGTTTGCTTGATGATATCGGCCAGTTTCTTTTACCTGGTTTTACCTTTAGCCGTACCAGAACTCGAGCAAATGGCTCGTTAATCACTTGGGGCGACAAGCAAACAATCACAATAGAATATGGTTCTGATGCTGTGGTTTCTGAAACAAACTTAGTCCGGGTGTTAGCTGGAACCTCTTGGATCCGCAGTGTTGGAAGTAACCATCGGGCTGTGGCTCGTCTTGGCGGAGGTGCTAACTTTGCAGAAGATTTTGATAAGTTATCGCCATCTCTGCGCTTTTTTGCTGGTGGTGATAACAACTTAAGGGGTTATGAGTATGAATCCATTTCACCTCTTGATGAAAGTGGCGCTTTAGCGGGTGCGAAATATATGCTTACAGGCTCCGTAGAATATCAATATCGCCTAACTGGAAACTGGTGGGGAGCTGTGTTTATTGATGGGGGTGACGCTTTCGATTACACCCCGCTATGGAAAACAGGAACAGGATTTGGCGTTCGTTGGGTTTCTCCTGTCGGACCTATCCGCTTAGACTTTGCATGGGGATTGGATTCAGATCCTGGCGAGCGATTTAGAGTGCACTTTGCGCTAGGGCCCGAGTTATGATTAAGCTGGCTCTGAAATGGAGCAAATGGATTTCTCTTGGATTTATAGCGTTGTTAATCGTGCTAGTGTTGTCTATCGCTGGACTTCTGTTTACCAACACTGGCCTTAACTTCGCCTTATGGGGCGTGAATAAGTTTGTCCCTCAGTTGGAAGTGAAATCGACCTATGGTTCTCTGTTTCCAAGATTCACGCTAAATGATGTTCGCTTTGTTGACTCATCGCTAAATGTGGATATGCAGTTACGAAGTGCGACACTTGCTATCAATGCCAACTGCTTTTTAGAGCCGTCTATCTGTATCAATGACATTAGTTTGTCTGGTTTAAAGTTATCTCTACCTTCATTGCCGGAAAGCGACGAAATCGCAGAGGAAACAGAGTCTCAGCCTCTGACGAACATCACTACTCCAGTTCCTATTCGCCTCAATCGGTTAACGCTGAATGATATTGAACTCAATATCTTAGGTAATAGTATTGCTTGGCAGCATTTTTCTACCCAAGCATCATTCCAAGGTAATAATCTCACCATAGGTACAACCGTGTGGAATCACATTGATGTGACTTTAGCGAACAGCACTGTTGAACCTACACCTGAGCAGCCAAAGCCTGAGTCAGAAAGTGTTCCAAAGACGATAGTGTTGCCTAATATCTTGATTCCATTGCGATTCGATTTGTCTCGTTTGGATATCAATAACTTTACGCTTCATCAAGAAACGCCTGTGGTTGTAAACCACTTGGGACTCAAAGCACAGGTTTATCAATATGATGTGTCTGTTGATACGCTGGAATTAGATACACCCGAGGTGGATGCGTGGCTAAAGACTAAAGTAAAACTCAAAGACAGTTATCCACTTTCATTAGAGCTGACGTCTAAAGTCAAATTAGAACAAGCGAAAGGGCAAGCTCTGAGTTTAAAAGCTTCAGGTAGCGTGGCGGACTTAAGTTTACAAGCTGAACTGACTGAGTTGGTACAAGCAAGCATTAACGCCAAACTTAAACCGCTTGAATCTCAATTACCACTTGATATCGATATAAAGAATCTACACGGGCAATGGCCACTTGTGGGCAAAGGAGATTACTTCGTTACAGCATCTCATGTTTATACCAAAGGATCATTAAAACATTATCAGCTTGGGTTAAACGGACAGTTGAAGGGGAAAGATCTGCCAACGGTTGCAATTGATACTGAAGGTGAGGGCGATTTAAGTGAAATCTCGTTACGTCGCATTCAGATTGATACGCTCGGAGGACGTATTCTCGGTGAGATAAACGCAAACTGGGATGAGTCAATAAATTGGCAAGCGAAACTGGATCTAAACCATATTCAGCCAGGTCTGCAATGGCCAGAGGCTGAAGGGATTATCAGTGGTAAAGTAGAAACATCCGGAAAATTAACAACTCAAGGCGGCTGGTTAGTTAAAGTTCCTCAATTGGCTATAGATGGTGTCGTCCGTGATTATCCATTGCATATACATGGGCAGATAGACGCTTCCGATGTTTCCGGTAAAGGGCAATATGAGGTTACGACTCGGGGAATCAATCTTGCCCACGGCCCCAATGAAGTGACAGCTAAAGGCAAGCTAGATAAAGAGTGGCGTATGTCATTGTCGTTAAACCTTCCAGACCTATCAAAAACGGTCCCTGATCTTAAAGGGAAAGTGAAGGGCGATGTTATATTACGTGGGGCATTAGCTGAACCACGAATTAGACTCTCGTTGGATGCAGACTCTATAGCTTGGCAGCAAGATGCCAAGGTAAAACACATTACATTGACTGGTAATGTCTCGCCACTACCTAAACCGCAAGCCGACCTGCGCTTGAAAGTAACGGACGCTTCTTATCAGGAACAACGGATTAACTCCGTTGTGATGCATTTTAGTGGCGAGCAGCAAAAACATGAACTTAGTTTGGAAGTTAAGTCTGACATCGTATCAACCAGTTTGAATATTCAAGGTGCTTTAAAAGATAACCCATCACTGATATGGGATGGTCAACTCAACCGCATGAAGGTAGAAACAGAGCAGGGTGCTTGGTCTTTAGATAAGCCGACACAGATAGATGTGGATGTTGATAAACAAAGTGTCACTTTGGCTGCCCACTGTTGGATTCAAGCCGGTTCATCGGTTTGTCTGGATAAATCTGCGACAGTGGGTGAAAACGGAGAGGTACAATTATCTATTAACCAATTTAATTTCGAACAAATCAAAGCATTCATACCGTCAGAAAGCCATGTAAATGGTGAAGCAAATGCTAAGGTATGGGCGAAATGGCAAACGGATAAACCACCTCAAATAAAGTTGGAATTGAGCCTGCCTAAAGGCTCCGTGACACAAGATTTAGAGCAACCTTTGAAGGTGGGCTGGGAACAAGTTTCTTTGCAAGCAACTTTGCTCCGTAATCGCCTGCAAGCCTATTGGAATGTTGATATGACAGACAACGGAGATTTGTCTGGAAATATTAGTATTGCGGACGTGACCAAAGACAATAAACGTATGGAAGGCGAATTGAAGCTTTCCACGTTCAACTTAGATTTTCTCTCGCCTCTGGTTGGTGAATACAGTTCTTTGAAATCGAACATTGAGTCAGAACTTAAATTTAAAGGTGACATGCTTCATCCTCAGGTTGAAGGTTTGCTTAGCGTGAAAGATATTCAGGTGAAAGGCGATATTTCACCGGTTGAAGTGGAATCAGGCCAAGTTACTCTGAATTTCACTGGTTATCAGGCCAACTTGAATGCGAGTGTACTTACTCAGGATGGTGAACTAAAAATTACAGGGGATGCGGATTGGCAAAATCTGGACGACTGGAAAGTAAATAGCCACGTATTTGCCCAATCTTTGTTGGTGGATTTGCCTCCAATAGTAAAAGTTAAAGTTGTACCGGATTTGACGCTAAATATGCAGCCAAAATTGGCTAAAGTGACGGGAAATATCACTCTTCCGTGGGGTAGAATTGTGGTTGAAGAGCTACCTCAAAGTGCCGTTAGCGTGTCGAAAGATCAGGTTCTGTTGAATGAAGACTTAACGCCAATCAGTGAACAAAATACCTTACCGTTTGATATTGAAACGGATGTAACAATCACTATTGGTGACGACTTTAAACTGCAGGCGTTTGGTTTAGAAGGTGGCTTAGTTGGTCGTGTCAATGTAGTGCAAAAGGATAAAGGTCCACTGGTAAATGGTGAGATTAATATTCAGGGCGGTAAATATCGTGCCTTTGGTCAAGACTTGATCATTCAAGAAGGCAAGATCTTGATGAATGGTCCAGTAGATCAGCCGTATCTTTCTATTAAAGCGATCCGTAACCCTGAGAATACGGAAGATGATGTGATTGCTGGTGTACAAGTAACAGGCCCTGCGACGGAACCTCTTGTATCAATATTCTCAGAACCGAGCATGCCACAAGCTAATGCTTTGTCATACTTACTGAGAGGTCAAGATATCGATAGTGAAAGTGGTGGTGATGCCATGACTACGGCATTGATAGGATTAAGCTTAGCCAAAAGTGGTAAAGTTGTGAGTGAAATTGGCAGCGCTTTTGGTGTTCAAGATTTGAAACTCGATACTGCAGGATCAGGGGATGAATCCCAAGTAACGGTAAGTGGTTATATTAGGCCTGGTTTGCAAGTGAAATATGGCGTAGGTATTTTTAATTCAGTAGGTGAATTTACCATTCGCTATCGTTTAATGACGGATTTATATGTGGAAGCGGTATCTGGCTTAGATAGCGCAGTTGATCTGTTATATCAATTTGAGTTGAATTAAGGTTTGTTAAAACCAAAGGAGAAGGAAGTGCAACATTTAGTTTTTGTTTATGGCACTTTACGTCAAGGAGAAAGCAATCATAGCTTTTTGGTTAACAGTCAATTGTTGGGACAATTTGTTACCAAGCCAGAGTACGCACTTTACGATCTCGGTCCATATCCGGGTCTAGTGGGTGGGCACCATACTATTTCTGGGGAAGTTTATCTGATTGATGAAGAGACATTGGCAAAGTTAGATATTTTGGAAGATGTTCCTGTGGAATATCGCCGAGATACTATTGAAACCCCTTTTGGTACTGCGTGGATATATATTTACCAAGATGCGACTTCACAAGAAGCACTCATCGACTCCGGAGATTGGTGTCAACGAGTGTAAAGTAAAGCTTTACTCTTTTTTACAGTAACTGTACGGAAAAATACATTAGCAAGGGCTAATATATAGATGGTTACTTGATAAAGGAGATATCTTATGAAAGGGCTATGGTTAGTATTGATTGCTGTTGCTGTTATTGCTGGTTGTAGCACGCCACCTAACTCTGCGGGGAGTTGGCTTGTGAATGGTTATGAAGATGGTGTGACTGGCCGCACACAAATCACAAAGGTGAGTAGCAAGTATCAAGCAAGCTACCTTGAAGGTTATGAACTTGGTCGCCAAGAATACTGTGAACAAGATGCGTTTGAGCTTGGTAAATTACGCCGTCCTTATCGAGGCGTTTGTGACGAGTTAGATCCTGAGTTCCGAGCAGCTTACGTTGAAGGTACTTGGTGGGATCACGGAACAGATATTTTTTCTGATTAATGTACGTGCTCAGGCAAATAAAAAGCCAGCGACAAGCTGGCTTTTTCTATTACTCTCTTCGGACGCTTATTTTTGTTGAGCGCGTTCGTAAGAAGCTTTGATCTCTTCACGAGCAGCCGCTGCGTCTTCCCAACCTTCAACCTTAACCCATTTACCTGCTTCAAGGTCTTTGTAACGCTCGAAGAAGTGAGTGATTTGTGCTTTTAGAAGCTCAGGTAGGTCGTTTACATCTTGAATGTGGTTGTATTCTTTAGATAACTTTTCATGCGGTACCGCAATGACTTTCGCGTCTTCACCAGACTCATCGCTCATTTTTAGTACGCCAACTGGTCGGCAGCGAATGACTGAACCAGGCATTAGAGGGAATGGTGTTGGTACCAATACGTCTACTGGGTCACCATCTAGAGATAGTGTGTGGTTCACGTAACCGTAGTTACATGGGTAGAACATTGGTGCAGACATGAAACGGTCTACGAATACAGCGCCAGAATCTTTGTCTACTTCGTATTTGATTGGATCTGCGTTAGCTGGGATTTCGATGATAACGTAGATATCGTCAGGAAGAGATTTGCCTGCTGGCACATTGTTTAAGCTCATTAAAGGTTTCCTTTTCGTTAGCCGGACTTCAAGAATCAAGACTTATTGTTATACATGTTATGCGTGGGCTATAAACGGCCACTGCATTGCAAAGGCTAGAGTTTACCCGCAAATGCGGCGATCCCCAAGCAAACCTAAGTCTAATTGATGCAATTGTAGGTTAAAAATTGTGTAATTGACTGATGAAAGAGAGATAAAAAAAGCGCCAATGTGCGGCGCTTTTCTGTAATTGATTGCTTTTTGTAAGCGATAGGTATCAGTCTGGGTAATTCTCTAGAAACTCTTCGACTTTGTTAACCATATTAGGACTACCAACAAAGAAAGGTACACGTTGGTGTAGTTCAGTTGGTTTGAGATCCAGAATACGATTTTTACCATCAGAGGCGATACCGCCAGCTTGTTCCATCAAGAATGCAATAGGATTGCATTCGTAAAGAAGTCGGAGTTTACCTTTAGGGTGGCTTTCAGTACTAGGGTACATGTAGATACCGCCTTTCAACAGGTTGCGGTGGAAGTCTGCTACCAAAGAACCGATATAACGAGATGTGTATGGGCGATTGTCTTCAGGTACATTTTCTTGACAGAACTTAATGTATTTTTTCACGCCTGTAGGGAAACGAATGTAATTACCTTCGTTGATTGAATAAATCTTGCCGTTTTCAGGAATACGCATGTTCTCGTGCGACAAACAGAAAGAACCAATCGAAGGATCGTAGGTAAAGCCATTCACACCATTGCCTGTTGTGTATACCAACATGGTTGAAGAACCGTAGATAACATAACCGGCTGCTACTTGCTTGTGACCTGGTTGTAGGAAATCTTCAGCGGTAGGCGGCCCACCAACTGGAGATATGCGACGATAGATAGAAAAGATAGTACCTACTGACACGTTTACATCGATGTTCGAAGATCCATCCAGTGGATCCATCAGTACTACGTATTTTGCATTTTTGTTGAGTTCTTTATTGAACGCAACAGCTTCATCTTCTTCTTCACTTGCTACGCCACAAACTTGGTCACGTGCTTCTAACGCTGCTTTGAATTTATCGTTAGCATAAACATCCAGCTTTTGCTGTTCTTCACCTTGCACGTTGTCTTGACCAGAAGCACCGGTAATATCAGCAAGACCAGCCTTGTTAATCTCGCGGTTTACAATCTTTGCCGCTAGACGAATTGAAGCCAGTAAGGAGGATAGTTCACCACTTGCATGGGGAAAGTCGTGTTGTTTCTCAACAATGAACTCACCAAGGGTGCGCATCTCAGACATGTAATTTCCTTAACACTCTATTTTCGGGGGGATTTTTGTGGGGCTGTGAGGTGTTCTCTCACGGAACTTCATTTTGACACATGCGCCCGCCAAGAGTTTAGGTCTTTAATCTTTTTACGGGTACTGAAGTAACTGATTGAGTTCTCATTTTTTATGTCGAGTTATTACAAAATTACATTGCCCTGATCTGTGATGCTCGCTTTTACAACGTGAATCAGGATAATGGAAGACAATACAATAAAGCGTGAAGAGATTAAGCTCTATGCATATTCATATCTTAGGAATTTGTGGCACATTCATGGG
The DNA here is from genome assembly GCF_011064285.1 of Vibrio ziniensis. NCBI lineage: Bacteria > Pseudomonadati > Pseudomonadota > Gammaproteobacteria > Vibrionales > Vibrionaceae > Vibrio > Vibrio ziniensis. The sequence goes on from NZ_CP049331.1 coordinate 346,384, forward strand.
TGGCGTAGCGATGTTAGCCCGTCAATTAGGCCACAAAGTTACTGGTAGCGATGCCAATGTTTACCCGCCAATGAGTACTATGCTCGAATCACAAGGCATAGAAATTATTGAAGGTTTTGATACAACACAATTTGAGCCAAAGCCTGATCTGGTGGTGGTTGGCAATGCAATGAGCCGTGGAAATCCGTGTGTTGAATATGTGCTTAACAACAACCTACGCTATGTTTCTGGACCTCAGTGGCTACAAGAGTTTCTTCTTCATGACCGTTGGGTATTAGCTGTATCGGGAACACACGGTAAAACCACCACATCCAGTATGCTGACATGGGTACTTGAACACTGTGGGTATCAACCTGGCTTCCTTGTTGGTGGTGTGTTGGGGAACTTCGGCATCTCAGCTCGTTTGGGAGAAAGCATGTTTTTCGTTGTGGAAGCTGATGAATATGACAGTGCTTTTTTCGACAAGCGTTCTAAGTTTGTTCATTACCACCCGAGAACGTTAGTTATGAATAATCTTGAGTTCGATCATGCTGACATCTTCGACAATCTTGAAGCGATAAAGCGTCAATTTCATCATTTAGTAAGAACTGTACCAGGTAATGGTCGTATCTTTGCACCACTGCAAGATGAAGCATTGAAAGATGTTTTACAGCGTGGTTGTTGGAGTGAAACTGAGTTCACTGGCGAAAATGCAGACTGGCAAGCAGAAAAAATCACCAAAGATGGTTCTCAATTTCATGTTCTGTACAAAGATACACGCGTCGGCACGGTGAAATGGGATTTAGTGGGCGACCATAACGTCAGTAACGCACTGATGACGGTTGCAGCGGCACGACATGTGGGGGTGACTCCAGATCTGGCATGTGACGCATTAGGGCATTTTGTGAATACCAAACGTCGTTTAGAGTTGAAAGGTGAAGAGTCTGGTGTGGCTGTGTATGATGATTTTGCTCATCATCCGACAGCAATAGAACTCACTTTGGACGGATTACGTAACAAAATGGGTGATAAGAAAATCATCGCGGTATTGGAACCTCGATCAGCCACTATGAAGCTTGGTGTGCACAAAGAAACTCTCGCGCAGTCACTGCATACAGCGGATTCGGTTTATTTATTCCAGCCAGCAACGATTCCTTGGTCAGTACAAGATGTGGCAGACCAGTGTGCTCAATCTGCTCAGGTTAGCGATAATATTGATGAGTTCGTTGCGATGATTTGTACTGAGGCACAAGCGGGCGACCAAATTCTGGTGATGAGTAACGGTGGCTTTAATGGTATTCACGATAAGCTACTTGCCGCACTAAAAGCAAAACAGTAAAGAGTTTGAACCATATGAAGCCGACTAAAGCCATTACCTTAGCTTGGACTGGAGCTTCAGGTGCGCCTTATGGTATGCGTCTGTTGCAGTGCTTGCTTGCAGCAGATTACACCGTGTATCTGCTGATCTCCTCTGCTGCGCGTGTTGTGTTGGCAACTGAGCATAATCTCAAATTGCCTAGTGGGCCTGATGCTGCGAGAGCTGCGTTGGTTGAACATCTGCAGTGTGATGCGGATAAATTGGTTGTTTGTGGCAAAGAGGATTGGTTCTCTCCGGTTGCATCTGGTTCAGCGGCGCCCAAACAGATGATTGTTTGTCCTTGTTCAACGGGTAGTGTTGCAGCTATTGCTCACGGCATGTCTGATAATCTTATTGAGCGAGCGGCTGATGTGGTAATGAAAGAGCGCGGACAACTGTTGTTAGTGGTTCGGGAAACCCCATTTTCTACTTTGCATCTAGAGAACATGCACAAGCTGTCACAAATGGGAGTGACCATTATGCCTGCCGCTCCGGGTTTTTATCATCAGCCGAAATCCATTGATGATCTGATTGATTTCATGGTCGCTCGTATTTTGGATCATTTAGGCATTGAGCAAACTCTTATACCACGTTGGGGGTATGAACAACGTAGTTAACGTACAAGTAGCATCTCTTTTCATTTACATTTACAATCCACCTTACTCACGGGGGGCTAACCATTCATCAAATGAGTGGCGCTGAGATCAAGCTGAGCTTGGGACCCGCAGTCCATTATTATTTTAATAGTGGTATTTACCTGAACCAGATAATGCTGGCGTAGGAATTGAGTTGGGAATGTTATAATCGAATCACGGATTATTCTTGTCCTCCCTCAAGCCTGTCAGCTCTGAGGAGAGCGAGCCTTGAACATCAAACTTTCTGCCATTGCTTTGGCAACTTTATCCTTTACTACAATATCAACGAGTGCAGCCTTCGCTGCTGATAACACTCTCACTGTCTATACCTATGACTCATTCGCTGCAGAATGGGGGCCGGGTCCTGCTATTGAAAAAGCATTTGAAGCACAATGTGGATGCGATTTGAATTTTGTCGCTCTGGATGATGGCGTTTCTATTTTGAACCGTCTGCGTTTAGAGGGCGATAAAACCAAAGCAGACATCGTATTAGGTTTAGATAACAACCTTATGGTCGAAGCGAAACAAGCGGGTTTGTTAGCTCCACATGCAGTGGACACCAAATCACTTCAAGTACCAAATGGTTGGAACGACGACACTTTTGTTCCTTTTGACTATGGTTACTTCGCTTTTGTTTACAACAAAGATAAGCTGGCTAATCCACCAAAAAGCCTAAAAGAGTTAGTTGAAAGCCGAGATGACCTAACAGTTATTTATCAAGACCCGCGTACTTCAACGCCAGGCCAAGGTTTGCTACTTTGGATGAAATCTGTCTATGGCGATAAAGCTACTGATGCATGGAAACAGTTAGCGAAGAAAACGGTAACGGTAACCAAGGGTTGGTCTGAGTCATATTCGATGTTCCTGAAAGGTGAGTCAGATTTGGTGTTGTCGTACACCACGTCTCCGGCTTACCACCTGATTGCGGAAAATGACGCACGTTTTGCTACCGCAGATTTTGCAGAAGGTCACTACATGCAGGTTGAGGTTGCGGCTAAGGTTAAGAGCAGTCAACATCAAAAACTAGCAGATGAGTTTATGAGTTTTATCCTTAGTAATGATTTCCAATCGGTGATTCCAACAGGGAACTGGATGTATCCAGTAACCAAGACTGAGTTACCAGAAGGTTTTGAGTCTTTATCTGTACCTCAGAAATCTTTAAGTTTTAGCGCAGCCGAAGTAGCGAAAGAGCGTAAAGTTTGGATTCGTGAATGGCAAAATGCTCTAACTTTCTAACGTATACGTTTTTAAGGTTTAAGTGAGTTTGAACACTGTTCCTAAAATTGGTATTGGGGTCGCGATAGCCGTCGCGACCTTTGTCATTTCTGCACTTTGCGCTTTGCTTCTCCATGCACCTAGCCTGAACTTTGTGCAGGTTTGGCAGGATCCGTTCTATCGCCATGTGACTCAATTTAGTTTCTATCAAGCAAGTCTATCTATGTTGCTGAGTGTCGGCTTTGCAGTTCCGGTTTCCCATGCGTTATACCGAAGACATTTTTGGGGAAGAGGCCTGCTTATCAAACTCTTTGCTACTACGCTTGTACTGCCAGTGTTAGTCGGAGTGTTTGGACTACTAGAGATATACGGCAACAGTGGCATACTGGCTAAGACGTTAGGCTGGTTTGAGTTGAAATTACCTTTTTCCATTTATGGATTAAATGGCATTTTGCTGGCGCATTTCTTCTTCAATTTACCTTATGCGAGTCGCTTATTGTTGCAAGCATTAGAATCCATTCCTGAAGAGCAACATAAGCTCTGTGCGCATTTAGGTATGAGCCACTGGAATAAGTTTCGTTGGGTGGAATGGCCTCGTATTCGTCAACAGTTACCACATGTTTGTGGCTTAGTGTTTATGCTGTGTTTTACCAGCTTCGCTACAGTGATGGCGCTAGGCGGTGGGCCCAAATCAACCACCATTGAGTTAGCTATCTATCAAGCGATCAAGTTTGATTTTGACCTGCAAGCGGGTGCGCTGTTAGCTCTCTGGCAGATCATTCTGTGCAGTGTTTTGTATTTATCAATTCAGAAACTGGCTAAGCCAGTTGCGGTTACAGCAGGTAATGTAGCTACCTATCACGTTGTTAGTCGAGATTCATTCAAAGCGCGTTGTTGGGACTGGACATGGATACTGTTTGTTATTGCGCTTGTCGTCCCACCTTTGTTGATGGTGGTGTTAAGCGGCATTAATTCGCAAGCTTATGCAGTATTAACTGATAGCAAATTCTGGCATGCGTTTTTAGCATCCATACAGGTGGCTTTACTGGCTTCATTGTTTGCTTTGGTTGCTGGGATCGCCATTCTCATCACAACAAGATTTTGGCGTATCCGTTATCAAACAACAAAAGCCAGCATGCTTGAACTGACGGGAACTATCATTCTTGTTACACCAGGATTGGTGGTGAGTACGGGACTATTCTTGTTATTGCGTAGCTTTACCGATGCGTTCAGTTTTGCGTTTTGGGTCGTGGTGGCGGTGAATGCTTTGATGGCTTTGCCCTATGTGTTAAAAAGTCTGGCTCAACCGATGCTGCATATTGAGCAGCAATATCAGTTTCTCTGTGCATCGTTAGGGATTCGCGGTTGGCATCGAATAAAGTGGATTGAAGGAAAAGCGCTGAGTAGACCTATAGCACATGCTTTTGCTATCAGCTTTCTGCTTTCAATGGGCGATCTCAGCGCGATAGCGCTTTTTGGTAGCCAAGATTTCCGAACTCTACCCCTTTACCTGTTCCAACTGCTTGGTAGCTATCAAATGGAATCCGCAGCGGTGGTGTCACTGACTTTACTGGTAATGAGTGTTAGCTGCTTTGCCGTGATTGAAAAACTGTTTATTGCTCATTCTTCTCGAGGTCGTGAATGTTAGTTTTAGAAAACGTACGTTATGAATATCAAAATGAGTGGTTTGAGTTTTGTTTGAATGTACCTCAAGGCGCTATTGTGTCCTTGATGGGACCAAGTGGGGCTGGCAAGTCGACACTGCTCAGCTTAGTCGCAGGATTCATCGAACCTAACAGCGGAGAGATGCGTGTATCGGGAGAGTCGCTTCTGGATAAGGAACCTTATCAGCGCCCATTTTCGATGCTGTTCCAAGAACACAACTTATTTGCTCATTTAACTGTGCGTGAAAATATCGCGTTGGGGTTGAACCCAAGCTTGAAATTAACCGCTCAACAGAAAGAGCTTGTTGATATTGCTGCAAAACAAGTGGGAGTGGATGAGTATTTAAATCGTCTTCCACAAAGTCTATCTGGTGGGCAACGCCAAAGGGTGGCTCTTGCTCGCTGCTTTGTCCAACCTCATCCTATTTGGCTACTTGATGAACCTTTTTCTGCACTAGATCCTTTGCTGCGTGAAGAAATGCTCTGTTTGGTAAAACGCTTGACCACAGAGCGCAATATTACTGTGATTATGGTGACTCACCACTTAAGTGATGCTAAAGCCATTGCCTCACATTTTGCATTTTTGGCTGAGGGGAAAGTACAAGTTTTTGACGAAGTTTCAGCACTGTCTTCGTCACATTCACATCCTTTGCTCAGTGACTTCGTTAGAGCCGGTGAATAATAAAAAGCCTCACACAATTGGCATTGGTGAGGCTTTTTCAATACAACAAATAGCGTTACAAAATCGATGTGTCGTTGTGCTCTTTAAGTACTTGGAAGATTTCACGAGAAGCTTTTGGCGGCTTATTGCCTTCTTTCTCTTTCTTCGCTTGGCGAGCTAGTTGACGTAGACGTTGGCGATCCATATCCGGATAGAGATCCATTGCGTCGTTAATTGCGTCATCCCCTTGCTCAACAATACGGTCACGCATCTGTTCGAGCTTGTGTAATACCGCAGTATTTTGTGAGTGCTTGTTACGTAACTTGTCCAGCGCCGCTTGGATTGGCTCAGGATCGATGGTTCGCATCATTTTACCGATGTATTGCAGTTGACGACGTCTAGCTTCCATGTCGAAACGTTGCGCATCTTTGATCGCTAATAGCAGATCTTCAGGCATCGGGATTTTTGATAACTGTGATGATTTCAAACCAACCAGTTCTTCACCGAGCTTTTGCAGCGCAGTCATGTCATTTTTCATTTCGGTTTTACTAACCCAAATGATCTCCTCTTCTTCTTCCCAAGGAGCTTTTTGGTTTTTACGTGCCATTTTCTTCAACTATTGAGGTGTATATGTCAGCTATTTTAGCAAGAATCGTGGGGAGAAAGCGAAATTCTTGTTACTCTATAGCCAATAAACCTGAACTCGGGATAATCTAAGCCTCTCATCACCGCACTTTTAGCGCCTGATGTCGTTAAAATTGGCGCAGTAGATTGGCTATTGCCTTATGTTTTTGCTTCGTTTTGCATCTAAAATTGCAGTACTGAGTGATGTGGGATTTATAAATCAGAAATCAAAAGCTATCGTCTTTCTTATCCCAAGTTCAGGTTAAGTCATTATTCGAAAGCTCAATAGTTGGATGAGATATGGATTTAAAACAGCAAGTCGCTATGCAGCGCACCGAACTTGAAGCCGCAGTTGCTAAAGCGCTAGACATGGCATCAGCCAGTGCAGATGCTGCTGAAGTTGCGATTACAAAGAGCACAGGATTAAGTGTCTCTACTCGTATGTGTGAAGTGGAGAACGTTGAATTCAACAGTGATGGCGCCTTAGGCATTACAGTCTATCGAGGGCAGCGCAAAGGTAGTGCTTCTACTTCTGATCTAAGTGAGAAAGCGATTCAGCAAACGGTATTGGCTGCACTAGATATCGCGAAATACACATCAGAAGATCCATTCGCTGGACCAGCACCGAAGGAGTTGATGGTCAAAGAGATCCCTGATTTGGATCTGTTTCACCCAAATGCGATTGACCCTGACAGTGCAGCTAAAATTGCCATTGCTGCTGAGCAAGCTGCACTGAATGTTAGTGACAGAATTAAGCAAAGTGATGGCGCAAGTTATGACAGCCATTATGGCGTTAAAGTGTATGGTAACAGCCACGGTTTATTGGGTAGCTACGCGTCTAGCCGTCATAGCATCAGTTGTTGTGTGATTGGTGAAGGCAAAAATGGTGAGATGGAACGTGATTACAGCTATACCGTTGCTCGACATTGTGATGATTTATGGGTGCCTGAACGAGTTGGTAAAGAAGCCGCGGAGAAAACAGTAAGCCGATTGGATGCACAAAAGCTTAAGACGGGCAAATTCCCTGTAATGTTTGCCGCAGATGTTGCTACAGGCTTGTTAGGGCACCTAGTGATGGCTATCAGTGGCGGTAACTTATACCGTAAGTCATCGTTCCTGCTTGATCATCTAGGTAAACAGATTCTTCCGAGCTGGTTTAACGTCTCTGAGCGCCCTCATATTTTACGTGGTCTTGCTTCAAGCCCATTTGATAGTGAAGGTGTTAGAACCGTGGATACGGAAATCATCACTGATGGTGTATTGTCTACTTACCTTCTGACGAGCTACGCAGCAAGAAAGATGGGGATGACACCAACAGGTCATGCTGGTGGTATTCACAACTGTTTTGTGAAATCGACAGGACAGAACTTTGAGCAAATGCTTAAAGAGCTAGGTACTGGTCTATTAGTGACAGAAGTGATGGGGCAAGGCGTGAACATTGTCACTGGTGACTATTCACGTGGTGCCGCAGGTTTCTGGGTTGAAAATGGTGTGATTCAGTATCCTGTGTCGGAAATTACCATCGCAGGCAATCTGAAAGATATGTTCAACCAAATTGTGGCCGTGGGTAGTGATGTAGAAACTCGCTCGCAAATCCAAACAGGTTCTATTTTACTTGAGTCGATGAAAGTGGCAGGCGAATAGCCAACGGATTTCTTAACAAACGAAAAGCGCTGATGAAATGTCAGCGCTTTTTTTATGTTTGTCTTTCAGATAAACAGATCTTTTATACCATATCCTAGATAAAAATATGATCAGACAGAGCATCGGTAGAACAGCGAATAGGCGTCAAACGCAAACGCGCATTCATTCGTCCCTGAAGCTCCGCCGAGCCATCCATGGCTCGGAGGGTTTGCTTATCGACGCCTATTCACTGACCAGGAAATTATCCAGAATGGTATTAGATGAAAAGGGTAGCTAAACCTAAAAATACGGATAGTCCGACGACGTCAGTAATGGTTGTGAGTGCCATACCTCCGGCCAAAGCAGGGTCGATATTCATCTTCTTCAGAATGACTGGAATCATTACGCCAGCGACACCTGCAACAAAGAGATTGGTCATCATCGCGGCAGAGATAATGCCGCCTAGCATCCATTCTCCTTTCCAAGCAACGACAATAGCGCCAATGATCAGTGCCCATAGAATGCCGTTTAAAAAGCCGATGGAGGCTTCTTTGAGTAGCAACTCGCGCTTGTTACTGTCCCCGATGTGACCCAAAGCTAGACCGCGAATGACCAGTGCTACCGTCTGGTTGCCTGCCACACCGCCCATTGAGGGGACGATGGTCATCAGAACGGCAATCGCTGCCATTTGATCGAGTGTCGCTTCAAACATGTTCGATACCGACGCTGCTGCTAGAGCGGCTAATACGTTTGCACCAAGCCAGATACTGCGTTTTCGCGCAGACTTAACTACAGGAGCAAAGGTATCTTCGTCGTCGTCCATACCTGCCATACTCATCATTGAGTGCTCAGCGTCTTCACGAATAACGTCAACCACGTCATCGATGGTAATACGACCAACAAGGTGCTGGTTTTCGTCCACAACAGGGGCCGATATCCAGTTACGACGTTCGAACAGGCTCGCGACATCTAAGTCTTTGGTGTCAACTTTAATTGCTTCGTCGGCATCTTCCATAATATCGCTGACAGACACATCCACTTGTGCTGTGATAAGTGCGGTTAGCGATAAGTGACCAATCAAACGACTTTCTTCATCGATCACGTAAAGTGCATCGGTGGCTTCGGGTAGTTCACCTTTCATTCTCAGATAACGCAAAACTACGTCAACATCGACATCACTACGAATCGTAATAACGTCGGTGTTCATCAATCCACCAGCAGTATCTTCCGGATAAGACAGTGCTGTTTGAACACGATGTCTATCCGCTGCATCCATTTGAGCAAGAACTTCACGAGAGAGATCGTCGGGTAAGCTACGAAGTACGTAGGCCACATCATCGGTGTCCATACCTTCTGTTGCTTCTGCCAACTTCTCTGGTGCCATTTTAGATACTAAGGCATCTTTGACGTCTTCGTTTAGTTCATCAAGAATTTCACCGTAATCTTCAGGATCGGTCAGTTGCCACAATACATTACGTGCTTTGCGAGGCGAGGCTTCAAGTAGGTGTGCAATGTCTTCCGGTTCCATGTCTTGTAGTTGTCTACGGACATGGACGAAGCGACCATTATCTAATGCTTCTGTGATTTCTTGGAGGGTGTTATGTGCTTGGTCAAACTCGATTTGCTCGGCCATGGCTTCCTCCTCGTGATTGAATACTTACAATGCGCAGAATATTAACTTAATTCTATGCCTTATTTAATAGTAACTTGCTGGCAAAGATTAATTATTTGTGTGCTTATGACTCTATGCTGACTTTGGAACTGTTATTTCTATGCTTTGTGTTAATAGGGTTAGTTAGGTTAGTTGTTTTATTGATAGAACTTATCTCAACATGCTCAGATAAACTCAATTTTGGAGAGTTACTCGTCTTCGTCGAATTTAACTTCAATCAGATGACAAACCGCATCTAAAGCTTGTTCTGCTTGAGAGCCTTCTGCTGAAATTGTTACATTCTGACCTTGAGCGGATTCAAGCATCAGAAGCCCCATAACGCTATCTGCAGTGGCTTCTTTACCTTCTTGATTTTGAATTGTCAGTACCGCTTCAAAGGACTGGGCTAATTCCACTAGCTTGACTGCCGCGCGAGCGTGTAAACCAAGGCGATTTTGGATAAGAACGGTGCGGCTAGATTGTGGCATAGGGAATCCTCTAAGAGTGATTTTTTTCTAATGACGTATGACGGATTTGTACCTGATGCCCCAACAAGGAAAAGTATTCTCCAAGCTGTTGCGTCAAATAGACTGAGCGGTGTTTACCACCTGTACAGCCAATAGCAATGGTTAGGTAGCTGCGATTATTTTTCTCTAGCAGTGGCAACCATTGTTCAAAAAAGTGTTGAATCTGCTGTTTCAGTTCGAGCACTTCACTATGGCTTTCTAAAAATGACTTAATCGGAGCATCTAGACCTGTCAGTGGGCGAAGTTCCGGTTGCCAATGTGGGTTCGGTAAGAAGCGAACGTCAAACACGTAGTCGGCATCACTGGGTAAGCCATATTTAAAGCCAAAGGACTCAAAAACCATCACAAGTTTTTTGCGTTCTCTTCCCTCAATGCGCATTCTCACCGTTTCACTTAAATCGTGTAGTGATTTACCTGTGCTATCTAGCAGCAAATCAGCTTGCTCTTTAAGTGGTTCCAATAAGCGTTTTTCAAGCTCAATGGCTTGTTCCAGAGTTGGCTTCTTATCACTTAGTGACAGCGGATGAATGCGACGAGTTTCGCTATAGCGTTTAAGTAAAGTCTCTTTGCTTGCATCAAGAAACAATACGCTGACATCGTTATTCTGTTTTAGCTGCTGCAGGATATCTTCAACTAAGGTTGGTTCTTTGGGCAGATTACGAATATCAATGCTAACGGCTACGTTCTGTTTGCTGTCTTGTACAGACTGTATAAACGAGTCCAAGAGCACTACAGGCAAGTTATCAACACAGTAATAACCTAAGTCTTCCAGAACTCTTAACGCAACACTTTTACCTGCACCTGATTGACCGCTAACGACGATTAAACGCATAAGGCATACCTACTGTGGTTGTTGAACCATTGGCGGTTGAACCATTATGTTGTACAGCTCTTCGTCGCTTTGAGCATTACGAAGTTGCTTTAATGTTTGTTTGTCGTTCAAACGTTCCGCCATGCAAGAAAGCGTTTTCAAATGCTCTTTGCACTGTTCTTCAGGAACCAGTAGGGCAAATAGAAGGTCGACAGGGCGGTTATCGATAGAATCAAATTCTATAGGTTCTTCGCATTGGAGTAATACCGCAACGGCATTATCACTTGATGCCATTCGAGCATGTGGAATGGCAATACCATTACCAATACCTGTACTACCCATCTTTTCACGACTGAGCATACATTCGAATAGTTCTGTGGCATTTTGACCGGTGTATTCGGCAGCGATTTCGCTGATGATTTCGAGGGCTCTTTTTTTACTAGAGCATTGAACTGCACTTTTTGTGCAGCTCAATGAAAGTACTTCGCTTAATTGCATGATTAATGGCTACTTAGCTTTTCTTTATGCTTGTTGAGTTGTCTAACGAGTTTATCCACTAGGCCATCTATCGCTGCGTACATGTTTTCATCATCCGCAGTGGCGTGGATCTCTCCTTGATTTACGTGGAGCGTAGCTTCAGCGATCTGGTGTAATTTTTCAACACGTAAAATCACTTGAATGCTGTTTATATGATCAAAAAATCGTTCTAGTTTATCGAATTTGGAGTGAACATAGTCTTGCATTGAATCGGTAAGATCAATGTGATGGCCTTGGATATTGATTTGCATAGACTTTCCTTCTCTGTTAGGCCTTAAAGCAGGCGTTTACGCTGACTAGAGGGGGCAATCCCTAAAGATTCACGGTATTTCGCAATCGTTCGTCTTGCGACCTGAATCCCCTGGTCAGCAAGTAGAGCCGCGATTTTACTGTCACTCAACGGTTTTGCCGGGGTTTCCGCAGCAACCAGTTTTTTGATCAGTGCACGAATCGCGGTAGATGAACATTCTCCACCATTGTCAGTGCTGACGTGACTAGAGAAAAAGTACTTCAGTTCAAATATACCTCGTGGGGTATGCATATATTTCTGTGTCGTAACACGTGAAATGGTTGATTCATGCATTTCCACTGCGATGGCAACATCATTTAAGACCATCGGTTTCATGGCTTCTTCGCCATATTCGAAGAATTCACGCTGGTGTTCAACTATGCATTTGGCAACTTTGAGCAAAGTCTCGTTTCGACTTTCTAAGCTTTTGATTAACCATTTTGCCTCTTGCAAATTGGTGCGGATATAGTTGCTTTCAGCACTGTTACCACGGCCAAGGTTGGCGTACTGCTGGTTCACTTTCAATTTTGGAACGCTATCTGGATTGATGGTGACAATCCATTTGCCATGCTCTTTATACACTGATACATCAGGAATTACATATTCAGCATGTTCCGAAGCAATGCGGCTACCTGGTCGTGGATCTAACTGTTGAATCAGTTGAAGCACTTCGCGTAAGTCTTCTTCTTTGAGTTTAGTCTCTTTCAATATGACTTTGTAATCGCGATTACCAAGTTGATCGATATGATTAGCCAGTATCTGTTTTGCACTGTCTAACCAAGGAGTATCTTCAGGGTAGGTTGCCAATTGTAAAAGTAGGCAATCTTGGAGGTTGAGAGAAGCAACACCGAGAGGATCGAATTGTTGGATACGCTTTCGTACCGCTTCAATTTCATCCAGCTCAATTTCTTCACTGTGGAAATTTTCTTGAATGTCTTCTAACGAAACGGTTAGGTAGCCGTAGTCGTCAATCGCATCGATTAATGCTAAGGCAATTGAACGGTCGTTATCGCTAAATGGCGTCAGATCAAGCTGCCACAAAAGGTAATCTTGCAATGTTTGCGTTGTTTCGCCTTGGTACACAGGCATATCGTCATCTAATGCAATACCTGTACTGCCAGTATTAGCACTGTATACGTCTTCCCAAGTCGTATCGATTTCTAACTCAGCACTGATTTCAGATTTCTCAATCAGATCAGAGCTATCTTGTGGTTCAATCTCTAAGGTCTCAGTACTGTTGTCTTTTTCCTCATGGCTACTGGTCAAACTTTCAGCTGATGACAGTTCGTCTCCTGGTTCTTCAACATCCAATAGAGGGTTAGAGTCCAACGCTTCTTGGATCTCTTGTTGCAGATCGAGTGTTGACAGTTGCAATAAGCGAATCGCCTGTTGCAACTGTGGTGTCATAGCTAACTGTTGGCCTAACTTAAGCTGTAATGAGGGTTTCATTCAGTAACGACTACCTTGTTGTTAGAATTGTCTATGATTATTAATCATAGACGGAATTGTTCACCGAGATATACCTGCTTCACTTGTTCGTTATTCAGTACTTCTTGCGGTGTTCCTTCAGCGATGAGCTGCCCTTGACTTACAATATAAGCCTTTTCACATACGTCCAATGTTTCTCGTACGTTGTGGTCAGTGATCAGGACTCCCAGTCCACGATCTCTTAAATGTTCAATAATTTTTTTAATGTCAATAACGGAAATTGGGTCTACGCCAGCGAAAGGTTCATCCAATAATATGAACTGTGGATTCGCAGCTAGAGCTCGAGCAATCTCTACTCGGCGACGTTCGCCGCCTGACAGTGCCATGCCAGCACTGTTTCGGATGTGCTGAATATGGAATTCATCAAGCAAATCTTCAAGCTTGTCTTGACGTTCTTCTTTGCTCAGTTCTTCACGAGTTTGCAGTACTGCCATAATGTTATCTTCCACAGAAAGTTTGCGAAAGATAGATGCTTCTTGTGGCAAATACCCAATCCCCATTCTTGAGCGACTGTGCATTGGCAAAATACTGATGTCTTTATCATCAATGCTTATAGTGCCTTCGTCTCGCGCCACCAAGCCTACAATCATGTAGAAAGAGGTGGTTTTCCCCGCACCGTTTGGTCCAAGTAATCCAACGATTTGACCTGATTCGACCTTTAGGCTTACGTCAGAGACGACTTTTCTTTTTTTATAGCTTTTCGCTAAGTGTTCTGCTTTTAGGATCGCCATAGTTATTCTTTTGATGCTGCTTGTGGCTGAAGAACGGTTGATACTCGTCCACCGCCATTGCCGTCAGCAATAAGTTTTTGCGATGAAATTTGATAACGAATTTTGCTGCCACGAATTTCGCTATCATCTTGAGACAGCAAAGCTTTATTTATCATAGTTAATTCATCAGCTGACATCTTGTAATACAGCTCTTTTGCTTCTCCGTACAACGTTTTTCCGTCATCGGTGAGCTGAGAAAAAGTCACTACATTTCCATAGCCTTCAATTTCTTCAATTTGCCCCGTTTTCGCGTCACGAATAACAATCAGTTTATCGGCATTGATATTAATACTGCCTTGTTTCAGCTTCACATCACCACTGAAAGTCACACGGTTACTTTTCATATCTAACTGTTGGCTATCAGAATCAATGTACACAGGTTGTTGGCTATCGGTTGATAAAGCCAGAGCCTGTCCTGAATTCAGTAAGCAAGCAATAAGACTAAGGTGCGAGAGTTTCATATCTACCTTGTACATGGTTGTAAAGAACGGCCGAATGATCACTAAAGTTACCTTTCATTGCCTGTCCATTAGTTTCAAATTGAGGACCGTTCAAACCTACCGGATTATCAGCCCAAAAATCACGATTCTTGAGGTTAATACTCAGCTCTGACGTCGAGAGCTTATCAAAACCAGAATCATCTAGTAAATTTTTCACGATAACATCATCATACAGCGTTAATACGTTATCTTTAGCTAAAATACCGTGCTTTGCTGTGATCTCCCACTCTTGATTGGTTCCTTCGCGGAAGATTTTTAATATTGGGGTGTCAAACTTGGTGCTGCCACTTTTAGCATAGTGATCCAAATGTGCAGACTTGATCACATAACTTCTTACTCCACTTTCGTTGTAAGAAACGTTATCCAAATTCATTCCACTAAACATCGGTAGCTCCGTGTTAGGTGCTACTTGAATATCTGCAGTTTGTTCCTTGTCGTACAGGTAATAAGCTGACCATGAAGCGACAAAAAAAAGTATCGTATAAAGAATACGAGACAAACTCATATACTTAAGCCTTTATGTGTGTCTAACTCATTACGTGCTTGTAGGATTACATCGCATACTTCACGTACTGCGCCGTGCCCGCCTTTAATGGTTGTTACATAATTAGCGCGTTTAGCTAGTAATGGATGTCCATCGGCAACACACACTTTGAGTGCAACTTTTTCCATTACAGGCCAGTCAATTAAGTCATCACCAATATAGCCTGTATGTTCAGGTTGGATCGCCAGTTTTTGGCAAATATCGTGATAGGCCTTAACTTTATCATCTTGACCTTGATAGATGAGTTTTATGCCAAGTGCAGTCATTCGGTTTTCGACGATTTTTGATTGACGACCAGTAATAATAGCGATTTCAATTCCGGCATTCATCAAGGATTTCACACCGTAGCCATCGCGAGTATGGAATGTCTTTAGTTCTTCGCCGTTATTTCCCATATAGACAAGACCATCTGAAAATACACCGTCGACGTCGCAAATTAACAGTTTTATTTCCTTTGCGATAGCAAGAATGGAGGCATCAATCTCGCCGTATAGGGTTTCAACCGTTTGAGACATTACATCACTCCCGCTTTTAGCAGATCATGCATATTAAGCGCGCCGACAACTTTTCCATCTTCAACAAGAATTAAGCCGTTAATGCGCTTTTCTTGCATTAAGTTTAGACCTTCTACTGCGAGTATATTTGGTGAAGCGACAGTAGGGTTTTTCGTCATGACTTCACTGATTGTTGCGGTATGAATATCAATGCGTTTATCTAGAATTCTGCGCAAATCACCATCTGTGAAAATGCCGATTAAGTGATCGTCTTCATCTGTCACCGCTGTCATACCTAAGCCTTTCTGGCTGATTTCTAACAGCGCTTCTCTAACTAGTGCGGTCGGTTTTACTTTTGGTAGAGCTTCTCCGAAATGCATGATATCAGCGAGCTTCATGAGTAGCTTACGGCCAAGTGCTCCACCTGGATGAGAAAGGGCAAAATCTTCGGCTGTAAAGCCACGTGCTTGTAACAATGCTACTGCTAATGCATCACCCATCACCAATGTTGCTGTAGTACTTGATGTTGGGGCTAAACCTAGAGGGCAGGCTTCTTTAGGAACAGTCACTTGCAAATGGATATCTGACAGCTTTGCCATGTTCGACTGAGGGTTGCCGGTCATACTGATGATGCGGTTATTCAGTCGCTTTAGTACCGGAAAAAGTGACAAAATTTCCGCAGATTCGCCAGAATTAGAGATAGCTATGACAATGTCGCCTTGCTCAATCATCCCCAAATCGCCATGCGAGGCTTCACCTGGATGGACAAAAAATGCTGAAGTACCTGTGCTTGCAAGGGTTGCTGCTATTTTTTTGCCGATGTGGCCAGATTTACCAATGCCCATAACAACAACTTTGCCGTTTTTGTTGTCTAGTATCATGTTGCAGGCGCGGCTAAAGTCTTCATTTATGTATTGGTCTAGCTGTTGTAGTGCTTCGATTTCCGTTGTCAGCACTTGCTGAGCAACACTACGGTAGTCAAAGTTTTTAGACATATTAAGCTCCAATTACGCTGCCATATTCATAAATAGATAAGTTTGGTACGCCAAAAAGGTCATGCACAGGATCGTTCCTTCAATGCGGTTAATACTGCGTGATTTACCTAGCGCCATCACCACAAGAAGAAGTGATACGCCAAGCATTACCCAGAAGTCCCTTCCCATTGCATGTTCACTTAACATTGAAGGATTCAATATTCCAGGGATACCCATAACTGCCAAAATATTAAATACGTTTGAGCCGACGATATTACCTACAGCCATATCGTCTTCGCCTTTAAGGACACCAGCTACGGAAGCGGCAAGTTCTGGCAGACTTGTACCGACAGCAATGATTGTCAAACCGATTACAAGATCACTCATACCGAAATATTTGGCGATAATTACCGCGTTATCGACCAGTAAACCTGCTGATATAGGTAATAAAATTAAACCAATAACGATCCACATTGCAGCTTTAGGGTTAGTGACGTCATTAGGGATTTCAGATTCTTGCTCTTCTAAAAGAAGATCACCGTTTTTTTGTTCATTACGGCTAATTTTCAACATGGCTATGATGAATACACCGAACAGAGCAAACAATAAGACGCCTTCGTAGAAGCCCAAGTGGTTATTCCACATGATAGCACCTGCTAGAAGAGTAACCGCTATCATTAGTGGGAATTCTCTACGAAGAACTGGCGAGCTGATGGATAGTGGTTTAATTAGAGCTGTGATACCTAGAATCAAGGCGATATTTGCGATGTTGGAACCTAGCACGTTACCCACCGCTGTATCTGTTTTGCCGTTGAGAGCAGCGGTTGCTGAAACCATCATTTCTGGAGCAGAAGAGCCCATAGCGAGAATCGTCATGCCGATGACTAGTGGCGAAATACCGAAGTTGCGTGCTAATGCTGCAGAGCCGAAGACTAATTTGTCGGCACTCCAAACCAAAATGATTAGACCTACAAGAAGAAAGGCAACAGCTTCGATCATGATGATTCCTATACTTAATCTGTGACTAAAATGTGTAACCGCCGATTTTGACGCTTTGGGGGGGAAAAGGGAAGCTGAAGTTCCAAATTATTGTTTTTAAATTTGAAGCAAATTTGTATACAAATGTCGCGTCAATGAACACTACATTTAGCGTTGAACACGAGTAAATAGATAGCTTCTAAATGAACTAACTCTTCTAAAGATCAAGGATATTTATGTTTACACCTAGATATTTTTTGTAATTGAACAGTGCTTTTAATTTAAAAGGAATATGCTTATTATGACTTATTACCTAGATGAAAATCGCAAAGTAGCGAATAGCCAGTATGCCTAACACTGACTTAATTACGATCAATAATTTAACCTTTTCCAGAGCTAACCGAACAATTTTCGATAATATAAGCCTTCACGTTCCAAAAGGTAAAATTACCGCGATTATGGGACCTTCAGGGATTGGTAAAACCACACTGTTACGCCTTATTGGAGGGCAACTATTACCCGAGAAAGGTGAAATCTGGTTTGATGGCAGTAATATACCAACCCTAGGGCGGAATAAATTATACAAAGAACGTAAAAAAATGAGCATGTTGTTTCAGTCTGGTGCTTTATTTACGGATCTTAATGTATTCGATAACGTCGCATTCCCTATCAGAGAACATACTGATCTAGATGAGTCTTTGATTCGAACTTTAGTGTTGTTAAAACTTGAAGCCGTTGGGCTTCGAGGTGCAGCCGATCTGATGCCTAGCGAACTCTCTGGTGGTATGGCAAGACGAGCCGCTTTAGCTCGTGCTATTGCTCTTGACCCTGAACTTATCATGTATGACGAACCTTTTGTTGGCCAGGACCCTATCACTATGGGGGTATTGGTGGAACTGATTCGTAACTTAAACCAAGCTCTAGGTGTGACTTCTGTTGTCGTTTCTCATGATGTTCCTGAAGTTATGAGTATCGCTGATTGGGTTTATTTGCTGGCGGAGGGTAAAGTGATAGCTCAAGGTACTCCGCAAGATTTGTATGAAGCTAAAGATCTTCGTGTACAGCAATTTTTAAATGGTGAAGCGGATGGGCCGGTTCCTTTCCGTTATCCAGTTCAACCAATTGAAAAGGATCTTTTCCATGTTGGCTGATTGTTTGAAATGGGTGAGCCAGCTAGGCGCTCGTTCTTTAGCTATTTGTGAATCATTGGGTAAAGCTAGCCTAATGGTCTTTGGTGCGATATTTGGCCGACCTCATCCCATCAAAAATTTTCCACTGCTTGTTAAACAGCTTTATAGCATTGGTGTCCAATCATTAGCCATAATCATAGTGTCAGGGCTGTTTATTGGCATGGTATTGAGTTTACAAGGCTATGTCATTCTTGTGGATTACGGTGCAGAAACTAGCTTAGGCCAAATGGTTGCTTTGTCATTATTACGTGAACTTGGCCCTGTTGTGACAGCACTACTATTTGCTGGACGTGCTGGTTCAGCTTTAACTGCCGAAATTGGCTTGATGAAAGCGACCGAGCAGATCTCCAGTTTAGAGATGATGGCGGTTGATCCATTGAAACGAATTATCGCTCCTAGATTGTGGGCGGGTTTAATATCTATGCCATTGTTGGCAATGATTTTTATGGCCGTGGGTATTTGGGGAGGGCAGTTGGTTGGTGTTGAATGGAAAGGCATCGATCACGGAAGCTTCTGGTCAACCATGCAGTCGTCAGTCGAATTGGGTGAAGATATTGGTAACAGTATGATCAAATGTATTGTGTTTGCCATTACAGTGACTTGGATCTCTCTGTTTAATGGCTATGACGCGGTTCCTACCTCAGAAGGTATCAGTCGTGCAACTACGAGAACAGTTGTACATTCATCCTTAGCTGTACTCGGGTTAGATTTTGTATTAACTGCATTGATGTTTGGGAATTAAGCATGCAACAAACACGTAAAATAGAGTTTTGGGTAGGCAGCTTTGTGCTAGCAGGAATTTGCGCAATTCTGGTAATGATATTTCAAGTCGCTGACGTAAAAGGACTGGGATCGAATGATACTTACTCACTTCAGGCAGAGTTTGACAACATTGGTAGTTTAAAAGTAAGAGCTCCAGTTAAAGTGGGTGGTGTTGTTGTTGGCCGAGTTTCGTCTATCGTATTGAACAGAGATAGCTTACTTCCAGTTGTGAAAATGGCTATTGATAGTCAGTATGATCAGTTCCCTGAAAACTCCAGTGTGCATATATTGACGTCTGGTCTAATTGGCGAGCAATACATCAGCCTCATACCCGGCTTTGTTTTTGAAGATGAAGAGATGCTTAAAGATGGTGATCTTATTGAAGACACGAAATCTGCCTTAGTATTAGAAGATTTGATCGGTCAGGTGCTTTATAGCGTAGGTGGTTCTGATAGCAAGGATAAGGAGTAGGCCATGTTGAAACGTTATATGACCATAATATTGGTATCGTTTTTTTCGTGGATAGTGAATGCTCAGGAAATTGATCGCACCGATCCTTACAAGATGATGAAGCAAGTCGCTGAGCAATCATTTAGCCGTTTGAAAGCTGAACAGCCGAAGATTCAGCAAGATCCTGATTATTTAAAAGTGATTGTTGAAGAAGAGCTTATGCCTTACGTCAACGATCAGTACGCAGCTTTAAAATTACTTGGTCCTAATTTAAAAGGGGCTAAAAGGGAAGATGTGGGCGAGTTTGTGACTGCTTTTAGAGCTTATCTGGTAACAAACTATGCTCAGGTGCTGACTCAATATACCAACCAACAAATTGAGTTTGGACCTGAACCTCAACTAGAGGATGATCGCCGAATTTCAAGCATCAAGGTGGATATTATTGATACACCGCGTCCGAACATTAAGTTGGAATTTAAGTTACGTAAAGAAAAGTCGGGTGACTGGAAAGCGTTTGACATGATTGCAGAGGGAATAAGTTTACTCTCAAGCAAACAGTCTGAATGGAATGGCAAAATTCGCCAAGAAGGTATTTTATCTGTGGCGAAAGAGCTAGAAGCTTTGTCGCAACAACCGATTCGATTTGAGAGTAAAGCGCAATGATGCATCCGCAGTGGCAGACGGTTAATTCAGGAATTGCGAAGCTGACCGGAGCGCTGGATCGTGATAAGGTGCCGCTCTTGTGGAAAACATTGCAGCAATGGCAACCAGAAACAGAACAGTTTGAAGTCTCTTTACAGAACGTTGAACGTATTGATTCTGCTGGGATGGTGATGTTGATTCACCTAATAGAGCATGCAAAAAAACGAAATTGTCATATAATGCTCAGCTTTGTGCCAGATCAACTACGCACACTGTTTCAGCTGAGCAATGTAGATGAGCTGATGGCTCAACATATAAAAATTCCAATGGGGTGAATTGTGGATAGCACACAACTTAAAGAAATCTTGGATCAAGCACTCAACCTTCAAGAAATACATTGTAAAGGTGAGGGTAGTCACTACGAAGTGATCGCCGTGGATGAATGCTTTGAATCAATGAGCCGTGTGAAGAAACAACAGCTAATATACGGTCCATTAATGGAATATATTAAGCGTAATGATGTTCATGCCGTTTCTATTAAAGCGTTCACGCCAGCAGAGTGGGCTCGCGATAAAAAATTGATGTCACTTTAAGGTTAGTGAATGGATAAGTTTCGAGTAATTGGGTCAGATAAACCACTACAAGGTGAAGTGACCATTTCTGGTGCTAAAAACGCAGCACTACCAATTTTGTTTGCGTCTATTTTGGCAAGCGAGTCAGTTGAGGTGGCTAACGTACCTCACTTGAGAGACATTGATACTACAATGGAGCTACTTAAGCGCTTAGGTGCGAAAGTAGAGCGTAACGGTTCTGTTCATGTAGATCCGAGTCAGATTAATCAATTCTGTGCTCCATATGATTTAGTCAAAACCATGCGCGCTTCTATTTGGGCTTTAGGCCCGCTAGTTGCTCGTTTCGGTGAAGGTCAGGTATCTCTACCTGGTGGTTGTGCTATCGGTGCTCGTCCAGTGGATCTTCATATTCATGGTCTAGAGCAATTAGGTGCAACGATTGTTTTAGAAGATGGCTATGTAAAGGCGAGTGTTGATGGTCGCTTGAAAGGCGCGCATATTGTGATGGATAAAGTGAGTGTTGGTGCAACGATCACTGTCATGTGTGCGGCAACATTAGCTGAAGGTAAAACCGTTTTAGATAATGCAGCGCGTGAGCCTGAAATTGTCGATACGGCTAAATTCTTAAATCAACTTGGTGCGAAAATTACTGGCGCAGGTACGGACACGATAACTATCGAAGGCGTTGAGTCTCTAGGTGGTGGTAAACATACTGTTGTAGCTGACCGTATTGAAACTGGGACATTTCTTGTTGCTGCGGCAGTGTCTAAGGGTAAGATCGTTTGCCGTAAAACCAATGCAAAATTGCTAGAAGCGGTGATAGCGAAACTTGAAGAAGCTGGAGCAGAGATCGAAACTGGTGATGATTGGATTAGCCTAGATATGACAGGTCGCCAACTGAAAGCGGTATCTATTCGTACGGCGCCACACCCGGGTTTCCCAACTGACATGCAAGCACAGTTCACTTTGCTGAATATGATGGCAAAAGGCGGTGGTGTGATTACTGAAACCATTTTTGAAAACCGTTTTATGCACGTGCCTGAACTAATGCGTATGGGTGCTAAAGCGGAAATCGAAGGTAACACAGTAATTTGTGGCGATGTGGAGTCGTTAAGTGGTGCACAAGTGATGGCAACTGACCTTCGTGCGTCTGCAAGTTTAGTGATTGCTGGTTGCATTGCTCACGGTGAGACCATCGTAGATCGTATTTATCATATTGATCGTGGTTACGAGCGTATTGAAGATAAGCTTTCAGCTCTAGGCGCAAATATTCAGCGCGTACGTGCAGCGAGCTAGTTTTTAGTTTAGTTTATAGGCCGAAGTCTAATGATTTCGGCTTTTTATTTTGACCTGAGCTTTATTTATTACCTGAACTCAGGTTGTTAAGCTCCTTTGGAGAAAACAGATGATTGCATTACTTCGTATCATTGCTGTCGCTATCTTTGCTGTAGTGATGTTTGTATTCGGATGTGGTTACTGCTTACTAAGCCCTCGTAATCCGAAGCATGTCTTCACGTTTGGCCGTATGTTCGCTGCGATGTCGAAAGTGTTTGGTATCAAGTTGGAACTTCGTATACCAGAAGATGCTTACGAGCGTGGTCAAGCGATTTATATCGCTAACCACCAGAATAACTGGGATCTTTTCACGGTTTCTTCTGCGGTGACACCAAAAGTGGTGACAGTTGGTAAGAAAAGTCTAGCGTGGATGCCATTATTTGGTCAGTTATACTGGCTAACGGGTAATATTTTGATTGACCGAGCAAACAAAACGAAAGCGAAAGGTACGATTAATCAAGTGGTTGATAGCATTAAAAACAGCGACGTATCAGTATGGATGTTTCCTGAAGGTACTCGTTCTCGCGGTAGAGGTCTATTGCCATTTAAAACTGGAGCTTTCCATGCGGCTATGGGCGCGGAAGTGCCTGTGATTCCAATCGTTTGCAGTTCAACTCGCCATTTGAAGTTAAACCGCTGGAATAATGGTCATGTGATTGTTGAAATGCTTCCACCAGTGTCTTACGAAGAATACAAAGACAAATCTGTACGTGATCTTTCAAACCAGTGCTATGAAGCAATGAAAGTAAAACTTGCTGAGCTGGATAACGAAGTCGCTCAGCGTAACGCGAAATAATACCGCTTCTGACTGGCGAATAAAAAGGGTTGCTTAGGCAACCCTTTTTGCTGTTTAGTGGTGTTCAAAAGAGATTACTTACGAACAGCGATGGCTTCAATTTCGATACCCACATCTTTTGGCAGGCGAGCGACTTCAACACATGAACGAGCAGGGTAGTGAGCAACATTGTGTTCATCGAAGAACTTACCGTACACTTGGTTAACTGTACCGAAATCGTTCAGATCTTTTACAAAAACGGTCATTTTTACGATGTCGCCAACAGTTAAACCTGATGCCTCAACCACAGCTTTTACGTTGTCTAGAGATTGGCGTGCTTGAACTGCGATATCGTCAGAAACTTCACCAGTTACTGGGTTTACTGGAATTTGGCCAGAAGTTAAAACCATATTACCAAGGTCAACACCTTGAATGTATGGGCCAATTGCCGCTGGAGCAGATTCTGTGTGTAAAACTTTTGTCATGGTTCTTATTCCATTTATTATTCAGGTAACTAACAATGTCAGTGTGATACCGTAGAACTGACATTGATATAAAAAGGGTCTGTATACCGAGTTGGAAACAGACCCTAGCAGTTTGCCTCTTATACCTGAAGAGGTAAAGGCTTGATTAACCTTCGCGTTCCGTCACGATTTCTCGAGAGAATACTTTCTCGCAGTACTTACATTTCAAACGAACATCGTTATTCTTCTCGAAAATACGGAAGCTACTTTCTACGGGTTCATTGTGTGAGATACAGTTGCTGTTTGGACAAGCAAACACACTGTTGATTTTCTCTGGCAGTTCCAAAGCAAGCTTCTTCACGACTTCGTAGTTTTCGATTTGGTTTACCGTAGCATGCGGAGCATAAAGCGCCAGTTTGTTCGCTTGTTCTTCGTTGATGAACACATTCTCAATCTTGAGTAGATCTTTATGTCCAAGTGCAGATGACGGTAAGTTCAAGCCGATAGTCACTCGTTGTTGAGTGTTATGCATATCAAACAGTTTAAGAACCTTGATGCCCACTTTGGCCGGAATATGGTCAATCACTGTGCCATTTTTGATGGCTTCGACTTGCAGTTTGGTTTCTTTACTCATGACAGTCTCCAATTACAGTGATTCGTTCAATACAAGGGCTAACAGTGCTTCACGTGCATAAACACCGTTGCTCGCTTGTTGGAAGAAATAAGCGTGAGGTGTTTTATCTACGTCAGTGGTGATTTCGTCCACGCGAGGAAGTGGGTGAAGCACCTTCATATTCTCACGAGCGTTCTCAAGCATCGCAGCAGTCAAAACGAAAGCGGACTTAATGTGTAAGTATTCAGATGGGTCAAAACGCTCTTTTTGCACTCGAGTCATGTACAGAATATCAAGTTCAGGAATAACGCTTTCCATATCGCTGTGTAAGCTGTATTCCACACCTGCTTCATCTAGCTCTTCACAGATGTAATCAGGCATCGCCAAAGCGTCTGGTGCTACAAAGAAGAAGCGGTTGTTATCAAACTTAGCTAAAGCCTGTGCAAGTGAATGTACAGTACGTCCATATTTTAAGTCACCAACAAAAGCAACATTCAGGTTGTCTAGTCGACCTTGAGTTTCATACAGAGTAAACAAATCAAGTAGGGTTTGAGTTGGGTGTTGGTTTGAACCGTCACCGGCGTTGATAACCGGAACACCATTAGAAAACTCAGAAGCTAGACGTGCGGCACCTTCTTGCGGATGACGCATAACAAAAGCATCAACATAAGAAGTTATGATTTGAACTGAATCAGCCAATGTTTCCCCTTTGTTTGCTAAAGAGGTATTACCGCCGTTATCAAAACCGATGACACTGCCACCGATACGTTGAATAGCCGTTTCAAATGATAAGCGCGTACGAGTAGACGGCTCAAAGAAACAGCTTGCAACGACTTTGTTTTTAATCAGTTCAGGTTTTGGTTCAGCTTTAAGCTGGCCTGCAGTTTGAACAATCAATTCCAATTCTTGTCTTGAAAGCTCAGAAATGGAGATGATGTGCTTTTTATAAAGCGAGTTAGCCATGATCTTCTTCCCTATCATTTTCTTAAAGTCATAAAAAAGCCCCCCAATAAGGGAGGCTTTAAAATTCAACAACGGGGGAAAACAGTGTGCCCTGTAAGCGTACTTGCTTACCGAAATCTTTAGCTGCACGATAGTCAATATGCATCAATTTCATTGGGCCCCCCTAGACAAATTGTTGGGGATTATACGCTTTGTTTCCAGTGACGCAAGCGATTACGCCATTAATCACTTAGCTAATCGTCTAGCGTTTAATCGCCTAGCGTTGCAACCATCACCGCTTTGATGGTGTGCATGCGGTTTTCTGCTTCATCAAACACGATTGAGTAGTCCGACTCAAATACGTCTTCGGTAACTTCCAAGCCTTTCATGCCGAATTTTTCAGCGACTTGTTTGCCAATAGTGGTTTCATCGTTGTGGAATGCTGGTAAGCAGTGCATGAACTTCACATGAGGATTGCCGGTAGCCTTAATCACATCCATATTGACTTGATATGGCTTCATTAGCGCGACACGCTCATCCCAGGCTTCTGGTGCTTCACCCATAGAGACCCAAACGTCGGTATAAAGAAAATCGCAACCTGTGACGCCTTCCACAACATTTTCAGTGAGGGTAATTTTTGCGCCGCTTTCTGCTGCCAATTGTTGGCAGGTTTGCACCAAATCGGCGTCAGGCCAGTATGCTTTTGGTGCAACTAAACGGATATCCATCCCCATTTTTGCCGCTCCAACCATCAATGAATTGCCCATGTTATTACGGGCATCGCCAAGGTAAGCGAACTTCACATCGCTCAGCGGTTTACCACGAGAGTATTCCTGCATGGTTAAGAAATCTGCCAGAATCTGAGTTGGATGAAACTCATTTGTTAAGCCATTCCATACCGGAACGCCTGCATATTTACCCAATTCTTCGACTATCTCCTGACCGAAACCGCGGTATTGAATACCATCATACATACGTCCTAGTACGCGAGCGGTATCTTTCATCGACTCTTTGTCGCCAATTTGTGAACCTGAAGGACCTAAGTAACTGACTTGTGCGCCTTGATCAAAAGCGGCGACTTCAAATGCGCATCGAGTACGAGTAGAGGCTTTTTCAAAAATGAGAGCGATATTTTTGCCGATGAGTTTTTTTTGCTCTGTGCCCGCTTTTTTTGCTCGCTTTAAATCAGCAGAGAGATCCAATAAAAATTGGATTTCTTTCTGCGTAAAATCAAGCAGTTTAAGATAATTGCGGTGACGTAAATTGAAAGCCATGACTCAGTCCTTAGATACAAATAACGAGTACGGCTATTTATACATAGAAATGCTATAAAAGTGAATAATTATTTTAAATAAAAGGCGAGATGTGTTTAACATCTCACCAAAAATGCTTATAAATTCTCTTCGGCGAATTCAGCTAAGCGGCTGCGAACCACGCCGTTGAGGTGAATGTTGGCGCTACCTTCAAAGTTTTTGAAGCGTTCCACCATATAGGTGAGTCCTGATGTCACAGGGGTTAAGTATGGGGAATCTATCTGTGCAAGGTTACCTGAGCAGACGATCTTCGTGCCTTCACCACAGCGTGTGATGATGGTTTTGATTTGTGAAGCCGTGAGGTTTTGACACTCATCAAGCAATACAAAGGCATCTTGTATTGAGCGTCCACGCATAAAGTTAATCGATTTGAACTGAATGTTGGCTTTATCAACAATGTATTTTAGAGAACCTTCGGTGCAATGGTCATTCTTATGCAGAGCCTCTAAGGTATCGGTAACGGCTGCAAGCCAAGGCATCATTTTTTCTTCCTCTGTACCAGGAAGGAAACCGATAGACTCGCCGATATCAGGAGTATTACGGGTGACGATGATTTTATCGAACATCTTCTTCTCAACGGTTTGTTCTAATGCCGCCGCCATCGCTAGCAATGTTTTACCACTACCGGCAGCGCCCGTCAGAATAACGAGGTCAATTTCAGGGTCGAGCAGAGCATCTAACGCCATTGCTTGGTAGATGTTCTTTGGCATGATATCCCAAGCTTTGCGGTGCATCATGCGCTCTCGGCTCATATCGCGCAGAGTAATTTTATCTTCGGTGATGGTCTCCACTCGAGCTGCAAAATCACTCTCTTCATCGATAACATATTGGTTGATGTAAGTGGGTTCAAACGGCTCGCGATCAAGCTTGTGGTAGGTTTTACCTTCCAATGCATAACTATCTACATTCTCAACCTGATCCCAGAAATTTCCCGCTCTGGTTTGGAAACCTTTGGTTAGGTACTGAACATCATCAATCAATTGGTCAGTACGATAGTCTTCAACATAACGTACACCTGCTCCTTTGGCACGCAGTCGCATGTTGATGTCTTTAGTGATCAGAACAACCGAGCGAGGGGCGCGTTTGTTCTGTAAATGGAGTACAGCGTTAAGTATACGGTTGTCGCCTTCTTTGTCGGTGAAAGCTTTTACGCTCTCGTGGACATCATAGTCGGCTAAGATTGAAATGGTGCCGGTCGCACTGCTTTGTTTGGTAAAAGGAATCCCTTCTGATATCTCGTCTGGTGTCGCATCGTGGAACAAATTCTCCAAAGCTCGAATCGCTACACGAGCATCGCGTGCAACATCGCGTTTGCTGTCTTTGATTCGGTCGAGTTCTTCGAGGACGGTCATGGGTATGACCACATCATGTTCTTGGAAGGAGTAAATGGCTAGAGGTTCATGAAGTAGGATATTGGTATCCAGTACAAACAGTTTCCGATCGGTATCGCCCATAAGCGTCTCCTTGCTATCGTATAGCTTGCTTTCATAGGATGTTTACATCCAGAGGTCGCAACGAATCGTACGCTTTGGGTAGGCTTTCGATCTATTGCGACTTACTGCAAACCCGAGTTGATACTCACTGTTGTGATAAGCAGACTTTGTGCCAAATATTGATTCGGTTTGATCTGTTTACCTGTATTGAGTATAGCAACTTCATAGCTAAGAAATGCCATCGGTTTTTTACAGTTTGATGTCATCGCACACTAGAATAAAAAATGCTGGGATTGAGCGTGACCTGTATCACGCCATCAAGTAAGATTAGCGACCTTTTTCTGCTGCACTCTCCTAAAGCGATCATAATTAGGAGCTGAATTCTTTATGCGGCAGATTTCTACTTATAATTATCCAATCCAAATTGATGAGGTAGTCGATTAATGACTTTTGCTTTGGGGCAACGCTGGATTAGCGATACGGAAAGCGATTTAGGTTTAGGTACCGTCGTAGCAATGGATGCGCGAACTGTTACTCTTATGTTTGCTGCGTCAGAAGAAAACCGAGTGTATGCTCGCAATGACGCTCCAGTAACACGAGTGACATTTAATGTCGGCGACGTTATTGATAGCCAACAAGGCTGGTCACTCAAAGTCGAGCAAGTAGTTGAAGAACAGGGCTTGCTAACCTACCTCGGAACTCGCGAAGACACAGAAGAGTCTGGTGTAGCTCTGCGTGAAATCTTTCTAAGCAACCAAATTCGATTCAATAAGCCACAAGATAAGTTGTTCGCAGGTCAGATTGATCGTATGGACAATTTTGTGTTGCGTTACCGCTCTCTGACTAACCAATTCCAGCAACACAAGAGCCCAATGCGCGGCTTGTGTGGTATGCGTGCCGGTTTGATTCCTCACCAACTGTATATTGCACATGAAGTGGGGCGCCGTTATGCACCACGTGTTTTGCTGGCTGATGAAGTGGGTTTGGGTAAAACCATCGAAGCGGGCATGATCATTCATCAACAGGTGCTTTCTGGTCGTGCAGAGCGCATTCTGATTGTGGTTCCTGAAACACTGCAACACCAATGGCTGGTGGAGATGATGCGCCGCTTTAACCTGCACTTCTCTATCTTTGATGAAGAGCGTTGTGTTGAAGCGTTCTCCGAAGCCGACAACCCATTTGAGACTCAACAATATGTATTGTGCTCTCTGGGCTTTTTACGCAAGAGCCGTCAGCGTTTTGAACAAGCATTAGAAGCTGAATGGGATCTATTGGTTGTCGATGAAGCTCACCACCTTGAATGGTCTCAGGACAATCCGAGCCGTGAATATCAAGTGATTGAAGGTTTAGCTGAACGTACACCGGGTGTGCTTCTTCTAACCGCAACACCTGAGCAGCTTGGCCGCGAGAGTCACTTTGCACGTCTCCGTCTGCTGGATTCTGACCGTTTCTATGATTACGAAGCCTTTGTTCAGGAAGAAGAACAGTATGCGCCAGTTGCCGACGCGGTAAGCGCACTGCTTTCAGGTCAGAAGTTGAGTGATGATGCGAAAAACCAAATAACTGAACTGCTCTCTGAACAAGACGTAGAGCCGCTATTCCGTGTGCTGGAAAGTCAGGCAAGTGACGAAGAGAAAGCTTCTGCTAGCCAAGAGTTGGTTGATAACTTAATGGATCGTCACGGAACTGGTCGTGTTCTGTTTAGAAATACACGTGCAGCGGTGAAAGGTTTCCCAACGCGTAATGTGCATTTGATGCCGATGCCAATTCCATCTCAATATGAGACGTCTATGCGTGTGTCTGGATTGATTGGCGGCAAGATCACTCCTGAAGCTCGCGCGATGAAGATGCTCTATCCAGAAGAGATCTTCCAAGAGTTTGAAGGCGAAAACTCAAGTTGGTGGCAGTTTGATTCACGCGTTAACTGGCTGATTGAAAAAGTAAAAGCAAAACGCAGTGATAAGATTCTTGTCATTGCATCGCGTGCCAGCACTGCACTGCAACTTGAGCAAGCGCTTCGCGAACGTGAAGGTATTCGCGCAACGGTATTCCATGAAGGAATGTCGATCATTGAGCGTGATAAAGCGGCTGCGTATTTCGCGCAAGAAGAGGGCGGTGCTCAGGTTCTTATCTGTAGTGAAATCGGCTCAGAAGGTCGTAACTTCCAGTTTGCTAGTCAGTTGGTGATGTTTGATCTGCCGTTTAATCCTGACTTGCTTGAGCAGCGTATCGGTCGTTTGGACCGTATCGGTCAGCAGCGTGACATTGATATTTTTGTTCCTTACCTTGAAGGTACATCGCAAGGTATTCTGGCTCGTTGGTATGATGAAGGTTTAAATGCTTTTGCTGAAACTTGCCCGACGGGTCGCGCAGTTTATGACGCGTTTGTATCTCGCTTAGTTCCTGCATTGGCGGCTGGTGGCAGCGATGATCTGGAAGAGATCATCGAAGAGTCTGCGAAGTTGAACAAAACTCTAAAATCTCAATTAGAGCATGGCCGTGATCGTCTGTTAGAGATGCATTCTAATGGTGGTGATAGAGCGTTGGAGATTGCAGAGAAAATATCGGCGACAGATGGTGATACCAATCTGGTCACTTTCGCATTAAGTCTGTTTGATACCATAGGTTTGAACCAAGATGACCACGGTGAAAATGCGCTTGTTGTAACACCGTCGGAGCACATGATGGTGCCAAGCTACCCGGGCTTGCCTTACGAGGGTGCGACGATCACATTTGATCGAGATACCGCGCTGTCACGTGAAGATATGCACTTTATCAGTTGGGAACACCCGATGATCCAAGGTGGTATCGATTTATTGATGAGTGAAGGCGTGGGTACATCTGCGGTATCACTACTGAAAAACAAGTCTTTGCCAGTAGGAACGATTTTATTGGAGTTGGTGTACTTGGTGGATGCTCAAGCACCAAAACGCAGCGGTATTTCCCGTTTCTTACCACAAACGCCTATTCGTATTCTATTGGATGCTCGTGGTAACAACCTTTCAAGCCAAGTTGAGTTTGAAGGCTTTAACCGTCAGCTCAGCCCTGTGAATCGTCATTTAGCCAGCAAACTGGTTGGCAGTGTACAAAATGATGTACATCGTTTAATCACGGCAAGTGAAGCGTTCGCTGTGGAAGAGGTAAAAGCGATTCGTGAACAAGCACTGAAAGAGATGGAGCATAGCTTAAACTCTGAACTGGAGCGTTTACAGGGGCTGAAAGCGGTGAACCCAAACATTCGTGATGAAGAGATTGAAGTGATTGAACAGCAGGTTAACGAGCTTTCTGGTTACATCAGTCAGGCTCAATACCAGCTAGATTCCCTTCGTCTGATTGTGGTTGCACACAATTAAGCGATATTTTCAGTAGTCATACCATTCTGGAAAATTTTCTGATCAGTGAATGGGCGTCGATAAGCAAACCCTCCGAGCCATGGATGGCTCGGTGGAGCTTCAGGGACGAATGAATGCACGTTTGCGTTTGACACCCATTCGCTGCTCGCCGATGCTCAATCTGATCATATTTTTATCTAGGATGGTATAAAAAGCTGAGTAGAAAAAGTTAACCAATAAAAAGGCCTTCATCAGAAGGCCTTTTGTTTATCTATTCGTACTCTAACCAAACGACTTGAAATTAAAGTCGCAGGCTAAATTACATCATCCACTTCCACCAGATGAACAGTGCAAGGAAACCAAATAGATACACTAAACCAAGAATAGACAGTGCTTTTAGTTTTGGACCTACAGCGAGCTCTTTCGGTAGTGCCGTTTTCGTCACTAGGATGTAGTTCAACAGTGCGAATACAGGTGTTGTCATGAATGCCATGATCATTGCGAAATCAAGCATTGGGATCAGTGCTGAAGCATAGAACAGAATGATTGCCAATGATGCTGCTGAAACCACAATCATCCACGCTTGAAGCACTTTAGGGCTTTGCTCTTTGTCTTCTTTGATTAGGCGTTGTGATTCTGCAATTACACGTGAGTAACCATCAATAACTGTAATCGTACTACCGAAGATACAGAAGAAGGCGATAACAGCGATTAGGTAACGAGACCATTCACCGATGGTTGATGCGTAAAGACCTACAAGCTGATGCGAGAAGCCCACACCTGATTTAGACAATTCTACACCTGTGCCATTTAGTACCAATGCACCTAGTGCTAGGAACACAACCGCTAGAATTGCAGTACCGATGTAACCAACGTTGAAGTCAAACAGTGCAGATTGAGCTGTTACTTTTTGGTGGCGACATTGAGACTTTAGCCATACAGACGTCAGGCTTGAAATTTCGATCGGAGCTGGCATCCAACCCATTGTTACTACTAGGAAGCCAATGGCTGCTAAAGTCCATGGTGATGGCGTTTCCGCTGCGACAGCGCTCACTGGTGCAGAGTTTGCTGCAGCAATGGCAACAGCAAGTAGTGTAGCAATCGTTAGTACCGCCATGATGACTTTAGATAGCGTGTCTAAAGCTTTGTAGTGGCCAGCGAATAGAATCACTAGACAGGTTACTAATACAATGCCACATAGCACTGGTAATGACAGTTCAAATGGCACGAAGTAGCCAAGCAAACTTGCACTGAACATCAGGAGTGCTGCGGTGTTTACTACAGCTGAGAAAACCGCAAGGATTGTGAATACCCATAGGTAAGGTTTACCGAGCTTCGCATAACCTTCGACAAGGCTTTGACCTGTGCCCATGGTGTACTGAACACCTGCTTTAAAAAATGGGTATTTAAATAGGTTTACCAGCAGAATCAGTATCGCTAATTGCCAGCCATAAATAGCACCGGCTTTGGTCGATGCAACGAGATGTGAGCCGCCAACAGCAGCGGCAGCCATCATTATCCCAGGCCCTAGAGAGCGTAATAGTTGAGACAAAGATAGCCGTTGTTCTGATGGATATGATACGGCGTTTTCCATTCTTGTTATTCCTTAAAATTGTGATGTTGTGTTGTATATATTTTTTATAGCCCGCCAGCTTAACTGGTCAGGATGACTTTAATGTCAATACCACACATGAATATCATAGTTGTTTTTTGTGTCAATTTAATTTTACAAAGTATTTGAAACTTTTTTCGTATTCCGTATGGTTGAAGTATTCCGCGCTGTAATCGTTACTTCATTTTGCAGATAACAGTGGGCTTTTTAGCTGCTATAATGCGCCGATTTTTTTATTTGAGATGACTTTCATGGCGATGACTGAATACCACCCACCAACGGATCCGTGGATTGATGTGGTATATGAGGATGACTACATTATTGCGGTTAATAAACCGTCTGGATTGCTGTCTGTTCCAGGTAGATTGGAAGAGCACTATGACAGCATGTGGAGTCGCTTGGTCGAGCAATACCCAGATGTGAAAGTCGTTCACCGCTTAGATATGTCGACGTCCGGCTTAATGCTGTTTGGCAAGAACACCTATATGGAATCGGCGTTGAAGAAGCAGTTCCAATATCGCCTGACACATAAAATCTATTACGCCCGCGTGTGGGGAATTGTAGAGCAGGATGAGGGTATGATTGACTTGCCTTTAATTTGTGATTGGCCAAACCGTCCAAAACAAATGGTTTGTTTTGAAAATGGTAAACCGTCGCAAACAATGTTCCATGTGGTTAAGCGTGAAGAGAAAACAACAGTCGTTCGTTTGCTTCCAGTGACTGGACGATCTCATCAATTACGTGTTCATATGATGGCATTAGGTCATCCAATTGTTGGT
This sequence comes from Vibrio ziniensis, assembly GCF_011064285.1. NCBI lineage: Bacteria > Pseudomonadati > Pseudomonadota > Gammaproteobacteria > Vibrionales > Vibrionaceae > Vibrio > Vibrio ziniensis. Next base: position 379,919 of record NZ_CP049331.1, read on the forward strand.
GATGAATTTTATGCGCCACAGGAAGCGATTGATTTTACAGACCGTTTGGAGCTGCACGCTGCCGAGTTGAGTTTCTATCATCCTCGCAGCCATTGGTTACGAAGTATTTTTGTTCCTTGTGACTTTTATCCCGAAGCACAGGAAGAAATTTTGCAGCACTTCGATCCTGAGAGAAAATTGCCAGATTATAAAACGCTGCCTAAATCGTAATGCTTATTAGGTGGCTATAAAGGAGTAAACATGTCAGTCCCTAAAATCGTCTTCCTTGATCGAGTTACTATCCCCAAGCATATCGAGTTACCGCCTCTTGCCATTGAACATGAATGGCAAGAATACGACTTTACCAATCCTGAACAGGTATTTGAGCGCATTTACAACGCAGATATCGTGATTACCAATAAAGTGGTGATTAGCGGTGACATCTTGGCTCAGCTACCTCAGATTAAGCTAATTGCTGTTTCTGCCACGGGCGTGAATAACGTGGATACTGAGTATTGTCGAGCGAACAAGATTGCAGTTTGTAACGTTCAAGGATATGCGACCCGTTCCGTGCCAGAGCACGTCATTGGAATGATGTTTGCCCTTCGCCGTAATCTGATGGGTTATCACCATGATATCGCTGCTGGAGAATGGCAGCGTAATAAACAGTTCTGTTTCTTTACTCATCCTATCGGTGATATTGCTGGTTCAACTATGGGCATTATTGGCAGTGGGGCTTTAGGTAAGGCAACTGCTGAGCTGGCGAAAGCCCTAGGTATGAATGTCGTTTACGCTGAACGTAAAGGGGCTTCGGATTGTCGTGAAGGATACCTGTCATTTGAAAAAGTATTGCAGCAGTCAGATGTGATTTCGCTGCATTGCCCTTTGAGTGAAGCCACTCGAAATATTATTTCGGAGCAAGAGTTTGCTCAGATGAAACCTAATGCGATTCTGATTAATACCGGTCGCGGTGGATTGGTTGATGAACTCGCACTGGTGGATGCGTTGAAGAAACGTCAAATAGCAGGAGCTGGTGTGGACGTATTTACTCAAGAGCCGGCTGATATTGATAATCCGCTGTTAGCAAATATGGATCTGCCAAACTTACTGCTGACACCTCATGTCGCGTGGGGCAGTGATTCTGCCATCAGTCAGTTAGCAAAGATTCTGATGAATAACATTGAAGCATTCGTTGCAGGAACAGATCAAAACCGAGTGGTTTAGAATTAATAGATAAACAAAAGGCAGCCTAGGCTGCCTTTTTAGTTTGGTTGTTAGCTTAGATTAAAGCGCAGCAATGGTTGCTTTCTGCTCTTCTAGCTTCGCTAGAGTATCTTTGTAACCATCAAGCTTTTCACGCTCTTTAGCAATAACTTGCTCAGGTGCTTTAGCAACGAAACCTTCGTTACCTAGCTTACCTTCGATACGTTTGATTTCGCCTTCAGTTTTCGCCACTTCTTTCTCTAGACGAGCCAGTTCTGCATCTTTATCGATTAGACCAGCCATAGGGATCATCAGCTCAGATTTCGCTACCAGTGCTGTTGCACATGCTGGCGTTGCTTCACCTGCTGCAAGCACGCGAACGCTTTCCAGTTTCGCTAGAGAAACCAGTACTTGTTTGTTCGCTTCAAGACGCGCAGCATCTTGCTCGCTTGCCGCCTTCAGCATCACTTCAAGTGGTTTACCTGGGTTGATGTCGTACTCTGCGCGCAGGTTACGAATCGCCGTAATAAAGCTTTTTACCCATTCGATGTCGTCTAGCGCTTCTTGGTTGAAGTTAGCAGCATCGTACTGAGGTAGAGCCTGTAGCATGATAGTGTCGCCTTCAACACCATCGACTAGTGGCTTGATGCTTTGCCAGATAGTTTCAGTGATGTACGGCAATACTGGGTGAGCAAGACGTAGTGTCTTCTCTAGTACTGTGATTAGCGTGCGACGTGTTGCGCGTTGCTGCGCTTCAGTGCCTTTCCACAATACAGGTTTCGTTAGCTCTAGGTACCAGTCACAGAATTGGTTCCAGATGAATTCGTACAGCGTGTTTGCTGCCATATCCAAACGGTAGTTGTCGATATGCTCGTTGAACGCTTTCGCAGCGAGTTCAAACTGAGATTCGATCCACTTATCCGCTAGAGAGTATTCAAGCTCTGCACCGGCTGCGAAGCCACAGTCTTGTTCTTCTGTATTCATCATTACGTAACGGCTAGCGTTCCATAGTTTGTTACAGAAGTTACGGTAACCTTCAAGACGCTTCATATCCCAGTTGATATCGCGACCTGTAGAAGCCATTGCTGCTAGGGTAAAGCGTAGTGCGTCAGTACCGTATGGTTCGATACCGTTTTCAAAAGTTTTACGTGTGTTTTTCTCGATCTTCGCAGCAAGTTGCGGCTGCATCATGTTACCAGTACGCTTAGTTACTAGTGACTCAAGATCAATACCATCGATCATATCGATAGGGTCAAGCACGTTACCTTTCGATTTCGACATCTTGTCGCCGTTTTCGTCACGGATAAGACCAGTCACGTAAACGGTTTTGAATGGTACTTGTGGTTTGCCGTCTTCATCTTTGATGAAGTGCATGGTCATCATGATCATACGAGCAACCCAGAAGAAGATGATGTCAAAACCAGTCACCAATACTTCTGATGGGTGGAATACTTTCAGTGCATCTGTTTTCTCTGGCCAGCCAAGTGTGCCGAATGTCCAAAGCGCAGAAGAGAACCAAGTATCCAGAACGTCTTCGTCTTGGTTAAGTGCTACATCAGCAGCAATGTTGTTGTCCGCACGAACTTCTTCTTCAGTACGGCCTACGTATACATTGCCTTGTGCATCATACCAAGCCGGAATACGGTGACCCCACCAAAGCTGACGAGAGATACACCAGTCTTGAATGTCACGCATCCAAGAGAAGTACATGTTTTCGTATTGCTTAGGTACGAATTGAATATCGCCGTTTTCAACCGCTTCAACAGCTGGCTTGGCAAGAATAGCTGCGCGCACATACCATTGGTCAGTTAGCATTGGCTCGATAACTACGCCACCACGGTCACCGTAAGGAACGGTTAGATCGTGATCTTTAATTTCTTCTAAAAGACCAAGTTGTTCAAATTCTGCAACGATCGCTTTACGCGCAGCAAAACGTTCAACACCTTGGTATTTTGCAGGAATGTCAGTTCCGTATGCAGTGCTCGCTTCACCGTTAGAGTTGAATACTTCTGCTGCGTCACGGATGTTCGCATCAAAAGTGAATATGTTGATCATTGGTAGCTGGTGGCGCTTACCCACTTCATAGTCGTTGAAGTCGTGCGCCGGTGTGATTTTCACACAGCCAGTACCTTTTTCCATATCAGCGTGTTCGTCACCCAAAATAGGGATACGACGACCCACGATAGGAAGGATGATTTCTTTACCGATAAGATCTTTATAACGAGGATCTTCTGGGTTAACGGCAACACCTGTATCACCAAGCATGGTTTCAGGACGAGTAGTTGCAACAACGATGTAGTCTTTACCGTCAGCAGTTTTAACACCATCAGCTAGAGGGTAGCGGAAGTGCCACATGTTGCCTTTAACGTCTTTGTTTTCAACTTCAAGATCAGAGATTGCTGTGTGCAGCTTTGGATCCCAGTTAACCAAACGCTTACCACGGTAGATAAGGTCATCTTTGTATAGACGAACGAATACTTCCTGAACCGCTTTGTAGAAGCCGTCATCCATAGTGAAACGTTCACGATCCCAGTCAACAGATGCACCTAAGCGACGAAGCTGTTTAGTGATTGTGCCACCAGACTCGTTTTTCCATTCCCAAATTTTATCGATGAATGCGTCACGGCCGTAATCGTGCTTAGTTTTGTCTTCTTCTGCTGCGATCTTACGCTCAACAACCATTTGAGTTGCAATACCAGCGTGGTCAGTACCCACTTGCCAAAGGGTGTTTTTGCCCTTCATGCGTTGGCAACGAATCAAGGTATCCATAATGGTATCTTGGAATGCGTGACCCATGTGAAGGCTACCAGTGACGTTCGGTGGCGGGATCATGATGCTGTATGCGTCTTTTGATGTGTCACCGTGAGGCTTAAAGTAGCCTTTTTCTTCCCAAGTCTTATACAGATCTTGTTCGATTGATGTTGGGTTGTATGTCTTTTCCATAGTGCTCTTAAATGGATACTTGATGGTTAATTTAAGTTCTATATTTGGGTAAATCGCTATAAGTGAGTTCTCTTGAGTAAGAGAGCTTAACTATAAGGATGAACCTTTATATGTTATCCCTTTAGGTTTAGGGATACTGGATTTCAATTGTCTGCAATTGATAGCCAGCTTGGCGGTACAATTTATAACGTTCACGCGCCAATTGTTTTGCTTTTTCTTCGCAGGGGACGAAGTCTACCACCTCTGTGAAGGCGTTCGCAAAGGTTGTATGATTATCGGCCAAATTTATTACCAGTTGGCGGTTCCAAGAAGGTTTCACACGTACATGACCAATCTCTATGTGAGTGCCGTATTTCGGACCTTCTCCCACTAGATTATGAGCAACAAAATCACTCGCTTCCACTTGCCAAAAACATTCCGCAACTCTCTCTGCATGAGCTTTATCATTACATTGCAAGTACACCTTAGCTCCCTGACGGGTAAAGTGTTGGCAGAGATAAACCACATAATCATTGAACCCTTGCTCAGAGCTCTGTTGGCTATCTTCTTTAACAATGTAGAACGTTGCTGTAGACATAGTGCTTATATTTAGAACCGTATTACTAAAAAAGGGCCTTACGGCCCTTTTTATCAATGAGGATTATTCCTCGGTCTCTTGGCCACTGCGGTTTAGCAAGAATTGGACAAGCATTGAGACCGGACGACCTGTAGAACCTTTCGCTGCGCCAGACTTCCAAGCAGTACCTGCGATATCTAGGTGTGCCCAGTTGTATTTCTTCGCGAACTTAGACAGGAAACAGCCAGCTGTAATTGCGCCACCCGGACGACCACCGATATTTGCCATATCCGCAAATGGGCTCTTTAGCTGTTCATGGTATTCGTCAGCCATTGGAAGACGCCATGCACGGTCACTTGCTTGCTCTGAAGCATTCACAAGTTCGTGAGCTAGAGGGTTGTGGTTAGATACCACGCCACTGATGTGGTGACCAAGGGCGATAACACACGCGCCAGTGAGTGTTGCTACATCGACAACACAGTCTGGTTCGAAGCGCTCCACATAAGTGAGTGCATCACAAAGCACCAAACGGCCTTCAGCGTCGGTGTTCAGTACTTCAACGGTTTGACCCGACATCGTCGTTAAGATATCACCTGGACGGTAAGCATTGCTACCAGGCATGTTTTCACAACCAGCAAGAACACCAATGACGTTTAGGGGGAGGTTCAGTTTCGCTAATGCTTTCATGGTACCGAATACAGAAGCTGCGCCACACATGTCGTACTTCATCTCATCCATGCCTTCGCCTGGTTTAAGAGAAATACCGCCTGAATCGAATGTTAGGCCTTTACCCACAAGAACGATTGGTTTCGCTTCTGCATCAGGGTTGCCCTTGTACTCAATGATGGACATCATTGATTCATTTTTCGAACCACGGCCAACGGCTAGGTATGAACTCATACCCAGTTTTTCCATCTCTTCTTCACCGATGATTTTTGTTGTCACCGTTTCGTAATCGTCAGCAAGACGACGAGCTTGAGAAGCCAAGTAAGCTGGATTAGCTACGTTTGGCGGCATGTTGCCCAAATCTTTACATGCTTTCACACCTGACGAAATCGCTAAACCGTGTGCAATTGCGCGTTCACCTAGGCTTAGTTCACGACGAGTTGGTACGTTAAATACCAATTTACGCAGTGGACGGCGAGTTTCTGGTTTGATCGTCTTGAATTGGTCAAAGGTATATAAGCCATCTTTGGTTGCTTCAACAGCTTGACGAACTTTCCAGTAAGTATCACGACCTTTTACGTGCAATTCAGTCAAAAAGCACACAGCTTCCATTGAACCTGTCTCGTTCAAAGTACTGATGGTTTTTTGGATAATTTCTTTGTATTGTCGCTCACCTAGTTCGCGCTCTTTACCGCAACCAACGAGTAATACGCGCTCAGAAAGTACTCCTGGTACTTGATGCAGAAGTAGCATCTGACCTGGTTTACCTTCTAGGTCACCACGGCGAAGCAGTGAACTAATATAGCCGTCGCTGATTTTATCTAGCTGTTCTGCGACTGGAGAAAGGCGACGTGGTTCGAATACCCCAACAACAATACATGCACTGCGTTGTTTTTCAGGGCTACCACTTTTAACACTGAACTCCATGCGTACTCCTACATATTGAAGACAAATAGAACTAAATGTTAGATAATGTATCTACACTTGCTTAATCCTTAACAGGATATCATCTCTTTTAAGTGTACTAACAGTTAGTCAAAAATTAAAAAAATAAAAGATTCAACGAGAAATTATAGTGATTCCATCAAAAAAACAAGTTTTGTATAGGTAATTTCAGCGTGATTATTGTTAGATATTTGATCCGCGAGACACTAAAAAGCCAATTTGCGATATTTTTCGTACTTTTTTTAGTGTTTTTAAGCCAAAAATTTATTCGTGTTTTGGCTGAAGCATCCGACGGTGAAATTCCAGCTCGAATGATTTTATCCATTGTTGGTTTAAATATGCCAGCAATGGGGTTATTAATGCTTCCTTTAAGTCTTTACATCGGGATTTTGCTTACTTTTGGGCGGCTATACGCTGAAAGTGAAATTACGGTAATGAATGCAACTGGTATCGGCAACAAGTTTCTGGTGCGCGCTGCCTTGTACTTAGCTCTTATTACCGCAAGTGTGGCAGCTTTTAATTCAATGTGGCTATCTCCGTGGAGTCAAGATAAAGAAGCCCAATTGATGGAACAGCTTGCGTCGGAAAATAGTGTTGATTTATTGCAAAAAGGTCAGTTTCAACGTTCTCCTGACGGTTCATCTGTTGTTTTTATCGATAATATAGAAAACCGAAAGCTTTCAAATGTGTTTGTAGCACAATTAGCACCGCGTGATTCAATCCTGCCAAGTGTGATGTTTTCAAATTCAGGAAACGTGAAAGAGTTAAGTGATGGTCGACAAATGATCAGCATGTATGAAGGGACTCGTTATGAAGGCGTTCCCACTCGTGTTGATTATATGGTAACAAGATTTGACGAATATGAAGGGTTAATCGGCCAGCGCGAAGTGAAACAAAAAGGGCGTGATTGGGAGGCGATTCCGACTCTTGAATTAGTCAAAAATCCAGCTCGTAAAGCGAAAGCAGAGCTACAATGGCGCATTTCTCTTATCGTCTGTATCCCATTGTTGACTATGCTGGTTGTGCCATTATCGGCAGTAAATCCACGCCAAGGGCGTTTTGCCAAGATGGGGCCTGCAATATTAATTTACCTGACTTATTTTTTAGCTATCAGTGCAACGAAATCTGCAATCGAAGATGGCAGCATTCCTGCTATCGTGGGAATGTGGCCGATTAACGCAGCGCTGCTGGTAGCTGCTATTACGGCTAACGTTCTCGATAGTGTTGCTGTGAGAAGGTTGAAAGACAAATTTAAACAAAAGAAAAAGGTAGCTTAAGCCGTGTTTAAGATTTTAGATTGGTATATAGGACGAACAATCATAGCCACGAGCACCTTAGTACTGGTTACTTTTGTGGGTTTGTCTGGAATCATTAAATACGTAGAGCAGTTACGTAAAGTTGGAAGTGGTAGCTATGATTTGCTACAGGCATTACTTTTTGTATTACTCAGTGTTCCGCGTGATATTGAAATGTTTTTCCCTATGGCCGCATTACTGGGCGCTCTTATTGGTTTAGGCGCATTGGCTGCAAGTTCTGAACTTGTGGTTATGCAAGCTGCTGGTTTTTCAAAGTTAGATATTGGTTTGTCAGTTTTAAAAACTGCGGTTCCTTTAATGATCATCGTGACTCTTTTGGGGGAGTGGGGAGCACCACAAGCACAAAAAATGGCTCGAGATTTGCGCTTATTTGCAACATCAGGGGGAAAAATTTTATCTGTTCGCACTGGTGTTTGGGCAAGAGATGCTAATGATTTTATTTTTATCGGGAAAGTAGAAGAAAATCGTCTTTATGGTATGAATATGTGGCGCTTTGACGAAGATAAACATCTGCGCCAAGTGTTTTTAGCAAAGCAAGTCGATTATGTTGGTGAAAATGATTGGTTAATGAAAGATGTTATCGTTACAGACATGAATGACGATATTGTGATTTCCAAGCAATCGCTTCCTGAATACCGTTGGAAAACCGCTTTGGCGCCGGACAAGTTAGCCGTTGTGACGGTAAAACCGGAAGAGCTAGCATTAAGTGGTCTTTATGATTATGTACATTATCTAAAAGCTTCTGAACAAGATGCATCCCGTTACGAGTTGGCGTTTTGGCGTAAAATTTCTCAACCATTTTCTATTGCTGTTATGATGTTGATGGCGCTCTCATTCATCTTTGGTCCGCTTCGTAGTGTGACGATGGGCGCGAGAATTCTATCTGGCGTAATCGCGGGCTTTACGTTTTACATCTCCAGTGAATTTTTTGGTCCTCTGAGTTTGGTTTATAGTATTCCACCAGTGTTTGGTGCAATCGCGCCAAGTTTGGTGTTCTTAACTATTGCACTCTTATTGTTAAGGCGAAAACTCTAAATAAAAAGGAAGGCTTAGCCTTCCTTTTTTGATCGTCAGTTGACTGTGTCCTAACGAACCTTGGGGAGTACAACCACTTCAGTTTTTGCCCACATATCTTGGAAACTGCGTTTTTGAGGATCAATCAGAACGGTCAAGTTGCCTAGGCCAAAACATGATGTAGTGAGCCGAATCAGAGCTTGAGTAACCGTAATTCTGTTTCCATCGGTACTTCGAACAATAATCTTCCACGCTCTCATGCCGAGGGTTTGCCCAGCACGCGTCCAGAAATAGACGAAGAAATATATCCAAGCGAAAGCAAGGTAAAAAGTATAGACAGGGCTCCAAATAGGATGACCAGTTAACAGGTCACTAGCATCTTGATATGGTGAATAACTCATTAAGCCAGCAGCAACGAATGCTTCCATGATAGCCACGACGATTCCACCTGCAATCATCAGAATGGCCATCACGATTAATGAATCATAAATTAACGCGCCTAAACGGCGAAAAAAGCCAGCTGGTGGCAAAGTTGTTGTATTCATAGCGAACGAGTCTTCCTAATTAGATGGCCGCAAGGATATAGGTTGCAATCAGAGCTGAAAAGAGAGCCAGTGCACAGGTTCAGGTTTTATGGCGAAATATTCAGCAAACGATTTTGTTTTCAATATATTGCTATTGCACCAGTTAGTTTCTTACGTATAATGCCAATCATCAAAGGCAATAGCCTAGATGCCGGTATGGTGAAATTGGTATACACGACGGATTCAAAATCCGTTGCCTTCGGGCGTGGCGGTTCAAGTCCGCCTACCGGTACCATAATTCATACAACAAAGCCTCGACGTAAGTCGGGGCTTTGTTGTATCTAGGCTAATCAAAAGCTTACCTCAGTTTTCCTTTTCTACTATCGCTCCTTTTCTCGCCCTAATAGACTCACTTTATCCGCCTTGAAAAATCTCCCATGGTCCATTCATGGTTCATCGCATGACGAATCTGTGCCCAAGGGAATCCTAGTAAATCCAACAAACTCCGGTGACTGCTAACTCGCAAGCTAGTATTACCAAGGGTTGCGGGCTGGAAGAACCATGGTCGTACCATGGTGACTTTACGGTGCTATAGAAGTTATTGCGTTAGATAAGAGTTTATATACATAGAGCTTCACTAAATGTATATGTATACATTAACATTTGTCATCGTTTTTATATCTCAGGGTTTTACTATGAAGTATGGAGAAAGTCACTTAGATAGAAATTTGCGTAATTGGTTTACTAATGATTTTTCATGTGGGTTGTTACGCCAAGTTGTTCTGGCAGAGGGACGTTTAAGAGGACTTACACCATTTTCCTTGGACATTGACTTTCCCATAACTGCTGTCGCTGGAAAAAACGGGGCTGGAAAATCAACGTTATTAGCCATGATTTGTTGCGCATTCCACAATAGAAAAAATGGATTTTATCCTTCCAATAGGCGGCAGAACTACTACACATTTGCTGATTTTTTTATTCAACATATTGAGGATGTTCCACATTCAGGGATCAAAATCGATTATAAAATTGCCCATGATAACTGGAGAAAAAGTAAAGAATGTCCGTCTGGAGTCGGAATCTTTTACCAAAATCGGAAGAAAAAACGTGGTGGAAAGTGGAATGACTATTCAGGAAGAGTAGATCGCAATGTAGTCTATATGGGAATTGAACGTATTGTTCCGCACGTTGAAAAAAGCCAGTCCAAAAGTTATGTAAGATCATTTGCTCAGGGAGAAGAACAAGGTTGGGAGTGTGAAGTAAGAGATGTAGTCGGAGGAATATTAGGAAAATGCTATGACGAATTTAAGTATGTTAGTCATTCAAAATATAGATTACCTATTGTATCCGTAGCAGGCCATCGCTATTCAGGCTTTCATATGGGAGCCGGAGAAAACGCCCTTTTCGAGTTGTTTTCAACCATGCATGCTGTACCTAAAGGTTCTCTATTAGTAGTGGATGAGATAGAACTAGGTCTCCATGCAGAAGCTCAGTATAAGCTAATTAATGAACTAAAAGAGCTCTGTAAAAAGAGGAAACTACAAATTGTATGTACAACACATTCGAGAGAAGTTTTTTCATGTTTACCAAGTGACGCTAGAATTTTTTTAGAAAATATAAATGGGAAAACTATCGTTAGTCAGGGAATCTCACCAGATTTTGCATTTTCTAAAATGAATAATAGATATCTAGTAGAGCTAAATATCCTAGTAGAGGACGATGTAGCAAAAACATTATTGCTTTCAGCATTCCCACGAAATTTGCGTTCAAGATTATCTATAGAAGTTATTGGTTCTGCTGCAGCACTATCTAGACAACTCGCTTCAGAGTTTATTCGAGAGAATAAATCAAACATATTTGTAGTATTCGATGGCGACCAGAGAAAGCTTGAGAAGAATAATGTCGAACATGCATACAAAATGTCTGAAACTTCTTGCGAAATTCAATTTTCAGAATGGGCTAAGGAACATATGAGTTATTTGCCGGGGGAATCTTGGCCAGAGAAGTGGATTGTTGAAACGGCCATTAAGAAAGAAGATCCATTAGCAGCACTACTAGGTACTGACACTGACGAGTTGTTGGATATTTGTCACAAAGGACTGCAATCTGGTAAACATAGAGAATTTTTCACGATAGGAAACGAGTTGGGCTTATCTAGGGAAGAGACAATGCAGCGTTTTTGTCTACATTTATCTCAGTCATTCCCAGAAGAGTTTGACCAGCTCAGGGATACTATTAGGCAGAGACTCCTTTAGATGAATGAAGTAACCATAAGCACGAAATATCTATTGTGCCTATGGTTGCCTATTTTTAACCTAGAACTTCAACATCACTAAACATGTAGCCATGTTCTAGCAGGGATTGTTTAACTGAATCTCTTATATCGTCGTCAATATGAGTGAGTAATTCTTCAGCTGCTAATTTAGGTTCTATTGTTAAGAGCTGTTGGTCGCAAATGCTAGCTTCTTGAAGAAGAACTAGGTCATTATTGTTTAGCGAATATATCAAGGTCTTTCCTTTGGTTTCTCTTTCTTTAGAGAAGACTAATTGACCACCTATTTGAACGGGATGGATGATTGGCTCTGGTGTTAGATCATTGAGCATTTCTTTGAGTCCGTTTAATAGCTCTAATTCATATTTTTTCCCATTTAAAGCTATTGGTAGTTTGTCTGATTTCAAAATGCTGTCTGCAATTACCGCTAGGTTGCTCAGACGTGTATCTTGTACACCAAGTTCTTTACCAGATGCTAGAGCCTCACAAACCTTTTGGTGGAATACTTTGCCGCTACCCAGCTTGGAACAGAGCTCCAGTTCTTTCTCTTTGAGTTTGAAAAGAGCGGAGTAGCGTTCTTGCTGTTCTTCGATGAACTTTTCAAAGTCGCCTTGAAGCTTTTTAGCAGAATCAATTGCGAATTCGATATCATCAAATTCGATAAAACCTTCTGGTTTTTTAATCGAGTCAGAGTAATACATATTCTGACCATCTAGTCGCATTGTGCCGTACTTAGGTCCAAATTGACTGTCATCGAGAAACTGAGCAACTCTCTCCATAGTACGAATAAGCTCAGAGAGCGGATGGGAGAAATATGAACCTGAATATTGAAAGTCCTCTAGTGCTTTATGTATATGAGTAAGAAGCTCTTTCTGTACATTTTCAAGGTTTATGTCAGCGTTGGCATGAAGTGCAAAACTTCTTTGTAGAGTGTTTGAAATCGAATGTTCAACGGTGCTTCTGAAGAATTTTTGATTTTCTTGTTCTCGATGTTGTTTCTTTACTATCTGTTCTTCTGCCTCTTGAATCGCTTTTTTAAGCTGTTCGAGTACTGAGTGCATAGTATCTTGGTAACTTGATGGTAATACGCCAAATGGTTTTACGTATGGTGCCATTTGATTAAACACATGTTCTTGTCTTTTAGTGAAATAGAGGTCAGAATCAACTTCCTTGCAAACATACAAGTGATACTGAGTCGCGATAACCTTATTTAATGATTCTAATGACTCTGCACTATCGAATTTCTCCCGCAACTCGAAGGGAAGTGAAGGAAGCTCTCCTATAAAGGCTTTCATTTGCGACACTAGAAATAGGTCTAGATCTTCTTTAGCTAAAGCTAAACGCACCGATTTGGAAACCTTGAATGTTGCCGCTTTTTGGTTTGGTAAGCGGAGGTTTAACAATGCTCTTAGCTTTTGAAGATTTTCACTACCCGCTTTTTCTCCATTTTCCCATCCATTAATTCTGGACTGATTGACCCCACATCTGCGGGCTATTTCTGATCTAGGGATATTCAAAGATACTAGTTGCTCGACAATGCTTTTAGCGCAGTCCTTATCAAGTTTTTGATTATGGATTATTGATTCTGACATAAACACCTCTGTTTAGGTTATTGGGTTAAGCCTGAAATGACTATAAATGCATATTATGGTTAGATAAAAGGAAATTTTACGGAAGTGTTTAATTTTAACTTATTGAAATTAATGGTTAATTATTTTTATTTGTAAAATTATCGAAGAAATTTAGGCTGTTTTTAGGGCGATTTTTGCGGAAGATTACCTTGTGAGTTGTCTTTTTTAAGCGGTGTTTGTGCATGAAAAGCGAGTTTTTGATCATGTTGTGCTATTTACGTAAATATTAAGTAACTACATCTTGTTAATGCCCTTTTTATTGGTGGTTTTTTATTACTATCGCGGAAGTCTTGCGTAATTATTGTAATATCGCTAGTAGAAGCATGTACCAGTAACAAACAACCATTCAAACAAATATTAACGAATTGAATATCTAGTTAATGGAGGTTTGAATGAGTAAATCACAACGACTCACCACCACATTCTTAAACAACCTTAAACCCAATGCCAAAACCGCTAAATCCACTGATTACGAAGTAAATTTGTCAGCTATGAAAGATAGTGGACTGCCTATTGGTGTTCGCTGCTTAGTGGGAAAGTCTGGAGGGAAACGGTTCTTACTGAGGTATATCAGTCCTCAGATCCCCGGAAGGAAATCAGCGATTAGCCTTGGCCGACACCCTGAGACTGACCTAGTGACCTTGAGAAAGATTGCTAAAGAGTATCGCCAGAAGATCCTTGAAGGCATTGATCCAAAGCTTGAGCGTGATAATCAAACTGCTGAGAAGACAATGACCCTAGCTCGGTTTTTTGATGAAGTGTACCTGCCATTGGCTAAACAGAAACGCAGTTGGAAGGACGACGCAGCGCGATTTCGTTTAGCAAAATCGATACATCATATCTCGATTCACGACCTAACCGCCGCCGATATCATCAAAGTACAAATGGAGATGCAAAATACCGTTACGATTAAAGGGACTCCGTATGCTCCTGCTTCGATAAATCGCGTTTTGGCTCTATTGAAAACTATTAACCGTCAGGCATACAAGTTGATGGATACACCGCTTATCGCGGACAAGGTGAGCTTGTTGAAGGAAGATAACGTTCGCACTGGCTACTTATCGGAAGCACAGCTAAAGGAGTTCATAAGTCACGCCTTGAACCATGAAGATAAAAGTATCGGCGCGTACCTAGTTCTGCTGTTTTTGACTGGCGCGAGGGATAAGGAACTTCGTTTGCGCTTGAAATCCGATGTGAATTGGGAAGAGAAATCTCTCACTATCCCACATACGAAAAATGGTAGTAGCCACATTATTTATCTGAGTGATTACATGCTTGAGATTTTGAGGTCGGTTCCGCATGTGGCAAATAACCCGTATCTCTTTCCTGGACGCAAAAAGGGTAAACCAGTAGGGCAACCTAGGCATGCTTTCAAGGCTATTAAAGCCAAGATGGGACTGCCCGACATACCCGGAGATAAAGCGAATCTAACCCTGCACAGTGCAAGGCATACTGTTGGTAGTCTTCTGGCATCACAAGGTGTTTCGTTACACGACATAGCCAAGCAGCTCAATCACGCTGACTTGTCATCAACAAGGCGCTATTCGAAGCTGACTGTTGGGCGTCGGAGGGAGATTGGCTCTCGTTTGTCGGATATGGTAACTGCGAAGCCAGAGATACGTTGGGAATGAAGAAGTTAGGTTTAACCAGTTAATTTAGAAATGACATTAGAAAAGCCCCTGTTTAGCGATGAGCTAAACAGGGGCTTTTTCATTATTAGAAGGAAATTCACGATGAAAACAGTAAACAAGTTTGAAGACATCCAATCACTACCAATGCCTGATGGTGTGAAAGCAAAACTGCTCGAACACCTGATAGAGCCATTCGGTGATGAAGAAAGCACGAAAGCGTTCTGGGATGAGGTCGGTACTACCTTGTACTTGATTGAGGAAGCCGATACAGACGAAACGTTAGGTGAGCAATCCGAAGAAGACCAGCATTTTCTACGATTTGTATCTGAATACCCTGAATGGGTGCTAATTCTTAACTCTCCTGACTGTCCTTGGCTATTAGCGGTTGCCATAGTGACCATGGAAGGCGGTGGCGTGTACTGCTGCGCTCCTATGAACAGTCCAACGTTCCCTGTCGCCAAGTTAGCTGATCAAGCTGAATCTTAAAACCAAATTAAACCTGAACAATCCCATCTTAAAGGAGGTGTCCTATGGCACGTAAATCAAACCAACAACAAGAAACGGCTCGACCTGAAATCCCAGAGAGCAATGAACAAGTAACAGTCGTGGAAGAGTTACCAGTTGACCATTTCACTAATATAGTACGAGAGGGTAAAGCGAAGAAGTTATCACCCAAAACCGAGAATCATGTGTTCTATGAAATCGCCTTACATGACGAGGAAACCGAGCTCTATACCCGCATGTCGGGCAATGAAGGTGGCGGTCTACACAGCAAGGAATGGATCCCCCTTAAAGATATCACCGCAGTTCTGGATGTGCAGGGTGATAAGCCGTTTAAGAGCTCTGTGATGCGGTGTGTGTTTTCCGGACAGTCAGCGAACAACGCGGGTTTTATGGCTGCTTGTTGCAGGGGGCTTGGTCTTATCATCCAGTCGGAGAAATCGGTGTTTCTCCACGTTCTAGCGCCAGACTACGAGCAACGTCGTGATGAACTGCTGTCATTCGTGGACGCTGAAACCAAAGCTGAATAACCCCCTAAGCACATCAATCCTTACCCACTAAGCCAATTCTGGCTTTTCATACCGAGCACCTAACAAGAGTGCTTCCTTAGTAAACTAAACGAGATTTTATTATGAGCTTAGTCTTTAACACTGAGAGATTTTTGCTGCCTGTCAGTATCGATCTTCAAGATGCTTTAAACCGAGTGATCAGCAAATCAGGCAAATGGACACCCATGATCCAATCGGTCGTGTTTAACTTCCGAGATTCATCCTACAGTTCGGAAAACGGTGGCTTTCATCCTATCGAGATCAGACTTGTCCGCTGCAACGACCAGTGGATCTTTGATTACATCACTGACTTTGCGTATTGCGGTGGTCCTTATCCCGAACTGGTTAAAGAGGTGAATTTTAACTTCTCATCTGAAACAGCCAGTTTTTCCTATGTTCCGGATTTACCGATAACGAGTAATGACGTTGCTGAGTTTTATTCGATGTGGGAAACCAACTTCCTTAGCTACGTGGAAATGGGCGTGTTCGATGAGATAAAAGTCACCGTGGATTAGTCCATTCGTCCGGAACCAAGTTGAAAGCACCGTATATGAACCATAAAATTGGTTACTCACTTCCTAGTGACTCAGAGGCTTCCTATTGCTCCATGTTAATCATGGCGTGATGGGAAGCCTTTTTCATTGGGGTAAGTTTTAGCAACGTTTACCCAATCCGTTGCCTTCGGGATTCAGAGGAGATTGAGTTGCTGGATTGCGATGGACGGTGGAAACACCAAGGAAGGGAGTCTTAATTTTAACGAGTTTGGTTGGTTTGTTCAGGTGTTTTGTTATTAAAAGCTCCCATTGCTATGTCGAAGCAATGGGAGCAGTAAGGGATGGGAAGCCTATATAAAATACCGAGAGAATGATTTGTCTGATGCTATCTCTGCTACTAGGGGGTAAAGGCTTCCCTTAATATCAGCACCAAGAGTGCACCCTTAGTAAATAGTTCGTAGTTCGGTGCGAAAACTTGGACATTTTCAACGTTACCATTTGGGATAACCTAGTTTGATGTTCTTAGGCAGTGCTTATGGTTACGTTGATATGAGAAAACCTATTGAGACAGTTCCTCAAGCATACTTAAAGATAGTTGCTCTTTTTCGTCCAGGCTCGAAGGTAGTACATGCTTCTTGATATTAGGCAAGGTGTTCAGGTAACTAAAGAACCCCTTAACAGTCATTGGAGAAACTGGCTCAAAGTATTCCTCTTTATCCTCATCCTCGTTTCCAAATGAAAACTCAACACAGTGAATCACTAGATCTTCTTTCTCGTAGATGATGGCGATAGAGCGAGAATGTTCACAATCGCTATACGCTTTGAACTCTAGAAACAATACTTCTTGGCCTTCATAGTTTTCTAGGTATTCAGCACCTGCTTCGATAGTGTAATGGTCTTCGTCAGCATAGAAGGCGGCAATAGTAGTAATCGCTTCATGAGCATGAGCCGCTGCTGCACATTTGGCGATTTTTTCACTTTGGCAGCCATTGTGTAACCAATCTAATTTATTGAATGGAATAGACATTTTAGTGTTCCTAGTTGTTGTTTATTTTGAGGGAGGGATTAAACATGTTTGAAATAAATAATTCTAGGAAAATACTCGTTGAATGGATTTCTTAGTCTAACTTTTCACTCTTTTTGCAGTAGGAGAACATTTGTCCTTGGTTAAAAAAGGAACTTGTCACTGGAATCTATAGTGACAAGTTCAATTTATGGCTCAGTTATCCGGTAATCAAGCAAAGTAGATAGCCAATGCCAGCAAAGCTTAACAAGTTGGCTATATCAACAAGGAAAAGATACGGGCTTGAGCTAGCGAGTTGGAGCAGAGTTCGTGCATCAGACATCATGGTTTTACCCCCTATTTAATTGCAGCTTCCTTCGGAACTATTTTAGTGTTTTCTAATTAACGACGAAAAACAGCATCATTTTGAGTTTTACCTTTCTCGGTATCGGTTTGTGATTCTGCTAAATGAGTCACTTTCCATACCCAACATAAATAACTTAAAAATCAGCGCATAGTGGTAAGTTCTTGGTGAGGGTGGGCTGTAGTGGCCCAGTGAAACAACATTATGTCGCTGTAACTGGACAGCACAGCGTTCCACCATCAAGAAGTCCCTGTTTACCGTCAATCAGTGCGCTAGCTTTCTACTTGGTTGAGTCCAGATAGGTTTGTAACTCTTGCTTTAACAAGTAACGTATCCAGTCAGGTGAGAGTACTTCGGCATGAGGAAGCCACGCTTTGAGCTGGCGTAGTAACCGAGGAATGTTCTTGGTTTGGTGGCTGATAAGCAGGCTGCCCGAATCCAGTTCTTTCAATACTTGGAAGTCGCCGGTATTACTTTCATTCAAGAATGCGTCGGTCATTTTACTGCTCATCTGTATAAGAACCTCAACGGGATTGAGTAACTCCCCTTCATATTCTCGACCAGTGAGCCTCTGTTCAACGCTAGGGTCGGGAGAATATTTATCTTCGTAGCGGATTAAATCACGAATTTTCACGATTCTGAGTGACTCTAGGCGGTTTCTCTGAGTCCCAGCCACGTACCACAATCCATATTCATTCACCAAGCGGTAGGGGTGAAACTCATCGTAAGTTTTGCCTTCACAGGTAAAGCTGATGACATTTCGCCTCTGGACCGATTCAACCAGTTTCTCGAATACATTAGAGTAATCACTGATGTCTTCGATTGGCGGGTTCTTGAATAGAAATGGCGGGGTAGATTTGTTGTTCAGCACGCCGTTACTCAGGTAGTGCTTGCCTGAAAACAGCGTATCGAGTCCCATGTTGGCGAGTAACGTAGATATTTCGTGGTTGGTTTGTCTACCCAGAACCTTTGGGTCAAGAAAGTAACACGCACCTTCGCGTTGAATAGGGAGGTAATTTAAACGCTCATTGAAATCACGCTGCAGGGTTCGTTCACTCACACCGAATTCCCGACTCAGCTCTTCCAGATACAACCGTTCTCCCGTATTCAAACGGGTCAAAATAATACCAAGTCTTTTCGCTAGGGTGTCGTGTTCTTTCATGCTACGCATTGTAGATAGACCACTCGTCAGGGCATGTCGGGCTTTCAGAAACTCTGATTATTTCTAGCGAAACTTCATAAGGTTACTGATATTGCTATCGCTTTTATTGGTCGCCACAGCGTATGTCTGACAAGGCATGTATAACCTGAGTGAAATTGATTCACTCGTCTCGACACAACCTGTCGAACACCCTCTTTAAACTATTAACCATTCTCGCTTTCGGTGCCTTTACCGATGGCGTCATGACGTATTCTCAAGGAAACAACACAATGAAAAAATCAATCATCCTACTAGGTCTATCGTGTCTATTCGCAACCACCTCATCATTCGCTGGCGGTACGTTCGGCGGTAATCCGGCTGACATTTCGAAGATAGAACAATCCTGGAATGGGAAAGCAGGTAAACAAGTTTACTCTCAGTCTGGCCCTCGTATTGAGTGGTATGCCGATGCCTGTGGAACCATGAATGGCAAAGTCATGGATGCAGCGAAATGCCAGCCTAAGACCAATAAGTAATCATTTCGAAAAACAGGTTTGTTGTATTGCTCTAGCTTCTGATTTGAAAGTGGGGACTCTCGGTTAGAACAGAGCAATACGACATCAACAAGGGCGATATCATCAGTGGTATCGCCCTTTCTCATATTTACAGGAAAGGACATACCATGGCGAAAACACATTTTTACTCCAAACCCAAACAGCGATGGGTGAAACCAAGCGCATCTACGGGCATCAAGTTTGCTCAATACGGAGCAACACTCGGCACTCGATATGGGCCTCAAGGCGTTGTAATCGGCGGCGCACTCGGTTTTGTCACTGGTGCTCTTGTTGGTGGTGTACTGGATGAGTTAGACATTATCTAGCTGGAAAGTAGAGACACTATCGTCTCTACTTTTTTCTTGATCGTAATTGGCGGGAGAGAGTTTCCCTTTATCGCATAGGGGGTAACGGTTGGTGTGTGATTAGTTCGATGGGGATAGACAGTAACAACTAATCACATGCTACCCACCGTAGATATTTTGTTCCCAATATAGTTAGCGCAAAAACTATGCGAAATATCCAAGCTCAAAGTGGAGTAAGCACTTTTCTTATAGATTTAATTGGCATTATGTTTTTATTTATAATTCCATTTAGTTATACATGGTTTGGTTGAAAAATCAGAATGAAGGTTACACAAAAAACGAATCTTGGAATTTCGTGGCTTCTTCAAGGCGTAAAACTTTGTGATTGAAATGTTACTACGCTTTTCCAGAAATAGATTGATTTTATCGTTATCTTATGTCTGTGCTTTTGGTCTTAACTTTATGAAAAATAGGTGGTTGATAAAGTTTTTTCAGCGTCTATTATTTCCATGAACTACAACGCGTAGTGATGAGTTTTCTTTATGAAAACGTTTTTTTAATAACATTTTTAGGTAAAAAAATATGAGTATTAATATCGATGTAAATGCTACAGCTGCGAAACTTACAGCTGATGTAAAAGATACTGTTTTGACATCTGAGCCGAAGCATTATTCGGGCAATGCAGACTACTTCACTGGTGTTACAGCATGTGTGATTGATTCTGCTGACTATGAGCTGGGCGATCGCGAATATCTTAAAAACAGTATCGCGTATCGTTTGAGAACAACCCGTGATGCTAAGGGTAAGTTGGTAACAAACTGGGGCTACAAGCGAGTCTTGCAGGTTGTTGAGAAAGCTTTTAAGTATGTGAATAAGCCTTAATAAAGGGCCACATTTCTGAACCTTGGTCTAGCAAGCCGTTTTGCCTAAGTGCGCACTATTTATACCCATCTACATTGAATCAGTCTCAGTCGAGTACCAGTCCCCATAGGGCAACCTTTCATTTTCCGTTTTCACATATCCGATAGCCCGCAAGTAATTTTGGTTAGGGATCATTGTGCCTTGTTATGTCTGAACAACGTATCCAACCAAAGTTTCTTGCACTGAAGTATTAACCCTTGCTGCGACAGAAAGCAGCAATAAAAAGCTGATTTTGGATGGAAAATATGAGCAGTACATCTATAGAAATGAACAAGAAGGCACTCAATGCCTTGCCTCGTCCTGCTAAGGGCGAGCAAGGTGTTGAGTATCCTTGGAAGAAAAACCCGCGACTTCGCGTCCTTGTGACTGAGAAGAGTATGCGCTGGATAGTTCGCCTTGGCTGGAAGGGAAAGCGTTACTACGAGTCGTTTGGGACTTGCCCTGAAATGAAGTTTGCTGAATTCAATCAGTTGGCTTACCAATTTATCGCTGATGTTCAATCTGGGGTATACCAGAAGGGCTCGCGCATGACGGTTCAGCAGCTCTTTGATGACGTTGTGCTTCCATACAGTCGTAATCATCACCGTGATTCTAAGACCTTTTTATCCCGTTCTAAGCGCGTAATGGCTGCGTTTGGTAAAGAGCGCGTTAAGGATGTGACTCGCCGTGATGTTGAGCAATTTCTTAATTCTCTTTCGGACCTAAGCAATGCGTCTATTAACCGTTACCACGCCTTCTTGTCGAAACTTTTCTCGATGGCGGTTGAGCACGAGATTATCGACAAAAGTCCAGTAAAGGGCGTTAAAAAGCTGGTGGAGAACAACCAGAAAGACCGAGTGTTGTCCTCGAAAGAAGTGGAAAGCTTTTGTCGCCATGCGTGTGCTGAGCCTAACTTCATTCACAGTTACGCACTAATCCTTAGTCTGTTAACTGGTATGCGCATTGGTAATGTGATTAGCCTGACTCGATCTATGCTTGCGGATGATCTTTCTTCTGCTCTCCTGCCGATGACCAAATCCGGTAAATCGCAGCGCATCTATTTCTCTGAGCCAGCAAAACGCCTTATCCGTAAATGTCTCAAAGTGTCGTTCAATGATTGGGTGTTCCCCTCGTTGAAGAATCAAGGCGAGCACATTGCCTACCCACGCGCTTGTATGGAGCGCATTCAGCAAGCCATGAAAGCGGAAGGTTCGCTAGAAGCACCTTTCACTATCCACGATCTACGTCGTACCTACGCAACTCAAATGCTGATTGCAACGAACGATATCCGTCTCGCGCAGCAAAGCCTTGGTCATTCTAACGTGAATATGACTGAGCGTTACGCCTATTACCAAAACATCCATTTAGCACAAGCCTCACAGCAGACTGTTGATGCCATGCTGCCCAATTTCCAATTCAACTAAGGAGTACTCGATGAAAAATGCATTAACAGTCGAAGAATTTGCAGAGGCATACAGCCTTAACCCTGCCACGGTACGAACCAATGTAACTCGTAAGCCAGACAGCTTACCTAAAGTGCTGCGTATTGGTCGTAGTGTTCGTTTTTTACGCACTGAAATCGAGAAGTGGGAGAAAAACTTACTCGATGCTGCGTAAAGCGCGATTTCTTCCAAATCTTTCCAGCTTATTCAGATGTACCGGACGCGGTGTCTGGTACTGAAATTTTTTAATATTAAACGGAGATATCCAAATGACTACTCAAGCTAAATTCGTTCGTGACGGTTCACAAGTTGTTAATGTTGCTACTGCGGCTACCCTGACCTGCAACGACAAGTTCATTCTATTGCTAGATAAAAAAGGTAAGAAGGTTCTTTACCGCGAAGGTGAGGGGATTGCTGCTCTTTTCTCTGATTTCAAGAAAGTCGTTAAGCCAGATGAAGAATACGGTTTGGTACTTGATGATGGTGGTTTCATCGATCTTCGCAGTGTATCTACCGTATTCACCTCGCCAAAAACGGGTAACTTGGTCGTATTGAGCCATGATGAGCGAGCGTTGTATGTCTTTCCTAAGAGCACGTATAAAGATATCGATGGATTATCTGAGTCACTTCTTGATGTCCTAGTTAACGTTGGCCCTAAAAAGAAAATCTCAAAAATCGACTGGGATGCCTACAAAGGCTAACGATTTAACGTTGTTGACTTAATGGCTCTTTCGGGAGCCATTTTTGCATCTAAGGAGTGAAAAAGTGGAAGAAAATATGAATGTATGGGCTCAATCGGTTGAGCTTGAAATCAACGAAGAGTCGACGTTCTCTGACGTTGAGGCTGATTTTGCAAGTGCATGGGGAAGCTCGGATGAGCTATTAAATGAGTACGCAGAAGATGAGAAGCAAAGTCTAGCTGATGTTGTCGTTGAAACCGCGTCACCAATTGACCCTGAGGCTTTAAAAGCATGGACAGAACCCAAGAAGAAAGGTCAGCGCCGTATTGGTACAAAGTTTTATGATCGACCGATCATTGGTTTTGATACCGAGTTTGAGCTCTCCAAGTGCAAGAAGTATAACCATGTAATCAGCTACCAGTTCGTAGTGCGCCATAAAGGTCGAATGTCCAAGTTGGTTTTATATCCGGATTCCAACAAAAAATCGGGACGGCTAGCGATGGATTACTGCTTGGCGCGAGTAATCGAAAAGGCTATTGACGATGGAACGCTTGAACGCTGGCCTACGGATGTGATCATGACAGCTCACTTTATGAAAGCTGATCTCTTTCACTTCAACAAAGCGTTCGACCAGATCAAGACGCACATTAAAGGTATAAGAAAGACTGTTGCGAGTTTGGGTGATGCTTACGCCTTGGATTTAAGCAAAGTCCTTAGTCGCCGCATTGACGAAGAGCCTGTTGATGTTTACGACAAGAATCGGAATAAGAAGACGTTGTTTCTCAACTTTTTCGATACGATGCTTTTAGCACCTGCGGGAAAATCATTGGCTGATGTCGGTGCGCAGGTCGGTCTACCTAAACTAAAAATACCTGAGCCGTACAGCATAGAACGCATGGGAGAGTACCTTGCTGGTGATAAGCAGGGCTTTGAAGCTTACGGGTTGAGAGATGCTGAATTATCCGCACTTCACTTCGAAAAAACGGCCAATCTGTGTAAGGAGCTTGGGCTTAAATCAGTGCCGTATACGATAGGTGGTATGGCAGTAAAAGCGTTTATTAACTCACTCGATGATCCGAAAAACTATCGAGAACTTTTTGGTTTTGAGAAGAAGACCTTCGAGGTCTGGTCTAAAGATCAAGCGAAAGTGAAAACAGTCACGGTTGATGAGCCGACACCCGCTCGTAGCACCATGGAGTGGTTTGCGTCTGAGTGCTATAGCGGTGGAAGAAACGAAGCGTTCTGGGCTTCTGCGACGCATATCGACACTTGGAATGACCTAGACGTTCCCTCATGCTATACGGCGATTACCAATGCGCTGCGACCGATTGCTTACGATAAAATGTATATGAGTAATCGAGTCGAGGATTTCTTCGGTGACAAGATGGCATTGGCTTGGGTTGAATTCGAATTTCCCCCTCAAACCCGTTTTCCTTCGTTAGTAGTAAGAAATAAAGACTCTCTTATATTCCCACTGAGCGGTGAGACGCATTGCACTGGACATGAGCTTGAGGTTGCGTACAACCAAGGCGCTAAGATTACGATAAAGCAGGGCTTTATTTTCCCATGGGCGAGTGATGAGCGAATCTTCGAAAAGTACATGCTATGGGGGAGACAAAAGCGAAAAAGCTACCCCAAAAACTCATATCAGGAAAAGCTAATTAAGGAGATGCTTAACTCTACGTATGGAAAATTTAGCCAAAACGTCAAGCAGAAGAAAACATTTTCAGTTGCAGACGGTTACAGTCAGCCTCAACAACCGTCGAAATTGACGAATCCATTTTACGCAAGCTTCACCTGTGGGATGGGAAGAGCATTATTAAGTGAGATCCTTGCGGGTGTACCTGATGATAAAACGGTAGTTTCTTTAACGACTGATGGACTAGCAACCAACGCGACAGTAGATGAAATCGACTTGACTGGTCCAGTATGCCAGCGTTTTCGAGAGTTGTTTCATCGTATGGAGCCCAACGGTGGTGAAATACTGGAAATTAAACACAAAGCTAAGCAGTTGATATGTGCCAAGACGCGAGCGCAGTTTACTGTGATTCCAGAAGAGGGCTGGGAGCCTGTTTTAGCTAAAGGTGGGGTTCGTCCACCAGAAGGTGAAGCTGACCACAATCGATACATGGTGAATTTGTATAAGGATCGAACCCCCGAACATACGGTTGATACGTCTCACCTGACGTCTTTACGTGTGATGTGTACCGAAGGGCAAGACATGAAGATGGAGCGTAAAGAGTCGCGCCTTAATCTTGAATTTGATATGAAACGTGAATTGATTAAACCAATTATGGTTGATATCGAAGGTCAACCTCACATTAGCTTTGACACCAAACCGTTTAAGAATGCCTTTGAGATGCGTTACACCCGAATACGCTTTGATGCTTGGCGTAAGAGTGGCCACTGTTTGAAGACCTTGGAAGACTGGCATGACTGGCAAGAGCGATTAAATATGTACAAGGCTAAAGATAAAGCGATGGCAAATGAGGATTGTAAAGTCAGATTTAAGAAGGATGAGAAAGCCGATGAGTTGATGGCTCGTTTGTTTGTTCGATTCTACGGTCATGAAGCATCGGGTATTAGCAAGAAGGACATTACCGCGAAAGCTTTGTCTGAGTTTTTGGTTGGCTTCGGTTATGACATTAAGCCGAGTCTCGTTCGTGGTTCTGGGCGAACAGACTTAGTCGAAGGTGTCGTGCCGTTGATGCATTCTACTTTGCAACTGGCTAAGCAGTTAGTGGCGAGATTTCCTCAGTTTGATCCAACCCCACTCTTTGATGTCGATGATGCTGAAGAATTGAAGCTCTCGTTAAAGCAATAAGATAAATTTTCGTATTCCTTAAAGCGTAAAGAGCCCTTGTCCTGCAAGGGCTCTTTACGTGTGTGTCTTAAGAATGTGGGGGAATAGCATCAAACATTACACACGAGTCATCGAACTTATGTCGGAGCTATTCGATAAGTTGGGAGATAAGGTCACTCTGAATACGGGTGAACAGCCGCAGATAACGACGCACCATTCTAACTAAACATTAAGTGGCCCTACAGGGGCTGAGAGGCTTGTCCTCTCTGTTCCTGTGGGGCTTTTTACTATCTGAATTACAGGAATAATACCGATGAAAAGTACTGAAACATTGACCGTGGACGGCGTTGAGTTCCCTTCTCGCACTGCTGCTGCGCGTCACTATGGTTTGAATCCAAAACTGGTCAACGAACGCATAACCAAGTTCGGCTGGACGCTAGAGCAAGCCCTTGAGCTGGAAGCTCGACCTAAAGGAGACTACAGCAAGAAAGTTGCTATAGACGGCACTGAGTACTCAAGTATGCGCCAAGCGGCTAGAGAGTTAGGTGTGGCGCAAAGTACGTTGATGAACCGTATAAAAGCTGGCATTGGCTTAGAAGAAGCGCTATCGACTCCTCGGTCCGACCGAGAGAAGCTAAAAGGCCAGTCCAAGCCAATGTTCTACCAAGGCAAGCTCTACCCATCTGCGCGCCATTTGTTGATTGCTAATCCTGCGCTGGTTGCTGGTGGCGATTTGGGTAAGACCGTTACCTCGCTGAATGACAAGGCTCGTCGATCTAAGAATGGCGGTGAGATTCGTAACCTATCACTGGATCAAGTTGCTGCTGAGTATGATTTGGCGAAAATTGGGTTTGCTGATGAGTTTGATGGTTTTGTTGCACAATTAGTTGAACAAGTTGGTGAAGTAGCTATGACTGAGATGTTTTACGAGCTTAGGTAGTCTGAATTGGTGTTTTGAAGGGAGTAGTTGCGTTGAGTGGCTGCTCCCTTTTTTGTTGTCTGCGTTTTGTGCTGGTGGCTTTGTTGTCGGAATTGTTGCCTGAAGTGTCACTGTTGATGCTTATAGTCGCTGGTTGAATACGATTGAATATTTCGTTCTGAGTGTTCACTGGAAGGTTCTGAAGGGGATTCGAAAGGGTGGCCTTGAACATATCTGCTCTGGTTGAGTGTAGTATTAAATATATTAGTAAATTCAATAGAATGTTTGATGATAAAAACGGTTTACCGTATCCGTTTTCTGTAGCATCAACGTTAATATGCATTAGTTCACTAGCAGGAATCGGTTATGGCAAGAGCCAAAACAAAAGAAGAACTGGTTTTTCAGTCTGAACAGGGCTTTTCAAAGCTATGGAGTTTTATCGACTCTATGCCTGAGAGCTCATTAAATACAGAATTTGATTTTTCCGATGACCCAAGTAAGAAAGAACAGCATTGGCATCGTGATCGTAATCTGCGAGACGTGCTAATTCATCTTTATGAGTGGCATCAGCTATTAATTAAATGGATTGATTCCAATGTAGCAGGGGATGCAGTCAATTTTCTTCCAGAGCCGTATACATGGAAGACATATGGTGAAATGAATGTAGAGTTTTGGAGAAAGCATCAGGCGACTGATCTTTTGCAAGCCCAAAAATGGCTTCGGGAAAGCCACTGTGCCGCACTAGCAATAGTTGAAAACTTTACAAATGAGGAGCTATTCAACAAGCAGTCTTTTAACTGGACAGGAACAACTACTCTTGGTAGCTATTGTATATCGGCTATGCCTAGCCACTATGACTGGGCGCTGAAAAAAATACGAGCACATGTTAAGAAAACTTCTTAAATGTTTCTAACACAAATAGCCAAAACAACGCCAACTTCATGAGCTAGTTTTAGTTCAATTATACTAGCTCACCTTTGCCCCGTTATGAGTTTGGTCAATGGTATTTTGTTCAATGAGTAGCCGCGCATTCCCTATTTAAAGTAATCTGATAACTACTCTTTGAGTTTGAGAAGTTCGCGCTTTTCGATTAAAAAATCCATTAGCACGCGGATTTTTTTAGGCATATGTTCCCTAGAAGGAACATATAGGTAAAACCCCGGGAACGATTTACACCAAGGTGTAAGAACTCGGGTTAGCCTACCTTCGTTAATGTGTTTTTCCACCCACAAATCAATATGTTTCACTAAACCTACACCCTGTATTGCTGCCTGTAACATGCTGTGGTCATCGTTGAACACAGCATTACCTTTTGGCTCGAAGACAACGGTGTGCTTTTCGATATCAGGAGAAGTGAGCGACCAATGATCAATTGTTCCGCTTGAGGTAAAACGGTAAGCAAGGCAGTTGTGTGTTTCTAGATCCTCAGGTTTCTCCGGAATGCCATTTCTTTTGAAATAATCTGGAGAGCCAACGATTGCAGTTGTTAATGGTGGTGTAATAGGAACAGCAACCATGTGTTCATCCAAACTTATTCCTAACCGAATACCAGCATCAACGCCTTCAGCAACAATGTTAGAAAACCCATCATCCATGATTAGTTCTAAACGTATTTTGGGATAACGAGAGAGAAATTCACCGAGATGAGGTTCAATAAGAAGCCGAGCAGCGGTTCTCGAAACACTGATACGAATTAATCCTGAAGGCTCGACATGAGATTCGTTCAGTTCATTAACGATTTGCTCAATGCTTGTCAATGAAGGTTGCAAAATATCAAGTAGACGTTGACCTTCTTCAGTTAACGACATACTTCTAGTCGTTCGATTGATTAACCGAACTTGTAGTTGTTGTTCCAACGCTTTCAGGTGTTGTGATAAGGCAGCACGGGTCACCCCCATTTCTGAGGCGGCTTTAGTGAAACTGTGATGGCGAGCAATATGTGCAAACCATGTCAGTGATGAAAGTAAAGAAGGTTCTATTCGCATTTGTTAAGTATAACTAAACAGTCATGTAGGTAAATCGATATTTATCCGAAACAGTGTGTTGACTAATATTATCCCGAAGCTTAGGTCTGCCTGAGATGAACAGTTAACCTCTAATGGAGAATGTCGCTATGTCTAAAGTCACTTTCAAAAATTTAAATGGTCAAGGTATCGAGATTTCTGCGGTTATTAACTTCCCTAAAGATTTTGATGCAACTAAACAGTATGCAGCCGTTGTTGTTTCTCACCCAGGTGGTGGCGTGAAAGAGCAAACAGCAGGGTTATACGCGAGTAAACTTGCGGAAAACGGCTTAATCGCTATTGCTTTTGACCGTTCATACCAAGGTGAAAGTACAGGTCAACCTCGTCAAATGGAAAACCCTTACATTAGTACTGAAGACGTGAGTGCGGTCGTCGACTATCTAACAACATTAGAATATGTCGATAACGACAAAATTGGTGCGATGGGTATTTGTGCCGGTGCTGGTTACAGCGCAAACGCGGCTATTAATGACCGTCGCATTAAGGCTCTGGGTATGGTTAGCGCAGTAAATATCGGTCAAATGTTTCGTAATGGCTGGGATAATTCGGTTAACGATGGTGACGCAGTCGGTTACTTAGAATTTGGGTCGAATGCACGTACAACAGATGCTAATGGCTCTGAATTCGCAATCATTCCATTAGCTCCAATGCGTGAAGAAGATGCGCCAAACGCAGAATTGCGAGAAGCATGGGAGTATTACCACACGCCACGCTGTGAACATCCAAATGCTCCGGGTTTTGCTTTAACCCGAAACTTAAACCAAATCATTACGTACGACGCATACCACAAAGCGGAAGCATTTTTGACTCAACCAATTCTTGCTGTCGTTGGTAGTGAAGCAGGTAGTAAGTGGATGAGTGACGACCTATTGGGTCGTGCAGCGAGCGCCGACAAAACCTTATATGTCATCGATGGTGCGAACCACATGTCGCTCTATGATGTTGCAGAATACGTCGATGACGCTGTATCCCAACTTTCATCTTTCTTCCAACGCTCTCTCTAATATTCCCAATGAAAGGCTCGATTGCTTGAGCCTTTCTAATCTCAAGGCTTTCTACTCACAAGGCTTTTTACTTTCAAGGTATGGATTATGGACACGCAAAAAATTACTTTCAGAAATGCTGATATGGCTTGGGACATGACTGCCTTAGTTTTATTCCCAGAAGGCTTTAATGAATCGAAACGCTACCCAACAATGATAAGTGTTCATCCTTTTGGTAGTTGTAAAGAACAAACATCCAGCGCTGTCTATGGTAAGGCTCTAGCTGAGTTAGGTTACGTCGTGATCGCATTTGATGCGAGCTTTCAGGGAGAGTCGGGGGGACTGCCTCGCTACCTAGAAGACCCAAGTCAACGTGTTGAAGATATCAGTCGCGTTATCGACTATGCAGTGACCTTACGTTATGTCGATGAGAATAGAATTGGCGGACTCGGTATCTGCGGCGGTGGTGGTTACATCATCAATTCAGCTCTAACCGAGAAACGCTTGAAAGCTGTCGTAGGTATTACGCCAGTCAACTTAGGTCGCCTATTCCGTGAAGGTTTTAGCATGTACGATCCTATCGCTAACCTTGAAGCTATGGCTGCACAGCGTACCGCTGAAGCACGTGGCTCAGAATTGCAAATCAATGAACTTCTTCCTCCAAGTGTTGAATTTGCAGAAGAAAATGGATTAACAGAGCGAGATGTTTTTGAAGCGACTGAATACTATAAAACGCCACGTGGACAAGCCGAAGGTGGAGCGACTCGTATGTTGTTTTCACATGCACAGAAAACACTGAGTTGGGATGCCTTTGCGTTTGCCGAAACGTTACTAACTCAGCCTGTTATGGCTGTGGTTGGCCAAAAGATAGGGGCGTTTGGTGCCTATCGCGATGGACAAGAAATTTATGGTCGCTCTGTTCAATCACAAGACCGACAACTGGTTAATCTAAAAAATTGGTCTCACTATGAACTGTATGACCATCCTGAAGCAGTAAGTATGGCTATGGACAAGGTTTCTGCATTCCTTGAAAAGCACCTAAAGTGATCCAATAAGTTTGAAGCGTTTTGTATGGTTACAAAGCGCTTCTTTTTTAACTCCGTAAGATTTAGTTTGAAGTGGGTAGGTCAGTAATATGACACGCTGGATAATTGTAATTGCAGTACTCGCTATTGTAGCGGTCTTCGCTGTTGCTTTTGTGGTAACGCGAGTCGAAAACTCGCAGTTTTCAAAGAATAAGTTATTAACGCAAGTTGGTTCTCGTCCCGTAGCGACTCAATCTAAAGTTGCTGTAGTTGTATTTTCTCGCTCTGGAAGTACTGGTGTGCTAGCAAACCATATAGCAGATAAAAAGAATGGACATCTCTACGAGATTACAGCGGATGAGTATGATCTTGGCATTCCGGGGTGGATAAGTGCGCTGAAGGATGCTCGCAGCAATATTGCAGATATCAGTCCTGAAACTATTGATCTATCAACTTATGAAACGGTTTATTTAGGCTCGCCTATCTGGTTATACAGTCCAGCGCCACCAATATGGCAGTTTGCTAAAAATAGCGATTTCACAGGTAAAGGTGTTGTTCTATTCAATACCTTTAACAGCAAGTTTGAAGAGAGTTTCATTAGAGACTTTGAATCATTAGTTCGTTCCAAAGGCGCGGTGAGCTTTAAACATCAATATGTGAATCGTGGACGTATGGGTAATCAGATTTCAACTCGGGAAATGCTAAACAACTTTGATAAGTTGGAGTGACGCTTATTAGCATTAGCGTCAAGATAGTCAGATAGCGTAAAACAACATGTCTTACCTTATCAGGAATAATCCGTTATTTACTAAATTAGCAATACATATAACAAACTTCTGTCCAGAAACTTCTCGGCGTAATCCTAGCTAACAAACTCCTGCCCCATTAAACTATTTAGAGCTAATGCTCATAACACTTTCAGAAAACTGTGCATGCCCAAATTTTATAATGAGTCAGAAATTGTAGATCATTGAATGTTGAAAGGTCGCTCGCTAGACACACATAGTCATCACGCTATCGGATTGCGACGGCATTGCCCTGGGGTTATGCCAAATCTTTTCTTGAAAATCTTGCATAGATAGCTGATATCCCGAACACCCACTTCATCTGCAAGTTGGGCAAGGTCATGACTAGAATGTTTCAATCGCCAGTACACATGTTGTAAACGTAATTCTTGCCAATAATGACTCGCTGAAATCCTGAGCTTTTGATGAAATAAGCGGTCTAACTGTCGTCGACTAATCCCGATGAGCGCAGCAACCTGTTCTACGGTCATTGTCTGTTCCAAGTTTTCTTGCATCAAAGAAATCGCTCTATCCATATGACGATTCCTGTGTATTCCTTGCTCTGACGACTTTAGACGGTGTTGCATGCTACGATTTTCATCAACCAGCATATCCGCTAACCCTTTTTCTGCCTTTGCTTGACCGACATGCTTTTGCAAAATTGCCACCGCAAGGTCGATAGTTGCACTTCCTCCAGTGCAACTGATTAGCTTTTTATCAAAATGATAAAGCTGCTCATCTCTTACAATTACTTTAGGGTAGGTTGCTTTGAACTCACTATGGTGCCGCCAATGAACCACAATTTGATGACGGTTAAGTAGTCCTAACTCAGCTAGAGTAAAGCAAGCGTTATCAATGCTGACGATTGGTATTCCATTGGCGACAACATTTCGAACAAAAGAACGATAATAAGCGGCTTGCTGCTGAGATTCAGTTGCTGTGCGGCTACCAAAGAAAACCACATAGTCAAAATTCGCAGGCTTAACGTCACTAAAATCGAGGTCAACTCTGATGGGGATTCCGCTACTAGAAATGACTAATCCTTTGCTGTGAGACACAACTTTCCATGAGCAATATCGTTGTTGACTGTGATCCGCTTCATCTGCGGAGAATCGGAGTTTATCTAAGAAGCCACCAAACGGAAGCATGTTAAAGTTATTTAGAGGTATCAATAAGAATCGGACACCATTGTTTTCATTCATTTGTATTGAACCTTTGTCTAAATATTCATGTTTTACGTCCAGAATATACCATAGATAAACTGAGAACTGAGTGATACTAATCTCCCTTAAGTTCTCAATTTGCTGGTTGGTTATGACGTTTGAAATTTGGTGTGTCTTTGCTTTGTCTGCGCTCGGTCTTGCTTGTGTCCCAGGTCCTAACTCGCTTTTAGCACTCAGCCACGGTGCACGATATGGCTATAAGAAGACAATTTGGACAATATGTGGTGGCGTGAGTGGCTTTTTCATCTTGATTACGGTAGCTATGCTAGGTTTAGGTACTATCCTAGAAGCAAAACCTGAATTGATGGTAGGTCTTCAATGGCTGGGAGCATTATATCTTGCATGGTTAGGCTTCAAACTGTTCTTAGCGTCTGCAATTAGTATTGAGCAAACAACAACAGTGGTGTCCGTTCTTCCTAAAGAGCTATTTAAGCAAGGCTATTTCGCCGCATTGTCTAATCCGAAAGTCTTACTATTCTTTACAGCTTTTCTAGCTCAGTTTATTAACCCTGATGAGGCGTTTATCCCCCAATTTCTGGTAATAACATTCAGCTTTCTTTGTATTGAATTCGCCGTAGAGTATATCGTGGCAAGATTGGCGGATAAGGTTAAAACACTGCTCTTAGCCAATGGGCGAACCTTCAATCAGTGTTGTGGTTCGATTTTCTTGCTGTTAGCAGCAATAGCTGTTGTAAAGAGCCTCATTTAACTGAATAGATAAGCTGAACTTTGGGGCATTAATATTAAGTGTTGTACTTACTTGAGTTGCAACATTTTTGATATTGCAATGAGATTCTCCATACCGTAGCTAATATGTGTTTGCTCACTTAGCTAATATCGTTGAAACACGTTTGTCTACGGATGTTTCAGTTCACCCTGACCGAATCTGGTCGCTCCTGGAACAGTTCTAGTTGATAGCCAGACTTTATGTTGACCAACAACATCGAAGAGGAGGTCAACATGAGAAAGTTATCTTCGGGTAAATGCAGCGGCATTAAAAGACCATTCAAGTTAGAAGAGATTTGGCGAATCAGAACTAGGCTAGAACTTGAAAACGACCTAATGCAGCTTGCACTACTGAACCTAGCCATTGATAGCAAGTTAAGGGCAAGTGATCTATTAAAACTCCACTTATATGATGTTTCTTCGCAAGGAGTAATCTATGAGAGGGTTCAATGCATCTAGCAAAAAACAGGTACCGATGTACACTATGAGATTACTCCGCGAACGCAACAGAGTATTAGCCGGTGGGTTTACTCAGAAAACCTAGAGGCAAGCAGTTTTCTATTTCCAAGCAGTCGCCGTAAAGGCCAACCCATCAGCTATTCGCTTTATCGTACGATTATCAGGAGCTGGGCTGTGAAGCTTGGTTTGAATGCGGACTATTATGGTACGCATTCTATGCGTCGTACTAAAGCTACTCTGATTTACGCCAGAACAAAAAACATACGAGCGGTACAAATCTTACTCGGTCATTCGAAGCTAGATAACACTATTAGATACCTTGGCGTTGAACTAGAAGATGCTCTGAGACTCTCAGAGCAAACGGATTGCTAGAAAGATTAATACAGGCTTTTCATGTCTCTGAGAAGCCTGTGCCCCTTTCCGTGTTGAGACCACATACGGACGTCCGATGATAGTTGCCATTTTGACTAAATTAAATTCATGTATACATGAAGACAAAACCGTCCTTAAAGACGGCAACGTTTACAATGTGGTAGCCTAAATACTTTATAGTTTTCTTCTACTTTTAGTGAGCCATGTAATGACTGCTTCAATCATCTCAAGGTTTCCGAGTCTTATTCGAGTTGGACATGTTCATCATTTTAAAAAGAAAGAAACGTTGCTCAATGAAGGCGATATCTGCGATTCGGTCTATATTATCGAGAAGGGCTGCGTCAGATCTTGGTTTAATGGTGATGGTCATGATGTGACTTTTCAGTTCTTCTTTGAAGGGGATATAGTCACTTCTTTCGAAAGCCTTAAGCGCAACCTCCCTGCTTTGTACAATATTGAAACTATTACAGAGGCTCGTTTACGCGTTATGTCTAAGAATGAGCTAGTTCAATTACTCGATAACGATAGCAGCATAAAACAGGCGGTTGATGACTACATTGCAGAGCGTTTGTACCACTACCAAGCGCTTTTCATCTCTCGGATAAAGAATAATCCACAGCAAAGATATGAAGAGCTACTCAACCTTCAACCTGATATCTTTGATAAAGTTCCTCATCACTACATAGCGACATACTTAGGTATGACACCTGTGTCGTTAAGTCGAATCAAAGCAAAAAATAAGTGATCCGTTAACAATTGTTAAGGCTGTAAATCTTTCTATCGATAAAGTGTTCCCAACTTATGACAATAAAAGGTGAACACAACATGAATACAAAAAATCTGAAAGTAGGTTTTATCGGTCTTGGTAAAATGGGATCGGGTATCTGTGAAAATATTCAAAAAGCGGGATACCAATTAACGGTTTACAACAGAACGATATCGAAGACTAAGCCGTTTCTGGCGCGAGGTGCAATGGTCGCTCACAGTATCAAAGAACTCGTTGAGCAATCCGATATCATTTTTACCAGCCTGTTAGATGACCATTCCATTATTGAGTTATCTCTTGCTAAAAATGGCATTCTTGATTCAAGGACAACGGGGAAAATCCATGTTGGACTAACGACAATTCAACCCTCAACAGCAGATAATCTGAAATCAGAGCATGAAAAACGTGGTTGCCAATATATTGCAGCCCCTGTTGTTGGACGTCCTGATGCAGCGGCGGCGGGTCAGCTTATTACCTTCCTTGCAGGAGAGCCGTCAGCTATAGAAGTTGCTCAACCGATAATAGAGTCGTATACAGTGAAACAAGTATCTGTTGGTAACACTGCTAGCTCAGCTAATGGAATGAAAATATGTGTGAATTATATGGCTATGGCGCAACTCTCAATGTTGGGTGAAGTATTTACATTCGCAGAGAAAAGTCAGCTAGATAAAAGACAAGTGTTGGCTGTTGCTCAAATGTTTTTTGCAGGAAATGAAGCCATGAGTTCCTATGCAGAAAAAATAGCAGCGAGAGATTTTGACACGGTTGGTTTCGATCTTACTGCGGGTTTAAAAGACGCATTAATATTCGAAACCGCGTTCACTGCTTGTGGTGTAAAACCGTCAGCAATTCTGGGGGCCAAAGATAACTTAGTCGCAGCAAATGCAAATGGACTAGGGCAAAAAGACTGGAGCGCATTGACTGAGATATCTCGACAACTCGCGGGACTAATTGACTAAGTGTTTACCTTAACTACGTTAGCGCAGTCCGTCTAACGTAGTTGTTCTACATTCGCACTTAGAACAGTTATCGTTCTTGTATCTAATGTCGGTTTTACAATAATTATTCTAATGATACTGTTGATTTTAGTTCGATTTAACTTTGCACTTAATAAAAATTTCATTTAACCAGTTGATTTAATAGATAATAAACTTTAATAAAGAAAAGTGTATCTATTATGTGTACATAGTGTATAGTGACGTCAGCTCAAATGGTGAGCTATTAGTAATATATTTAGTTCAAGATCTTCTCAGTTTTTATTCGATTAAATTCGTCATATCTATCCTGCGATACCTTTTTCTTCATTCCTTATTTAGTAGCTTTCTTTTTAATTCATTCAATGTATCGAGATATATTATGTCAAATAAAACAACTGGCTCAGTAAAATGGTTTAACGAAACTAAAGGCTTTGGATTTATCACTCCAGATAACGGTGGTGCTGACCTATTCGTTCATTTCCGATCAATTGCTAGCGAAGGTTTCAAAACATTAGCTGAAGGCCAAAAGGTTTCTTTTAATGTTGAACAAGGTAACAAAGGACCACAAGCTGGCAACGTTACTTTAGTATAATGATTATTTAAAAGATCTCTTCGTTAGGAGAGATCTTTTTTCTTTAAGTTTAATAAGGAGTCCGATGACTCGAAAAAATAATCGAAAGACATATTGGTATTATGTTCTGCGTGAACAGAGAATAACCAAAGGACAAAAAAATAATTGTTCGTTATAAAATACTCTCTTCATCATGGCGATATTTCTTGGTCTGCTACCATACATCAGTTAAACAGTGATGTTCTAAAACGCCATATTCTTCCTAAATTGCATGCCAGTCAGTTTGACCTCAATTTTTCATTTTGTGAACTTGAAAACTCTGGTCAAATTAAAGACTCATACGGAAATGTTTTGGGGAATTTTCATATCAAAACTAAAGAAGGAGCCTGAACTTTGAAAAAGCCATCGACGAAGACTGAGTCCAAAACGGACAAAAGTAAGAGTTCTATTACAGATGAAAGTTCTAATAGTATTCATAAGATTAGAAAAAAAATAGAAAACATTTTGTTAGAACGAGAAGAAAAAAAACTTTGGGATCTATAAGGTAAGTAGTGATATGAGAAAACCAGTAAAAAAATCAAGTAAAAAAACTCAGAAAAATAACTTCGAAGAACGATTTGCTGTTATGGTCAAAGAATATCAAGAAGCAAAAGAAATTCTGGAAACTATGACATTAGGTTCATCAGAGTATATAACTCAGAAAAAAGTATGCGATAAACTATTTGCAAGTGCTGAACGATATATTAATAGAAATTAACCATTCTAAAAATTTCTTCTACTCGATATAAATTCGTAATAGCTGGCTTAATCCGTGCTTATCTAATTTAGAAAATCCCTGATGCACGAATATCCCTGAGTGTCCAAATACACCCTGTCCAGTTGTGAACGAAACTGTAATCGTTGTAGTCTTTAGCCAAACTTTATGTTGACCAATAGCACCTAAGAGGAGGTCAACATGAGAAAGCTATCTTCAGGAAAATGTAGCGGCATAAAAAGGCCATTTAAGCTTGAAGAAATCTGGCGAATCAGAACCAGACTTGAGCTTGAGAATGACTTGATGCAGCTAGCTCTGCTAAATTTAGCCATTGATAGCAAGTTAAGAGCGAGTGATCTACTAAAACTTCACGTATATGATGTTTCTTCGCAAGGCGTGATTTACGAAAGGGTTCAATGCATTCAGCAAAAAACGGGAACTGCTGTACACTCTGAAATAACGCCTAGAACACAACAAAGTATAAGTCGATGGATTCACGCTGCATCCCTAGAAGCAAGCTGATTTTTGTTTCCAAGTTGTCGACGCAAAGGGCGACCTATCAGTTACTCATTTTATCGTTCGATTATCAGGCGTTGGGCTGTAAAACTTGGGTTGAATGCAGACTATTATGGGACTCATTCAATGCGTCGTACCAAAGCTACTTTGATCTATGCCAGAACAAAAAACATCAGGGCGGTACAGCTTTTACTTGGGCATTCAAAGCTGGATAATACGATTCGTTACCTTGGTGTTGAACTGGAAGATGCTTTGAGGCTTTCAGAGCAAACGGACTGCTAGAGCCATTCATACAGGCTTTTCTCTACAGTTGAAAAGCCTGTGCCCCGTTCCTTGCCAGCAACCTTTTACCTCACAAATCACATTGAGGTGGTTTGACCTACTTCTTCTAATCAGCATAGTGCCTATGAAAGTGGGGTCTTACCAACTTAGCCAACTAGTTCGAATAGGCCGTCTTATTTCTATTTTTTAACCTACCGAAGAAACGTGTTCTCTGTTAGAGTCACCGTCAACTACGCTATTGAATAAAGACACTCACAGATCGCATGTCATTGATGGATTTTTATTCACCCTTAGAACTCATTTTAGGAATCCCTAGTGACTAACAACGAAATTTTACGTCGTATCCAACACGCGTTAAACCTTAAAAACGCGCAGATAATGAAAGCTTTCGGGCAGGCCGAAGTCACTGTGGCTCACGATAAAGTGGCAAACTGGTTAAAAGATGAAAGCGACAAATCTTGCGTTAAGATGAAGGATCAAGAGTTAGCGGTATTCTTAAATGGCTTTATTAACCTCAAGCGAGGAAAAAAAGACGGCGAGCAACCTAAGCCAGAAGTCACGTTGACCAACAACATGATTCTCATGAAGCTGCGCATTGCGCTAGACATGAAAGCAGAAGATGTGTTGGACGTATTAGAAGTGGTTGGTACTAGTTTAAGTAAATACGAAATTGGTGCGTATTTCCGCAAGCCAAACAACAAAAACTACAAACAGTGTGAAGACCAACTGCTGTGCGACTTCTTAAATGGTGTGCAGTTTACCAATCGTCCCGATTCTGAAGAGTTTACTGGGTAATTTTTATCTCGAATCAAACGTGATAATTGATTAAAAAAGCGAGAACCCTTTTATTTGGCTACTCGCTTTTATCATGCTAAAGACCGATATTAGAGCTTCACAATCACGTCTACTCTTTGTCTTTCTTCAGTAGATACCTATCAAACCACGCTGAAATCTCGTCGGCTTTTAGAATCAAGACACACACCGCCCCCTATGACCCTACCAAGATAAACCCAAGTTAAAACCTTAAGCCAGTTAAGGGCCACTATTCTGGTCAAGATGTTCCAGACATCTTTTAGAGATTAACTAAAACTGACCACGTATATAGAGTTTCCCATGCTTTTGGTCATGCGTGCAGAGTCACGACTGACGCCATTGGTAACACGAATTTGCCCCATTTCAAGTTAGCCGATGAAAATAAGAACACGCGAGTAATCAATATTTACCCTACCTAAACTCATCTGAAGCATTTCTTATAAAGAAGACTAATTGCTTAACTGGATGTTGTTTAATATTGAGACTTCTACGATTTACACCTTGATTTTATAGAGTTTATCATCCACTTTTACATATGAAATTTTTTGCATTTAATCTGATTCTATAATTTGAAAATTAGCTAAGGATCGCATTATGAAAACATGGAAGTGGTCACGTCTGGCCATAGCGACTACCTGCTATCTAGCCTCATTTATCGTTGTACCTTATAACTTTGCAAATGAAGCAGAGAAAGACGTCCCTAAGAATCCGTTGAAAGAAGCCTATTTTGGTGAGCAACATGTTCATACGGGCGTATCTATGGACGCTTTCATTGCAGGTAACAGGTTGACACCAGATGACGCATACCGATTTGCTCAAGGTGAAGAGATCATGGTGAACGGCAGTATGCACAAAATCAAAAGACCGTTAGATTTTGTTGCAGTGACTGATCACTCCGAGTTTATGGGCGAAGCATACAGTTTGATGAATGAAGGTGCTCCGGGTTATGATCATGAACTGGCTGTGGCTTTTCGCGAAGCTCCTGACCTTCATACCGCTTTACAACTATACGTTAAAAATGTTCTTACGCCGTTAGCGGGTGGCGGGACACCTCATCCCGCGTTCTATCAGGGTGTGGAAGCAACAAAGTCCACTTGGAAAAAGAACTTTGAAGCTACAGAAAAACATTATAAACCGGGAACGTTTACAACTATACATGCCTATGAGTGGACCTCTGCACCTGGTGGTTCGAATCAGCATCGAAATGTATTTTTCCGAGATACTAATGTGCCTGAGCTGCCATTTTCATCGAATGAGAGTAAAGACCCAGAAAAACTTTGGGCTTGGATGCAAACGCAGCGCGATGACGGTAAAAAGGTATTTGCTATTCCACATAATTCAAATGAGTCAAAAGGATTACTGTTCGCTGAGGCGAGCTTGACCGGTGTTCCTATCAACGAAGAGTACGCAAAAATACGAGCCAGCATGGAGCCATTGATCGAAATGATGCAGGTTAAGGGTAACTCAGAAGTTGTGCCTAATTTCTGGTCTAACGATGAGTTTGCAGATTTTGAAAATGCATTAACGATTCAAAAGTTCAATGGCCGTGGGTTTGTTAAGGAGAATTACGTTCGCTATGGTTTAGGGCGCGGTATTAAATACAAATCTGAACTTGGAATTAACCCATTTAAATATGGCTTTGTAGGTGGAACCGATAGCCATAACGGTACACCTAGTAATGTCGAAGAGGACAATTACAAAGTCGGTAGCCATGGTTATGCTGACCAATCGGCTGAAGTTCGATCTAAGTCAGTATTAGAAGGCGAAATGTCCATTGCCGATGCTAACCCAGGTGCTTTGACAGCAGTTTGGGCGGAGTCTAATACACGAGGAGCGATATGGGATTCTATGTTTTCTAAAGAAACCTATGCCACAAGTGGTCCGCGTATGAAAGTCCGTTTTTTTGCAGGTCAGGGTTTTGCGACAAAATATGACACTTATGAGGCTATGGTTTCTGATGGTTATAAAAAGGGCGTACCAATGGGACGCGATTACAAAAGTTCAAAAGCTCCCCAATTCCTAGTTTGGGCGATGAAAGATCCTATTGGTCCAAATCTAGATCGCATTCAGATTATTAAAGGCTGGTTGGAAAATGGTGAAATGCGAGATACCGTGTACAACGTTGTCGCTTCCGGCAAACGTTTAAAATCGGATGGGACGGTCACACCTATTGATGCACCTATCAACCTTAAAACAGGTGAGTTTAATACCATCAAAGGTGATCCTGAATTAATGACAGTATGGACTGACCCTAGCTGGGATCCTAAACAAGAAGCTTTCTACTATGTACGTGTGCTGCAATTACCAACAGCACGTTGGAATCTTTATGACGAAATTCGCTCGGGTGTTAAATATCCTGATAGCGTCAAGAAACAGATTGTTGAACGTGCATGGGCATCACCCATTTGGTATGAGGTAAAGTAAGTTCTCATGGTTAAGAAGATTATTAGTGAGCCTCTAGTCCACTTCGTTGTTCTGGGGGCACTGCTTTTTTCTGCTTGGTCATGGGTCAGCCCGACCAGCACAGAAGAGGGAGAAAGCGATGTCATAGTTATCGATCAGCGCCGTCTCGATCATTTAGAGACGCTGTGGAAAGCACAATGGAAGAGGGAGCCTGCGCCTGAAGATGTGGCTGCAATCATTGATCGCCATTTGCGTCAGGAAGTCTTTTATCGAGAAGCCATCAATATGGGGCTTGATCAGGATGACGATATTGTTCGGACACGTTTAGCTCAGAAAATGGAAGCGGTGGCGAGTGACTTAGGTATGTTGATGAAGCCGCCAACTGAGACAGATTTACGAGACTTTTACTTACAGCGTAAAGGTTTGTTCACTTTGCCTGATGCATTTGCGTTTGAGCAAGTGCTTTATCTACCAGCAGAATCTAAAGATGCTGAATTAAAGGTGATGTTAGAAAATTTGAACTCGGGTGATGGTATACCAGAAAATCGAATCAATAAGCTATCTATCCCCAACTCTTGGGCGCTTACGTCAGTCAACTCACTTACAAATTCTTTTGGTGGATCATTTTCCGACTCGTTAGCGCAGTTACCTGTTGGTCAATGGGTTGGCCCTATCCCGTCTGGGCTTGGCTTACATCTGGTTAAAGTAACAGAAAATCAGAAATCACAACTCGCATCTTACGAAAGCATTAAAGGTTATGTTGAGCAGCAATATCAATATTATGCAGTTTTGGATGCTCAAAAGTCTATGTTTCAAGAGCTTTTGAACAAATATCAAGTCCAGATCAGTGCTAATAACGTACCCGAAGCAGTCATTCAGGAGTACGTTAAACCATGATTGTACGATTCATCGCCAACCTAATGGTTTGTTTTGTTTTTTGCATTTCGGTCGCTAATGCTCATGAAATAAGACCTGCTTATTTACAAATTGATGAATATGCGTCTAACCAGTATGAATTGCTTTGGAAAATCCCAACTAATAACGGCCTGGTCCAGAACA
The DNA here is from genome assembly GCF_011064285.1 of Vibrio ziniensis. Lineage (NCBI taxonomy): Bacteria > Pseudomonadati > Pseudomonadota > Gammaproteobacteria > Vibrionales > Vibrionaceae > Vibrio > Vibrio ziniensis. The sequence continues at coordinate 421,991 of NZ_CP049331.1, forward strand.
TTAGACCTGTCTTTGCTGATAACTTTACGTTAACGCCACTGCCTGGTGAAAATGTAATTAATGGCTTTGTCCTCTTTCGTTATCATCTTACGGGCAAAAGGAGTCTTGGTGGCTCTTCGCTGATGATTGATAATTTGGATCGCACAACAATGGATGCCTTAGTCAATGTCTCATTGTTGGATGGTTCTAGGTATAGTTTATTGCTTAAGCCTCGTGATAATTCAGTGGTGATACCTGAAGTTCAAACTGGCTGGCAGTTAGTCTATTCTTATACGCGTCTTGGTGTTGAGCATATTCTTGAAGGATGGGATCACTTAGCATTTGTTGCGGCATTAATGTTGATAGTCAGTGGCTGGTCAATGCTCTTTAAAACCATCACTGCTTTCACACTGGCACATTCAATTACATTAGCCATGGCAACGCTGGAGTATGTATCACTTCCTCCACCTCCTGTTGAAGCTCTAATTGCTCTAAGTATCGTACTTATTGCGTCAGAAGCTATTCATCTTCGTAAGGGGAGAAAAACGCTAGCCAGCCGATGGCCTTGGATTCTAGCGTTTACATTTGGCTTGTTACATGGTTTTGGTTTTGCTGGCGCACTCAAAGAAATAGGACTTCCTCAAAGTGATGTACCAATAGCATTGTTATTCTTTAACGTGGGCGTTGAGTTGGGGCAACTAATGTTTATCAGCGCGATATTGGCTCTGGTTACTCTATACCGAAAAGTTGCCAAGTTACCTGAAAGAGCACCTATTTTAACTGCTTACTGTATCGGTATATTAGCCACATTTTGGTTAATCGAACGTTTAGACACCATGTTTATTAGCTAGTGATGGTGCATAAAGCAAACCTTGAAATTTAACTAATATGCTCTGAGTTGTGTTGCTGGCTTTTACTTAAAGGCGCGGTATAACATATCTGTGATTAAGCCTAGGAGCATTGTAAGCAATGGGTTATGCCTTTCAATTTGTGTGCAGTAAAAAGAGTAAGCGACAGCGAATTTATGTTCCTTGTATATGGGGGAACCCTAAAATCATCACTAAAAAACTTAGTTGGTGCTTGAATCGCAACTCTAGAAAGTGTTGCTATTTTTAGATCTGACCACTACATAATATCGACTCTAACGATATTAGACACTTTTGATGAACTAATTAGATTATCGATGCAGAAGTAGCATGACTTGCGCTTAAATTACACTTGCGATGCGAAACGTTATCGTTATCCGTGATTTTCTAATTTAAGTAGAAACTCTAAGTAACTTTTGTCCAGAAACGTGTTACAAAGGGTGGTCTAGTGTGTGCACCATTTTAAATCTGTGCTCGACGCGTGCTAAAAAGATCCAATGAAATCCTATTTTATGGCCCTTGATATCCAAGATAATCCTCTTAAATGCAATTAATTACAAGGACTTAAGGTGAATTCAAAATCCGTTGCCTTCGGGCGTGGCGGTTCAAGTCCGCCTACCGTACCATAATTCATATGATAAAGCCTCGACGTAAGTCGGGGCTTTGTTGTATCTGGCATTCACGTTTTTTGCGGCAAGATTTTGAGCTGTTCAAAGTGAACATCAACTGACCTATTTGATCCTTACCATTTCATAACTGGGCGCAATTTTGCGTAACTTTTCTAAATTGCTCAGGTTAATGTCTTAGAGTTTTTCTTAACAAGCTTCTTTGGTGCATTCGTTTGCATTAAATTGGTGCGTTAACCTCTTTTTTTTCAGAGCTAGTATCACGCTAGGCACAAGATACAGACTTGCCTAGTTGGTCAGTTTTTTGCTTATTTGCCTGCAAAATAATAATTGCTCACGGAAGCTAGTTAGTAAGTGAGTCTACAAGGAGAAAGTATGACGCTACCTATTATTGATATTTCATTACTGCATTCTGAAAATAGAGCAGATTGGCAACCTGTTATTAAACAAATTGACAGTGCTTGTCGAGAGCTTGGTTTTTTCTACGTTATCGGTCATGGCATACCTCAGCAGCAGTTTGACGAAATTCAGTCGATGGCTAATTTGTTGTTTGGTTTGCCAGAGGACGATAAACAGCAAATCTCGATTGAAAAGAGTGATAATCATCGAGGTTGGGGGCGATTAAGTGCTGAAAAACTTGACCCGTTAGGTGAGCTTGATTGCAAAGAGTCATTTGATATGGCTTTAGATCTTTCACCATATCATTCGCAAGTAGAACGTTGTCCTAAGCTATACGGACCAAATCAATATCCAAATATTGAAGGCTTTGCGCAGGCGGTCAGTCAACATTATTCACTTACGTTAGATGTAGGTTTGAAAATTCTAAAAGCGATGGCAATTGCGTTAGGTGAAGATGAGAACTTTTTTTCTAAAAGCTTCAACTTGCCCATTTCTGTTTTGCGTATGCTTAGCTACCCAAGTCAAAGTGAAGAAACGAATGGTGCTGGTGCTCATACTGATTACGGCTGCATTACTTTACTTTATCAAGACCAAAGTGGTGGATTGCAAGTTCTGAACAAGCAAGACCAATGGATGGATGCCCCACCAGTAAAAGGCGCATTTGTGGTGAATATTGGTGATCTTATGCAACGTTGGACGAACGATATTTATCGATCGACAAAACACCGAGTCTCTAGTCCAACAACAGGCAAATCTCGTTTTTCGATGCCTTTCTTTGTTGAACCTGATTTTGATACGCAGGTGGAAACATTAGCTTCGTGTCTAGAGGAAAAACAAGGTAAAGGAGGTTATCCGCCAATTACGGCAGGAGATTGGATTCTTTCTCGATTTGAAGATACATACTCCTATCGACGTGACGAAGAGATAGAAGCTACTATTTAGACAAGTGATTCTTATTATAGAAGGTGAGTGTAGATGATAAGAATTTCACTCACCTAACTTTTCTTATTTTTATGTAGAAACTCTCATTTGCATCATTACTTAGTCTAATGTAATTCTTTGAATATATACGTATATGTTCAATTTTTGTTATCCTATTGTCTGCTTTCAAATTGATTGGCGTGGGTGCTAATGTCACCTTCATCTTCTAAAATGATAACTAAAGATAGGAACAGAGGTTTTAGTAAATTGTGGCGAGTATAAAAATCACTGTCGATAGATTACAACCTGGTCTACATATACGCTTGCCAGTTAAGTGGAACGAGCACCCATTCTTACTTAATAGTTTCAAAATTAAAGACCAAGAACAAATTCGCCTAATAAAGCATTTAGGCATTCAACACGTATTTCTGAATCCAAACCAAAGCGACACTCAACCTCTACCTCCTGTAAACAATCTCACTCTGTCGGAAGACGCACAAGAAAACGAAGTGGAAAGTGATATCAATAGTGAAGCTGATAAGCTCTGGCAGGAAAAACAAAACAGAATAGAGAAACTTAATGCTTATCGTCGTCGGGTGATCAGCTGTGAAAAGGAATTTGAACGTTCTCTTGCTCGCATGAGAGCTGTAATGAATAAAATCCGCAATCGCCCAATGGACGCTGTTGATGAAGCTGCTCAGTTGGTTGATGACATTGTCGATAAACTGCTAAGTGATGATAACGTTACTTTGCATTTAATGAATGGTAAAAGTGAATTTGAAGACATCTACTTTCATTCATTAAATGTATCCGTTATTGCCATGATGATTGGAAGATCGAAAGGGTACCCAGCAGAAGTTATAAAAGAGATCGCTTTTGCTTCTTTATTCCATGATATTGGGAAAATCCGAATTCCAACGGCAATTGTGCGTAAGCAGACTCCATTAACTGAGCCTGAAAAAAATTACCTAAAAATGCACACTAAATACGGATTAGAAATTTCACAGAACATCAAAGAGTTTCCGGATAGTGCAAGAAGAGTTATTGAACAGCATCATGAGTTGCTTGATGGCTCAGGATATCCTCAAGGCTTAAAAGGTGAAGAGATTGACGAGTTAGCACAAGTTATCACAGTAGCTAATGCATTTGATAATTTGTGTCATCCGAATGTTCCAAGTGAACAAAAGATTCCATATGTGGCTCTTTCTTATTTATATAAGAACTGTAAGCATATCTATAACAATGAGAACTTGAACATCTTAGTTAAGTTCATGGGAGTCTTTCCTCCTGGGACGGTTGTCCAGCTTTCTAATGATATGGTTGGATTAGTTATATCGGTTAATGCAAACAGTCTTTTATATCCCAATGTACTTATTTATGATCCATCAGTACCCAGAACTCAGGCACCAATCATCGATTTAGCCGATAAAGATATAAAAATCGTTAATGCAATTTTGCCTCATAAGCTACCCGATAAAGTGAAAGAGTATTTAAATCCACGCTCAAGGATTTCCTATTTCTTTGATAGTGATGAATAGTTATCCACAGGATTTTGTGAATAAGTTGTTCCTTTCTTGAGGGGGAGAAGTGCATAAAAAAACGTTCGTTGTTTATTTAGGCAAACGAACGTTTTTTTTAAATAAATTTATTTTTTCCACTTGCTAACTTTATTCATCTCCCTATAATGCCGCCTCACTGACACGGCAGACGTCGCAAGGCTTCAGCTGGTGTTGGAAGAGGATAAGACTTCTAAAAAGAAAATTTGAAAAAGTGTTTGACACTGACAATTATCTCGCTAGAATGCACCTCCGCTTCGAGAAGAAACCTTCTTAGAAGCAAAGCTCTTTAACAATTTAAACCTATCAATCTGTGTGGGCACTCGTTGATGAAAATCAAATTAGAAACTTCGGTTTCAAATTAGGTTTCAATGAACTGAGTGACCAATTGAATCGTAAGATTCAGCACAGTCAATTCAACATTACTTAGCTTTTTATTAAGCAAAAGAATGTAATCAGTATTCATTGAGCCGAAAAAATCTTAAATTGAAGAGTTTGATCATGGCTCAGATTGAACGCTGGCGGCAGGCCTAACACATGCAAGTCGAGCGGCAGCACAGAGGAACTTGTTCCTTGGGTGGCGAGCGGCGGACGGGTGAGTAATGCCTAGGAAATTGCCCTGATGTGGGGGATAACTATTGGAAACGATAGCTAATACCGCATGATGCCTACGGGCCAAAGAGGGGGACCTTCGGGCCTCTCGCGTCAGGATATGCCTAGGTGGGATTAGCTAGTTGGTGAGGTAAGGGCTCACCAAGGCGACGATCCCTAGCTGGTCTGAGAGGATGATCAGCCACACTGGAACTGAGACACGGTCCAGACTCCTACGGGAGGCAGCAGTGGGGAATATTGCACAATGGGCGCAAGCCTGATGCAGCCATGCCGCGTGTGTGAAGAAGGCCTTCGGGTTGTAAAGCACTTTCAGTAGGGAGGAAGGCAGTGTCGTTAATAGCGGCATTGTTTGACGTTACTTACAGAAGAAGCACCGGCTAACTCCGTGCCAGCAGCCGCGGTAATACGGAGGGTGCGAGCGTTAATCGGAATTACTGGGCGTAAAGCGCATGCAGGTGGTTTGTTAAGTCAGATGTGAAAGCCCGGGGCTCAACCTCGGAATAGCATTTGAAACTGTCAAGCTAGAGTACTGTAGAGGGGGGTAGAATTTCAGGTGTAGCGGTGAAATGCGTAGAGATCTGAAGGAATACCGGTGGCGAAGGCGGCCCCCTGGACAGATACTGACACTCAGATGCGAAAGCGTGGGGAGCAAACAGGATTAGATACCCTGGTAGTCCACGCCGTAAACGATGTCTACTTGGAGGTTGTGGCCTTGAGCCGTGGCTTTCGGAGCTAACGCGTTAAGTAGACCGCCTGGGGAGTACGGTCGCAAGATTAAAACTCAAATGAATTGACGGGGGCCCGCACAAGCGGTGGAGCATGTGGTTTAATTCGATGCAACGCGAAGAACCTTACCTACTCTTGACATCCAGAGAAGTCGACGGAGACGTTGATGTGCCTTCGGGAACTCTGAGACAGGTGCTGCATGGCTGTCGTCAGCTCGTGTTGTGAAATGTTGGGTTAAGTCCCGCAACGAGCGCAACCCTTATCCTTGTTTGCCAGCGAGTAATGTCGGGAACTCCAGGGAGACTGCCGGTGATAAACCGGAGGAAGGTGGGGACGACGTCAAGTCATCATGGCCCTTACGAGTAGGGCTACACACGTGCTACAATGGCGCATACAGAGGGCAGCGAACTTGCGAGAGTAAGCGAATCCCAAAAAGTGCGTCGTAGTCCGGATTGGAGTCTGCAACTCGACTCCATGAAGTCGGAATCGCTAGTAATCGTGAATCAGAATGTCACGGTGAATACGTTCCCGGGCCTTGTACACACCGCCCGTCACACCATGGGAGTGGGCTGCAAAAGAAGCAGGTAGTTTAACCTTCGGGAGGACGCTTGCCACTTTGTGGTTCATGACTGGGGTGAAGTCGTAACAAGGTAGCGCTAGGGGAACCTGGCGCTGGATCACCTCCTTACGTAAAGATTCTCTTGATGAGTGTCCACACAGATTGATTAGGTTTAAGTAAGTTTAAGAGACGATACTGGGTCTGTAGCTCAGGTGGTTAGAGCGTTCGCCTGATAAGCGAGAGGTCGGTGGTTCGAGTCCACTCAGACCCACCAATATTCCTTGTGAAATTGAAGTATCGACACCTGATGGGGTTATAGCTCAGCTGGGAGAGCGCCTGCCTTGCACGCAGGAGGTCTGCGGTTCGATCCCGCATAGCTCCACCATCTTTAAGTGCATTCGATGAGTGCTTTTAAAAATGGTTTTCAATAGAAAACTTGCTCTTTAACAATTTGGAAAGCTGACAAATAACAATTTTTGATTGAATTGTTATTTATTAAAAGTTCTCAAATCCTAATTTCTCTTAATAAAGAGTGATTAGGTACCAATACACATTCAAGTGTTCTTGGGAATAACGAAAGTTATTCATATTTGAGTCCGGCAAAATCGAAATGTCTCTCGCTCATTCAAATAATGAGAGACAACTAAACCTTGGTTGTTTGCCATACGCCTTTTTGTCTTCACTTTTGAAAAGTGAAAGCAAATAGAAACCTCTTGGGGTTGTATGGTTAAGTGACTAAGCGTACACGGTGGATGCCTTGGCAGTCAGAGGCGATGAAGGACGTATTAACTTGCGATAAGCGTAGATTAGGCAGTAAAAGCCACTTGAGTCTACGATTTCCGAATGGGGAAACCCACATGCATAAGCATGTATCATTAACTGAATACATAGGTTAATGAGGCGAACCGGGAGAACTGAAACATCTAAGTACCCCGAGGAAAAGAAATCAATTGAGATTCCGAAAGTAGCGGCGAGCGAAATTGGATTAGCCCTTAAGCTTTTAATGACACAGGTGAAGGCTCTGGAAAGTGCCGCGATACAGGGTGATAGCCCCGTAACCGACATGTCATTTTAAGTGAAAACGAGTAAGGCGGGACACGTGATATCCTGTTTGAATATGGGGGGACCATCCTCCAAGGCTAAATACTCCTGACTGACCGATAGTGAACCAGTACCGTGAGGGAAAGGCGAAAAGAACCCCTGTGAGGGGAGTGAAATAGAACCTGAAACCGTGTACGTACAAGCAGTAGGAGCCTCTTCGTGGGGTGACTGCGTACCTTTTGTATAATGGGTCAGCGACTTATATTCAGTGGCAAGGTTAACCGTATAGGGGAGCCGTAGGGAAACCGAGTCTTAACTGGGCGCTTTAGTCTCTGGATATAGACCCGAAACCGAGTGATCTAGCCATGGGCAGGTTGAAGGTTGAGTAACATCAACTGGAGGACCGAACCGACTAATGTTGAAAAATTAGCGGATGACTTGTGGCTAGGGGTGAAAGGCCAATCAAACTCGGAGATAGCTGGTTCTCCCCGAAAGCTATTTAGGTAGCGCCTCGGACGAATACTACTGGGGGTAGAGCACTGTTAAGGCTAGGGGGTCATCCCGACTTACCAACCCTTTGCAAACTCCGAATACCAGTAAGTACTATCCGGGAGACACACGGCGGGTGCTAACGTCCGTCGTGGAGAGGGAAACAACCCAGACCGCCAGCTAAGGTCCCAAATTACTACTAAGTGGGAAACGATGTGGGAAGGCTCAGACAGCTAGGATGTTGGCTTAGAAGCAGCCATCATTTAAAGAAAGCGTAATAGCTCACTAGTCGAGTCGGCCTGCGCGGAAGATGTAACGGGGCTAAGTAGTAAACCGAAGCTGCGGCAATATCCTTTAGGATATTGGGTAGGGGAGCGTTCTGTAAGCCGTTGAAGGTGTGTTGTAAAGCATGCTGGAGGTATCAGAAGTGCGAATGCTGACATGAGTAACGATAAAGGGGGTGAAAAACCTCCTCGCCGGAAGACCAAGGGTTCCTGTCCAACGTTAATCGGGGCAGGGTGAGTCGACCCCTAAGGCGAGGCCGAAAGGCGTAGTCGATGGGAAACGGGTTAATATTCCCGTACTTCTTACAATTGCGATGGGGGGACGGAGAAGGCTAGGTGGGCCTGGCGACGGTTGTCCAGGTTCAAGTGCGTAGGCTTGAGGGTTAGGTAAATCCGGCTCTCTTTAAGGCTGAGACACGATGTCGAGCTACTACGGTAGTGAAGTCATTGATGCCATGCTTCCAGGAAAAGCCTCTAAGCTTCAGATTGTAAGGAATCGTACCCCAAACCGACACAGGTGGTCGGGTAGAGAATACCAAGGCGCTTGAGAGAACTCGGGTGAAGGAACTAGGCAAAATGGTACCGTAACTTCGGGAGAAGGTACGCTCTTGACGGTGAAGTCCCTCGCGGATGGAGCTGATGAGAGTCGCAGATACCAGGTGGCTGCAACTGTTTATTAAAAACACAGCACTGTGCAAAATCGTAAGATGACGTATACGGTGTGACGCCTGCCCGGTGCCGGAAGGTTAATTGATGGGGTTAGCGGTAACGCGAAGCTCTTGATCGAAGCCCCGGTAAACGGCGGCCGTAACTATAACGGTCCTAAGGTAGCGAAATTCCTTGTCGGGTAAGTTCCGACCTGCACGAATGGCGTAATGATGGCCACGCTGTCTCCACCCGAGACTCAGTGAAATTGAAATCGCTGTGAAGATGCAGTGTACCCGCGGCTAGACGGAAAGACCCCGTGAACCTTTACTACAGCTTGGCACTGAACATTGAACCTACATGTGTAGGATAGGTGGGAGGCTTTGAAGCGCAGACGCTAGTTTGTGTGGAGCCGTCCTTGAAATACCACCCTTGTATGTTTGATGTTCTAACTCAGACCCGTTATCCGGGTCGAGGACAGTGCCTGGTGGGTAGTTTGACTGGGGCGGTCTCCTCCCAAAGAGTAACGGAGGAGCACGAAGGTGGGCTAAACACGGTTGGACATCGTGTGGTTAGTGCAATGGCATAAGCCCGCTTGACTGCGAGAATGACAATTCGAGCAGGTGCGAAAGCAGGTCATAGTGATCCGGTGGTTCTGAATGGAAGGGCCATCGCTCAACGGATAAAAGGTACTCCGGGGATAACAGGCTGATACCGCCCAAGAGTTCATATCGACGGCGGTGTTTGGCACCTCGATGTCGGCTCATCACATCCTGGGGCTGAAGTCGGTCCCAAGGGTATGGCTGTTCGCCATTTAAAGTGGTACGCGAGCTGGGTTTAGAACGTCGTGAGACAGTTCGGTCCCTATCTGCCGTGGGCGTTGGAGAATTGAAGGGGGCTGCTCCTAGTACGAGAGGACCGGAGTGGACGAACCTCTGGTGTTCGGGTTGTTACGCCAGTAGCATTGCCCGGTAGCTAAGTTCGGAATTGATAACCGCTGAAAGCATCTAAGCGGGAAGCAAGCCCTGAGATGAGTTCTCCCTGGCACTTTAAGTGTCCTAAAGGGTTGTTCGAGACTAGAACGTTGATAGGCAGGGTGTGTAAGTGCTGTGAGGCATTGAGCTAACCTGTACTAATTGCCCGTGAGGCTTAACCATACAACACCCAAGGGGTTTTGATTGGACTCAAAGCAAGAACAGAATTGAATGTGTAGAGAACACTAAACAGCTTTCCGAATTAAAGAATTTGCTTGGCGACCATAGCGATTTGGACCCACCTGATTCCATGCCGAACTCAGAAGTGAAACGAATTAGCGCCGATGGTAGTGTGGGGTCTCCCCATGTGAGAGTAGGACATCGCCAGGCTTTAATTTTATAGAAGAGCCTGTCTAAAGACAGGCTTTTTTAGTCTCAGAGACATAGTTTCTCGCTGATATGGCTCAGTCGGTAGAGCGCATCCTTGGTAAGGATGAGGTCCCCAGTTCGATTCTGGGTATCAGCACCACGTATTCGACACGCATATGCGGTCAAAAAATTTGCTTAGCGACCATAGCATTGTGGACCCACCTGATTCCATGCCGAACTCAGAAGTGAAACACAATAGCGCCGATGGTAGTGTGGGGTTTCCCCATGTGAGAGTAGGACATCGCTAGGCTTTATTTCCAAGCCCCTGTAGCTATACAGGGGCTTTTTCATATCTATATGTCAATTCAGTTATACCAATTTAACTATTAATCTGTTCACTATTAGACAATGAGCACCGAACGTAAACACGCACTAATTGTTTTTTTGAATAAGAACTCCATCCTTAGGGCTCCGCCAAGTCTTCTATAGTTTGAAGGGTTTTCAATGTCTATTTATTAGGGAAATAATGTGATTGGTATTATTTCTTCTCATTCAGTTTCCAGTCGTATTCATATTTTATATTCCCTTGATACTGGATTGCTTCAGAACGGTATTTATTCAGATGATCAAATAATCGTTTTTTGCTACCAAAATCTTCAGTAAACCAATCATAAATAGAAGAAAGGGTCAGATGACCATCTTGATACGAAACAGCCTTATGACTATTGATGAATTCATTGGCTGCTTTTTCTAACTGAGCTTCTGTATTTTCAGACGAAAATGCGTTTGGCTGTAGATTAGGGCACCCTAGACTCGCGCAATTAACCGCATAATGTGTTCGAGGGTCGCCCCAGATAGGTCTTAAAATTCGATGTTCTATATCATTGAGTGTGAGAGTTTTCCCTGACACGTTCATAACTTCCTCATTCCACGGACCAAAGCTTAACCAACTCCCAATTTTCGTGATAGAGGTTATTGGATAGTTATCGAGAATTAACTGTACCGTCAGGGCGTTATAGAGATTTATCCAATATGCATACTGCTCTTTTTTATTTAACTCTCTAGGGTCAGTCTGAGACATATCTGATAGGTATTCATCTAGCTTTTCTTTGTCAGCATCTGCGACATGAGCGTACTTAAATAAGGTGTATTCCCCCTGTGACACAAGGTATAGATCTAGGATTGTTTGCCATTTATGGTGAGGTACCGTTGTACTACTTTGTTCATTACTGACATTCCAATAAGGCCATAAATCCGATTTAGGAGCAGAAAATGAAATCGGTGAGATCAAAATAAGTGCAAATGCTAAGAGTCTTTTCATATACAGGATCGTTAAAGGGTATCTGAACAATTAGACCTTTATGAATGCTACTTTATTTCACTAAAAAAATTCATTCACAAAAAAAGGGCTGCTTTTCAGCAACCCTCTGTTTATTTCATTATTTTAAGAATGAAGGAATTTTAGCTTCATACTCTGCAATTTTAGCTTCGTGTTGCAAGGTCAAACCGATGTTATCCAGACCATTAAGTAGACAGTGGCGACGGAATTCATCAATTTCGAATCCATACACTTTACCGTTTGCTATCACCTGCATTTTTTCTAGATCAACGGTAACCTGTGCACCTTCGTTCGCCTGAACATATTGGAAAATTTCGTCAACTTCTTGCTCAGTTAAACGAACCGGAACCATTTGGTTGTTGATTGAGTTGCCATAAAAGATGTCTGCAAAGCTAGGAGCAATCATAACCTGAATGCCATAGTCAGCAAGTGCCCATGGAGCATGTTCTCGGGAAGAACCACAACCAAAGTTCTCACGCGCTAGTAGAATACTTGCACCTTTGTAACGTGGTTGGTTCATCACGAACTCTGGGTTTGGTTGTTCGCCAGCATCATCTAGGAAGCGCCAGTCATGAAATAGATGTTTACCAAAGCCAATGCGGTTTACTTTCTGCAGAAACTGTTTAGGAATGATTGCATCTGTGTCGACGTTCGCTGCATCAAGAGGAACAACTAAGCCTGTGTGTTGTTGAAAACCTGCCATTTATATTTCCTCTATCCTTAACTATTACGAATATCAACGAAGTGGCCAGCAATCGCTGCTGCTGCTGCCATCGCAGGGCTAACCAGATGTGTTCTGCCTCCGCGGCCTTGACGACCTTCGAAGTTGCGGTTTGACGTTGAAGCACAACGCTCACCAGCACCTAAACGGTCATTATTCATTGCCAGACACATAGAACATCCTGGTAGACGCCATTCAAAACCCGCATCGATAAAGACTTTATCTAAGCCTTCCGCTTCAGCCTGAGCTTTTACCTGTTCAGAGCCTGGTACGATCAATGCCTGAACATGTGACGCTACTTTTTTGCCTTTTGCCACTTCAGCTGCAGCTCGTATATCTTCAATACGTGAGTTGGTACAAGAGCCAACAAACACCTTATCTACTTTGTAATCAGAAAGCATTTTGCCACCTTCCAGTCCCATATAAGCCAGAGCTTTTTCAGCAGATAGGCGCTCAATAGGATCGCTGAAAGATTCTGGTAAAGGAATTGGCGTGTCTACAGCAATAACCTGACCTGGGTTTGTACCCCATGTCACTTGTGGGCGGATACTTGCAGCATCAAGAGTGACAACTGCGTCAAACTCTGCATCGTCATCAGTTTTTAGCGTTGACCAGTATTCAACAGCAGCATCCCAATCTGCACCTGTTGGCGCAAATTTACGGCCTTGGATGTAATCGAAAGTTGTTTGGTCTGGCGCGATTAATCCCGCTTTTGCACCAAGCTCGATTGCCATGTTACAAACCGTCATTCTGCCTTCCATTGAAAGATCGCGAATAGCTTCACCACAGAATTCAACTACGTAGCCTGTACCGCCAGCCGCTGTGGTTTTGCCGATAATGGCTAAAACGATGTCTTTTGCAGTAATACCTGGAGCTACTTTACCTTTGACTTCGATCTTCATGGTTTTTGCACGAGCTTGTTTTAGCGTTTGAGTAGCCATTACATGCTCAACTTCAGACGTACCGATACCAAATGCTAAAGAGCCAAATGCGCCGTGAGTTGCTGTGTGTGAATCGCCACAAACGATAGTCATACCCGGAAGGGTAATTCCTAGCTCTGGGCCCATGACGTGCACGATACCTTGGTACTTGTGATTAATGTCATAAAGGGTAACGCCAAAATCTTCACAGTTTTTAGCTAGTGTTTGCATTTGGATTCGAGCCATTTCGCCAGAAGCATTGATGTCCTTGGTCGTCGTTGAAACGTTGTGATCCATGGTTGCGAAAGTTTTGCTTACTTGACGCAATTTGCGTCCTTTTTCACGTAAGCCATCAAATGCTTGAGGTGATGTTACCTCATGAACTAAGTGACGATCGATGTATAAAATTGGGTTTTCGCCTTCAGCGGCAACTACAACGTGAGCGTTGTAGACTTTTTCATACAGTGTTTTGCCCATGTGTTTGCTTCCTTGTCTCGCTCTCCTTGATGAGCCAGTGGCTTGTAGTTAAACCACCGACCGGCGAGAGTTTAATTATTATGAATTAAGAATGTACTCAGCGATTTTGTCGCCCATTTGCGAAGTGGTTAATGCAGGTTTGCTACCTGATAGATCGGCAGTTAACTCGCCTGCCGATAACGCTTTACCCACGGCTGCTTCGATATCTTGTGCTGCTGTTTCTTCACCTAAACTGTAGCGAAGCATCAGTGCCGCTGAAAGAATCTGTGCAACTGGGTTAGCGATATTCTTACCTGCGATATCAGGAGCACTGCCGCCTGCAGGTTCGTACAAACCAAATTTGCTTTCATTCATACTTGCAGAAGGAAGCATACCCATTGAGCCAGTAATCATTGCACATTCATCAGAAAGAATATCACCGAAAATATTTGAACATAGCATTACGTCAAACTGAGATGGATCTTTGATCAACTGCATGGTCGCGTTATCAATGTACATATGGGATAACTCAACATCTGGGTAATTTTTAGCAATTTCTGTTACAACTTCACGCCATAGAATAGAGCTTTGAAGTACGTTGGCTTTGTCGATAGAACATACTTTCTTACGACGTAGACGAGCAGATTCAAAAGCGATTTTTGCAATACGCTCGATTTCAAAACGGTGATAAACCTCAGTGTCGAACGCCTTCTCGTTAGCGCCTTCACCTTCACGGCCTTTTGGTTGGCCGAAATAAATACCACCAGTTAACTCACGCACAACGACAATATTAAAACCGCGATCAGAAATGTCAGCACGTAAAGGAGAGAATGCTTCTAGTCCTTTGTGTATTTGTGCTGGTCGTAAGTTACAAAACAGTTGGAAATGTTTACGTAGTGGTAGAAGGGCGCCACGTTCAGGTTGCTCATTGGGTGGAAGATGTTCCCATTTTGGACCACCGACAGAACCGAAAAGAACGGCATCGGATTCTTCACAAGCGCTTAATGTACTTTCCGGAAGTGGACAGCCATGGTTATCAATCGCAATACCACCCACGTCATGTTCTTCACGCACGAAAGTTAACTTGTGTTTTTGTTCGATAGCATCAAGTACTTTGTGTGCCTGTTGCATTACTTCTGGGCCAATGCCATCACCTGGTAGTACGGCAATCTTATACGTTTTGTCTGTCATGCGAGTCCTTCACTAATTTTGATAGTATTCGTTCAATGTTGTGTGTGCTGAATAATTTTTCCTACTTGAAGTTACAACGGGAATGAGTTCATTCGCTTATCTGCTGTAACTCCAAGTCGTTTGGATGGAATGTTACTTAAACACCAGCAATAATTTTTTTCTTCTGTTTAATTTCTTCAATTTGATTTGCGCGATGGATGCTGTTGATTACATGCAATAGCGCTTGGCCAGAGGCTTCAACAATATCAGTTGATACGCCTGTACCGTGGTATTTACGTCCTTTGTAATTGGCAATGATGTCTGCTTGACCTAGGCCGTCCTCACCTTCGCCTTTCGCAGTTAGGTCGAACTTGTCTAGAACAATGTCGTAGCCAGTCAAACGGTAGATACATTGGTATAGAGCATCTACTGGACCATTACCAACTGCTGCTTCACATTTCTCTTGGTCACCACAAAGCATTTTGACGCTGGTTGTAGCCATAACACTACCAGATTGTACGCTTAGATAGTTCAACTTGTAGTAATCATCTTCATCACGAAGATTAGAGAAGTGCATTAATGCTTCCAAATCATAGTCGAATACTTGGCCTTTACGGTCGGCAAGTTTCAAGAAGTCTTCATATAGCGCGTCTAGATTGTATTCGTTTTCGTTGTAACCCATCGCTTCCATATGGCTCTTCACCGCAGCACGACCACTACGGCTTGTTAGGTTCAGTGCTTGGTTTTTCAAGCCAATGGACTCTGGCGTCATAATTTCGTAGGTATTCTTGTTCTTTAACATACCATCTTGGTGAATACCTGATGAGTGACTGAATGCATTCGCACCGACGATGGCTTTGTTGCTCTGAATCGGCATGTTACAAAGCTGGCTTATTAATTTGCTAGTACGGTGAATTTCTTCATGTTTAATGCCAGTGTGAACACCCAACAACTCTTGACGAGTTTTGATGATCATCGCGATTTCTTCTAGTGCACAGTTACCTGCACGTTCACCGATACCATTGATGGTACCTTCAATTTGACGAGCGCCTGCTTGAACTGCTGCAATAGAGTTCGCCACAGACATGCCCAAGTCATCATGACAGTGAACAGATATGATGGCTTTATCAATGTTTGGCACGCGGTTAAATAGGGTTTGAATGATACCACCAAACTCGTTTGGTACTGTGTAACCCACAGTATCAGGAATGTTGATGGTACGTGCACCAGCATTAATTGCTGCTTCAACCATACGGCATAGATTGTCGATTGGTGTACGCCCCGCATCTTCACAAGAAAATTCAACGTCGTCTGTATATTGGCGAGCGTGTTTCACCGCTTTAACCGCCATCTCAACTACATCGTCATAGCTACGGCGAAGTTTGTCCTGAACGTGAATGGTTGATGTTGCTAAGAATGTGTGGATACGGAACTGCTCAGCAACTTTTAATGCTTCCGCAGCAGCATCGATGTCTTTCACAACGGCACGTGAAAGAGCACAAATACGGCTATTTTTGATGTGTTTCGCGATAGTTTGTACAGACTCGAAATCACCCGGTGAGGAAACAGGGAAGCCCGCTTCGATCACATCAACACCTAAGCGTTCTAGTGCGTAAGCGATTTGCAGCTTCTCTTTAACCGTAAGGCTTGCTGACAACGCCTGTTCACCGTCGCGCAAAGTTGTATCGAATATGATGACCTGATCGTTCATGTTTGCTTCCTTCCTCGAAGAGTTAATCGTTTACTTCCTGAATTTAGTTATAAAAAAACCCGCATCTGATGCGGGTTCTTGTAAATCTGTTGTGGTGTCTTTCGTCCACTCATTACCCGCGCGATTGATTCACGATAAGGAGCAGGTTCAGGAGCAGAGAAGAACGAATTGTCATTATTAACATCCACAAAATTTAATTAACAGATTAGTACCGTACTCAATCGAACTCGTCAACCCTAAAGTTGTTTTTTTATTCATATCGGAGCAGATATCCCGTCAACAAGGCCAAAATTAACAGCTTGCTATGAATAATACATTCTCTAATGTAACCAAACTGATCGGAAATATAAGCCTATGGTAAAAATATCGGATAACTACGGATAACTGTCATCCATTTACAAACAAACAGTCATGGATTTGCAATCTAATGCTTTTAGCTTGGTGGTAGGAACATTTCTATTTGAAACATTTCCAATGGAAAATAGGGGTATGCCATGAAAACTATCAAGCCCATCGCAAAGATCGATTTAGCGTTTTCGATGCTTTGTTTGCAGCATAGGTTTAATCAACCCGTTGCGAGAATCAGTAAAGCAATTTCTCATACTGGAGATGGTCACTTATACGCACTTTTCGGAGCGTTAGCTTGGGCTATCGGAGGTAGTCACGGATCGAATTTTTTGTCTGCCGGTTTAGTGGCATTCGCCATCGAATTACCGATTTATTGGCTGCTAAAAAACAGTTTTCAGCGCCGTCGTCCACAAGAACTCTCTCCAGTATTAACCGCATTTATTACGCCATCTGATCGCTACAGTCTCCCCTCAGGACACACCACGGCAGCGTTTGTGATGGCAACGCTGATTGGTCATTTTTATCCAGATTGTTATAGCGTTGCCTTCATGTGGGCAGCGTTAATCGGTAGTGCCAGAATTTTGCTCGGAGTGCATTTTTTAACGGATGTGATTATTGGGGCGATTCTTGGCGCTAGCTGCGCAACGATTTCTATGCAGTTACTGGGGGTAAATGTTTGAAGATTTTGTATGGTGTTCAAGGTACTGGAAATGGACACATTGCCCGTGCTCGCGCAATGTGTGAGTCATTTAAACATACAGATGCGAAAGTCGATTTTTTATTTTCTGGTAGAGAAAGCGATAAGTTTTTCTCTATGGATAATTTTGGCGATTATCAAACTCGTCGTGGTTTAACGTTCGTGTTTGATAAAGGTAGAGTGGACTATCTCCAAACAGCACTGAATAACAATCCACTGCAATTATTGAAAGAAATTCGTCAGTTGGATTTATCTGGATATGATCTTATTTTGAATGATTTTGAGCCAGTATCTGCTTGGGCTGCCAAACGTCAAAAGAAGGAAGTGATCGGCATTAGCCATCAGAATGCATTCCGCTATCAGGTGCCACTCAAAGGCGCTAGCTGGCTTGATAAGCAGATTATGCAGCGCTTTGCGCCAGCAAATTATAACCTTGGTCTGCATTGGTACCATTTTGATCAACCGATACTCCCTCCAATTGTTCCTAGCATGACGCAAGACATGCTCAATCAATATTTCATTTTGGTATATTTGCCATTTGAAGATGTAGATCAGGTGTGTGAGCTGCTATTCCGATTTGTGAACAAATCTTTCATCTGCTATCACCCAAAGATCACTGAGCCTGAAATGGTGGAAAACGTTGAATTAAGACCTTTGTGCCACAGCAGTTTCCAATATCATCTTCATCGCTGTGATGGTGTGATTGCCAATGGTGGATTTGAACTTCCTTCAGAAGCGCTGTCACTGGGTAAGAAATTGTTGCTTAAACCTTTAATCGGACAGTTTGAACAACAAAGTAATGTAGCAACATTGGAAACCTTAGGTTTAGCATCTGCGATGGACTTCTTGGACGCTTCAGCAGTGAGTAAATGGTTAGATGAAAAACAAGCTGAGCGAGTCGTTTACCCAAATGTTGCTCAAGCGATTGTTGAGTGGATATTGCAAGGAAATTGGTCTAATCAACAAGATTTGTGTAAAGAGTTGTGGCAACAAGTCGATTTTCCAAGCTATGCATCAGTTAATTGATAAACGCTTAAATTAATTTAAATGAAAATGCAGCTTATTAGCTGCAATTTTTATTTTATCGTGCAATTTTGTTTTCAAAATATTTAATTTAAATATAGTTAATATCTATACTTTTATATTCATTTACTCACTTTCTCATTTCATTATTTTTATTTTTAGAGCGGTAATAGTGCTGATAACACTAGTATCTTGTAGGTCTATTCCTCTTTTTGTTGTCAATAAATCTGACTTTTCCTTGGTGCTATTGCTATTCGGCAAACGAATGAATCATAGTTAACGCAAGTTGGAAATATCCAAACAACCAATATTAAAAGTGTAGGTTATCTATTTGCTGAAGAATGTTTGATATTTGATTGAGTAAATGAATTTAGAGGTATAGCGAATGTTAGATAAAAACGGCGGCATGGGTGCCATTTCTAGTTATCGTATGGAAAGTGTATTACGTGGTGTCGATTTAAACTTATTGACGGTTTTTGATGCAGTAATGCAAGAGCAAAATATTACTCGTGCAGCGCATAACCTTGGCATGTCACAGCCAGCCGTGAGCAATGCAGTAGCTCGTCTTAAAGTGATGTTTAATGACGAACTATTCATGCGTCAAGGTCGTGGTATTCAGCCAACTCAGCGTGCTCGTCAACTATTTGGTCCTGTTCGCCAGGCTCTCCAGCTAATTCGTAATGAATTACCAAGCTCTGTATTTGCGCCAGAAACATCGAGTCGTTTGTTTAAACTTGCTATTTGTAGCCCGTGTGACATTCGTTTTGCGCCAAAGATCATGGAAACTATCCATGAAATTGCACCAAGCATTCAGTTACATCTAGATGCTGAATTTGATCGTATGCTAGCTGAGCGTATGCGTTATCAAGATACCGACTTTGTGATTGACTACGCTCATTTCGATGGACAGGGCTTCTCAAGTACTGAGCTTTTCCAAGATGAATTGGTGGTTGTCGCGGCTAAATCTCATCCTCGCATTCAAGGCGGTATCACTCGTGATGAACTAATGCAAGAAAAGCATGCTAAGCTATCAAGAATTCATGGCCAACGTAGTTTTGCTGAGCAGGCATATCAGGATCTTTACTGTTCTTCTAGCTACGAAGGTACCAGTCTAAGCAATGTCTTATACGTGGTTGGTCAGTCGGAACTTATCACTGTTGCTCCTCGTTGGATCGTAGAAAACGTAGCTAATACAGATATGTTACAAATCTTAGACTTCCCGTTTGATAATGCCAAAATCAGTGGTTACTTAAGCTGGCACGAGTCTAGCGAAAAAGACCGCGGTCACATATGGTTACGTGATCAACTTATGATGATTTGTCGTGAAGTGATTACTCGTAAATAAGCGTTTTTTAGTCGAAACAATGTAAAACGGGACGTTAAGTAAAAGCCTTGGGATGGGGAACCAACTCAAGGCTTTTTTATTGCTTTTTACGTCTAAAATTATCCATAAGTTTGATGTTTGTCAGTTGCCTTTTGTCGTTCAAACGGTACACTTGTGCGCTCAATTAAGCTTACAGGTGTAAGCTATAGGTAGATAGATGACTAATTTAGATTTTCATATCGTTAAACGTATTCGTGAGCAAATCTCTCACAACGGCGATCGTAGTGCCCTGAAACACAAAGTAGGGGATGCATGGAAAAGCATTAGTTGGACGCAATTTGGACAGCAAATGGATGCGTTGTCATTCGCGTTACTCTCACAACAAATTGGTGTGCAGGACAAGATTGGTATCTTTTCCAACAATATTCCTCAATGGACTATTACGGATTTTGCCACGCTGCAATTAAGAGCAGTAACTGTGCCTATCTATCCGACCAATACAGCGGAGCAGTCTGCCTACATCTTACAAAATGCGGATGTCAAAATTTTATTCGTTGGCGAGCAGCCACAATATGACATCGCTTTAAGTATCTTTGAACAGTGCGAACAGCTTCAGTTAATCGTCGCTATGGACGAAAATATCGATCTGAAAAGTTTTGAAAACGCGACTCATTGGTCTCAGTTTGTAGCAATGGGAGATGAGTCTAGCCGTGATGAACTAAACGTTCGTTTGTCGCAGGCCAATTTTGAAGATCTAGTTACGTTAATCTATACCTCGGGCACTACTGGCCAGCCAAAGGGTGTAATGTTGGATTACCGTAATATCGGTTCACAGTTAGAGGGACACGATCAGCGTCTTAACTTAAGCAAAGACGATGTTTCGTTATGTTTCCTACCTCTTTCTCACGTTTTTGAACGAGCGTGGACCTTCTATGTGCTTTATAAAGGTGCGACCAACTGCTATCTGCACGATGTCTCTTATGTACGTGATGCGTTAGGTGAAGTGCGTCCGACAGTGATGTGTGCGGTTCCTCGTTTCTATGAAAAGATTTTCTCAGCTATCCACGAAAAAGTGGCTAGAGCCTCTTTCATTCGCAAGGTTATGTTTACATGGTCTGTGAACATGGGAGCGAAGATGGCGGTATGCCATCAAGAACACCGCAAGCCATCTTGGTTATTAACTCAATGTCACGGTATTGCTGATAAAGCAGTGTTATCTAAACTTCGTCGGTTACTCGGTGGACGAATTAACTTTATGCCTTGTGGCGGTGCGAAGCTCGATGAGACGATCGGCCGTTTCTTCCACGCGATGGGTATAAATGTGAAGCTTGGCTATGGCATGACAGAAACGACAGCAACGGTTTCTTGCTGGGATGATAAATGCTTTAACCCAGACTCTATTGGTCTGTCTATGCCGGGTGCTCAAGTTAAAATTGGCGAAAACAATGAAATTTTGGTTCGCGGTCCAATGGTGATGCGCGGCTACTACAAAATGCCAGAAGAAACAGCGAATACATTTGATGAGCACGGTTTCTTAAAAACCGGTGATGCTGGGCACATTGACGAACACGGCAACCTGTTTATTACCGACCGAATCAAAGAGCTGATGAAAACATCGGGCGGTAAATACATCGCGCCTCAGGTAATTGAGGGCACTATTGGTAAAGACCATTTCATTGAACAAATCGCGGTCATCGCAGATACCCGTAAATTTGTCTCGGCGTTGATTGTTCCTTGTTTTGATGCGTTAGAAGAACATGCTAAAGAGCTGAACATCAAATATCACGATCGCTTAGAGCTGTTAAAAAATAGTGAAGTGATTGAGATGTTTGAAAAACGTATCAATGAACTTCAGCATGGTTTAGCTAAATTCGAACAGGTGAAAAAATTCAAACTGTTACCGAAAGCATTCTCGATGGATGAAGGTGAGTTAACACCAACACAGAAGCTGCGTCGTAAGGTGATTGACACTCGCTATCAAGATGAAATCGAAGAGATGTATCAGGATAAGAAAAAGTAGTTTCTAGCTACTGATTAAAAAAATCAATCCCCAGTGAGATTCTCTCTTACTGGGGATTTTTTATATGTGGAAATTTGGGGCGGTGATGCCTGATTATTTTTATTGGTAGTAAAATTTTGTACCGTTTTTTATTGTCATAATAAAACTATTATCTGAATTGAAAGGTGAGAATAACCGTTGATACTTGTTGAATAAGATTCTGCAATATATCAGCAAAAAACAATCAATTTGGTGGTTAGACCTAATGCTAAGAAAGGGTTAAAGTTGTTGTGTTACCTCAGCTTTTGTTATGACAAAAGCGGGACATAGCTGAAAGCGGACAGTTTTCGAATTAGGCTACGAATAAGCCCTAGACTATGTAAAACCAGACCTATTGACCGACCGTGTGAATCGGATTCTGGTAAGGAGAAAATATGGCAATGTTATCCGGCGCAGAGATGGTCGTTCAGTCTCTTATCGAAGAAGGCGTAGAACAAATTTTTGGCTACCCAGGTGGTTCAGTTCTTGATATCTACGACGCCCTCCATGAAAAAACCGAAAAAATAAAGCATGT
Organism: Vibrio ziniensis; assembly: GCF_011064285.1. Lineage (NCBI taxonomy): Bacteria > Pseudomonadati > Pseudomonadota > Gammaproteobacteria > Vibrionales > Vibrionaceae > Vibrio > Vibrio ziniensis. Next base: position 444,319 of record NZ_CP049331.1, read on the forward strand.
TCTTGTTCGTCACGAGCAAGCTGCAACACACATGGCTGACGGCTATGCACGAGCAACGGGTAAACCGGGTGTGGTGCTAGTGTGCTCTGGTCCTGGTGCTACAAACACCGTAACAGGTATTGCAACAGCTTACATGGACTCGATCCCTATGATCGTAATTTCAGGTAACGTAGCAACGAACTTGATCGGTAATGATGCTTTCCAAGAGTGTGACATCGTTGGTGTATCTCGCCCGATCGTAAAACACAGTTTCTTGGTAAAGAAAGCAGAAGATATTCCTGAAACGATCAAAAAAGCATTTTACATTGCTTCGACAGGCCGACCTGGTCCAGTGGTTATTGATCTACCAAAAGATGTAATGAACCCACAGATCAAGCTTCCATACCATTATCCTGAATCGATCAAAATGCGTTCTTACAACCCAACGACTTCCGGTCATAAAGGGCAAATCAAGAAAGCATTAAAAGCACTACTCGAAGCAAAAAAACCTGTGCTTTATGTCGGTGGTGGTGCGTCTATCTCTGGTGCTCATGAGCAAGTACGTCAACTTGCAGAAAAACTGAACTTACCAGTGGTGAGTACCTTGATGGGATTGGGGGTATTCCCTGGTACCCATAAAAATGCATTGGGCATGCTAGGTATGCATGGCGTGTACGAAGCAAACATGGCAATGCATAACTCGGATCTGATCTTTGGTATCGGTGTTCGTTTTGATGATCGAACTACCAACAATCTAGAGAAATATTGTCCGGATGCGAAGATAATGCACATCGATATCGACCCATCGTCTATCTCCAAAAACGTAAAAGTAGATCTGCCAATTGTTGGCTCTGCGGATCAAGTATTGGAGACAATGCTTCAACTGCTTGGTGAACAAGACTGTGCTAATGATGCTGAAGCTATTGATGCATGGTGGAGCGAAATTCAAGTGTGGCGTGATCGCAAATGTTTGTCTTATGAGACATCAAGTGAACGCATTAAGCCGCAACAAGTTATTGAAACCTTATTTAAACTGACCAATGGTGATGCTTATGTGGCATCGGATGTTGGTCAGCACCAGATGTTTGCTGCGCTTTACTACCCATTTAATAAACCACGTCGTTGGATTAACTCAGGTGGTTTGGGAACGATGGGCTTTGGTTTGCCTGCTGGTATGGGCGTTAAATTTGCTATGCCACAGGAAGAAGTCGTGGTTGTAACGGGTGATGGTAGTATCCAGATGAATATTCAGGAACTGTCAACAGCGTTGCAGTACGACATTCCAGTGAAAATCATCAACCTGAACAACCGTTTCCTAGGTATGGTGAAACAGTGGCAAGACATTATTTATCAAGGGCGACACTCTAACTCCTACATGAGTTCAGTACCTGATTTTGCAGCGATTGCTGAGGCGTATGGTCACGTTGGTATTCGTATCAACACGCCTGATGAGCTAGAGGCAGGATTGCAAAAAGCACTAGATATGAAAGACCGATTGGTTTTTGTCGATATCAATGTAGATGAAACTGAACACGTGTACCCAATGCAAATTAAAGGCGAGGGTATGGATAAAATGTGGTTGAGCAAAACGGAGAGAACCTAAGATGAGACACATTATTTCAGTATTGATGGAAAACCAACCTGGTGCTTTGTCTCGCGTAGTTGGTCTGTTTTCTCAACGTGGTTACAACATTGAGAGCTTGAACGTATCACCAACAGACGATGGTACTTTGTCCCGTTTGAACCTGACTACGACATCCACAGAAATGCAGCTTGAGCAAATTCAAAAACAACTGCATAAGTTAATTGATGTGCTTAAAGTGCAGGAAGTGACAGAGGCCGACCACATAGAACGTGAGCTGATGTTGATTAAAGTGAAAGCAACGGGTTTTGCTCGCACTGAAGTTAATCGCACAACAGATATTTTCCGTGGGCAAATCGTGGATGTCACGGCATCTCAATATACGGTTCAACTTGCTGGAACTAGCGAGAAGCTTGATGCATTTATTCAGGCAATGGCTGAAGTGACAGAAGTGGTTGAAGTAGCACGTAGTGGCGTTGTTGGTATCGCACGAGGTGAGCGCGCACTTCGCAGCTAATCATTTCTGGAACTAGAAACTCGATTAAACAAAAAAACCAGCCAATTGGCTGGTTTTTTGTTTTCTATTACTTAACCACCAACGTCAGTTGATGGTTAGTTTTAATTACTAAAGGATTAGTGAAGGATACGTGCGCGAATAGTACCTTCGATACCTTTTAGTTTGTCTAGGGCTTCTAGTGAACGTTCTGCTTCCACATCAATTACTACATAACCAATGTTTGCCGTAGTTTGTAGATACTGAGCTGCGATGTTGATGCCATCCGATGCAAAAATGGTGTTAATTTGCGTCAAAATACCTGGGCGGTTTTCGTGAATGTGCAATAGACGTGAACATTGACGATGCTCTGGTAGAGAAACTTCAGGGAAGTTTACGCTTGAAAGCGTAGAACCGTTATCTGAATATTTCGCAAGTTTACCCGCAACTTCGATACCGATGTTCTCTTGTGCTTCTTGCGTTGAACCACCGACGTGAGGAGTTAGGATCACGTTATCGAATTTCATTAGCGGAGATTCAAATGCTTCTTTGTTTGAACCTGGTTCTGTTGGGAATACGTCAATCGCAGCCCCCGCTAAATGACCAGATTCCATAGCGTCACATAGAGCTGGAATATCAACCACAGTACCGCGAGCCGCGTTAATGAAAATTGAACCAGGCTTCATGCGATCAAATTCTGCTTTGCCCATCATATTCTTAGTTTCTGGTGTTTCGGGAACATGAAGAGAAATAACATCACATTTGTTGAGTAGCTCGCTCATGGTATGAACTTGAGTGGCATTACCTAGCGATAGCTTGTTTTCTATATCGTAGAAGTAAACACGCATACCCAAGTTTTCTGCAATAATACCTAGCTGAGTACCGATGTGACCGTAGCCGATGATACCAAGAGCTTTACCACGAGCTTCGTATGAGTGATCCGCGCTCTTCTTCCAAATACCACGATGAGCCAGTGCGTTCTTCTCAGGAATTCCACGTAGTAGAAGTAGAATTTCACCTAGAACAAGTTCTGCAACACTACGAGTGTTCGAGAAAGGTGCGTTGAACACTGGAACCCCACGAACTGCTGCCGCATCAAGATCTACTTGGTTTGTACCAATACAGAAACAGCCAATTGCTACCAGTTTATCTGCAGCGTTAATCACTTTTTCGGTCAGGTTGGTACGTGAACGAATACCAATAAAATGAACATCTTTGATCGCTTCAATCAGTTCATCTTCTTCTAGCGAACCTTTATGGTATTCGATGTTGGTGTAGCCAGCAGCTTGTAGAACTTCTACCGATGATGGGTGAAGTCCTTCAAGAAGTAGTATCTTAATTTTTTCTTTTTCCAGTGAAACTTTGGCCATTATTCTCGTCCTTAAAATGGAAAGGGAGGGCTGATGTGTTAAACATCAAGCGAACTACACAATTCTTAATCTATATTTAAAAAGCAAACGTTTTCGTTGCGTTTGTTCTGACCACTAAGTTATCAAATTTTTTTGTGATTGGGTAAGAAAATTACGGAATAAGGCATAATTTTCTTAGTGAAAAAGCAACAAAAACGGCACCCTAGGTGCCGTTTGTAATCAAATAACGAAAAATGTGTGTTTTTCAGAATTATTCTTCGATTTTTGCGCCTGCAGGAGTGCCTGTGATCACCACATCTGCTCCGCTGATAGCAAACAGACCGTTGGTCACGACACCAGCAATACCATTGATTTTTGCTTCTAGATCTTTCGCGTGAGTAATATGTAGTCCGTGAACGTCAAGAATCACGTTACCGTTATCGGTCACAACACCTTGACGGTAAACCGGATCGCCACCAAGTTTAACCAGTTCGCGAGCAACGTATGAACGTGCCATCGGGATAACTTCAACTGGAAGTGGGAATGTGCCTAATACGTCAACGGCTTTCGTATCGTCAACGATACAAACAAATTTTTCGGCAATTGCTGCAACGATTTTTTCACGAGTAAGTGCCGCGCCGCCACCTTTGATCATCTCACGTTGTGCGTTGATTTCATCGGCACCATCAACATAAATGTCTAGGCTCATAACATCGTTACAATCGAAAACTTCAATGCCTAAGCCTTTGAGTTTTTCTGTTGAAGCAATAGAGCTTGATACTGCGCCTTTAATATCATCTTTGATTGAACCCAAAGCATCGATGAAGTGATTCACTGTTGAACCAGTACCAACGCCGACAATGCTGCCTTTCTCTACGTATTTTAGTGCAGCCCAACCGGCAGCTTTTTTCATTTCATCTTGAGTCATGCCCATCTCCTGAGACGATTTTTGCGAAAACTTGATTTCTAAGTGAAAGCTGTATGTTTTGTATAAACGTTAGCGTGCGCGGGATTATATACGCAAAAGATTGAGAGATGTACTTCGGTTTCTGAATAATTGAAGTTAGCGTCACTTCAGTGATATTTGGCTCAGTAGGCGTTAAATAGGGCGATTACCACTGCCAAATTTGACTGGGGGTAACGATTTTCGGCAAAGGCACATCCCATTCTTCTGTTGGTAACTCTTCCACCTGTTGGCAGTCATGAGCCAAGCCAATAGGTGAAGCGCCTTTAGCCGTTTTGAACCAAGGTTCTAAGGTTCGATCATAATAACCGCCACCCATACCTAATCGATGTCCATAAGAATCAAAAGCCACTAAGGGAGTACAAATAAGATCGAGCTCTTTGACTGGGCAAACAAGAGTTTGGTTTAGTTTAGGTTCGAGGATACCAAACTTATTGTAGGTCATTGGTGTATCTGGTTGATAGTGCAGAAACAGCAAATGCCCCGCCGCGAAAGGGTGTAATACTGGTAAGTAGACACTTTTACCTTGTGACCAAAGCCATTCGATTAACGGTTGGGTATCTAACTCCCCATCCGTTGAGAGATAAAGAGCGATCCGCTGGCACGTTTGCATTTCAGGAAGAGTCGAGAAACGCTGGATAAGATCTTGGCTTGCCTGAAACTGAACATCACTGGCAAGTTGGTTGCGTTTATTACGAATAAGTGTTCTTAATTCTTGTCGTGAATACAACATTAGGGAACCCCAGAGTGCCGTTGTAGATTGTGGCCCTTGAACCAGCGAGTTCAAGGCGGATCAGCAATGGTAGCCGTAGGCTTCTCGGTACGAGCCAAGCTTGCTCAATAGCTACTAAGTACTAATCCTTGGGTATTGCTTATCGGCTCGGGGACTTAAATCCACTGACAAACACCCCAGGGTAAATACTTTGGATGGTGAACGTTTAGCTACGTTCCAGTGTTACCTTATTGAGAGCTTCTTCTAGAGAAACGGTGAGCTTTTCCATGCGTTCACTGATTTCTTGCTGCTGACCATTATTTTGCTGCTGATACGTATGTAATTCATAGCAAATGTTCAGTGCCGCGATAGTTAACAACTTCAATTCATTAGTCACTTTTGTGCGGTCAGCCATTTCTTTTAATCGTCGGTCAAGATCTTGGGCTGCATTTATCAGAGAGTCTTCCTGACCCGCTGGGCAATTTACCCTTGTCACTTTACCTAAAATTTCAACGTCAACCGCTTGATTACTCATGATAAATGAACTCTATTCATATCGCCAAAGATGATACTTCTCAAGTGACCATCGTGGAGGAAACTATAGGTAAAGCGCTCTCAAGATTCAAGCTTTTCCCGATTATCTATTAAAAATGAGGAACGAAAACTCAGTTCTTAGTCAATTTGCATAAAAGCTAGCCATAATTAGCAACTTGAGCGTTTTCGCATGATTGCTGAAGTGATAGGATTAGGCTTATTTTTCTGAATATGAGTCCTTTATGAGCGACATTACTTTTCCAACTTACGATATTTTATCTGGCGAGTTGAAATCAGCATCGTTAGGAGTAAACCCTGCTGAATTGCATGGTTTATTAACTGGTATGTTAGCTGGTGGATTAAGTTTGAAAAATGACAGCTGGCAGCCTCTTATTTTTGATTATACCAACGACGGTATGGGGTGGCCGGTTAAAACGCTTGAATTGGCGAAACAGTTATTAGCGGCAACGAATGCTGAGCTCACCGACACCAGTATGGAGCTGAGTCTTGTACTTCCTATTGGTGAAGGTGCAGAAGCTCTGTTTGATTTTGCTGATGGCGTAGCAGACTGGGTAAACCACTTTATTTCGGGCCTAGGATTGGCGGGCGCAGCAATAAATAAAGCCTCTTCCGATGCAAAAGAAGCATTAGAAGATCTCGAAGAAATTACCAAATTAGGCATCGATGAAGATGATGATTTGGAAGAGCAAGCACAGCTTTTAGAGCAGGTTTTAGAACATGTGAAAGCTTGTGTTCTACTTCTGCACGCCGAGTTAGGTATTAAGCCTGAGCAAGATAAAGCGCCGACAATTCATTAAGGTCAGGGATCGTGAGCCAAGTAAAATCGTTTGATGTGATTATTGCTGGTGGTGCTATGGCTGGAGCGACACTAGCTTTGGCATTGCATCAATTGAGTGAAGGTCGTGTGTCTGTTGCGGTCGTTGAACCTTTCCAAGTTGATCATCAGCAACATCCGGGTTTTGATGCGCGTTCGATAGCTCTGTCTTATGGAACCATTCAAATCCTGAAACGTTTTGGACTTTGGCGTGCTCTTCAATCCGTTGCCACGCCAATTAACCATATTCATGTGTCTGACCGCTATCATGCTGGAATGACTGATATCACCAAACAAGAAGTGGGTGTTGATGCATTAGGATATGTGGTGGAATTAGCTGATGTCGGAAGAATTTTTTCAGAAAAAATGGCAAACACTGCCAGTATTACTCTATTTTGTCCGCAAAGTATTCAACACGTAGCGAGAGACATCAATAAAGTCACAGCGGTTTTGTCTAGCGGTGAACAAATAGAAGCTAAGCTATTAGTAGCGGCTGATGGCGCTGTTTCGACATGTTGTGAACAAGTGGGGCTGTCGCTGCAAGAACACGATTTTGAACAAGTTGCTATCATTGCGAATGTTGTCGCTGTCGAAGATCACCAAGGTCGAGCTTTTGAACGATTTACCTCTCATGGCCCCATTGCTTTGTTGCCAATGAGTGATAATCGAATGTCCTTGGTCTGGTGTTTACCACCGGATAAAGCTGAAATCGTAATGGCTTATGATGACAATGCTTTTCTCAATCAATTACAGTCTGAATTTGGTTGGCGTTTAGGGAAATTAGTAAAAACGGGTGCAAGAAGTGCGTATCCGTTAGTATTAAGATACCGAAAACAAAACATTTCGCACCGCTTTGCCATTGTGGGGAATGCAGCACAATCGCTTCATCCTATTGCTGGGCAAGGGTTTAACTTAGGCATACGTGATGTCGCCAGTTTGGCGGAAGAGATTGTCCACTCTGAGGATGTGGGAAGTTATAGACTTCTAACAAAGTTTAGTCATAGACGTGACGACGACAGAGCGGCAACAATTACGTTAACTTCCAGTCTGGTTCATCTGTTTTCAAATGACTGGCTAGCTCTGCGTATTGGAAGAAATTTAGGATTAGCAGCGATGGATAATATTCCGATGCTAAAAACGCCGCTGCTACGCCGCACCTTAGGTGTGGTTAATCGATAGGGTACTCGAATATGATGCGAAGTGTAGATATTGCAATCGTTGGTGGCGGAATGGTTGGTCTTGCCTTGGCGGCAGCATTTAAGCATACCGATTTAAGAATTGCAGTTATTGAAGGGAAACTTCCTCATGAAGGATTAGGACAACAACCTGATACCCGAGTGTCTGCTTTAAGCCGTTCTAGTGAAGTGATTCTGAGAAATTTAGGGGCGTGGCATGGCATAACTATGCGGCGAGCAGCCCCTTATCAAGCTATGGAAGTATGGGAGCAGGACAGTTTTGCTCGCATCGAATTTGACGCAAACAGTCTGACGCAACCCGATTTAGGTCATATTGTTGAAAACCGAGTCATTCAGTTGTCATTACTTGAGCAAGTGAAACTGCAAGACAACGTTTCTCTCTTTATGCCGGCTAGTTGCGAAAAGTTGGCGATTGGTGAAAGTGAAGCATGGCTGACTCTCAATAATGGGCAAACACTCACCGCCAAGTTAGTAGTCGGTGCTGACGGAGCTAACTCTTGGGTCCGTAAACAGCAAGATATCCCTCTAACACATTGGGACTATGGGCACAGTGCTGTAGTGGCAAATATCCACACAAATAAACCACACCAGCAAGTCGCACGCCAGATATTTACCCCAATGGGTCCTTTGGCTTTTTTGCCTCTTAGCGATCCGCACATGAGTTCCATTGTTTGGTCTACGGATCCAAACCGTGCTGAACAATTGGTGGCTATGGGCGATAGCGAGTTTAATAAAACGTTGACAGCGGAGTTTGATTCGAGACTTGGACTGTGTAAGGTTATTAGCGAACGTAGTGCTTTCCCACTCAAGATGCGTTATGCACGAGATTTTGTTGCGGAGAGAGTCGCGTTGGTTGGCGATGCTGCACATACCATTCACCCGCTTGCTGGGCAAGGCGTCAATCTTGGATTCCTTGATGCTGCTAGTTTAGCTCAAGAAGTGATTGAGCTTTGGAAGCAAGGAGAGGACATTGGTAGTAAACGCAATTTGCGTAATTACGAGCGTTGGCGTAAAGCTGAGGCGGCAAAAATGATTGCTGCTATGCAAGGATTTAAAGACTTATTCGATGGTAACAATCCGGCTAAAAAACTGATTCGCGGTATTGGTATGCGTTTAGCTGGTCAATTACCTGGCGCGAAAGATGAAATTATGAAGCGGGCTTTAGGGTTGAAAGGTAATTTACCTGATTTAGCGAAAGCGAATAATGCGCAGCCTATGATCTAAAAAACACGGGATATAAATCTATCAGAGAGTTGGATAGTCATGTTCGAAATGTAAAAGGGTTGGCAATTGCCAACCCTTTATTCATTCAATAAAAATCGGTTTAACTAGACGTGATGTTTAAGCGTACGCACAACGTAATTTTTTGATTTCTAGATTTACTTCTTTCACGGTCTGAAAATGTCTATGTTCAGCTCTCTCTGGCAAAATCAACTTACCATTATCAAATTCAAACGTTCCAACTCCGTAGATATAAATTCTTCCTTTGAAAAGACGACTAACATGTTTAGCAATCATTCCTGGCATATAGCGCTTAAACAGTCTCATACTTCGATCCTTACGTTGTTCAGCACCTTAAGTATATTAAAACCCGCATAAAGTAAGTGTGATTCAATTAGTGCTTTATGCAGTTTTCGCTGACATATTTATATTAATGTGTGGTTCTATGCAAAAAATTAGATAAATATCCTAATTAGTGTGACCAAAGCCTCAAATGAAAACTAGCTATGGAACTCATCGTTTTCTGGCGCATTTATTGAGCCAGATGAATATGACACTTTTAAGAATAGTCCTATTTACATTTTTTTGTTCAATATAAATGCGAAATACATGCCAGCTTTCCGTAAAAAGTGCCCGCAAAGACTACGCGGGCAAAAGTCACAGATGCATTACACAAAAAGTGGATGTCCTGAAACAATCAGTGGATTCACTTTTTTGTTGGTGAAGGCCCAAAATCTTCGTTTATGAAGAGCCAGAATCACACTTCTGAATGAGCTTTAACCAACGATTGGAGATTACTTTAAAATTTGATGAATGACTATTTATTGATCTTGAATGAGTAAAAATTCAGTTGGTGATTTTTATTTGTGTGATGTTAATCACTGTTGATTGTAATGTGTTGCATCAATTTAGGTCATTCTTCGCGCTGAATGTGTGCAAAGGTTGGTTGGATGAGCTTAATCAGGTCTTGCGTTTGAAGAGCGATACCTGCCATTGAAGAGCCACTACTTATAGTAACAATGGGGTGTTGTAAAATTTGATGGTCAAAAATAATCGGCATCGGTGTTTTAAGCAAAAGAGGTGTCACGGTTCCTATCTGGTATCCGGTAATGGTTTCGACATCTTTCATATTTACGCACGTCATGCGTCGCCATTGGAGGAGTGAGCGAACTCTTTTGGGATCGACACTTTTATCGCCGGGAGTACAAGCCAAAGCGAGTTGCCCTCCCATGTCTCTGAGCAATATGCACTTGACCATTTGACTTGGGGAAATACCACGCTGACTTGCAGCGTCTTCAATGGTTGTTGCGGGTGTTTGATGATGCAGCAAGTGAAAATCCACTTGCTGATCATTTAAGTATAGAGTGAGCTTGGTCTCGTGAACTTTATTGGTCATCACTTAATGAATAAGGAAGTGCTTCGATTGTCCAGCGGGTATTAGGTTGGGAAGTTAACCTAAGTTCAGTGTCTTCTTCTAAATTGTTCGGTAGTACAACTAAACCAATGGTAGTGTTATCTGCGAAAGTGTAGTGGATCATTAGCTGACCAGCTGAACGCCAGTTCTCACCAACAGAACGCTCCAGCTGCACAACGTCTTCAAGTGGTGATTCAATATTGCCTTTAACAATGTACATCGCACGCTTGTTAATACCGCGATATTTTGCACGTGCTACAGTTTCCTGGCCGGTATAGCAACCTTTGTTAAAGCTGATACCATTTAGTGCCTGTACGTTTACTGCCTGAGGAATGTGCTCGTTTTGTTCAGCTTGAGTCACAACTGGGTAAGCTTGCTCAATCTCAAATCGAGTCCACAGTGATTCGTCAACTTTTGTTGCTTCAATAGTATTAACGAGCTCAACTGCTTGTTCGCTATTTACAAGTAACAACCAACGTTGAGAGTCAATTTTTACTGCCGTGCCACCTTCAATGCTGCGTACATCACCTTGTGTCTGAGTATGAGAATCTATCCAAGATTGAGCTTGAGCACCCATTAAACCTAAAGTGATGTCACTGCAATGAGTTAATTCTGCTTTAGAGAAAATGGCGTATTTCTTTAGTTCTCGTAGTTCTGCTTCGATAGCTGAAAGCGGTTGGAACATCGCATAGCCACCATTGTGATGGAAGATACGAAATACAGACCATACTTTACCTTTTGCGTCGCAATGTGCGCCAAAAGTCATTTGTTGGGCTTCCAGAGATACGACGTTACAGGTAACTTGTCCTTGTAAGTAAGACTTGGCGTCGTTACCCACAATTTGAATAGTGCCCCAAGATGCTAGATGAGTGAGCATCAGCTCAGGTAAAACGTCATCAGCATTTATGTTTAGGGGAGAAAAAGTGTTTTTCCAATCCATGATACTCACCATAGTGAACGATATTCAACTATGGTAATCCGGATAAGTTTTTTTGTCAGCTTGATTGGGACTGTGATTGAGACCCTAGTTGATTTATCCGTCTGTTGGTAGACTTAGCCAAAATAACGGTTTGTTAGCCAGAATAACTATAAAGAGAGAAAGGTAGATGTATAGCGCTGAAGAAAAAGCTCGAATTAAATGGGCATGTCGTCGTGGTATGTTGGAACTGGACGTTGTCATTATGCCATTTTTTGAAGAGTGTTTTGAGTCTTTAACTGAATCTGAGCAGAAGGATTTTGTGTCTTTGTTAGAATGTGATGACCCTGATTTGTTTACTTGGATTATGGGACATGGTCGCTCTGAAAATTTGGGGCATGCCGCCATCGTAGATCAAATTGTCGCTCATAACCTCAGCAAAGTTCGTTAAACTAGAACTTCGCTTTTCCTATACTGCCCTGGCATTAGCTACCATTTTATTTGTGGTGTTGATATGGGCAGTCATTGCGTCACCCATACCACTTGTCGCTTCTGCTTATCTGCTACGAATCATAATGTCGCGTCCATTAACCACCTTCCTGACAGATGCTTTATACGGAGAAGTAGAGTTTGGTTTTTATGGTTCATTTAAAGCGAATAATCAAGTGCAAGCCTTTCAGTCTGTAGCCTTTCTTCACTCTTTTGCATTTTTATCATTTCACTCTAAGAGAAAACACTGGCTTTTGTGGAGAGATAGTTGCGATGAAGAGACATATCGACAACTATTGGTGAGGCTGAAACTAAAACAGGAGCTTTAGCTCCTGTTTTGTTATGCCGATATTGTTCTTTCGGTAAAGGTCTATTTCATAGGCGAAAGAATAGTCGGACCACTGTTCTCAAGTTGCTCTGGGTAATCCAGTGTGTAATGCAAGCCACGACTTTCTTTACGCTGCATAGCACAACGAACCATCAGTTCTGCCACCTGTAGAAGGTTACGTAACTCAAGCAAATTATTGGAAACACGGAAGTTACTGTAATATTCCTGTGTTTCTTGCTGTAGCAACTGGATACGGCGCAATGCTCGCTCTAAACGTTTGTCTGTGCGTACAATTCCCATGTAATCCCACATGAATAGTCGCAGTTCATGCCAGTTATGTTGGATGACGACTTCTTCATCAGAGCTAGTCACTTGGCTTTCATCCCACACTGGAACCGATGGTGGCATGTCGACATTTTTGACATGCTTTACAATATCTTTCGCTGCAGACCATGCATAAACTACACACTCTAATAGTGAATTAGACGCCATACGGTTTGCACCATGCAGACCGGTGTAGCTTACTTCACCTATGGCATAAAGATGCTTAAGATCGGTTTTGCCTCGTTGGTCTACTATCACGCCACCACAGGTGTAGTGTGCGGCAGGTACAATTGGGATTGGTTCTTTGGTGATATCAATACCCAAATCCATTAATCGGCGGTAGATGGTCGGGAAGTGTTTCTCGATGAAATCTGCAGGTTTATGGCTGATATCAAGATACATACAATCTGCGCCTAAACGCTTCATTTCAAAGTCGATAGCACGAGCAACCACATCACGTGGAGCCAACTCAGCACGTTCATCGAAATCAAGCATAAAACGTGAACCGTCTGGACGGCGAAGGTATGCGCCTTCACCACGTAGTGCTTCTGTTAGCAGGAAGTTACGAGCTTCTGGGTGATATAAACATGTCGGATGGAATTGGTTAAACTCAAGGTTTGCGACACGACAGCCAGCACGCCAAGCAATCGCAATACCGTCACCCGACGAGACATCCGGGTTCGATGTATATTGATAAACTTTAGAAGAGCCACCTGTTGCTAGCACTACATATTTCGCACGAATCGCTTCGACGTGTTCTTCGTTACGGTTCCAGACATAAGCGCCAATGACTTTGTTTTTATCTCCACCGACTTTATCTTCCGTAATCAGATCTAACGCGTTATAACGTTCAAAAATAGAAATGTTTGGATGATTATGAGCGTTGTCTTGCAATGAGGTCTGCATTGCCATGCCCGTAGCATCTGCTGCATGCAGAATACGACGGTGGCTGTGGCCTCCTTCACGAGTTAGGTGGTAGCGAGGGCTATCGTCACCATCATCGCTGTCTTCTTCTTTATCGAAAGGTACGCCGCCATCAATCAGCCATTGCACACACTCTTTGGCATGTTCAGCGATAAAGCGAACGGTCTTTTCTTCACAAATGCCAGCGCCAGCAATCAACGTATCTTCAACATGAGAATCAATACTGTCAGATTCATCGAATACAGCCGCTATGCCACCTTGAGCGTAGAAAGTTGCACCTTCACTGCGCGGTCCTTTACTCAGCACGATGACTTTGCAATGTTTTGCGATGCGCAAAGCTAACGACAAGCCTGCGGCACCGCTCCCTACCACTAATACATCACATTGATGCTCTCGGTTTTCGTTCATAAAACTTTTAAATTCCCGAACCATAGTAGAATCGAACTACAGTAGAATCGTCCTACTCTATGTTGAAATGTGTCACTTGCCGATTTGATGAGCCTGATTGAAAAAGAACGTCATACGAATGACTAAACTATAAAATGAATCAAGCAATTAGGAAACCGTGCTAGGTGCGTCCTGCATTTATATTTATGCATTTAATATGTTTCAAAACGAATAGTTTGTATACTCTTCCTACTTGAAGCTGCAGCGGTGTTGGCTACGTTCACTCACCCCAATCACATAGTTATCTATGCTCATGGGGATTCACTCACTTGCCGCCTACCTGCAACTCCAAGTAGTTTGACTATAAAGGCTATTGTCTTTCTAGGTTTGTATCCGCAAAATCGTTTCGGGGTTACAAACCTCGATTACATCACATTGTGCATTATGTGTGGCAATTAAATTAACACATAATTGAACTTTATCTTCTTTACTGAGTCACAATAGTGCTCATGTAAACAGTGGTGTCAATACTACATTCTGGATAATTAAAGCCCATATCTGAGAAGGTAAGGGAGATAACAATAGGAGTAACCGCTCGAATGAACGAGCAGCTAACCGATCAAGTATTGATTGAGCGAGTTCAGAATGGAGATAAGCAAGCATTTAATCTTTTGGTTTTAAAATATCAAAATAAAGTCTGCAACCTTATTTCTAGGTATGTGAGCAATTCGGGAGATGTTGCTGATGTAGCACAAGAAGCTTTTATTAAAGCTTATCGCGCTATCCCAACATTTAGAGGTGAAAGTGCGTTTTACACTTGGCTATATCGTATTGCTGTTAATACCGCGAAAAATCACATCGTAGCGCAAGGGCGTAGGCCGCCAGCCACGGATGTTGATGCTGAAGAAGCTGAATTTTACGAAACAAACAATGCGTTAAAAGAAATATCGAACCCTGAGAATATTACGCTGTCGAAAGAACTGAAACAGGCAGTGTTTAGTGCGATAGACGCGCTGCCTGAGGATTTAAAAACAGCAATGACTTTACGCGAGTTGGAAGGCTTAAGTTATGAAGACATTGCGGAAATAATGGATTGCCCTGTTGGCACGGTTCGTTCTCGTATATTCCGTGCTCGAGAGGCGGTAGAAAAGAGAATCAAATCTCTTTTGTAGCGTTTGAACCAGTAACACCCCAGTAATTGGAAAATAATGGTGAAAATAATGGCTGACAAACAACAACTTTCAGCTCTCATGGATGGAGAGATGGTCGACAAGTTGCTGATTCAAGAATTAGCAAACGATCGTGAAAGTATCGAAACGTGGAAGAATTACCACTTAATCGGTGATGTAATGCGTGGCGATGCACCCGAGAGACCGGAATGGAACATCGCTGAAAGTGTGGCATTAGCGTTGGAAAATGAGCCCGCGCATACCCCTTATAATGCCAATGTTACCGATTTAGATAGTATGCGAGTGATTGAGGAACAACCTGCACCGTATAAAGCGCGTCGACAACTACCAAAATGGTTATCTCCATTTGGTCAAGTTGCGGTTGCCGCGTGTGTCTCTTTGATTGCGATCATCGGTGTTCAACAATATGGCTCCAGTGATTCTCCTGCTGCAGATCAACCTTTTCCAGTACTGCAAACAGTTCCTTTCTCTGGCAGTGTAGAACCTGTAAGTCTGACTCGTGAGTCAGTTGAAAGACCGAATGTAGAGTCAAATGTTCAGGAGCAGCGCCGTCGAGTCAATGCAATGCTTCAAGACTATGAACTCCAACTGAGATTAAACAGTGAAGGCTTGGGACAACATCAAGGCCTAAACGAACCGGTAATTGAATGAATAAATTTCTGATCAGTGTGTTGGCGCTGTTCAGTTTGAGCTCTACATTAGCCTTTGCAGAGGAAACACCTGCAGAGGCTTTATTGCATCAAATGAACGAGGCCAGTCAACATCTCAATTATGAACTGTCTTATATCCTGATAAAGAAAAACAGTATTGAACCTTTGTTGTATCGCCATGCTCTTCATGAGCAGAAGGAATACGCTCATCTTGTTTATTTGAGTGGGCCTGTCCGCGAAGTTTTTCAGCGTGGCAACGAAGTGAGTTACATAGAACCCGGAGTTGAACCTTTCACCATCGAATCCGGTAACATGGTAGCGCCTACTATTCCTATGCTTAACAGCAATGTTACAGAGCTCAGCCAGTTCTATGATTTTGTCAAAATGGGACGAGCCCGTGAAGCAGGGACGCCTTGCCAAGTAGTGCGTATCGTTCCTAAAGATGGCTTGAGATATTCCTACATGCTTTGGGTTGATGAAAAAACGCATCTTCCGTTACGGGCTGATCTTGTTGACCGCTATGGAGAAGTGCTAGAACAGTACCGTTCTATCTCTTATTCTGTGAGTGAGAAAATAGCGGAGTTGATGGCAGGTTTTGATGATGTTCAATTACCTGAAGTGCTATCCTTACCTAAAAGTAAAGTGAGTGAGACGTTCTGGTCGGTAGGTTGGAAGCCAGATGGTTTTGAATCTGTAAACTTGAATCGCTACCGAATGATTAACACCGAACGAGTCGTAGAAAATCAGATGTTCTCAGACGGTTTGTTTAGTTTCTCAGTTTATGTTTCTACTAGTGATGAACATTCGCTGCAAGGACAGTTGGTAAGACAAGGGCGCCGCACTTTACAAACGTTTATTAAGGGTGATCGTGAAGTATCTGTAGTGGGCGATATTCCACCAGAAACTGCCAAGCGAATCGCTCAATCGGTTGTGTTTGATGATACCAAGGCTAGACCACAATGATGACAGCACTTGCCACTGTGATGGCTGTACAGACAAAAGAACAGGGTTTTCATGTTGAGCTGAGTTGCGAACAGAAAACCAGTTGCAGCAGTTGCTCATCCGCGAAAAGCTGTGGTACAGGCATTGTATCTAAAGCGATAGGTGGTAAGTCATTACGTTGGCAGTTAGATACGGATAAGAACGTATTGCAAGGCCAGGTCGTTGAAATAGGTTTTCCTGAAAAGAGCTTATTGCAGTCAGCTGCATTGGTGTATTTAGTTCCTCTTTTTATGATGATACTTGGTGCTTGGTTAGCCGATAGCTGGCTTGCTCCTATGTTGGGGATGGGGGAAGGGGTTACCATTTTAACGTCACTTATCTTCATCGGCTTGGGTATCAAGCTCGCAAAAATATGGTCAGGCTCGCTGGAAAAGCGTACAGAGCAAGAAGTGGTTTTGCTTAGGGTGCTTGGAGAGCCAATTGCCTAAATTATGATGCGATCCCAAAGGAAATTGGGTAGAATCGCCCAACTTGAATGAAGGGGCACCTAAAATAGCCCTTCATATGTCCTAATTTGCAAAGAGTTTAGTCATCCCAAACCTATGAAGCACATTCGTAACTTTTCGATTATCGCCCACATTGACCATGGTAAATCGACTTTATCTGACCGTTTAATCCAAGTATGTGGTGGATTGAGCGATCGTGAAATGGCAGAACAAGTTCTTGACTCAATGGAACTTGAACGTGAGCGTGGTATCACCATCAAAGCACAGAGTGTGACACTCGATTACAAAGCACAAGATGGCGAAACCTACCAACTTAACTTCATCGACACCCCTGGACACGTTGACTTCTCATATGAAGTATCTCGCTCTCTAGCCGCGTGTGAAGGTGCATTACTTGTTGTTGATGCTGGCCAAGGCGTGGAAGCGCAAACATTAGCTAACTGTTACACTGCTATCGAGATGGATCTGGAAGTTGTGCCAATCTTGAACAAGATTGACCTTCCAGCAGCAGAGCCTGAGCGTGTTGCAGAAGAAATTGAAGACATCGTGGGTATTGATGCTGTAGATGCTGTTCGCTGTTCTGCGAAAACAGGTCTTGGTGTTGACCTCGTTCTTGAAGAGATTGTTGCAAAAATTCCAGCGCCTGAAGGTAACCCAGATGCGCCACTACAAGCTCTGATCATCGATTCTTGGTTTGATAACTACCTAGGTGTTGTTTCACTAGTACGTATCAAACACGGCAGCTTGAAGAAGAACGAAAAAATAAAAGTAATGAGCACAGGTCAGGTTTGGAACGTTGACCGTTTAGGTATTTTTACGCCTAAGCAGGAAGACACAACTGAACTGAACACCGGTGAAGTGGGCTGGGTTGTTTGTGGTATTAAAGACATCCTAGGTGCACCAGTTGGTGATACCCTGACTTTGGCGAAAAACGGTAGCGAAAAACCATTACCTGGCTTTAAAAAAGTGAAGCCTCAGGTTTATGCGGGTCTGTTCCCTGTATCCTCCGATGATTACGATAACTTCCGTGATGCGCTTGGTAAGCTAAGTCTGAACGATGCGTCTCTGTTCTATGAGCCAGAAACATCTGCAGCACTAGGTTTTGGTTTCCGTTGTGGCTTCTTAGGGATGCTACATATGGAGATCATCCAAGAGCGTTTAGAGCGTGAATATGATCTCGACTTGATCACCACCGCACCAACGGTAGTGTATGAAGTGGAAATGACCAACAAGCAAGTTGTTTACGTTGATAGCCCTGCTAAGCTACCAGCAATCAATGACATCGAAGAAATTCGTGAACCAATCGCGCGTTGTAACATCTTAGTTCCGTCTGAATACCTAGGTAACGTTATTACTCTATGTATTGAAAAGCGCGGTATGCAAGTAGACATGGTTTACCACGGTAACCAAGTTGCTTTGACTTACGACATTCCAATGGCTGAAGTCGTTCTGGACTTCTTTGACCGTTTGAAATCAACGTCTCGTGGCTATGCGTCTTTGGATTACGGTTTCCAACGTTTTGAACCGTCTAAAATGGTTCGTGTAGATGTGTTGTTGAACGGTGATAAAGTGGATGCATTGGCAATCATTACTCACCATGAAAACGCTCAGACTCGTGGTCGTCAATTGGTTGAGAAAATGAAAGAGTTCATTCCTCGCCAAATGTTTGATATTGCAATTCAGGCTGCTATCGGTAACCACATCATTGCACGTTCAACAGTGAAGCAGTTACGTAAGAACGTAATCGCTAAATGTTATGGTGGTGACGTGAGCCG
This sequence comes from Vibrio ziniensis, assembly GCF_011064285.1. Taxonomy (NCBI): domain Bacteria; kingdom Pseudomonadati; phylum Pseudomonadota; class Gammaproteobacteria; order Vibrionales; family Vibrionaceae; genus Vibrio; species Vibrio ziniensis. The sequence goes on from NZ_CP049331.1 coordinate 463,029, forward strand.
TAAGAAAAAACTGTTGAAGAAACAGAAAGAAGGTAAGAAACGCATGAAGCAAATCGGTAACGTTGAGCTTCCACAAGAAGCGTTCCTTGCAATTCTTCACGTAGGTAAAGACTAATCGTTTTGTCTTGTCTGCAAGGTATTATACCCAAGCGACCTCAAGATGCAGGATTCAGAGCTGCATCAATGAGTCCAGTTCAAGGAAAATGACTGAAAAAAGGGTAGTCCCTTTCGAGGGAATTTGACGTAGTAAATGGCCTCATTGATGAGCTCCCAAGGGCGAGTTTTATTCGCTCTTACGCTGCGTTACTGCTTCTCTACGTAGAGTAACTATGTATTCGAATCAGTGCCTTACTTAAGAGCGAATAAATTCTCGCTGAACAAGCATCTTGATGTTACTTGGGTATACGTATTAACTCGCAAGTGAAAGAGTCTCGGCTCTTTCACTTTCGTATTTTTTAGATAAGGGAAGTCAATGGCTAATACATTCTCACTCATTTTAGTTCTGGTCACTTTTGTTACCGGAATTGTATGGGCGTTAGAAAAATGGGTTTGGGCGAAGAAGCGCCATGAAAACGTGGCACGCCAGTTAAAAGCCGAACCAGACAGTATTGATACCAGTTTGACGACCAAAGTCGCACCGCAACCGTGGTGGATTGAGAACTCAGTTTCTATTTTCCCTGTGATCGCATTCGTTTTAGTACTGCGTTCATTTGTGTTCGAACCGTTCCAAATTCCGTCAGGCTCTATGATGCCAACGCTGCTGGTGGGCGACTTTATTCTTGTTGAAAAATACGCATACGGCTTGAAAGATCCGGTATGGCGTACACAGCTAGTTGAAACGGGCAAACCAGAGCGCGGTGATATTGTGGTGTTCAAGTTCCCGCAAAATCCAAGTATTGACTATATTAAGCGTGTAGTTGGTATGCCGGGAGACATTGTGCGTTACAGCCGTGACAAGCAGATTTGTGTACAAAGTGCTGGCGATACAACTTGTAACCCTATCAAGCTGTCCAATGTGCAGGAAAGTGAGTTTACTCAGAACAACATTCCAATGATGCAACTTGACGAGCAGCTAGGTGAAGTAAAGCATAATATTTTGATCAATCCACTGCGTATTGACGATGTACGTAGCTATGCACCACGTAGTGGTGTCAATGAGTGGGTTGTTCCTCAAGGGCACTACTTTGTAATGGGCGATAACCGTGACAACAGTGCTGACAGCCGTTTCTGGGGCTTTGTTCCAGAAGCCAACTTAGTGGGTAGAGCGGTTGCAATCTGGGTAAGCTTTGAGTTTGACCGAGATGCTGATAGCGTGATTCCTGCTTGGATTCCAACTGGTGTGCGCTTTAGCCGCATCGGTGGCATTAACTAGGGCTGATTGAATCAGCCCCGCAACACATCGAGAGAGTATGACTTCTCCAGTTAGTAGATTAGAAACAAAGCTCACCTATCAGTTTAAAGATGCTGAGCTTCTTGATTTGGCACTGACTCACCGCAGTGCCAATGGTAAACACAATGAACGTCTTGAATTTCTGGGCGATTCAATTTTAAGTTTTGTCATTGCTGATGATTTGTATCACCGCTTCCCGAAGATCAATGAAGGCGATATGAGTCGTATGCGTGCTACGTTGGTTCGTGGTCATACGCTGGCTGAACTAGGTCGTGAATTCGAACTAGGAGATTACTTAAAATTAGGTCCAGGCGAGTTGAAAAGCGGTGGCTTCCGTCGTGATTCAATCCTAGCTGATGCCGTTGAAGCAATCATAGGTGCTATCTATTTAGACAGCGGCACTGAAGTGGTTCGTGGCATTATTTTAAGCTGGTATCAAACTCGCCTCGATGCGATTAAGCCTGGTGTGTCACAGAAAGATCCAAAAACTCGCCTGCAAGAATTTTTGCAAGGCAGAAGAAAGCCTCTACCTGTTTACACAGTGACTAATATTAAAGGTGAAGCACACAATCAGGAATTCACTGTTTCGTGTGATATAGCAGGTATTGGAATGCCTGTGATTGGTAAAGGTACCAGCCGCCGCAAGGCAGAACAAGCGGCTGCTGAGACTGCACTAGAGCAATTAAGCAATGGCTGATAAAGAATTTGATATTGATGCATTCTTTGCATCAGAAGGTGACGACGTCAAAGTTGAAGCGTCATTACCAGAGAACCAGCACTGTGGATTCGTCGCTATCGTAGGTCGCCCAAACGTGGGTAAATCTACGCTACTGAACAATATCCTTGGTCAGAAAATTTCGATTACTTCACGTAAGCCGCAAACCACTCGCCACCGTATTATGGGTGTCGATACACAAGGTGACTATCAAGCTATTTATGTTGATACTCCTGGGCTACATATCGAAGAGAAACGTGCGATCAACCGTTTGATGAACCGTGCGGCAAACAGTTCTCTAAGCGATGTGAACTTGGTGTTATTCCTTGTTGACGGTACGCATTGGACTGAAGACGATGAAATGGTTCTGACTAAACTTCAGAAAGCGAACTTCCCTGTGATTCTTTGTGTTAACAAAGTCGACAACGTGAAAGATCGTAATGAAGTGATGCTGCACATGCAGGCAATGTCTGAACGCATGAACTTTGTCGATGTTGTGCCTATTTCAGCGAAACTGGGTAAAAACGTTGATGTACTGCGTAAGCACGTACGTGAGCACTTACCAAAAGCGGTTCACCATTTCCCTGAAGAGTATGTGACAGACCGTTCACAACGCTTTATGGCTTCAGAAATCATCCGTGAAAAGCTAATGCGATTCACTGGTGAAGAGCTGCCTTACTCGGTAACGGTTGAAATTGAGCGTTTCGACTATAACCCTGATACCGATGGTTTCCATATTAACGCCCTGATTCTGGTTGAACGTATTGGTCAGAAGAAGATGGTGATTGGTAAGAACGGCGAAAAGATCAAAACCATTGGTCGTGAAGCACGTTTGGATATGGAAGAGTTGTTTGGTCGCAAAGTTTATCTAGAAACTTGGGTCAAAGTGAAATCTGGTTGGGCTGATGATGAACGTGCACTTCGTTCATTAGGCTATATCGACGACCTATAATCTTGTAATCTGGCTCCATATCATGGGGCCAGATTTTTATCTGTCTCTATCCTTGTTGTCCTTGTTCCTGTATTTGGATTCACATTATGTCTGACGGTTTACAGCGCTGCTTTGTATTACACCGCCGCCCATATAGCGAGACCAGCTTAATTCTTGACGTATTCAGTGAAGAATATGGTCGTGTGAGCATTATGGCGAAAGGGGCAAGGAGTAAGCGTTCAACAACCAAAGGGGCATTACAGGCATTTACGCCACTGCTACTCAAGTGGTCTGGTAATGGCTCGATGAAAACCTTACGTCAGGCAGAAGCAATCAGCCTCGGACTTCCATTAACGGGCATATGCCTGTATTCGGCCATGTACGTCAACGAACTGATTGGCCGAGTGTTGATGCCAGAAGTTCCTGCTCCAGGTTTGTTCCATGATTATCTCACCGCGTTAACTGAACTTGCACAAAGTGAAAACCCAGAACCTGCGTTGCGTCGCTTTGAACTGGCATTGCTTTCGGCTATGGGTTATGGCGTTGATTTTATGCATTGTGCAGGAACGGGCGAGCCAGTTGATCCCGACATGACTTATCGATATCGAGAACAGAAGGGGTTTATTGCATCCGTGAGGCGCGATAATCTCACTTTCCTTGGTAATGAATTAATAGCGATCAGTGAACGGCGCTTTAGCACAAAAGAGCAACTTCAAGCGGCAAAACGCTTTACACGTATCGCTTTAAAGCCGTATCTTGGCGGCAAACCTTTAAAAAGCAGAGAGTTGTTTAGGCAAGCAACTCCCCAAAAATTAATTTCAAGAGGCAGTCTCTCTTGAGCACGGAGTGTAGGAAAATGAGCTCAATTTATTTAGGCGTTAATATTGACCATATCGCGACAGTGCGTAACGCACGTGGTACTCAATACCCAGATCCAGTTCATGCAGCGGAAATCGCAGAGCGTGCAGGTGCTGACGGTATTACTATTCACCTACGTGAAGACCGTCGCCACATCAGAGACCGTGACGTACGTATTCTGAAAGAAACGATTCAGACTCGCATGAATCTGGAAATGGCGGTAACAGACGAAATGGTTCAAATCGCTCTAGACACTGCACCAGAGTTTGTTTGTCTTGTACCTGAAAAACGTGAAGAGCTGACCACAGAAGGTGGCTTGGACGTGATTGGGCAGTTAGAAAAAGTGAAAGCGGCGACGCAAAAGCTGACTGAAGCGGGTATCAAAGTGTCTCTATTTATCGATGCTGACCGTGAGCAAATCGATGCTGCTAAGAAATGTGGCGCACCGTTTATTGAGTTGCACACCGGTCATTACGCTGATGCGAAAACCGAAGCGGATCAACAAGACGAACTTAAAAAGATTGCAGCAGCAGCAAGCTACGCGGCTGACCAAGGCATCACAGTTAACGCAGGTCATGGTTTGACGTACCATAACGTGGCTGCTATTGCACAAATTCCAGAAATTTACGAACTGAACATTGGTCATGCAATCATCGGTCGTGCGCTGTTTGATGGCTTACCAAAAGCGGTTGCAGACATGAAAGCTATCATGCTGGATGCGCGTCGTTAATGATCGTTGGATTGGGAACAGATATTGCTGAGATTGAGCGTATAGAAAAGGCGCTCAATCGAAGTGGCGAAGCTTTTGCCCAGAGAATTTTGACAGAGAGTGAGCTCGAAGTGTTTAGCCACTTGAAGCAGAAAGGGCGTTTTTTGGCTAAGCGTTTCGCAGCGAAAGAAGCCGCGTCAAAAGCGTTGGGAACTGGTATCGCGCATGGCGTAAGTTTTCAGGATTTTGAAATCAGCAATGATGAGAATGGCAAGCCAGTTCTTACCTTATCGGGGAAAGCGCAGCAAATTGCTCAAGTTTCTTCGGTTCGTTCTGTTCACCTTACCATTTCAGATGAGCGTCATTACGCGGTAGCAACGGTTATTCTTGAATCTTAATCCACATGAGAGTTTCCAAACTCAATAATTTTCAAACTCAATAAAAAGAGGTGCTTAAAGCACCTCTTTCTCTATACGCATGTTTGTTAGGGGAAGTTTGTTAGAGCAAGATTCTTAATCACAAGCTAACTAAGCAATATCGCTTAAACCAAATATGGGTCAGCGCTTGCTACCACTTTCTCCATTTCGTCCTGAAGCTCAAACAGTTCCGGCTCTACATCTTGTACGCTTGCTCCTGAACGCAGGGTTTGTTCTAGAGTTTCACACACCTTTTTCAAGCGTGGTACGCCACTGTATGAGCAGCTACCATGTAGTTTATGAATATGATGCAGCAGATCGGTTGCAGGATATTCATCATCGTTAAAAGCCATCTCAATCACTTGATTGATCTCTTTGAAAGAATCGACCAACATCTTTAGCATATCTTGCGCTAAGTCCTCTTTGTTTGCTGCTTGTCTCAACGCCAACTGCCAATCGATAGCAATAGCCGTATTGACTGTAGCAGGCTCATCATCCTGAATTTCTTCTAATGCGATCGGTTCTTGATGTTCAAGAGCGTCTACTTTTTCAGACTCAGACTTTGGACTCCAATGCAGGAGTACTTGCTGTAAGATATGCTCTTCAATCGGCTTGGTGAGGTAGTCATCCATGCCAGATTTGAGCAATCTTTCTCGTTCACCTTCCATTGCGTGAGCAGTGACCGCAATAACTGGTGTTGTCGCATTTGTTTTCAGCTTCTTAATCTCATTACACGCGGTCACACCATCCATCTTAGGCATTTGAATGTCCATCAATATGATGTCGAAATGACACTCTTTCGCTTGTTCAATAGCATCCTCACCACTGCTACAAGACACTACGGTATCCACGCGCTCTTGGAGAAGGGCGGTGATCAGTTTTAAGTTGGCTGGGTTGTCATCTACCGCCATAACGGTTAGAGGTAATTTTTCAATATGAGGAATAAGCTCAACATATTTTTCAATCCGCGTTGGTTGATTGGCTATCAACGTCTGTAGCAGCTTCTTACGTGACAGTGGTTTAGTAATACATTGCACTGGGTATTTCTGCATTAACAGATCAGCAAGCGCCAGTTCGGTACTTGGCGTACCTACAACTACATTTTCCGCAATGGAGAGTGCTTTCTCAACCCATTGTTGAACGAGTGTTTCATCTGTCTCTTTGCTCGGAGCTAGGTTCAGTAGAACATAGTCGTATTGCTCAGATTCAGCAGGGATAGCCGAGCGGTAAACCACATTCAATCCAGCTTGGACTAGGGTGTGCTGAACAATAGATGCTGCTTGCATGTTAGGTTCAACCAGCAGTATCTGTTTATTACGCAGAGCTTGAGGATCAAGCCAGTCGTGCATAGGTAGATCAGTGGTCATTAAGCGTAAGTTAAACCAGAAGGTAGAACCTTGGTGCAGACGACTGGTTAAACTGATTTCACCACCCATTTGACTGACCAGTTTCTGGGTAATAACAAGACCTAAACCTGTACCACCGTAGCGGCGTGAAATACTGGCATCAGCTTGGCTGAAGGCTTGGAAAAGTTGAGCTTGTTGACGCTCTGAAATACCGATACCAGTATCTCGCACCATGAATTGCAGTTCGACAAAGTCATCACGTTGAGAGCGCAGTTCAACACTAATATCGATGTTGCCACGTTCTGTAAATTTGATGGAGTTACCCACCAAGTTAGTAAGTACTTGCTGAATACGTAGTGGGTCACCGACCAAACCAGCTGGAATTTTAGGATCTACCTTAAGCGTAATTTCCAGTCCTTTCTCGTGGGCACTTGCTGCTTGTAAGTTGACCACTTCTTCTAGCGAGTCTTGGAACTCAAACGGAATATTTTCCAGAGCCAGCTTACCCGCTTCCAGTTTCGAGAAGTCGAGAATGTCGTTGATGATGGTCAGCAGGTTATTTGCAGATTTCTCGATGGTTTGCAGATAATCGGCTTGGCTGTTGGTGAGTTGAGTTTTCAGCATCTGACGCGTAAAACCAATAACACCATTTAATGGGGTACGCAGCTCGTGCGACATGTTCGCTAGAAATTCTGACTTCACTCGCGCTGCTTCTTGTGCGCGTTTTTTAGCAATGTCCAATTCAACGTTTTGAATCTCAAGCTGTTCTAGAGTTTCACGTAAGTCAGAAGTAGCTTGGTCAATACTGTGTTGCATCTCAACATGGTATTCCGACAAAGACACCGCCATGGCGTTGATACCTTTTTTAAGGTCATCCAATTCGCCATGCATACGACCTTCAATTCGCACATCCAAATGACCTCGACGGATACGGTCAACCACGTTTTTCATGTGAATGATTGGGCGGGTAACATCGTGCATCAAGCGAAAGGCGAATACACCAGACAGCACTAAACCCAGAATCAAAACCAAACAGGCAGAGAAAATTTCCTGATATTGCTGCAAACGCAATGATGAAAGATCGAGTTCAATAGCAATGTAGCCAAGTACGGGAGCCGAAGAATTATTCAGTGAGCTATCATTGAACAAGGTTTCTGCCAGAATCGGGGTACGCAAAATAAGCGTATTTTCATCGAGCTGAGAACTGCTGAGCACCGGAATTGGTTTGTCTTTTGGATACATCAGAGCTTCAAAATTCGGATGGAAGTTCGATGTAACGAATAGCTCATGATTGGCATCAAATACCGCAATACTGCGCACTATGGTGGAGTTTTTGCGGTGGGCGTAGCTGATGATGCGTCTGACCGATTCGCGGCTTTGATTTTTTAGCGCGTCTTCACTGGCAATTGCTAGCGGTTCGATAATACTTGCACCCGAGTTGAGCACTTGTGTCTCTAAATCGTGATAACGGTTGAATGAGAATAACGCACTCAAAAGTAGCCCAATAATTAGGGTTGGAGCCAAAGTGAGTGTAATTACACGTGCGCGTAAGCCGTATCTGGTCATTATTGTCTAAACATCATGGTGTGGATATGGGAAAATAGCCGACTCTACAGCTAGCCAGCTACTCAAATTATGGTTAGCTTAATTCAAGAACCTTAGCTTCGACAATGCTCCCCAAGCAGAATAGTGACGCTGGGGCAAAAACAAATAGATTAGGCATAGAACATGGCACGTTTCTTCCAACCGAAAAAGCGCAGCGCTTTAGATACTAAACATCAAGCAGTGAGCGTTCAAAAGCTCGACCATTTAGGTGCAGGCATTGCCTATATTGATAAGAAGCCCGTGTTTATCGATGGCGCATTGGCGGATGAAGAAGTTCTGATCCAATTGAGCGAAAGCAAAAGTAAATTTGCCCGCGCTAAGTTAATTAAAGTGCTAAAGCCAAGTAAGCAGCGCATTGCGCCCTTCTGTCCTCATTATTCGCAGTGTGGTGGCTGTGATTTACAGCATCTATCTCATGAGGCTCAGATTGAACACAAGCAGCAGGCACTGAGTCAATTGATGACTAAGTTTTCCGGGCAAGAGCTTACTCTTTCTGCTCCCGTTGCTTGCTCGGAGAAAGGTTACCGTCGCCGTGCTCGTATTAGTATGATGTGGGATAAGAAGAGCCAGCAATTGCAGTTTGGATTTCGTCGTAAGCAGAGCAAAGATATCGTCACAGTAACCGATTGTGCTGTGTTGGAACCGAGTTTGAATGCACTGCTTCCAGAGCTAAAAGCACTGTTGAGTGGTTTTAAAAAGCCGGACCAACTGGGTCATATAGAACTGGTTAAAGGTGACAATACTTCGGTGTTGGTTCTGCGCCATTTGGCGCCGTTAGCGGACAAAGATGTTGCTGCGTTAAAAGATTTCTCTCAAAAACATCAGTTAACTCTTTATGTTGTGCCAGACGCTAATCAACTGAATAAGGTAATGGGCGAACAAGCTTATTATCAGGAAGTTGGGGTAACGATTCCGTTTTTACCAAACAACTTTATTCAGGTAAACCAGCAAGTTAACCAGAGAATGGTTGAACAGGCTCTTGAGTGGTTGGACGTTCAAAAAGACGATCGTGTGCTAGATTTGTTCTGCGGTTTGGGTAACTTCAGCCTGCCGCTAGCCAAGTTGGCAGATAAAGTTGTTGGCATCGAGGGTGTTGATGAAATGGTAGAGATTGCCAAGAGTAACGCTCTACACAACAATATTAAAAATGTTGAATTTTATCAGGCTAATCTTGAACAGGAGTTTATCGGAGAAATCTGGGCGAAAGAGCAGTTTAACAAGGTTCTGCTTGATCCTGCGCGAGCTGGCGCGGTCGGAATTGTGGATCAGCTTTCTAGTTTAGGTGCTGAGCAAGTTGTGTATGTTTCGTGTAACCCTGCTACGCTTGCTCGTGATAGCCAAAGTTTGCTTGAGCAAGGATATCAACTCAAAAAACTCGGTATGCTGGATATGTTCCCACATACTAGCCATTTAGAATCGATGGCTCTATTTGTCAAAATATAACTAAAAAGCAAAAGTGTAAAACTTGGTTATTGAACGGACTTCTTTCGTTCAACCAGAGTAGAATAGGTATTCCAGGGTTGTTAGAGGAATTTCCTTTAATGACTCGCAAATTATAAGAATTAGGATAAAAAGATGGTCGCGGTACGTAGCGCACACTTAAACCCAGACGAACAGTTTGAGCTAGAAAAGTGGATTTCTAGTTTACGTCAAGATCCAAAAACAGCAGCAAAACTTACAGAGGTATATCACCAATGTGAGAATTTCTTGGTGGGCAATGCAAGAGGTCCATTGTTGTTATGGCGTGGTCGCGAAATGATCGAAATTTTGATCACTCTATCGATGGATCGCCCAACGTTAGTATCAGCGTTGCTATTTCCTATTGCGACCAGTGGCTTAGTGGATCGCGAGGAAGTTGAAGAACACTACGGTAAAGAGATCATCAAATTGATCTCTGGTGTCGAAGAGATGGCGGCGATCGGTCAACTCAATATCACTATGCAAGGCAGCGAAGCGTCAGCACAAGTCGATAACGTACGTCGCATGCTGCTGGCGATGGTTGATGACTTCCGTTGCGTGGTCATCAAACTTGCAGAGCGAATCTGTAACCTTCGTGAAGTAAAAGATCAGCCGGATGATGTACGTCGCTCGGCAGCAAAAGAGTGTGCCAATATCTATGCTCCACTGGCAAACCGCTTAGGTATCGGTCAGCTCAAGTGGGAAATTGAAGACTACGCATTCCGCTATCAACAACCAGATACTTATAAGCAAATTGCGAAACAGCTTTCGGAGCGTCGTATTGTCCGTGAACAGTACATCCGTGACTTTGTTGATAATTTGAGCTCAGAAATGAAAGCGGCACACATCAACGCAGAAGTCAGCGGACGCCCTAAGCACATTTACAGTATCTGGCGCAAAATGCAGAAGAAGAATCTGGCATTTGATGAGCTGTTTGACGTGCGGGCTGTACGTATCATTGCAGACAAACTGCAAGACTGTTATGCCGCTCTAGGTATTGTGCATACTCAGTTTAAGCATTTACCAAGCGAGTTCGATGACTATGTGGCGAACCCAAAACCAAACGGTTATCAGTCGATTCATACTGTCATTCTAGGGCCTGAAGGTAAAACCATTGAGATTCAGATCCGAACCAAACAGATGCATGAAGAATCGGAGCTAGGGGTTGCTGCACACTGGAAATATAAAGAAGGTGCAAGCAGTGGACGCAGTGGTTACGACGAGAAAATTACTTGGTTACGTAAACTGATTGATTGGCAAGAAGAGATGTCTGACTCTGGTGAGATGTTGGATGAACTGCGCAGCCAAGTGTTTGATGACCGTGTGTATGCCTTTACACCGCGTGGTGATGTTGTCGACTTGCCAATGGGTGCAACACCACTGGATTTTGCTTACCACATTCACTCTGAAGTGGGGCATCGCTGTATTGGTGCGAAAGTGGGCGGACGAATCGTTCCATTCACTCATAAACTTCATATGGGTGACCAAGTTGAAATTATCACAGCGAAAGAGCCAAACCCATCTCGTGACTGGTTAAACCCTGCAACAGGCTTTGTTCACTCTGGTCGTGCTCGCGCCAAGATCAACGCTTGGTTCCGTAAGCAAAGCCGAGATAAAAACCTCGAAGCTGGACGTGAAATTCTAGAAACTGAATTGTCGAAAATTGGCGCGACACTAAAAGATGCAGAGCAGTACGCTCTGAAACGCTTTAACGTTAACAGTGCTGATGAACTTTATGTTGGTGTGGGGAGTGGCGATTTACGTATCAACCAGATCGTTAACCATATCAATGCGTTGGTGAATAAACCGACAGCTGAAGAAGAAGACAAACTTGTGCTTGAAAAGCTCAAGGGAGATGAGTCGAAATCGTCAGTGCCTCACCGCCCGCATAAAGATGCGGTAGTGGTTGAAGGTGTGGATAACCTGATGACTCACCTTGCTCGCTGCTGCCAACCAATCCCTGGTGATGAAATCAAAGGTTACATCACGCAAGGCCGTGGTATTTCAGTGCACAGAAGTGACTGTGAACAATTAGAAGAGCTGAGCCACCACGCACCTGAACGTATTATTGATACCGTTTGGGGCTCTGGTTTTGTCGGTTCGTATATCCTAACTCTGCGCGTTGAAGCGATGGAGCGTGTGGGTCTGCTAAAAGATATCACTAGTCTGCTTGCCAACGAAAAGGTGAAAGTGATCACCATGAAGAGCCGTAGCGATTACAAACGCCAAATCGTGACCATGGACTTCGAACTTGAGGTCAGTAACATCGAAGTTTTAGCTCGTGTCTCTAAACGTTTAGAGCAAGTGAAAGACGTCATGCTGGTTAAACGTCTCGGATAAAATAGATAACAGATTGAAATTAAAGGTAAGTGGTTAGCTACTTACCTTTTTCTTTTATAAGGAAATCAACATGACACATCCAATTGAACAACTTGTCGATATCATGGCTAAGTTGCGTGATCCGGAAACAGGGTGTCCTTGGGATAAGAAGCAGACCTTTGAAAGTGTTGTTCCATACACTATTGAAGAAACCTACGAAGTGGTGGACGCGATTCATAACCAAGATTGGACTAACTTAAAAGAAGAACTGGGAGATCTGCTATTTCAGGTGATTTTCTACAGTCAGATGGCGCAGGAAAAAGGATTGTTCGATTTTCGTGACGTGGTGGACACGGTCAATGAAAAGCTAACTCGCCGCCATCCCCATGTTTTTTCAGATGCGAAATTTGCTGATGAAGCGGAAATAAACGCGAATTGGGAAAAGGAAAAATTGCTTGAAAAAGCCCAAGTAGGCAAAAGCGAGCAAAGTATCCTAGACTCTATACCACAATCGCTGCCAGCCTTATCGCGAGCGAATAAGATTCAGAAGAAGTGTGCTAAATATGGCTTCGATTGGGCGACTTTAGGGCCTGTTGTTGACAAAGTGCATGAAGAAATCGAAGAAGTAGTTGCTGAAGCTATCAGTGTTGAAGTGGATGAGCAGAAAGTCGAAGAAGAACTGGGTGATTTACTGTTTGCGGCGGTGAATCTAGTTCGACATCTGAAAAAAGACCCAGAAGTTGCTCTTACTAAAGCCAACAGTAAGTTTGTAAGGCGGTTCCAAGGTGTTGAATCTCAAGTAAGAGAGCAGAACAAAGAGTTAACTGACTTTACGTTGCAACAATTAGATAGCATGTGGGACCGCGTCAAAAGACGGGAAAAAGGTCTAGAGTAATAAGTTCTTAATACGGGCTTTTGGGGCAAAATTACCCCAATTAAATTGCTTAGATCGCATTCTGCAACAAGGCTATTTGATTTGAAGCAAAAAATTAAAAACTGAGTGTGATAGATTTCACGTTGTGGCGGTAAGTGGGTTCTGGTATAGTTTCGTCCCGTCCAGAAGAATTCCATTTCCCTCATTCAACCAATTTCAGGTTAAACATGACGACAAATTATATTTTTGTTACTGGCGGGGTCGTATCCTCTCTAGGTAAAGGTATTGCAGCAGCATCTCTTGCCGCTATTTTAGAAGCTCGTGGTCTTAAAGTGACCATGATGAAGCTTGACCCTTACATCAACGTTGACCCAGGCACTATGAGCCCAACTCAACATGGTGAAGTGTTTGTTACAGAAGACGGCGCAGAAACTGACCTAGACCTTGGTCACTACGAGCGTTTTATTCGTACTAAGATGACCAAACGCAATAACTTTACGGCTGGTCGTGTTTATGCTGACGTTTTACGTAAAGAGCGTCGCGGTGACTACCTTGGTGCAACTATTCAGGTTATCCCGCACATCACTAATGCTATCAAAGACCGCGTAATCGCGGGCTCCGAAGGTCACGATGTGGCTATCGTTGAGGTTGGTGGCACAGTTGGTGATATCGAATCTCTACCATTTATGGAAGCGATTCGTCAGTTGGCAATCGAAGTAGGTCGTGAGCACGCAATGTTCATGCACTTGACTCTCGTTCCTTACCTTGCAGCAGCAGGTGAAGTGAAAACTAAGCCAACTCAACACTCTGTAAAAGAACTGCTATCTATCGGTATCCAGCCAGACATCCTAGTTTGTCGTAGCGACCGTATGATCCCAGCAAACGAGCGTAAGAAGATTGCACTTTTCTGTAACGTTTCTGAGAAAGCAGTAATTTCAATGAAGGACGTAGATTCAATCTACAAGATCCCTCAATTGATCAAATCTCAAGGCTTGGATGATTTGGTTTGTTCTCGTTTCGGTATCAATGCGCCTGAAGCTGATCTATCTGAATGGGAACAAGTAATTTACGAAGAAGCGAATCCAACGGGTGAAGTCACCATTGGTATGGTTGGTAAGTACATTGAACTACCAGACGCTTACAAATCAGTCAACGAAGCATTAAAACATGCTGGCCTAAAAAATCGTTTGAATGTGACGATTAAATATGTAGATTCTCAAGACGTAGAAACTCGTGGTTTCGAAGTTCTACATGGTCTTGACGCAATCTTAGTTCCTGGTGGCTTTGGTGACCGTGGTATTGAAGGCAAGATTATGGCTGCTCAATACGCCCGTGAAAACAAAGTTCCATACCTAGGTATCTGTCTAGGTATGCAAGTAGCGCTTATCGAGTACGCTCGTAACGTTGCTGGTATGGAAGGTGCACATTCAACAGAATTTAACAAAAACACTAAGTACCCTGTGGTAGGTTTGATTACTGAATGGGTAGATAGTGAAGGTAAAGTTGAAGAGCGTACTGAGACTTCTGACCTTGGCGGTACAATGCGTCTAGGTTCTCAGCTATGTCACCTAGAAAAAGGTACTAAAGCTTACCAACTATACGGTAGTGCGACGATCCATGAACGTCACCGTCACCGTTATGAAGTAAACAATAATCTTCGTCCGCAGATCGAAAAAGCTGGCCTAAAAGTTTCAGGCTTATCTGCTGACAAGAAATTGGTTGAAGTGATTGAGAACCCTGCTCACCCATGGTTTGTAGCAGCGCAGTTCCACCCAGAATTCACATCAACCCCTCGTGATGGTCACCCATTATTTGCTGGTTTCGTAAAAGCAGCGGGTGAGTTCCAACGCGGTGAATCTGAGAAGTAACAAGGATACGGGCAGTAGCGATAGTTGTGCTGCTGTCCTTTATAGTTTTGACATTTAAATTCAACGAGAGGAAACATTAATGTCTAAGATCGTTAAAGTTCTAGGTCGTGAAATCATCGACTCACGTGGTAACCCAACTGTAGAAGCTGAAGTACACCTAGAAGGCGGTTTCGTTGGTATGGCTGCAGCTCCATCTGGCGCATCTACTGGTTCTCGTGAAGCTCTTGAGCTACGCGATGGCGACAAATCACGTTTCCTAGGTAAAGGTGTTCTTAAAGCACTTGCAGCTGTAAATGGTCCAATCGCTGACGCTCTAGTTGGTAAAGATGCTAAAGACCAAGCTACTGTTGACCAAATCATGATCGACCTAGACGGTACTGAAAACAAATCTAACTTCGGTGCTAACGCAATCCTAGCTGTATCTCTAGCGAACGCTAAAGCTGCTGCTGCAGCTAAAGGCATGCCTCTATACGAGCACATCGCTGAGCTAAACGGCACTGCAGGTGTATTCTCTATGCCTCTACCAATGATGAACATCATCAACGGTGGTGAGCACGCAGACAACAACGTTGATATCCAAGAATTCATGATTCAACCAGTTGGTGCTCCAACTCTTAAAGAAGCTGTACGTATGGGTGCGGAAGTATTCCACAACCTAGCTAAAGTTCTTAAGTCTAAAGGTTACAACACTGCAGTTGGTGACGAAGGTGGTTTCGCTCCTAACCTAAAATCTAACGCTGAAGCGCTAGAAGTTATCGCAGAAGCAGTTGCAGCTGCTGGCTACGTTCTAGGTAAAGACATCACTCTAGCTATGGACTGTGCAGCATCTGAGTTCTACGACAAAGACGCTGGCATCTACAACATGAAAGGCGAAGGTAAAACTTTCTCTTCTGAAGAGTTCAACCACTACCTAGCTGGTCTAGTTGAGAAATTCCCTATCGTTTCTATCGAAGACGGTCTAGACGAGTCTGATTGGGATGGTTTCGCACACCAAACTAAACTTCTAGGCGACAAGATCCAACTAGTTGGTGACGATCTATTCGTAACTAACACTAAGATTCTTGCTCAAGGTATCGAGAAAGGCATTGCTAACTCTATCCTTATCAAGTTCAACCAAATCGGTTCTCTAACAGAGACTCTAGCTGCAATCAAGATGGCTAAAGACGCAGGTTACACAGCAGTAATCTCTCACCGTTCTGGCGAAACTGAAGATGCAACTATCGCTGATCTAGCGGTAGGTACAGCTGCAGGTCAAATCAAAACTGGTTCAATGAGCCGTTCTGACCGCGTTGCTAAGTACAACCAACTTATCCGTATCGAAGAAGCTCTAGCTGGTCGCGCTCCTTTCAACGGTCTTAAAGAAGTTAAAGGTCAAGCTTAATTCTTAACTGAATAAAGTTTAGCTTTAAAGCTTTTTATTAATACCTCGCTTAGGCGAGGTATTTTTTTGTCTGAAGAAAGGTAAGGTGGGATTCTTTGGTTTTCTCCCTTTTTAAGAGGGAGTTAGAGGAGGGCTGTGCTCGGAGCTAATAGGTTAAGCAATTCCAACCAACCTCCCCTTGAAAAGTGGAGGAGCAAAGAAGTAGAGGTTAGTTGATAGAAGCAATTGCCTCAATCCGCCTTTTATCTAACTCATCCCGAATAGTTTTGCCCTGAAAACCGTCTGCAATAATATCTTTCACTTCAACGCTGAGTGCAGCTTTGTAAGCATCTTCAAATATCGCTTTTTGCGGGTAGGGGTTATCTTCACAACCTAATCGACCAGCATGGTCTGCTTGGCAGCAAAGTAAAATCTCTTCTAAACGCTCTGGTTTACGCCATACATCCATTGTATTGAGTATCTTAAGTTTAGTGCTGGCTTTAAGTTCTGCCGCTCTGTGGACGTTTGAGTGCTGTTCACAAACAAAAAGAGCAAGCTCTTTAAATTCATTAGGAACTCGCACTCGTTCGCATAGTTTTTTGATGATTTTCACGCCTGTATGGCAGTGCATCTTATGACTTGGCCACTCAGATTGAGGAGTTACGCCTTTGCCGAGATCATGAACTTGTGCTGCAAATCGAACGGGCAATGAAGATGAAAGTTTCGCCGCTTGCTTAGCGACCATTAGAGTATGAACACCGGTATCAATCTCAGGATGCCACTTCTCTGGTTGAGGGACGCCAAACAGGCAATCCAGTTCTGGCAGAACCACTTTTAAAGCACCACAATCACGAAGAACGGAGAGGAATACTTCAGGGTTTTGCGTTGCCAGTGACTTGTGCCACTCCTGCCATACGCGCTCTGCGGTTAAATGTTCAAGCTCGCCACTATTCGCGATTTGTGCCATTAGAGACATGGTTTCTTCTGCGACAGTAAAGCCAAGATGTGTCAGCTTGGCTGCAAAGCGTGCTAAGCGAAGCACGCGTAATGGATCTTCAACAAACGCGTCAGAAACGTGGCGCAGAATTCGATCGTTCAGATCACGTTGTCCACCATAGGGATCGATCAGCGTGCCGTCTTCAGTTTGTGCCATTGCATTAATCGTAAGATCGCGTCTGATAAGATCTTCTTCCAAAGTGACATCAGGAGCAAAGTGGCATTCAAAGCCAGTGTAGCCTGAACCTGACTTACGCTCAGTTCGAGCGAGAGCATATTCTTGTTTGGTTTTTGGGTGCAAGAATACAGGGAAGTCTTTGCCAACGGCAGTAAAGCCTTGGCTTAGCATTTCATCGGGGTTACTTCCGACTACAACCCAGTCCTTATCGTATACCGGAATGTTGAGTAGCTTGTCGCGAACAGCGCCGCCAACTAAGTAAACTTGCACTAAACAGCCTCAAAAATCATGAATGTCATTGGATAATCATCAACAGCAATGATACTTTGCCTGTATACTCAAGTCACCTCAAGATGCAGGATTCAGAGCTTCATCAACGAGTGAGTATATTTACTTTGATAGAGGCAGGAGCATGTATCAACAATTTTTCGGTTTTGCTGAGTTACCTTTCTCAATCGTGCCGAACTCTCGCTACTTGTATTTAAGCCAACGCCACCAAGAAGCCATTTTCCATTTGCAGGAAGGATTAGGTGATGGCGGTGGTTTTGCAATGCTGACTGGTGAAGTTGGTACTGGAAAAACAACGGTGGCGAAGGCTATTCTGGATAATTTACCTGCCAATACTCAAGCTGGGTTTATTCTCAATCCCACCTTTTCTGAGCAAGAATTATTGGAAGCTATTTGTGACGAGTTTTCTGTCAGTTATGGCAAAAAAGCAACTATCAAGAAACTCAGTCAGGCGCTTTATCAATTTCTTCTGGAAAAGCATGCTTCTGGTGTTCAGATTCTTTTGATTATCGATGAAGCACAACATCTTGCTCCTGATGTTTTAGAGCAATTGAGGTTGCTGACCAATCTAGAAACCGACAGTCGAAAATTATTGAAAGTTTTACTGATAGGTCAGCCTGAACTGCAACAGAAGCTTCAACTTCCACAACTTCGCCAATTAGCTCAACGGATTACTGGTCGATATCATCTGTTGCCACTCGATGAAATGGAAACAGCACACTATATTCGTTTTCGACTTCAACAAGCGGGTGGTGATGGAAATTTGTTTTCCAATAAAGGAGCGAAGTGGATTGCTCATCAAACACACGGTATACCGAGGCTGATTAACTTAGTCTGTGATAGTGCTTTGAAAGGTGCATTTCAGGCAAGTGAAAAGGAACTGAGTCTAGAGCGTGTGAAATGGGCTTGTCAGCAAGTAATGAGCTTTCAATCTACGGTGTACCAACGCTCCGATGAAAACACTTCATTTCGCTTCCCGTCAATGGCTGTAGCGTGCTCTATTCTAGGATTATCATTAGCCGTTGCTAGTGCTTATTGGCTTTCACCATTAATAAATCACCAAGTGGCGGTGGAATGGCCATTACCAGAAGCAAAAGAGGTACAGCAAGAAATTGTGTTCCCGAAACAGTTGGAAAACTCTCTTGTGCAAGCGACAGGCTTAGAACCCGCATTACGTGCTCTTTACGCCGTGTGGGGATATCAAGCATCTGTAACCGATACCTTTTGTCAGCCAGACACATCTTCACTTTTACAATGTATACCGAGCCGTGGGGATTGGCAGACACTTTCTCAATTGAACATTCCTGTAGTACTGACACTCGAAGTTGAAAATAAGCCAAGCTATGCGGTGTTGTATCAATGGGAAGGTCAAGAGTTAGAGCTACTTGTGAATGGGGAGCGCATTCGTATAGCTAAGCAATGGATATCACCGCTATGGAAAGGTGAGTTTCACTTGCTCTGGCGAACCAGCTTTACGCAGACTTTAAAGAGCGGAATGACAGGTGAGGAAGTGGCGCTTTTAGACCTTAAATTGTCTCAAATTTTAGGAGAGCCAGAGCGAAAAACCAAAGTATTTGATGCTGACGTGAAGCGTAAGGTGTCTTTGTTCCAACGTTGGCAGAATATGTATGTCGACGGTATTGCTGGGGAACAAACCTTACGCCGCCTAGAGTTGCTTACTCAGCAAGATGCTCCTAAATTGGCTGCACCTAAAATGTTAGGAGGAGCGTAATGTCTCGAGTTATGAATGCTCTTAAATCGTCAGAACAAGGTTATCAAACTAACGCTATGGCGGTCGGTTACCGCCCCGCAGCTTACGCTACAGAGAAGAAAAAAAATTTTCGTTGGTATCATGGTGCTATGGCGATTATACCAAGTGCAATAACACTTGCTGTGTTGAGCTATCAAAGCTATCAGTTTCAGCAAGAGAACATCAGAAAAGTATTAAGTCAACCTGTGCAGGTTGAGCAGGTTTCTGCGCCAGTTGACTATTTACCTTATCCCCTCTTTAGCGATCTGAAAAACACTTATGTTGTGTCCTATGATACAAACGAATCTTTGGATACGGTCCGTGAATTACCGCTAAGCGATAACACAACGGTTGTAAACATTTCAGAACCTCAACCTATAAATCAAAAAGAGAATGAGAGTTCATCTCTAGATTTGGAACAGCTTGATCTTCGTGGCTTATCTCCCGCCCTTGTGATGAGAGTGGAATCTGCTTTAAAAAGCCGTGAGTCATCGTCCACAAGCGGTAATTCAAGCGCTATAGCATTGGTACAGAATGCAGAAAAATATTCAGGTATTCTACCCGCTATGGATTTTCAAACCCATGTCTACGCAAGCTCAGTGGGTAAGCGTTGGATAAAAATGAATGGTGTTGAGTATCATGAAGGGGATGAGTTATCAGATGGTGTGAAATTAGTACAAATCAACCCTCAAACGACATTGATACAGTTTGAACAGCAATTGATAGAAATTCCGGCGCTCTATCACTGGCAAGGTTAAGGTTGGTTGAATCCAAACTAGAACGGTCGAATTAAGTTAAATAAAAAGGTCACTATAGAGTGACCTTTTTACTTGATAGAGCTTATGCCCAGCCTGCTGGGTTGCGTTTACGTCGTGGAATAATGTGCGGAAGAATTAGACCCAATAGCAAACCAATACCAGCAACACCACCACCATAAGTGAAGTATTTCAGTAGTAAATCTTCTTTTTGGGTATCCAGTTTAGCGCGTAGTTCACGGATCTCTGTTTGAGACGATGTTAGCTGCTTGCTGATTTCACTATAGTTCTGTTCAAGTTGTGCGATCTGTTGGTTACGAACATCCAAAGATTCCACTAAACCTGCTTTTTCAGAATCAGCACTTTGACGTGCATTGGCTAATTGTGATTTTACCTGAGTCAACTCTTTTTCAAGTTGTGGTAAACGCACGGCCATGCTGACATCACGAGTTACAAAACGGCTTTCAACCCAACCTCTACGACCACGAGAGTCGACAACTTCGCTGTAGTCGCTTTCTTTGTTGGTTGAAACTAACTGAACTTTCTCACCTGCGTCAATGCTGCCGATAATACGATATTGGTTGCTTGGACCAGAATGCATATAAGTAAACAGTTTATCAGCGATGTAACGGTCTTGGGCAAACACAGGGCTTGCTAACATGGAAAATAACACCATGCAGATAAGTTTTTTCACGGTAAATCCCTTAGTAATAAATTTAGGTATACGCTCATGTGGCAAATAGTAAAAAGTTTCTTATTCTGGTGCAACAAAGAAGGGAGGCAAAGCCTCCCTTTATGTGCGTTTGAGTCAATAATGACATCGCCTTTACATAGCACTGACTTAATATATTAAGCGAAGATGCCTTGAATAGCGTAGAAGAACACAACAGCAAGTAATGCACCAGCAGGGAGTGTTACAATCCATGATGCAACGATGTTACGTACAACACCAAGGTTTAGAGCTGCGATACCACGAGCAAAGCCAACACCAAGAACAGCACCAACCAATGTTTGTGTCGTTGAAATTGGTAGACCAGTACCAGATGCTAGTACTACTGTAGATGCGGTTGCAAGCTGAGCTGCGAAACCGCGGCTAGGCGTTAATTCTGTAATACCAGTACCCACAGTCGCCATTACTTTGTGCCCCATAGTTGCCAGACCAACTACGATACCGAAACCACCTAGAGGTAGGATCCACCAAGCAATAGCACTTTTCGCTGATATTTCACCCATGTGTTCAATAGTAGAAACAACTGCAGACAGTGGACCGATCGCGTTAGCAACGTCATTTGAACCATGAGCGAATGCCATTGCACACGCTGTGATAACCATTAGTACGCTAAAGATACTTTCTACACCAGCAAAGCTGTGGTCATCTTCGCGATTTGCGAATTTCTTCTGGATATATAAGTAACCACCAACCATCACCAGAGCCGACACTGCAGCAGCCCAAACCCAAGCTTCTGAGTTCGAAAGGTGAAGGCCAACGTGCTTAAGACCTTTTTTGATGGTTACAAGTGCAATCACCATTGTTGTGATGAACATGTATACCGGGACAAAGCGCTTAGCGTTGAGCAGAGGCTTTTCGGTATCGAAAATTAGGCGTTGA
This sequence comes from Vibrio ziniensis, assembly GCF_011064285.1. NCBI lineage: Bacteria > Pseudomonadati > Pseudomonadota > Gammaproteobacteria > Vibrionales > Vibrionaceae > Vibrio > Vibrio ziniensis. The sequence goes on from NZ_CP049331.1 coordinate 484,454, forward strand.
GCACTAATGAAGATGAAGTAGGCAAAAATACCTGAAATCAGAGGGGTAACAATCCAGCTACCAACGATACCTTTAACAGAACTCCAATCCACGGCTTCTGTGCCGAAAGATACACAGGCGAAACCGATGATTGCACCAATGATTGAGTGAGTTGTTGATACTGGCCAGCCCATGTATGAAGCAAGCAGTAACCAAGTACCGGCTGCTAAGAGTGCCGACATCATACCGTAAATTAGAACGTCAGGATGATTGGCAAAGAGTGAAGTGTCAATAACACCCTGACGGATTGTGTCAGTTACTTCACCGCCGGCTAAATAAGCACCGGCAAATTCAAATACCATCGCGATAAGAATCGCTTGTTTAACTGTTAGCGCTTTAGAACCAACTGATGTTCCCATTGCGTTTGCAACGTCGTTTGCACCAATACCGATAGCCATTAAGAAACCAAAAATGGCAGCAACAATAATCAGGACAGTGCCGTAGTTAGCAAGGATATCCATCTTTATACCTAGTTGTTTATAACAAGCGGAGCTATTTCTTCGTGTTTTCTGCACACATTTAAACCGTTGGCGATAAAAAATTTAACGCTTACTGCTGTTTAATAAAAATAGCTCTTAGTTATTTGGTTAACTTCAAATTTATGAGCGAGAAAGCATCACTTCTAGACGAGCACCTACGCGCTGCGCCTGATCAGCAATACCGCCAACCCATTCAAAAATCTTGTATAAGAACATAACATCAATTGTATTCAGCGAAGATTCTAGGGTTCTTAGCTTTTGACGTAGACGTACTTGAATAGCATCAGTATCGTCTTCAATCTCATCCAATTGATGAATCATTTCAGCTACGAGTGTTACTTCACGGCCTTTAAAACCAGTCTCTAACAATTCGTCTAGCTCGTTGATAACTTTCTGTGCTTGATCCGCAGCATCTAGGCAACGTTTCACATAAATCAGAAAGTCAGCTTGGAGAGGCTCAGGAATGATCAGTTGACGCCCAACAACACGACCTGAAATGTCTTTTGCTAGGTTGGCAAGCTTATCTTGCTGAGTGAGAAGTTCGAGCATGTCTGTACGGTCTACAGGCATAAACAAACCACGAGGAAGTTTAAGGCGGATTTCGCGCTTTAACACATCAGCTTCTTTCTCAAGATGAGAAATTTGTGCACGGATCTCTGCTGCTTTTTCCCAATCTCCAGTGGCACAAACTTCAAAGAAAGGCACTAGATGGGAACAGCATTCGTTTACACACACTACGTGTCGTTGCAAAGGCTTTATAGGGGACTTTGCAAATAACCCCATAATTGTATTTACTGGCATGGTCATTCAACCTAATAACTATAACCTTATAAAAACATACACCATTCTATGGCTAAATGTTGAGCGATGGCTATAAAGGCGCGCATGTTAACCCATTAACAGTGTCATGAAAACTGTTTTAGATCATCAAACGGCTTATATTTCACTCTTGCTCCGCTGCGTTTTAGGCAATATCCTTTCGGTATCTGCTTTGAAAGGGTTAAATATGGAAACCGAGATAGAACTGAAGTTTTTTGTGTCACCAGAGTTTTCAGAAATTTTACGTCAAAAAATCTCTGATACAAAAGTACTTCAGCACAGTTGTCGAGAGTTAGGTAATACGTATTTTGATACTCCTGATAATTGGTTACGTCAACATGATATTGGGTTAAGAATACGACGCTTCGATGATGTTTATGTTCAAACAGTAAAAACGGCAGGACGTGTCGTTGCTGGCCTACATCAAAGACCTGAATTCAATGCTGAACATCAAAGCAATGAGCCTGATTTATCGCTTCACCCTTCTGATATTTGGCCTCAAGGAAAAGAGGTTGACGTGCTGCAATCTGAGCTTAATGCTCTTTTCTCTACTAATTTTACGCGTGAACAATGGCTTATCGGTATGCCAGATGGCAGCCAGGTGGAAGTCGCTTTTGACCAAGGTTTAGTGATTGCAGGGGATAAAGAGTATCCCATATGCGAAGTTGAATTAGAGCTGAAATCGGGCCAGACCGATGCTTTGTTTACCCTCGCTCGCCAGTTCTGCGATAACGGTGGTATGCGTTTAGGTAACTTGAGCAAAGCGGCAAGAGGGTATCGTCTCGCAGCGGATTATCAGGGTGATGAAGTGAAACCGCTGAGTTTAGTTAACACCAGTGGTCAAGATAGCGTTGAGTTCTGTCTGATTAACTCACTTGAACATGCTCTATCTCATTGGCATTACCATGAGCAGATTTACACTGAACGTGATTCGATTCCAGCACTTCATGAAATAAGTAACAGCATCCGCCTTATTCGCCAAATCTTGAGTATTTATGGTGGAGTTGTTCCTCGCAGAGCTAGTGCCATTTTACGTCAAGAGTTGAAGTGGTTAGAAGAAGAGCTTAGCTGGCTGAAAACTTATGATTACCTTGAAGATTTACTTGAAGACAAAGGCTACGCGCTGCGTAAGTTGGATGCTCGTAAGTTCTTAGTCGCAGGTTTGAAAGAGCAGCAAGATAGTTTGCCTCAGCGAGAAGAAAACTTGCGTTTGCTTAATTCTGCACGTTATACAGGCTTGTTACTTGATTTGAGCCGTTGGATTTTGACCCGCGGATGGCAGCCGTTTCTTGATGAAAAAGCACGTGAAAAAATGTCGAATAATATTCTTCGTTTTTCTGCGAAGCAGTTAGACAGAACTTGGGCTGAGCTCATGGAGTCATTCCCACCAGAGCATCATTTGTCTAGCCAAGAGTATATTGATCAGCAATATCGTTTAATGCGAAATCTCTATACCGGGATTGGTTTAGCGAGTTTGTATGATGTAGAAGAGCGTAACTCATTTCGTATGCCTTGGGCTGATTTGCTGCACGGCATTGATGACTTGTTAACTTTGAGAGCGTTAGAGCCGTTTGTTGATAAGTTGGAAGGCGAGGAAAAAGAACAACTACAACGCTGGTTAATTCGTCAAGAAAACTCGATTTTACATGCTATGGAGCAGACTCGAATTATTGGTGTGGAAGCACATCCGTACTGGCGTGACTAATTTAGAGTGTGTGTAATGAATTAGGGATGCCTTTTGGTATCCCTTTTTTGTGTTCTTTAGGACTTGCGGTGTTCTGGGGATTCTACCTTGTTTTCTAGTTTACCGACTCGACGCAGTATCTCATTTTGTTGAACAACTATCTGATGCAGGAGCTCTTGGTCTCTTTGCGCATGTAACAGTTGTGTTTTGTCAGGAGAGGTGAGTAGTGATGTTATCAAGCCCGAAATCATACCGAAAATACCTACCCCACAAAGGATCATTGCTGTTGCGATAAGTCTTCCAGCAGTAGTGACTGGAAAATGATCCCCATAACCCACAGTTGAAATAGTCACTAAAGCCCACCACAGTGCATCTCCGCCTGATTGAATATTGGCATGAGGATCTTTTGATTCAACAAACAGCATAAAGCTAGAACCCAAGGTCATCATAAGGACTAGCAAGAGCAAAATAGAGGCAATGGTGGTTTCTCTGCGATTTGCCAATAACTGTTTCAAGATGGTTCTTCCTGAACGCACCACTAAAATTATTCGAAGAATTTGAAAGATTCGGGCATAACGCAGTGGTTCGATCATCGGAATACTAGCCAGAAAATCGATCCAGTGGGTTTTCATAAATTGCAGCCGATCTGCGCTTCGGATCAAATCTACACAAAGTTGTAAGACAAAAATACTACATATAAGAAAGTCTAAGCCGATAAATAGATGGCGCATTTCTTCTTCTATCGGAAAGAATAGTAAGCCTGAGATCACAAATAGCGCTAAGAAAGACAAAATGAGTGACAGTAATCCCATAGGTTTTGTTTCATCTTTGATACTATTGTTTTTCATACGAGGCTCGAAATAATTCAAAGTGCGTGAAATTTATCACTGTTTTGGTGATAGATAAGTGTTTTTCAATATATAAGACATTGTGGAGGCATGACAATGACAACAATGGCATTTAAGCCATGGGAACGTGTAATAACCAACGTTCGCCTTGTTCCTAAAATGGTAATGCTGATGGCATTCAGTACATTACTGATCATTTGTAAACAGCTTTGGGATGCTAACACCTTTTATAACGCTCTTTTCTCCGCAACTCAAAACGCAGAAGTCGCACAAAAACATTACGATGATTATATAGTGCAAGTGATCTGGCAAACTGGCTTGATGATAGCTGTTTTTGTTGTGTTACTGCTTTTTGCTGCACGCGTAATGCTGCGACAAACACAATATCTGAGTGAGTCTATTAAACAGATGGCGCGTCGAGATTTGTCCGTTGTTATCAATATGGATTGTAAAGACGAGTATGGTGACGTGGCACGTGAGTTAGAAAAAACTCGTCTTCAATTGAAAGAACTGATTCTTGCTCAAGTAGATGCATCTCAAGAGCTTACCGCGATGACGGAAATCATGACACTGAGCATGTCTGAAACCAAAGAATCGGCTCAAGAAGAGTTTAATGAAATTGACCAGCTAGCCACAGCGATGAGTGAGATGTCATCGACGGTACAAACCGTTGCTGGACATGCTCAGAGTGCTTCTTCGTTGACAGAGAATGCCTCAAAGCAAGCTCAAACAGGTCAACGCTTTGTGAAAAGCACGGTTGGAAAAATGAGTGAACTATCAAAAGATATCTCTAAATCTGCTCAGGCTGTAAACCAAGTTGAAGAGCGAGTTGAGTCTATCAGTAGCGTTGTCGGTACGATTCAAAGTATCTCTGAGCAAACTAACTTGCTGGCTTTAAACGCAGCGATTGAAGCTGCGCGTGCGGGTGAAGCTGGACGTGGCTTCGCTGTAGTTGCCGATGAAGTTCGTAATCTGGCTCAGCGCACTCAGAAAGCGACCGTAGAAATACAAGAGATGATCTCTCAGCTTCAAAACAGTGCAAAGTCAGCAGTAGAGCTGATGGAAAAGAGTGTGGTAGAAGTGGCAGAAGGCGTAGAACTTGTGACAAATGCGGGTTCTGAGCTTGATGGCATCGTAGCGCAGGTTCAGCAAATTAATGACATGAACTTCCAAATTGCGACTGCTGCAGGTCAACAAAGCAGCGTAGCAGAAGAAATGAACCAAAACTTAACCAATGTGAGAGAGCTTGTTGAAGCGTCGGTTACTGTCGTAACAGAATTACTTGAAACGTCAGAAGTGATGCAGGCGAATGCTCAAGAATTAGACAGTAAAATCACTGAGTTTAAAGTTTAATCATTTATAATACACCATTAAGTCATGCATAAACGCCCACAATTCGCTTGTGGGCGTTTTTTATTACACTTAATTTGATATACCCTTCAATGAGTTTAGGTATAGTTACAGCACTTTTCTTAGAGCTATCTGCTTCAACAAGGACTAATCATGCCATTGCCATCTCTTCTTGACGATTATGCAACTCAACAGTTCATCCATTTGCTAGAGCAGCAGTCAGTGATTGCTCAATGGAGCAGTGAGCAGCAAACACAGCTAAAAACCGTTATCGGGCTGAGTAAGTTTGTCTATGAAACTTTGATGCGTGATGAAGCTTTGTGCCGTTCACTACCGGATATGCTTAACGACGGCTCTCGTTGTGAATTGTACCGAGAACGTCTTTTCGAACAGCTTTCAGCATGCACAGATGAAATCAGTGGATTACGTATTTTACGTCAGTTCCGTAACCGAGAAATGGTTTATATCGCGTGGCGTGATTTTCTTAATACCTGGTCGTTGGATGAGAGCTTCGAACATTTGTCTCAACTTGCGGAAGCGCTGATTTTTGAGACCTATCAATGGCAATACAAAGCTTGTTGTCAGGAGTGGGGAACTCCCTGTAATGCATTTGGTGAAGCTCAGCCGATGCTAATCATGGGGATGGGGAAATTAGGTGGTGGTGAACTGAATTTCTCTTCTGATATCGATCTGATTTTTACTTATCCCGAAAACGGTGAAACTCAGGGACATCGTCGTAGCATAGCCAACGCTCAGTTTTTTACTCGCCTAGGTCAGAGAATCATTAAGATGCTCGACCAACAAACTTTCGACGGCTTTTGCTACCGCGTTGATATGAGACTTCGTCCGTTTGGGGAAAGCGGCCCACTGGTCATGAGCTATGCAGCTTTAGAAGATTATTATCAGGAGCAGGGCAGAGATTGGGAACGTTATGCAATGGTGAAAGCCCGCGTTATGGGACGCGAAATGTATACCCAATACCAAGAGCTTCGACAAATGCTGCGTCCATTTGTATTTCGTCGTTATATCGATTTTAGCGCGATTCAGTCTCTTCGACGAATGAAGTCTATGATCAGCAGTGAAGTTCGACGCCGTGGACTCAGTAACAATATTAAGTTAGGTGCTGGCGGGATTCGAGAAATTGAATTTATCGCTCAGGTGTTCCAGTTGATTCGTGGCGGTCGTGAGCCAAGTTTGCGTCATCGTGGATTACTCGAAACTCTAGAAGCCATTGATGAATTGCAACTGCTGGAGAAAAAGGAAGTCGAGCATTTAAGAGAAGCGTATTATTTCTTACGCCGCCTTGAAAATCTACTTCAAGCCTTAGCTGACAAACAAACTCAAACATTGCCTGACAAAGCGGATGATCAACTGAGACTCGCTTTTGCTATGGGCTTTGAGTCTTGGAAAGCACTGGATAGTCAAGTTAAGCAACAGATGGCGAACGTGCATGCGGTGTTCTCTGCTCTGATTGGTGAAGAGGATGAGCAGGATGAAAGTACACTTGCTGCACATTTTCATGAGTTGTGGGATATGAGTCATAACCGAGAGTTGATTGAAAGCATTGTTGAGAATGAACTGGCTATGCAAGATGTACCAGAGATTGTCGATACTATCATTGGTTTTAAGGATGACTTAGCAAAACGTACTATTGGACCTAGAGGAAGAGAGGTTATTAACCGTTTGATGCCAAAGGTCTATCAGGCTATTTTCGATCATCCCGATGCTAAGTTTGGCTTATCAAGAGTACTCTCTTTACTACACAGTATTGCAACTCGTACTACTTATCTTGAGCTACTCGATGAACACCCTGCCGCACTAGTTCAGTTGGTTCGATTGTGTACCGCAAGTTCGATGATTTCTGAGCAACTTGCTCGTCACCCAATACTCCTTGATGAGTTGATTGATCCTCAACATCTCTATAATCCTATTCCTTTGGAAAGTTACAAGACGGAGTTGAGAGATTTCCTTGCTCGTATTCCTGAAGATGACATGGAGCAACAGATGGAGGCTCTGCGTCAGTTTAAGCAAATTTGTATTCTGAAAATTGCAGCCGCTGATATTGCAGATGTGTTGCCAGTGATGAAAGTGAGTGATCACTTAACTTATCTTGCAGAGGCGATTGTTGAGGCTGTTGTGAACCAAGCTTGGCTACAAGTAACGGCGAAATATGGTCAGCCAACTCACTTAAAAGATCGCGAAGGAAAAGGCTTTGCGGTGATTGGCTATGGCAAAGTCGGGGGGTGGGAGCTTGGTTATAACTCTGATCTCGATATTGTGTTTATGCATGACTGCCCCGTTAGCGCCTACACTGATGGTGTTAAAGAGATAGATGGTCGTCAGTTTTATCTTCGTTTGGCTCAACGTATTGTTCATATATTCTCAGTGAGAACGGCTTCTGGAATACTATACGAAGTAGACACACGTTTGAGGCCTTCAGGCGTTTCAGGTTTACTGGTTAGCCCAACGGAAGCGTTTGAAGATTACCAACGCCAAGATGCTTGGACTTGGGAACACCAGGCATTAGTAAGAGCACGTATGATTTATGGCGATGCCCCTTTACAAGAAGCTTTTGCACAGATACGGCATAACATTTTGTCTCTGCCTAGAGAAGAAGCAAAACTCAAGCAAGAGGTGGTGGATATGCGAATCAAAATGCGCGATCACCTCGGTGGTAAAAAGCCCGGTCGATTTATGATCAAACAAGACGAAGGCGGTATTACGGATATTGAATTTTTGGCTCAGTATTTGGTCTTACGTTTTAGCCATGAACAACCGAAGCTAACGCGATGGTCTGATAACGTGCGTATCTTTGAGTCTTTATTGATTCAAGGTGTTCTCGAAGAAGAACAAGCAATGGCGCTAACTCATGCTTATACGGCGATGCGAGATCAAATTCACCATCGCAATTTGGTCAATCAAGACGCAGATGTCGATGAAAGTAAGTTTGCCCATGAGCGAGAAGTTGTAAAACATGTTTGGAATCAGTGGCTAGGTTAATAATCTAACTATTAGACCCGTATAAGGCTGTGATAAACTCAGCTCAGAAACCGTTATTGGAGATCCATAATGAAACCAATCCTACCTGACTACAGTGATGCAGGGGTATTAATTATTGGCGACGTCATGCTTGATAGATACTGGCATGGTCCTACTGGTCGTATTTCACCAGAAGCCCCTGTACCCGTAGTAAAAGTAGAGAAAAACGAAGAGCGTCCGGGTGGTGCTGCTAACGTTGCAATGAACATTGCTTCACTAGGCGGTCATGCGCATCTCGTTGGTTTAACAGGGATTGATGAACCTGCTCAAGTATTAAGTGACAAGCTAACATCACTGAAAGTGTCATGTGATTTTGTTGCATTACCGGACTACCCAACGATTACAAAACTGCGTGTGTTAAGCCGTGGTCAGCAACTTATTCGTTTAGATTTTGAAGATAAGTTCGAAAACACTGATCCAGAATTAATTCTGTCGCGTATGGAATCTGCTCTGCCAAATGTACAAGCTGTTATTTTATCGGATTATGCGAAAGGCGCACTTGAGCATGTTCAGCTGTTTATTAAAAAAGCACGGGCAGCGAATATACCTGTATTCATTGATCCTAAAGGCGCAGACTTTGAACGTTACCGTGGCGCAACTTTGTTAACTCCGAATCTTTCTGAGTTTGAACATGTAGTCGGTAAAGTAAAATCGGATCAAGACTTAGCTGAAAAAGGCTTAAGTCTGATCGAAAAATACGATCTTGATGCTCTGCTAGTCACTCGTAGTGAACATGGTATGACACTGTTGCGTCGTGGCATGGAACCTTTCCACCTGCCAACTCAGGCAAAAGAAGTCTATGACGTGACAGGCGCTGGAGATACAGTCATTTCAGTATTGGCCTCTTCGGTTGCCGCAGGCAAGCCTTTAGACGAAGCGTGTGCGTTAGCAAACGCAGCTGCAGGGGTTGTAGTAGGTAAACTGGGCACTTCAACAGTCTCTACCATTGAATTGGCTGAAGCTATTCACGGTAGCAGAGATACTGACTACGGTGTAATCGGCGAACAAGCACTGATTGAAGCGGTACGAAAAGCACAAGCGCGTGGTGAGAAAGTTGTAATGACTAATGGTTGTTTCGATATTCTTCATGCAGGGCATGTTTCGTATCTGAACCATGCTGGTGAACTGGGCGACCGTCTAATTGTTGCTGTTAATACCGATGAATCAGTAAAACGTTTGAAAGGTCCTGGTCGACCTGTCAACCCAACGGATCGTCGTATGGCTGTATTGGCTGGTCTTGGCGCTGTTGATTGGGTTGTCCCATTCAGTGAAGACACACCACAACGTTTGATTTCAGAAGTTCTTCCTGACTTATTAGTTAAAGGTGGCGATTACAAACCAGAAGATATTGCTGGTGGTAAAGAGGTAATTGCTGCGGGCGGAGAAGTCAAAGTCCTTAACTTTGAGGACGGTTGCTCAACGACAGAAATCATTGAAGCGATTAAAGGTGGTAGAGGCTAAATAGTCTTTACTGCTACCCGAAATTTTGAGAAATAAAAAACGCCAGCATGCTGGCGTTTTTTATATCAGTAAAATCAAAGTACTATCAATATTACTTAGTCTTTGTTGATTTTGCTGCTTTTAGGCCACTGTTGATATCAAGAATATCTTGTTCAGATAGAGAACCCACCGCTTGGCGTAGCTGCAATACACTTAAGATATATTCGTAACGAGCCGTTGATAGGTTTTTGTTTGCGTTGTACAAGCTACGAGTAGAATCAAGTACGTCCACAATGGTACGAGTACCTACATCAAAACCTGCTTCTGTTGCTTCTAGCGCTGATTTAGCAGAAATTACTGACTGTTCATAAGCGCGTAATGCACCGATTGAAGCATTGATGTTGTTGTTATTGGCACGAACTGCTTTGATCACACTGCGGTAAGATGCTTCCAAATCTTGGCTAGCTGCTACATATGCGAACTCAGCTTGTTTAGTTTTCGAACTGACGCTACCACCTGTGTAAAGTGGTACAGATAGATTGATTCCGATACTTAAGTCGTTGTATGCCTCACCGATATAGGAACTAGAATCTTCGTTGTTTTCTTTACCGAAGGCATAACCACCATCAAGGGTTAGTGATGGTAGGTGACCTGAACTCGCTAATGAAATACTGTCTTTAGCTACATCTTGAGCTATACGTGATGACAGCAAAGTTAAGTTCTTTTGCTGGGCTTCTTCAACTAATGCATCCATTGAAGCTGCTGAAGGGCTAGCAGAAAAACGATTGGTATCTAGAACACTTAAATCTTTATGATCTTGACCAGTAATCTCACGTAATGACTCATAGCTGTTGATCAATGTGTTTTCAGCAAGCACTTCGTCAGCCAGTACGCTGTCGTACTGTGCTTGAGCATCATGTACGTCAGTAATCGCAGATAGGCCTACTTCAAAGCGTTGCTTAGTTTGTTCTAATTGACGACCTACTGCTGCTTTCTCTGCACGAACAAACTCTAGGCTGTCTTGTGCACTCAGTACTGAGAAATAAGCTTGAGCCACTCGCAGAATAAGAGATTGTTGAACTACAGCATATTGTGCATCTGCTTGGCGAGCTTGTTTCTCTGCAGTATCGAGTGTTACCCAGCTAGAGCGGTTGTATAGTTCTTGTGAGAAACTGATGCCCGCAGTGAGTTTGTCACTGTCACGTTTGTCATAGTCACTGCTGTTAATGTTGTAACCCGCAGTTAAGTTAATTTGTGGTAGTAAGCTACTACGACTTGAAGTTACTGCTTCAAATGCAGCGTCACGTTGTGCCGCTGCGCTCAATAATTGAGGATCATTTTGTTTCGCCTGATCGTATATTTGAGCAAGATCGTCAGCCGATACTGCAGCACTAAAGCTGCCAAGAGCTACGCTAATAAATACTGGAAGCAGTTTTTTCATTGGTCCTATTCCTGCCTATTATGATGTGAGAGGGCTTTTCGAGAGTTTACCGAATTCGGTTGTAATTTACTCGAAACTTTGCACTTTTTTACACTTAACTATCCATGTGTGCAATATAAAATTTATTTCACTTAAAAAAATATATAATTTTTATATGAAAAGTTGAGCAATGTCCTTGGAAGTCGCCTGTTACCACGAGTAAACTAAGCTATTTAAACCGCCCTTTATAATTATAGGGAGATCTCAAATGTCACAACCTGGTAGACCAGTCAGTGAGTTTACACCTCAGGATATTGAAATCGTTTCAAAAGAGACTCTATTTCAAGGTTTCTTCCGTATGGTGAAATATCGGTTCAAACATAAGCTTTTTCAAGGCGGGTGGAGTGAACCTATTGAGCGTGAACTTTTCGAGAGAGGCCATGCTGCTGCATTACTGCCTTATGATGTCGTTCGAGATCAAGTGGTTATTATTGAACAAATTCGAGTTGGAACACTCGAACAAAAACGACCTTGGCAATTAGAAATTGTTGCTGGCATTATCGATCGTGACGAAAGTGCACTTGACGTTGTAAGAAGAGAAGCGGTTGAAGAGGCCGGTGTTGAAATCGGACGAATTGAAACGGTAACCTCTTATTATCCTTCAGCTGGTGGATGTTCTGAAAAATTAGATGTTTACGTCGGTGAAGTTGATTCCTCACAAGCAAAAGGTATTCATGGTTTAGACTATGAAGGTGAGGATATTAAAGTACATGTAATGAGCCGCCAGCAGGCTTATCAGTTGGTAAAAGATGGTGTCATTGAAAATGGTGCTTCTATTATTGCATTACAGTGGTTAGAACTGAATTACGAGAATTTGAGAACCGAATGGCTGAAGTAATGGTGAAAAGACCATATCACGTAGATCTAAAAGAACTGATGCGAGTTTATGAAACAAACTACGCTAAGTTAAACGCTTTGCTGCCAACTCAGCCGAGTGTTGATGATTTACGTTGCTATCAAGCTGCCCAAATGACATATCAACTTCAAGTGCTAGAAGTCACAAAGTACACAACTTTGGTGGAGATCTGTCAAAGTGATGATATTTCAGTGTTTCCATTACCAACCATGTCTGTCAGGCTGTACCACGACGCTCGTGTAGCAGAAGTGCATACTAGTGATCATCTCAGTAGGATAAAAGCTCGCCATGACTATCCGAACGAGAAAATGGTACAAAAAGACGAAAAGGCACAAATTAATCGTTTCTTAGGTGATTGGCTAACTTTCTGTTTGAAACATGGAATTAGCCGACAACCGATTAATTTTAGTCATCCATAATAGTTAGGTTTATCGAATTTGAACGTGTCGCTCAGTATAGACAATCCAGATAGCATAAAGCTTGTACAGATAACGGATACACATTTATTCGCGCCCGATGACGGCTGCTTGCTCAGCGTTAATACCGCCGACAGCTTTCGCGCAGTAGTTAAAGAGATTTGTGCCAAGCAAATACAGTATGACGCCATCCTCGCAACTGGTGATATTTCTCAGGATCATAGTGCTGAATCGTATCAGCGCTTTTCTGATGGTATTCAATTGTTGAAAAAAGACTGCTTCTGGTTACCTGGAAATCACGACTATAAACCCAATATGGGGGGGGTATTACCCTCGCCACAGATTCGCACTGCTGAACATGTATTGCTTGGTGAACACTGGCAGATGGTATTGCTTGATTCTCAAGTCGTCGGTGTTCCTCATGGTCGTTTGAGCGACCATCAGTTGGTTCTATTAGAAGAGAAGCTGGCTCAGCATCCTGAACGATATACTTTGGTTCTTCTGCATCATCATCCTTTGTTGGTTGGAAGTGCATGGCTTGACCAACACACTTTGAAAGACAGTGAATCATTTTGGGATGTGGTGAAGTGCCACACCAATGTGAAAGCTGTATTGTGTGGTCACGTGCATCAGAATATGGATAAAGAACACTTAGGCGTTAGAGTGATGGCAACGCCTTCGACTTGCGTACAATTTAAGCCTAACTCGAATGAATTTGCGCTAGATAAAACATCACCAGGTTGGCGTGAGCTAGAGTTATGCTCAGATGGTTCGGTTATTAGCGCAGTAAAACGCTTACCTAATGGTGTTTTCCAACCAGATTTTGATGCTAGTGGATACTGATATGTCAAAACGTCCAACACTTCTGCTTTATATTCATGGCTTTAACAGTTCACCTTTGTCGCACAAAGCGCAAGTCATGAGTGAATATTGCCGAAATTATCGTCCTGATATTAAAGTTGTTGTTCCAAAATTGCCAAGTTACCCTGCTCAAGCAGCAAAGCATCTTCTTGATGTGGTTAATCAATATAAAAATGATTACCAAATTGGTTTAGTTGGAAGTTCGTTAGGCGGCTATCTATCAACTTGGCTAAATGCCCAGTTTGGTTTTCCCGCGGTGTTAGTCAATCCTGCGGTCAAACCTTATGAACTTTTAGCAGACTTTCTTGGGGAGCAAGAGAATCCTTATACCCAAGAGCGTTACGTTTTGGATGAGTCCCATATTCAAGAGTTGAAAGAGTTGGATGTTCCTGTATTGAAATCACCGCAAGATTTTTGGTTGCTACAACAGACAGAAGATGAAGTACTCGATTACCGCCAAGCTGTTGAAAAGTACACCGACTCAAAGCAGACGGTGGAAGAGGGGGGGGACCACAGTTTTATTGATTTTGAACGTTATCCTGCCCAAATCATCGAGTTCTTAGACTTGTAGCCTTTTCATTGGGGTTAGAGTCATAATTTTGCTCGTCACTGACTGATGTCTCTTGACATCGGTCGCTCTCTTCCAGAGTATGTTCCTCTTAGACTTTTCTCGTTTAAGTGTTAAAAAACACGTTAATTCTTGACTTATTGTTAGAAAAATAAAGCGTTAATAAACGAGATGTAAAGTTACCAATTATTTATCGATAAAAGCATTACATATTATGACAGAGCAATATAATGCTGGAGCCATTGAAGTCCTTAATGGCTTAGAACCAGTGCGTCGCAGGCCTGGGATGTACACGGATACAACGCGCCCAAACCACCTTGGACAAGAGGTGATCGACAACAGTGTCGATGAAGCGTTGGCCGGACATGCCACAAAGGTTCAGGTGATCCTACATGCCGATCAATCTCTAGAAGTGATTGATGATGGTCGGGGGATGCCTGTAGATATTCACCCAGAAGAAAAAATTTCTGGTGTAGAGCTTATTTTCTGTAAGCTCCACGCTGGTGGTAAGTTCTCCAACAAAAACTACCAATTTTCAGGTGGTCTACACGGTGTAGGTATCTCGGTCGTAAACGCGCTTTCTAAGCGTGTGGAAGTGGCAGTGCGTCGCGACGGTCAAATTTATGAAATTGCTTTCGAACACGGTAACAAAGTTTCTGATCTTACTGTGACGGGGACTTGTGGTCGCCGTAATCGTGGTACTAGCGTCCATTTCTGGCCTGATAGCTCTTATTTCGATTACTCCAACTTCTCTGTATCTCGTTTAGTCAACAACTTGCGTGCAAAAGCGGTGCTGTGCCCAGGGCTTGAAATCACTTTTAGCGACAAGGTGAATGACAAAGAGTACCGCTGGTTTTATGAAGATGGTTTAAAAGACTATTTAATTGAAGGCATTAAAGATTCGGTAGTATTACCGGAAGAGCCATTCACGGGGGCATTTAGCGCTGAAACTGAAGCCGTCACATGGGCTGTTATTTGGCTACCTGAAGGTGGTGAGTTAATCACGGAAAGTTACGCTAACTTGATCCCAACGGCTCAAGGCGGGACACATGTCAATGGATTACGTCAGGGCTTATTAGATGCTATGCGTGAGTTCTGCGAATTCCGCAATTTGCTTCCACGTGGTATGAAACTCACAGGCGAAGATGTTTTTGACCGTTGTGCGTATGTTCTTTCGGTGAAAATGCAAGATCCACAGTTTGCTAGCCAAACCAAAGAGCGTCTCTCTTCTCGCCAAACGGCAGCTTTCGTTTCTGGTGTTGTGAAAGACTCGTTCAGTTTATGGCTGAATGAAAAACCACAGCTTGCCGAGCAATTAGCCGAAGTCTGTATTGCAAATGCTCACAGCCGTATGCGAGCGAGCAAAAAAGTCGTACGTAAGAAAGTGGCTTCAGGTCCTGCATTGCCGGGTAAGCTGACCGATTGTTCAGTACAAGATCTTAACCGCACTGAAATCTTCTTCGTGGAAGGGGACTCTGCGGGCGGTAGTGCTAAGCAAGCTCGTGACCGTGAGTTTCAAGCGGTAATGCCTCTGCGTGGTAAAATTTTGAATACTTGGGAAGTTTCTGCTGATCAGGTTCTTGCTTCTCAAGAAGTTCACGATATCTCAGTTGCTTTGGGCATTGACCCAGATAGCGATGACTTAAGCGGATTACGCTATGGTAAAATTTGTATTCTTGCCGATGCGGACTCGGATGGTCTTCATATCGCAACACTGTTGTGTGCCCTATTTACTAAGCACTTCCAAGCGTTGACTAAAGCTGGCCATATCTATGTTGCTATGCCACCTCTCTATCGTATCGATTGCGGTAAAGAAGTTTTCTACGCGTTAGATGACGCAGAGAAAGATGGTATTTTGGAACGACTAAGCCAGAAGAAAGCCAAGATTAACGTTCAGCGATTCAAAGGATTGGGTGAAATGAACCCACTTCAATTGCGTGAAACGACGATGGATCCGAACACTCGCCGTTTAGTTCAGCTCACTATTGATGATGAGAGTGCAACTGACGAGATGATGGACATGCTACTAGGCAAGAAACGTGCAGATGACCGCCGTACTTGGCTACAAAGCAATGGCGATTTGGCTGAGGTGTAATGAATGACGACTGAAATTAATTTCGAGGGCGTTGAACAGCTTCCAATGCGTAAGTTTACGGAAGATGCTTACCTCAACTACTCGATGTACGTAATCATGGACCGTGCCTTGCCATACATTGGCGATGGTTTAAAACCGGTTCAACGACGCATTATTTATGCAATGTCGGAGCTTGGGCTTTCTGCTGCAGCAAAATACAAAAAATCGGCACGTACCGTTGGTGACGTATTAGGTAAATACCACCCGCACGGCGACTCTGCGTGTTATGAAGCGATGGTATTAATGGCTCAGCCGTTCTCTTACCGTTACCCACTGGTTGATGGTCAAGGTAACTGGGGTGCGCCAGATGACCCGAAATCTTTTGCGGCAATGCGTTATACAGAAGCGAAATTGTCGAAGTTTGCTGAAGTATTGTTAGGCGAACTTGGCCAAGGTAACGTTGATTGGCAACCAAACTTTGATGGCACAATGAAAGAGCCACAAATGCTGCCAGCGCGTCTACCGCACATCTTACTTAACGGTGTTACGGGAATCGCGGTTGGTATGGCGACAGATATTCCGCCACACAACGTACGCGAAATTGCCGATGCGACTATCCACCTTATCGATAATCCGAGTTCAGAACTCTCTGAAGTGATGCAATTTGTGAAAGGACCGGATTACCCGACTGAAGCGGAAATCATTTCTCCTAAAGATGAGTTGGAAAAAATCTATCGTACCGGTCGTGGTAGTATCAAAGCTCGTGCTATTTGGCACAAAGAAGGCTCTGATATCGTTATCACCGCCCTGCCACACCAAGTGTCTGGTGCAAAACTTCTGGAACAAATAGCAAACCAGATGCGTGCCAAGAAACTACCGATGGTTGATGACTTACGTGACGAGTCTGATCATGAAAACCCGACTCGTATCGTTATCGTGCCACGCTCAAACCGTGTCGATTGTGACTTGTTAATGAGCCATCTGTTTGCTTCTACCGATTTAGAAAAAAGCTTCCGTGTAAACCTGAACATGATTGGTCTAGACAATCGTCCTCAGGTGAAAGGCTTAGTTAATATTCTAAGTGAGTGGATCGAATTCCGTCGTAACACTGTTCGTCGTCGTTTGCAGTTCCGTCTTAATAAAGTGATGGATCGTTTACATATCTTGGAAGGTTTGTTAGTTGCTTACCTAAACCTTGATGAAGTGATTGAGATCATCCGTACTGAAGATGATCCAAAAGCGGTCTTGATGGCTCGTTTCGGTATCACTGATATTCAAGCGGATGCGATTCTAGACACTAGACTTCGTAACTTAGCGAAACTGGAAGAGATGAAGATCCGTGGTGAACAAGATGAACTGGAGAAAGAACGCAAGAAACTTGAAGAGTTGCTGGGTTCTGAACGTCGTCTCAACACACTGCTGAAGAAAGAGATCAAAGCTGATGCTGAGAAGTACGGTGATGATCGTCGATCACCATTGGTTGAGCGTGAAGAAGCAAAAGCGCTGACTGAGCGTGATCTGATGCCAAGTGAATTGATCACTGTTGTGTTGTCTGAAAAAGGTTGGATTCGTCATGCGAAAGGGCATGATGTGGATGGTAACAGCCTAAGCTATAAAGCCGGTGATGCTTACTTAGCTCAAGCGAGTGGTAAGAGTAACCAGCAAGCTGTCTTCTTTGGTAGCGATGGTCGCAGTTACTCACTTGAGTCACATACTTTGCCGTCTGCTCGTGGTCAGGGCGAACCGCTAACCGGCCGATTGAACGTTGCGGAAGGTACAACCATCCGTCAGGTCATCATGGGCGAAGAAGATCAGTTATGGCTTGTAGGCTCTGACGCAGGTTATGGCTTTGTGTGTAAAGGTACTGATCTTCTGTCTAAGAACCGTAGCGGTAAAGCACTGGTAACCTTGCCTGAAAACTCAGAGATTATGACGCCACAAGCCATAAGTGATCTGGATAGTGATGAGATCCTTACCATTACCAACTTGGGACGCATGTTGTTGTTCCCAATTAAAGATCTGCCTCAGTTAGGCAAAGGTAAAGGTAACAAGATCATCAATATTCCGGCTGCGAAATCGAAGTCTCGTGAAGAAGTTGTGTCTCATCTGATTGCATTACCAAGTGGCGCGTCGGTCACTTTGTATGCAGGTAAGCGTAAGCTTGGTCTGAAACCGAGTGATCTCGATAACTTCCGTGGTGAACGTGGTCGTCGTGGTGGGTTACTGCCAAGAGGATTGCAGCGCGTGACCGATATTGAAATTGACGCTTCAAATGCAGAATCTAACTCAGATTCTGAAGAGTAATACCATTCTGGAAAATTTCCTGATCAGTGAATGGACGTCGATAAGCAAACCCTCCGAGCCATGGATGGCTCGGCGGAGCTTCAGGGACGAATGAATGCGCGTTTGCGTTTGACGCCCATTCGCTGCTCGCCGATGCTCATTCTGATCATATTTTTATCTAGGATGGTATAATTTTGACAAATATTAGTAAAAAGCCCCGATATTCGGGGCTTTTTTATGGTTCAAATCCAATCTGAAATTAAGAGTGATGCTCTTCTGACCATCCGTCTGAGTCAGACATATCAGGTGCGCCTGCGATGGCATTTTCTTCATCAGCCCATTCACCGAAATCGATCATTTGGCATTTCTTGCTGCAAAAAGGGCGATGAGGGCTTTGCTCACTCCATATTACATCTTGTTTGCATTGAGGGCATTTCACCAAAGTAGGCTTTTGGGACGACATCTGGATTTCCTATTAATGATGGTTTGTGTGCTAAGAATGATTCGCTTAGCAGCACACAGCAAGGTCAAAGGGTATCTCTTCCGAGCTTGCTTGCCCAGTTTTAAAGTCGATAAATTTAATCGCAAAGCGATTTTTATGCCCTGAGATCATTGGGTAGACACCGTATTCGAGCGGAATTGACAGGCGTAGGATATTGGCATCTTCAGCATCGCTTTGGAAAAATCCTGATTGAGCAATGCGAGGTTTAAATGTGCCAGTTTCACGAGTGAGTTTAAGCCAAAGAGTTAATGCATCTAACAACGGTTTTAACGTGCTCATCCATTTATTGGCGTCTTGCGACTTTTTCTCTAGTGATAAATGTAGCCAGTAATGCAAAGCCGGAAGATCAAAACAACACGAGCCGCCAGGAAGGTTAAAACGCTGTCGAATAGCAGACAGGAAGCGATCTTCCTTTAACGATTGTCCAAAACGGTCTGCGCTCATTAGGTTACGATGAACGTCATCGACTTCATTAAGCAGTGTTGTCAGCATGTTTTGATCTACACCGTCGACATTCAGCCAACTACGATAGGTGAGGCGCTGCTTTTCGATATCTTTTGCTAGTTCACTCTTTAGCTGTATTTGCTCGAAGATTTCGAGCAGATCGAACAGAGAGCGGAAAAATAACTGGTGCTGAATACTGTCAGCAAAGGCTGATGCTTTTTCCATCTGGTGCAGTAAAGCTTCAACTCGTAAGTAAATACGTGTCTTTTCATTCAGAGGGTGTTCAAACTTGTGTGTTGTCATCAGATTTGCCTTGCGTCCTTTCGGTTTATTCTCACAGATTTTTACGGCTGATGGCTAGGTACTTTTTGTGTAATTCTGTGATTTGAGGCAAAAGTTTCTGGTTTTTTGCATTATTTTTAATCACATCATCGGCAATGGCTAAACGTTGTTCACGAGTAGCTTGTGCCGCTAGGATAGATTTGGCCTGTTCCATAGGTACTTTATCTCGACTCATTGCCCTTTCAATTTGTGTTTCTTCATCCACATCAACCACTAAAACTCGATCAGCCATATGCTGTAAGTTGTTCTCGGTAAGTAAAGGAACCACCAGTAACGCATAGGGTGAAGTGACCTGTTTCAGTTTTTGCTCCATTCGTTGACGAATCATCGGATGAAGTAACTGGTTTACCCAAGCTTTTTCATTTTCATTGGCAAAGATTCGCTTTCGAAGTTCGGCTCGGTTTAGTTCACTATCTGCGGTTAATATTTCATCGCCAAAGTGCTGATGAATAGCTTGTAGTCCTTCACTGCCTTTTTCTACGACTTGGCGAGCGATAACATCCGCATCAACAATCTCAATGCCGAATTGGTCATGAAACAGATTGGCAACTGTCGTCTTTCCGCTTGCGATACCACCGGTGAGTCCGATTATTAATGCCATTGTTTAGTACCCCAATAGGTAAGCGTAGTATCTATCAATAATCTGGTTTCCCCACAATAAAGCTATCCATCCAGCAATCGCAATGTAAGGCCCAAATGGAAAAGCTTTATCAATACCTTGTTTTTTCAATCGCAATTGAATAATACCGAACACAAGACCCACAAGAGATGAAAGCAGAATTATCAATGGTAATAACTGCCAGCCTAACCAAGCCCCAAGAGCTGCAAGTAGTTTAAAATCGCCGTATCCCATCCCTTCTTTGCCCGTTGCGAGCTTGAAACCCCAATATACAGACCAAAGAGCTAAGTAACCCGCAATAGCGCCAATAATGGCATCTTGTAAAGAGACAGAGCTAATACCTATAAGTGAAAGAGCGATGCCTCCCCAAAGTAGCGGCAGAGTGAGTTGGTCCGGCAACAACATGGTATCTAAATCGATAAAGGTTCCGGCAATAAGGACATAGCTGAAAAACAGCAAGGCAATAGTGAAATAGCTAAAACCAAAGTGTTGTGCAACAACAAAGCTGATAGCAGCCGTTAGCAGCTCAATCAAAGGATAACGAGCACTGATGGATGTTTGACAGTGAGCGCATTTACCACGTAAAACTAACCAGCTAATAACAGGAATATTGTCGATAATACGTAGTGGCGTGTTGCAACTAGGGCAGGTTGAACGCGGTGTGCTTAGTGTCAGTTTGCCTTCTGGTGGTTGAATATTGGATTCAGGAAAGTAGTCAACACATTCCTGACGCCATTCACGTTCCATGATTTTCGGCAGTCGGTAAATCACTACGTTAAGAAAACTGCCAATAATTAAACCAAGAAGGGAGGCAAATGCTACGAAAAGCCAAGGATAGTAGTCAAAAATTTCCATTTATTTGCTCATTTGCCGCAGTGAAATCGAGGGTAATCATTAAATAACTAAGCTGTTGAATGCGTTAATGATGATTATATTACCCCAACACACTCATTAAGTTAAAGATTGGCAAATACATTGCTATAACTAATCCACCAACCACCACACCTAGAAACAAAATGAGCAGTGGTTCGAGAATTTTACCCAGATTATCGACGGTATTGTCGACTTCAAGCTCGTAAATTGAAGCAATTTTATTCAACATCTCATCGAGTTTTCCAGATTCTTCGCCAATCATCACCATCTGCAGAACCATTTCGGGAAAGGCTTCCGTGTTTCGCATTGCGATATGCATGGGCATTCCTGATGCGATGTCGTTCTGAACCTCATCTATAGCGTATTCAAAATATACAATACCAGCGGTTTTAGCGGTTGTTTTCAAACCGGAAAGAATCGGAATGCCAGAGCTGAAACTAGTGGCAAGAGTACGACTAAATTTGGCTATAGCGGCTTTGGTTAGTACTGCGCCAAGAACAGGACATTTCAGACCAAATCGGCTGGTTTTTAGCCGAAATGCTAATGATTTTTGTCTTACTGTGCGAAATACTATAAACGATAGAATCAGGATAAAAACGATGACTAGGCTATAAGTTTGAATTGCGTGCGAGAGTTTTAATACCTGTTGAGTGAACCATGGAAGTTCCGCCCCCAAATTACTGAACATAGACTCGAATTCTGGAATTACTAAAGTGAGCATCAGGTAAGAAACGCCTAATGCAACTAATAGGACGGTTATAGGATAAATTAAAGCTTTAATGACTTTTGATTTTAACTCTTCACTTTTTTCTCGATAAGTTGCTAGACGATCAAAAATACCAGCTAAATTGCCTACTTGCTCACCAGTTTTAACTAAATCAATGTACAGAGAATCAAAGTAAGTACTAGTGTTACGCAAGGTTTTTGAAATAGGGGTACCACTTTCAACACCTTGCGATATTAGTGATAACACCAACTTCATTTCCACTTTACTGTGATGAGAAGCAATGATCTTTAACGCCTGCACTAACGGAACTCCGGTGGTTAGCATTGTTGATAGCTGGCGGGTGAGTAGAGTAATGTCTTTAGCTCTTATCCTGTGAAACAGGCGAGTAAATACGGATATGCGGTATTTTTTGGTTTTTCTAACTTGAATGTGTTGCTCAGAGAGTTTCTTGCGGACGTCGTTTTCTGTCATGGCTAGTATTCGCCCAGAGACTCTTTTTCCGTGGCAGTTTATGCCTTTCCAAACAAAGTTACTGAGTTGCGGAGTAGAGCGTTGCCTCATATCAAAAGACTCTCAACTATTTAGAAATACAGAACACGCTGTAACTCAGTAAAACTCGTGATCCCTTGTGCTAACTTTTCAATCCCTGCTTCACGTAGCGTTATCATGCCATTGGCTTTTGCTATTGCCTCTATTTGTGAGGCATTGGCGTGGCTCAATACAGCCTCAGCAAGTTCAGAATTAAATGACATGACTTCGTAAATGCCGATTCTACCCGAATAGCCAGCGGTACATTCGTTGCATCCTAAGCGGTTCGCTTGGTAAATGACTTTGCTCTCTGGCAATTTAAACTGAGTTTGAAGACTAACTGGTGGGTTTATCATGATTTTGCAAAATGGGCACAATCTACGAGCTAAACGTTGTGCAATTATCAGGCTTAATGAGGTGGCTAGGTTTACCGGGTTAACTCCCATATTGGCTAAACGAATCACTGTCTCTGCTGCTGAGTTTGTGTGAAGAGTTGATAGTACAAGATGCCCTGTTTGAGCTGCTTTAATTGCAATTTCGGCAGTTTCTAAATCTCTAATTTCGCCAACCATCACGACATCTGGATCTTGTCGTAAGAAAGAGCGCAGAGCATCAGAAAAACCAAAACCAATCTTAGGCTGAACTTGAACCTGATTAATACCAGAGAGGTTTATTTCAACCGGATCTTCTGCGGTTGATATATTTATTTCAGAAGTATTGATCATTTGTAGACCAGCATACAGTGATACGGTTTTACCGCTTCCTGTAGGCCCTGTCATTAGAATCATGCCTTGTGGTTTTTTTAGCGCATCTAAGTATTGCTGCTTTTGTAACGAGTTATAGCCTAGCTTATCAATGTCGAGGTTGCTCGCACTGCTATCAAGCAGGCGTAACACGATTTTTTCTCCCCATAATGTTGGTAGTGATGACACTCTGATATCAACAGCAGTACTCTGATTTAAGTGAAGCTTAATTCTTCCGTCTTGAGGTAACCGACGTTCGGCAATATCGAGTTTAGCCAGTACTTTTATTCGAGCCGCCAATCTTCTACCTAGATGGTTAGCTGGTCTATGTGTTTCGACTAAAATACCGTCACAGCGAAGTCGTATGCGGTAAAGGTTTTCGTAGGGTTCAAAGTGAATGTCAGATGCGCCTTTTCGAACTGCATCAAGTAATACCTGATTGATAAATCGACTAACTGGTGACTCATCCTGACTGAGATCTTCAATGGACTGTAGTTCATCGTCGGAGAGCTGAACCAGATTGGCTAGTTCATCTTGGCTTATTTCTTTTGCCTGTTCATATTTGTTGCTAAGAGATTTGCCATAAAGCCGACGAATGGCTGCTTGTAATGATTTATGATCAGCCAAAACAAGGTCAATATTTAAGCCAGTATTAAAACGAAACTCTTGTTCCACATTTGGATATGTTGGGTCTGATACAGCAATGGTTAATTGATTTTTATCTAATTTTATTGGTATTGCATTAAATTGAACAATTAACTCTCTCAATCCCAAGCGTTGGCAAAGGTCAGAATGATCATTGTCGTTTAACTGAGCGATAGGCAGACCAAGTTGTTTGCTCAAATAATCCGTAAGATCCGCTGACTGAATAATACCTAGTTGAATCAATGTTTCCGGAACACTATCTCCAGACACTTTGATGTGATTAACCACTGCAACTTCTTGATCTGAATGGAGTAAGCCAGCTTGGCGCAATAAAGCAATTAGATTGGTTATCATTGTTGGCTTATCTGCTGGGATTGTTGACTTTCACAGCCTTTCAGCTTCTGTTCTGTGTTATGAGTACATCTCCAACCAGTAGAGGACCGAGTAAAGGTAATTGTTTTGTTTTTAAGATAAGCATCAGAATTGATAACAAAGCGGATATCGCCATTTTCTCTATTAATATTTTCTAAGTGAAGTTCACCCATATCACGGATCTGTTCCGGGCTAGCTATGGTGCTTAATTGAGAGGGAAAACTACCGGTTTCTAATATCTCCAAATCAATGTTGGTTTGCAAAGACCTCAGCAAGCTCATCACGGCGTTAGCTTCGGCTTTTAAAAGGTAATTTTTGTATACGGGAACGGCTATAGAGCTAAGTATGCCAATGATACTGACCACTATCATCAGCTCAATCAGAGTAAAACCTTGTAGACATTTAGGTCGCTTTGAATCCATCACCTTTCTCCAATCGGTGGGTACTCTAAATGGAGATTATGCTTTACGTGAAATATTGAAAATAACAGGTGTGTAGCTACGCGAGTGATTAAATTGTTTTTCTGTGTGGCTTTCACATAGCGAACAAAAGTTTTCGTATGGCTTCACATTCGTTGGGAGATATCTATTGAGAAGGTACTGAAAAACCCGCCGAAGCGGGTTTGAAGAATAAAACGAGTGTTACGATGCTTATTTAAAACGCATAGAAAGATCCATCGCTTTCACATGTTTAGTTAATGCACCTACAGAGATGTAGTCGACGCCAGTCTCCGCATATTCTCGCAGGGTTTCTAAGGTTACGTTACCTGAATTTTCTAACGCAGCGCGACCAGCATTAATTGCAACGGCTTCACGCATCATGTCCATGGTGAAGTTATCGAGCATGATGATATCAGCGCCAGCTTCAATTGCTTCACGTAGTTCTGCTAGGCTCTCAGTTTCCACTTCAACTGGTTTACCGGGATTGAGCTCTTTCGCGGTTTTGATAGTTTGAGTAATACCACCATTGGCGATGATGTGGTTTTCTTTAATTAGGTAAGCATCAAACACACCGATACGGTGGTTAAATCCGCCACCACAGGCAACTGCGTATTTCAGAGCACTGCGTAATCCTGGAATGGTTTTTCGGGTGTCGAGCAAACGACAATCTGTGCCTTCTAGTACTTTTGCATATTCAGCAGTTGTTGTCGCACAACCTGAAAGCGTCTGAATAAAGTTCATCGCGTTGCGCTCACCTGTAAGCAGAATTCGAGCGGGGCCTGAAAGCGTACAAAGCGTTTGGTTTGGTTCTACTTTGTCACCATCTTCCACATTCCAATCGATTTTGACTTCACCGCCGAGTTGCTTGAAAACTTCATTTGCCCATTCTTTACCACAGAAAACACCGTGTTCTCGTGTAATGATGGTTGCTGTACCTTGCACATCCGCGGGGATAAGGTTTGCAGTAAGATCAGCCGCAGGATCTAGCGTTCCACCTAAATCTTCCTTAAGGGTCGCTTCAACGGTGCGAGCAATTTCCAATGGTAGTTGCTGTTTTAGGTAATCAAGACGCTCTTGGCTATTGTGAGTATTTTTCATCGCAAATCTTATTCCGGATTAACAGAGGCCACGAATGATACGCTGACTCGAATTTAAATTCAGCCCTTAATCTCGCATTTCGTCGTGAGACAGTTAAAATCAGAAACTCTGAACGAATAAACAAAGGTTTCTTTATGATTGATAACCAAGGTTGGTATCACAATGCGCGTAAAGTGCCGTCACCGTATTTTGACGAGCGAAGCGATGTTAAAGATATCTCTTTGCTGGTGGTGCATAACATTAGCCTGCCTCCGGGGGAATTTGGTGGAAATTATATTGAGCAGTTTTTTACCGGTAAACTGAATCCAGATGAGCATCCGTTTTTTAAAGTGATTCATAGAATGGGCGTATCTGCGCACTGTTTGATTCGGCGTGATGGTGAAGTGGTGCAGTTTGTACCGTTTACAGCCAGAGCTTGGCACGCAGGGGTGTCTTCTTTTGCTGGTAGAGAACGTTGCAATGATTATTCGATAGGTGTTGAGCTGGAAGGTTCGGATTTTGTTGCTTATACCGAGGCTCAATATCAGTCATTGGCCAAACTCAGCCAAGATTTAATGACCGTTTATCCGCAAATTACAGTGTCAAGAATTACGGGACACCAATATATTGCTCCGATGCGTAAAACCGACCCCGGTCTGGTCTTCGACTGGCAGAAATATCGGGGGTTGTTAGAATAAACTTTTACTCCTCCCCCTCATCTGAGGGGGAGAACTGCACAGCTGTTCAAAGTGACTCTTGGAACTCAATCAACACTTGTTCTACCCAAGTAGCAATGCGCTCATCGCTGAGTTCGTATTGAGAGTCTTCATCTAACGCTAAGCCAACAAAGTGAGAACCATCCTCCGTCAGAGCTTTAGATGCTTCAAACGTATAACCTTCATTAGGCCAGTAACCGATAATGTTAGCTCCCGTCTTCTTGATCTCGTCGTGGAGCAGCCCCATCGCATCCAGATACCATTCGCCATAGCCTTCTTGATCGCCTAAGCCGAACAATGCGACGGACTTGCCGTTTAGCGGTACGCCATCTATTTGATCCCATAATTCGTTCCAGTCCTCTTGGATCTCTCCAAAGTCCCACGTCGAGATGCCTAATATTAGCAGATCATAGTCACTCATTGAGCTGAGTGGCGTTTCTTTTACATTATGAATGTCGAGTAGATCATCACCAATAATAGCGCGCATTTTCTCGGCAGCCATTTCGGTATAACAGGTAGTTGAGCCGTAAAATAGACCAATTTTCATAGGTTATTGCGTTCTTTGTTGCTCTGGAATGGTGGATTCTAAACATAAAATGACGAAGAGTGCAGCGAATATCCTGAGCGAACCCGATTTTTATGGTATATCCATGCGATATCTCGTAGCCTAAATGGTAAATTGCCATATCGTGGTCATCTTGCATAACAATAAGAAAAAGAGGAAAACGTGTCAGAATTATTTTTGCCTGACCAAGGAATAATGGAGCAGTTCTTAGATACTCTTTGGCTAGAAAGAGGTTTGTCTGAAAATACGGTAGTTTCATATCGTAATGATTTAACAAAACTTTTAGGCTGGATGAATAAGAACAACTACCACCTGAACTACATCAGCTTATCTGGTCTGCAAGAATACCAAACATGGTTAATTGACCAAGATTACAAGCAGACATCGCGTGCACGAATGCTTTCTGCAATACGCCGTTTGTTTCAATATCTGCATCGTGAAAAAGTGCGGAGTGATGATCCAACAGCTTTAATGGTCAGCCCGAAATTACCCAAACGTTTGCCGAAAGATTTAACGGAAGAGCAGGTCGAAGATCTGCTTAATGCTCAGGATTTGAACGATCCTGTAGAGTTGCGTGATAAAGCGATGCTTGAACTTCTATATGCAACTGGGTTGCGTGTGACGGAATTGGTGTCTTTGACTACAGAGAATATCAGCTTGCGCCAAGGAGTTGTGCGCGTCATCGGTAAAGGTGGCAAGGAGCGATTAGTTCCTATGGGAGAAAACGCGATTGAATGGATTGAAACTTTTTTCCATCAAGGTCGGTCTGAACTATTGGGACAGCAAACATCGGATGTGGTTTTCCCAAGTAAACGAGCACAGCAAATGACCAGACAAACCTTCTGGCACAGAATTAAACATTATGCAGTGATTGCTGGCATTGACGTCGAGAAACTTTCTCCGCATGTTTTACGTCATGCTTTTGCGACCCATTTGTTAAACCATGGAGCAGATTTGCGTGTGGTACAGATGCTTTTGGGGCATAGTGACTTATCAACCACCCAAATTTATACTCATGTTGCCACTGAGCGACTTAAACAAATACATAATGAGCACCATCCGAGGGCTTAAAGGTGATTTTAATGAGCGTATTCCGCCGATTGACTCTACTTCTTGTACCGTTTTTAGCTTTAGCCAGTTTTTCAGCTAGTTCTTCTGCTGCAACTGATATCGACAAAGATGTTTTCATAAACAAATTTGAGAAGCTGGGTATGCCTGTGATTGATGTCGTGCCTTCGTCGATTGATGGATTGGTTGAAGTGAAAACCGAAGGCGGTGTGTTATTTGCCTCTCCTGATGCACAATACCTGATAGCAGGTACTTTATATGAGCTGTCTGAAGATGGTTCGTATGTGGATGTGATGGCCAAGCGTCAAGCGCCAATCAATGCTGAGAAAATCGCACAATTCAGAGACAGCATGATTGAGTATAAAGCAGAAAACGAAAAATATGCCGTGACAGTCTTTACTGATATCACATGTGGCTACTGTGTTCGATTACATCAAGAAATGAAAGAATACAATAAGCGAGGCATTACTGTTCGTTATCTGGCCTTTCCTCGTCAGGGAGCTAGCGGTCAAGTGGCGGACAGTATGGCACAAATCTGGTGCTCTGAAGATCCGGCTGCAGCGATGCATAACGCAAAAGTGACTCGCACTATGGCTGAAGTGGCTAAAGGTAAAAATTTAGCGCAATGCAAACAAACCATTACAGACCATTATCAACTTGGTCGTCAACTGGGTATCAGTGGTACACCAGCAATTTTCTTACCGTCAGGCGATATGGTCGGTGGATATCTTCCACCAGCACAACTTGAACAACGCCTTCAGCAGCAGTAATTGATGAACGTACAGACTTGGGGAACCTCAAGTCTGTACATAGATGCATGACAGAAAACAGCTATGATCGAAATTCAACGCAGACCAGAACCTGATTTATCTCTTCTTCCCGATTCTATTCCACCAATTTTAAAACGTGTGTATATAAACCGTGGTGTCACCGATTTAGAGCAGTTGAACAAAGCAGCTAAAGCACTGCATTCCTACCAAAAACTGCATGGTATAGAACAGGCGGTTGAACTGCTATTTCAAGCTATTCATGAGCAAAAGCGCATTATTATCGTCGGTGATTTTGATGCAGATGGAGCAACCAGTTCTGCGCTCTCGGTGTTGGCTCTACGTATGCTTGGCAGCCGTAATGTAGATTATCTGGTACCAAACCGTTTTGAAGATGGGTATGGATTAAGTCCTGAAGTGGTTGATCAGGCGATAAGCTTAGGCGCTGAGATGATCATGACGGTGGATAACGGCGTCTCCTCGATTGAAGGGGTACGCTATGCAAAGCAGAAAGGCTTGCAGGTATTGGTAACAGACCACCATTTGCCTGGAAATGAGCTGCCAGAAGTGGATGCGATGGTAAACCCCAACCTTGAGCAATGCGCCTTTCCATCAAAATCATTGGCTGGCGTAGGTGTCGCTTTTTATCTGATGATGGCGCTTTGTGTTCACATGCGTAAAGTGGGTTATTTCACCGAGCAAGACATGCAAGAGCCTAAATTGATGGAACTGATCGATTTGGTTGCATTGGGTACTGTTGCTGACGTGGTCGCGTTGGATGAAAACAACCGTATTCTTGTGCACCAAGGTTTGCAGAGAATTCGCGCTGGTTTAGCCAGACCGGGGATTCAGGCATTAATTGAAGTCGCTAAGCGTGATGCGAGCAAATTGGTGGCATCTGACTTTGGTTTTGCTCTTGGACCTCGTATTAATGCTGCCGGTCGTTTGGATGATATGTCTTTTGGTGTAGAGCTTCTGTTGTGTAACAACATTCATGCCGCTCGTCGTATGGCGAGTGAATTAGATGGTTTAAACCAAACGCGCAAAGATATCGAAGAAGGGATGAAGCAAGAGGCGATGGCTTTTTGTGAGCGTCTAGAGTTTGGCAAAGATAGTGAGCTGCCGTATGGCTTAGTGCTGTTCCAGAGAGATTGGCACCAAGGTGTTATCGGTATTCTCGCTTCCCGTGTTAAAGAACAATATCACCGTCCTGTGATCGCTTTTGCCGATGGTGGTGATGGTCTGATTAAAGGCTCTTGTCGCTCTGTTGCCGGGCTGCACATGCGTGATGCGCTGGATAAAATTGATACTCAAAATCCTGGCATTATTAAGAAATTTGGTGGTCATGCGATGGCTGCTGGTTTGACGATCGCTGAGAAAGACTATGAGCGTTTTTGTAAACTGTTTGACGAAGTGGTTCGTCAGGATCTTGATGACGCCATGCTAAAAGGTGTAATTCTGACCGATGGTGAACTCAAACCTGAAGAATTTTCTATGCATACCGCTGAAACATTACGAGCTGGTGGCCCATGGGGGCAAGCATTTCCAGAGCCGATTTTTGATGGCGAGTTTAAAGTGTTGCATCAAAAATTGGTGGGTGAAAAACATCTTAAATTAATGTTGGAGCCACTCCACAAAGGTCACCCAACCAACATCATGATCGATGGTATTGCCTTCAATGTTGATTTGCGTCGTTGGCCTGATGCTTCAGTGAAAACAATACGATTAGCGTACAAGTTGGACATCAATGAGTTCCGTGGAAATCAGACTTTGCAACTAATGATTGATCATCTAGATGCAAAATAAATTAATTATAAAAAAAGAAACAATGTTTTAATATTTTGATAAAGAAAAAATTGAAACGCATAATTGAGAGAAAGGGCGGCTTTATCTAAGCCGCTTTTTGTTTGGTAAATATTTGTGATTCACATCCAGAAAATGACCTGAAGTATTCATGAAATCTATAAATAACAGGCTTAACTCATAATTTACTCTCTGTATAAATAATGTAATTGGTCTTACCATTGTTATTGCTATATTGACCTCTTCTTGTTAAAGAACTGTTTATACAAGATGCCTTTTATGATTTAGGTCAATATTTAGCTAGACATTCGCGTTGGAGATATGTTAATTTCTTCGTCAATTTGAAATTGGTATTACCAATTACCAACGAAAGCATAAAGAGTAGAAGAATAATAAATTATGGCTTATCAAAGGATTCGTCAGCCGAAACTCTCCGATGTCATTGAACAAGAGTTGGAACGTCTGATTATTGAAGGAACTCTGTCCCCTGGACAGCAGCTGCCACCAGAACGCGAATTAGCAAAACAGTTTGATGTTTCTCGTCCCTCTGTTCGTGAAGCCATTCAACGTTTAGAAGCTAAACGCCTACTTAACCGTCGACAAGGCGGTGGTACGTTCGTCAGTGAGCACATTTGGAAAAGTTTCTCCGATCCTCTGCTAAATTTATTGTCAAATCATTCAGAAACTCAGCTGGACTTACTTGAAGCTCGCCATGCATTAGAAGGTATTTCAGCTTACTTTGCGGCTTTACGTGGTACAGCAGAAGATTTTGCTCGCATTCAATCAAGTATATTGAAAATTAGCGAAGCCCAAGAAAAGCATGATTTTGAAGCAGAAGCTTCTACAGTAATGGAATTTCTAATCGCCATCACTGAAGCCACTCACAACGTAGTGATTCTGCATATTGTTCGAAGTCTTGCACCTTTGCTAGAGCAAAACATTTTACAGAATTTTAAATTACTCCGTCACCGCCCAGAAGCGGTTGAGAAAGTAAACAAGCACCGAGCTAACATCGTGGATGCGATTGTTTCTGGTAAGCCTGATATGGCGCGCGAGATGTCACATTCTCATTTAGCTTATATTGAAGAAACATTGTTGGAACTGACCAGAGAACAGTCTCGTCGTGAGCGTTCTTTACGTCGTATCCAACAGGGTAATGAGCCGCAATAAGCGGTTTATTGCGATTATAAATAGAATCCAACCAATAGAAGGATAGATCGCCATGTCCGACATGAAGCATGACGTAGACGCACTGGAAACTCAGGAGTGGTTAGCTGCACTTGAGTCAGTTGTACGTGAAGAAGGTGTAGAGCGCGCGCAATTCATTCTAGAAGAAGTGCTAGAAAAAGCTCGTTTAGATGGTGTTGATATGCCTACAGGCATCACAACGAATTACATCAACACGATCCCAGCAGCACAAGAGCCAGCATATCCGGGCGACACAACGCTAGAGCGACGTATACGCTCTATCATCCGTTGGAACGCAATCATGATCGTTCTACGTGCATCTAAGAAAGATTTAGAACTAGGCGGCCACATGGCGTCTTTCCAATCTTCGGCTGCATTCTACGAAACTTGTTTCAACCATTTCTTCCGTGCTGCGAACGACAAAGATGGCGGCGACTTGGTGTACTACCAAGGTCACATCTCTCCAGGGATCTACGCACGTGCATTCGTAGAAGGTCGTCTAACTGCTGAGCAACTAGACAACTTCCGTCAAGAAGTAGACGGCAAAGGTATTCCTTCATACCCACACCCTAAATTGATGCCTGAGTTCTGGCAATTCCCGACTGTATCTATGGGTCTTGGTCCAATCTCTGCTATCTACCAAGCTCGTTTCCTTAAGTACCTAGACGGCCGTGGTTTAAAAGACACCACTGAGCAACGTGTATATGCGTTCCTAGGTGACGGTGAGATGGATGAGCCAGAATCACGCGGTGCTATCTCTTTCGCTGCTCGTGAAAAACTCGACAACCTATGTTTCCTAATCAACTGTAACCTACAGCGTCTAGATGGCCCTGTTATGGGTAACGGTAAGATCATTCAAGAACTTGAAGGTCTATTCAAAGGTGCTGGTTGGAACGTAGTGAAAGTTATCTGGGGCAACAACTGGGATTCTCTACTAGCAAAAGACACTAGCGGTAAGCTTCTTCAACTAATGAACGAAACTATCGATGGTGACTACCAAACATTTAAATCTAAAGATGGCGCATACGTACGTGAGCACTTCTTTGGTAAGTACCCAGAAACTGCAGCACTTGTTGCAGACATGACTGACGACGAAGTATTTGCACTGAAACGTGGTGGTCACGATTCTTCTAAACTGTACGCAGCATTCAAGAATGCACAAGACACCAAAGGTCGCCCAACTGTAATCCTAGCGAAAACAGTAAAAGGCTACGGCATGGGTGAAGCGGCAGAAGGTAAGAACATCGCGCACCAAGTTAAGAAGATGGATATGACTCACGTTCTACACCTACGTGATCGTCTAGGTCTTCAAGACATCCTAACTGACGAAGCAGTGAAAGCTCTTCCATACTTAACTCTGGAAGAAGGTTCGAAAGAATACGAATACTTACACGCTCGTCGTAAAGCTCTGAAAGGTTACACGCCTAAGCGTTTACCTAAATTCACTAAAGAGCTAGTGATTCCAGCTGTTGAAGAGTTCCAACCTTTGCTTGATGAGCAGAAGCGTGAAATCTCTACCACTATGGCGTTCGTGCGTACTCTAAACGTATTGCTTAAAGATAAGAACATTGGTGAAAATATCGTTCCTATCATTGCTGACGAAGCTCGTACATTTGGTATGGAAGGTCTGTTCCGTCAAATCGGTATCTACAACCCACATGGTCAGAACTACACTCCTCAAGACCGTGACATCGTTTCTTACTACAAAGAAGCAACGTCAGGTCAGGTACTACAAGAAGGTATCAATGAGCTAGGTGCTATGTCTTCATGGGTTGCAGCGGCAACTTCATACAGCACAAACGATCTGCCAATGATCCCGTTCTACATCTACTACTCTATGTTCGGTTTCCAACGTGTTGGCGACATGGCATGGATGGCAGGTGACCAACAAGCTCGTGGTTTCCTACTAGGCGCAACAGCTGGTCGTACAACGTTAAACGGTGAAGGTCTACAACACGAAGACGGTCACTCACACATCATGGCTGGTACTGTACCGAACTGTATCTCTTACGACCCAACATTCGCTTACGAAGTTGCGGTAATCATGCAAGACGGTATCCGTCGTATGTATGGTGATCAAGAGAACGTGTTCTACTACCTAACTCTGATGAACGAAAACTACGCAATGCCAGCAATGCCAGTAGGCGCTGAAGAAGGCATCCGTAAGGGTATTTACAAGCTAGAAACTTACGCGGGTAATAAAGCGAAAGTTCAGCTATTGAGCTCTGGTACTATCATGAACGAAGTACGCAAAGCTGCTCAAATCCTGAGTGATGACTACGGTATTGCTTCTGACGTTTACTCTGTAACGTCATTCAACGAAGTGACTCGTGATGGTCAAGCTTGTGAGCGTTACAACATGCTTCACCCAGAAGCAGAAGCTCAAGTACCTTACATCCAAACGGTAATGGGTACTGAGCCTGCAATCGCTGCGACTGACTACATGAAGAACTACGCTGAGCAAGTACGCGCGTTTATCCCAGCTCAATCATACAAAGTATTGGGTACTGATGGCTTTGGTCGTTCTGACAGCCGTGAGAACCTACGTCGTCACTTCGAAGTGAACGCAGGTTACGTTGTGGTTGCAGCGCTAAGCGAACTAGCGAAACGTGGTGATGTTGAGAAATCTGTGGTTGTTGAAGCAATCAAGAAATTCAACATTGACACTGAAAAAACAAACCCGCTATACGCTTAATTGAAGGTAGGAAAGAATAATGGCAATCGAAATTAATGTACCTGACATCGGTGCGGATGAGGTTGAAGTTACTGAGATTCTTGTCAGCGTTGGCGACAAGGTTGAAGAAGAGCAGTCTCTAATTACTGTAGAAGGCGACAAGGCTTCTATGGAAGTACCAGCCTCTCAAGCGGGTATCGTAAAAGAAATCAAAGTTGTTGCTGGCGATAAAGTAACAACAGGTTCACTTATCATGCTTTTCTTAGAACAAGAAGGCGAAGAAGCAGGCGCAACTGCGTCTGCTCCAGCGGCACAGGCAGCTCCAGTAGCGGCACCTGCAGCAGCAAGTGAACTGAAAGAAGTTTGTGTACCGGATATCGGTGGCGACGAAGTTGAAGTCACTGAAATCCTAGTTGCTGTTGGCGATTCAATCGCTGAAGAGCAATCTCTACTGACAGTAGAAGGTGACAAAGCTTCAATGGAAGTACCAGCGCCATTCGCAGGTACACTAAAAGAAATCAAAGTTGCAGCAGGCGATAAAGTATCAACTGGCTCACTAGTGATGATCTTTGAAGTAGCAGGTTCAGGCGCAGCAGCACCTGCACCAGTTGCAGCAGCTCCGGCGGCGGCTCCAGCAGTGGTATCTGGCGTTAAAGAAGTTAACGTTCCTGATATCGGCGGTGACGAAGTTGAAGTGACTGAAATCATGGTTGCCGTTGGCGATACAGTATCTGAAGAGCAATCTCTGATTACTGTAGAGGGCGACAAAGCATCTATGGAAGTACCTGCGCCTTTCGCTGGTACTGTTAAAGAAATCAAAGTAGCGGCTGGTGACAAAGTTTCTACTGGTTCTCTAATCATGGTGTTCGAAGTTGCTGGCGCAGCGCCAGTTGCAGCAGCGGCACCGGCTCAAGCAGCAGCTCCAGCAGCGGTAGCCCCTAAAGCTGAAGCGGCGAAACCTGCAGCAGCTCCAGCAGCGACTGAGTTTGAAGAGAACAACGTTTACGCACACGCTTCACCTGTGGTTCGTCGTTTAGCACGCGAATTTGGTGTAAACCTGGCGAAAGTGAAAGGCTCAGGCCGTAAGAACCGTATCCAAAAAGAAGACGTACAGAACTACGTGAAAGAGGCGCTTAAGCGTCTTGAATCTGGTGCGGTAGCAGCGGCTTCTGGTAAAGGTGACGGTGCAGCACTTGGTCTACTTCCTTGGCCGAAAGTTGATTTCAGCAAGTTTGGTGACACTGAAGTTCAGCCTTTATCTCGTATTAAGAAGATTTCTGGTGCAAACCTACACCGTAACTGGGTAATGATCCCTCACGTTACACAGTGGGATAACGCAGATATCACTGAGCTAGAAAACTTCCGTAAAGAGCAAAATGCAATTGAAGCGAAGAAAGACACTGGCATGAAGATCACTCCACTTGTGTTCATCATGAAAGCTGTGGCGAAAGCGCTTGAAGAGTTCCCTGCATTTAACTCATCTCTTTCTGAAGACGGCGAAAGCTTGATTCTGAAGAAATACGTGAACGTAGGTATCGCGGTTGATACACCAAACGGTCTAGTTGTTCCAGTATTCAAAGACGTGAACAAGAAAGGCATTTACGAACTTTCTGACGAACTAGCAGTAGTGTCTAAGAAAGCTCGTGCAGGCAAACTGACTGCAGCGGACATGCAAGGTGGCTGTTTCACTATCTCTAGCCTAGGTGGCATTGGTGGTACTGCATTTACGCCAATCGTGAACGCGCCAGAAGTAGGTATCCTTGGTGTATCTAAGTCTGAAATGAAGCCAGTTTGGAACGGTAAAGAGTTCGAAGCTCGTCTACAACTTCCACTATCTCTATCATACGACCACCGTGTGATCGATGGTGCTGAAGGTGCACGCTTCATCACTTACTTGAATAACTGCCTAAGCGACATCCGTCGTCTAGTATTGTAATTTAAGACGAATAAGGCGGCGCAAGCCGCCTTGATTCAACTTTTGACTATCAATTTGAATGTAACAATGAATGCTGAATGGCTTTAAGTGCGTTTGAATTGTTGGCTAGCTCACAGGCTAAATGGATTTACTTTTCACACCATTAACATCTCTGTAAACTGTTGCGGTCTGAAAATAATCGTATTAATTAAAAAAGATATCATACCCACTCAGCCTGTTAGGGATATTGACTACAAGAGGTCGAAATGAGCAAAGAAATTAAAGCCCAAGTTGTTGTACTTGGTGCAGGTCCTGCTGGTTACTCCGCTGCATTCCGTTGTGCAGACTTAGGTCTGGAAACTGTTATTATCGAACGTTACAACACTCTAGGTGGTGTATGTTTGAACGTGGGTTGTATCCCATCGAAAGCACTTCTTCACGTAGCTAAAGTTATCGAAGAAGCTAAAGCTCTTGCTGAACACGGTATCGTATTCGGTGAACCTCAAACGGATATCGACAAGATCCGTCTATGGAAAGAAAAAGTAATTAACCAGTTAACTGGCGGTCTTGGTGGCATGGCTAAGATGCGTAAAGTTACAGTGGTAAACGGTTTTGGTAAATTTACTGGTCCTAACACCATTGAAGTGGAAGGCGAAGACGGTAAAACTACTGTAAGCTTTGACAACGCTATCGTTGCTGCGGGTTCTCGCCCAATCAAACTTCCATTTATTCCACATGAAGATCCACGTATTTGGGACTCAACTGATGCTCTTGAGCTGAAAGAAGTACCAGGAAAACTGTTGATCATGGGTGGCGGTATCATCGGTCTAGAAATGGGTACGGTATACCACGCACTAGGTTCACAAATCGACGTTGTAGAGATGTTCGACCAAGTGATTCCAGCTGCGGATAAAGACATCGTTAAAGTTTACACCAAGCGCATCAAAGACAAGTTCAACCTGATGCTAGAAACGAAAGTAACGGCAGTTGAAGCGAAAGAAGATGGTATCTACGTTTCAATGGAAGGTAAAAAAGCACCTGCTGAACCTGAGCGTTACGATGCTGTTCTTGTTGCAATCGGCCGTGTACCAAACGGTAAACTTCTAGACGCAGAGAAAGCTGGCCTTGAAGTTGATGAGCGTGGCTTCATCAATGTAGACAAGCAAATGCGTTCTAACGTACCTCACATCTTTGCAATCGGTGACATCGTTGGTCAACCAATGCTTGCTCACAAAGGTGTTCACGAAGGTCACGTTGCTGCAGAAGTTATCTCTGGTAAGAAACACTACTTCGATCCTAAAGTTATTCCTTCAATTGCTTACACTGAGCCAGAAGTTGCTTGGGTTGGTAAAACTGAGAAAGAAGCGAAAGCTGAAGGCATTAACTACGAAGTGGCAACATTCCCATGGGCAGCATCAGGCCGTGCGATCGCGTCTGACTGTGCAGATGGTATGACTAAGCTAATCTTTGATAAAGAGACTCATCGCGTAATTGGTGGTGCTATTGTTGGTACTAACGGTGGCGAACTACTTGGTGAAATCGGTCTTGCTATCGAGATGGGCTGTGATGCTGAAGATATCGCTCTAACTATCCACGCTCACCCAACTCTACACGAGTCTGTGGGTCTAGCGGCGGAAGTGTTTGAAGGTACGGTTACAGATCTTCCAAACGCAAAAGCTAAGAAGAAATAATTCTTCTTGAGAGACAGAAAAACCGCTGAATATTCAGCGGTTTTTTACATTTGAAGCTTAAATTTCAAGACTCTACCTATTTATAAATGCAAAGCATATTCATGTAGCTATTCGCGAGTTTGTTTATGGCTTCTTTGTCGTTTATTCGATTTGCTTGAACAAACAATGAATAACAAAGACCGTGGAACAATATAGTTAGCTCTTCTGGATCATGTTTCTCACAAACTTCACCACGTTCAATCGCTTTACTGAAGATGTTCTTAACCAGCATTTGGTTAGTACGGTTGGTAGACATGAAGAGTGGCCACACTTCATCACGAGTTGAAGCACTCCATTCAAACCATACTTTTAACCAATGACAATCTTGGTAACTGATTTCCACCAATTCTTTAGTGATATTTTCTAGGTTATCTCGAGCTGATAAATCTAAATCAATATTATCAGTTAAAAAGTTAGAGAACTGACGAACAACATAAGTGAGTACTTCATCGACTAAATCTTCACGAGTAGGGAAGTAGTTGAAGACCGTTGCAACTGAGACTTGAGCAATTTCAGCGATATCGGCGTGACCACCACGACCAATGCCTCGTCTAGCGAAGACCTCTAGCGCGATTTCCATGAGTTGAAGTTTACGTTTCTGGGGAGATAGCCTTGTTCTAGGTCGTTTCTCGATAGATGCGTCCATAATTGTAAGTCCTTGCCATTTGAGTTGTAGTTGAGTGTTTGCCACTCTAATGATTATTTTATTAGTTGCTATAAAGCTCTATGAGTGTACTGGTGCATATCTTGAAGATCAATAGTTGAGCTATACATTCACCAGTATTATTAAAAATGAGCTTTATCAACAAGTTCAATTTGTATGGACTGAGAGTCAGCATTCACTGTAGGAGAAAAGGTTAACTCTCCTGCTCGGCAGTGTTACTATACGCACCGAATAAATTCAGTGGCGCTACTCTTCGTTTATGAATGCGATCTGTGCCCCAACAAACCAAACGAGAATGGTATGAAGCATACAGTTGAAGTAATGATTTCTGAGCAAGAAGTTCAGGAACGTATCCGTGAACTAGGTAAGCAAATCACTCAACATTACCAAGGCAGCCAAGATTTGGTGCTAGTTGGTTTGTTACGTGGCTCATTTGTTTTCATGGCTGACTTGGCGCGAGCAATTGGACTGACTCACCAAGTAGACTTTATGACAGCATCGAGTTATGGCAATTCGATGACAAGTTCTCGTGATGTTCGTATCCTGAAAGACTTGGATGATGACATTAAAGGTAAGGATGTATTGCTTGTTGAAGACATCATCGATACAGGTAACACTCTAAACAAAGTGAAAGAGATCCTTTCTCTACGTGAGCCTAATTCAATTCAGATTTGTACGTTGCTTGATAAACCTTCTCGTCGCGAAGTTGACGTGGAAGTGTCTTGGGTAGGTTTTGAAATTCCAGATGAGTTTGTTGTAGGTGTGGGTATTGATTATGCGCAAAAATACCGTCACTTGCCGTTCATTGGTAAAGTAGTACCACAAGAATAACCGCCTAATTCACCGGATATCAAAAAGCCCACAATCAGTGGGCTTTTTTACATTCACTATGAATGTAAAGATATTAGCTACAAGAAGGTTAGCGACAAAGTAGCTTATATTCAGGATTAAGAATTTTTTCCATAGCCTTGTTATAAGTGTTATTGATGGTTTCACGTGAGTTACAACGAACACCTAGATACTCTAGCTTACCATCTTCGATACCATAGACAACGCCGTGAAGCTCAACTTCTTGTCCACGCTCCCAAGCATTTTGTAGGATGGTGGAGTTTGCTAAGTTGTGAACTTGTTCTGCTACGTTTATTTCTGCCAGTTTGTCAGATCGATCTTCTTCAGGCATCTGCTCAATATATTTTCGGTGCTTAAAGTATAAGTCACGAATATGCAGCAACCAGTTGTTGATCAATCCCAGTTGTGGATTTTCTATCGAAGCCGTAACACCTCCACACCCATAGTGACCACAGATGATGAGGTGTTTCACTTTAAGTACATCTACTGCATATTGTACCACTGAAAGACAGTTTAAGTCGGTATGGATGACTTGGTTTGCAACGTTACGATGAACGAACAATTCGCCTGAGTATAGGCCAGTTAAACGCTCTGCTGGTACACGGCTATCTGAGCAACCAATCCATAAAAAATCTGGATTTTGTCCTTCAGCGAGCTTAGTAAAGTACTCTGGGCGGTCTGCTTTAATCGACTCTGACCACTTTGAGTTGTTATCGAATAGTTGTTTAATCTCTGGCATGTTACTTCCCTTAAATTGCTGTTCCAACTATACACAATGTCATTACATCAATCTCTGACTATTTCGCCTAGAGATTACTCATCTGAGCAGTATAGAAAATTATCCATGATTTTCATCGGGTAACAACCCCGAGATTGGTAAAGGTATTTGAGAATACATGTCGGAATGTAAAACAATTTTCTGCCTAGGGTTGAAAACTGCTAATAAAATCGGCACATATACGGTATTCCAAACTAAAGAGCTCCATTATGTACGCATTAGAAATAGATCAGTTGCGCAAAACCTACACTGGAGGTTTTGAAGCTCTGAAGGGCATCAGTGTGTCTGTTAAAAAGGGTGACTTCTACGCCTTACTTGGGCCTAACGGCGCAGGTAAATCTACGACTATCGGTATCATTTCTTCATTGGTTAACAAGTCTTCAGGCAAAGTAAAGGTGTTTGGTTACGATATTGATACCCATCTCGAAGAAGCTAAACAGCAGTTGGGCTTAGTGCCACAAGAATTTAATTTCAATCAATTTGAAACCGTCGAACAGATTGTCATTCAGCAAGCGGGTTACTACGGCGTCCCTAAAACAGTCGCTAAAGAACGTGCAGAGAAGTATCTAACGCAATTAGATTTATGGGAAAAACGTAAAGAGCGTGCTCGTAATCTATCTGGAGGTATGAAGCGTCGTTTGATGATTGCTCGTGCATTAATGCACGAACCTCAGTTGCTGATTCTTGATGAACCAACAGCAGGGGTTGATATCGAGTTACGTCGTTCTATGTGGGAGTTTTTGAAAAAAATTAACGCTCAGGGCATCACGATTATCCTGACTACTCACTATCTGGAAGAAGCAGAAATGCTATGTCGTAACATCGGTATCATCAACCGTGGTGAACTTATCGAGAATACGACCATGAAAGGTCTGCTTTCAAAACTGCATGTTGAAACCTTCGTGCTGGATATTGAGAACGAAAGCCAACTATCCAATCTTGATGGTGTGATTTCGCAAACCCTGAAAGATGGCTCGTTAGAAATCGAAATCGAAAAAACAGAAGGGCTTAACCACATCTTCAGTCAGCTCACAGAACAGGGTGTGAGAGTGCTTTCGATGCGTAACAAAGCTAACCGTTTAGAAGAACTGTTTGTACGAATTGTTCGCGAGCAGAGTTAAGGAAACACTATGTATCAGATTTATTGGACAGCTTTTGTTAGCTTGTTAAGTAAAGAAGTCACTCGTTTTACACGAATTTGGGTGCAAACCTTGGTCCCACCTGTAATTACGATGTGCTTGTACTTCATCATATTTGGTAACTTGATTGGTTCGCGCATTGGTCAAATGAACGGTTTTAGCTATATGGAATATATAGTGCCGGGTTTGATCATGATGTCTGTTATCACTAACTCGTATTCGAACGTAGCTTCTTCATTCTTCAGTGCCAAGATGCAGAAAAATATCGAAGAGTTATTGGTAGCGCCAGTACCTAATTACGTCATTATTGCCGGATATGTGATGGGTGGAGTGACTCGTGGTCTGTTGGTAGGCGCTTTAGTGACTTTTGTTTCCTTGTTCTTTGTTCATCTAAATGTGGAGCACTGGGGTGTGATTTTCATGACGGTATTCATGACATCAATAGTGTTTTCATTAGGCGGATTGATTAACGCGGTGTTTGCAAAAACGTTCGACGATATCTCTATTGTGCCGACATTTGTTCTTACGCCATTAACCTATTTAGGTGGCGTGTTTTATTCGATCAGTTTGCTGCCTGAGTTCTGGCAAGGTGTCTCTAAGATCAACCCGATCGTCTATATGGTGAACGCGTTCCGCTATGGTTTTTTGGGCGTATCAGATGTAGGTATCGTGACTTCATTTAGTGTATTAAGCGTATTTGTTGTCGTGCTTTATTGTGTTGCTCATTACCTAGTGACTAAAGGTAAAGGCTTACGCAGTTAAATACACTGAACTCAATAAAAAAGGTCAACTATCGTTGACCTTTTTTATTATTAACCGTTCGATGGCTCAACCATTAAATCAACGACTTGGTTGTCAATTAATCGGACATTACCCAAAAATGCGGACATGAGTATAACTACTTGAGTCGTATGACTTGATGGTGTTAGCAATGTTTTAGCGTCGCGAATAAATATCTCGTCAGGTTCGAACCCAGCAGCTCTAAGCTGGTCTTGAGCATCAACCACAATGGTATCGTAATCACGACGAGTACCACGAATGGTGCTGCTAATCCAGTGCATGGTACGGGCAAGAACTGGTGCTCTTTGACGCTCATCTAAGGTGAGCAAATTATTACGAGAGCTCATTGCCAAACCATCCAATTCGCGAACAGTAGGTACACCCACGATCTCAACTTCTAAGCATAAATCTTCAACCATTTGGCGAATAACGGCGAGTTGTTGATAGTCTTTTTCGCCAAAGCAAGCCACATCAGGTTTAACGATATTAAATAACTTGGTAACAACCGTTGCTACGCCACGGAAGTGTCCTGGACGAGAAGCTCCTTCAAGCATGGTTGATAACCCAGGAACTTCCACAGAAGTTTGCTTATCAAGTCCATTTGGATACATGATATCTGGTGTTGGCGTGAAAACGATTTCTACGCGTTCACTTGCTAGCTTGTTGTAGTCTTCTTCTAATGTGCGAGGGTAACTCTTAAGGTCATCCGCTCGTTCAAACTGCATTGGGTTGACGAAGATACTTACTATAACAACATCAGCCAATTCACGAGCTTTGCGCACAAGAGTAAGGTGACCTTCGTGCAAGTTACCCATTGTTGGAACAAAAGCCACTTTTCGACCATCACGCTTATACTGTTGGATCTGCTCGCGAAGAGCCGAAATGTCAGCATATGTCTGCATGAATTACTCCTTAGGCAATAGTGTGGGCTTCATCCGGGAAGCGTCCGGCTTCTACGTCAGCAATATAAGTAGCAACAGCTTTATGCATGTCACCTGTTTCTGCAAGGAAATTTTTCGAGAACTTAGGCATGTAGTTTGCTGAAATTCCGAACATATCGTGCATAACAAGAATTTGACCATCAGTGCTGTTACCTGCACCGATACCAATTACAGGTACCTCCAGAATTTGCGTAATACGCTCTGCCAAGCCTGCTGGCACACATTCTAGAAGGACGATTTGCGCACCTGCTTCTTGTAGTGCCATTGCATCTCTTACCATACGATCTGCTTGTTCTTGGTCTCGACCTTGAACTTTGTAGCCACCGAAGATGTTGACTGATTGAGGAGTCAAACCTAAGTGCGCACACACAGGAACAGCACGTTCAGTTAGCATCTTAACGGTGTCTACTAACCAGTCGCCACCTTCAATTTTCACCATGTTTGCACCAGCTCGCATGATTTTCGCAGCGTTTTCACATGCTTGCTCAGGTGTTGCATAGCTCATGAATGGCATATCAGCCATCAATAGACAGTTAGGGCTGCCTTTACGTACACAGCGAGTGTGATAAGCGATATCTTCAACGCTAACTGGCAAGGTATCTGTCTCTCCTTGGAGAACCATACCCAGAGAGTCACCCACTAAAAGAACTGGCATCTCTTGGCTTTCAAACAGTTGCGCGAAACTCGCGTCATAGGCAGTAGAAGTAGCAAATTTACGACCTTCTTTT
Source organism: Vibrio ziniensis (assembly GCF_011064285.1). Taxonomy (NCBI): domain Bacteria; kingdom Pseudomonadati; phylum Pseudomonadota; class Gammaproteobacteria; order Vibrionales; family Vibrionaceae; genus Vibrio; species Vibrio ziniensis. Next base: position 528,307 of record NZ_CP049331.1, read on the forward strand.
TTCCACTTCATTAGGTCGTTGATGGTTATTTTTTTCATTGTATGTCCTTACTAAGTCAATTGGTCTGAGCTTGGCTATTGCCAAATATTCAGCCCATTGAGCGGAACAGATTTGAGTAATTCTTGAAGCGCAGTTCCATCTGGAAGCTGTAGCTTGGGGGCTATTTCTGCAAGGGGATGCAGAACGAATTCCCTTACGCGCATACCATAATGAGGTACGGTCAATCGTTCGGAGTCGATGATCTCATTGCCAAAAAGTACGATGTCGAGATCTAAGGTTCTTGGCCCCCAACGCTCATCTTTACGGACTCGCCCTTGTTCTTGTTCAATTGCTTGAGTGCAGTCAAGCAACTCAAGAGGTGTTAACTCTGTATCAACCGCCACAACAGCATTAATGTAATCCGGTTGATTTTGTGGACCCATTGGCGTGCTGCTGTATAGCGATGAAGCCGCGATAAAACGCGACTTCGGTAACTTGGTCAGAGCTTCAATAGCATTGTTAGCTTGACTCACAGGATCACTGAGATTACTGCCTACTGCGATATAAACTCTTGTCATGGAGTTGCTCTGTGTCATGACGTTGGCTTGCTCTTTTTCTTACGTGTCGATGGGCGACGACGGCGTGTACTTGATGGTTTACTCACGCTATCTAAGTCAGTCACCATTGCTTGACGCATGTTGCGACCCGCTGTTTGGAAAGTTTGCCACCAATCAGCCAGTTGCTTCACTTCGCCATCTTCAACTTCACCACGCATTTCTAGGAAATCAAAACCAGCACGGAACTTATTCAGTTCCATCAAGCGGAATGCGCGTTTACCATTGCGGCGAGGCAGGCGTAATTGTAGCTGCCAAATTTCGCGCATTGTCGCAGTGTGACGGCGAGGAATCGCGATAGATTTCACTACTTCATCGAGGATTTTATTGCTCGCTTCCATGATGGCATCGTAATAATTAAGGTTATGCGTTTCCATCATCTCTTCAGCAAGCTTGACCATCGGATACCAGAAAATGGCTGCAAACATGAAGGCAGGATTGATTCTCTTATCTTCTTCAATGCGCTGGTCGGTAGAATCCAACACAAGATCGAGCATGTGCTCAGTTTGAGATGAATAATCTTCAGTGAAATGACGTGCAATCGTCGGGAATACTTGTTGGAACAAGTTGTATTCACGCATCAGGTGGTAAGTTTCCAAACCGTGTCCTGATTGCAGCATCTTCAGCATTTCTTCGTAAAGACGTGCCGCTGGGATATCACGCAGTAATGGCGCGAGCTCCTCAATAGGTGCAGCCGTGTCTTCTTCGATGTCGAAATCGAGTTTTACTGCAAAGCGTACAGCCCGAAGCATACGAACAGGGTCTTCGCGGTAACGGGTTTCAGGGTCGCCAATAAGACGAACTAATCTGTCTTCCAGATCTTCTAAACCGCCAGCATAATCGTGAATGCTGTAATCCGCGATGTTGTAGTACATGGCGTTGATGGTGAAGTCTCGACGCTCTGCATCTTCATCGATGGTGCCGTAGACGTTATCACGCAGCAGCATTCCTGCTTCTGACTGAGCAGCAAGCTGTTTATTTTCTTCTTGGTGATGGCCTCGGAAAGTCGCAACTTCAATGATGTCACGTCCAAACATAATGTGTGCAAGACGGAAACGACGACCGATCAGACGGCAGTTACGGAATAACTGGCGAATTTCTTCAGGTGTTGCGTTAGTTGCTATATCGAAGTCTTTTGGTACTTCTTCGAGGAGTAAATCTCGAACACCACCACCGACTAGGTAGGCGTCAAAACCCGCACCCTGGAGGCGATACAACACCTTTAACGCGTTATCGCTAATCTGCTTACGCGAAATGTTGTGCTCTTGGCGCGTGACGATATTCAAGTCTAAGCTTGGATATATGTGATGTTCGCTTTCGTTTAAGTCGTTGTTATTCATGTATTTTTTACAATGATTGGTGTTGCCTTTTGTGTCAATAACTTTTGACGTTATCTTTCAAATAGGCTGGATTTGCGGCTAATAATAGCTTACCAGGCGTCATTTGAGAATCACGGTGTGATCTCGATCTGCTCTGGAAGCTGCCCAATGTGCCAATTTTCTGTTCCCCAGAGAATGATCTCATTGATACGACCTTCAATCATTTCATCGGGAAGGTTAAATCCTAAAAACTGCATCGCCTTTATCAGCGTTGGTCTAGGGTTATTTGCATCAATCGCTGTTGCATGGTTTTGCTTTGAAAGCTTATTACCATTGATGTCCATCGCCAGCGGTAAATGCAGATAGCTGATCGGTGTCTGATTCAGCGTTTTATATAAGCTGATTTGGCGACCTGTTGGCTCAATCAAATCAGCGCCCCGAACCACTTCGGTAACGCCTTGGTTAACATCATCAATCACCACTGCTAAGTTATACGCATATAGACCATCTCGGCGTTTAATAATGAAATCTTCTTTGCTCAATGCTTCTGGTATTGTCATTTCACCATGTTTCAGGTCGATGAATGACGAGACTGGATAGTCCATTCGCAATCGAACGGAGCATTCAGATCTATTGGTTAACCCCTTATCCCGACAAGTTCCAAGATAGAAATCTCCAGAATCTTTAATCTGTTTACGCGTGCACTGGCATAAGTATGCTTGACCAGAGGCGAGCCATTGATCGATTTGCTGTTGATATAGATGGTGACGCTGACTCTGATAAACAACCTCGCCATCCCACTCTAATCCATAAGCTTCTATTGCTTTTAAAATAAGATCGGCTGCTCCAGGCATCTCTCTTGGTGGATCGAGATCTTCTATTCTTACTAACCATTGACCAAGTTGTGACTTGGCTTGGAAGTAACTACCTAATGCGGCGACTAATGAACCAAAATGTAATGGTCCAGAAGGAGAAGGAGCGAAACGACCAACGTAACTCATAATGCCTATGTTTACTTAAGAATATTTATGAAAGAAGTGTAAGTATCAAGCTTAATGATGTCATTGGCTATTTTTTTCGACCTTATACCAACAACGTTAATTTGATAATCAAATTGGTTCTGAGCACCCACAACCTCCTAGCCATGGATGGCTCGGCGGAGCTCCAAGGAAGGGTTTGTTTGAGTTTGTATTCTGTACTCATTGTTTTATATCAAACAGATTAATAATGGCATAGGCATTATTTCTTTTATGAAAGTCGTGCCAAAATAGCAAAACAAAAAGGGAGCAATTGCTCCCTTAGTGACATCTGTTGGGGTTAACCCATCATTTGCTTTTCTTTGATTTCTGCAAGAGTTTTACAGTCGATACAAAGGTCAGCAGTAGGGCGGGCTTCTAAGCGACGAATGCCAATTTCAACACCACAAGATTCACAGAAACCGAAGTCATCTTCTTTTAGCTTGTCTAGTGTCTTTTCGATCTTCTTAATCAAGCGACGTTCACGGTCACGATTACGAAGTTCTAGGCTGAATTCTTCTTCTTGAGAAGCGCGGTCAACAGGGTCAGGAAAGTTTGCCGCTTCGTCCTGCATATGGTGCACAGTGCGATCAACTTCTTCCCTGAGCTGGTTGCGCCAAGCTTGTAAAATTTTCGTAAAATGAGCCACTTGCTCAGGTGACATGTATTCTTCACCTGCTTTTTCTTGGTATGGCTCAACACCTGCAATGGCTAGGATGCCTAGCGTTTTCTTTTTGGATTCTGGCATACAGCATCTCCTACTAACACCTAGTCAACTGCTATCGCAGTCAATTTAAGGCGGGTATCTATAGCAAAAAGAAGTAATTGAGGCAAACACTGTTTTACAAAGTTATCGTTAATATGAAGGTTCCATCAATTTTTTGATGATTGATGAAAAAATTCGATTGCCGATACGAGTTGTATTCCATTGTTTGAAAGTTGTGCTTTGTAGCATAGTACTTCCACGCCAGCTTCTTGTGCAATTTTTAACAATTGTGAATAGTTCGCGTCTATATGGTGAGCGGGGGAGACTTTTTCAATCCCTGAGTGTAAAACTGTGAATAAAAGTACGGCCCGGCTCCCACTTTGGACCATTTCTGACAGTTCTCGTAAGTGTTTTTGCCCACGAGTGGTGATTGCATCAGGGAAATAACCTTGTCCAATGCGTTGATTCTCTTCTCCGCTCTCTAAATTACGTTCATCCAATAGAGTCACGCTTTTCACTTCTACATAACAGTGTGGTTTAGATTCGCTGCAGAGCAAGATATCAATGCGACTATTTTCAGCACCATACTTCACTTCTGTGCGTAACTGCTCATAACCTTGTAATTCTTTAATCGTCCCGTTATAGATTGCCTCGACGGCAAGCTGATTTGCTCGTGCTGTGTTAATGCAAATTTGATGACCTTGCGCCGTTTCTGTTATCTCCCAACTGTGAGGGTATTTACGTTTTATATTGTCAGATGTTGAATACCAAACTTGGTTTCCTGACTCGGCACACCCGGTCATAGACCCCGTATTGGCACAGTGAATAGTGATTTGCTTTCCATCTTTTAATTCAATATCCGCAAGAAAACGCTTGTAGCGTTTAATTAGTGTCGCGCGCTCTAGCGCTGGTATAAATTGCATCGAGATCCCTGTACTGTTTTTATGTACAATGCTTTGGTTGTCAATCTGGGATATTTAAACATAAGGACATTCTCTTGTCACAACTGCCGATCCACGCGGTGATACCTGATTTGCTTGCAGGTGTTGAGCACTCTCCCCAACTGATTTTGAAAGCGGCACCCGGCGCGGGTAAGTCGACTTATTTTCCACTCGCGTTGCTCAAATCTGGATTAGTAGACGGGAAAATAATTATGCTCGAGCCTAGGCGATTGGCAGCGAGAAACATCGCTCGTTACTTATCTGAGCAACTGGGTGAGCAAGTGGGGAAAACCATTGGTTATCGTGTTAGGGGAGAAACAAAAGTTAGCCACGATACTCGTTTGGAGGTCGTTACTGAAGGAATCATGACACGCATGATCCAAAGTGATCCTGAACTGGATGGTATTGGTGCGTTGATTTTTGATGAATTCCACGAACGCAGTATTCATGCTGATACGGCTCTGGCATTAAGCTTAGAAGTGCAATCGGTACTTCGTGAAGACTTAAAAATCATCGTCATGTCAGCAACCTTAGATCAAGCTGCACTGCAACAGTTATTACCTCTAGCTGCCTATGTGGAATCAGACGGCAGAGGTTATCCGATTGAGGTTCGCTATCATTCATTGAGTATGAATGATCCTTTGGTTCCTGCGATGGCTAAGCAAATTAGAAGTCTAATCAATAACGAACAAGGCTCTCTGCTCGCATTTTTGCCGGGCGCTGCAAGTATTATGTCTTTAGCAGAACAACTCAGTGATCTTCCAAACGATGTTGATGTTTGTCCTATTTATGGACAAATGAATTTTTCTGATCAGCAAAAAGCGATTTCTGCGCCACCACCAGGGAAGCGCAAAGTTGTACTGGCGACCAACATTGCAGAGACTTCATTAACTATTGAAGGTATACGTATAGTTGTGGATTCAGGTTTGGAGCGAGTTGCTCGATTTGATTTGAAAACTGGCATTACTCGTTTAGAGCAAGTCAGAATTGCTCAGTCATCCTCTGAACAGCGAGCTGGTCGGGCTGGACGTTTAGAAGCGGGGATTTGCATGCGCTTATACAGTGAGTCTCAATTTTACCAGCAGCCCAAAGTATCCATTCCCGAAATACTGCAAAGTGACCTTGCTCCACTTGTGTTAGAGCTAGCGCAGTGGGGAGTAAAAAACGCTAATGAGTTGCAGTGGCTGGATTTACCACCGATACCAGCCATCAACCAAGCCCAGTCTTTATTGATTTCTTTGGGACTAATCGACAAACACAATCAACTGACAAGTATGGGCAAAGAGGCGCATCGCTTAGGTGTTGAACCTCGCATCGCTGCCATGTTGCTAAAAGTAGAGAATAAAAATTCTGTACTGTTAAACAGCGCTTTGGCTCTAGCTGCTCTGCTTGAAGAACCTGAAAAGCAGATACTCGATTTGCAATATAGCTTGCACCGTTGGCAGCAAGGGAATCATCCTAAATCCAAGCAAATGACACAAAGAGCCGTTGCTCTGGCTAACAAGTTGGACTGTGTGTTTTCGTTAAATGAGGTAAAGAGCCACTTGTTGCCTTTGGTGGCTTGTTTAGCGTTTCCTGATCGGATAGCTCAAAAGCGAGGTCAAGCTTATGGTCAATTCTTATTGGCAAATGGGCACGGTGCTTTTATTGATGAGTTACAACCTCTGGCTGCCATTGACTATGTTGTTGCGCTTGATTTGATGAGGTCACAGAGTCCATCAAACCAAGTAAGTCAATCAAGTCGTATCTTCTGTGCTTTGGCGTTGGACATTACGGATTTGGAATCGCAATTTGGCTCATTATTTCTAACCACTGAACAGGTGGATTGGGATGAAAAAGCTGGGCGCTTAGTGGCTGAAGAACGTTGTTGCTTGGGGGAGCTTGTTATTCGCCGCCGTGCTTTGCCTGAACCAGATAAACAAAAAATGACGCAAGCCTTGCTTAATTATGTCGAGCGCAAAGGACTTTCAGTTTTAAACTGGAGTGACGACTCTCTACAGTGGTTGGAGCGGGTTCGTTGTGCAATAGATTGGCTTGATGATGAAGAGTGGCCCGCGATGGATGAGGCAAGCCTGTTGTGCGAATTAAGAGATTGGTTAGAGCCTTATCTGATAGGCATTACATCAGTCAAAGCATTGCAAAAAATAAATTTGATCGAAGCGCTTAATGCTAGGTTGGGTTGGCCTTTAAATCAGCAGTTAGATGAATGGCTGCCCGTGGACCATGTTCTGCCAACCGGAACACATAAAAAAATCCGTTATCAACGTGGCAAGGAACCTGTGCTTTCGGTTCGCATGCAGGAAGTGTTTGGTGAACAAACATCACCAGTTATTGCCAAAGGGCGCCAAGCGATAGTGATGGAACTTCTCTCTCCAGCACAAAGACCATTACAGGTAACGCGCGATCTGGCAGGCTTTTGGGCTGGTGCCTATAAAGAAGTGCAAAAAGAGATGAAGGGACGATACCCCAAGCATGTATGGCCTGATGATCCTGCTAACCACATTGCAACCACCAAAACCAAACGACAATTGAATTCATGACAAATAAACGTAGTAACCCAAAACCGGAAAGCAAAAGAAAACCGACCAACAGATCGTCTTCAAAATCTCGCACATCCGTAAAGAAACCTAATCGTCCAAAGTCTTGGCTAAAGCGTTTGTGGGGGATTGGTTGGAAAGTGAGTGTCGCCGTGGTCGCTATATTGGTGTTTGCGGGTATTTATCTCGATAGCGTAATTAAACATCGCTTCGAGGGGCAATTATTTGATTTGCCTACGGTTGTTTATGCGCGAATTTTGGAAATTGCTCCAGGAGATAATCTCAGTATTAAAGAGCTACGAAATGAGCTTGATGTACTCAATTACCGAAAAGTAGCTAGCCCTCGATATGCTGGCGAGTATTCGGCTTCTTCAACTCGTATTGAGATGATCCGCCGTCCATTTGAGTTCGCCGATGGGCCTGAACCTGATCGTCATATCATGATCAACTTTGATGAAAATGGCGTGCAACGGATTCAATCTTTAGAGCAAAGAGGAGATCTCGGTTATTTGCGCATTGAACCGAAAATGCTTGGGATGTTGGAGAAAGATGTACAAGAGCAACGTTTGTTCTTGCGTCGTGAGCAATTCCCCGAAGTGATGATCGATGCTTTACTGATTACCGAAGATAGGCATTTCTATCAGCACGATGGTGTCTCTCCTTTGGCTATTGCACGCGCTATGGTCGTCAACCTTAAAGCTGGTCGTACTGTACAGGGGGGAAGTACTCTGACTCAGCAGCTAGCTAAAAACATCTTCTTATCCAATGACAGAACTTTGTGGCGCAAGTTACGTGAAGCCTATATGGCTCTGATCATTGATTATCGTTATAGCAAAGACCGAATTCTTGAAGCGTACTTGAATGAGGTTTATTTAGGTCAGAATGGTAATGAGAGTGTACACGGATTTGGTTTAGCTTCCCGTCTCTATTTTGGTCAGCCATTACAAGAGTTACGCATTGATCAGCTTGCTTTGCTGGTGGGTATGGTCAAAGGACCGTCTTATTACAACCCTATGCGTTTTCCCGAAAGAGCGAAAGAACGTCGTGATTTGGTTCTTCGCTTGATGATGGACCAAAACATTCTTACGGCGAAGCAATATGAACAAGCGGTAACTCGCCCATTAGATGTACAAAAAGTGGCGCGTATTGCCAGCCGTCAGCCGGCTTATTTCCAGCAACTTTCAATTGAGCTAAATGAAAAACTAGGTCGCGATTTTAAATCAGATTCTGGCTTGCGTGTTTTCACCTCTCTTGATCCTGTTTCGCAAGCCAAACTGGAAGAGGCGATTGCCGACAAAATGCCAGAGTTGGAGAAAACTGCGGGTAAAGACTTAGAAGCGGCTGCGATTGCCGTTGATCGTCATACTGGTGAGATTCGAGCCATGGTCGGTGGTAAACGTGCGGGGTTTGAAGGATTTAATCGTGCGCTAAACGCGAAAAGACCGATTGGTTCTTTGGTTAAACCAGCTGTTTATCTCACAGCCCTGACACAGCCGGAGAAATACAACTTAGCAACGACTCTAGTTGATAAACCTATCTCATTACAAGGCAGTGAAGGTTCGGTTTGGAGCCCGAGAAACTTTGATCGTCAATATCGTGGGGATGTGCCTTTATATCTGGCGTTGGCTAAATCATTGAATGTTCCTACGGTGCAATTAGGTATGTCTCTTGGCATTGAGAAGGTCTCTGACACTTTGCAGCAGCTTGGCGTGGATAAAAGTGAAATTCGTCCGGTGCCATCTATGTTACTTGGTTCATTTTCACTCTCTCCATACCAAGTCGCGCAGATGTACCAGACACTAACGAATTCTGGGAAAAAAGCGCCAATGTCGGCTTTGCGGTCGGTGTTGGATTTGGAAGGCAAAATACTATATCAATCGATTCCTAAGGTTTATCAAGCCGTTGATCAGCAGGCGGCTTGGTTAACCACATACGCAATGAAACGAGGTGTGTTAGAGGGAACTGGGCGTTATCTACATACTCAGTTTGCTTGGGCTGCACTGGCCGGAAAGACTGGGACTAGTAATGATAGCCGTGACAGTTGGTTTGTTGGCGTAGATGGACGGGAAGTCACGACGATTTGGCTTGGTCGTGATGACAACAAACCTACGGAATTAACGGGTTCAAGTGGTGCGTTGCGAGTATATGCTCAATATCTGCATTATAGAATTCCAGAAAAATTGGTACTGCCGTGGCCAAAAGGTGTGACCACTGTTGGTTTTTCAAACAAGAGTGGTGGCGCGCTTGCACTAGATTGTGGGAATGATTTTAAACTTCCAGTTTGGGATCCAACAGGAGACTGGAAAAAACAGTGTGAGAATCGCCCTGTTGAATGGATAAAAAAACTCTTCCAGTGGTAGATGTCGACGTTTATAGTGTATTGAATTTTAAGGGATTGAGGGCGTTGTGTGGCTTATAAGTTACTCTGTTTTATTTGCTTGAGTTATGCGATGACTTCGTTGAGTGTTCTGGCCAACGAAGCAGTGACACAAATGGAAGCTATTCAAATAGAGCAGGCTCAAGCCGAACGTCCAAAAATTGCGGTAGTACTGGCTGGTGGTGGGGCGAAAGGTGCGGCACATATCGGTGTATTAAAAGCATTGGAAGAGATGCGTATTCCTGTCGATTTCATTACCGGTACCAGCATGGGGGCTTATGTTGGTGGCTTGTATGCAACAGGTATGAGTGCTTCAGAAATAGAAAGTCTAGTGTATAGCGTTGATTGGAATAGTGGTTATCGAGATAGAGTTAGCCGTAGTCAACGACGAGTACGAGAAAAAGAGTATGAAGATCGCTATCAACTTAACGCAGATTTAGGCATTCATTGGGCGGAGGTTCGCGCACCGAAAGGGGTGGTACAGGGACAAAATATGTTGCGTATTTTGCGTGAAACCTCAGGGAACCTTTCTTCATTCAGCTCTTTCAATAACTTGGTTATTCCATATCGTGCTGTAGCAACGGACATTGTCGAACTCCAACCTGTGGTATTGGATAGTGGCTATCTGGTTGATGCTATGATGGCGAGTATGTCGGTTCCCGGTGCTTTACCTCCCTATGAAGTTGATGGTCATTTGCTCGTTGATGGTGGCGTGACCAATAACATGCCAGTTGACGTTGCTAGGGCTATGGGCGCTGACATTGTTATTGCCGTTGATATAAGCACCGACTATAAAGAGCAGGAAGATTTCACTAATTTTTTCACAATGGCTGATCAGCTTTCCAACTATCTTGTGCGACGTAGCACTCAAGACCAAGCTGAAACCTTGACCGAGAATGACGTTTTCTTGAAGCCTCAAGTTGGGCAGATGGAAACAACTGAATTTGTTCGTATGCCGGATGCCTATGAAAAAGGATATCTGGCAGCGATGGAAAATCAGCAGCTACTCTCTAAGTTGTCAGTGACTAGCGCCGAATATCAGAAATACATCGATGCAAAAGAAGAGCGTAGACGTGAACTGAAATACGGCGATGAAGTCGTTGTCGATAGAGTCGTGATTAACAACAAAACTCACTATAGTGATTTGCTGTTGCAAAATCGTTTAAACCTTGCGGAAGGGAAAGCACTATCAACGGAAGAGATTGAGGCGAGTGTCGAGAATCTCTATGCCTTGGATAGATTTGAACTCGTTAGTTACAAATATCAAAAAAATGAAGATCGTGATGAATTAGTGGTTGATGTCCGAGAGAAATCGTGGGGGCCCAATTATGCCAATTTCCGATTTTTTTTAGAGGACGATTTTACAACTGATAGCCAATATTCGATTGGTATTTCGACTAACTTTACCGATTTAAACCCTAACGGTGCTGGACTGATGTTGAACTTAGACGGAGGGACAGACAAATTAATTGAAGCTGAGCTGTATTCACCGTTGTTTTCTGATCAACATAGTTTTATTACCTTAGGGGCTCGCTATAAAAATGATAAGCGTAACATTCCTCTCGATGGCTTTAACGACACGAGTTTAGAATCAACTCGCAATTACATTCCTTTTGCATATAAAGAACTACGTTCTGAGTTAGCGATCGGCTATCAAGAGACCTTATGGCGAGAAGCTAAGTTAGGATATCGCTTTACTTCTGGGGAAACGGAAGTGTCGTCATTACCTGTATTAGGTAATAGTACCTTCACTCGCCATGGCGCATTTTTTAATTATCGAATCGATTCTCTCGATGATTATTACATGCCGAGAAAAGGACTGTATTTTAACTTTGAATATTTAGTTTCTCATGATGAAGTGATAGAAGAGCAGGATGGTTTAGAGGAAGGTACTCAAGATACAGTATCTGAATTATCGGCGAAGTTGGTGACGGCCCATAGTTATAAACGTCATACTTTGGTCGGAACAGCTGAATATGGTGTAGTAAAAAGCAAAAACTCAGTGACCCCAATTGATCCGAAAACGATTGGTGGATTTTTGAATTTGTCAGGTATTCCTCGTAATAGCCTCATTGGACAAAACAAAGCCTTCAGCAGCTTAGTTTATTTGTATCGTTGGTTTGACAATGATTTTGGGCTTTTTATGTCACCGGTATATTTAGGAACATCGATAGAGTATGGCGGAGTTTGGTCAGACTCAGATTTACGCTTACATTCGGCTCCTTTGTATGGTGCAGCCTCAGTTTTTACGGGTGTTGATTCACCAATAGGACCGATTATGTTCGGTTATGGACGTACAGAAGACAATTTTGATTCTTTATATCTGATGCTGGGAACCACGTTTAAGTGACGATGAATAAAGTTTGATGGTGATAATCGTCAAACTTTAGTCTTAAGTTGCTATGTTGGTCAAAATGATGAGATTTTAATTTATCGTTAAATTTGCTATTCTGATGCCCACAGTTTGGCCTCTAGGGCGCTGTTTCTCAGTCAAATTTGAATGAAAACAAGGGCAACGGAGAGCCAAGTTTCCAAGGATGTTCACTTACATTTTTATAATTATTAGGTGAACCGCAATGAGAGGAAAAAAGTCGTGCTTGAAGCCTACCGTAAACACGTCGAAGAGCGTGCCGCTGAAGGAGTTGTACCTAAACCCCTAGATGCAGAGCAAGTTGCTGGACTTGTTGAACTGTTAAAGAATCCCCTACAAGGTGAAGAAGAATTCATCCTTGATCTACTTGAGAATCGTATCCCACCAGGCGTTGATGAAGCTGCTTATGTTAAAGCGGGTTTCTTAACGGCTGTTGTGAAAGGAGAAGTGACTTCTCCACTAGTAAGCCGTGCAAAAGCAGCACAACTACTAGGCACAATGCAAGGTGGTTACAACATCGAGCCTCTAGTTTCATTGCTTGATGACGCAGAACTTGCACCAATCGGTGTTGAAACTCTATCTCATACTCTGCTTATGTTTGATGCTTTCTATGATGTTGAAGAGAAAGCAAAAGCAGGTAACGAATTCGCGAAGCAAGTTCTTCAATCTTGGGCTGACGCAGAATGGTTCCTATCTAAACCTGCGCTACAAGAAAAAATCACTCTAACTGTATTCAAAGTAACAGGTGAGACGAACACGGATGATCTGTCTCCTGCACCAGATGCATGGTCTCGTCCGGATATCCCAGTACACGCTCTAGCGATGCTGAAAAACGAACGTGATGGTATTCACCCAGATAAAGCTGGCAGCATTGGTCCGATTAAGCAAATCGAAGCGCTTAAAGAGAAAGGCCACCAGCTTGTATACGTTGGTGACGTGGTTGGTACCGGTTCATCTCGTAAGTCAGCGACTAACTCCGTACTTTGGTTCATGGGTGACGATATCCCATTCGTTCCAAACAAACGCGCTGGCGGTTATGTACTTGGCGGTAAGATTGCTCCGATCTTCTTTAACACAATGGAAGATGCGGGTGCGCTACCAATTGAAGTAGACGTAACGAAATTACACATGGGCGACGTGATTGACGTTTACCCATTCGAAGGCAAAGTATGTAACCACGAAACGGGTGAAGTACTGGCTACCTTCAAACTAAAAACAGACGTACTGATTGATGAAGTGCGTGCTGGTGGTCGTATTCCACTGATCGTTGGCCGTGGTCTAACTGATAAAGCTCGTCTAGCTCTAGGTCTTGCACCTTCAGACGTATTCCGTCGTCCAGTTGCTGTTGCAGACAGCGGCAAAGGCTACACTCTTGCTCAGAAAATGGTGGGTAAAGCGTGTGGCGTAGAAGGTATTCGTCCGGGTACTTACTGTGAGCCAAAAATGACGACAGTAGGTTCTCAAGATACTACCGGTCCTATGACTCGTGATGAACTGAAAGATCTAGCGTGTTTAGGCTTCTCTGCTGATCTAGTAATGCAGTCATTCTGCCATACATCAGCGTATCCTAAGCCAGTGGATGTGGTAACTCACCACACATTACCTGATTTCATCATGAACCGTGGCGGTGTGTCACTTCGCCCTGGTGACGGTGTTATCCACTCATGGCTAAACCGTATGCTACTTCCTGATACCGTAGGTACAGGTGGTGACTCACATACTCGTTTCCCATTAGGTATCTCTTTCCCTGCAGGTTCTGGTCTGGTTGCGTTCGCAGCAGCAACAGGTGTTATGCCTCTTGATATGCCTGAATCTATCTTGGTTCGTTTTAAAGGCGAAATGCAACCGGGTATCACACTACGTGACCTAGTACATGCAATCCCTTACTACGGCATCAAGCAGGGTCTATTGACTGTAGAGAAAGCAGGTAAGATAAACGAATTCTCTGGTCGTGTACTTGAGATCGAAGGTGTTGAGCACCTAACTGTTGAGCAAGCGTTCGAGCTTTCAGATGCATCTGCAGAGCGTTCAGCGGCTGGCTGTACAGTGAAGCTGTCTCAAGCTTCAATCGAAGAATATCTAAACTCAAACATCACTATGCTTAAGTGGATGATTGCTGAAGGTTACGGTGATGTACGTACCATTGAACGTCGTATTAAAGCGATGCAAGAGTGGTTAGCGAACCCAGAGCTAATGAGTGCAGATAAAGATGCAGAATACGCTCACGTAATCGAAATCGATCTTGCTGAAATCAAAGAACCAATTCTTTGTGCTCCAAATGACCCAGATGATGCGCGTCTTCTATCTGACGTTCAAGGAACTCAAATTGATGAAGTGTTCATTGGTTCGTGTATGACAAACATTGGTCACTTCCGTGCGGCAGGTAAACTGCTTGAGAAGTTCAATGGTCAGCTAGAAACTCGTTTGTGGGTGGCTCCGCCAACTAAGATGGACCGCGATCAGCTAACAGAAGAAGGTTACTACGGTATCTTTGGCCGTGCTGGGGTTCGTATTGAAACTCCGGGATGTTCACTATGTATGGGTAACCAAGCTCGCGTAGCTGATAAAGCAACGGTAATGTCTACGTCTACACGTAACTTCCCGAACCGTCTAGGTACAGGTGCGAACGTTTACCTATCTTCAGCAGAACTTGCGGCTGTGGGCGCTATTCTAGGTCGTATCCCGACGAAAGAAGAGTATCTAGAGTACGCAGAGCAAATTAACGCGACTGCGGCGGATACTTATCGTTACCTAAACTTCCACCGTATGGCGGATTACACCAAGAAAGCTGACACGGTTATTTTCCAAGAGCCAGCATAATCAGCTTTGAGAAATCGTTAATAAAAGGCCGCATTTTATAAGCGGCCTTTCTGTTTCTGCTAATAATTACCTAAGAGAAGCTCGTATCCTTTTCGTCACGAACCTTCCCGTCACAAACCTTCTCGTAACGAGATAGTGAGGCAGGTATACTCCACGCAAAATTTGGTTTGTTTGGTATCAATCCGATGGAATTTGAATTTACGAAAAATACCTTAATGGGTGAGTATTACGTCAGTTGTAATATGGAGCATCAAGTGATTGCTCGTTGGTTACAAGAAGAGATTGGCAAAGATCGCACAAAGATCGAGCAAGTGTTTTCGTTACTTGACCAAGTGCACCAAAGTCCGGCAAAAGAGTGGAAACTGGCTGGAAAAGAGATTTCTCTTTCTGTGATAGGGAGTGAAGTGACGGTTCAGGAAAACACTTTGGGCTATAGCCATGATATTGAGTTTGAAAGTGAATTTGAGCTCTACGACAGTGAGAGCACGGCAGAATGTGGCTTGGAAGATTTTGAATCAATGATGAGACAGTGGTTAGAGTTCATTCAGCGCTACTGATGCATTGCTTTTAAAGCGTGCACTTATGTGGTGAAGAATGGCTTAAGCGCATTATTTTTGGGAAAGGGTTGCACGATATTTGTGCAACCCTTTCTTTTTTTTGCATAAATGTCACATTAATATCTTATTTATCAATGATTTAAAAAGTTGGCACGTACCTTGGATTACTAGAAAGGGATTAGAGTTAATGGACTACAGCTTCAGAGAGGACGCGATGAAACTCATAAACGCAATCATCAAACCATTCAAACTTGACGATGTACGCGAAGCTTTAGCTGATGTTGGCATCGAAGGGATGACAGTATCAGAAGTAAAAGGCTTCGGTCGTCAAAAAGGTCACACAGAGCTTTACCGTGGTGCGGAATACCAAGTGGATTTCCTACCTAAGGTAAAAATCGAGATCGCAACACAAGCAGACAACGTAGATCGCGTTGTTGAAGCAATCATCAAAGCTGCTCATACAGGCAAAATTGGTGACGGTAAAATATTTGTTTATGACTTAAGTCATGCTGTTCGTATTCGCACTGGCGAAATGGACGTAGAAGCACTTTAAGAATCAGGGATTGGAGACAACTATTATGGAACTGTCAGTAACTGTAGCGGAGTTACGCTACGCACTGGATACTTTCTTCTTCTTAATTTCAGGCGCACTAGTAATGTGGATGGCTGCGGGTTTTGCAATGCTTGAAGCTGGTCTAGTTCGTTCAAAAAACACCACTGAAATTTTGACTAAAAACTTTGTGCTTTACGCTATCGCGTGCACTATGTACTTAATCGTTGGTTACAACATCATGTACGTAGATAACGCAGAAGCTGGTTGGTTACCTTCTTTCGGTACGCTAATCGGTTCACAAGCTGAAGGCGCTGACCACTCTCTAGAGTCGGATTTCTTCTTCCAAGTAGTATTCGTTGCAACCTCGATGTCTGTAGTTTCAGGTGCAGTTGCTGAACGTATGAAGTTATGGGCATTCCTAATCTTCTCTGTAGTTCTAACAGCTTTCATTTACCCTATGGAAGGTTACTGGACTTGGGGCGGCGGTTTCCTATCTGATGCAGGTTTCAGTGACTTCGCTGGTTCTGGTATCGTACACATGGCAGGTGCAGCAGCAGCTCTAGCTGGCGTAATCCTACTAGGTGCACGTAAAGGTAAATACGGCAAAAACGGTGAAGTTTACCCAATTCCAGGTTCAAACATGCCACTTGCTACTCTAGGTACACTTATCCTATGGTTCGGTTGGTTTGGCTTCAACGGCGGTTCTCAGTTGATGGTTTCTGACTTCGAAAACGCAACAGCTGTCGGCAAAATCTTCTTAAACACTAACGCAGCAGCAGCAGCAGGTGCGATTGCAGCCCTGCTAGTTTGTAAAACAACTTGGGGTAAAGCAGACCTAACTATGATCCTTAACGGTGCGTTAGCAGGTCTAGTTGCTATCACTGCAGATCCACTATCTCCATCACCACTATATGCAGTAGCTATCGGTGTGGTTGCGGGTGCAATCGTAGTGTTCAGCATCATTGCTCTAGATAAACTAAAAATCGATGATCCAGTGGGTGCTATCTCTGTACACGGTGTGTGTGGTTTCTTTGGTCTAATGGTTGTTCCACTAAGCAATGCAGATGCATCATTTGGTTCTCAGCTTCTAGGTGCCGTAGTTATCTTTGGTTGGGTATTCGCAGCAAGCTTGATTGTTTGGTCTATCCTAAAAGCAACAATGGGTATCCGTGTTTCTGAAGAAGAAGAGCAAGAAGGTATGGATATGCACGATTGTGGTGTTGAAGCATATCCTGAGTTCTCAGTAGTTAAATAATCAATACTTAGAACCTCGTCGAAAAAACCTGCCCATGTGGCAGGTTTTTTATTATTTAAGATTGTGCTCAATAAAACGGGTTAATATAATTCAAGGAAATAAAAAACATTATCATTATCACTACAAGTTAGGTTTAAACGATGAAAAAGATGCTCACACTTTCTGCAATTGCGTTAAGCGTTTTAGCTTCGTCTGCTATGGCAGCAGAGGAAGTGAATGTTTACTCATACCGCCAGCCTTTCCTCATTGAGCCCATGTTTAAAGAGTTCACTAAAGAGACGGGGATCAAGGTCAATGTGAAGTTTGCTAACGAAGGTATTGCAGAAAAGTTAGCACAAGAAGGTGAATACAGTCCTGCGGACGTAGTATTAACTTCAGAGTTTAGCCGTTTGTTTGAATTGTCTGATAAGAAGTTAACTCAACCAGTTAACAGCTCTGTTATCGATGAAAATATCCCAGCACACTACCGTGATAGCAACGAAGAGTGGTTTGCTTTAACGATTCGTACACGTAGTGTTTATTCTTCACGTGATCGCGTAGGCAAATTGGGTGATGATTTTAACTATCTTGATTTAGCTAAGCCTGAATATAAGGGTAAAATCTGTACTCGTAGTGGTAAGCACCCATACAACATCGCTTTGGTTGCAGCCATGATTGCTAACCACGGCGAAGCTGAAACCAAAGCATGGTTAGAAGGCTTAAAAGCGAACTTAGCCCGTAAACCACAAGGTAATGACCGTGACCAAGTTCGTGCTATTAAAGAAGGTCTATGTGATCTTTCTTTAGGTAACAGCTACTACTTAGGTAAAATGCTTGAAGACAAAGAGCAAAAGAGTTGGGCGGAGTCGGTATACATCAACTTCCCAGATCAAAACGCTCAAGGCACACACGTGAACGTGAGTGGTATGGCGATGGCTAAATACGCTCCAAACCGTGATAATGCACTAAAACTAATGGAATTTCTAACGGGCGAAACAGCTCAGCACATGTACGCAGAAGTTAACTTCGAATACCCTGTGAAACCAGGTGTGAAGCGTTCAGAACTTGTGGCATCTTGGGGTGAGTTTAAGTCAGATACACTACCTTTAGAAAAGATTGCTGATAACCATACAGCAGCAATCAAGTTACTTGATGAAGTAAAATTTGACCTTTAATGTGTTCGAGGGGGAAATTTTCCCCCTGTTTTTAAAAGCGATATGAGATGTCTTTGCACATGTTGATGCATCTCAAATTGTCTTGTTGTAATAGGCAATGAAAGAAAAACATCTTATATGGAAAACCAGTAGTGTTGTTCTAGCAACCCTGCTGGTTTTGCCGATCTTAGCGATATTCTTTACCGCTGTTGGTCATACCGATGACGTCTTTGCTCATCTAATGGCAACGGTGATGCCCACCTACGCGCAAAATACCGTCATTCTCACCGCTAGTGTGATGGCTTTATCCCTTTTATTTGGTATACCAAGTGCTTGGATTATGGCGATGTGTAAGCTGCCTGGGGAAAAGGTTCTCCAATGGGCGTTAGTGTTACCATTAGCCATTCCCGGATATATCGTTGGCTATATTTTTACCGGCTGGTTTGATTATGCGGGACCTGTTCAGATGTGGCTCCGAGAGTTAACTGGTTGGCAGGCGGGTGCGTATTGGTTTCCTGATATCCGAAGTTTAACCGGAGCCAGCATCGTGCTGGCTTTAGTGCTTTATCCTTACGTTTATTTATTGTGTCGAGCTACGTTTATGGAACAGAACGTTTCTCTGCTACAGTCGGCTCGATTACTAAAATGCTCCCCATGGGAAAGTTTTAGACGTATCTCTTTGCCTCTGGCTCGCCCTTCTATTGCTGTTGCATTATCGCTGGTGGCGATGGAAACCGTCGGGGATTTCGGCACCGTTAAATATTTTGCAATCAGCACATTAACGACGGCGGTATATGACACTTGGCTCAACTACTCCAATCTTAATGCCGCAGCCAAAACTTCAGCCATTATGCTGGTCATTGTGCTGTTATTGCTGAGTGCCGAACGTTACAGTCGCCGTAAGCAAAAGCTGTATCAGACTCAATTCAATAGCCATGAAGATTTTCGCTATCAACTAAGCGGTTGGAAAAAGTGGTTTGCAATGTTCTGGTGTTGGGGATTAGTTGCTACTGCCTTTATCTTCCCACTGCTACAACTTCTCAGTTATGCATACACTTATTTCGAACAAAGCTGGACGGCAGAGTTCCGAGAATATGCGATTAACAGTCTCAAAGTGTCGCTAACTGCAGCGATAGTGGCTGTTACTGTCGCCTTGATTCTAAACTTCTATGCTCGCTTGAAACAAAATCGTTTTAGCGTGGCTTTGATGCGTCTATCTTCTATGGGGTATGCGGTTCCGGGAACTGTGCTCGCTATTGGTGTTATGGTGCCAGTTCTCACCATGGATCACACTGTCAATGACATAGCGAAAGCGATGCAGTGGGGGAGACCGGGGCTGATATTCTCTGGCACTATGTTCGCGATTATTTTTGCGATGTTGGTACGTTTCTCTGCCATTGCTATCGGCAGTATTGAAAGCAGCCTCAATAAGATTTCCCCTTCACTGGATATGGCCGCACGCACTATGGGGTGTCAGGCTAACAGCATGTTGTGGCGAGTCCACTTTCCGCTAGTACGACGTGGGGCTTTGATTGCTGGTTTGCTGGTGTTCATCGAATCGATGAAAGAACTCAATGCTTCATTGCTTCTGCGTCCATTTAATTTCGAAACGCTGGCAACGTATGTTTATAACTATGCTTCGGATGAGCATTTAGAACTTGCTGCTTTGCCTGCAGTTTTGTTGGTATTAGTTGGTTTAATACCACTAGTTATTGTTAACCGTTCTTTGGAGCAAAACCACTGATGAGCTGCGCACTTTCCATTCAAGATCTGACTTGTCAGTACGATACTCAAACTGTGTTGGAATCTCTTTCGCTTGAAGTCGACCAAGGCGAAATTGTTTGTCTGCTTGGTGCGAGTGGGTGCGGTAAAACAACGTTGCTTAAAGCGATTGCTGGGTTATTGCCTTTGAGTTCAGGGCACATGAGCTTGAATTGCGTCACTATTGATGATGGAGCAAACTGGTTAGCGCCTGAAAAGCGCAATATCGGTATGATTTTCCAAGATTACGCTCTGTTCCCACATTTAACGGTAGAAGAGAACGTTGGCTTTGGCCTTCGCTCGTTACCTGCTTCTGAACGTAGCAGCAAAGTGCAGGATATGTTGGAACTGGTTCACCTCAGTGGTTTTGGTGATCGTTACCCACACCAGCTTTCCGGTGGTCAGCAACAGCGCGTCGCCATTGCGCGTTCACTGGCTTATAAACCAGACCTGCTTTTGCTTGATGAGCCTTTTTCAAATATCGATACACAAGTACGCCACGACTTGATCGCCGAGATTCGTAAAATCTTTAAAAAGCAGGGTGTAACAGCCATTTTCGTGACCCATTCTCGTGAAGAGGCTTTTGCTTTCGCGGATAAAATGGCAGTAATGAATCACGGTGTGATTGAGCAATATGGCACGGCTTCAGAGCTTTATTATCAGCCGTCGAGTAAATTTGTCGCTGATTTCCTTGGTGGTGGCAGCTACCTACCTGCGACGCGTAATACTGATGGTCTGTTTGTTACCGCTTTAGGGACACTAGAAGCACAAATGCAGGTGGATATTCCAGTCGGTAACAGCTGCGACTTATTGCTGCGTCCTCAACAGGTATTGATTCAAGCGTCCGACGACGGCGAAGTAACGGTTTTAGAGCAGCAGTTTATGGGCGATCACTGTCGATACGTGATTGATGTCCATGGTACTAAGCTTCTTGCGACTTCTTCTCAGCCAATCTCTGTAGGACAAAAAGTTGTAGTGGAGATCGATGAGCAGGGTATTCTCGCATTCTGATCCTCTTCGTATTTGACGCTGCAGCGTTGTTGGCTGCATTCGTAAACCCCAATCACATAGCCAATCTATGCTCATGGGGATTCACTCACTTGCCGCCTAGCTGCAACGCCAACTACTTTGAGGAACACAGACTAAGTCATTTGTTTATTTGAATAATCGTTACAAAGACAAAAACGTCTTCATCTGCAGTAATACTCGCTCTGCTGTCGGCTTGTCTTCCATCTCTGCAAATATACGCAGCAAGGGTTCTGTACCTGAGAAACGGGCAATGACCCAACCACCATTTTTGAAATAGACTTTTGCACCATCTTCGTAGCTGACTTTTTCAATTTCAAACTCAAAGTGCGGCAATTGCTTTTCAACATAGATTTTGTTGTACAGCGCTTGCTTCTCTGCAGCTTTAAATTTGCAGTCACCTTCGGCGGTGTAGGCATAGCCATAGCGTTGATATATTTCGTCCAGCATCTCTGAAAGCTTCTTACCTGTCACACTGATCATTTCAACCAGCAAGCTTGAGGCAAACACGCCATCTTTGCCTTTGATATGACCACGAATGGTTAAACCGCCAGAGCTTTCACCGCCTAACAGTGAATCATCCGCTTCCATTTGTGAGCTAATATGCTTAAAGCCTACAGGAACCTCAAAGCTCTTTTCGTTGTGATCAGCTGCGATTTTATCTAACAGATGCGTGGTGGCGATATTACGTACCACTGAGCCTTTCCAGCCTTTGTATTCAAGCAGGTAGTAATACAGCAGCATCAACACTTCGTTAGGGTGAATGAAGTTACCTTTTTCATCAATGATGCCAAGACGGTCAGCATCACCGTCAGTCCCGATACCAATGTCGTAACCTTCATCTTTAACTAGATGTTGTAGCCGATATAAGGTGGTCGCACTTGGTGATGGCATTAAGCCGCCAAAATCTGGGTTCTTACCATCGTTGATCACATCTACATCACAGCGACCATTGATCAACACCGTTTGCAGAGCGTTTTTCGCTACGCCAAACATAGGATCGATCAGCACGCGTAAGTTGGCTTTTTTGATCGCTTCGATATCGATAAAGTCGATGATCGAATCGACAAACTCATTCATTGGGTTGATCACGACAATTAGCTTGTCTTGAAGTGCTTGATCAAATTCCACTGCACGTACAGCCGATAAGGTTAGTTGTGCTATTTGTTGTTCGATCTTTTTAGTGATCACTTCATCGGCATCGCGTCCGCCACGGATAAATACTTTTACGCCATTGTAATCAGCTGGGTTGTGAGAGGCAGTAATACAGGCAGAGTATGCGCAGTTGAGCTGTTTCGCTTTATACATCACCACTGGTGTTGGTACGAATTTGTCGATAAAACTGACTGTAATCCCGTTACCCGCCAATACTTCTGCAAACCATTTTGCTGCCTTATCTGAAAGGAAGCGGCGATCATAACCAATCACAAATCCTTCATTGGCAACATTTTCGTTATTGATGATATTGGCTAACGCTTGTGCAACTAAACGAACGTTGTCTTTCGTGAACTCTTCACCAATGAAAGCGCGCCAGCCACCGGTACCAAATTGAATCATGTTCTGTTCTCCTTCATAAGACTTTCTTTGCATGGCAAAAATCGCCTTAGCTAAATAGCAGGGAGCCCGTATCGATAAGCAAATCCTTCGAGCCATGGATGGCTCGGCGGAGCTTCATGGACGAATTGATGCGTGTTTGTGTTCGATACGGGATCTCTGGTTCTCCTTAGCTGATTGGTCTTAACCCATTACCACAGTGATTTGGTTAACGCTGCCTTGTGGTTGAGCGTTGATGACATCTGCCTGCTCACCATTCACCGTAATTGAGGTTACGCCTTTGCTTACGCCATTTGGGTTCAGAACCTTGATTTGGTAAGTTGCACCGCGCCATTGGCGTGTCACCTCAAATTCCGGCCATGAAGTTGGAATACATGGATCAACAATCAGAGTATCGAAGCCAGTGCGCACACCCAGGATGTAGTTAGTCGCTGCATAGTAAGCCCAGCCAGATGTACCTGTTAGCCATGGGTGGTTTGCTCGACCGTGATCTTGATGGTCACGTCCCATGATGAACTGTACATAGGAATATGGCTCAGCCACGCGAGTCTCAATCATATCGTTCTGGTTGTATGGGTTTAGGGCGTCGTAGAATTCCATCGCCCTGTCGCCACGACCTAACTTAGCTTCCGCTACCCAAGCCCAAGGGTTTGGATGAGAGAAAATAGCGCCGTTCTCTTTTACGCCTTGATAAACACGGGTCACAAAACCAATGTCATCGTTTGGTGTTGCAAAGGATGGAGCATTGAGATGTATGCCGTATGGTGAGAACAGATATTTGTACACAGCATCCATCGCTTTCTCGCCACGCTCTTGCGATACCGCACCAGATAGAACCGCTAGCGAGTTAGATTCAAGATGAACTTTGCCTTCCAATTGTTCAAAGGTACCGATTTTGTCGCCATCTTTGGTCAGACCGCGGATATACCATTCGCCCTGTCCATCCCATAAGTGAGTTTCACACGCATCGCGTACACCGTCTGCCATTGCTTGGTATTTGCTTAGCGCTTGATTGTCATTACGGTATTTCGCCAATTCTAGGAATGCTTCAAGCGCCCAGAAGTGAAGGAAAGAAACCATTGCTGATTCACCACCGCCTAAGTTCAGACAGTCGTTCCAGTCAGCTCGCAGACCTTTACAGATTCCTGTTTGCCCTACGTATTCTGCTGAGAAATCCAACGCTGCCATCATGTGCTGGTAAACCGTTGCGTTACCGCCGTCGGCGTAAGGAATGACTTCATCAATGAAATTGAAATCGCCGGTTTCTTTAACGTAATTAAGAATGGTTGGAACGATCCATAAATGGTCGTCTGAACAGGTATCTTTAATGCCGTGGATCTTATCTTCGTCAGAAGGGGTTGGAACAACCGTCGGAGATTTAGAAGGCTTTACGTTGGCTTTTTCTGGATCGAACCAGTCTGGATCAAACAGGTGTAAGCCATAGCCCGCTTTTACTTGTCCACGTAGAAGATCTACTAAGCGTTTACGAGTCATAGTGGGGTTGGTATGAGGTACAGAGATTGCATCTTGCGCAGTATCGCGGTAGCCAAGACCGGTACGTCCACCCACTTCAATGAAGGAGGCAAAGCGAGACCATACCACACAGGTTTCCGCTTGATAGAGAGTCCAAGCGTTAAGCATGGTGTTTAGACCTTCGTTTGGTGACTTCACCTGGAACTTGTCACAACGTTCATCCCAGTGTTGTTTGATACCAGCGAACGTCTTATCCACTTCAGTTAGGTCTTGGTATTTGGCACGAAGTCTTTCGCCATTGCCTTTACCAACGCCTAGTACCACAGCAAAACGTACTTGTTCACCCGGTTGTAGCGTGAATTGCTTATGCAGAGCACCGCAGTGGTTGTAGCAGGTTTGAGTGAGGTTAGAACATTTGCCTTGCTCTACAGCAATAGGGTTTGCTTCATCGCGGTACATACCTAAGAAAGTATCGCGTTGCCCATCATAGCTATCAGCATCAAACGTTGCGGTTAGGTAGTAGTAGCCGAGGAAATCGTCAGTGTTGTAGTAGAGGTCGTATTCAATCACACCATTTTTGTAATCAGTGCCAGCAGAGTAAAGCGACATTTGATGGTTTTGGTTGTCCGATTTAATGTGACTAAATGAAAACTCAACATAGTTAAATGCACTGATAGTCCGAGGGCGATCAGAGGTGTTTTCAATGACGACATCCCAGACTTCTGCATCTTCACCTTTTGGTACAAACAGAGTTTTGGTTGCGACAATTCCGTTGTAGTCACACTTGAATTTTGAATAGGACAAACCATGGCGAACTTCATAATCTGCTTGGTCTAGGCTCTTTGCTACAGGTTGCCAAGAGACAGACCAAAAATCACCAGTTTCATCGTCACGTAGATAGACGTAATGTCCCGGACGATCTTGCGTGAAGTTAGGGCGGAATTTGGTCACTCGGTTGTACTCTGGCGAGTTATAAAAT
Organism: Vibrio ziniensis; assembly: GCF_011064285.1. NCBI lineage: Bacteria > Pseudomonadati > Pseudomonadota > Gammaproteobacteria > Vibrionales > Vibrionaceae > Vibrio > Vibrio ziniensis. The sequence continues at coordinate 553,278 of NZ_CP049331.1, forward strand.
GAGTAACCGCCAGCGTTATGAGAGATAACGCTGCAGAATTTTTCCGTTCCTAAATAGTTTGTCCATGGCGCTGGAACGTCTGGACGAGTAATGACGTATTCACGATTGTCGTTATCGAAATAGCCGTATTTCATGGTGATTTCCTTTTTCTAAAAACTGCGAATAACGCAGCCAATGTCGATGCTAGCGAAAATGAATATGTGCTTGTTTCCACCCCTTGCTTTGAATTTGAAAGGGAAGGCAAAAATAAGTTGTTATTTCCAAGGGGCTCGATAATGGATTCCTTGCTTGTCGAGCAAAGGTAAGTGTCCTTTTAGGCGAGCGAGATAGTCTGTCCAGTCACGTAAAGCACTTTGCGTCCAGCCAGCCTCTGCCAGAGCGGTAAGTCGAGGGTAGAGCATGTAATCCATACGTGATTGGTCGTTAATCAGTTCACACCACAACGCGCTTTGCATACCTAATATGCGTTTGCGAATTGGGTGATCGGCAGGTACTTCCGCCAAAGGTTCATAGCCATAAGCGCGTTCTAAAGGTGTCACCCCTGCCCATGCCACCCCCGGTTCTTCAGGGGCATAATCTTGAACAATATCGAGATAGGTGTACTGACCCGGCTGCAAGATCACATCGAAGCCTTGTTTCGCGCAGTCCAGCGCGGCTTGCTCTGACAACCAAGAATATATAACGGTATCTTTGCTCACCTTGTTGCCATGCTGAGCTTCTTCCCAGCCCACCATACGTTTGCCTAAAGAACGTAATTTCTTCTCGACGTATCGCAGTAAATGTCCTTGTAGTTCTTTCGCGTCCTGATAACCATGTTCGTCCATTAATGCCTGACATTTAGGACTGTTAATCCAGACTCCATCTGGGACTTCATCAGCACCAATGTGAATGAATTGACTTGGAAACAGTTCTGCAACCTCTTCCAGTACCAGATCCAAAAATCGATAAGTGGCAGGTAACGCAGGGGATAGGACGTTGTCGTTATAATTTTGAATACTGCGATATTCAGAACGATCTTCGGTGTCTAGCAGCCATTCAGATAGTGAACGGATCGCGGCGCGGCAATGACCGGGAATGTCGATCTCCGGAATTACGGTGATCCCACGTACTTGTGCAAAAGCGATCACGCGTTTGATCTCTTCTTGGGTGTAATAGCCACCGTGCTGATCCGCCGCCGTACTGAATTGCGGACCAATCTCTTTGTCTACGCCACGCCAAGCACCAATGTTGGTAAGCTGAGGCAGTGACTTGATCTCAATTCTCCAGCCTTCATCATCAGTGAGATGCCAGTGAAAGGTATTAAATTTGTAATGAGCCAACTGATTGATGAGGCGTTCTACACGTTCAACAGGATGAAAATGTCGAGCGCAATCGAGCATCATGCCTCGGTATTTAAAGCGAGGTGCATCAGTGACTTTTACGCACGGTATTATCAAGCCACTCTGTGTGCGTTGGACCAACTGTAATAACGTTGCTGATGCATGAACAAAACCCACATGGCTACTTGCTTCTAGCAGTACACCGTGGCTAGTAACGGTTAACTGATAATGTTCTTCATCCAGAATAGGATTGATTTGATACACAATGTCAGCGTTGCCAATGGGCTGTGGTTCGAACTCATACAGACTTTTGAGTTCCTGTTGCAACCACATTGCAGCTTGTTCTGCTTGTGTTGATTGCAGCGTGATCTGACTGGTGGTCGCCAGCAAATAGCTTCCAGAAAGTCTTTCTATTCGATTCGGTTTAGGAATCAAACATAGCTCGGCTTGTAGCGTTTGCGGTATTTCACTGCGCTCTTGATAAGGGGAAGCCAGAACAATTGGTGTAACCGCGACGTCATAGCGGACGGTAGCTTCGGCATGATTAAGCTGTACAAACGCTTCTTTTATGCCGTCACTATAAAAACGAAATGGTGCTGTTTTAATGCGGAATTCGCAGTAATAGTGACCATTTGCGGGTAAAACCGCTTGTTTTGGTGTAAGGCTACAGAAACTGCCCACCTGATGAAGTTCGCCGTTGGAGACACTGTCTGGCTGGATAAAGCGATCCATGATGAAGTGCAATGACCAGTCAGCAAGATCTTGCTCGCTTAAGTTATGCAGCGTCAGTCCAAATCGGCAATCATTTTTCTGTTCTGAAAGTACAGCAAAGTCAATTCGATAGTTCATCATCAACCCTTAATAGACATTCTCTAAATACAACTTCTTCTAATACAAATTGTGAGCTGGCTTGCCAGCAAACATCAGTGCGCCTTCTATAGCGTCGAACTGGGGGGGAACAATCCACTGCTGAACTGTCGGGGATAGCCAATTCAAAATACGTTCAGCGATACTGCCCATCAGGCAAATTTTCTCTGCGCCTTTGCGCTGGAGAGCGTTTAAGAACATTTCGATATCTGCTGCTGTTTCTTTAAGCAGTTCAACAGCAAGGGCATCGTTTTGCTGCGCATAAGAAAAAATGGCTGGCGAAAACTGACCATAATCACGGGGAAGCGCGGACTTAGACCATTCAACAATTTGGTCTACGTCATTATCAAAATGCTCCATCACGTGCTGGCTCAGTTTAGTGTGAGGGCGAATGCCATCTTGTGTCAGAGTCACTTTCTGAATCAGGCTTAAGCCCATCATGGCGCCGCTGCCTTGGTCTGAAATTGGGAACTCTCTGCCGCCCACCACATGCTGTTGCCCATCTTTAAGTAAAATGCCGCAAGAGCCCGTACCCGCAATCATAATGGCGCCGTCCTGACCATTGTGAGCACCTAAACAAGCTCCGTATGCATCGGTGTTTAATGTGATGGATGCAAAAGGGTGTGGTTGCTGCATAAAAGCAAACCATGCCGATTTTTGTTCTGCTCCCGCTAACGCAAGTCCCACATGCATTCTGTGTAAGTGAGTCTCGTCTAGACCACCTTGCTTTGCGGCTATGCGGATAGCTTCAATGATGGAACGCAAGGCAATGTCTACCCCAAGCAGGATATTCGCGCTGCCACTTTTACCCTCGCCAATTAGGTTGCCTTCTGCATCTCTAATGCGAGCTCGACAGGAAGTACCGCCACCATCAATGCCAACATAGTAGTTACACATGACATGTCTCCTTTGACTGCTCGCACCCAGCCGATTTGTAATGCTCAAACTGGCTCATGATCGCCAGTAAGTACCAAGCTCCATGAGGAATCCATTGTTCTCCCCATCGCCAGTTTTGCATCATGTCGTCTTTCTGTTTTTCGGGATTGAAGGCAATATCTTCTGGGTCTTCAAACCCTGCGGTAATGCCATTGCAGACACCACCTTTAGCATTAAAGAATCCAAGATGTGGTAAGTAGTCCGGATTGTTACGCCCGTGCCCGTCGAGCATGCACATATCGTATGGGTTTAAGCCAAGTACCCAGTTCAGAGCATCTTGTGCAAAGCTCAGCAGTTTGTGTTGTAGTTGTTGGTCTTTTAAGTACGGTTGTACCTGAAAAGCCATGACTGCAAGCGAAGCCAGACGGGCGTTTTCACCCTGCCACCAATAGCCAGTTTCGTTGTTTTGTGAAATGAAGAATGCGCTACGTTTGTCGCCATCCACATCTTTGACATATTGACGTGGATAACCAAACGGATTGCGTACTGAAGAAGTAACGGTTAGCTCAAACAAGCATGATTGCTGCACGGTTGTTTGCACCAATGCTAAACGTTCTGTGCAAGGTTCGATATCAAGGTATTCACACAGAGCAATGACAGGAAGCCCAGCTTCTGCTGCATGATAGTAAGGGCGACTACCGGTTTCGTTTGCTGACCAGAAGTTAAGATAGTTTTCGTCGACTTTCTGTCTTGCAGATAAGCGTTCAGCCCAGTTTCTTGCTTCTTGTAAGTAAGTCTGCTTTAAGTCTTCTTCTGATACAGAGCGATACAACTCGCATGCTGCAAGTAATGCGCAGTATTCATCGATGATGTTTTCTACACCGTCGTTGAGATAATGAGTGTTGTATTCTTTTAAATGCCAATAGCCTTTCACAGCTGCATTTAGATAGTCTTCACTGGTGTATTCACCGTGGATATCGCATCTTGCAGCCCTTGCAAGCGCTGCAATAGCCACACCACCGCCTTGACGGAAGCCGGCTTGATAATCGTTGGATTTGTGACCCTGCTGAGTTTCATAAGCACAGATCTCTCTGCGCTTGATGTCTTTACTCCACTGGTCGAAAACGGTCATGTAAAAAAATCCCTCGGAGTGCTGCATACGAACTAAGAAATCAGCACCAAACAACGCCTCTTCCTTAAGGCGAGTGCGAGAAAATGCAGCAAACTCCGAGCGATGGTCTAAAAGCGCTAACCCTTTGAATAGGTTCCATACCACAATGGGGGTTTGTTGTGGATTCAAATAGTTAGCGTAAGAAAGGTGACTTAAATATTTGCTAACGTCACCTGAAGCGTCGTACCAGCCTCCATGCACATCGGCAGTGGATGATGTGCCTAGTAGAGGTACAGACTTATCTTGCTTGTCAAAAATTCCGCCACAGCGCTGTGACTTAAAATAATACAGCACATCGGAAAAAGTGCGCTGCATCAGTAGACCTTGAGCAATCGTAAAAACTTCAGATTGAGTACTTTCAGATCGAGAGTTTTCAACACGTAAGTAAAAGCTGCCTTCCCCAGTAAACGGAGAAAAGTCGATGCGATGAAAATACCCTTGATGCCAATTCGCCACTTTACCGTGTCGCTCAATTTTGAGTTGAGCGACAGTCTTATGGCTATAACTGCAAACAAGTTGAGCAAAAGTAGGGTGTAGCTCTGAGGTTCGACTCAAAAGCACCGCCTGTTTTGGTCCAAATGTTTCATAGCCAATGTGGTTGATCAGTAACTGCATTTAGGTCTCCAGTTGCCTTTCTTGACTAGCACTGCCAAGGCAGTGCTAGCTTTCTTAATACATCAGGTTTACCCAAGACGAAGGCAAATCTATAAGTTATTGTTAATATTTAGTTTTCGTATGGGTTTTAGTGTTCGTATAAATAACAGCGGACGAAGTGATTCTCTGCCAGTTGCGTCACCGCTGGTAATTGTTCACGGCATTTGCTGGTGGCATGGGTACAGCGTCCAGCAAACGGGCAGCCCACAGAGGCTGGAGTCCACAATGGGATCTCACCTTTGTTGCCTTTTAGCTTTTCGTGGATCGATTTCTTTGGATCCGGAACCGCTGAAACCAGTAGCTGGGTATATGGGTGTTGCGGATCGTGAATGATCTGCTCGGTATCACCCCATTCCACCATGTGACCGACATACATAACGGCGAGATCTTCTGCGATGTAGCGAGCGGTTGCGATGTCGTGCGTGATATAGAGAAGAGACATTTTTTTCTCAAATTTCATCTCTTCCATCAGATTTAACACGCCAGCACGAATCGAAACGTCGAGCATCGAAGTCGGTTCATCAGCGAGCACCACTTCAGCACCCACAGCGATGTTGCGAGCTAAGTTGACACGCTGACGCTGACCACCAGAAAGCTGGTGCGGATATTTTTCTGCTGTCTCTTTAGGTGGAATTAAACCAACCTGTTCCAGCAAGTCATACACGCGTTCTTGAAGCTCTTTCTTATTGCCAGGCTTCACTTTTTTATGGATTAAAAGTGGGCGGGCAATATGGTGAAAAATGGTGTGCGTTGGGTTAAGTGAACCAAATGGATCTTGCCAAACCATTTGGATTCCCTCGCGGTAATGCATCAGATCAGAACGAGATTTGATCTCTTGAATATCACGACCTTTGTACTCAATGTTGCCTGAAGTTGGTGCGTACATTTTTGCGATCATTTTGGCTGTAGTGGATTTGCCAGAGCCTGATTCACCGACCACTGAAAGCCCGCGACTTTTATACATTTTGAATGACACGTCGTTGATAGCGCGCATCATTGGTTGTTTCAGCGTATTGCTGTTGATCGGGAAGTCTTTGACCAGATTCTTCCCTTCAATTAATAGATTTTCATTTTGGATATTCATATTTTTCTCCACCCCTAACTTTGCGAATAGCTTGACCGTAACCCACTCAAACTAGAGCTTTACCTGTGCAATCGGCTCACCGTAAAGGTGGCAATTTGAATAACGTCCCGGCTCAATTTGACGAAGTAGAGTCGACACTTTGGTACAGGTTTCATGGACACGATCACAACGCGCTTGGAAACGGCAGCCCTGTGGGATTTCCAGTAGGTTCAAAGGATTCCCCGGAATACCTGTGAGCTTGGTTTTTGGTCCTGTTAATGGTGGAAATGAACTACCCAATCCTTTGGTGTAAGGATGGAACGGGCTTTGTAGAATCTCTTTTGAAGGAGCTACTTCAATCAGTTCTCCGGAATACATGATGCCAATGCGGTCGGAGAACTCGACCATCAAAGACAAGTCATGGGTAATGAACAAAATAGAGAAGCCGAACTCTTCTTTTAACGCATAGATCTTTTGCAGAATCTCACGCTGAACAACCACATCAAGTGCCGTGGTCGGCTCATCCATGATGATCATCTTCGGGTTAAGCGCTAGCGCAATCGCGATCACTAAGCGTTGACGCATACCTCCAGAAAACTGGTGTGGGTAGTCATTTAAGCGGCTAGGGTGAATGTCTACGATTTCCAACAGACCTTCAGCGCGGCGTTTTGCCTGCTCTCGAGTCAAATTGGTATGGCGCATAATCACATCACAGAACTGCTCTTCCATACGCAATACAGGGTTAAGTGCGTTCATGGCGCTTTGGAATACCATCGACATCTGGCTCCAGCGGAATGACTGCATTTTGTCATCGCTGTACTGAAGGATGTCTTCGCCATTGAAAATCACTTCACCACCGGTAATAAACGCTGGCGGCTTGTGTAGACGCATTAGCGAGAAGGCAACGGTTGATTTACCACAACCTGATTCACCTGCTAGGCCAAAGACTTCTCCCGGTGCAATATCAAAGCTGACGTTGTTACAGGCACGTACATCACCAGCGTCAGTAATGTAGTCCACGCATAAGTTGCGGATTGAGATAAGTGGTGCTGTCATGTTATTTGTCTCCGCTCCAAAGTGCATTTTGTGGTGGCAAGTTAGGCTCGCGCGCTGATTTGTCTTGCTGAGCGAGTTTCTTCCAACGTTTCATCCCTTTGTGAGAACGCAATTGTGGGTTTGCGATTTCGTCCACTGCGAAGTTAAGCAGTGCCAGACCAGTTACTAGCAGAGTCAGTGATAGACACGGAGCTAGTAGTTCCCACCATGCGCCAACCAGCATAGATGAAGAGGTTTGTACGTTGTAAAGCATGATGCCCCAGCTGATGGTGTTCGGATCACCTAAACCTAGAAAGGAAATAGTGGCTTCCATCATTACTGCGTACATTACCGAACCGATGAAGCTTGCGCCGACAATCGAAATAAGGTTTGGAAGAATCTCAACGAAAATAATGCGCCATGAACTCTCACCTAATACTTCAGCGGCTTTGACGAACTCTTTTTCACGCAGTGCTAGCGTCTGAGCTCGTACCACACGAGCACCCCATGCCCAGGAGGTACACCCTATGATGAGGGATATGGTTAGAGGGCCGGCTTCTCCTATGAAGGCTGCAACTACGAACAGCAGTGGATATTGAGGAATAACCAGCATGATGTTCATTGCTGCTGTTAAAAAGTCATCAACCTTGCCACCGAAGTAACCAGCGGAAACGCCAATGATGGTCGCCAGAAAACAAACTGTGATACCCGCACCGAAGCCGACTGCTAGTGATACGCGAGCACCGTAAGCGACCTGCGCCCATACGTCACGGCCCATACGAGTTGTACCAAGGGTATGATCAGCTTTTTTCGACATCGCCAATGTTCTTCTGTCGGTTGCGAAGTTTTCAGCAACCCAACCATGGGGATCGCTTTTCGCCGCTTTCACTACAAACGAAGGGTATTCATGTGGGTTACCTGTACGTTTGTCGGGGGCATGTTTTGTAATCAAAGGTGCTGCAATTGCGATAAATAAGAACATCGACAGTATGGCAACGCCAATCATGGCTACTCGGTTACCCGATAGAAGTTTCCAAAGTGCTTTCATGATTATTTACCTCCCTTACGTAGACGAGGGTCGAGTACGACATAAAGCATGTCTGCGAGCAGGTTAAAGAACAGCATAAACAGAGTCATGATAAGAAGTTGACCTTGCAGAACTTGGTAGTCACGGGCAGTAATGGCGTTAAATAGCACAGTGCCAAGACCTGGGTAGTTGAAAATGATTTCGATGATGAGCTGACCACCAATCGCCATGCCTAATGACATAGAAAGCGCTGTTACACTCGGTAGCAATGCGTTACGCGCGGCATAGTTGAAAACAACACGGTTTTCGCTCAGACCTTTGCCTTTAGCCATCGTGATGTAGTCTTCAGCCAGTAAGTTGATCATGTTGTTACGCATGTTGACCAAGAAGCCGCCGATTTGAACGATAGACGCACAGACAAGAGGCAGTATGGCGTGATAGCCCACATCTTTAATAAATGCCCAGCTTGTCCAGTCAGGCATTGTACCTGCTGTGTATGCGTAACCTGTTGGGAACCACTTCAGACCGATAGCGAAGATGAACATGGCAAGCATTGCGATAACGACTTGTGGCACTGCTTGGATAACCAACATTCCCGGAGTGATAAAAGTGTCGTAGCGGCTACCACGTTTCCACGCGGCAAAAATACCGAGAATAGAACCTATTGAGAAAGAGATAATGACGGCAGTACCGGCTAGAAAAAGTGACCAGCCAAATGCACTACCTAAAAGATCATTAACGCTCAAAGGGTAGAACTTAATTGAAGTACCTAGCTCCCAGCTAAAGATACTCTTCATATAAGTGATGTATTGTACGTACCAAGGACCATCTACGAAGCCAAGTAATTGTTTCATAGCTTCGATACGCTCTGGTGTTACTTGCGTGGTTGCGTTAGCAAACATCATGGTAACTGGGTCACCAGGCATTGCTCGCGGGATAATGAAATTGATGGTGGCTGCGACAAGCAGCGCTGCAAAATAAAATGACAAACGTCTTAAAAAATAACCCATAACTTACACCTTACTCACCCAGTGTGTTTCTGATTGCTAGCGAAATTTAGAGCGAGAAATCCCCTAACGCAGAGCGTCATAAATTGTTTAAATAGTGGGGATTTTTAATAGGCGGCGTACGAGGTACGCCGCAAAGAATGAACGTTTACTTAACTGGTTTTAAGTCCAGTACGTGTAGTAGACGCTCTGGGATACCAGCCCATACGCTTGGACGACCTTTCGGGTTGTCTTCGCTCCACCAACCAGTGAATCGAGTGGTGTTGTATTGGTACATCCAAGCTCCTGACAATACAGGGATAGTAACTTGGTTTTCAGCGATGATTTTCTGAATACCGTGAGCAATTTGTACCTGCTCGTTCTTATCCGCTGTTTTATAGAAGCTATCTAGTAGACCGTCTAGCTTATCGTTTTTGTAGAAGTGCATTGCGAAGCGAGGCATACCTTCACCACCTTGAAGTGCTGAGTTATATGCACTGTTCCAGTATAGGTAAGGGTCAGCACCGTGGAAGTAGTTTGTGTATGCTACATCGTAAGTACCTTTCAGCATTGCTTCGTTGTAAACCGCAAACTCAGGAGTACGTGCTTTCGCTTTGATACCCACTTCAGTTAATTGCTCAACTGCAAGTTGCACAGTGTTGTTGAAGTCAGTCCAACCGTTTGGAGACTGAATTAACAACTCAAAAGATTTACCAGATGGTGTATCTACAAAGCCGTCACCGTTTACATCTTTGAAGCCTGCTTTAGCAAGAAGTGCTTTCGCGCCTTTAGCATCGTATGTGTTAAAGCCTTTGTACTTGTTATGAACGGTTTCATCAGACCAAGCTTCAAATGCGTAACCTAAGCCCGATGCGAAGTCGTTCACTGTACCGCCACCGTAGAACGCGATGTCGATAATCGTTTGACGGTCAATCGCCATAGAGAATGCGCGACGGAAATCAACGTTAGTTAATGCTTCATTCTTCGCTGCATCAGGATTTTTGAAGTTAACCACGAATGCTTGAGTACCCGATGCTGGATACCAGTAGTGGTGGTTAGGACTTGCTGCTGCATAAGTACGATCAATGTCAGGAATGAAAGATGAAGTCCAATCCAGCTCAGAATTGACGACTTTGCCTAGTAGTTGGTCGTTGTTTGCGATTTGTGGAACACGTAAACAATCAACTTCTAGATTTGCCGCATCCCAGTAGTTCGGGTTGCGACACTGAACATAAAGTTGCGGAGTGAAGGTATCGATTTCAGTGAATGGACCTGTACCAACAGGGTTTTCATTGGTGAAGGTTGTTGGCTCTTTGACATCTTTCCAGATGTGTTCAGCTACGATCGGTACAAGCGAAATTTCGTATGGTACGTTGGAGTTCGCTTCAGTCAGTTGGAAGCGTACGGTGTATTCATTTACTTTTTCTACACTCTTAACCCATTTGTTGATACCACGTTGGTCAAGCTCAGGTTTGTTTTTTAGTAGCTTATAAGAATAGATGATGTCATCAGCAGTAAACGCTTCGCCATCAGACCATTTCACGCCTTTACGAACATTAAATGTAACGCTCATTAAGTCGTCTGCCATTTTGTAGCTTTCAGCAAGACGCATCACCGGAGTGTTGCCTTTCATCTCGTTGAAAACAACTAATGGTTCATAGATAAAGTCAGTTGTCGTACGTAGGTTTGTTGCTAAGTATGGGTTGAAGTTACGAACCATAGTTGGGTAAAAATCAGGCACTATGGTTAGCTCACTGCGTGCTAATGCAGGAGCTGAGACGCTAATTGCTCCAGCGATAACGGCTGTTGCGAGTGCTGTCTTTTTAATATTGGCAAGCATAGCTGTTCCTTACTGTTTGCTTCATTTCACGAATGGATATGAATGTCATCATTGGATGAACAATGTCCAAAGGATTACCTCATATTGAGTTCCACCAGCGGAGGAGCTTGGTGGATATGAGTGGCCTGTAAACCGTTGGCTGAGGTAAGAAAACACTCTGTGCGAGTTTTTGGCAAATTCATTTCTCGTTAAAAACGTCAAAACTGTTCCTATCTCCGTCATTAACGTCAAAACTCTTTCTGTTTGATGCTATTTTGACCGTTTATTGTCAGGGGTAAAACCACTTTATTGTGACGATTTTTACTGGTGAGTTAGTGGTTACTATCGTGTTTTTGCTTGTTTTTTTTAGGTGTTAATTTGTTTTGCTATAAAGTGAGAGGATTATCACTAACAATTTTCTCCGTTAATTTGTCTCAGTAAATTAATTCTGGCGAATTGTTGTGATTCATATCCCATAGACAAACAATTTCTTCCTTTTTGCTTAATGTTTTGAGTTTTTAGCGCCTCGATATACATCAATTTTATCTAAATAAGCTCTATTTAGAATGGTTAATTCTCTTTGTTAATTAACTTTAATAAAACGAATTTCGCAGTGCTTAAATGCTCATATATATACTAGGGGATTTAGGCGATGAGAACGATAAAGGTCTTAATTCAGAACGCTATTGGTATTGTTTGTCACGTAAATTTGCACTGTAGAAGCGGTTCAACATGTGAGTAGAGGTAGCTGAGAGGTAAAGGTGACCGTCGATTTTATACCATTCTGGAAAAGTTCCTGATCAGTGAATGGGCGTTGATAAGCAAACCCTTCGAGCCATGGATGGCTCGGCGGAGCTTCAGGGACGAATGAATGCGCGTTTGCGTTTGACGCCTATTCGCTGTTCTACCGATGCTCTGTCTGATCATATTTTTATCTAGGATAATGGTATTAGTTAGTGGAAAAAAGTAGTGAGTAGCAATAAAAAAGCCCACAGCTGTGGGCTAAAAGGAATTTCATCATTCCAATACAACACTATGAAACGTAAAGAAGAATATTCTACATAGAGGCTATCAGCTTCTGAAGCTTATTACGCACCGCCTCCAAGTGAATGCGCTCTGTTCCCGGATCATTATGATGTTCAAGGATATAATCGAGAGAGTTCAGCACAGTACGCCAGCGCGGCGTTTTCGGTACTGTTTCTACTCGCAGGTACTTATCAAGTGTTCGGGTTTGCAATGTGCTTCGGTCGAGATAGACACGCCATAGACCACTTTGTTCAGCGAAGGTGAACTTAGATTGACCCGGAGCTTTCTCCCAATAGTTGAGTGCACTGGTCATCGCATCGACAAGCACTGCTCGCATGAGCTCTTGCTTCGATTGGTTGTCTCCTTCCGCTTTATCTGCAATGCGGGTAAATTCACCCCCGAGTTCTTTTAGTTGCTGCAGCCTCTCTTTATCCCCACTGAATGCGTAGCTCGATAATGCGTCCACTGCTGTTTCCAAATTAAGTATCCTTTGCGCACTTTGAGCACCACCGACGTTTAATATATAAATAGCCTGCATACCAGAACCTTTAGGGAGTCTGAGAATATCTGCGGATAAGTGGAGTCGTGAATCACCAACAAAAATATCCACCTCACCACAATAATGTTCTTGAGTAATGTTAAGATATTTATGAGAAAACAGCTCTTCAGCACTGGAGCGTTTAAGTTGCTCTTGGGTGCGTTTAAAGAGTCTAGAGGCTGCTTGGTTTGCAAACAGAATCTTGTTGTTTTCTTTTAGGCAAATAATAGCTTCTGGAGAAGAATCAAGTTGCTCTAAAAGTCTTTCTTGTGTCTCTAATAAATCAGCTTCAACGATATTTCTCTGTTTGATCTCATTTTGCAGTTCAAGGTTTTCCAATCGTTTTTGCTCTGCTTGACTCGCGGCTAGATGAGCATGGATACGTGCTGCCAGTTCCTTTTTATTGAAAGGTTTCGACAAGTAGTCATTCGCACCTGCTGCAAATCCTCTCAAACGGTCTTCTGTTTGATTTAAAGCAGTAAGCATGATGATAGGTAAATCTGTAATACTGTATGTTTCTCTTAATTTTTCACAAACTTGATAGCCACTCATACCTGGCATCATGATATCGAGTAGTAACAGCTCGGGTTTCTCTTTTTCAACCGCTTTGAGTACATCATTACCGTCAGCGACTGTCCGAATACGATAACCTTCTAACCTTAAGAAGCTATCCATAATACGAAGGTTCACAGGTTCATCATCTGCGACCAATAACAACGGACCATCGTGGTTTTCCGGTAAATCATTCGTATCTGGAAGTTCAACTTCGCCAATGTCCGGAGCCTGAAAGTGGGGCTGTTCGGTCTGTTTGGCTTGCTCAATCTCTTTAATTGAAGCAATAGGTAATGTGAAGCTAAAGGTGGTACCAACCAGTGGCTGGCTACTCACATAAAGGGTGCCATGCATCAATTCTATCAACTGACGGCTAATGGACAAACCAAGTCCCGAACCTTGACGGTAGCGATTTGTATCTACTGTTCCTTGAATAAGCGGTTCAAAAATATGCTCTAGTTGCTCCGCAGGAATCCCTTGACCAGTATCTACAACTTGAACTCGAACTTGGTCATCGATCTGTGAAGCGGAAATGACGATCTTACCTTCTGATGTATATTTGATCGCATTACCGATAAGGTTATACAACACTTGCTCTAGACGTTGTGGATCGGCAGAAACCCAGAACTGATTGTCGGATATCTGGTTGATGATCCTGAGCGGCTTTTTACCAAGCAGATGGTTGGAGAGCTCTAGCACTAGTCGTGTCGAACTCGAAAGATCCACTGCATTGCACTGAATATCCAAATCACCATAACGCATCTTGTGATAATCGAGTAAATTGTCCACTAGGCGAGCAAGGCGTTGACCGCTAGTGGCGATAATATCTAACTGGTATTTGTGGTCAGAAGTAATAGGGCCGTTTGCACCTGAAATCAGCGCTTCAGCAATACCGATCATGCCGTGTAATGGGGTTCTCAGTTCGTGAGAGGTTGTTGCTAGAAACTCGTCTTTGAGTTTGTTGGCTAGCTGCAATTCTTCGTTTTGTTTACGAATAATTTGGATGTTTTTTTCCAGTTCACTGTTTTGCGATTTGATGAGCTGGATTTTTTCACGGATGGAGCGCTGCATACGCTCGAAACTGACAGCAAGTCGACCAATCTCGTCTTTGCGCTCAGTGTTAATCATGCTTTCATCGAGATCGCCGGCTGAGGCACGCTCAGCAGCCCAAGTGAGTCTTAATAACGGAGCTGTAATGAAATTTGAAAGCATATGAGATGCGATGACCACCAATACGATGGCTGTCAGCATGGCAAATATGAATAGCTTTTCTAACTGGTTAACGCGTGCAAAGGCTTCTTTCTCTGGCAGCTCAACGATGATGGCCCCGTGTGTATTTTTAAGATTGATTGGTGCGTAAGCGGCAATATTTTTCTCACCGAGTGTATCGGTATAAGTGCCCACATCAATTTTGCCTGATAGCGCTAAATTGATGACTTCACCGCTTTTATCAATCTCGTCTTGTAAGTACGAAAGCGTTAGCGAGCGATGATCTTGTCCTACAAGCAGTGTTTGCATCGCAGAACTGCTACTGTCGGCGATGAGTTTGGTGATGCCTTTATTTGGCAAGCGGAACATGGCGTAACTGTGCAAATAGCCTTGTTGGATGATAGGTGCGCCAAACCAAGCGTATTGTTGCCCATTTTCCTCAATGAAGTCTGAAAGAATGACAGGGGTATAATCTTCGTCGGTTTTTCTGTGCTCAGAAACGGTTTTCTCTAATAATTGAAAGGTTTGCCCAAGATTGGCATCCTTGAACTTTCCAGAAAACAGGTTGGTGCCGTACTCCTCATTCTTGTTGATTGAGTAAGTGACGTTCCCGTTTAAGTCGACTAGTAAAATATCATCAAAATCAGAGCGTTTAAGTAGCTCCATATACGCCCAGTGATAACGTTTATGCAAAAGGCGGTAACGTTCACTACCAACATAACTGCTAGATTGAGGAAGAACGGAAGTTTTCACTTGATCGCCCGATCCAAGAATATATCGCTGTTGTGCGTTTTCCCGCGCTTGTTCTATATCTTCACCTAAGCGAGAAAATGCGTTCACTAAGCCGTAAAATCTGCCGCCACTGGCATACGCTAGCTCTGAACGAACAAATCCCATTACTTCTGATTCTTTAGCATTGAGATAGTCGATAACTTGCTGCTGTTTTGTATCTCGAACAGACAGAAGGTGGGAAGTGCTTTGTTCTTGAAGATCATCAATATGAGACTTCAGGAAGAAGATAGCGGTAATGGTTAGAGGGGTAATGCTCAGCACCAGAAAGGCTAGCATTAAGGTGTTTTGTAAGCGTTTAAACTTTTGCCTGCGATAAAACCTAAACATATCAAAGAGATTTCTTTCAATGAAACTTGCAGGTAAACCTGCAAGTTATGTGATTGACAAAAAAACAGTTACGCAGAAGTTAACAAGTTTTTTTTCTTTGACAAGTAAGTCCCACTTAAATCGTGGTCATAGGCTCACTTTTAGCTAATTTGTAACCAAATGTTAGGCTTTGTTTGCGTGATAAATAGCGAATTTACTGGTCTTATTTAACGTCTCGCAATTACCTAGTGAT
This sequence comes from Vibrio ziniensis, assembly GCF_011064285.1. Taxonomy (NCBI): domain Bacteria; kingdom Pseudomonadati; phylum Pseudomonadota; class Gammaproteobacteria; order Vibrionales; family Vibrionaceae; genus Vibrio; species Vibrio ziniensis. The sequence continues at coordinate 568,771 of NZ_CP049331.1, forward strand.
TGCTCAATAATTGGAGGGTATTTCAAGAAACTATTGGCAACAACGAACAGTTCACCGCCAGAGTGTAAATGGCTTGCTGACTTTTCCAAAAGCGTTTCAGTTGCGTTGTAGCTAGTATCTAAACCTGCATGGAAAGGTGGATTTGTGACAATGAAATTGTAGTCAGCCGCGGTATCTGAATAGATGTCTGATGCAAATACACGACCAGATAGACTGTTTGCCTTTAGGGTCTCTTCGCTTGAGCGAACGGCTAGCGCGCTAATATCACACATTTCTAGCTGTATATTGCTATTTAGCTTCGCCATTACGCAGCCAAGTACACCCGCGCCACAGCCAAAATCAAGTACTTTGCCCTTCAGATTCGGTAAGGTATCTAGTAATAGACGGCTACCTAGATCAAACTCACCGTGGCTAAATACTCCAGGTAAACTACGAATAGTGAGTTCATGCTGTTGATAATGAACGGTATAAGATTTAAACCAATCTTCGATGTGAAAAGCTTTTGGTTGTTCTAAACATTGTCCCCAATAAAATGAACAGCGACGAGCTGAGTCGAATTTTGTAATTCTGCCGTAGCTTTCGAACATCTTTTCAATGCTTTTTACGCCAGAGCGATTTTCACCGACAACGACAATTTCAGTATTTACACCAAGCTTTGACATCAACATAGCAAGCAGGTATTCCGCTTCCATTTTTGCTTTTGGCCAGTACAGCAGCACCATGTCTGCATCAATATCACTTTCCAATTCAGCACCAAAATGGACGTTAATTGTCGACTTTGATTCAAGTTGGCGATAGTAACCATAATTAGTGGTGAACACAGAAACAGAAAGGCAGTGTTTAGCAAGTTCTACTGGAAACAGATCTTCTGCCTCTCCTGCTACGAGTACTTTTTTGTTTTCAAAGTACGCTAGTTGACGCAGGGCAATCTGGCTTGGGGTAATGTAATTAGACATTTAGAGCCTGTTATATTTATGGTTCAATGAAGCTAGGTTCAATGTGAAGTGATTCTTTGTTGGAGCCGATTCTCGCATAGTCGGCTCCAAGCATGAAGTATTTTAGCTGTTGTCTTGATTGTCTAAGAAGTTGTGGAATTCTTCTTCGTAAATATTAAACAGCACAATCGCGATAGCAAAAATCAGTGGCCCATAGATAAGACCAATCAAACCAAACAGTTGGATACCACCTAAGAGTGAGAAAAAAATCATCAAAGTGTTCATCCCAGCACTGCCTTGCATCAGGAATGGTCTGAGTAGGTTATCAATCGATCCCACGACGGCTACGCTCCAAACCGCAAGGAATATCGCCCACGTTGTATCTCCCGTTAGGAATAAGTACGTCGCTGTTGGGATCCAGATAAGTGCTGTACCAACAACGGGAATGAATGATGCGAAGCCCATCATTGTTCCCCAGAATAGACCTGGAAAACCCGCTAGCCACATACCAATACCGCCAGCGATGCCTTGCGCTATAGCTGTTAAGAAAGATCCCATCACTGCCGATTTAGAGACACTTTCTATCTCATCCAACAAACGATCTTCTTGGCTGCGAGATAGAGGTAATATATGACGAATGTTTGCGATGATTGTATCTCTGTCTCGCAGTAGAAAGAACAGGACGAATAACATTAAAAAGAAGCTCATGATGAAGTTAGTTGCATCACCCAAAATTTTGGCACTGATGCCAACTAGGTTGGTGCCAAAACTTGTCGCAAACTGAGCGATTTTCTGTGCGATTTGTTGGGGATTAATTCCGTCAAAAGGTAAATACTGGTTAGCCAGAGCCAAGCCTTTCACTACTAATGGGTGATTGAACAACGTTTGGATACCGCCGTGAGTGACCCATTGATAAACGTTTTGGGAAAACTTAGAACCTTGCTGGACGATAGCTGCGAAAACAAATAGCAGCGGAATGACGATAATAAATGTCAGAATAATGCAGGATAGCAAGGATGATATATTTTTATGAGTTGGCATCAAATTGTCCAACTTCTCATGTAGTGGAAACATGAGCATTGAAATAATAAATGCCATCACAATCGAATTGATATAGGGTTCTACTAGTAAGTAACAGGCGAAACCCGAGACAAGTAGGGCAATAACGAGAACCCAATGGCTGGATGTGATTTTAATTTTTTCTGGCACTTTGGTTGTCCTAGTAATCAGATTGATTAGTTTATAATGGCTGTAATTCAGTCAGTTAGCAATGAAGAGGCTAGTATGGGATGTTGCAATGATGAGAAGTGTTGTGAAACCAAGAATGCAAAACGTCGTAAATTTTCATGGATTGGAGCGGTTATTGTCGTTCTTGTTGTGTTAGTTGTTACTAACTGGAAATAAATAAGGCTGCTTCAAGCAGCCTTATTAAACTTCACCATTAACCTTTACTGTGCTTCTGCTGCGATAATCGCTAAACACTGATCTGCGGCTTCGAGAGTGGCTTCGATTTCTCTTGAACCGTGAGCTAGAGAAGTAAAACTTGCTTCAAATGCTGATGGAGCAAGGTACACACCTTTGTCCAGCATTAAGTGGAAGAAGCGTTTAAAGCGTTCAACATCACATTTAGTCACATCTTCGTAGCAAGTAATTCTGTCTTGCTCAGTAAAGAAGAAGCCAAACATACCACCCACTTGGTTCACCACCATCGGTATGCCGTGTTTGTCAGCTAGGTACTTAAAGCCATCTGCTAATTGTTTAGTTTTAGCTGCTAGGCGTTTTTCGTTACCTTCCTCTTTTAGCAAAGTTAGACACGCAAGACCGGCAGCCATAGCAACAGGGTTACCTGATAATGTACCTGCTTGGTATACTGGACCTGTTGGAGCGATGAACTGCATCACGTCTTTACGACCACCAAATGCGCCTACCGGCATACCGCCACCAATCACTTTGCCTAGTGTGGTTAAGTCTGGTTTGATGTTGTAGTGAGCTTGAGCTCCACCGAGTGCGACGCGGAAACCCGTCATTACTTCATCAAAAATTAGCAGTGCGCCCTCTTGGTCACAAATTTCACGCAGACCTTCGTGGAAACCTTTAACGGGTGGAATACAGTTCATGTTGCCCGCGACAGGTTCAACGATGATACAGGCAATTTCACCTTTGTTTGCTGCAAACAATTCACGCACAGATTCAAGGTCATTGAAGCGAGCGGTTAATGTGTGTTTTGCAAAATCTGCAGGAACACCAGGTGAGCTTGGTTGACCTAACGTTAGTGCACCAGAGCCAGCTTTAACTAATAAGCTGTCTGCATGACCATGGTAACAACCTTCAAACTTGATGATTTTGTCTCGACCAGTAAAACCGCGAGCAAGACGAATAGCACTCATGGTTGCTTCTGTACCTGAACTAACCATACGCAGTTGCTCCATTGAAGGAACTAACTCAGATACAAGTTCAGCCATAGTAATTTCGATTTCAGTTGGAGCTCCGAAACTTAGGCCACGGTTAGCTGCATCGATCACTGCTTCACGTATGACCGCGTGGTTATGGCCAAGAATCATCGGTCCCCAAGAACCTACGTAATCAATATATGCTTTTCCATCAGCATCAAATATAAATGCGCCGTCTGCTCGCTCAATAAATATTGGAGAGCCACCAACGCCGTTAAATGCACGAACAGGAGAGTTAACGCCGCCAGGAATCTTTAATTGAGCTTTATTATAGAGATCAGCTGATTTGGTCATGGATAGTTCCTCTTTATGATGTCTCGGACCAAGTTGCTGTGCATTGTACGCTTGTGCAGGCTGAGGTGAAACGTTTTAACCAAATTTCTGACTCTTCTCACTGAGTTATTCTGCTCGTTCGGAAAAAATAGAACCCATCATTTTTGATGACAATGAACTTAGTATCGGTGAATACTTGAACGTATAGGTCAGGTATTAGATAATCGCCGCATTATTAAAAAAGAGTCATGTCCATCAGATTGATATCGTGAATAATATCTGGTGTGCATTTACGCGACTGAGAGAGGTCATTGTGAGTGAAGTAAATGTACCGCTATCCTTTTCGGATGCAGCGGCAACACGCGTGAGAGCGTTGATTGCTGAAGAAGAAAACCCAGCACTAAAACTGCGTGTGTATATTACAGGTGGTGGTTGTAGTGGCTTCCAATACGGATTCACATTTGACGAGAATGTTAATGATGGAGACACCACAATTGAAAATAGCGGTGTAACCCTAGTGGTTGACCCTATGAGCCTGCAATACTTGATTGGCGGAGTGGTTGATTATACTGAAGGACTGGAAGGTTCTCGCTTTTTTGTAAACAATCCAAACGCAACAACCACATGTGGTTGCGGTGCATCGTTTAGTGTTTAACTAATGATGCAGAGTGAATTAGCCATGATAGCTGATTCACTCTCCTTGCATATGTGAGCTGTTATGCAGGGATATAATTATAAAGGATTGTCCATGTCTTATTTCTCATTGAGAAGTTTACTTGGGGGCGGCTATTTTTCACAAAAGCCCTGGCTCGTTTCTTTCATACTGATCATACTTTTAACCCTCTGGCTGAGCCTTGGTTCAATTAACGCTCAAGAACAAGCCCCTGAAAAAGCTGCTGATACAATCCCACTGGCTAAAGTGATGTATCAGACTTTCCATGCCCAACCTATCGAAAAAACAATTGACCTCTATGGACGAACTGCACCTGATAAACAAGCGCGTTTATCTTCTGAAATAGCAGGTAAAATCCTCGCAACTGAAATCGATAAGGGGGAAAAAGTCACTAAAGGACAAGTTATTGCACTTATTGACCAAGGTGATTTACAAGCTCAGCTTGATAGAGCTAAGTCCGTTCTGTCGGTGAAGCGTCAAGAATATAAGGCTGCAGAATCACTTAAAAATCGTGGTTTACAAGGTGAAATTGCTTATATCAATGCTCTTGCTGCATTGACGGATGCTAAAGCCAGCGTTGCATCTGTTGAGCTACGTATAGAGCACACTTCTATTGTTGCCCCTTTTGATGGTGTAGTTGAGAACCTGTTTGTTGAGCAAGGTGATTTTGTTGGAGTTGGCGATCCTGTTGCTACACTCATTGATCTGAAAAAATTGGTGATTGAAGCAAACGTTAGTGAGCGCCACATTCAGAGCATTACCCAAGGTCAGCCTGCTACTATCCACTTTATTCAAGGTGCTCAAACTCAGGGGACAGTTCGATATTTATCTCAGCTTTCATCTCCTTCAACCAATACTTTTGCCATTGAAGTGGAAGTTCCCAATCCAAACCAACATATTCCAGCAGGGGTAAGTACTCAAGTTGAGCTGAACTTAGAAACTCAAATGGCGGTGAAAATTACTCCCGCGATGCTTGCTCTTGATGATGAGGGCAATCTAGGTGTGAAAACATTAGTTGAAAACAACGTCCATTTTGTTCCTATCCAGTTAGTAAAAGCGGAGCAAGATGGTGTTTGGTTAACTGGATTGGGAGAAGAAGTTGATATCATTACACGCGGCCAAGGTTTTGTACGTGATGGTGATGAAGTCGTGGCAGTTAAACAGACATCAGAGTTAGAAACCACTAAGCCTTAGGAGGCGACATGTTTGCGTTAATTGATGCGGCATTGTCGCGTACTCGAACGATGCTCGTGCTACTAGTTTTCATTCTTGTAGCTGGGGCATTAACCTATGTCACGATTCCTAAAGAATCGAGTCCAGATATAACGATCCCAATTATCTATGTTTCCGTTTCTCATCAGGGTATTTCACCGGATGATGCTGAACGCCTTATTGCCCGCCCCTTAGAGCAGGAATTACGCTCTATTGAAGGCATTAAGGAGATGACATCTAACTCATCAGAAGGTTACGCTTCCGTCGTGCTTGAGTTTAACGTCGGTGTCGATCTTGATAAAGCAATGGCCGATGTGCGTGATGCGGTAGATTTAGCTAAGCCCAAACTACCTGCAGATAGTGATGAGCCAACCGTTAACGAAGTGACATTGGCAAATGCTCAACCCGTACTATCGGTTGTGCTATATGGCACAGTACCTGAACGTGGCATTGTGCAAATAGCGCGCTTACTAAGAGACAAGCTGGAGAGTTTTCGACAAGTTCTTGAAGTGGATATTGCGGGTGATAGGGAAGACATTGTTGAGATCATTGTTGATCCGCTACTCATGGAAAGTTATGGGTTAGATCAAGGGGATATTTACAACCTGATTGCGTTGAATAACCGTGTTGTCGCTGCTGGATTTGTTGATACTGGCTATGGTCGATTCTCGGTCAAAGTTCCGTCGGTATTTGATTCAATAAAAGATGTTTTAGAGTTGCCAGTCAAAGTAGATGGCAAACAAGTCATCACGTTTGGGGATATTGCTACAGTAAGACGAGCATTTAGAGACCCGAGTTCATTCGCAAGACTGGATGGAAAATCAGCGATTGTTTTGGATGTTAAAAAGCGCGCGGGTGAGAACATCATCGAGACGGTAGAGCTTGTTAAAACAGTTATTCGTGAAGCGCAAAAGCGAGAAGACTGGCCATCCAATCTATTAGTTAAGTATACATGGGATGAATCTCAAGATGTTGAGATGATGCTTAATGACTTACAGAACAATGTGCTATCGGCCATTATTCTTGTGGTTATTGTGATCATTGCTGTGTTGGGTGCCAGAACCGCGCTGTTGGTGGGGGTATCTATTCCTGGTTCGTTCTTAATTGGTTTGCTTTCTCTTTCGGTATTTGGCTTGACGGTTAATATCATTGTCTTATTCGCTCTCATTATGGCAGTCGGTATGTTAGTGGACGGAGCGATTGTTGTTACTGAATTTGCTGACAGAAGAATGCTGGAAGGAATGCCAAGAGGGGAGGCGTATCGTGATGCTGCGAAACGTATGGCATGGCCAATTACAGCTTCGACTGCGACCACGCTTGCAGCATTTGCTCCATTGCTGTTTTGGCCTGATGTGACTGGTGAGTTTATGAGGTATCTTCCTCTGACTCTGATTGCTACTTTAACCGCTTCACTCATTATGGCGATGTTGTTTGTACCTGTATTAGGTAGTGTAATGGGACGTCCGCAAAATGTGACAGCAGAAACTCGAGCAAACATGGTCGCTCTACATGATTGTGACTTTGAAAAAGCTACGGGCATTACAAAACTTTACTACAAGACTCTTTCTATCGCGTTACATCATCCGCTGAAAATTCTGATTAGTGCGATCGTAATGTCTGTCGCGATTGGCTTTTCTTATGTGAAAGCAGGAAATGGCGTGGAATTTTTCCCAGAAGTCGACCCTCCATATTTCAACGTGAAAGTGCGTTCTTATGGCGACCTTTCTATCAACGAAAAAGACGCCATCATGCGCGAAATTGAACAAGTTATGTTTGGTCATGATGAGTTTGAAAGTGTTTATACCCGAACGGGCGGTGATGATGTGATTGGTCAGATTCAGGTGAAACCTGTGGACTGGCAATATCGCCGTAAAGTGATGACCATCATTGATGAGCTGAAACAGACAACCGACAAGTTCTCTGGTGTGGAAATTGAGTACAAGTTCCCTGATGCAGGGCCGCCTGTAGAACATGATGTAGTAATAGAGTTGTCAGGCAATAACCCTCAAGAGTTAGAACTCGCAGCGAAAACGGTTCGTCATTGGGCTGACAGTAATGCCGCTTTTACCAATATTAGTGACACGTCTTCAAAACCGGGTATTGACTGGCGAATTGATATTCGTCGTGACGATGCTTCTCGCTTTGCAGCCGATGCTACTTTGGTTGGCAATACGGTTCAGTTTGTCACCAACGGTTTGAAAATTGGTGACTATCTGCCTGATGATGCCAATGAAGAAGTGGATATTCTAGTCCGTTATCCAGAAGACAAACGAGATATCGGGCGTTTTGATCAGCTTCGAGTAAAAACGCCCGCAGGTTTAGTTCCAATTACCAATTTTGCTGAAATTAAACCCGATCATAAGCAAGATACGATAAAGCGCGTCGATGGTCGCCGAATTATCAACGTAATGGCTGATTTGAATGAAGGTTATAATCTAGCATTAGAGTTGCCGAAAATTGAACAAGCAATGGATCAGCTCGGGTTTCCAGCGAGTGTTGAGTTTAGAATGAGGGGGCAGAATGAAGAACAAGAGCATTCAGCGGCTTTCTTAGAAAAGGCATTTTTAGTGGCATTAGTCGCGATGGCGCTGATTCTAGTGACTCAATTTAACAGCTTCTATCAAGCGTTCCTGATCTTAAGTGCTGTATTGTTCTCGACAGTGGGGGTGTTCGCAGGTTTACTTATTTTCCAAAAGCCGTTTGGTGTAATTATGTCAGGTATTGGGGTTATTTCTCTCGCAGGTATCGTGGTAAACAACAACATTGTTTTAATTGATACTTATAATCAACTGATTAAACGCGGTATGGACAAAAAAGAAGCGATACTTCGGACGGGTGTTCAGCGTTTACGACCGGTCATGCTTACTACAATAACCACTATCCTAGGCTTGCTTCCGATGGTTCTTGAGATGAACATTGATCTCATTAATCAAAAGATTGAGTTTGGAGCACCGAGTACTCAGTGGTGGTCACAATTGGCAACTGCTGTTGCAGGTGGGCTTGCTTTCGCAACGGCTTTGACTCTTGTTCTGACACCGTGCTTACTGATGTTAGGTCGAAATAAGCACAAAGATTTGTAGCTTCTCTTAGAGTTCACATGTGTAAAGGGCTGAGTATGATTTTCAGCCCTTTAGTCTGCAATTTATCTACTGTTAAGATAATAGTTATTAGTTTGCGTATAACAGTTGGCTGTATCTATCTAAACGTTGCAATCTAATCTCTGCATTAGCAATAAAAGTTTGTTTTGCCTTGCCTGTTAAAGATTGTGATTGCGGTAGAGAAACCGTCCGTGGGTTTTTATGAACACCATTAACCAAGAATTCATAATGCAGATGTGCGCCAGTTACACGACCTGAACGACCTAAAGTACCTATAACCTGTCCTTGTTTCACTCTCTGACCTGTTTTTACTGTCCGCTTAGTTAAATGCAGGTACTTGGTGATGTAAGTATTGCTGTGGCGAATGAAAATATAATTACCGTTGAACTGGTTGTAGCTTGATTTTTCCACTACACCATCACCTGCTGCCCAAATAGGAGTGCCGATTGGCGCGACATAATCTGTACCTCGGTGCGCTTTAACTTGACCAGTAACTGGATGGAGTCGACTTGGGTTGAAATTAGAAGAGACGCGACGGAAATCAAGAGGGGAGCGCAAGAAAGCTTTCTTCATTGCTCGTCCATTTGGATCATAATAGTTACCCGTAGTGTCATCGAGCACTGCAGTAAAGTTTGTACCTTGGTTAATAAAGGTTGCTGCAATGATATTGCCACGCCCGACCACTTCACCTTCTACAATCTTCTCTTGATATAGCAGTTTGAAGCTATCCCCAGAACGGATATCGAGAGCAAAATCGATATCCCAGCCGAAAATTCCTGCCAGTTCCATTATTTGGTTTGCAGTTAGACCCGCTGATATTGCCGCATTCCAGAAGTTGGAAGTGATTTCAGCTTCGGCATAATTGTATTGATAGAAGATTTCTTTCTTATCTAATTGTGAGACGTAACCATTTTCGGATTGAGTGACTATAAAGGTCTCATAAGCACTGAGGTTACGTTTTAGCTGAATGAGTTCATTTTGCTCATTAAAGCCGAATTGAATTTCATCACCGGGGCGCAGTCGGCTGAGTTGATCATTAATGTCATCATTACTGGATGTCAGGTTGTATAACTGTCTGGCGCTGAGTCCAATGCGTTGAAACAAGACGGCAGCACTTTCTCCAGAGCGAACCTTATGTTTTTCCCAACGCAAAATAGCAGTAGGAAGAATGGTTGTACCTGGTGATAAGGCTTCACTGTTGATAGCAAGCGGGTAGTGACGGCCAACTTCTAGTTTTTCAGGATTTTTTTGCAGCGACTCAGGACTAGGCAAGAATAGCAAAGCAAATACGATGAGCGCGCTGCACAAAGCGATTAAAGTACGATGAATCCATGGAAGACGAGTGAAAATAGAAAGCATACTCGGGGGTCATTCAGTTAATAATTAATAAAATATCCAGTTACGTAGTCTAACTGGTTTCAAAATGCATCGCTATTCAAGTAAGATGTCGAACTATTAAATTTTTGCCAAATCTGTGGGAGTGAACAAGAATGGCGAGTATTGAAGCGGCTTTAGCTGAAATTAAACGTGGTGTTGAGGAACTAATTCCTGAAGAAGAGCTGATTGCTAAGCTTAAAGAAGGCCGTCCTTTACGTATTAAATTGGGTGCCGATCCAACAGCACCAGATATTCATTTAGGTCACACTGTGATTCTGAATAAATTACGTACTTTCCAAGACTTAGGTCATGACGTTACTTTCCTTATCGGTGACTTTACAGGTATGGTTGGTGACCCAACGGGTAAAAACACCACTCGTCCACCACTAACGCGTGAAGACGTGTTACGTAATGCTGAAACTTACAAGCAACAAGTATTTAAGATCCTAGATCCAGCTAAAACAAAGATTCAGTTTAACTCTGAATGGCTGTCAGAACTTGGTGCTGAAGGTATGATTCGTCTGGCTGCAAACCAAACGGTAGCTCGTATGCTAGAGCGTGATGACTTTAAAAAGCGTTACGCAGGTGGTCAGCCAATTGCTATTCATGAATTCATGTACCCACTCCTACAAGGTTATGACTCAGTAGCAATGGAAACGGACGTAGAGCTTGGTGGTACTGACCAAAAATTCAACTTATTGATGGGACGTGAGCTGCAAAAGTCTCACGGACAAAAACCTCAAGTAGTGTTGATGATGCCTCTATTAGTTGGTTTAGACGGTGAGAAGAAAATGTCTAAATCGGCGCACAACTACATTGGTGTCAGTGAATCTCCAAGCGAAATGTTCGGTAAAATCATGTCTATCTCTGACGATCTGATGTGGAGCTACTACGAGCTTTTATCATTCCGTCCTCTAACTGAGCTTGAGCAGATCAAAGCCGATGTAGCAAATGGTGCAAATCCTCGTGATGCTAAGATTCTGCTGGCTAAAGAGATTATTGCTCGTTTCCACACTGAAGCTGATGCAGAAGCAGCAGAACAAGAGTTCATCAATCGTTTCCAAAAAGGTGCGATGCCAGATGAGATGCCAGAATTCGAATTTGAAGCGGGTATTGCAATCTCTAACCTGCTTAAAGAGGCGGATCTTGTTAACTCAACATCAGATGCTATGCGTATGATTAAGCAAGGTGCTGCTAAACAAGACGGCGAAAAAATCGAAGATGCGAAGTTAGTTCCTGCTGCTGGTACTTATGTTTACCAAGTGGGTAAGCGTAAATTCGCTCGTGTAACTGTGAAGTAATTTGCCGTTAATACTTGGATATCAAAAAGCGCCTATCGGCGCTTTTTGTGTTTAGTCTTAGTCTTTTTTGATAGCAATTAGCTAATTGCTAAGTTCGATCACTTGGCGGTAAAAGCCTTTTTCAAACGTGACCAGAGGGGCTTCTACAGGCACTTCACTTTCTACTTCTGGTGGGAAGTAATCAGTAACAAATTGAATGAAAACAGAACTCGGTTTCCCATTTTTATCTAAACCATATCCCGCCATATTATGAGTCCCATATAGAGAACCACTTTTAGCTTTGATTCTTCCTTTTATGGCCTCGTCACGCATGCTACGGCGGTATTGTAGCGTCCCTGTTTCTCCTGAGCTTGGCAGTAAGTCAATCAAACCTAATGAGCTATCGTGCTGCCAGATATAATACAGAACTTGAAGCATACTCGAAGCCTGAAGTCGATTGTTGCGAGATAAGCCAGAGCCGTCGATCAATTGATCATGTTTAAGCGAAATCCCCGTTTTTTGGGCAATAATTTCTTTTATTGCTTCAGTGCCATTATTAAAGCTGCCTGCTTGTTGGTAGACATGTAATCCAATGGTTTTAGTTAGAGTGTCGGCGATAAGGTTATCCGAATCTTTTAGCATGGTTTCTAGTAACACTTGGAGAGATTCGGACTGATGAGTTGCTAATATTTTTCCTTTCTCTGGCATTGTCCCTATTTTTATTTCTCCTTTTAGCGATATACCGAGTTGGTTGAGTAGCCGGTAAATAATTCTTTGTGCGTATAATTCGGTATTTTGGACAGCAAATTTTAACGGTAGAGGCTTACTTCGTTCTGTCAAACAGCCAGAAAGTAGGTAGTGGTTTTCGTGGTTTGGATAGAGTTCCAAATCACAATGGCTCTGTTTTTGTTGTTCTTCGCTGACCGATTGAGCATTTGTCATTACATAAACGGGATATTGCTCTGGTACGTAGACACGAGTTTGACCGTCTTTCTCAGTGTAAATAGATGATTGAATACAATTCCCATCAATGTTTATAGAACTTACCGGAGCGCTATAGCATATTCCTGTGACATCCCATGGCCACCCGACGGCTTTCTCATAACCATTAAAAACCGTGTTATCTATCCAAAGGTCGCCTGATATTATTCCATTATTTTGCAGTTTTATTTTTGCTAATAGCTCATTAATGTGGGCGGTCGATAGTGTTGGATCGCCGGAAAAAATCAGTGAATAACCTTGCGAAGATTCGGTTAACTTAGTCTGGAAGCGAAATTCATCACCTAGTGCCAATTTGGCTGCTAGGGCAGTGATGACTTTTAAAGTACTAGCAGGGGGGAAGTATTGATTGATTGCTTGAGTATCAACATCAACCTTATCATCGAGTTTCTTTAGTATCAGCGTATAGCGGGTTGACTCTGGTAGAGGATCAGATACTTGGCTTGCCTTGGTTTCAAACGAAGCTAAGTTGTTTGTGGTAGCAAGTAGTAGTATCGAAAGGATTTTGAATAAGGGTATACGCTGCATAGGGGATTGTACTATTAGCTAAAAATGCAATCAGTATAAAGTGTTAGCGATGAACTTTCATTGTCAGTAATCGTGAATTTGCCTTATTAAAATAAAAAACGCCTGCAAATGCAGGCGTTTTAATTATAAGACTGTACTTATATTAGAAATCGTAACGCATACCAATTACTGCTTCGTCTTCTGATGCAACTTTACCCACATCATCAGAGTCAAGCAGGTTTAGGTTGTAAGAGATGTAGCTGCGGAAGTTTGGTTTGAAGAAATAAGTTGCATCAATTGCAAAGTTATCTGCTTCTAGACCAACAACATTATCTGCATCAGCGTTGTTATACGTTGTTGAGAATACTGTCTGACCTAGTGTGTAAGAGGCTGCCAATTCAAAACCAGTGTAGTCTTGGTTATCAACTTCACCATCAGTGAAAGTACCAGCGAAGTACAAGTCACCCATAGTGTAAGAAGCTGCTAGCATGAATTCGTTAGAATCTGCTTGATCTGCGTAACCACCACCAAGTTTTAGGCCTGTATCACCTAATGCATAGATTGCTGACAGAGAGTAGCCATCTTCACCGTTGTCTGTATATTGATCATTAACATCATCTTCAACACGATCAGCAAAACGGTAGCTTGCTTTTACGCCAAGGTTATCAAATTGACCTTTGTAAGAGATCATGTTGTCAGTACGGTCAGCTGCAGCAAGTTTGTATGCCGCAGAGTTACCGTGGTAAGCCATGATATCGGTAAAGTCAGTGATAACGCCTAGTGCACCATCGTTTTTACCGTAAGTGATTTCACCAAAAGCACCGCCGATACCTGCATAAGTGTAACGGTTCATTAGGCTATCTGAACCAGAACTGTCAGTCGAACCTTGATCTGAAGTAGTGAACTCACCTTCGTAGAAACCAACAGCGTATAGGCTGTCGGTGATCATGCTTTTACCAAGGAAGTTTAGACGAACGCGAGATAGGTCATCTGCTTTGCCATCTTTAAGAGATAGGCGTGCTTCTGCACGACCACCCATAGTTAGAGTGTCGCCATCTTTGTTGTATAGTTCATTAGCATTTGCACCAGTTGCTACTGCCGCACCAGCCACTGCTAAAGCAATTAGAGTCTTTTTCATTTTGTAAATCCTAATTTACTGTATGAATAGAAAATAGAGTGTGAATATACTACAACGCACATATCTATCGTCCATTGAATACTTCAGTCGATCAAGGTCTCTATGTCATGTTTGTGTGAAAGTAACACAGACAAGTTTAGTGACCTTGCGGATATTGCGTAGTTAGATTTAACCCTCAAAGTTCCGTCTCTGGTTAGTAAAATGATATAAAAAACACAATTGCACGCTGTTTTTTATGGGTCGATTGTAGTTATATGTATGATTTCCAATATTTTTGATTTTGTTTTTGTAGCTATGTGACTGAGTTTAATGTTGAATTATTTATCTTTTTTTATTTTTTATCGTCGTTAAATGCTTGAGATAAGTGAGATCTAGATCGTTATTGTGTAAGGGTTTGTGCGCAGAAAGCCAATTCTTGTATCTAAATTTTAATTTGGATGATTTCGGCAGAAACTTTGTTTACACTTAGCCAAAATACGTTTATCTAATACAGCCTATCTCCCTAGGGATGTTAGGCTGTTTCGTTTTGTCCAAAGGTAGCTTTGGCATAGAGGTATAAAATGGAAAAAGTTCCTATGACAGTACGTGGCGAGAAGTTGCTGCGTGATGAACTTGAAAGATTATTGAAATTGCGTCCACAGATTTCTCAAGCAATTGCAGAAGCTCGTGAACTAGGTGACTTAAAAGAGAATGCGGAATACCATGCAGCTCGTGAAGAGCAAGGTATCTGTGAAGCTCAAATCCGTGATATCGAATACAAGCTATCTGTTGCTCAAGTTATCGATGTAACGAAAATGGATAAGACAGGCAAGGTTATTTTTGGCGCTACAGTGACACTGATCGATGTTGATACTGATGAAGAAAAAACTTACCAAATTGTTGGTGATGATGAAGCAGATATCAAAGCTGGTCGTATTTCTGTAAGTTCACCGATTGCTCGTGGTCTAATTGCAAAAAGTGAAGGCGACGAAGTCACTATCGTGACTCCTGGTGGCGACAAAGTGTTTGAAATTGACAGAGTAGATTACATCTAATCGTTGAGTTTTAAGCTAGCCCAAAATATAAAAAGGTCGCAGTAGCGACCTTTTTGTAATCTTAAGTAACAATTTGTTTTATTGCTTAACAGCTTTATTACTTACGAGGTAGTTCAATCTTACGCTGCTCTGAAGGACGATACAGAACCAGTACCTTACCAATAACTTGTACTTTTTCTGCTTTAGTCTCTCGAACGATCGCATCGACAATGAGTTGTTTTGTCTCGCGATCTTCAGACACCACTTTCACTTTAATCAGTTCGTGGTGGTCAAGCGCAATTTCGATTTCTGCTAGAACAGCTTCAGTCAGCCCGTTAGCGCCCATGAGAACGACTGGGTTTAAATGGTGTGCTAGACCTTTTAGGTGCTGCTTTTGTTTGTTGCTTAGGTTCATTACGCGCCCAAATTTCTTTATTATCAGGGTTGAAAAAAGCTATTTTAACTCCATCTATCTTTGAAGACTATATTTTCTACCATACTTTCTCAGATAGACGCTGTTTGATTAGGATTAGAATGAGTAAACAAAAACATTCAGCGAGCTCTGGCCGCTGGTTGAAAGAACACTTTGATGATAAGTATGTGAATGAAGCTAAAAAGAAAGGTTACCGTTCACGTGCTATCTTTAAAATTGAAGAAATTCAAGAAAAAGACAAATTATTGAAGTCTGGAATGACAGTGGTTGACTTGGGGGCTGCTCCTGGCGGTTGGTCCCAATATGCTGTTGGCATTGTAGGTGATAATGGACAAGTGATTGCTTGTGATATTTTACCAATGGACTCAATTGCTGGTGTATCGTTTCTTCAAGGGGATTTTCGTGAAGAGGCGGTATTAGAAGCGCTGTTAGAAAGAATTCAGCCAGATATGGTCGATGTCGTAATGTCAGACATGGCACCAAATATGGCAGGAAACCTTTCAGTGGATCAACCTAGGGCTATGTATCTGGTCGAATTAGCATTAGATATGTGTCGACAAGTTCTTGCGCCTAATGGTAGTTTTGTTGTTAAAGTGTTTCAAGGCGAAGGGTTTGACCAATACGTTAAAGATGTCCGAGACATGTTTAAAGTTGTGAAAATTCGTAAACCAGATTCTTCAAGGGCTCGTTCCCGAGAAGTTTATATCGTCGCCACTGGTTACAAAGGTTAACTATTTTACTTGTAATGAGAAAAGTTAACACTATGGCTACAGCCTAGAAACTGTAGTACCCTACCTTTAATTACAACTAGTTATCGAGAGGCTTACACCTTGAGTGACATGGCAAAAAATTTAATTCTGTGGCTCGTAATCGCCGTTGTATTGATGTCTGTATTCCAAAGTTTTGGTCCAGGAGACAACAACGGTCGTACTATCGATTACACGACGTTTGTACAAGAAGTTGGCCAAGGCCAGATTCAAGAAGCTCAATTCAATAACAGTGAGATCAGCTTTACTCGTAGAGGCAGCAGTGCACGTTACGTGACCTATATGCCAGTATATGATGAGAAATTGCTTGATGACTTGATCAATCAAAATGTGAAAGTCCAAGGTACAGCTCCAGAAGAGCAAAGCCTGCTAGGGACAATTTTCATTTCTTGGTTCCCAATGATTCTGCTTGTTGGTGTGTGGATTTTCTTCATGCGCCAGATGCAAGGCGGCGGTGGCAAAGGCGCAATGTCCTTTGGTAAGAGCAAAGCCCGCATGATGAGTGAAGAGCAAATCAAAACCACATTCGGTGATGTTGCCGGCTGTGATGAAGCGAAAGAAGATGTAAAAGAACTGGTTGATTACTTGCGTGATCCAAGCCGATTCCAAAAGCTCGGTGGTAAAATACCAACGGGTGTGTTGATGGTTGGTCCTCCAGGTACCGGTAAAACCTTGTTAGCTAAAGCGATAGCTGGTGAAGCAAAAGTACCATTCTTTACCATCTCAGGTTCTGACTTCGTAGAAATGTTCGTCGGTGTTGGTGCATCTCGTGTACGTGACATGTTTGAACAGGCAAAGAAAGCGGCCCCTTGTATTATCTTTATCGATGAAATCGATGCTGTAGGCCGTCAGCGTGGCGCAGGTGTAGGTGGTGGTCACGATGAACGTGAACAAACATTGAACCAAATGCTGGTTGAAATGGATGGCTTTGAAGGCAACGAAGGTATCATCGTTATTGCTGCAACTAACCGTCCAGATGTACTGGACCCAGCTCTACTTCGTCCTGGTCGTTTTGACCGTCAAGTAGTAGTAGGCTTGCCAGACGTGCGTGGTCGTGAACAAATTCTTAAAGTCCACATGCGTAAAGTTCCTCTAGCAGGTGATGTTGAGCCATCACTGATCGCTCGTGGTACTCCTGGTTTCTCTGGTGCAGACTTAGCAAACCTTGTAAACGAAGCTGCACTATTTGCTGCTCGTGGCAACAAACGCAATGTATCAATGGTTGAGTTTGAACTGGCTAAAGACAAAATCATGATGGGGGCGGAACGCCGCTCAATGGTTATGTCAGAAGAGACCAAAGAATCAACAGCTTACCATGAAGCAGGTCACGCGATCGTTGGTCGATTAGTACCTGAACATGACCCTGTTTATAAAGTGTCTATCATTCCTCGTGGCCGAGCATTGGGTGTGACCATGTACTTACCTGAGCAAGATCGCGTAAGTATGTCGAAACAACATCTAGAGTCGATGATTTCAAGTTTGTACGGTGGTCGTCTTGCGGAAGAATTGATTTACGGTGTTGAGAAAGTATCAACAGGTGCTTCTAACGACATCGAACGTGCTACTGATATTGCTCGTAAGATGGTGACTCAGTGGGGCTTTTCGGAGAAGTTAGGTCCTATGCTATACGCAGAAGAAGAAGGGGAAGTGTTCCTTGGTCGCAGCGTAACGCAAACTAAGCATATGTCTGATGATACCGCTAAGCTAATCGATGATGAAATTCGTATTATTATCGATCGCAACTACGAGCGTGCTCGCAAGATTCTTATCGACAATATGGATATCATGCATTCTATGAAAGATGCACTGATGAAGTATGAGACGATTGATGCAGGACAAATCGATGATCTGATGGATCGTAAATCAGATATTCGTGAACCTGCTGGTTGGGCTGACCAAGCTAAAGCTCAAGAAGAGAAGAAAGCTGAGGCGGCTAAAGCAGCTTCTGCTGAAGAGTCTAAAGAAGAACCTAAAGTAGAAGAGACTTCGGTAGATTCATCAGCTGAAAATAAAGATTCAGAGTAATCTTATGTTATCTATAAAACCCCGACTTGTTCGGGGTTTTCTGTTTCCGGGTTATATAAATAAACTCCTCTCTCTTTTCTAGGGGTTGCTTCCGTTGGAGCATTTCAAGCTCGGTGGAAATAAACCTCTCTAACTATCCTAAACTGAGGGGAGAGCAAAGAATGAACTACCAATGAAATTAAGAACAGCAACGAAAGAACTTATCCTCGATCGCCCTCATGTGATGGGTATTCTCAATACAACGCCAGACTCTTTCTCTGACGGTGGCAGCTATACCACGTTAGAAAATGTTGTTATCCGAGCTAAACAGATGATAGACGCGGGTGTCAGTTTTATTGATATCGGAGGGGAATCAACTCGACCTGGTGCTCCTGAAGTTACCCTTGAGGAAGAGCTGCACCGAGTGATCCCCGCAATTAAAGCAATTCGTGAGTTTAACCAAGATGTGTGGATTTCCGTTGATACCAGCAAAGCGGAAGTGATGCGCCAATCTATAGAGGCTGGCGCTGATTTAATCAACGATGTCCGATCTCTACAAGAACCAGGTGCACTTGAAGTCGCTGCAAAAGCCAATGTGCCAGTTTGCATCATGCACATGAAAGGACAGCCAAAAACGATGCAAATTAACCCCGAATACGATAATGTTCAGCTCGAAGTTGAGACCTTTCTCCTTGATAAGCTAGCAATATGTGAGAAGGCTGGTATTACACGTGAGAATATTATTCTTGATCCCGGCTTTGGTTTTGGTAAATCACTTGAGCACAACTATCATTTACTCGCCCATCTAGAAAAACTCCATCGATTTGGATTACCGATACTTGCTGGTATGTCTCGCAAATCAATGGTGTTTAAACTTCTAGATAAGAAGCCTGCGGAATGTATGGTTGCCAGTGTGGCATGTGCAACCATTGCTGCAATGAAAGGCGCGCAGATTATTCGTGTCCATGATGTTGAAGAAACATTAGATGCGATGAAGGTTATTCGAGCTATGAATGAAAGCTCATAAAAATATAAGTTATAAGAATAAGCTAAGGATATATTATGTCTGACGAAAGACGTTATTTTGGTACTGACGGTGTACGAGGCAAGGTTGGTCAATACCCAATCACGCCTGATTTTGTACTTAAGCTAGGTTGGGCTGCTGGACGAGTGTTGGCAAAGCAAGGCACTAAGCAAGTCATTATTGGCAAAGATACCCGCATTTCTGGTTACATGTTGGAATCTGCTCTTGAAGCAGGTTTGGCCGCAGCTGGCTTAAAAGCTGTGCTCACGGGGCCGATGCCGACCCCAGCAGTCGCTTATTTAACCCAAACATTTCGTGCTGAAGCGGGGATTGTTATTTCTGCATCACATAACCCATATTACGACAATGGTATTAAGTTTTTCTCTTCTGAAGGTACAAAACTTCCGGATGAAGTGGAGTTAGCTATTGAAGCTGAGTTAGATAAAGATATCACTTGTGTAGAATCAGCAATGCTAGGTAAAGCTTCTCGTTTAGTGGATGCGGCTGGCCGTTACATTGAATTTTGTAAGAGCACCTTCCCAAGTAAGCTGAGCTTAGCTGGATTAAAAATCGTGGTGGATTGCGCTCATGGTGCAACTTACCACATTGCACCTAATGTTTTTAAAGAGCTAGGCGCTGAAGTGATTGCCATGGGCATCGAACCAAATGGAACCAACATTAATGACAAAGTGGGAGCTACAGATGTTGCTGCTTTGCAAAAGCGTGTTGTTGAAGAACAAGCCCATTTAGGTCTGGCTTTTGACGGTGACGGTGACCGTTTGATCATGGTTGATGAGAATGGTAACAAAGTCGATGGTGACCAAATTGCTTATATCATTGCTCGTGATGCATTGCGCAGAGGTGAACTGAAAGGTGGTGTTGTTGGTACCCTAATGACTAACCTAGGTATGGAAAATGGCTTGAAGCAGTTAGGTATTCCGTTTGTGCGCGCTGCTGTTGGCGACCGTTATGTTATGGAACAATTGCTGGCGAAAGGTTGGAAGATTGGTGCTGAGAACTCAGGCCATATCATCCTGCTTGATAAAGTCACCACCGGTGATGCAATTGTCGCTGCGTTGCAAGTATTGGCTTCAATCGTGGGTAGTAATATGTCATTAGGTGAGCTATCAAAAGGCATGACACTGTACCCTCAAGTTCTCGAAAATGTGCGTTTTAGTGGTGATTCCAATCCACTTGAAGCTGATGCCGTGATCGCAAGCGTTAAAGAAGTCGAAGCGCAACTTGGCGCAAAAGGTCGGGTATTACTCCGTAAGTCAGGTACTGAGCCTTTGCTTCGCGTAATGGTTGAAGGTGAAGACGCAGATCTTGTTAAATCTTCAGCTTTAAAAATTGCAGAAGCAGTTAAAGCTAACTGTTAAGTCTTGTTTTTATTGGCTCCTAAGTTTTTAAGCGAGTTAGAAATTTGGAGCCAAGTTTAAACTAATATCACTTTGAGCCTTTTTTGACCGTTTAATAAGCAAACTAGATATTTTTAATAAATATCCCTTGTCAGTCATACTCGCATCCGATAGTATTGCCTCCGCCTTCGTTGAGGAGGTCGCTAGCCTTGTTCTTGTCATCTGGTTTTCAAAAACAAACGGAAATGATTAGAACGGCGCTGGCTCAACAATTTGGAACATAGGTGGAAGCGATGTTTACAGTTCTACTTGTGATTTACCTGTTGGCAGCGGTTGGTATCATTGGCCTAGTGTTGATCCAGCAAGGTAAAGGCGCAGATATGGGGGCCTCATTCGGTGCTGGTGCTTCAAACACAGTGTTTGGCGCGAGCGGCTCAGGAAATTTTCTAACCCGAATGACTGCAATTTTTGCAACAGTATTTTTCATCTTTAGTCTTGTGTTAGGCAATATGTCTACTCACAAAGCGGAATCACAATGGGTTGACCCTACTAAAGGTCAAGTGATCGAGCAAACAACTGAAGGTGCATTGAGTGAAACTCCAGCCTCAACAGGCGACGAAATTCCTCAATAATCTTACTGTAAAGTAAGAAAGGTTATGCCGAGATGGTGAAATTGGTAGACACACTAGCATGAGGTGCTAGCGCTTCGGTGTGAGGGTTCGAGTCCCTCTCTCGGCACCATGTTTACAAACTTGTAAAACACCTTGTTGAGCGTATAATGCTCGCAAGTCGGACGCGGGGTGGAGCAGCTTGGTAGCTCGTCGGGCTCATAACCCGAAGGTCGTCGGTTCAAATCCGGCCCCCGCAACCAATTATCTTCTATTCTTAGAGTGGTGATTGTTGCAAGTTTGGCAGTGTTTACCTCACTGCAGTTGAGAAGAAATTCTCAATTTATCAGGGTCCAGCAGCAAAAACCCCGACTTTCGGGGTTTTTTGTTATCTGTGTTTCTTAACGTGAAATACAGGTGCTTTGCTTGGAATTTAAATTGGGCTCTATGCCCTTTTTTTGTTTCTGGAGTGGTTTAAATGACTGGTTTAGAAAGACAATTAACAGACATGCTTGAAGCTCCTGTGGCTGCTTCGGGTTATGAGTTAGTTGGACTAGAGTTTGTTCGAGCAGGGCAACACTCAACACTACGTATCTACATTGATCATGAAAATGGTATTAACGTTGATGATTGTGCAGAAGTTAGTCACCAAGTGAGTGCTGTATTGGATGTTGAAGATCCGATCACTGTGGCTTACAACTTAGAAGTGTCTTCGCCAGGTTTGGAAAGACCACTCTTTAAAGCTGCACATTATGATCAGTTTATCGGTCACGAGGTCAGCATCGTATTGAAAATGGCTGTAGCAAACCGTCGTAAATGGAAAGGCATCATTCACTCAGTTGATGGTGAAACTGTTGCTGTAACTGTAGACGGACAAGAAGAACATTTTGCTATTAGCAATATTTCAAAAGCTAACCTGATCCCTAAATTTTAGTTCTCCTAGAGAAAAGAGCTTAAGAGGCTATAACAATGAGTAAAGAAATTTTAGCGGTTGTAGAGGCTGTTTCGAACGAAAAAGCAGTACCTCGTGAGCGTATTTTTGAAGCGCTTGAAATTGCGCTAGCAACATCAACTAAGAAAAAATACGAAATTGACGTAGATGTTCGTGTTGCTATCGACCGCAAAACTGGTGAGTTTGAAACTTTCCGTCGTTGGTTAGTGGTAGACGAAGTAGAAAACCCAACTAAAGAGATGTCTCTAGAAGCTGCATCTTATGATGATGATTCAGTTAAGTTAGGCGATTACTACGAAGAAGAAATCGAATCTGTAACGTTTGACCGCATCACAACGCAAACTGCTAAGCAAGTAATCGTGCAAAAAGTACGTGAAGCAGAGCGCGCACAAATCGTTGAACAGTTTATCGATAATGAAGGTGAGCTAGTAACGGGTGTGGTTAAGAAGGTTAACCGTGAGACTGTTATCCTAGATCTTGGCAACAACGCTGAAGCGGTAATTTTGCGTGAAGACCAACTTCCTCGTGAAAACTTCCGTCCAGGCGACCGTGTCCGTGGCCTTCTGTACAAAGTGGCTCCAGAAGCTCGTGGTTTCCAACTTTTCGTTACACGTTCTAAGCCTGAAATGTTGGCTGAACTGTTCCGTGTAGAAGTGCCTGAAATCGGCGAAGAGATGATCGAACTGAAAGGCGCTGCTCGTGATCCTGGTTCTCGCGCGAAAATCGCAGTGAAAACCAATGATCGTCGCATCGACCCTGTTGGTGCGTGTGTAGGTATGCGTGGTGCACGTGTACAAGCAGTATCTAGCGAGCTTGGTGGCGAGCGTATCGATATCGTGCTTTGGGATGATAACCCAGCGCAGTTCGTTATCAATGCAATGGCTCCTGCTGATGTCGCTTCTATCATCGTTGATGAAGATGCACACTCAATGGATATCGCTGTTGAAGCCGATAACCTAGCTCAAGCTATCGGTCGTAACGGTCAAAACGTACGTCTTGCATCTCAACTATCTGGTTGGGAACTGAACGTAATGACGGTTGCTGATCTAAACAAGAAACACCAAGAAGAATCAATGGCAGCTATCGAGAACTTTATGAAGTACCTTGATATCGAGCAAGATTTTGCTGAGCTATTGGTTGAAGAAGGTTTCTCAACATTGGAAGAAGTTGCGTACGTTCCAGTAAATGAACTACTAGAAGTAGACGGTCTGGATGAAGATCTTGTTGAAGAACTACGTAACCGTGCCAAAGATGCATTGACAACAATCGCATTGGCACAAGAAGAATCGTTCGAAGGCTTAGAGCCAGCTGAAGATCTACTTTCTCTAGCAGGTCTTGAGCGCGATATGGCATTTAAACTTGCTGCTAAAGGTGTAGTGACACTTGAAGATTTAGCAGATCAAGGTATCGACGATCTTGAAGGTATTGACGGTCTAACCGAAGAACGTGCTGGCGAGCTAATTATGGCAGCTCGTAACATTTGTTGGTTCGGCGAAGACGCATAATTTCAGCAAGGGAGAAAGCGGCATGACACAACTTACAGTTAAAGCACTGAGTGAAGAAATTGGTACTCCAGTTGACCGCTTATTAGAACAACTTGCTGATGCTGGTATGAAAAAAACGAGTTCAGACAGCGTATCAGAAGATGAAAAAAGCAAACTTCTGAATCACTTACGTAAGGAACATGGAGAGGGCTCAGGATCTGAGCCAACTCGTTTAACGCTCCAGCGTAAAACCCGCAGCACACTAAGTGTTAGTGCAGGTGGCGGTAAAAGTAAGGATGTTCAAGTTGAAGTGCGCAAAAAACGAACGTATGTTAAGCGCAGTGCAATAGAAGATGAGGCAAAACGCGAAGCAGAAGAAGTTGCTATGCGTGAAGCTGAAGAATTAGCGAAACGTGAAGCTGAAGAAGCTGCAAAACGTGAAGTGGAAGCGCAAGCTCAAGCGAAACGTGAAGCAGAAGAAAAAGCAAAACGTGAAGCAGAAGAAAAAGCAAAACGTGAAGCAGAAGAAGCTAAGCGTGATGCACAGGGTGGGGCGCAACGTGAACGTTCTGCTGAAGATAAAACGAAGCAAGAAGCAGCGCGAAAAGAAGCCGAAGCATTGAAGCGTCGTCAGGAAGAAGAAGCTAAGCGTAAAGCTGAAGAAGAGAGTCTTCGCCAGCTTGAGAAAGCACGTGCATTGGCTGAACAGAATAATGAGCGTTGGTCTGCGGAAGAAGAGAAAAAGGGTAGTATGGACGATAATACAGATTACCATGTGACCACCTCGAGCTATGCTCGTGCGGCAGAAGATGAAGCAGACCGTCGTGAAGAAGGTGGTCGTCGCCGTGGTGCTTCAACCAAGACGAAAAAGACAAAAATGTCTAATCGTGATGACAAGCAAGAGCGCGAAACTCGTCGTGGTGGTAAAGGCCGTAAAGCAGGCAAGATTGCAAAACCAACATCAATGCAACATGGCTTTGATAAGAGTGCAGTCGTTGCTAAATCAGATGTTGTTATCGGCGAAACTATCGTAGTTTCTGAACTGGCAAGCAAAATGTCAGTGAAAGGTACTGAAGTCATCAAAGTGATGATGAAGATGGGCGCGATGGCAACGATTAACCAGGTGATTGACCAGGAAACAGCACAACTTGTTGCTGAAGAAATGGGTCACAAAGTTATTCTTCGTAAAGAAAACGAACTTGAAGAAGCGGTAATGCAAGACCGTGACAACGAGTTTGAAAAAGTTTCTCGTGCACCAGTTGTTACCATCATGGGTCACGTAGACCATGGTAAAACATCAACACTTGACTACATTCGTCGTACACACGTTGCATCAGGTGAAGCGGGTGGTATTACACAGCACATTGGTGCATACCACGTTGAAACACCAAACGGTATGATCACGTTCCTTGATACTCCTGGACACGCGGCGTTTACGTCTATGCGTGCTCGTGGTGCTCAAGCGACAGATATCGTTGTACTTGTCGTTGCAGCGGACGATGGCGTGATGCCACAAACAATCGAAGCTATCCAGCACGCGAAAGCGGCGGGTGTACCTCTGATTGTTGCTGTGAACAAGATCGATAAAGACACTGCTAACCCAGATAACGTGAAGAACGAACTGGCACAGTACGATGTTATTCCTGAAGAGTGGGGCGGTGAGAACATGTTCGTTCACATCTCTGCAAAACAGGGTACTAACATTGACCAACTTCTAGAAGCTATCCTGCTACAAGCAGAAGTTCTAGAACTGACAGCTGTGAAAGACGGCATGGCTTCTGGTGTGGTTATCGAATCACGTTTAGATAAAGGTCGTGGTCCAATCGCAACGGTACTTGTACAGTCTGGTACTCTGAACAAAGGCGACATCGTTCTTTGTGGTCAAGAGTACGGTCGTGTACGTGCTATGCGTGACGAAGTAGGTAACGAAATCAACGAAGCTGGTCCTTCTATTCCTGTAGAGATTTTAGGTCTTTCAGGTGTACCTGCTGCGGGTGATGAAGCGACAGTTGTACGTGATGAACGTAAAGCTCGTGAAGTTGCAAACTACCGTCAAGGTAAGTTCCGTGAAGTGAAACTAGCTCGTCAGCAGAAATCTAAACTAGAGAACATGTTCTCTAACATGACTTCTGGTGACGTTTCTGAATTGAACATCGTACTGAAAGCTGACGTACAAGGTTCTGTTGAAGCAATCGCTGATTCATTGATGAAACTATCGACTGAAGAAGTGAAAGTAAACATCGTAGGTTCTGGTGTTGGTGGTATTACTGAAACTGACGTAGTACTAGCAGCAGCATCTAATGCTATCGTTGTTGGCTTTAACGTTCGTGCGGATGCTTCAGCTCGTCGTGCTGTTGAAAACGAAAGCATCGACCTACGCTACTACTCAATCATTTACCAATTGATTGACGAAGTTAAAGCGGCAATGAGCGGTATGCTTGCTCCAGAATTCAAGCAAGAGATCATTGGTCTTGCTGAAGTTCGTGACGTATTTAAGTCACCGAAACTAGGCGCAATCGCAGGTTGTATGGTTACTGAAGGTGTTATCAAGCGTAACGCTCCGATTCGTGTACTACGTGATAACGTGGTTATCTACGAAGGTGAACTTGAGTCGCTACGTCGCTTTAAAGACGACATGCAAGAAGTTAAGAATGGTTACGAGTGTGGTGTCGGCGTTAAGAACTACAACGATGTTCGCGTAGGCGACCAAATCGAAGTATTCGAGACTATCGAAATCCAACGTACCATCGATTAATTCGCTAAAATTAATGAATCCTTTGTTGCTAAGTTCGTCAATCGATAAGCGAAATTGGGTTCATTAATACAGTAGTATTAACGGCAATGTTCGGTTGTTGAATACGCCATGGGGGAGTGGGAATACCATTCCCCCATTCTTTCTATTAGTGAGAAAATTATGCCAAAAGAATTTAGCCGCACTCAACGTGTGTCTCAACAATTACAAAAAGAACTCGCAATGATCCTTCAACGCGAAGTTCGTGACTCTCGTTTAGGAATGGTGACCATTTCTGACGTGGAAGTTTCTCGTGATCTCGCTTACGCGAAAGTATTCGTAACTTTCCTATGTGTTGGTGAGCAAACTCCAGAGTCTTGTCTAAAAGCTTTACGTGAACACGAAGTTCATATCCGTATGATGCTTGGTAAGCGTATTCGCTTACGTCTAACTCCAGAAATTCGTTTCCATTACGACAGCACCTTAGTTGAAGGTATGCGTATGTCTAACCTTGTTTCTGAAGTAGTAAGTAGCGACAAGCAAAAGCAAAAAGAAGCAGGTCGTGAGGACGAAGAGTAATGGCTCGTCGTCGTAAAGGGCGTCCGATTAATGGTGTGGTGCTGATTGATAAACCAACTGGCATCTCATCCAACGACACCTTACAAAAAGTTAAACGCCTTTTCTTTGCTGAAAAAGCAGGGCATACCGGAGCGCTAGACCCACTTGCAACCGGAATGCTGCCTATTTGTTTAGGCGAAGCGACTAAGTTTTCTCAGTTTTTGCTTGATTCCGATAAGCGTTATCGTGTGATTGCAAAACTGGGTGAACGTACCGATACATCAGATTCAGACGGTGAAGTGGTTGAAACACGTGACGTGAATGTTGATCGTGAAACGCTGATGAGCTGTATCGAAAAATTCCGTGGTGAAACAGACCAAGTACCATCAATGTTTTCGGCATTGAAATACCAAGGTCGTCCATTGTACGAATATGCTCGTCAAGGTATCGAAGTTCCGCGTGAGTCTCGCAAAATCACTGTTTACGACATCGTACTGCATCGTTTTGACAACGGTGAAGTTGAGATGGAAGTTCACTGCTCAAAAGGCACTTACATCCGTACAATAGTTGACGATTTAGGTGAAATGCTAGGTTGTGGCGCGCATGTAACTATGCTGCGTCGTACTGGTGTAGCGAAATATCCATATGAAAATATGGTGACGCTTGAGCAGCTTAACGAAATGGTTGAGCAGGCACACCGTGAAGAACGTTCACCTTATGATGTTCTTGATGAATTACTGTTGCCAATGGATACCGCTGTACAAGATTTGCCAGAAGTAAACCTTGTGTCTGAGTTGGTTGATATGGTTCAACACGGACAGCCTGTTCAGGTATTTGGAGCTCCAACTGAAGGCATTGTTCGTATGACTGGCGGCGAAGAACGTTTGTTCTTAGGTGTTGCTGAAATCGATAATGATGGAAAGGTAGCCCCAAAACGTTTGGTTGTTTTTCCGCAGTAATATCTAGAAATAGCGCTTGTGTGGTTAAAGGTAATTCCCTATAATCCACGCTCCTCGTGTCGGCTGAATCAGAGATTGGCGACACAAATATAAACTTAACTCTTTAGGAGAGAATTATGTCTCTGAATGCAGAAACTAAAGCAGCAATCGTTGCAGAATACGCACGTTCTGAAGGCGACACAGGTTCACCAGAAGTTCAAGTAGCACTACTTACAGCTTCTATCAACCACCTACAAGGTCACTTCAAAGAACACAAAGGCGATCACCACAGCCGTCGTGGTCTTCTACGTATGGTTTCTAGCCGTCGTAAACTTCTAGACTACCTAAAAGGTAAAGATCTAGAGCGTTACCACGCGCTAATCAGCCGTCTAGGTCTACGTCGCTAATCGACGTCTGCCAAGCAGGTTTAAGAAAAAGGGGCATTATGCCCCTTTTTTGTGTCTGCTATTTAGTTCTCCCCTTGAAAAGGGAGGAGAAAAATACCCCAATTTTTTCCTGAAATTAGCATCTTGCTGCAAGCGGGTATATACTATGCGCGGCGAAATCCTTCATTAGGATTTTAAACCTAAGCTCACTACATTACAGTCAACCACGTCGACCAAACGGTCGCGGCTATCCAAAGCGTGTTTGCAAGCCCTCTTTTGTTGGCATAGTGAAGCGCGTTTTCACTAGTCGCGATTCGTAATGTGTGAGATTCATTTATTTAGTCTGGGCATTAGCTCAGAGCAAGGAATATTTACATGTTCGAAAAACCAGTTGTTAAAACGTTTCAGTATGGCAACCACACTGTAACGCTAGAAACAGGTGTTATTGCTCGTCAAGCAACATCAGCAGTAATGGTTACTATGGATGATACCGCAGTATTCGTATCTGTTGTTGGTAAAAAAGAAGCAGTAGAAGGCCAAGATTTCTTCCCTCTAACTGTAAACTACCAAGAGCGTACTTACGCTGCAGGTAAGATCCCTGGTGGCTTCTTCAAACGTGAAGGTCGTCCTTCAGAAGGCGAAACTCTTATCGCTCGTCTGATCGACCGCCCAATCCGTCCACTGTTCCCAGATGGCTTTACTAACGAAGTTCAAGTTATCGCAACAGTAATGTCTGTGAACCCAGATGTTCAGCCAGACATCGTAACTATGATTGGTACTTCTGCAGCGCTTGCGATTTCAGGTATCCCATTCAACGGTCCTATCGGTGCTGCACGTGTTGGTCACATCGATGGTCAACTAGTACTGAACCCAAGTGAAAAAGAACTAGCGACGTCTCGTCTAGACCTAGTTGTTGCTGGTACTGATTCTGCAGTTCTAATGGTTGAATCAGAAGCTGACAACCTAACTGAAGAAGAGATGCTTTCTGCAGTTGTATTTGGTCACGACCAACAACAAACTGTAATCAATGCAATCAATGAGTTTGCAGCTGAAGTTGCTACTCCTGCATGGAACTGGACTGCACCTGCTGAGAACACAGAGCTTAAAGCGAAAATTGCTGAACTTGCTGAAGCTAAATTGGTTGAAGCTTACCAAATCACTGAAAAAATGGCGCGTTATGACCGCATCCATGAAATCAGTGCAGAAGTAAACGAGAAGCTACTTGCTGAAAACGAAGAGTTGAACCTAAAAGAAGTACACACTATTTTCCACGATCTAGAGAAAGTAGTTGTACGTCGTAGCATCATCGCTGGTAACCCACGTATCGATGGCCGTGAAAAAGACATGGTTCGTGCACTAGACGTACGTACTGGCGTTCTTCCACGTACTCACGGTTCTGCGCTATTTACTCGTGGCGAAACTCAGGCTCTAGTAACGGCAACTCTAGGTACTCAACGTGATGCTCAAATCATCGACGAACTAACTGGTGAGAAGAAAGATTACTTCCTACTACACTACAACTTCCCTCCATACTGTGTTGGTGAAACTGGTTTTGTAGGTTCACCTAAGCGTCGTGAAATCGGCCACGGTAAACTGGCTAAACGTGGTATTGCAGCAGTAATGCCTTCTCCAGAAGAATTCCCGTACACAGTACGTGTGGTTTCAGAAATCACTGAATCAAACGGTTCTTCTTCAATGGCTTCTGTTTGTGGTACTTCTCTAGCTCTTATGGATGCTGGTGTACCAATCAAGTCTTCTGTTGCGGGTATCGCAATGGGTCTTGTTAAAGAAGGCGACGATTTCGTTGTTCTTTCAGACATCCTTGGTGACGAAGACCACCTAGGTGATATGGACTTTAAAGTAGCAGGTACTAACACTGGTATCACTGCACTTCAAATGGACATCAAAATTGAAGGTATCACTAAAGAGATCATGCAAATTGCTCTTAACCAAGCGCAAGGTGCACGTAAGCATATCCTATCTGTGATGGATCAAGCTATCTCTGGTGCTCGTGCAGATATCTCTCAATTTGCTCCACGTATCCACACAATGAAGATCAACGCTGAGAAGATCAAAGACGTTATCGGTAAAGGTGGTGCAGTTATCCGTGCTCTGACTGAAGAGACTGGTACAACTATCGAAATCGAAGATGACGGTACAATCAAGATCGCAGCAACTTCTGGTGAGCAAGCGAAAGAAGCGATTCGTCGTATCGAGCAAATCACTGCTGAAGTTGAAGTTGGTAAGATCTACACGGGTAAAGTTGCTCGTCTAGCAGACTTCGGAGCATTCGTAACTGTTCTGCCAGGTAAAGACGGTCTAGTTCATATTTCTCAAATCGCTGATCAGCGTGTAGAGAAAGTGTCTGACTTCCTAACTGAAGGCCAAGAAGTTCAAGTTAAAGTACTTGAAATCGATCGCCAAGGCCGTGTTCGTCTAAGTATGAAAGAAGCGGTAGAGAAGCCAGCTACAGAAGCAGCAACTGATTCAGCTCCAGAAGCAGAATAAGTTTACGTAAAAGATGAATGCGAACTGTTTTCGCATTTTATCTAAAAAGCGTGTTATAAAGGGAGCGTAATTCGCTCCCTTTTTCATGCGTTAGGGGTATACAGGAGTATCTATTAGTGAAATGGTTCAAAACCGCAGCGGCCAGTGCAGCGCTAATGCTATTAGCTGGATGTGCGAGCACCTCATCAGAATCGGATCAAACTGTACCATGGGTTTATCCACCAATGGCTATTCCTTTACAGGCAAATGTTCAACAAGAAGTTCAAATCGCACGCTTGACGCAATTATTACAACGCTCTGATTTAACAGACGAAATACGAGCAAAAATGCTTTTTGAGCGAGGCAATGCTTATGACAGTGTGGGATTACGAGGTCTGGCTCGTTTAGATTTTACTCAGTCGTTAACGCTTAACCCTGCACAGCCCGATGTCTTCAATTTACTGGGTGTTTATTATACAGAGGCTGGTGATTTTGACGCGGCTTATGAATCCTTTGATTCAACTTTAGAACTTGATCCAGACAATGAGTATGCAATGCGTAATCGAGCGGTTGCACTTTATTATGGAGATCGCCCACAACTTGCATTCGATGAAGCAGATAAACACTATCAAATGGATCCGAATGATCCGTTTCGTGCTCTTTGGCGTTACATCATCAAGATGGATCTCGATCCTAAAGCTGCAAAAATTGAGCTCACTGAACAGCTTAAATCTCACAATGATGAATGGGGTTGGTTGCTAGTTGCTATGATGCTCGACGAGATTTCAGAAGAGCAGCTTTTTAAAGCGGTGTTGACAAGTACTAGAGATAACAACTTATTGGCACAACGTTTAACGGAAGCTTATTTCTATTTAGGTAAGCGTTACCAAATGCAAGGTGACTATGCCCATGCTGTATCGCTCTATAAACTTGCAATCTCATTTAATGTATACGAATACGTAGAGCATCGTTATTCGTTTATTGAAATGGGACGTATCTATAAAAATCTGCGTGAAGCTCAGCAAGCGAAAGAGAAAGTAGATCTTACGGCTAGTGAGTAATACCAATCTGGAAAATTAATAGATCAGTGAATGGGCATCGATACGCAAGCCCTCTGAGCCAGAGATGGCTCAGCGGAGGTTCACGGACGAATTGATGCGCGTTTGTGTTCGATGCCCATTTGTTGTTACACAGATATGCTCAGTCTGATCATATTTTTATCTAAGATGGCATAACGTTTTGTTTTAATCGCTATGTAAAAAATTCAGTGTCGACACTGGATTTTTATTGGTTGAAGAGTTAATTGGTTAACTCTAGTCGAATAAGAACTTCTTCCGTCACATCAATGATTTCGCCATAACCTGAAATTGAGCCGATTTCTTTTTCTAATGTTTTTGCTTGGTGGGCGCTAATTTGTGTTAGTTCATCTAAGTCACGCTTTAAAAGTACTGTAAATGGATCAAAAACCGGTGCTCCACAGAGGCGTAAAACAAAAATTTCTCCCATTAATTGTGCTTTCTGAATGAACTTAATTCTCTCTCTAGTAGTTGCGAAATCACTCAACAACTTGGTTTCAACTGATTGAATGCGAGTCCCAAACTTAATTGCCGCTATATAAACCTCATTGTACTGAGCTTCCGCACCATCGATTCGTTTCATGGGGGTTGCTAGCAAAGTATTCGTATGCCCTTTAAAAATAGGCTCAAGAGATAGCTGACCTTCCTGCCCCAACTTAGCAAATAAGACTAGATGTGACGGCAGAGGATAATTCACTCCAATTACTTTCGGTTTTAAGCTTGGGCCACTTTTTTCAACAAAAATAGGCGCGCTGACGATTTTGTAGAGCAGTATATTATGTAACCCTTCAAGTAATTGAGGGCTAGGAAGAATCTCTTCTTTTGGCTTGAGTTTATCTTGATTGTTCTCAATGATGCTGTTGAAAAAAGCGATCATTTTCATTGTCTGAGCGGTTTCGTCGATCATTAGATGCAGACGCTGTCCTTCAGGTCCGATGCGTATTACTTGATAAGGCACATTATTTAGAGGTAAGTTTTTGTCGTACAGTTTCAGCTCTAGATAATCGATGTTGATCATGTCACCCGCTTTCAATTGCACAGGGCTATTCATGAGCACATTTAGCCCACGTTTTGACAGATCTACAGTGGCGCCGTCGCCGAGTACTTGGCCATTTTGAATGACGTTAAGTGGTGTTTTTAAACGATAGCGTGGCTCTTTACGACGCGAACGAGCGTCAAAATAGATACCTGTTGGTGCGCCCAACACTTTGCGTGGATGACGAAATGAGTTAAGAGCACTGCTTGGTAGTTGCGGTTTATCAACTAATAGGTAATCTTTTGAAGAGCTGAAATCACTGATTTCTTGAAGTATTCCACAGTGAGTTAATTTGTTGGATTGATTTGCCAGTTCGGTTGAATGGGCCGCGAGCTCTTCTCTTTCTTGCTCTGAAAGTTCGAACACAGATAGACGGAAAGCCTTCCAGCTCTCTTTACGAGCACCGATATGCCAGAATAATTTGCGTTGTTCGCTAGTGGCTTCAGGCATCATCATAGAAAAGAAGAATGTTTTATCCTGGTGCTCATGTTTGAAAGCGTAAAGCACGTTGTTGCTGCCACTTACCCCAGGTTTTGTCAGCATTTCCATTCGACTTTGATTAAACAAACTGCTTAAAGACTGTTGGTTACGCTCATCGTGCCAGTATTGCCAAAGTGAGTGATTATTTTCAGTAAGTAATGCCAGTTTTAGTTCATTACCGCTAAAAAATACGGGTAGATTACAAGTATGCTTGAGATAGATATGCTCGTAGCCTCGGGTCCGAGCCCTGATGATTTTATCTTGGTTATCATGGCGAGCTTTTTGGCTGTTGTTTTTTAATGATATAGCAATTACTTTTTCAATGATTTCGCTTTCAGATAGTTTCAATGTACGCAAATATTTGACGGCATCATTGTCATAAGATTCATCGACTCCTAAAACGCGGTACTCAATGGGTTTGTTTAAACCTTCAACTTGGGTGCTTTTACTCAGTTCAGTGAACTGAACCCAAATAGTATCGCCAAGTTTGTAGTTGAATGCGGAAGGAACTTTGAATTTAGCGCCCGATGCAGATAAATCAACACTCAAACCATGAACAACTTGCTCATTACTCGGTAGGTGAATTTTTACTTGAGTATTAAGTCTTAAGCGGTTTTCCAAGCGTTTAAGATCGTAACCCAATTTGATAGGTTCAACCTCAAAACTACCTTCAATTGTGGCGTTTTTACTTTGATTTAAAGTACCTTGCTGCTTCATTACTCGAAAGTTGTTACGAGTATTGATTAAGCTTTCCCAAACCCCTTCGGTATAAGCGCCAAACTTTTTAATATTCTTGTGATATGAGTTAAACGCAACATCATCAAGCCAATGTTTACGTCCATCTAAGTCGTATTCTCTGCATTCACCCTGAACTCGCCCTCTCAAGTCGATGCTTTTGGTACATGGCGTCATGACTCGATTCAATTCCATCTTTACTAAAAGTTTGACAGACGGCGGCTGGCCTCCTGTGAATTTATTCAGGAGTTGCTCAAAGTCGGCTGATTTATAAGCTGGGATGAGCCGTTCAGCGAGGGAGAGAATTTCAGATTGCTGCATAGTTTTCTGTTAGAGTAGTGTTCTCTTAGTAAAATCGGCATTGATAGTGATTTCTTTAGCAATATGTTGCATTGATTCAACATATTATTAAAGTCTCGCTGTCACAACTTAGATGAATTTGAGGAACCATGGTAAAAGCAAAACGTGCTTATGTGTGTAACGATTGCGGCGCAGATTTTCCCCGTTGGCAAGGCCAGTGTAATGCTTGTGGCGCGTGGAATACCATCGCTGAAGTGAGACTAGCAGCCTCTCCACAAGTTGCACGCAATGAGCGTCTTAGTGGTTATGCTGGTAGCGTAGAGTCTACGGTTCAAACTCTCTCTGAAATCAATTTGCAGGAAGTGCCACGTTTTAGCAGCGGTTTTAAAGAGTTAGATCGGGTGTTAGGTGGTGGTGTTGTTCCTGGAGCAGCAATCTTAATTGGTGGTAATCCGGGAGCAGGTAAGTCCACACTTTTGTTACAGACAATGTGTTTGCTTTCATCTCAAATGCCAACGCTTTATGTGACGGGTGAAGAATCACTTCAGCAGGTTGCTATGCGAGCTTCACGATTAGGTCTGCCTAAAGAACATCTGAAAATGCTCTCCGAAACCAACGTTGATAAGATTTGTCAGGTAGCAGAAAAAGAGCAACCAAGAATCATGGTGATTGACTCCATTCAGGTTATGCATGTGGCCGATGTTCAATCATCACCAGGCACCGTGGCTCAGGTAAGAGAATCAGCGACAGCGTTGACTCGTTACGCCAAGCAAAACAATGTCGCGGTGTTTATTGTCGGTCACGTCACTAAAGACGGTACTTTGGCTGGTCCTAAAGTACTGGAGCATATTATCGATTGCTCAGTGTTGCTGGATGGGGGCTCTGATACTCGCTTTCGAACCTTGCGTAGCCACAAAAACCGCTTTGGTGCAGTCAATGAACTTGGTGTCTTCGCAATGACAGGGCAAGGGCTACGAGAAGTGAGTAACCCATCTGCGATCTTCCTCTCACGTGGAGAAGAGGATACATCTGGAAGCTCTGTCATGGTTGTGTGGGAAGGTACTCGACCTTTGCTTGTTGAAATACAAGCATTGGTGGATTACTCACAGTTAGCTAACCCTAGACGTGTTGCCGTAGGTCTGGAACAAAACCGACTCTCATTACTACTTGCTGTATTACATAAGCACGGTGGGCTACAAATGGCAGACCAAGATGTGTTTGTAAATGTGGTGGGCGGTGTAAAGGTAACTGAAACCAGTGCGGACTTAGCACTATTAATGGCTCTTTTATCTAGCTTTCGTGACAAACCACTACCAAAAGACGTCGTTATTTTCGGTGAAGTGGGACTGGCGGGGGAAATTCGTCCAGTACCAAGTGGACAAGAACGTTTAAATGAAGCATTCAAACATGGTTTTAAAAGGGCCATTGTACCTGCTGCGAATATGCCTAAAGGTGGTGTTGCAGGAATGCAGATACATGGCGTTAAGAAACTATCAGAGGCTATTGAGGCATTCGATGAGCTATAAGTGCGGGTCGATTCCTAAAATATGAGAGTAAAAGAAAATATTTTTGAATTAGCTCGCGTCTTGGGAAGGAATCGCCTATATTTCACGATCATTAGCTGTAGTTAAATATTTTTTAAGGGCAGCGGCTTGCAGGGGTATCAGTCTTGACAGATTATGATATACTCTGCGCGCATTTTATATCCTATTAACAGAGTAAGACAATGGCAGATTTATCGAAATACAGAAACATTGGTATTTTCGCGCACGTTGACGCGGGTAAAACCACTACCACTGAGCGTATTCTAAAGCTTACAGGTAAAATCCATAGAACTGGTGAGGTTCACGATGGTGAGTCTACTACAGACTTCATGGTT
The DNA here is from genome assembly GCF_011064285.1 of Vibrio ziniensis. Taxonomy (NCBI): domain Bacteria; kingdom Pseudomonadati; phylum Pseudomonadota; class Gammaproteobacteria; order Vibrionales; family Vibrionaceae; genus Vibrio; species Vibrio ziniensis. The sequence continues at coordinate 604,962 of NZ_CP049331.1, forward strand.
CAAGAAGCAGAGCGCGGTATTACTATCCAGTCAGCAGCTGTAACGTGTGAGTGGAAAAATCACCGTCTAAACGTTATCGATACTCCTGGACACGTTGACTTTACAGTTGAAGTATACCGTTCACTTAAAGTTCTTGATGGCGGTATCGGTGTATTCTGTGGTTCTGGCGGTGTAGAACCTCAGTCAGAAACTAACTGGCGTTACGCTAACGAATCTGAAGTTTCACGTATCATTTTCGTAAACAAACTAGACCGTATGGGTGCAGACTTCTTCAACGTAGTTGAGCAAGTTAAAAACGTACTTGGTGCAAACCCACTAGTTATGACTCTACCTATCGGTCGTGAAGACGATTTCGTAGGTGTGGTTGATATCCTAAACCGTCAAGCATACGTATGGGATGACTCTGGTCTTCCAGAGAACTACTCAATCCAAGACGTTCCTGCAGACATGGTTGACGATGTAGAAACATACCGTGAAATGCTGATCGAAACAGCAGTTGAGCAAGATGACGAGCTAATGATGGCTTACATGGAAGGCGAAGAGCCAACTGTTGAGCAAGTTAAAGCTTGTATCCGTAAAGGTACTCGTGACCTAGCGTTCTTCCCAACATTCTGTGGTTCTGCATTCAAAAACAAAGGTATGCAACTTGTTCTTGACGCAGTAGTAGATTACCTACCAAGCCCAACAGAAGTTGAGCCACAAGATCTAACAGACCCAGAAACTGGTGAACCAACTGGTGAGAAAGCGATCGTAGACGCTGAGCTACCACTTAAAGCTCTTGCATTTAAGATCATGGATGACCGTTTTGGTGCTCTTACATTCGTACGTATTTACTCAGGTCGCATTAAGAAGGGTGACACCATTCTTAACTCTGCAACTGGTAAAACTGAGCGTATCGGCCGTATGGTTGAGATGCAAGCGAACGACCGTACTGAGATCACTGAAGCTCAAGCTGGTGACATCATCGCTATCGTTGGTATGAAGAACGTTCAAACTGGTCACACTCTATGTGATGTTAAACACGAATGTACTCTAGAACCAATGATCTTCCCTGAGCCTGTAATCTCTATCGCTGTTGCGCCTAAAGATAAAAACGGTTCTGAGAAAATGGGTATCGCGATTGGTAAAATGGTTGCAGAAGATCCATCTTTCCAAGTTGAAACTGACGAAGATTCAGGCGAAACCATCCTTAAAGGCATGGGCGAGCTTCACCTAGACATCAAAGTGGACATCCTTAAGCGTACTTACGGTGTTGAACTAATTGTTGGTGCTCCTCAAGTAGCTTACCGTGAAACAATCACTAAAGCTGTTGAAGATAGCTACACACACAAGAAACAATCTGGTGGTTCTGGTCAGTTCGGTAAGATTGACTACCGTATCAAACCAGGTGAGCCAAACTCAGGCTTCACGTTCAAATCAACAGTTGTTGGTGGTAACGTACCTAAAGAATTCTGGCCTGCAGTAGAAAAAGGCTTTGAAGGAATGATGGCTCACGGTGTTCTAGCTGGCTTCCCTACGCTAGACGTTGAAGTTGAGCTATTCGACGGTGGCTTCCACGCAGTTGACTCATCTGCTATCGCATTTGAAATCGCAGCGAAAGGCGCATTCCGTCAAACTATGCCTAAAGCTGGCGCGCAACTTCTAGAGCCAATCATGAAAGTTGACGTATTCACTCCAGAAGATCACGTTGGTGACGTAATCGGTGACCTTAACCGTCGTCGTGGTATGATCAAAGACCAACAAGCAGCAGCTACTGGCGTACGTATCAAAGCAGACGTTCCACTATCTGAAATGTTCGGCTACATCGGTACACTACGTACAATGACTTCTGGTCGTGGTCAGTTCTCTATGGAGTTCGCACACTACGCACCATGTCCTGCTAACGTAGCAGAAAAAGTTATCGCTGAAGTTAAAGAGCGTAACGCTAAGAAATAATGCCTAGTTAGCTATTAAATAGTTAATAAGTATTAGAAAACCCCATCAGTGAAAGCTGGTGGGGTTTCTTTTTATCGGTACTATTTAGTCAAATGAAAGATCATACCATTCTAGATAAAAATATGATCAGACTGGGCATCGGCGTGCAGCGAATGGACGTCAAACGCAAACGCGCATTTATTCGTCCCTGAAGCTCCGCCGAGCCATCCATGGCTCAGAGGGTTTGCTTATCGACGCCCATTCACTGATCAGGAAGTTTTCCAGAATGGTATCACTTTTCCCAAACAATCAGTTGATCTTTGGGCCAGTTTTGCCCGATCTCATGATATTTTTTTTCCAAAACATGGCGTTTGATTTTTAGCGTTGGAGTCAAAATACCATTGGCTATCGACCAAGGCTCTTTGATCATCAAAACGCCTTTTATCTGTTCGTGTGTTTCCACTTCAGCATTAATACGTTTGATTATTTTTTCAGTGGTTCGCTCGTAACGTGAACGGTCAAAGTGTGGGAATGCATGAGGCACAACCAGTAGAATTGGCGCTGGTAGGCCCAAGCCAATCATACACATCATTTCTACCCGAGAATATTCGAACAGTTTCTTTTCAATAGGCACTGGCGCAACGAATTTACCTTTTGCTGTTTTAAAGGTGTCTTTCTTGCGGCCTTGAATACTGAGATAACCATCGCTGTCTATCGAGCCAATATCACCAGTGTGAAGCCACCCCTCATTATCGAATGACTCTTTAGTAGCTATGTCATTATTGTAATAACCGGAGAACAACCCCTTGCTGAGAACCAGAATTTCGCCATCTTCAGCGATTTTAATCTTCACCCCTGGACCAGAGTTTCCTACTGTACCAATTTTGTCTGCTCGAAATGGGTAGTTAATGGTGCTATAGGCGAATGACTCCGTCATCCCCCAAGCTTCAGTGATATTTAACCCAATCTGGTGATACCAACTAAGCAGTGCCGGCGAAACAGGTGCTGAGCCACAGCCAAGTATTCTGGCGTTATTTAATCCTAAGCTATCTGCGATTTTTCGTTTAATCAGTGAGTTCAGAAAAGGTACTTTCAGCAAAATATTAAGTTTGCGCTGTGGTAACTTATCGAGGATTCGTTGTTGGAACAAAGTCCATAGACGGGGTACCGAAATAAAAAATGTGGGTCGCTGCATTCTGACGTCTTCAATAAACGTCTCAAGTGATTCAGGAAAAGCCGTTTGTACACCACCTTGGATAGACGTACCAAAAATATAAACGCGTTCGGTTATATGAGCCAAAGGAAGATATGAGAAGAGGCGATCGTCTTCTCTTAAGTTAATAAGATTGATCAGTTGTTGTACAGACCAAGTAAATGCACCATACGTCAACATTGCCCCCTTGGGCTGACCAGAGGTTCCGGAGGTATAAACCAGTGACATTAGCTTATCATCATGGTGTTGAACTCTTTCTGAACTTGGTGGGTATTGCTTGATGAGATCCTGATAATAGTATTGGCATTTCGGTGCAGAGTCGTAGGGTAATGCAATACTGATGACATTCGGCATTTCATTTAAAACCGTAATGACAGCCTCACTATCATCCAACTTACCGACAATGATGTGTTGGCTGCCACTATGGCTGAGGCAGTATTCGATAGTGTCAGCGCCTGCGGTTGGAAAAATAGGTACACTGATGTAATCACCAAGCATCATGGCTAAATCGCAAATAAACCATTCGGCACAGTTTTTGGAAATCAGAGCAACCTTATCTCCAGGTTTGGCGCCGAGATCTCGCAGCGCAGAAACTAAGCGCAAAGCATTATTGGCAACGTCAGCATAGGTAAATTCAACAAATTGGCGGTTAATTATCTGTTTAAGATAAATGTCATTCGGACGCTCTTTGGCCCATTTTAGAATCATTTCGTTTGGCGGAGGGAGAGAGCAGTAAGCTTGATGTGACTCATTTGGCAGAATCATTTTCGAACTCCATACAACAGCGCTTGGTTATAAAAGACTTATTATTATAAAAAACAGTTGTTATAAAAAAACAGTTGTTATTAAAATGTTAATTTAAATTAACATTAGCACGTATTGGTCAGTTCGAAAAAGAGCAAAACGTGAAAATTTGTAACTTTAAGGGACATTTACCTGCCGAAATAGGCCTGGGCTAATTCCGGTTTTCTTTTTAAAAATTCGCGAGAAATAGGATACATCGTGGTAACCGCACTGATAGGCGACAAAAGCTATCTTTGCGTTTGGTTCTTCAAGCAGTAAACGTTTTGCCAGTGTGATTCGCTTGCTGCAAATATAATCGCGAAAACTCACGCCCACCATTTTTTTGAACAGTTTAGAAAAGTAGGAAATGGAATAATGGCAATAACTTGCGACGTCTTCTTCGCGAATATCTTGAGTTAGATTGAGTTCAATATGCCTTAATATCTCCTGCATCTCTTTGCTCATGTTTTGCGATGAGTTAGCGAGGCTTTGAGATCTCAAATTTGAGGTTTTATAACTACTTGAAAATTTTAAGCTTAATTTTTCACAGATAGCATCGGTGATAATTAATGGGTCATCTTGAGTGATATCCATGGTTGCAAAAATGACATCATTACGGTGAATCATTTTATCAAAGTTGCCGTCATGAATAATAACCAAGTATTTATTAAGGTTTACACAAATTCTCAGAGCGGTGAGTAGTAACTCTTGGTATTCTGCGCCATGCAGAAAAAAAAGTGAGTAGTGAATATTGGCTTCGCTCAATATGGAGACATCTTGACCATGTTCAATAATGGTAAAGCATGAATGACAAGCATCTTGTACCTGTTGAGGTAATTGATTGACAGGGCTTCCAAGCCAATGCGCGACATGTTTTGTTGCCATAAGTGAATATCATCCTTTCGAAGACTAGCAATCTCAAGTCGTTTATATCAATGTCAGGTAACTGTTAATTGTGTCAAAAAAGCGTCATAGCACTGTAAGCGTAGAGTCATGGAGAGAAAGTGCAAGTCGTCATTCTTAAGTTGCAGTACATTGTCCCAAAAATAGTGAGTTCATCTTGTTAATAAGTGATGTCCATTCATTTTGTAAATGTAATTTTTTTTATTGGTTTCAATAATGAGAAAGTTCAATTGTAAATTAATCAAACTTATAAATAGATAAATTACTCAGTATTAACCATTTGTATCTTCGGTACTCATGCTTATTTATAAAAGGATTGATAACGGATATGGCGTTACAAATTAGTGCTAATTCACCTTTTAGTTTGAGAAAAACTTTCCGTAAAAATAATCTTTTGGATTAAAAAAGTACCAAAAGAAGACAAAAAAGTCCTAACTGCTAATTTAAGAACTCTCTACATTAGAAATGAGCCATTTAAAAAGGGGGGTCTCAAATGAATAAGTTTATTGAACAAGTTAAAGCTTTTTGGGCTGACGAAGATGGACTTAGTGCGGTGGAATATGTGGTTGCCGGTTCGTTGATTGTTGCAGGACTAGCGGCTGCTTTTGGTAGCCTAGGAGACGCAATTAAAAACGGAGTAGACGATATCGTTGATTGTGTTGAAGGCACTGCAGGAACATGTGGTGTTGCTGCTGAATAATCTAAGGATATGTTGATTACTATCTGGGTCATTCTTGTAATTGTTGGGGTATTCGATGCTCGTGAGTATCGGATACCCAATTCACTGGTGTTGTTGCTAGTCGTATTAAGCTTTGTGGCTAGCTTCATAGAACCGTCTGTAATTCAACAAGGATGGTTGTTGCATATCGCAGGTTTCGTCGCAGCTTTCTTTATCGGTTTAATTTTCTACGTGTTGAAAATTATGGCGGCGGGAGATGTAAAGCTGTTTGGCGTTTTGGGTTTAATGCTAGGTCTCATTCAACTGCCTTTGTTTGCACAATATTTGGCGGTGAGTTGTGTTTTTATTGGTGGCATGTACTGGTTGCTAAATCGGCTTGAACTTGCAGGGCAGGCAACACGCGTTAATAACAGTAAAGGCAATATTGCCCACACTATTTCAATACAGGCGTATCAACTTAAAGATGATTTCAAGAGCAGACGCAATCTCGCTTATATGCCATTTGCTCCCGTTTTGATTGTGGCGCTCGCCATGTATCACTACTTTCACGGTTAGCGTTTTTACCAATTTTAATCTTTTTTAGTTTTCAATCTCTCGTCTCGCTAAAGGATGTAGCTATGGCAGAAGTACTACAAAAAGAAGTTTCGAAAACAGCGCTCACTCCTCAGGCGGATGCGCCAAAAGTGCCTACAGCATTTGATGAGCTGCACATTCCGCAAGCCGTGTTGGAAAACTTGCTGCTTAAGCAGCTAGTCGCTTATCCTAAATCGGATATTTTGCAATTGACTCGCTTGATGGCCATTAGCAGCCATATGATTGAAGATCTTATAGCGGTATTACGCAAAAAGTCTTTAGTCGAAGTTTATCAAGCAGAAAGTAACAGCTATTTAGCCCAGTCTTCTGGTCATGTACGTTATGGGTTATCTGAAACGGGTATGCAAGAAGCGGATAACGCTTTTGCTCGCGACGCCTATCTAGGACCCGCACCGGTATCATTGCAAGATTATTACGCTATGGTTAAAGAGCAGGATGTGCGGGCTAAATTGGTGACTCGTCCCGATGTTACCCGTGCTATGAGTGATGTGTTTGGCGCTGAGCGAATGATATCAGTATTAGGCCCAGCGATTAACTCAGGTCGAGCGTTATTATTGTATGGAGATGCCGGGACGGGCAAAACCTACGTGGCGACAAGGCTACTCAACTCGCTCAATACCTCGGTCTACATTCCTTATGCGGTTTATGCCGCGGGGAATATTATTAAAGTCTATTCGCAACAGCATCATAAACCTGTAGCTGCAAATAATGCCCAGCAGCAAAGTCTGACTTATAAAGATCAATATGATCGTCGCTGGGTGCTATGCGAACGCCCAAGTATTCAAGTGGGCGGTGAGCTGACAATGGATATGCTGGAAGTTAACCATACCGAACATAATCGAGTATGGATGGCACCACTGCAAATGATGGCCAATAACGGTATTTTGGTGATTGACGACCTTGGGCGTCAACCTATGCCAGTTGATACGATTTTGAATCGCTGGATAGTGCCGATGGAGTACTTTTTTGACCATTTATCTCTGCCTAACGGACAGCAAATTACCATTCCTTTTATTTTGACCCTAGCATTTTCCACTAACTTAGACCCAGAAAAAATCAGTGACCCTGCTTTTCTACGTCGTTTAGGCTACAAAATTCAGTTTCATCCACTGCACAAATCGGAATATCACGCCCTATGGGAAAGTATGGCGAGTGGTCGTTCTTTGTCTGTGCAGTCTGCGTCTTTCGACAGTTTGTATCAATTACACACGCAGCATAGTGTCGGTTTTTACCCCTGTTTACCGAAAGACATTATAGGAATCAGTCGAGACATCATTGCATTTGAAGAGGCCGAGCCAGTTATTACGCCCGAAATTTTACAACGGGCATGGCAGGTTTATTTCACTGCGGATGGTAACGGAGGGGGTGCTCGATGAGCCGTAATCAAATTATTTTGTTGTTCTTATTATCGATAATTTTTGGTTTAGGTGCGGTATTTTTTGCTAAACAGTGGATGGATAGACAAGCCCGGCCTCAAACCAAAGTGGAAGTGGTCGAAAGGGAACCTGTCATCGTAGCATCCGTGGAAATTGCTGCAGGGACTGTACTTAATGAGCAGCACTTCACCATCAAACAATTAGAAAAAGCGTGGCGGGCTGAAAACCAATTCACCGATACCAGTACGTTGGTGGGTATGGTGGCAACCGATAATATCTATCCTGATGAAATTGTTATTGCTGAGCACATTAATGCGCCGGGGCAGGGTGCCACTTTGGCCACTTTGATTCCAGAAGACAAACGAGCAGTAACCATACGAGTCAATGACGTTATTGGGGTGGCGGGTTTTTTGCTTCCTGGTAACCGAGTGGACATATTAAGTACTGTAAATTCATATACTTACACTGTGTTGAAAGACATAAAAGTATTGGCAGTGGACCAAACAGCAAGAACCAAAGAGAACAAGCCCATCATTGTTCGGGCGGTGACTCTGGAAGTGGCTCCCAAAGAAGCGGAGAAATTACTCACGGCAAACAGTAAAGGTGCGATTCAACTCGCTTTGCGTAACCCGAATGCGGTGGAACCAAAAGTAGTGAATAGCTATGTTGCCCCCCGAGTAACCATTATTAAAGGAACGAGCTCATCCAGCGTTCGCGTCAATGAGTGAGGTGAAAGATGAAAACAATAATAATCGCGCTGACACTGATGGTTACCTTGAGTTATGGAGTCAATGCTGCAACACAAAGTGGTAAGACGGTCAATGTGCCACATCATAAGTCAACCTTTGTTGAACTAGCAGGGAAGGCGAGCCGCGTATCTCTGGGTGATCCTGACGTTTTGGACATAGTGATGTTAAAGGCGGATGAGCTGTTTCTGATTGGTAAAAAACTGGGTTCAACCAATCTTATGGCATGGAACAGTAGAGGACAGCTGATTGAGTCTATCAACATTGAAGTGACTCATGATGTTAATAACCTCAAGTCTAAACTGTTTGAAATTTTGCCTAATGAAACGGTGAATGTGCAAAGTGCACAGAACCGTTTGATTTTGAGTGGTCAGGTAAGCTCGTTAGAAAAAATGAATCTGGCGCTACGGCTTGCAGAGACTTATGCCGCAGGTCAATCTGCCGATGATGCAATGGGCACTCGTAATGCGAAAGATAGCAGTACGGGAGTGGTTAACTTAATGACGATTGGTGGCGCTCAGCAGGTAATGCTGGAAGTGACCGTTGCTGAAGTTCAGCGAAGCTTAGTCAGACGGTTTGGTACTAATTTTAATTTCTTACAAAGCAACGGTAGCTTCTCGCTTGGTGGTACTACTATTGGCGGTGGAATTGCGAATACGGATGTTGGAACTATCGTGTCGCCTGTTTTTAGCACCGCTGCTGTGGATAGTACAGGGTTACTCACCTCTTTTATTGACGGCAATACTCTCTTCACATTAGCGCTCGATATTGCAAAAAACACTGGTGTTGCGAAAGTGTTGGCAGAGCCTAATTTGACTGCATTAAGCGGTTCGAATGCAGAATTTTTAGCTGGTGGCGAATTCCCAATCCCTGTTCCTAGTGACGATGGGATTACTGTGTCTTACAAAGAATATGGTGTGGGCGTTAAGTTTGTTCCTACCGTATTGAGCGATAAGAAAATTAACCTGAATTTGGCGGTGGATGTCAGTGAAATTGCTACCTCGACCAGCCTTTCTCTCAATGCCTCTGGAACTAATGCTACCTATTATATTCCCCCCATTACTCGTCGCAGTGCATCGTCAACACTTGAGTTAGCTGATGGTCAAACGATTGGTATCGCAGGTCTATTAAGTGAAAATGTTCGTGATTCGGTCAATCGAATTCCTGGGCTTGGCGATCTTCCCGTCTTAGGGCAGCTATTTGGCAGTAAAGAGTACATTTCTGGGGAAACAGAATTAGTCATTCTGGTTACGCCTCGGCTGGCGAAACCAATCGATCGTTCTAAAATTACATTACCGACCGATGCTTTCGTTGAGCCCACAGATATCAAATATTATCTGTTAGGTAAGGGCGCTGATATTGTAAATCCACAAGATGAGCAACAGCAACAACCGCAAGACCAGCAAGAGATTGAAGACACTTCTCGTGGTGGTTCTGAAGGTTCATTTGGTCATGAGATGTAGGGAGAATATTAATGAAATACGTCTTTTTAATGCTCGTTACACTCTCAACAGTCGTTGGCTGTGCTAATCCAGAGCCATTGGGCTACCACCAGAATTTGGTTAAGCAGCAGCAAATTTATAACCCTAATGCGACGCTGGAAAATCTGGAGGTAATACCTGAAGGAAATGGCGAAAAAATGGAAGGGGTATACAGCACTTACACAGGTAAGAAAGGCGAATCACTGCAAAGTGCTAATAGCCAAGTTTTAACTGGTTTTGCCAACTAAGTTGAGGCAGATATGAAAACACATCATCCAGTCCGCAGTATGCGGAAACAGCGAGGTCTGGTTGCTGTGATTGTGACTTTTGCACTGTTTGCATTTTTGGGCATAGCAGTGCTAGCCATTGATATTAACCATACGTTTATGAATCGCACCAAATTGCAAAACAGTGTCGATTCAGCCGCAATTGCTGCTGCTTATATTTTAGATCGCAGTAAGTCAGAAGTAAGTGCAAGGCAAGCAGTAGAGGATACTTTGGATGAATTGTCTGCGTCCGAAGGTTTTCAAGAACTCGATTTTTCTGCTGAAAGTGTTCAATTGTGTGTCACTTTTTCCAATGACCTCTCGACTTTTCCTTTGCCTGATCCCACCGATCCAACGGCAGCGTGTCCTGATAGCTCGTTTTCAATGGATCAAAAAATTTTCATTCGAGTAGCGCTTTCAGGGCTCAACTTAAACAGCTTCTTCATGCAAATATTTGGCATTGATAAAACGCTATCCAGCAGTGCAGTTGCTGGTATCAGCTCTGGTGGAGGAACTTGTAATGCGGTGCCAATGGCTGTTTGTGCAACCAGTTTTGATAGTGGTACAGGAACTTACCCTGAGAATGGTGGTTATAAAAATAATGTAATTTATCCCCTAAAACTCTCTTCAAATACTTCTGATATGGGGGCCGGCAACTTCCAACTCATCGACTATGTCGATGATGATACTTTGTCACAACAATTAGCAGGTGGTTACGCTGGATGTGTTAGTGAGAATGGAACCGTAACCTCTAAAACGGGTAGTACCATGGGACAAGTTGGCGTCGGATTAAATACTCGTTTTGGCGATTATCCCAATGGTAATCGAGGCGGCGGGTTAGAGGAAGAAACATATCCCGGAGATTCGAATACTACCGAAGCGATTATTAGTAATGAATTAGTTACCTCAATTAATGATGGTAATGAAGTTTCCAGTACAGGGCTAAATATTAATTATGCTAACTATTTAACAGGGAAAGTGGATGAATATTCAGCAGGTAATGGCCGACGTGTTTTAGCTGTACCTATTATTGATTGCAGTACAGGAGAAACAGGTAAAAGTGATTATGATGTTGTTTCTGTAGGGTGCTTCTTTTTATTGCAAAGAGCACCAGAAAATAATGGTGGTGGTTCAGAACCTAATCCTGTATTAGGAGAATACATAGAGGAGTGTGCATCGGATAATACAGTAAATAATTCAGTAAGTAGTAATAGTGGGGCGTATAGAGTTGTTCTTTATGATGACCCATATAATAAAGGAAGCTGATTTATGTTTATTAGAAAAAATAAAGGCTTGGCGGCTGTGGAGTTTTTGATAACACTTCCTTTGTTAGTACTTGTTTTGACCATTATAGTCGAATTCGGCACGGCTTATATTCGTTATAATACGCTAAGTAAATCGGTGCAAAATGCGGTTCGTTATGCAGTTAGGGATGTATATGGAACAGCCACTCCTTACGCAATTGCCAATATTAATTTAGTAAAAAATATGGTCGTTTATGGAAAGAAAAATAAGGAAGATGATGACCTTCCCATACTGAACTCATTCGCTATCAGTGATGTGTCTGTTTCTTACGATAATGAAGATGCTGATGATAAATATGTCGTAGTCACCGCTAATTATACTTATCAACCTATATTTCGTTATCTCTATTTTGGCACGCTTTCAGATTTAACGATGAGTTCGTCTGCTGTGATGAGGACAAAGCCATGAAGTCTCTTAAGTTTCAAAATGGCATTACTCTCATTGAACTATCGATAGTGTCATCATCGGTTTTTTTGATTATTTTTGCGATATTAGAATTAGGCGTTTTTGTTTTCAATATGCAGATATTGAATGATCTTACAAGACGATCTGCTCGTATAGCTGCAGTTTGTCAAGTGGATGATGAACATAAAGAGCAAATATTAGCTTTGGCTTTTAGTGAGAGGGAACCAGGGGGATTTAGTAAAGATAACTTAATCATTGATTATTTAGATCAAGATGGAAAAAAAGTCGATGATCCTGTTGGTGAATTTTCTTCTATCTATTACGTACGCTCTAGAGTAGTCGATTATACCTATGGGTTTACAGGCATACTTAATTTTCTAGGTAATAATGGCATAATCAATATGCCACCATTTCAGACTATATTAGCTTCAGAATCGTTAGGCATTGAGCGACGAGACGAGGAAGGAAATGAAGAATATACAGAGTGTAAACCATGATAGAAAGGGAGCCTCTATGGGAGAAGCAGTAAAATTGTCTCGTAGTGACAGTAATAATATAAGATTAAAAACCAATTTATCGATTTGGGTATTATATTCAAGTGATGCTTTCAAGCTTCATATGATGAATGAGCTTGCGAAATGTCCAAGCATTACTTTTGAAGCAATTTCACTACATAGTGTTATGGCTGATAGTTTTAGAAACTTTACGCCACCAGATCTTATTTTTGTAGAAACAGGCCCTAATTGGGCACAAAAGGTTGTTGAGTTACAAAATTATGATGGCCCGATGCTAGAACACTCTGAAACAAATACCTCCTTAATTATTTTTGGTGATGAGGGCGATAATGGTGCGCTAAAAATAGCGTTAAGATTGGGTGCCGCTGATTTTATTTCTGATTCTTCTACGATAACGGATCTTATTCCGTTGTTGAAAAATGTGGCTGAAGAGAAAATTGCATCCAGAAAATTGGGGCAATTATTCGTTTTTCTTAATACCAAAGGTGGCTCTGGCGCCACTACTATTGCTTTAAATACGGCAGTAGAAGTCGCACAAAAAAATAAAGATAAAGTACTGCTATTAGATTTGGATATTCACTTTGGTGTTGTCATGGATTACCTCAATATTAATCCTGCCTACAGTATTAATGACGCCATTGTGAACGTTAAAGATCTCGATGAAATATCGTTACATTCTCTAGTATCTAAGCACCCTTCAGGTTTACATGTTTTAAGTTTCAAACATGAAAATCACAATGAAAATTTTGATAAAGCTATGCAGATGGGTCGCTTATTACCGACGTTATTGGAGTTTTATCCTTATGTGTTTGTTGATTTATCTACTGGGGTCGATCGTATGTTTTCGCCAGTATTATCACAGGCAACAAAGGTATTTTTGGTAACTCAGCAAAACTTGGTTGCAATCAAAAATGCAACCCGAATCACTAAGGCTCTTACTTTAGAGTATGGCATTGCTAAGGAGCAGATTGAACTTATCGTTAACCGTTATGAAAAACGGCAACAAATTAGACTTAAGGATATTGAACAGACCTTAACTGGTGTTGCTATGCATATCATTCCAAATGATTTTAAAGCTGCAATAGAAAGTGCCAATTTAGGTAAACCATTTGTGGAATCGAGAAAAAATAGTTCAATAACAAAATCTGTTGCGGACCTGTCACAGACTCTTGCGCCAGTTAAAGTTCAAAAGGGTTGGTTAAAACGTCTGTTTTCCTGATGGATTAGGGAGAGAATATGTTTTTCAAACGTAAGAGTATTAATCCTGATTTTCAGGGAAATATTGGTAAAGAAGAGGTCTCTCCAATCACAAATAAAGAGGGGCTAAAACCCATTACGACCTCTTCTAAGCAAAATCTTGAAGCACCAAAGCAGGACGAGAGTCCTTTACAGCGCAAATTACGTGAAGCAGAGGCTAAAAGTAGGGAAGTAGATGAAACTCGTAAACAGCTGGAACAAGAACAAGCCACCAAGCACTATTATCATCGACGTTTACTCGAGACTTTGGACTTAGCATTACTTTCGAGTCTAGAGAAAGATCGGGCCAAAAAAGACCTACACGATGCTGTCGTTCAACTCATGGCTGAAGATCAAAGTCATGCATTAAGTGCGGAAGGTCGTAAGCGTGTTATCAAGCAAATTGAAGATGAGGTGTTTGGATTAGGTCCATTGGAACCTCTGTTAAATGACTCTACTGTTTCTGATATTTTGGTAAATGGTGCAAAAAGTGTGTTTGTTGAGCGCCGAGGTAAGTTGGAAAAAACGCCGTATACCTTTCTTGATGACCGACATTTGCGTAGCATCATTGATAGAATTGTAAGTCAGGTTGGACGACGCATAGATGAATCCTCACCAATGGTGGATGCTCGCTTAGCTGACGGTTCTCGGGTTAACGCTATTATACCGCCATTAGCTTTAGATGGCCCTTCTGTTTCCATTCGTCGTTTTGCTGTTGATAAGTTGACTATGGATAATTTGCTATCGTTTAACTCTATTTCTGAGCAGATGGCAAAGTTTGTCGAAGCGGCAGTTAAAGGTGAACTGAATATTCTTATTTCTGGAGGTACTGGCTCTGGAAAAACCACTACCTTAAATATCTTCTCCGGTTTTATCCCGAGTGATGACCGAATCATAACAATTGAAGACTCCGCTGAGTTGCAATTGCAACAGCCTCATGTGGTTCGACTAGAAACACGCCCAGCCAACCTCGAAGGGAAAGGTGAAATTACTCAGAGGGATCTGGTCAAGAACTCGCTACGTATGAGACCTGATCGAATTGTTCTTGGGGAAGTGCGTGGCAGCGAGGCTGTTGATATGTTAGCAGCAATGAATACTGGTCATGATGGTTCATTGGCAACCATTCACGCGAATACACCTCGTGATGCATTAAGCCGGGTTGAAAACATGTTTGCCATGGCTGGTTGGAATATTTCCACTAAAAACCTACGGGCGCAAATTGCATCCGCAATCCATTTAGTGGTGCAAATGGAACGGCAAGAAGATGGTAAACGTCGTATGGTTAGTATCGCTGAGATTAATGGTATGGAAGGCGAAATTATTACCATGTCTGAAATTTTTAAGTTTCAACGCCAGGGGATGGACGAAGAAGGGAATGTTATTGGCTATTTCACTGCAACTGGTGTGATTCCTCAATGCCATGATTCTCTATCAAAAAGAGGTTGGCATTTACCTTATGATATTTTCAATGAAACGTATGAGTAGGGGGTAGTGTCATGCAGCAAGACAGCCTATATTTTTTTGGATTTCTATTCTTCGCCGTGTTTCTGATATCGCAAGCGTTTTTGCTGCCTGCTGCAGGTAATAAAGCGAAACATAAAGAGATCAGCAAAAGATTGAAAGAAAGTCAGTCTTTAATTGATGAGCAAAGTCGTTCTCTTTTAAATGAGCACTATATTCGCAGTCTGTCACCCATCGATCAAAAATTGGTGAGTTTTTCGGCTTTTTCTAATATGAAAAAGAGCTTAGAGCTCGCTGGGATTAGTACATCATTAACTCAAGTTGTGGCGCTGACTTCACTGAGTCAGATTGTCTTATTTATCGCTTCATTTATGTTGGGTGCAAGGTTCTATATCGCCTTTTTATTCAGCTTCTTTGTGTGGCTAGTTTTGTATTTCATTATTTCTAGCAAAATGTCAAAGCGGCTAAATAAGTTTGAAGAGCTTTTTCCTGATGCACTTGATGTTATGAAGCGGATGTTGTCTGCAGGGCATCCTATTACTTACGCTTTTAGTGAGGTAGGAAAAGAGTTACCTGATCCCCTTGGTTGTGAATTTAAAAATACCTTCAACTTACTAAACTATGGCTACGATATTCGTTTAGCTATGATGCAGATGGTTGAGCGCAATCCAACGGTTTCAATGTTTGCGTTTTCAAGTGCTGTATTGTTGCAAAAAGAGACGGGGGGGGATCTTTCTGAAAACTTGGACAAAGTATCGAAAGTATTACGTGCCCGCTTTAAACTGCAGCGAAAAATTAAAACCTTGTCGGCTGAAAGTAAGCTATCGGCTTGGATTCTTGTGCTAGCACCGTTTGCCATCTTTGTGATGCTTAGTTTTATTAGCCCTGGCTATCTTGATCCTTTATATACGGACCCAAGAGGAACAAAGTTAGTAATGATAGGTGGTGTCGGTCTGTTTATAGGTGCTATGTGGATCCGAAAGATCATTAACTTTGAGGTTTAATCATGGATTCGATTTTAGCTTACTTTGACAACTTTCAACTGACACAAGAAAACCTAGTTTTAATCATGGTTATGTTTTCGAGTGTCTTGATTGTTATTACGATTTTTTTGGTCGTAACAGGCAGCAAGTCAGTGGTACGCACTCGTTTACAAAGTTATAAAGCAGAGAATTCTGTCGATCATCCAAGAAGAGCGACGAAAATTGATAACGCTTTGGAATCATTGACCCCAATATTTGCCTCAGGTAATTCCAAAGAAAAAGAAACCATACGTCATCAACTTATGCATGCGGGTTTTCATAATGAAACAGCGCTGACCTTTTTTTATGTATTAAAAGCTTTATCAACACTGTTTGGGTTATTCGGTGCACTGCTTTATTACATGTTTGCTGAAAGTAATACCAACCCACTAATGATCATTTTGTTTGGTGTTGGCGTAGGTTTATTTATTCCCAATATTTTGTTAGACCGCTTAGTTAAAAAAAGAAAATCGCGTATTAAAGGTGGCGTACCAGACATGCTGGATCTGTTGGTTGTGTGTACGGAATCAGGGCTTGGTTTAAATGCTGCGTTAATGCGCGTATCGAAAGAGATCGGTATGTCTCACCCTGATTTGGCCGATGAATTAGATACTGTGTGCTTAAAAATTAAAGCGGGTTATGACATGTCTGAAGCTTTTCAGGGATTTGTCGAAAGAACGGGAGTTAATGAGCTTGCTGGTTTGATCAGTATGCTTTCGCATGCCGCTCGTATCGGCGGCAGTTTGTCGCAAACGCTAAGGGATTACACTGAAGATTTTCGAGATAAGCGTACTCAAGAAGTAGAAGAGATTGCTGCCAAAATACCGACAAAGATGATATTTCCACTCTTGGTATGCATATGGCCGTGCTTTTTTATTGTCGTAATTGGGCCCGCTTTGATTAATTTGATGGATGTCTTTAGCAAACTGTAAAAGAGGAAAATTAACGATGAGAAAACATGAGTATGTCACTCTTTTATTGATCGCTATGTTAACTGCGTGTGCCAGCGAGCCGGAGAATCAGGCAAAATCGTTTGATAGTGAACTCTATGACGGGCGTCCAGTAGAAACGTTTAACGCTGATGCTGCGCCTCTTACGGAAGTTGAAGCCATAAAACGTGGTGATTATGCGCTAAGACAAAATAACTCGGATTTAGCTTTATACGAATATATTCGTTCACTGGAGTTCCCTAATTCTAAATATAGCGATAAGACGCTTTACACCATTGGTCGAATTCATCAATCAAGAGGCAATTTTCAACTTGCTGAGCGTGCCTACTTACTGGCGTTAGAGAATAATCCGGATAATGTTAAGGTTCTTGAGCAACTGGGTTCGAATTATAGTAAACAGAGGAAAGTTGATGAGGGCAGGAGCTACTTTCTTCGAGCGATTAATGCTGATCAAGTACGCCTAAGCTCTAGAAAAAGTTTAAATGATGATTCGTCAGTGACGGATATCGACGCTTTGAGTAGTGATAATTCATCACCAGCATTGGCTTATATAGGACTAGGTGTTTTAGATGACGTAAAAGCACAGCATGACACGGCTCAAGCCTTGTATGCGCAAGCGTTGAAAATCGATCCCAAGTCATTTAAAGCGCTAATGAACATGGGGTATTCATATTACATGAGCGGTAATTACGGTGACGCTTCGCGATTCACTTTAGCTGCGTTAGAGCAAGATCCGAATAATGACAAAGCGCTAAATAATTTGGCGTTAATTCATTTAGCTAAAGGAGAAGCTCAGCGCGCACTTAATGTGTTTATGCGCAGAATGGATCCACCAGAAGCTCTAAATAATGTCGGGTATTTTCTAATGCTTCAAGGTAAGCCGGAAGAAGCCATACCATATTTGCAGCAAGCTATTGATAAAAAACCGTCTTACTACAAACTTGCTAATGAAAACCTAGAGAGAGCGCTAGCAGAAGTTCGCGCGAAAGCGCCTTTGGATCAAGAGACTTCCTCTCAGTGATGTTCAGGCCTATCCTTAGGATCTGGTTCGGGATAGGCTTCAATCACTCTCTTCAAGTACTCTTGGTGATATCTAAGCCCGTTGACACAGTGCTTGTCGAGTTTGCCGTTAGCGACCATCTTTTCCAATTCCAGCAAGGCGAAAGGAACTGACCAAGCTTGCTTATATGGCCGATGACTGGTTAATGCATCGAATACATTCGCAACCGTAATGATGCGTGCAGATATTGGAATGTCTTCTTGAGTTAAGCCGTAAGGATAGCCGCTGCCATCGAGAAACTCGTGGTGATAAGCGACGATTTCTTTTAACACGGAGACGCAAGGATGATCAGGAGAACCTATCTCTTCAATTATTTGATTGATCATCTCAACGCCTTTTTCCACATGATCTTTCAACTGATCGCGCTCTTCATTGCCTAGTGAGCTGGATTTAGTTAATAAACTCGCAGGAACAGATAACTTGCCTATGTCGTGGCATTTAGAAAACAGAGCGATATTTTCGATAATTTCGTCATCCAGCTCATAAACATGAGCAACTTCAAGCGCGATAACTTTCGCGTAGCGACTAATTCTCTCTTTGTGCTCTGAAGACTCTTGCCAATGCTCTCTTGATTGGGAGTGAACTAGGCTAGCTGAGTCAATTAATGAATGAACTAAGTCATATTCCGAAGTCACAATAAAACGAATGATATCTAAGAATGGTTTGAGCGATTCAGTAATGGATTCATTAAACAAATGTTGTTTACATGAGTTTAAGAAAATAAAACCGATAAACCTTTTATTTTGAAAAACAGGAACCGCGAGAGATGAGTGATAGCCTTGCTCTATTAGCCATTTGGTGTGTGGATATTTGGCATTTAGTTGATTAGGAATATCACCTAAATAACGACATTCACCAGTTTCGGAGCAAATTTTTAGCGTAGGCAATTCTGATAGAGGGAACTCGTAATGCATAAGTTCAAAACCATGAAAGGTACTGTCAGCATAGGTTTTTAGATGATCATTTTCATCGTCATAAAGTGCGAATGAAATACGGTCAATTTCTGGAGCGGCAACACGCAAGCGTTGATGAATATCAGCAAGCTGATTATTCAGCGTTCCTGTTGAAGCGAAATAGCTGTGATTGCTATTTTTGCTGTGCGTGTCCATTTTATCCCCCAACTTTATCTCTCAATAGCAACTAGATTTATTCGCTCATAGTTACTTAATAAGTTTAGTTGAGGTTGTCATTTGCTGTTCAATTTATGTTCAATAAAAGTGCTTAAAAATATTAGCGTGAAATCGTTTACCACCTGTAGTTTCGGGGCTTTCTAGGCACTCCTTCAGTTACTGATAGACATTTGCTGTCTAAACTGCCCCGTTGTTTATGACAATTTAGTGTAATTGGTGTAAACGTTTTCACATTGCCGTAATGATCACAGAATACGGTCGATATACCCTGATACACTCTTGCGCATTAAACGAGATGTTGTTTGAGGTAAGTGAAGTGAAAGTATTGGTCACTGGCGGTATGGGATACATAGGTAGCCATACTTGTGTGCAAATGATTGAGGCGGGAATAGAACCCATCATTATCGATAACTTGTGTAATGCCAAAGAAATGGTATTAGACCGAATTGAGATGATTTCAGGCGTTGCACCGGCTTTCTATCATGGTGATATTCGTGATGAATCTGTACTTGACTCTATTTTTACAGAGCACGATATCAAAGCTGTGATTCATTTTGCTGGTTTAAAAGCTGTGGGTGAATCGGTGGCTAAGCCACTGGAATACTACGATAACAACGTCAATGGTTCTTTGGTTCTGGCTCGCTCAATGCGCAAGGCTGGAGTGAAAAATATTATTTTCAGCTCATCCGCGACAGTGTATGGCGACCCTGCATCTGTACCAATTACTGAATCATTCCCGACTGGCGCAACGACCAACCCATATGGTCGCAGTAAATATATGGTGGAAGAGTGTTTATCGGACCTTTTTACCTCGGATCCAAGTTGGAGTATTACCTTGCTACGCTATTTTAACCCTGTCGGTGCACACCCGACTGGATTGATGGGGGAAGATCCACAAGGTATCCCTAACAACCTGATGCCGTATATTGCACAAGTTGCAGTTGGGCGCAGAGAAAAGCTTTCTGTGTATGGTAATGACTACCCAACTCCTGATGGTACGGGTGTTCGTGACTATATTCATGTGATGGACTTAGCTGATGGTCACTTAGCGGCATTAACACATGTTGGCCTAAAGAGTGGATTGCACATCTACAATTTAGGTACTGGCAAAGGCTCTAGTGTACTCGACATGGTTGAGGCATTTAGTCAAGCATGCGGTAAAGGGGTTGCTTATGAGATCTGTCCTCGCCGTGCTGGCGATATTGCTGAATGTTGGGCTAATACTGAAAAGGCTGAGCGTGAACTTGGTTGGAAAGCGACTCGCAGCGTAAAAGAAATGACAGAAGATACTTGGCGTTGGCAGGTTGCTAACCCGCAAGGCTATTAGTTTTTAGAGAAGAATGAACTGCTATGTCGAATACTGAATTTAACCCTGTAGATCATCCACATCGTCGCTATAACCCGTTAACAGGGCAGTGGGTATTGGTTTCTCCTCACCGAGCTAAACGTCCGTGGAGTGGGCAAGATGAGAAGCCATCGGTTGCGGATCTACCGTCTTATGACGCTAAATGCTTTTTGTGTCCAACTAACGAACGTATTTCTGGAGATAAAAACCCAGACTATAAAGGCACTTACGTATTTAATAACGATTTTGCTGCGCTAATGCCTGATTCTCCTGATGCACCTGAAAATGCACATCCGCTATTCAAGGTGCAGGGTGTTCGCGGTTTAAGTCGTGTTATTTGCTTTTCACCAGATCACAGTAAGACTTTGCCTGAGCTGGCTCCGCAAGCGATACGCGGCGTGATTGATACATGGAATGATCAGATTGAAGAGCTCGGTAAAGACTATCTTTGGGTTCAAGCTTTTGAAAACAAAGGTGAAACTATGGGGTGTTCTCAACCGCATCCACACGGCCAGATTTGGGCAAATAGCTTTTTACCTAATGAAATAGAACGTAAAGACAATAACTTACGCGCTTATTATCAAGAAAATGGTTCAAATCTGTTGGTGGATTATGTGCAAGCAGAACTGAAAGATGGTTCAAGAATTGTCGTTGAAACGGAACATTGGGTCGCCGTGGTTCCTTACTGGGCAGCTTGGCCATTTGAAACCATGCTGTTACCTAAAATGCACATCCGTCGCATCAGCGAGCTGAGCGATGAAATGCGTGATGATCTCTCGATTGCGATTAAGAAGTTAACCAGTCGTTATGACAACCTGTTCCAGTGTTCATTCCCATACTCTATGGGGTGGCATTATGCGCCGTTTTTTATTGATGGTCAGAGCATAGAGCATTGGCAACTGCATGCACTGTTTTATCCGCCATTGCTGCGTAGCGCGAGTATTCGCAAGTTTATGGTTGGCTATGAAATGCTGGCTGAAACACAGCGAGATCTCACCGCTGAACAAGCCGCAGAGCGACTACGCTCGTTATCAGACGTACATTATAAAGAACAATAAGTGGAACAAAATTATGAGCTTAATTACAAGTGTTGAATCTGCATTTCAAGCAGTACTGGGTTATAAGGCAAGCCACCTAATTCAGGCGCCAGGTCGTGTAAACCTAATTGGTGAACATACCGATTATAACGATGGTTTCGTTTTGCCTTGTGCCATTAACTATCAAACCGTAGTTGCCGCTTCTCCTCGTTCTGATTCCAAGGTAAAAGTTGTTGCTGTGGATTATGGCAATGCTACGGACGAGTTCGATTTAACTCAGCCGATTGAGTTTGTTGAAAACAAAATGTGGGCGAACTACATTCGCGGCGTAGTGAAATACTTGATGGAACGCGGCTACTCTTTTAACGGTGCGGATATCGCAGTGAGCGGTAACGTGCCTCAAGGCGCGGGTTTAAGTTCATCTGCGGCTCTAGAAGTGGTTATTGGTCAAACATTTAAAGAGCTTTACAACTTACCTATTAGCCAAGCGGAAATCGCCTTAAATGGTCAACAAGCTGAAAACCAGTTTGTCGGTTGTAACTGCGGCATTATGGATCAACTGATCTCTGCTGAAGGGCAAGCGAACTCTGCGCTTCTTATCGACTGTCGCAGCCTAGAAACCAAAGCGGTTTCAATGCCAGAAGATATGTCTGTTGTCATCATCAACTCAAACAAGCAACGCGGCTTAGTCGACAGTGAATACAACACTCGCCGCCAACAATGCGAAGAAGCGGCACAAATCTTTGGTGTGAAAGCCCTTCGTGATGTTTCTCTTGAAATGTTTAACGACAAAGTGGAACAACTGGATCCTGTTGTCGCTAAACGTGCTCGTCACGTAATCACAGAAAATGAACGTACTTTGCAAGCTGCTGACGCGTTAAGCGCAGGGGATTTGAAACGTATGGCGGAGTTGATGGAGCAATCTCATGCATCTATGCGTGACGATTTTGAAATCACAGTGAAAGAAATCGATGCCTTAGTAGACATCGTGAAAGATGTGATTGGTGAGCAGGGCGGTGTTCGTATGACGGGCGGCGGCTTTGGTGGCTGTATTGTCGCTTTAGTTCCGCCATCATTGGTTGATGATGTGGAAAAAGCGGTTGAAACCCTTTACCCACAACAAAGTGGTCTTACTGCAACTTTCTACGTGTGTCAGGCAAAAGCTGGTGCTGGTTTGATTCAATAAGGGCTCTATTGATGATGAATTCTTTATTTGAAACCATGCCACAGTCACCGGCTTACGATGGTCAATCTGCGAAGTTAGTAGAGCTAAGCAACGCTGCCGGTATGCAAGTGGTGTTTATGGATATCGGCGCAACATGGTTAAGTTGTGTTGTTCCTGTTGCAGGCGAAATGCGCGAAGTTTTGCTTGGTTTAAGCACTATGGAAGATTTCAAGCAACACGGCAGCTATCTCGGTGTGACTGTTGGTCGTTATGCAAACCGTATCGCTAATTCGCAATACTCATGGCAAGGCGAAACCTACCATTTAAATGGTAATCAAGGTACGCATTGTTTGCATGGTGGTAAAGATGGCTGGAGCCATCGCCGCTGGGATATCGTGGCTCAAAGCAAACAGAAAGTAGAATTCTCTATCTTTTCTGCTGATGGTGACCAAGGATTTCCGGGTAACGCGACTGCATCGGTGACTTATGAGTTAACAGACGATAATCAGGTCGTGATTAGCTACAAAGCGTCGACAGATAAAGCGACTCCGTTGAACATGACTAACCATGCCTATTTCAATTTGCTCGGTGCAGAATCTGGCGCAGATATTCTCGACCATAAACTGCAAGTTAATGCTGACTACTATCTGCCAACCACATCTGAAGGTATCCCTTTGGGAGAGCTGGCGAGTGTTGAAAACACCAGTTTTGATTTCCGTACAGCTAAGACAGTTAGAGAAGAGTTGTTGGCTGATGAACAGCAGAAAAATTGTAAAGGTTATGATCATAGCTTTTTACTTGATGACCGCTATTTGCTCGATAACAGCAGAAAAACAGGTCAAAGCGTTGCTGCGGTTGAAGCACCTGATGCTTCCCTTTCTATGCAAGTTTTTACCGATAAACCCGCGATTCAGTTTTATGGTGGTAACTTCCTAGAAGGTACACCTAACAGAAAAGGCTCTACATACAAACAGTATCAAGGTCTTGCTCTGGAAACTCAGTTTTTGCCTGATTCACCGAATCATGCAGATTGGCCGCAGGAGAGTTGCATGACTCTTCCCGGCGAAGAATACGCTTTTACCACTGTGTATAAGTTCAACGTTTTGGCGAGCTAACCCGTAGGGTGCATAGTGAACTTAAGGGCTGGGGGGATAAGGTTTACAGTTCTTAGGAGAAAGCGAGTTTGCCCTCACTTATGAAGGAGTGGGGGCTTTTTTTATTTATACTCTGCCTATTGTAAGCCGCACCGTTGTTAGCTGCGTTCACTCACCCCAATCACATAGTTTACCTATGCTCATGGCGATTCACTTACTTGCCGCCTAGCTGCAACTTTAAATTAATGCGTAGGTGCTTTATCTACGGAGTCACGGCGTACCAGTGTTGGCGAGAAACACATTGGCTCTTGTTCCAACGGTTCATCTTTTGCCAGTTGCAACGCAAGTTTTGCCGCTTTTTCAGCCATCATTTGAATTGGGTAGCGAATCGTCGTGAGGCGAGGGCGTACATATCGTGCAATCAAGCCATCATCAAAGCCAATAACAGAGACGTCTTGCGGCGTTTTCACGCCATTTTCTTCCAATACAGAAAGCGCACCCGCTGCCATGTTGTCGTTATAGGCAACCACTCCTGTAATCTCCAACGATTTGGTCAACAAGTTAGTCATAGCTTCTTCACCTCCTTCACTGTCTGGAGAGGCAAGCTCTAAGTAGCTTGCTGGCAGTGAAATATTGTGCGCCGCCAAAGCATCTTTATAGCCTTCGATACGTTGATCTGCATCTTCAATGTGGTGGGAGGAGCTGATATATGCGATTTTTTGATGCCCATGGCGGATCAGAAATTCGGTGGCCAGATAAGCGCCTTTATAGTTATCCAGAGAAATACAGCGGTCTGCAAGCTCAGGTATATGGCGGTTAATTAACACCATGGTTTTTATCTCATGAGCATAAGAGATAAGCTCTTCATCTGAGAGTGCTTTTGAGTGAATGACCAGAGCGTCACAGCGGCTGTTGATAAGTAAATCAATGGCTCTGCGCTCTTCCTCTGCCTGATGGTATCCATTACCGATCAGTAAGTGTTTACCTGCTTGATGAGCGATATTATCGACAGCTTTTACTAATGTACCAAAGAAAGGATCTGATACATCACCGACTAATACGCCAATAGTATTGGTACTTTGGTTTACCAAAGCTCTAGCTGCAGCATTCGGTCGGTAGCCAAGGTCTTTCATCGCTTTCGTTACTGAATCGATCGAAGCTTTACTTGCTTTAGGAGATTTATTTATCACGCGTGAAACCGTTGCCACTGAAACGCCAGCTTCACGTGCTACGTCTTTTATGGTTGCCATGAGAGACCTCGCTACATAAGAGTCTTTATTTAACAATGTGAGTGAAAATATGGCAATTATTCAGTTAAATAATGTACAGATTTGAGAAGCTAAGCTTAGATTTAAGAAGGGATGATTGTAGGTGTAAACGTTTTTAGTAAACGTTCTCTCCTCCTATCCGAAAATAGAAGGAGAAAAGGTATTTAACGAACGCTGGCAACCAGATTATCGATCAAAGCATGTTTAGATTGGCAAACGCCGGCAAGTCTCACATAGATCGGATTATGGCGGTCATTAATCAGTGGATAATGCCAACCTAAAGTATGTTCAACAAAGTGTTTAGCAAAAGCTTCAGAGACTTCTAAACAGCCACAAATAACGGTATCGACATAGCTTTGGACTATAGGACTTTTTTCACATGGCTGAAGATGTTGCTCGGTGACATAGACCCAGATAGGCTTGCTTGGGTCGAACTCATGTTCTGTTTCAATCTGATTGGGCTGAAGAGAAACACGTTGATAGCCACTCTCACGGCGATCAAATTCAACCAGAGCGGAATCATCAATTTCTAATAGCACGCCGTTGACTTGACCTTCTCCTGAATTCACAACAAGAGGCGAGATGGTGTAGCTATCGTCAATTTTGCCCCACGAACGAACCAAACCGTGCGCAATCACCGGAATGGCTTTTCCTGTTTGCCCTGTCAGTTGTCTAGAGTGTGAATTCATCAGGCTTCCGTAGCCAAAAATATACATGTACTCGTCCTATTTGAATCTGTAACTGCGTTGACTGCATTCGTTCACCCTAATCACATAGTGTCCTATGCTCATAGGGCTTCACTCATTTGTCGCCTTGCTACAAATCCAAATAGTTAGAGTATCAATGGCTATTCGAATCTGTAGCGGTGTTAACTGCTTTCTTTGATTAATCCGTATTAGTTTTTCGAGAAAAATTGCAAACGTTTTAGTATCCAAAATTCTACGGCGAATATCCCCACTAAGCCTACGCAGAACATTGCAAAGGCAATAGGGGATTCGGTTCCCGGAATACCGCCTACGTTAACACCTAATAGACCGGTTAAGAAGCTAGTCGGTAAAAATATGGCTGCGATTACAGAGAACAGATAGGTGTTCTGGTTCATCTTTTCAGCGTGGTATTGGCGTAGTTCACCTTTGATGATTTCTAACTCACTGAGGAAGAAGTCGAGAGTTTCATTAATACGAGTAATGGTGTTCACACTGTGGCGTAAGCGCATATTCTTGAAGTTTGCTAGCGGAACATCCGAAGACAAATAGTCATCAATCGCGTATTGCTGAGGTTTGATGAAACGTTTGATTTTGAGCAATGCTTTATGGGTGTCCATCAATTCATCACTCAGTTCTAACTCGTTGTCAAAGGCTTCTATTTTGTCTTCAACGGAATTGAGGTAATTATCGATATTTTTGTTTAGCCCATCGATGATATTAAGTATGAGATCTGCAATGGTTTTTGGACCTTGACCGTCACGCAAAGATTCACGGATAGCATTGATTGTTTTGGATGGGATCTTGCGAGTAGAGATCAACACGCCTTGATAATACAAAATGCGAACACTGAGCATATCTGCAGGATCAGCATTTTCATTAAGGTTGACGCCTCTGAGAATCAGCAAGAAATTCTGTTCGTCATATTGCTCAAATAAAGGGCGTGTATCTTCTGCCAACAAGCTATCGACAATCGATGCGGGAATAGTATTTTCGATAAGCCATTCACGAACGCCCGGCACATCTCGTTGGCAATGATACCAATGATGAGCTTCGAGTGAGCTTGGCTTATCCGTTGGTTGAGTTGCTTGCTGTCCTGAAAACTGCCAGTGATCGATTAAAAAATCCATGTTGTTCCTTTTGAAGTACTTAACTTTTATAAATTGTGCTTTTTTGAAAGTTATCTTCCGAAACTAAATCGAAAGTCTGCTCTGTTAAAGCTTATGTTTCTTATACAAAATAGCCCAAGATGACCTTGGGCTATTGACGAGTTTGGTTAGAAGCCGCGCATTTGGATTCGGCGCAGGAACTCTGTCATGACTCGGTCGTATAGCAAGTCTCCCAAGAAAGCATCCTCTACGTGATGGTCAATACTTGGGTTGTCGTTAACTTCAATAACATAAACTTGACCGTCAATCTCTTTTAAGTCAACACCGTACAAGCCGCTACCGATAAGGTTGGCTGCTTTAACCGCTACATCCACGACATTTTTCGGTACTTGTTTTAAGTCTAGAGTTTCAAAACCACCAGAAGATACTCGTCCGCTATTGTGGTGTTGATAAATCTGCCAGTGACCGCGACTCATCATGTATTTACAAGCGAAGATAGGTTGGCGGTTCATCACACCAATACGCCAGTCAAAATCAGTCGGCATAAAGGCTTGAGCCAAAATAAGCGCGCTCTTTTCAAACAGTGCTGAAGCTTCTTTTTGTAACTCTTCTTCAGTGCGAACTTTCACAACGCCACGAGAGAATGCACCATCTGGAATCTTCAGTACCATTGGCAGTTCAAGTTGAGAAAGCAGATTTTCTTTCCAGTCTACATCGAAGCTTTTCACAATCACCCCTTTCGGTGCTGGAACGTTGTTGCGTTGTAGAAGTTCTGTTAAAAAGACCTTATTGGTACATTTCATTATGGACTCAGAATCGTCCATGACTACCAAGCCCATCTTTTCTGCGGTTTTTGCAAAACGATAGGTGTAGTTGCTGATGTTGGTGGTTGCGCGAATGAACAAGCCATCAAATTCGCCTAAGCGTGATAAGTCATCCGGTGAAATCGTTTCTAAGTTCATCCCTAGACGGTTTGCTGCTCTTGCAAAACGTTTGAGGGCAGATGCATCTGAAGGTGGCATTTTTTCTTCAGCATCCACCAACATCGCCACATCGTAGCGGTATTTCTTCTCTTGCTTAGGTTTACGCCAAACCTTAGTTGAGAACATTTCCAGAGACTCAATGAAGAAGTCTTGTTCTTGATCTGCTAAGTCTTGGAATGGGAATGGTGCAATACGGCTAATTTGCCATTGTCCTTGGTACTTGTGCATTTTCAGCTCAATTACAGGCACCATAAATTGTTCGAACAGGCGACGAGCAAGCTTATCTAGCCCCGGCTCTGGTGTACGACCGAAGTAGATTTTACATTGAATAGAATCGGTATTTTTGCACAGTTTATTGAGTTTCAATAAGCCAGAAGAAAGCAGAAATGGCTGGTTGATATCGTTAATTGCCATTACGCGCGGAATAACGCGATGCCCACGAGCTTCTGCCATTAAAGAACAGTAATAGCCGTTGCTCATGTAATCATAATCACGACACAAATTGACCACTTGAACGCTGCGGAAGTTGTTTTTCCAGTCTGCATCAAGGTATTGGGCGACGCTGACAACTTGTTCTGAAGGGAAGTATTGTTGCCAGTCACTTGCTTGGTCAGTCACGATTAAAAGATTTGCCATATTATTTTGATTCCTATTGCTAGAGTCTATATAAGCTAAAGTTAGATTCCCGCTTCACAGTAAACAGCTTTACTGCTCATCACTCCCAACGGTTCAATACGATTAAGTGTAGACAATCGATTGAAGGTTATTGTTCATTACCTAGCTGCATGCTTAGTTGCTTTGGGTGTATTATTGAGTTGCAATCTATTAGGGGCTGCTGGCCTTTCAATATTGCATTTTGTTCGAGTTAAAAACGTTTTAATCGAGGCGTAAGTTAGGAAGCTTAGTCATTCTAAGAGACTAACTTACAACGAAGAGTAAAGCGTTTTTAACCGAACCCTTTGGGCAGTTTTTGTAAGCCCTTTCTACTGCGTTATCGCTTATTTATGTAGATGACTACATTGCATAAGCGCTGCCTTGTATAAAGAACGTACAAAATACTGCAAAAACAATCTTGAATGGCCAACAGCCCCTACACCTTAAGGACATCGTATGGACTTTCGTCTTGCGAAAAGTACTGATCTCTCTGCGCTTAATGCGTTAGAACAACAGCTATTTGACGGAGATAAGATCTCTCCACGTCAAATGAAGCGTTTTTTACACTCCAACCAAGCTGTCATTTTTGTGGCAGATTCGGGTGAGGAACTGGCTGGTTATGCATTGCTACTATTTCATCAAGGTACACAGCTATCAAGATTGTATTCAATTGCCGTTAAACCCGATTTCAGAGGACGGAGAATTGCTCAAAATTTGGTTGAGCAATGTGAGCGTGCAGCTCTTGATCAAGGCTCCACTACATTAAGGCTAGAAGTCCGTGAAGACAATACGGCAGCAATAAATTTATATGAAAAAATGGGTTATAAAACCCTGAAATTATTGATCCATTATTACGATGATTTATGTAATGGTCGTCGTCTACAAAAGCGCCTTATGCCTCATGGTCCAAAAGTGCAGTTACCTATGCCGTTGTATGTTCAAACAACGCCTTTTACTTGCGGTGCTGCTTGCTTATTAATGAGCTTTTCCTACCTTGATAAAACCTTTGAACCTTCTCGAATTCAGGAGATGCAACTGTGGCGTGAAGCGACGACCATTTTCATGGCTGCTGGACATGGTGGTTGTAGCGGGCATGGGTTAGCACTTGCTGCGACTCGTCGAGGTTTCCATGTTGAACTATGGAGCCAGTCTAAGAGCACCCCGTTCATTGATAGTGTTCGTGATGCCAATAAGAAAGCTGTGATTGAGTTGGTTCATCAGGATTTCTGTCAGCAACTGGAAACACAAGATGTGACGACTATTGATGCTCCACCAAGCCAAGAACAGTTGGAAGAGTGGGTAAGACAAGGCGCATGTGTACTGCTTCTTATCAGTACTTATCGCTTTGATGGCAAGAAAGAACCACATTGGATTGTATTGAGCGGTATGAGTGAGAAGTTTTTCTTCTTCCATGACCCACATGCTGAAGGCGAAGAACACGCAATTGCGTCAGCGTTTGTGCCATTAGGTAAAAAGGCTCTCTGCCAGATCTTAGGTTTTGGTAAACAGAAACACACCGCTTGTGTGGTGATTACCCCTAAAGTGTCTTAATTCATTAGTTTTTGCCTCTCACGATTCTTTTGGAATCAGAGAGGCAAATTGCCTTCGTAACTATACGTATGTAAGTAAATGTATGTAACTAAACGTATTGAGCCAAGTATTCGTTCGTTTGTTCAGTCATACGCGCTTTTTCCTGATCAGAAATGAAACTTGCTTCAATCGCATTCAAGGTGAATTGCGCTAACTCTTGGTAAGACATCGGGTGAGCATCCGCAACCGCGTTGAAGTTATCAGTCATATACCCACCAAAATAAGCTGGGTCGTCAGAGTTGATGGTCACACAAAGCCCCTGACGTAGCAGTTGCACGATATTGTGTTGCTCCATTTGCTGAAAAACTTTCAGTTTCAAGTTAGAAAGAGGGCATACTGTCAATGGCATACGAGTTTGTTTAAGCTCTTCCACTAATGCGACATCTTCAACACAACGCACACCGTGGTCGATACGTTGTACACCCAAAAGGTCGATAGCATTACGAATATTGAGCGCCGGACCTTCTTCACCAGCGTGTGCGACAGTAATGAACCCCGCGTTTCTCGCTTCACGGAAAACATTCATAAATTTCTCTGGTGGATGACCTTGCTCTGATGAATCTAACCCGACACCAACGATTTTATCTTTAAATGGTAATGCTTGAAGCAAGGTTTCCATCGCTGCTGGTTCGCTAAGATGACGTAAGAAACACATAATGATTTGACTAGAAATCCCCAGTTCTTGCTGCGCTTTTTCCAAAGATTTGCTAATACCGTTAATCACTGTTTCAAACGCAATACCACGACCGGTATGGGTTTGTGGATCAAAGAAAATCTCAGTATGGATAACGTTATCTTGCTTGCAACGAAGCATATATGCCCAAGTTAGGTCAAAGAAATCTTGCTCGTGAATGAGGACGTTAGCACCCTGATAATAGATATCGAGAAATGACTGTAGGTTGGAAAACTGATAAGCGGCACGAACTTCTTCTGGCGAAGAGAAAGGAATATCTATGTTGTTACGTTTTGCCAGTTCAAACATCAACTCAGGCTCAAGAGAACCTTCAATGTGCAAATGCAGCTCGACTTTTGGAAGTTTTTGGATAAATGGTTTCATATATGCTCTTAATCCTCATGTGATTAATCGCTTTTCATTTTGAGTGGTGTTTTACCGGAAAGGTAAATGGAGCCCATACAAAGAGAAAGCGACAACCTATTCGCTTAACTCTTCGTAATCAGAATTTTACGGATTCTGGTAGAGACCCCCACACCGTATCAGTGGGGTTATACGAAGCAACTTATACTACATTTTTTAGTTAGCCTTGCTCATTGACAGCAATCACTATCGTTAAAAATGAAAATAACAAACTTTAAACAAATGATAACGTAATTATTGGTAATTGCCACTTTTAACAATAAACAGAGATGATGGTCGAACTTCAGATACAACAAAGCTCCCCATCAAGGAGAGCTTTCTAAGGTCATTCTTATTAAGACAGAGCAAGAATCACGCTTGGGATCACTATGAATACTGAGAGTAAGTATCCAGCAACCACAGCTTTGCTTTTCACCGCCATGTCTGAAATGTAATCAGCACCTTTTAGCGGTATTTCACGTAAGAATGGAACACCATAAATTAAGATGGTCGCTAATACGTTGAATGATAGGTGTACTAGTGCAATCTGTAGTGCGAATACCGCAAACTCACCTGAAACCGCAGTTGCTGCCAATAGCGCTGTAATACAAGTACCGATGTTAGCGCCAAGCGTAAATGGATAAACATCTCGTACCTTCAATACGTCAGCACCGACAAGTGGAACCATCAAGCTGGTTGTTGTCGATGAAGACTGAACCAATACTGTCACAATTGTACCTGACGCAATACCATGTAGTGGTCCACGACCAATTGCGTGTTTAAGAATGTCACGAGCTCGTCCCACCATTAGGCTCTTCATCAATTTGCCAATCACAGTAATCGCTACGAAGATTGTCGCTATACCTAGCACTACCAGAGCAATGCCACCAAACATATCACCCAAAACAGCAAGTTGGTGTTTCACTGCACCAACTACAGGGCTAGTGATTGGTTTGACAAAGTTTAAACCCTTCATACTCATATCACCGCCAGCAAGGAATGGTGATACTAACCAGTGAGAAATTTTCTCTAGTAGACCGAACATAATCTCTAAAGGAAGAAAGATACACACCGCAAGTAAATTGAAAAAGTCATGAATGGTGGCACTTGCGAACGCACGCTTGAATTCTTCTTTATTACGGATATGACCAAGGCTAACAATAGTATTAGTGACTGTGGTACCAATGTTTGCGCCCATTACCATAGGAATGGCAGTTTCGATAGGTAAACCACCAGCAACTAAACCTACGATGATAGAGGTAACTGTACTCGAAGATTGGATCAGGGCCGTTGCGATCAAACCAATCATCAAGCCTGCGATAGGGTGTGAAGCGAACTCAAAAAGAACTTTTGCTTGTTCTGCTGCTGCCCATTTGAAGCCATCGCCTACCATTGTTACGGCAAGTAATAGCAAATAAATCATGAAAGCCAAGTTTGTCCAGCGAAGCGCGCGAGTCTTTGACGATATCGGCTCCATTGTAGAAGCTGCTTGGGTGATCATTGTTTTCTCCATTGACCTTATTAACTACTTTGGGTCTGTTGTTGAATCTGTCGGCGATAGTAGAGATCGAATATTTCAGTAATATGACAGTTCTGTAATGAATCTATATTTTTGTTAATTAGGTTCAATTATGAGATGTAATGTCTTATTTTGTGTTTGTATATATTTGATTTTTAAAATGAATTATTTGTTTTCGTGAGAGGGGAGGTAATGTTTGTGAAACATTTTTGCTTAAAGTTCACTAGTCAAATATGACGTTAGTGTCATAAATAAAAAGAGTGTTATCGTAAAAATTTTAAAAAAAATGAAAATTATTCGGTTTTTTCGAGTTTATTGATTGATGGCAGGCACTTGGTATAACCTTATTGATTATTTGGTTACTGAGTTCACTGGCACTATGTCACATCTTAACTATAACCATCTCTATTATTTTTGGATGGTATGTAAACAAGGGTCTGTTACCAAAGCTGCAGATGCTTTATTCCTAACACCACAGACGGTAACGGGGCAGATTAAAGCTTTTGAAGAACGTATGGATGGCAAGCTGACCAAACGAAACGGTAGAACGATTGAACCTACCGAATTGGGGCAATTAGTCTTTAAGTATGCTGATCGTATGTTTGGCTTGAGTTACGAAATGTTGGATATCGTTAACTACAGTCAACGCTCGAATGTGCTGTTTGACGTAGGTGTTGCGGATGCGCTGTCCAAAAGATTGGTTAGCAAAATCTTGATGACTACCATTCCAGAAGATAACAGCATTCACCTGCGTTGCTTTGAATCCACTCACGAGCTTTTGTTAGAGCAGTTATCGCAACACAAATTGGACATGATTCTTTCTGACTGCCCTGTAGATTCCAGCCAAAGCCCTGGTTTGTATAGCAAAAAGTTAGGCGAAAGCCATATGGGTTTCTTTGCCCGTAATCATCTTGGTAAAGTGGCATTTCCTGCAGTTTTAGAAGAACGTAAGTTGCTGATGCCGGGAAGCCGAACATCAATGGGAAGAAAAGTGCGTCAGTGGTTCGATCATCAGGGCATACAGCCAAACATTTTGGGTGAGTTTGATGACTCGGCACTAATGAAAGCTTTTGCTCGTTACCACCCTGAAGCAATTTTCCTTGCGCCGTTGCTATATGTCACGGAAGTGGCTGATGACTCTTCGTTGCAGCTTATTGCACCTATCGAAGAAGTAAAAGAAGAGTATTACGTTATCTTTGCTGAACGAATGATTCAGCATCCAGCAGTAAAAAATATTTGTGACGCAGATTTTACTAAATTGTTTGAATGAGACCTAAGTCATTATTTACAGTTGGATTAACTTCACACAATTTGATAAAAAGAACAATTATTACACAGAGCTAATTAATTCGAGCAGTAATAAAGATGCCAGTTATGAATCGATAAGAATTCAGACGCGTCGCATAAATAACCTTAATTGATATTACCAAAACACTTTACCCCGCTAATATGCCGCATAACTAGTTGAATTAGTTAATCATGTCGACTTAAAGAGCGTTTAGAAGTTGTTCCCAGGGGACTTAATTCATGAATTTACAAGAAATGGAAAAGAATTCCGCTCAAGCTGTTGTTTTATTGAAAGCGATGGCGAATGAAAGGCGTTTACAAATTCTTTGCTTGCTGCACAACAATGAGTTGTCTGTTGGTGAGTTATGCGGAAAACTCGAACTAAGCCAATCAGCACTCTCGCAGCATTTAGCTTGGTTGAGACGTGACGGGTTAGTAAATACTCGCAAGTCTGCGCAAACGGTCTTTTACACGCTAAGCAGCGATGAAGTGAAAAAGATGATCGAACTACTGCATGGTATTTACTGCAGCTGAACAGAAGTTTTAAAACTGTAACGTTTAGATATAAAAAGCAGATATAAAAAAACCGGCAAAAGCCGGTTTTTTTCATCGCTGATAATTCAAGCCAGAATTATAGAGCTTTGATAGCTGCAGCGAAGCGAGACTTATGACGAGCTGCTTTATTCTTATGAATAAGGCCTTTAGTCGCCATGCGGTCTAGGATTGGTGTAACTACAGCGAAAGCAGCAGTTGCAGTTTCTTTGTCGCCTGCTTGGATAGCAGCAACAGTTTTCTTCATGTAAGTGCGCATCATAGAACGACGGCTAGCATTGTGCTGGCGACGTTTCTCAGCTTGGATAGCGCGCTTCTTAGCAGATTTACTATTTGCCAAGGGTCTAACTCCCAAAAACTTTTCGTTAGGTAACATTTTAAGGGCGAGGAATATCCCCTATTTGCTCTAAAATGTCAAATGATTTGTGCAAAAACCCACCTGCACCAAACAAGTTTGGTATAAAAAGGCCTTCGCGGTTAAGATGGCGTGGATTCTAACAGTATTTTTTTTTCAATGCTAATACTTATCTACTCTCTGAATGACATTCTTTGCATTCAGTGGTCAACTATGTTGTTTTAGCTTGTTTTTCGAGGTTATCGTGAGCAAACGCTTACTCAAGTCTGGCATGATTGTCAGTGCTATGACACTTATCTCCCGCGTATTGGGATTAGTGCGTGATATTGTAGTTGCAAATCTTATGGGGGCTGGTGCAAGCGCAGACGTATTTTTCTTCGCTAACCGAATTCCTAACTTTTTGCGTCGCCTATTCGCTGAAGGGGCATTCTCTCAAGCCTTTGTTCCTGTCCTAACAGAATATCATGCGTCAGGTGACATTAACAAAACTCGAGACTTAATTGCCAAAGCATCGGGTACTCTGGGAGTATTAGTCTCTATTGTTACTTTGCTAGGTATTGTGTTCTCCGGTGTTGTTACGGCTGTGTTTGGTGCTGGTTGGTTTATTGATTGGCTTGATGATGGTCCGGCGGCTCCAAAATTCGAATTGGCGAGTCTGCTGCTCAAAATCACCTTTCCTTATTTATGGTTCATTACTTTTGTCGCTCTATCTGGGGCTATATTAAATACCCTCGGAAAATTCGCGGTTTCTTCTTTTACGCCTGTGTTTCTTAACGTAATGATGATCCTTTCGGCTTGGTATATCTCACCAAACTTGGATCAGCCAGAGATCGGTTTAGCAATAGGTGTATTTTTGGGTGGTTTAGCTCAGTTTTTATTCCAACTGCCTTTTCTGATCAAAGCGGGAGCGCTAGTTAAGCCCAAATGGGGCTGGAAAGATCCTGGTGTGGTTAAAATTCGCACTTTGATGATTCCTGCTCTGTTTGGTGTCTCTGTAAGCCAAATCAACTTATTATTTGACTCGTTTGTTGCAAGTTTCCTGCAAACTGGTTCTATCAGTTGGCTTTATTATTCAGACCGTTTATTAGAATTTCCACTGGGCTTGTTTGGTATTGCTATTGCAACTGTTATTCTGCCTGCGCTTTCACGCAAACATGTGGATGCACATAGTGAAGGGTTTGCTCATACCATGGATTGGGGGGTGCGCATGGTGACTTTATTAGGGGTCCCTGCCATGCTTGGCTTGATGGTATTAGCTAAGCCAATGTTGATGGTGCTTTTCATGCGAGGTGAGTTCTCTGCGAGTGATGTTGAGCAAGCGTCGATGTCGCTTTTGGCTTATGCTGCAGGGCTTCTGAACTTTATGTTGATAAAGGTTCTCGCACCTGGCTATTACTCGCGCCAAGATACCAAAACTCCGGTTCGCTACGGCATCATAGCTATGGTGAGTAACATTGTCTTCAACGCTATTTTCGCTTGGTTCTATGGTTTTGTTGGTTTAGCTGCTGCTACCGCGTTATCAGCCTTCATTAATATGGCTCTACTTTATAATGGTTTGCACAAGCAAGGCGTATATCAGCTTTCTCGTAAAACAGTATTGTTCTTTGCGCGATTGGTAGTTGCTGGTGGTGCTATGGTGGCTGCTATTTTGTGGCAACTGGAAGACATGTCGATTTGGCTAGAGTGGAGCTTCCATCAGCGTGCATTAATACTGGCTGCGCTTATTGGTTTAGGCGCAATTGTTTATTTGATCACCGCATGGGTTCTAGGCTTACGCCTAAAGGACTTAAAAGCGGCGACAGAATAATGTTAATTAGGGTATAATCCGCCAGTTTCGCACCAATATAACTGAGAACTATAGGTTTTAAACGTATTCCAATGGAATTAATACGCGGTATTCATAACATCAAAGCACAACATAATGGCTGTGTGTTGACGATTGGTAATTTTGACGGTGTTCATTTAGGACATCAGCGAGTTCTTCATAAAGTCTCTGAACAAGCAAAGTCGCTGAATTTACCTTCGGTCGTAATGACATTTGAACCGCAGCCTATGGAGCTTTTCCTAAAAGACAAAGCGCCAGCTCGGTTAACTCGTCTGAGAGATAAGTTTGTTCAGTTGAGTAAACTTGATATTGATCGACTATTGTGTGTGAATTTTAACCATCATTTTGCCAGCTTAGATGCGGACACTTTTATCCGTGACTTGTTGGTAAAACGTTTGGGTGTTAAGTTTCTGGTTGTTGGCGACGATTTTTGTTTTGGCCGTGAGCGTAAAGGTAATTTTGCTATGCTCAAAGAGGCTGGAAAAAAATACGGTTTTGAAGTCGTCAGCACGGAAAGTTTCTGCTTAGAAGAGCTTCGCGTGAGTAGTACGGCGATTCGCGAATCGTTGGCCGAAAACGATCTGACGGGAACGTCAGAAATGCTAGGAAGAGATTATAGTATCAGCGGTCGAGTTTCCCATGGTCGAAAACTGGGTCGTACTATTGGTTTTCCTACGGCAAATATTCCACTAAAACGCTGTGTTTCACCTGTGTCTGGTGTGTATGTTGTCGAAGCTTATGGACTAGGTGAACAACCTATTGGTGGCGTGGCAAATATCGGTCAGCGACCAACAGTAAACGGTGTTCGTCAGCAGCTAGAAGTGCACTTATTTGACTTCCAAGGCAATTTATATGGAAAGCAGCTAGAAGTTGCACTTTTACATAAGTTAAGAGATGAGAAGAAGTTTGAGTCATTTGATGCGCTTAAACAACAAATAGAATTGGATGCTGAAGCGGCTAGGGTGTGGTTGCTTCAGTTTAAGAATTAGCCAGTTGATTCCACTGGTTAAAAATAATGTCTAACTTCGCCCAATACAACGGAATTAAGAATCGATGAGTGACTATAAAAATACCCTGAATTTACCAGAGACAGGGTTCCCAATGCGCGGTGATCTGGCTAATCGTGAGCCAGCAATGTTAGAGCGTTGGTACCAAGAAGATCTATACGGTGAAATCCGTAAAGCTAAAAAAGGCAAAAAATCTTTCATCCTGCATGATGGCCCTCCATATGCCAACGGTGATATTCATATTGGTCACGCACTAAATAAGATTCTTAAAGACATTATTATTAAATCTAAAACACTTTCTGGTTTTGATTCGCCATACATTCCAGGTTGGGACTGTCATGGTCTACCAATTGAATTGATGGTAGAAAAGAAAGTGGGTAAACCTGGACAAAAAGTGACAGCAGCTGAGTTCCGCGAAAAATGTCGTGAATACGCTGCGGGTCAAGTTGAAGGCCAAAAAGAGAGCTTCAAACGTCTTGGTATTCTTGGTGAGTGGGATAAACCGTACCGCACTATGGATTTTGCTACAGAAGCAAACATCATTCGTGCGCTAGGCAAAATTGCCGATAACGGTCACTTACTGAAAGGTTTCAAGCCTGTTCATTGGTGTACAGATTGTGGTTCAGCTCTTGCTGAAGCAGAAGTAGAGTACAAAAACAAAGTATCTCCATCTATCGACGTACGTTTCAAAGCGGCAGATGAATCTGCACTGCTTGCTAAGTTTGCTCTTCAATCTGACCATGCAGGTGAAGGTGACGTTTCAATCGTTATCTGGACAACTACACCATGGACGCTTCCAGCAAACCGTGCTGTGTGTCTTCGTGACGATTTAGAATATGTGCTAATTCAAGTTGAAGGCGCTCTTGAAAAAGGTCAGCATCCAGAGCGTATTATCGTTGCTTCTGAGCTTGCTAAGGAAGTGATGGATCGTGCTGGCATTGAGCAGTTCCACAATCTAGGCTTTGCTAAAGGCAGTGATCTAGAGTTGACTCAGTTCCAACACCCATTCTATGACTTCACTGTTCCTGCGATCCTTGGTGATCACGTTACAACAGACTCTGGTACTGGTGTCGTTCACACAGCGCCTGGTCACGGTCAAGAAGACTTTGCAGTAGGTCAAAAATACGGTCTAGAAGTAGCAAACCCAGTAGGTTCAAACGGTGTATACCTGCCAGATACGGAGTTCTTTGCTGGTCAACATGTATTCAAAGCGAATGACAATGTAGTAGAAGTACTGAAAGAAAAAGGTGCTCTTCTTCATCATCACGCCTATGAGCACAGCTACCCACATTGCTGGCGTCATAAAACACCAATCATCTTCCGTGCAACGCCACAATGGTTCGTTTCTATGGACCAAGCGGGTCTTCGCGCCCAAGCTCTGAAATCGATCAAGAGCGTTCAATGGATGCCGGAATGGGGTCAAAGCCGTATCGAAGGCATGATAGAAGGTCGCCCTGAATGGTGTGTTTCTCGTCAACGTACGTGGGGTGTACCAATTGCTCTGTTCGTTCACAAAGAAACATCTGAGCTTCATCCAAACAGCCCTGAACTGATTGAGAAAGTTGCGAAGCTTGTGGAAGAGAAAGGTATCCAGGCATGGTGGGATGTTGAATCTGCGGAGTTGCTTGGTGCAGATGCTGAGAAATACGAAAAAGTATTAGACACGCTAGACGTATGGTTTGACTCTGGTGTCACTCACTACGCGGTTGTTGATAATCGTGAAGAGTTCAACGGCGCGGAAGCGGACATGTACCTAGAAGGTTCTGACCAACACCGTGGCTGGTTCCAATCTTCTCTGATTTCATCTATCGCGATGAAAGGTAAAGCACCTTACAAAGAAGTGTTAACTCACGGTTTCGTAGTTGATGGTCAAGGTCGTAAGATGTCTAAATCTATTGGTAACGTGGTTGCTCCTAAAGATGTCACCAACAAGCTAGGTGCAGATATCCTACGTCTATGGGTTGCTTCAACAGACTACACTGGTGAAGTCGCGGTTTCTGATGAGATCCTGAAACGCAGCGCCGATTCTTACCGTCGTATCCGCAACACAGCTCGTTTCTTCCTAGCGAACTTAAATGGTTTCAACCCTGCAACTGATATGGTTGCGGCAGAAGACATGGTTGCTCTGGATCGTTGGGCTGTCGCTCGCGCACTAGCTGCACAACAAGAAATTGTTAAGGCATACGATGAGTACAACACTCACGCAGTTGTTCAACGTCTAATGCACTTCTGTTCTGTGGAAATGGGTTCTTTCTACTTAGATGTAATTAAAGACCGTCAATATACAGCGAAGAAAGGTGGCCATGCTCAACGTAGTTGCCAAACGGCACTTTACTACATCGTAGAAGCTCTGGTTCGTTGGATGGCACCAATTATGTCGTTCACAGCAGATGAAATCTGGAACGAGATGCCAGCGAAACAAGAGAATGGTGAAGATCGTAGCAAGTTTGTATTCACCGGCGAGTGGTACCAAGGCCTGTTTGGCCTTGTAGAAGGTGAAGAATTTAACAATGAATTCTGGACTGAAATTCAAGAAATTCGCGGTGCTGTAAATAAACTAATTGAAAACGCTCGTAACGAGAAAACTATCGGTGGTTCACTACAAGCAGAAGTGACGCTGTTTGCTGAAGACGGACTAGCGGCGAAAATCAACAAACTTGAAGATGAACTTCGCTTTGTACTGCTGACTTCTAAAGCTGCGGTTAAGCCAGTTTCTGAGAAGACAGACGCTGCGCATGAAACTGAAATTGAAGGTCTGTTTGTTCAAGTAAATAAAGCTGAAGCAGAGAAGTGTGACCGTTGTTGGCACCACACTGCAGATGTTGGCACTATTGCTGGACACGAGAAAATCTGTGGTCGTTGTGTGTCTAACGTTGACGGCGAAGGCGAAGTTCGTAAGTTCGCATAATCAAAGGCTTTTAGATGACACAGCAAGCATTAACGCTAAAACAATCAGGAGTGCGCTGGCTATGGCTTGCACTCGTGATGTTCGTGGCGGACATTGGCATTAAACTCGTTGTTATGAATAGCATGGGTTATGGGTGGGATAATCGCATTGAAATCCTTCCATTTTTTAACCTGCTTTATGTCCATAACTACGGCGCAGCTTTTAGCTTCTTAAGTGATCAAGCTGGTTGGCAACGTTGGTTTTTTACTGCAATCGCTTTTGTTGTAACTGGCTTACTCGCATTTTGGATGAGACGTCTACCTGCGAGTGATAAATGGAACAACATTGCGTATGCGCTGATTATTAGCGGCGCTGTGGGTAACGTGTTTGATCGCGTTGTACACGGATTTGTGGTTGATTACTTAGATTTTTATTGGGGTAATTACCACTGGCCCGCATTTAATTTAGCGGATAGTGCAATTTGTATTGGTGCGGCGATGATTATTTTAGATAGTTTCCGCAATAATAAAAAAGCGGCGTAAGTTCTAGCACCTCCTAATAACCCTAAGCGCTGTCCGTTGATTCGGAGAGCGCTTTTTGTTAGAAAAAGACCTAATAAATTAAATATAAAGAAAACGAGACGTATAGATCTCGATTAACCTGAAGGAAGCCCAACGTGACAACAATTAATCAAGATTCTGCCGTGACCCTGCATTTCACTATTAAATTGAAAGATGGCTCTGTTGCTGACAGTACGCATAACTTAGGCAAACCAGCCAAGTTTGTGATTGGTGATGGCAGCTTAAGTGAAAATTTTGAACAGTGCCTTATCGGAATGACAGCAGGACAAAGCCAAGCTATCGAATTAGCCGCTGATGATGCTTTTGGACAGCCAAATCCAGATAATATCCACCATATGGACCGCGCGAAATTTATCGGTGAGTCTGAGGTGGAAGTCGGTACTATCATGGCATTTAGTGGCCCTGATGGTATGGAAATTCCGGGTATTATCACCGAGATTGTAGGCGACTCTGTGACGGTTGATTTCAACCACCCTCTAGCCGGACAAGATGTTATCTTTGATGTCGAAATTTTGTCTGTTGAATAACTGATTACTTAAAATACATCCATGAGCAACAACATGAAAATACTGTTAGCTAACCCTCGCGGCTTCTGCGCTGGTGTTGATCGTGCCATCAGCATCGTAGAGCGTGCATTAGAAATGTATCAGCCACCTATCTATGTTCGTCACGAAGTGGTACACAACCGTTTTGTGGTTGAAGGGCTAAAACAGCGTGGAGCAGTTTTTGTCGAAGAGTTGCATGAAGTGCCGGACAACAACATTGTGATTTTTTCTGCTCATGGTGTTTCTCAGGCCGTACGTATAGAAGCAAAAGAGCGTGACTTGACGGTGTTTGATGCGACATGTCCTTTAGTGACCAAAGTTCATATGGAGGTAGCGCGTGCAAGCCGTAAACATATGGAAGTGGTGTTAATCGGTCATGCTGGACATCCTGAAGTTGAAGGTACTATGGGGCAATATGCCAGCAATAAAGGTGGTATGTATTTGGTTGAAAAGCCAGACGATGTTATTGCTTTGGTTGAGAAAGTTAAAGATCCAAGTCATCTGCATTACGTAAGCCAAACAACGTTATCTGTGGATGAAACAGCGGATGTGATAGATAAACTGCGTGAAGTGTTCCCTGAAATTCAAGGTCCGCGCAAAGACGACATTTGTTACGCTACTCAAAACCGTCAGGATGCCGTTCGTATTCTAGCAAGTGAAGTGGATGTGATGATTGTAGTAGGTTCTAAAAATTCATCGAATTCAACACGTCTAAAAGAGTTGGCAGAAAAGTTAGGTACGCCAGGATATCTGACTGACTGCCCTGAAGATGTGCGCCCGGAGTGGTTTGACGGTAAGAGTCAAGTAGGTGTAACTGCAGGTGCTTCAGCACCAGAAGAGTTGGTTAACCAAATTATCAATCGTATTAAAGAACTCGGGGCGACTTCAGTGGAAGAAGTGCTAGGTCGTGAAGAGAATATGTTTTTCGAAGTGCCAAAAGAGTTACAGATTAAGCAGATTGATTAATCTCTTTTCTCATAGTTTTCTCTTTCGTTGAACAAAAAAGAAGGGCTCCAATCGGAGCCCTTCTTAATTTCTACAAAAACGTTGTTTATGAAAACTAAACAGTTTCAGTCACGCCTGATGGTTTTTCTTCGTCAGCGTACTCTGTATCGCCTTTACCTTTAGAGATTTTGATTACGTAAGCAGTAATTGCTAGAGCCGCTACAACACCAATGATAGTTGATAGTTGCATTGATTGACCAAACCCTAGCGTACCGTTGTTCAGGATAAAGGTAATACATACAGCAGTCATAAACGCTGCTGGAACTGTTGTGATCCAGTGGAACTTGTTATGGCGTAGTAGGTAAGCAGATGCTGTCCACAACATCATTACCGCTGTAGCTTGGTTTGCAAAACCGAAGTAGCGCCAGATGATACCAAAATCTACTTGAGTCAGTACACCACCGATAACGAATAGTGGTAGCGCCATGAATAGACGGTTACGCAGCGTTTTTTGTTCCATGTTGAAGTATTCAGCAAGGATTAGACGGCTTGAACGGAACGCAGTGTCGCCAGAAGTGATTGGTAGGATAACAACGCCTAGGAATGCGATAATACCACCGAATACACCTAGTAGACCGAAT
Organism: Vibrio ziniensis; assembly: GCF_011064285.1. Taxonomy (NCBI): domain Bacteria; kingdom Pseudomonadati; phylum Pseudomonadota; class Gammaproteobacteria; order Vibrionales; family Vibrionaceae; genus Vibrio; species Vibrio ziniensis. Next base: position 648,169 of record NZ_CP049331.1, read on the forward strand.
GAGGCGCTATAAACAACATTACCTGGACCACCATTAGCAATTGCAGCTTGTAGACCTTCTAGCGAATCGAAGAATGATAGAGCGATAGCACACCAGATTAGCGCGATGATACCTTCACCGATCATTGCTCCGTAGAAAACGAAACGACCGTTGGTTTCGTTCTCAATACAACGAGCCATTAGTGGTGATTGTGTTGCATGGAAACCAGAGATTGCACCACAAGCGATTGTGATGAATAGTGCTGGCCATAAAGGCATATCTTTAGGGTTCAGGTTGCTGAACATGTCGCTTGGTTCAAAGCCAGCTAAAATTTGGTGTTCGCTTGAGAACGCAATAGCCGTAATCAGACCTACAGACATGAAAATTAGAAGCGCACCGAATAGTGGGTAGAAGCGGCCAATGATTTTATCTACAGGTACGATTGTAGCAAGAATGTAGTAAGCAAAGATGATCACAACCATAGTGCTCATGCTTACTGTTAGGCTAGTTTGTTCATTGACTAGGTTAGTGATCATGCCCGCTGGAGCTGAAACGAATACCACACCAACAAGAAGTAGTAGAACAATGGCAAAGATGTTCATAAAGTGTTTTGCGCCATTGCCCAAGTAACGACCTGTCATGGTTGGTACTGATGCACCACCGTTACGAATTGAAAGCATGCCTGAGAAGTAATCGTGAACTGCACCAGCAAATACACAACCAACAACAATCCATAGCATTGCAGCAGGACCATAAAGGGCACCCATGATTGGACCGAAGATTGGACCAACACCAGCAATATTTAGAAGTTGAACTAGGTAAACTTTAGGCGTTGACATACGAACATAGTCGACACCGTCAGCTTTAGTATGGGCAGGCGTTTTACGTTTTTCGTTAATACCGAAGATTTTCTCTACGATAGCACCGTAGATGAAATATCCAGCTAGCAGTGCTGCTACACAGGTTAGGAACCACAACATAGCGATTGTCCTTTGTTATTGGATTAATAAATAAGCTCAATTTGCATAGTAATCGGTTGCTACGCTAGTAACATGCGCTTTCCTAGTGAGTGGTCAAATAGAGAATTAAGTGGTTTCTGATGTAAATAAGTGGTTTCTGATGTTGGATAGTGGTTCCTTGCAAAGGTTAAGTGGTTCGGTAAGCGGATTTAGTAGGAAAGATTTAGCAATCAGTGGTATATCTAAAGGGCTGAAGATTTTTTGCTAAATAGAAGGTAAATAATGAAAAAAGCAATTGTTGCGTTGGCTGTGTTAGGGCTCTTTGGCTGCGTAGCCAGTGATAGCGATTTGGCAAAAGAAGGAAATTGGTATCAAATTGGTTATCAGGACGGTATGGTTGGACATTCTCAACGTTCGCATAAGCGATTATCTGAACTGGGTGATGTTCAAGTATCGGATTATGAAAATGGCTATTCAGCAGGCATCGCTGAATATTGCAATCCTAATTTTGCTTATCAAATCGGTGTCAGTGGTCAATATTACGAAGGTGTGTGTGAAGGAACAGAACAGGCACAGCAATTTCGTATGGAATGGCAACGTGGCTGGAATGAATACAATAACTAACTAAATTTTTATTTCATTGTCCTTTTCTTATTCGTTAGTTACAGGATGTTGAGGTGCAACGATGCACGACGAATCACTCGCGTTAGCTTTAGCCAGTGTTGGTGTTGTTGGTTTATTTTGTCAGTGGCTGGCTTGGCGTTTACGCTTGCCAGCCATTTTGTTTTTGCTGCTCGCAGGCATTATTGCCGGACCTCTAACCGGTGTTCTTGTGCCTCAACAATTGCTTGGCGAGTTATTATTTCCACTAATCTCATTAGCGGTTGCCGTCATCTTGTTTGAAGGCAGCTTAACGCTCAATTTTAAAGAGATACGCGGTGTCAGTAACACCGTGTGGAGCATTGTCTCTTTTGGTGCCTTTATCTCATGGGCTATCACTTCTTTTGCTGCTCACACTTTGCTTGGGTTTGATTGGACTCTCGCATTTCTATTTGGCAGTTTGACTGTAGTGACGGGACCGACCGTTATTGTCCCTCTATTACGAACGGTAAGACCAAATACTCGGCTGTCAAACATACTCCGTTGGGAAGGTATCCTTATCGACCCGTTAGGTGCGCTTTTCGTTGTAATGGTGTATGAGTTTATTGTTTCAAGTAGCGAAGCACATAGCCTACAAGTGTTTGGTCTCATCATCGTCGTTGGTTTAGTTCTTGGCGTATTATCCGGGGGGGCTGTCGCTTATGTACTGCGTAAAAGTCTTATTCCGGAATATCTTCAACCTTTTGGCGTTCTTAGTGTGGTGTTAGGCATCTTTGCTCTCTCAAACCACATCGAATCTGAATCTGGTTTGCTAACTGTGACTGTGATGGGGATGTGGCTTGCTAATGCCAAAGATGTGAATATCCGCCACATTCTGCATTTCAAAGAGAATCTCACCATCTTGTTGATTACCGGACTTTTTATTTTGCTAGCAGCACGTATTCAACTGAATGACTTCACCACATTGGGCTGGAGCGCGCTGTTACTGTTTGCTGTGATGCAGTTTGTTTCCCGCCCTGTTTCAATATTGCTTTCAACCTTGCGCAGCAGTTTAGCATTTAAAGAAAAACTCTTTCTCGCATGGGTAGCACCGCGAGGCATTGTTGCTGCGTCCATTTCGTCATTGTTTGCGATTAAGCTTAGTGCTGTAGGTATGACCGAAGCTGAGTTATTAGTTCCACTTACCTTTATGGTCATCATCGGTACTGTTGTTTTGCAAAGTGCGACGGCAAGGCCGATGGCATTAGCGCTCGAAGTGGCTGAGCCAGCACCGAAAGGTTTTCTTATCATTGGTGCTAATGATGTCGCTCGTCAGTTGGGCTTGGCGATTATGAAATACGATTGCCGAGTCGTGCTCACCGATTCGAACTGGGACTATATTCGCCAAGCTAGAATGGCAGGGTTGGAGAACTATTATGGGAATCCGATTTCAAGTCATGCCGATGAGTATCTGAACTTAATTGGTATTGGGCATGTCGTGGCGTTAAGCCCGGATAAACACTTCAACATAATGGCGTGTATGCAGTTTTTATCTGATTTTGGTGAGAGGCGGGTGTTTTGTCTGCATGATAAGGTAAATGGTAACACTAAAGATAAACACGTAGTCGCGCAGGAATATCACGGTTTATCATTCCTAGGTGCTGATGTCAGTTACAAAAAACTGGCAAGCTTAATCAATCAGGGTGGTGAAATTAAACATACTAAGCTAAGTGAAAACTTCACTTATGATGATTATTTAAAGAAACATCAGGATAGCTACGTTTTGCCGCTGTTCTTGGTTGATTCTCGCAATCGTGTGCAAATATGTTCTGACCTAAATTCATTTGCACCAAAAGAAGGGGAGACAGTTGTCTCATTGATTAAAGCCTAGTTGGGGTTTCAGTTTAGGTTGTATGAATGTTTAATTGACGACTATGTAACAAAAAGAGCCTCAAAAGAGGCTCTTTTAGATAAGAATAAAGGGGAAGAGTTATTGCTCTTTAATCACCTTATGCAGTACACCGTCAGATTCAGACAGCTTCTCTTTTGCAAAATCTGCATCCACCCCCGTCAATAGCATCAAAATGGCGACTTTAGCGCTATAACCGCATTCAATTAATAGCGATTCTGCTGTTTGGGAATTGCAATCTGTGGCTTGCATAACGATTCGAATTGCACGCTTCTTTAACTTTTCTTGGTCATTAACCGTTTTATGATTAGGCTTTGGCGACTGAAAATGCTGCTCTAAATCATTCAGTTCCTGTTCTTTTGACACAATATGAGAAAGCGCGGATAAAAGTGCGTCGTTAGCCATGAATTACCTCAATAACCTCTAAATTGTGATGCTTGTCGCTATATTAATCCGAAAAATAGATAACGCCAAGACTTGCAAGGCGAGAGGCTCCAGTAACTGCAGGCAAATTACTTGGCAAATTATGCATTCTGCGCTGAGCAAGCCATGCAAACGCCATGGCTTCCATATAGTCGCTATCGACGCCTTTGCTGATGGTCGGAGCAACTGTCCAGTTTGGTAGAAGAGATTGGATTCTTGCCATCAGTAAGGGGTTTTGTGCGCCGCCACCACAGACCAACAGTTCTGGCTGTGGACCTATCGTAAATTTAGTCACTTCGTTACAGATAGTTACTGCGGTAAATTCGCACAAAGTGCGAACAACATCTTCCGATGAGTAATGGGTGCCCTCGAGATGTTTTTCTAACCAAGGTAAGTTAAACAGCTCTCGCCCAGTGCTCTTCGGTGCTGGCTCATATAGGTAAGATTCTTGGCAAAAATGCTCTAGCAATTCAGGTATAACTTTGCCTTGTTTGGCTCTAGAGGCATCTTTGTCATAACTCTCATTCCAGTTAAGTTGACACCACGAATCCATCAACATGTTGCCTGGACCTGTGTCATAGCCAACCACGTCACCTTTAGGTTTAAGTACAGAGATGTTCGAGATGCCACCGATATTGAGCACCACCACACTGGAGTCTTTTACTTTAAAAATGGTGTGGTGAAATGCAGGAACTAAAGGAGCACCTTGTCCTCCCAATGCCATGTCTTTTCGTCTGAAATCTGCAACAGTAGTAATACCTGTTTTTGCAGCGATGATGTTGCTGTCGCCCAATTGCATCGTAAACGGTTTTTCACTATTAGGCTGGTGGAAAACGGTTTGTCCATGGCTGCCAATAGCTCGAATCTGTTGTTTATCAATGTTCGATTTCTCAACCAGAGCCAATGCAGCTTCAGCAAACAGATGACCAAGCTCATGATCGATCTCGCCAATTTCCGGTAAGTGAGTTGCCTGACCAATACAAATATTCAACACGCGAGATTTGAGATCTGCAGGAAATGAAAAGAAGTCGTGCTCAATAAGTTCGATTTCATCGTCTTGTATCGCCACCAAAGCGGTGTCGACACCATCCAAACTCGTTCCAGACATAATTCCTATATACAGTTCACGTTCATTCATTATGTAATCTCGCCGTCATATCTAAACAAACTCATTGTAATTGAAAAATAAACTGAATAACCTCACTCGCAGTGACAAAATTTGAACTTAGGAGAAATAATGGGACCGTTATGGCTTGATGTGGAAGGCTATGAATTGACCGCAGAAGATCGCGAAATTTTGCAACATCCTACGGTTGGTGGCGTCATATTGTTTGCTCGCAATTACCACGATAATCAACAGCTATTGGCGTTAAATAAAGCGATTCGCCAAGCGGCAAAGCGTCCTATCTTAATCGGTGTCGATCAAGAGGGGGGCCGAGTTCAGCGTTTTCGTGAAGGTTTTAGTAAAATTCCAGCGGCTCAGTTATATGCGAAGTGTGAAAACGGCGCAGAGTTAGCAAAGCAAGGTGGCTGGTTAATGGCTGCGGAGCTGATTGCTCACGATGTCGATTTGAGTTTTGCACCAGTGCTCGATAAAGGCTTTGAATGTCGTGCCATTGGCAACCGTGCGTTTGGTGAAGATGTCGCAACAGTACTCAAACACAGCAGTGCTTTTATGCAGGGAATGAAATCTGTAGGTATGGCGACAACAGGCAAGCACTTTCCTGGGCACGGTGCTGTGATTGCAGATTCTCATTTAGAAACGCCTTACGATGAGCGTGAAGCTATCAGCGATGATATCTCGATTTTTAAAGCTCAGATTGCAGCTGGAATTCTCGATGCCATGATGCCTGCTCACGTTATTTACCCGCATTTTGATGATCAGCCTGCTAGTGGCTCTCCTTATTGGTTGAAAAAGGTTTTGCGCCAAGAGATGGGATTCAAAGGCATTATCTTCTCTGATGATTTAAGTATGGAAGGTGCTGCAATCATGGGGTCGCCAGCAGAGCGTTCACAGCAAGCGCTTGATGCAGGCTGCGACATGATTTTAATGTGTAACAAGCGTGAAGCGGCTGTTGAAGTGTTGGATAACTTAGCGATTGTTGAGGTTGCTCAAGCTGATCAACTACTGAAGAAGCAAAACTTTAGTTATCAAGAATTAAAATCAGCGGAACAGTGGAAGCAAGCGGTGTCTGCGATGCAACGAATCATAGATCAGCACAGCTAATTTTGGCTTAAGCCGATATTGGACACAAACACGCACTTGTTCATCCTGAAGCTCCAACGAGCCGTCCATGGTTCGTTGGGTTTGTTTATCAATATCGGCACACTACTACTGGTTAGTTAAACTGGTTAGTGAAATCCGAGTTTTTCTTTTAGCTCTTTTAAGTAGCGACGGCTGACTGGAACTTTGTGCTCCGAACGCGTAATAATTTCCGCTAATCCATTTTCAAGCAGCTTTATTTCTTTAATCGCTTTGAGATTAATTAAATACTGGCGATGACAACGCAGAAGATGCGTTTTTTCTTCCAATATTTTCAACGTAAGCTGGCTGGTGGCTCTTTGATTATGGGTTTGAACATGTACGCCGCTAATATCAGTAAACGCATACTCAACCTCAGTTGTGGGAATAATAACGATTCGGTTCAGACCAATACACGGCACCTGATCCAAGGTGGTAGGTGCGATGGTTGAGTAGTCTTTCTTTTGCGTTGTGCTACGTTGCAGACGTTGAAGCGTTTTGTTCAACCGTGCTATTTCAATCGGTTTCAACAAGTAATCAAATGCGTTGTCTTCAAACGCTTGCAAAGCATATTGGTCATAAGCGGTGACGAACACAACCTTAGGCATGGTTTCAGGGTCCAACATACTCAACATTTCAATGCCTGTGATTTGAGGCATCTGAATATCAAGGAAGACTACATCTGGTTTTAGTTGGTTTATTTTCTTAAGACCTTCAATGGCGTTGTTCGCTTGTCCGATAACATTAATTTCGCCACTCTCTTCAAGTAATTCTGTCAGTTCTTCACGGGCGAAAAGTTCGTCGTCAATGACCAGTGCTGAAAGCATTCTAATCCCTTACTTGTTTTCTTGATTAGGAATGAGGAAGCTCATTCGTGTGTATTGTCCCGGTTCAACTTCGATTTTTAGTGCTGAGTCATCGCCGAATTTATTGGTCAGTCGTTTGGCAACAATCTGCATTCCCAGCCCATCATGATCTTCACTGGGAGCCTGATAGCTGCCTGCGTTGTCTTCAACTACTACTCGGTAGCCGTTATCTGCCAATTCGCTGTAAATGCGAACTTTACCATCTTCAAGTAAGTTGGACGTGCCGTGTTTTATCGCATTTTCCACCATAGGTTGTAAGGTGAAAGTAGGCACATTACGTTCCAACAAAGAACTATCGATATCGATCTCGACATCTAGCCGGTCACTAAAACGGGCTTTCTCTATAGTTAGGTAGGCGTTGACGTGGGCTATTTCGTCTCGAAGTGTTACTGTTTCTATATTCTGTTTCAGGTTACTACGGAAAAACTGCGATAGATGCTGAATTAATTCGCGAGCTTTGGTGGGATCCCTACGAATCACCGCGCTAATGGTATTGAGTGCATTAAATAGGAAGTGCGGGTTGATTTGCGCTTGTAACAGCTTAATTTCTGCCCTTGAAAGCAGAATTTGTTTCTGTTGGTATTCGCCATAAAGAATCTGGCTTGAAAGTAACTGGGCGATACCTTGTGCCATAGACATATTGATGGTGGAGAACAGCTTACGTTTTGGCTCATAAAGCTTAATAGTGCCAATAACTCTGTCACCTGCTCGAAGGGGAATGATAAGTGCTGAACCTAGTTTACAGGTCGGTGATAATGAGCATTGGTAAGGTTGTTCTTTACCGTCGAGGTAGATGATGGCATTGCCCGAAATCGCATCTAGAGTGCTTTGAGAAGATATCGGAGTATTCGGTTTATGGTGGTCGTCGCCGATACCGACGAAAGCGAGAATCTTTTCTCTATCGGTAATCGATACTGCACCTACGTTCGTTAATTCGTAAACGATTCGGGCAATTTTATCTGCGTTTTTAGGGTTAAAACCTTGTGCGAGGATACCGACAGAGCGCTCTGCGATGTTTAATGCTCTGCGAGAAAAGGTGGCTGAATACTCTTCGAATATGGTTTTTCTGTCTTGTAGGATACTCATGAATAGTGCTGCACCGACAGAGTTTGCAATGATCATTGGTGCAGCAATGGTCGAAACCAGGTCATAGGCTTCATCAAACGGTTTGGCGACGATAAGAATCAGCAGCATCTGAATAATTTCGGCAAACAGAGTTACGGCAAAGACAATGCTCGGGCTGAAAACGAGTCGTCCTTTACTATTTCTGAGCAAATAGGTGTGTAACAGACCACCAATAAGACCTTCCGCTGTTGTGGAAATGGCACAGGCTAAATCGGTAAAACCACCTAGAGTGTAGCGGTGAATCCCGCCTGTTAGCCCAACGAAGAAACCAACCACAGGTCCACCGAACAGACCACCCATCACCGCACCAATGGCTCGGGTATTGGCTATGGCGTCATCAATTTGCAGACCGAAGTACGTACCCATAATACAAAACAGAGAAAATAGGGCATAGACACTTAACTTATGATCAATGCGGCTGGAAATATTAAGCAGCGGCAGAAAGAGTGGCGTCTTACTTAACATGTAAGCTAAAACTAAGTAGACACACATCTGTTGTAGTAGAGAAAGGATCAAATCCATAGTTCAGCCAGCAAAGCATAGGTTTGTGATGAGGTGTATTTTATGAAAGTTATTAGCAATAAAACACGTTTTAATCTCATTCAGTGACTAAAAGCGCTTAATTGTGTTTGTGTAAATTTAATTTTACATGTGTGTTTTTTTTAATTTACACTTGAAATCTTTTTCTAGCCTGATAATTTGTGTTTTATTCAGTTTGTACTTAGGTACATAAATTCAGTGTAAAGATTTAAATACAGGTGACGAGATGAAAAAAAGTGAACTAAGTGATATCAATATAATTGATGAACAAATATTGATCACACCAGACGCGCTAAAAGCAAAATTACCTTTAAGTGATGATAGCCGTCGTTTTATCCGTGAGTCTCGTCAGACTGTGGCAGATATTATTCATAAACGCGATCACCGTTTGTTAGTAGTATGCGGTCCTTGTTCTATCCATGATGTTGAAGCGGCAAAAGAGTACGCGAAACGCCTAAAAGCATTGTCTGAGGAGTTGAAAGATCAGCTTTACATCGTTATGCGTGTTTACTTTGAAAAACCGCGTACAACGGTAGGTTGGAAAGGGCTCATAAACGATCCGCATCTTGATGGCACTTTTGATATTGAGCATGGTTTGCATGTAGGTCGTAAATTGTTGGTGGATCTAGCTGCGATGAATATTCCATTAGCAACTGAAGCGCTTGATCCTATTAGTCCACAATACCTAGCGGATACTTTTAGCTGGGCTGCGATTGGCGCGCGTACCACGGAATCTCAAACTCACCGTGAAATGGCAAGTGGTTTATCAATGCCTATCGGTTTTAAAAATGGTACAGATGGTAGTCTTTCAACGGCGATCAACGCTATGCAGGCTGCATCATCAAGCCACCGTTTCATGGGTATCAACCGTGAAGGTAACGTGGCATTACTCACCACAAAAGGCAATGAGAATGGTCATGTGATCCTACGTGGTGGCAAGCAAACCAACTACGATTCAGTGTCTGTGGCTGAGTGTGAAGAAGATTTAGCAAAAGTAGGGCTAGATGCAGCGTTGATGATCGACTGTAGCCATGCAAACTCACGTAAAGATTACCGCCGTCAGCCTCTAGTGGCGGAAGATGCGATTCACCAAATTCGCGAAGGTAACCGTTCAATCATCGGTTTGATGATAGAAAGCCACATAAATGAAGGCAATCAGTCTTCAGATCTACCAATTGGTGAGATGAAGTACGGTGTATCAATCACCGACGCATGTATTAATTGGGAAGCAACTGAGGCACTATTGCGTAAAGCTCACAGAGAGCTGACACCGTTTCTAGAAAACCGCCTGAAAGGATAAAAAAGGATTAACCATGGCTGTTGAATTGAATGAATTGCGTGACCAAATTGATGCGGTTGATAAGCAGATGGTGGAGCTGCTTGCTCGTCGCTTAGCATTAGTGGAAAAAGTGGGTGAAGTAAAAAGCCAGCACGGTCTTCCTATTTATGCGCCAGATCGTGAAGCGGCAATGTTGGCTTCACGTCGTGCAGAAGCTGAGAAACAAGGTGTACCTCCGCAATTAATTGAAGATATTCTTCGCCGTACCATGCGTGAATCTTATGCCAGTGAAAAAGATTCAGGTTTTAAGTGTTTGAATCCTGAATTACGTTCAGTCGTCATCATTGGTGGTAATGGTCAGCTAGGTGGTCTGTTTGGGCGAATGTTCAAATTGTCTGGTTACCAAGTGAAAGTCCTAGGTAGCAAAGATTGGGACAGCGCGGACGAGCTATTGAAAGATGCTGGCCTCGTTGTGGTTACAGTACCTATTCATAAAACCCTTGGTGTTATCGAGAAGCTCAATAATCTGCCTGAAGATTGCATTTTGTGTGATTTAACTTCCATCAAATCCAAGCCTTTGAAAGCCATGATGGCGGTTCATAAAGGCCCTGTTGTTGGTTTGCACCCTATGTTTGGTCCAGATGTGCCGAGCTTGGCGAAACAGGTTATCGTTCATTGTGATGGTCGAGATAAAGAACAGTATCAATGGTTGTTAAAGCAGTTCTCTATTTGGGGAGCGAGTCTGTGCAATATCGATGCTGAAGAGCATGACCATGGTATGACGTTGATTCAGGCATTACGCCACTTTACTTCATTTGCATACGGTTACCACTTATCTAAAGTGAAGCCAAATCTTGCTCAGTTACTGAAATTAAGCTCGCCAATTTACCGTCTTGAGTTGGCAATGGTTGGACGTTTGTTTGGCCAAGATCCAAATCTTTACGGCGATATTATTCTATCGTCTGACGAAAACATCGAAATGATTCAGCGTTTCCAACGCAGTTTCGGTGAAGCCGTGAGTTTGATTGAAAGCCGAGATAAAGCTGGATTTGTTGAAAGCTTTGAGCAGGTAAGCCAGTGGTTTGGTGATTACTCTCAGCAGTTTATGACCGAGAGCCAGAATCTTCTAAAACAAGCGAATGACTCTATTCACCGTCCTCATTCAAGCTAAAGTGAATAACTAAAACAAACTAGAAAGCGCTGCCTATTAGTCAGCGCTTTTTTGTTTTCTAACCCTAAACCACCTTCTATGAAGGCTGTCTTTTATACAGAAGTCCCTCACATCATGTGAGGGACTTCTGTATAAAAGACAGCCTGCTATGCAGGTGGATTTTTACTCGTATTGATTAACCAAAAGTTTTTATTGCTCAGCGTAGTCTGCTCCTAATCAACATAGTCAGCTAAATCCACTAAGTGCTCAAGTTCGCGGTGTAGCAGTTCATCACTACCTACATTCAATTCAACTAAGCGGCGTAAGTGCCCAACACTTTCAATATCAATATGGTCGATTTTAAGATGCAAAATACGTTCATTTTGCATGATGAGCGTTGCTGAGAGGTTAATAGAAATATCACTGTCAGGAAGAGTGAAAGTGACGTCTACAATGCTGTTGGTATCGAGTTCGGGTTCATCGACCGCCCACAGTAATAGCCCTTTTAAGGATAAATCTTGAATGCAGGTGGTTAGCTGATAATTGCCTTGAGTCAGCGTAGCCGGTGCTTGATAGATGATGCGTGAAAAACGTCGACGTTCGATCATAAGTTTATCTCTCAGTAAGCCTACTCAAAAGCATAGCAAAGGATAGTCTATTGAACAGAAACCTGATTCACGAATCCTCCTTTCTACTTGAAGCTATTACATTCAGAATGTGTTTATCTATCGAGATAAAAAAGGCCGCTAAAAAAGCGGCCTTGAATCTTTTTGGTATTACTTTGAAATACGTTTGTATTTGATACGGTGTGGCTCAGCGGCTTGAGCACCAAGCGTTTGCTTCAGCCATTCCATGTATTCTGTGTAGTTACCTTCGTAGAAGTTTACTTGGCCTTCATCACGGTAATCCAGAATATGCGTAGCAATACGGTCTAGGAACCAACGGTCGTGCGAGATAACCATGGCACACCCAGGGAACTCTAGTAGTGCTTCTTCAAGAGCTCGTAGCGTTTCAACGTCTAGGTCGTTGGTTGGTTCGTCGAGTAACAGTACGTTACCACCCGCTTTTAGCAGTTTTGCTAAGTGAACACGGTTACGCTCACCACCAGATAATTCGCCAATTACTTTCTGTTGATCTACGCCTTTGAAGTTGAAGCGAGAACAGTAAGCTCGCGCTGGTATCTCGAAGTTGTTGATCTTAATGATATCCGCACCTTCAGAAATCTCTTGGAAAACGGTGTTTTTGTCGTTCATGCTGTCGCGGAACTGATCAACAGACGCAAGTTTAACGGTTGCACCCAATTCGATTTCACCTGAATCTGGCTTTTCAACGCCGCTTAGCATCTTGAATAGTGTTGACTTACCCGCACCGTTAGCACCGATGATACCGACGATTGCACCTTTAGGCATGCTAAACGATAAGTTGTCGATCAGTACGCGATCATCGAATGACTTAGTCAGGTTACGAACTTCAAGAACTTTGTCACCTAAACGCTCACCTGGCGGGATGAACAGTTCGTTAGTTTCGTTACGTTTTTGGTGATCGCCACTTTGTAGCTCTTCAAAGCGTGCCATACGAGCTTTAGATTTCGCTTGACGACCTTTAGGGTTCTTACGTACCCACTCAAGTTCTTTCTCGATCGTTTTTTGACGAGCACTCTCTTGTGCAGATTCTTGCTTCAAACGCTCATCTTTTTGTTCTAGCCAAGAGGTGTAGTTACCTTGCCATGGAATACCTTCACCACGGTCAAGTTCCAGAATCCAGCCAGCAGCATTATCTAGGAAGTAACGGTCGTGCGTGATAGCCACAACAGTACCTGAGTAATCAACTAGGAAGCGTTCTAGCCAAGCGACTGATTCTGCGTCCAAGTGGTTGGTTGGTTCGTCAAGTAATAGCATATCTGGTTTTTCAAGAAGCAAGCGGCAGATAGCAACACGGCGACGTTCACCACCAGACAGCACAGAAATTTTTGCGTTCCACTCAGGAAGACGAAGTGCGTTCGCTGCACGCTCCAGAGCGTTCTCTAAATTGTGGCCATCTTTCGCTTGAATCAGCGCTTCCAGCTCACCTTGCTCTTTGGCAAGTGCATCGAAGTCAGCATCTTCTTCAGCGTAAGCAGCATAAACTTGGTCTAGGCGCGTTAGCGCACCTGCGACATCCGCAACGGCTTCCTCAACCACTTCGCGAACCGTTTTTGATTCATCAAGAACTGGTTCCTGAGGTAGATAGCCTACTTTAAGGCCAGGTTGTGGACGTGCTTCACCATCGATGTCTTTATCGATACCGGCCATGATACGTAGTAGGGTAGATTTACCCGCACCGTTTAGACCTAAAACACCAATTTTGGCACCTGGGAAAAAACTTAGAGAGATGTCTTTTAGAATTTGACGCTTAGGCGGGACGATCTTGCTCACCCGCGACATGGTATATACGTATTCAGCCATTGCCGATTGTTCCTAATCTATCTTTCAGAATAAAGTCGCTATTCTATACCAAAGTTATGGCATTTGTTACTAGGGGCAGTAGCCCTTTATTATGCAATATCAAAGGTAATAAAAAGGCGATGATTTACCGCGTGAATGTATATATTAGTTAATTATTATTTATGTCACATTATTCACATCAACTTTACATCTAACCCCTTTACATTTGTCACTAGAATTAGCGTAATGGATAGTAAGTAGTATTCAGTAAAGGAATAGAGTTCATGGCGTCCCTGCATTCTTCAAAGCCGTCTCGTATTTTGTTATCAATGGTTGCTTTCAGCTCATTGTTTAGCGGCACAGCGTTTTCAGACTCTACCGAACTCGATGCTCAGCGAGATCTCTACGATCAAGCTCAAGAGTGGCTAGATGACAAAAATGTCACCCAGTTTGAAGAGGTTAGGCCGAAACTTACCAACTATCCGCTTACACCGTATTTGGACTATCGAGCATTTCTCATCGATATTGGTGATAAACCACCGATCACTGTTAGAGTCTTCATTGACGGACATAAAGATTATCCATTTTCTAGCCGCATTAGCGCCCCTTATATTGATGCTTTAGCCAAGCAAAATGCGTGGAGTAAGCTTTTGCAATTTCAGACTTCAGAACCGGGTGGAGAGACTTATCTGTGCCACTACTACAATGCTCATTTGCAAGTAGGTAAGCGTGCAAAGGCATTCGATGGCGCTAAAAAACTTTGGATGAGTGGTGGAAGTATTGCGGATGCCTGTAACCCATTGTTTAGTGCTTGGGAGAAATCTGGTGGGCTTACTGATGAACTGATTTTTCAACGTATGTTGCTAGCGTTTGACGGCAGAAACAGAGGGTTGTTGGTCTATTTATCTAAAAAGCTCAGTTCGAGCAAATATCAGGCGAAGGGCAAAGCAATGTTAGCGCTTTATGATAAGCCTGAAACAGTGATCAGTTTTGCCCAAAAATACAGTGATCCGCTATCTGTTCAACAAGCGCAATTGGCACTGGAAAAGTTAGCTCGTACTGATAGCGAAAAAACGCAGCCTTTAATTTATAAAGTAGTAAAAAGACCTGCTTGGACTCCAGAGCAAAAGACGCAAATTGAACAGTTCATTGCTTTGCGATTAATGGACACCGAGGATGATAATCTTATCCGTTGGAGAGATAAAATTATCGCAATGGGTGATAACGTGCCTCTTATAGAATCTCGTATTCGAGTAGCACTGCGTAGTGCAGATTGGCCTGATGTCCTATTTTGGATAAATCGCTTACCCGATGAAGAGATGAAGTCTCAGCGTTGGCAGTATTGGTTAGGGCGCAGTGAAATAGAGAATGGTCATACTGAACAAGGTATGCAGCGTTTGGTTTCTATTCTCGGCCAACGTAATTTTTATAGCGTTGCTGCTGCGAAGATCGTTAAGCAATCAGTTCAGTATTCCAAAAGTACGATTGAACTGGATTTCAGTAAGATAAAGCTTTATCAGAAAAGTTTAACTCGTATTCAAGAGTTGATTGAGAGAGATAAAATCGCGGCTGCCAAAAGTGAATGGGATTGGCTACTTGATAAAGTCAATCAATCAGAGAAAGAGATGTTAGCTGCATACGCTTCTAGCCAACACTGGCATCACTTAACTGTTACAGCTTCAATATCAGCGAGTTTGTGGGATAACTTGCAGTTGCGTTTCCCTGTTGCTCACCAGTGGTGGTTTAACTTTTACGGCAATAAACACGGAATTGACCCCATAATGTTGATGTCTCTAGCTCGTCAGGAGAGCGCGATGGATTCAGAGGCACAATCACCTGTGGGTGCTCGTGGTATAATGCAAATCATGCCAGCAACGGCAAAATATACTGCCAAGAAATACCAGCTAACCTACAGCGGTGCAGATGATTTATACGAAGTTGGGAAGAACATTGAAATTGGTAGTCATTACTTAAATGGGCTGCTAGAGCAATATGATAACAACCGAATTTTTGCTTTTGCTGCCTATAATGCTGGACCGCAGAGAGTGGATAGATGGCGTAAACAAACACAAGGTAAGCTTGATGCTTATGCGTTCATTGAAGCGATTCCATTTAGGGAAACTCGTGGCTATGTGCAAAATATATTGATGTTTGAAACCTACTACCGAGATCTGATGGGGTTGCAAGGCGATTTTCTTAATGAAAATGAGTTGAAGACAAAATATTGATTATCTTCGAGGTATCACTAAAATAGCGAGAGTGTATCACTTAACGAGTACAGTTATGTCTCAACAACCACAATACAGTGATTGGTCGCAATTAATTGATCTGGTTAAACAAGCTGCAGATAACGATCAACATGAGATGCTATTGACCATGTTAATGACATCAGATGAAAGGGAAGCGCTTGTTGCTCGTGTAAATATATTTTGTGAATTGCTCAAAGGTGATATGTCACAGCGTCAAGTGAGTCAGATGTTAGGCGTGGGTATTGCAACGATTACTCGAGGCTCGAATGAATTGAAGTCTCGTTCAGAACAAGAAAAAGAGATTCTCAGTCAATTGATTCTAAAATAGTCGTTCTTTAAATATTAAAAAGCCAGTTTTATACCATTCTGGAACATTTCCTGATCAGTGAATGGGCGTCGATAAGCAAACCCTCCGAGCCATGGATGGTTCGACGGAGCTTCAGGGACGAATGAATGCGCGTTTGCGTTTGGCGCCCATTCGCTGCTCGCCGATGCTCAGTCTGATCATATTTTTATCTAGGATGGTATTATGACTGGCTTTTTGTTTGCAGATGTCATGCGGTCTCATGCAAATTCGCAGGAAAGTGCTCAGGATTGGTAAACGGAATCAGAGCCAAAATTAAGGCTTGGTGGTAGACCGAGCTGCGAGTGAGTTGGTGTTGGGTTAAAAGCCCAATCGCACCGCCTTTTTGCTTAATGTTGTCAGTACCGAAAACTTCATCCATAACATCCCCAAGTTCATTCGCTTGCTGGAGTTTATCTAGTACTTCTGGTGGTAGCATCAAGCTTGCTGAGCGAGACTCTCCTCGGTGAGTATATGACTCAATAATCATCCAAGCGAAAGTTACATTTCCTTCAATCCCCGCTTCTAATCCAACGTAGTAATCACCGTTAGTAATTTGTTGTTTGGCATTTCGCACACGATTTAATGCGCCTGCTTTGGTTTCTTCATTTGTCATGGGTTGATCCGCGACTTCACTCGGTACACTTATACCTTGGAAATTGAATTCTTGGTTGGGAAAAGCGGATTCAAAAGCACTCTTTACAGCATTGATTTTTGCTGGATTAAGAGAAGTGATAATTACATTCTTCATAACTTATTTCTGTATTGTCATTATTCCAATATTGGATTTCACGTAGAGACATTGGCGGTGCTAAATAGAAGCCTTGCATATAGTCACAATGATAACGCGTTAACCATTGCTGCATTTCTTTGCTTTCAATGCCTTCTGCCGTGACTTTCATCATCTGAGAATGACAGAGTTGGATAAGTGGCTCAAGTACAGACTGTTTGCCTGTTTCGATGATTGTCTCTAGAAATCCCTGATCGAACTTAATGCGTTTAATCGGATATTGGACCAACTGAACAATGGAAGTATAGCCAGAACCAAAGTCATCGATAGTCAGGCTGTAGCCTTGATCAACTAAGTCATACAGCAGTGGTATCGCTTTAGAGTCGGCGGCGAAAGTCTCAGTGATTTCGAAATCTATCCAGTGAGGTCGAATTTTGTGTTGGTTTGCCTGTTCACGTATGTAATCTGCTAGGTCAACGGAGTTGAGTTCCGCAGAAGAGAGATTGATCGAGATGTGAATTGGGTAGTCAAAACTTTTGCATAAGGTGGAAAATTCTGCAAAGGCATGACTAATGACCCAACGATCAATTTTACCGAATAAGCCTGTTTGCTCTGCAATTGGTATGAACTCATTTGGTGAGACTTCGCCAAGTAACTCGGAGTGCCATCTTAAAAGTACTTCGAATCCTGCAATATCCATGCTGTTGCATGAGTAATAGGGTTGATAAACCAGAGTGAACTCATTATCAAAATTCTCCATACGTAGGGCTCGTTCAATCGAATTTCTGCGTTGAACCTGCTGATCTAGTTCTTTGGAATAATGGGCAATCTGATTTTTTCCTGCACTCTTCGCTTGATACATAGCGGTATCGGCATTAATAAGCAGACTTTCAATATTGATACCATCCATTGGGTATGTGGCAATGCCGATACTGGCGGTAATTGGGAATCGTCCAAGCGGAGAATCGTGATGCTCTTGAATTGGCTGCAATAGGCGATGTGAAAACTCATCAGCAAAATCAGACAAACGGCTTGGTGCACAAATCAGAATAGCGAACTCGTCTCCAGATAGGCGTGACGCAAGACTATAGACATGCTTATTCTGGTTAAATTCTTCGGAAAGAGATTGCACATGAGTGGCAAAACTTATTAACAATGAATCGCCCACTTGATGACCATATTTATCATTGACGTATTTGAAGTTATCTAAGTCAATATAGAGCACCTGAATATGGCTATTTGTGGGAGATTCTCTAAGTGTTGTCTGTGCATGAAGTTGAAACTGATAGCGGTTAGATAGCTTGGTTAAATGGTCAAACTCCGCCAAGGTTTTGGTTTTTTGATAGGTATTATTAAGCTCATTGTACATATCGTAAAAACGTGAGGAAAGGCGTCCAATTTCATCGTTCGATCTGAGTTTTTCTATATTGTTTCTTTGCTTGTATTCAACTTCCTGAAGTTGTTTGTCCAAGCGAGATATTGGTGTGATCACGTGTCGGTATAGCAACGACAGCAACAGCAATAAGCTGAACAATGCAGAGCCGCCAAACGCCACAACTAAATTTTGTCTGATTTCATTGAGCTTATTTCGCATCAGCATGGGCGCTGGGGAAAGCGTCGCAAACATACCTGATTGAAGTTCAACGGTTTGAGTCAAACCTTCGGGGAAGGCTTGCTGTTTCTTACTAAAGAAAATAGGACTTTGATTATCAAACTCTAACTTGTTACGCAGAGCGTTAAACTCGTCTAAGACCACGTAAACCACGATGAAGAATATTCTGTCTCGGTTATAGCTTAGTGGTGTATCAAGAGTTCGAGTGTCTAATACATCGTAACGAACTAATATGCCATCACCACTAGAGTTTTCGGTGTAACTGATGTCTGAAGTTCTTAACGTTTGGTTGAAGCGATTCTTCACAAACTTGAAAACTGTTGGGTCGATTTTGCTGAAAGGGTCGTCACTATTATCTGCGAAGTAAAGGATATCTTTGTTGCCGTCAAAGATTGAAACAGCGACGGAATCTCGTTCATTTGACTTCATTACATTGAAAGTTTTTTCGATATTCTCAGCAAGTTCCAACTCTCGGTAGGGGTTGTTACTGTGTTCGAAATAGTGACGAATAATGTCGCTATTAGCGAGAGTAAAGGTATAGCTGCTGACCAGAGATTTGGTTTGCCGAAAGTGGCTAGCAAGCTTTTCCATATCAAGTTTTAAATAGCTGTCCATCCGCTTAACAAGTGCGTCTTTTTGGCTATCGTAGATAAGATATCCAGAAACAGCTGAGCTGAGTATTATCACCGGAGCGATGAGTAAGAGAATTCTATGGTTTAGCTTCATGTTGTTTGATCAGGCTGTTTATGATTTTTGCCCGCTGACTCAAATTGGATGAAGAAAGCTGACTGTCAATGATGCTATGCGTAAGCAAATCATCGCTTAGGAAGATAGTTTTGTCTTTGATATAGCTATCCGGCATGAACACCATTGCACTGGCATTAGGCGTTGCAGCTTTGATGTCTTGTGCATTGATTGCGGCTATCTCTGGTTGCATTAAGAATTCGAGAAATAATTTTGCTTGTTGTTTGTTGGGCGAATAATGGTTTACCGCTAAGCAATCGACCCAGATATAAGGTTCACCTTCGGGAAGTGCAAACGCCCAGTCGTCGTTATCAAAATATCGATTCAAAGAGAACTGGTCCCCGCTATAACTAAGCGACATATACAAGTTATCACTATTGCTATGACTACGGACGTAACTCAATGCGTATTCGTAGGTAAGAACATCTGGTGTTGCAGTTTCAAGCTTTTGGTAGGCTTGTTTTAGCTCCTCAACGGAAGCAGTCAAAGGTGAAAAGTTAAGGCTATAAAGTGCGGGCAAAAATGTTTCTACACTATCTTGAATTAAGCCCACATGACCTTTCATCGTCTCATCAATATCTACCAACTCTCGCCATTTGGTTGGCGGTTTAGTCACTTTACTTTTTCGGTAAGCAATCCCTACATATCCCCAAAAATATGGGACGCTGTGTGTGCCGCAGGCTTGTTGCCACATAGCGCCGTTATGTTGATTGGGAGTGAATGTTGAGAGGTTTTCAAAAGTTTCTTGGTGGGAAAAAATCTGTGCAGAAACATTGTCTAAAATCACCACATCGAATGGGATTTGTTCGCTACTTAGCATTAGCAAACTGCGTTCATCATCATTATCAAAATGATAAAAGTTAAGCTTAATGTCGTGAGTTTGATTCCATGCATCAATAATCCTTGGCGATATTGTGTCTTCCCAAAGATAAATGTTTAGCTCTGAAGCAATGACATGACTACTGAGACCAGTAGCACCGAGCATAAGGGATATGAGTCGTCCTATCTTCACCACAAATAATGCGCCTTATATGATATGAAGCAATTGTGTTTTCCCTGTGTTCACTTTTAAAACACTCGGTAGAACACTAATTGATCTGGACTAAATTGTATAACTATTTCTGTTTTATAAAGCTCTAATATGCAACTTTGGTCAAACTCGGCGCATTAGTTTGAAGTTGGTACGGTCAGATTGAGTTGTTGTTAGCTTAAACGTACTTGTGTTGGTTTAATGTTCTCACTCGGATAACAACCAAGAACTTTTAGATGCTTGGTCAATTTTGTTAGTTCGCTGAGTGCTTGCTGCATATTGTCGGAGTCTAGGTGGGCTTCTAAATCGACATAAAACATCTCTTCCCAAGGATTACCCATAATTGGGCGAGATTCGAGTTTGGTCATATTGATACCGAAGCGTTGAAGTACCAAGAGTGTTGCAACCAGTGAGCCTGCCTGTTGTGAAGTAGACATAATTAGCGTTGTTTTTGCTGGGATCTGGGTTGACACTTCCACTGGCTTACGAGCAACCACGATAAAACGTGTATGGTTTTCTGTTTGGTTGGCAATATTGCTCTGAATCGTTTGAAGCCCATACAGCTTACCACTAGAAGAGTTGCCAATAGCGGCCACATCATCTCGTTTTAACTCTTGTACTTTCTTCATGGCATCAGCTGTGCTCGCACATGTTTCGAGTTGTACACCTTTTAAGCGACCTAAGAACTCACTGCATTGTTGATGAGGCTGAGGGTGCGAATAAAGCACTTTCAAGTCTTCTAAGCGAATGTCCTTTGTTGCCACGAGACAGTGCTCAATTGGTTGAGTGATCTCACCTACTATGTATAAGGTGGTGTGCTGAAGTAAGTCGTAAACCTCGTTGATTGAACCAGAACTGGTATTTTCAATAGGAAGGACACCATAGTCAGCATGGCCTGATTCTACGGTTTTAGTCACTTCTTTAAATTGGTCGCAGTTAAGTTCAACTAATTCTGTATTTCTGCGGCTAAAGTATTCACGTGTAGCAAGGTGGGAATAGGAACCTTTCGAACCAAGAAATGCTACGCGAGCGAGTGGTTTTATGCTTTGTGGGTTAGCTAAATTCTGCAGGTAAGCCTGTTGAAGTAGCACTGAGTCTTCAATGATGGTGTGGAAAAGTTTAGTGATGTATTGAGCATCAAGTTGGTACTTATCCTTACCAGAGTTGATCAGTTTTACTAGGAGTTGTTGTTCACGTACGGCGTCACGAACGGGTTTTGACGTCTCTACTTTACTTTTTGCCACTTCAATACTTAGTTTACGTCGTTCTGATAGTAGGCTTAATAATTGGTCATCAAGTTCGTTAAGTCTTAAACGAATCTCGTCGAGAGAGTACTGTCTGTCTGTCATTGAAAATTATCCTTATAAAAAAACCTCCCAGTGGGAGGCTTTCTGTTCGTTTTTGACTTTTTTTTCTTAAACGACTTAGCCTCCAAAGGTTATTGGAGAAAAAAGAAGTCAAAAAAGAACAGTTGAGTATTTTGCATTATGGTTATTCAAGTCGTTAAGATAGTCCCACAATAAGCAAGGCAGCATAGAGCGTCAAGCAAAAAAATAGCGCCCGAGGGCGCTATTTTTAAACCTGCTAATTATTCAGTTTCTTCTTCTTCCAATTCTGGTTTTTCAGATCTTCTTGCTTCTGGTTTATGACGAAGCTTGTTTAGTTGACGTTCGAGTTTCTGTTCAACTTCGTTTACGGCTGCGTAGAGATCTTCGTGAATCGCGGAAGCAACTAATTGTCCTTTTGGTACCGTAACTGTTGCTTCAAACTTCATCTGTTTGTTTGGTTCTTCACTAAAGCTGCATTGACAACCTGTGATGTCGACTTGCCACTTCTCTAGTTTTTTTAATTTGCTCTCAATGTGGTCGCGGATTGCAGAGGTAATTTCGATGTTTTTACCAGTGATATTCATTTTCATAATGCTTTTTCCTCTGTGTCATCCCTCATGGGTTAACTCCAGATTACCCATTCTTAAATAAAAAATAGTGATCCTGATCACTATTTTTTGTGGGGTAATTCCGATCGCTTTTAAACGTGATCTTCCGCAAAATGTTGTCTTGATAGTGGCAGAAAAAGCTTGTGATTTTGCAGTTTATGACTAAATTTAGAGAGGTGGCTTACTGAAAATTCATCCATTTTTAGGGATCTAGTTCGGCCCTTTAAACATATTTGTCTATTTCCTAAACAACAAAAAATTGCGATTCCAGTCACTCTGCTCTCGTTTCTACACGTTTTGTCCCCGAATCTATACCTTCAATCTCATTTAACGTTGCTGCCAAACTCTCTTCTTTTGCTTGCTTTAGTTGTTCTAGTTGTTTGTAAACCACAAAATAGCGGCTGATGTTTGCGACATAATTAACAGGTTCAGCACCGATGTTCCTTCTCGTAATTACTTCCACGTTTTTAAACCAGATATTTGGATTAAAACCGTGTTTCTTGGCTAGGCGGCGCATTCTGCTGATATTCGCAGGGCCTGCGTTGTAAGCTGCTAACGCGAAATAAACTTGGTCATCTTCGCTGATTTCTGGTTCTGAAAAATATCGATTTTTGATGAAACGCATATACTTCACACCCGCATGAATATTGTTATCAACCCTATCTATGTGCGTAATATTGACGTTTCGGTCTCTGGCTGTGCTCGGTAATACTTGCATAATGCCAATGGCGCCTTTGTGTGACACTTTACGTTGATCAAAACCAGATTCTTGAAATCCTTGAGCTGCCATCATCAAGTATTCAAACTCATATTTTTGGGAATATTTAGTAAATATTTTTGCTAGTTCTTCAAGGCGTTTAAGGCTAGCTGGATTAAGTGCCTTATTTAGCCAACGAGTATCATCAATGTATTTGCTGAAGATAACATTGCCTAATAGCGTTCCTGATTTTGCGGTTCTCAAAAAGTCATTGACTATTTTTTTTAGCGCTGGCGAATTTTTACGCATCGCCCAAGCAATTTGACCATTTGTTCTTAGTGGTAATTGAGTATGCGCTTTTATGTCTTCCATCACGTGCAGCCACATTTCTGCTTTGTGGCTATCAAGCACTGTTGCGGTTATGTGACCTGAATTGACTAATTCCAGCAACTCGTAATCTTGTAGAGCTTCCTCTACGTAATGAATCTTAACAGGTTTTAGATTTTGCGACTTTAGTGACTTGTTTACTTTCCCCAAACTTTCCAGATAGCTAGAGCTAGCTCTGACCCAAATGTCTTTGCCCTCTAACTGAGTTAAGGTTGTAAGCTCAGGATAATTTTTGTTGGTGACAATTAACTCCTGAATCTCTTTTGTTAGAGGGTCACTAAAATCGATTTGCTGTAAGCGAGTTGGTGTTATTGTGAGATTGGCTATAGCAAGATCTGCAAAACCAGTTTCAACGGATGCAATAAGGTCATCTCTGAGTACGGGGATAATTTGGATATGTACATAGGGCGCTTGCTTTTTGAGACTATTTTCGAAGTGATACAAAAGTTCTGCCCCAATCCCTTTTGGGCGACCTGCTTCAACGTAGTAAAAACCTAAATCGGCAGAGACAACAACTCGAATGACTCCTTTTTCCTTAAGGAGTGGCCAATCACCTATATATGGCTTATCACTAAGTGGTGATAGTTCAATGCTGCTCACTGGAAGGGTGAAAAGCAAAAAAAATAGACTTAATACCCAACTGTGTAACCAACGCAAAATGCGACTCCTTTGCATTCACTTCTATCGGTTTGAATACCGATAAGTTTATGAACAAATGAAGAAATCAGCAAATTGAAACGAAAAAAAGCCACTGTAAAACAGTGGCTCATTCGGAGGTATTAGTAATTATTTTTCTGGGTTTAACTCAATTAGCTTCTCGGTGCGAGCGATTGAATCTGCCAATCCTAATTCTTTATATGCTGCTAGCTGAATTTGCAGCGATTTTCTTGCCGCTTCAGTGTCGGGGTAGGTTTTTTGCAGTTCCTGACAGCGTTTAATCGCTGCGATCCAAGCTTCTCTGCGTAAGTAAAAATCAGCAGTCGCTAGGTCATATTCAGCAAGACGGTTTTTCAGTGCAAACATTCGACGTTGCGAATCTTCTGCATATGGGCTGTCTGGGTAACGTTGCAGTAACTTTTTAAAGTCTGCAAAAGCGGCTTTCACTGGCTCTGGATCTCTGTCACTACGCTCAATATTGAACAAATCGTGCATAAAGTTACGATCTTGTGCCATATGAGTTAGGCCTCGCATGTAGAGTACCCAGTCCATTTTTTCATGCGTTGGATTTAAGCGACTAAAACGCTCAATGGTTGCCAAACCAAGGGCTAGATCGTCATTTTTGTAATAGACATAGATTAGGTCAAGCTGTACCTGTTCAGAGTATGCACCAAAGGGATAACGTGAATCCAAAGCTTCAAGTTTATCTATGGCAGTTAACCAGTTACCACTTTGCAATTCTGATTGAGCCTCAGTATACAGCTCAGAAGGTGGTACATCAGGGACGATGTTATCTTTGCTTGAACAGCCAAATAGCAGTGATAGTGCAAGCAAGCCTGATAAAGTTTGGTATTTCATGTCAGGAGTGGGTTCCTTGAAAATAAAGCATCTTAAAGCTGGAGCAACTGTTTTAAGCCAGAAGAATAGTTTCTTGTTTTAGCACGAACAACAGGGCTCCTCAAATCGTTTGGTTACTTTCTCTTTCGTTACAGATACAATAGCGGCCATTATTTTATCCATACTAGTGAGTATTAGTCTCACGGTTTTTAAAAAAGTTCGATATGGCTCAGCAGATTGAATTAACTCAAACAGTAAAAGATAGCCAGCTTGGTCAACGTTTAGATCAAGCTGTGGCTGAATTGTTCGCCGATTTTTCTCGTTCACGTCTGAAAGAGTGGTTACTTGACGGCAAAATAACAGTAGATGGACAAGTTGTCACTAAACCGCGCACGAAAGTGATGGGCGGCGAAGAGATTACTGTGCAGGCTGAACTTGAAGATGAAGTTCGTTGGGAAGCGCAAGACATCCCATTAGATATCGTTTACGAAGATGACGACATTATCGTTATCAACAAACCTCGTAATTTTGTAGTTCACCCAGGTGCTGGTACTCCAGATGGTACAGTGCTTAATGCGCTGTTATTCCACTACCCACCAATCGCAGAAGTACCGCGTGCGGGTGTTGTGCACCGTCTAGACAAAGACACCACTGGTTTGATGGTGGTGGCGAAGAACGTTCCTGTTCAAACTCGTTTAGTACGTGAACTGCAAAAACGTAACATTACCCGTGAATACGAAGCGATTGCGATTGGCAGAATGACGGCTGGTGGTATGATCGACAAACCTATTGGTCGCCATGCAACTAAACGTACACTGATGGCCGTATCACCAATGGGTAAACCTGCGGTAACGCATTATCGTGTCGCTGAGCATTTCCGCGAGCATACGCGTCTTCGTTTGCGTCTTGAAACTGGTCGTACACACCAGATTCGTGTTCACATGTCCTATTTGCAGCATCCTTTACTAGGAGACACTGCATACGGCGGTCGTGCACGTATTCCTAAAGGTGCTTCTCAAGAGTTAACGGATATGATTCGTAACTTTGATCGCCAAGCTCTGCACGCGGCTATGTTGCGCTTCAATCACCCTGTGACTGGGGAAGAAATGGAATTCCACGCACCAGTGCCAGAAGACATGGTTATCATGACTGAAGCACTACGCGCAGATGCACAGCAGAACAAAACGGAAGAGTATTAATCCTTAAGGGTTCTAACATGAATTGGATCACACCTAACTGGAATGCGCCTAAACAAGTCAAAGCCCTAGCTTCAACTCGTATCGGTGGCTTATCAAAAGTGCCTTACGAAGGACTGAATTTAGGAATGCATGTCGGGGATGATCCTATTCTTGTGCTACGAAATCGTGAGTTATTGCAGCAACAAACTCAAATGCCGAGTTCGCCAGTATGGCTCAACCAGACTCACTCAACGGTTGTGTTGAACGTGTCTGAGCCAACAAATGATGTACTCGATGCCGATGGTGTGATTACCTCGTCGTCAAATGTGGTTTGTTCTGCAATGACAGCTGATTGTTTACCTGTGTTGATCACCAACACATCGGGAACGCAAGTCGCTGCTGTTCATGCCGGCTGGCGTGGTTTAGCGGGTGGTATTGTTGAAAATGCGCTTAAGCAATTTTCTAATGATGTAATGTTATGGTTAGGCCCTGCTATTGGCCCTCAAGCATTTGAAGTCGGCGAAGACGTTTTAAAAGCGTTTTTAGATTACGACTCAAAAGCAGAATCAGCATTTGTACCGGGTAAACAAAAAGGTAAGTGGTGGGCTAACATGGCTACCTTGACTCGTTTGCGTATGGAGAAACTCGGTATCGATCAAGTTTTCGATAGCGGATTATGCACTTACCAAGATTCACAGCGTTTTTATTCTTATCGCCGCGATGGCGTGACAGGCAGACAAGCTACCTTCATCTGGATTGAAGAAAAATAATCACCACAAAGTTTTCAGTGTTACCTTGAAAATTGTCCCTATTGTAACCATCTTTCCTAACGTAATTAGTTCATCTCAGTTGAGGTTAGGAAGGTTGTTATGCGTCTCGACAGATTTACCAGCAAATTTCAAATAGCGATTTCCGACGCCCAGTCACTCGCACTAGGGCGAGATCACCAATACATCGAACCTGTGCACCTGATGGTTGCGCTGCTAGATCAAAATGGCAGCCCGATTCGTCCATTGCTGACCATGCTTGACGTCGATGTCATGCAGCTTCGCTCCAAATTGGGGGAAACGTTAGATCGTTTACCAAAAGTGAGCGGGATCGGCGGTGATGTACAGCTTTCTAGCGGCTTAGGTACTTTGTTCAACCTGTGTGACAAAGTGGCTCAAAAGCGCCAAGACTCGTACATATCTTCTGAGATTTATCTTTTGGCTGCGATTGAAGATCGCGGTCCGCTTGGTCAAATTCTTAAAGAGTTTGGTTTAACTGAGAAAAAAATCTCAGATGCGATTGAAAAGATCCGCGGTGGTCAGAAAGTGAATGACCCGAATGCGGAGGAGCTGCGTCAGGCTCTCGAAAAATTTACTATCGATCTTACTGAGCGAGCAGAGCAGGGTAAACTTGACCCTGTTATCGGTCGTGACGACGAGATCCGCCGAACCATTCAAGTATTGCAACGTCGTACCAAAAATAACCCTGTGATCATCGGTGAACCGGGCGTTGGTAAAACGGCAATTGTTGAAGGTTTGGCACAGCGCATTATCAATAACGAAGTGCCAGAAGGATTACGTGGACGCCGCGTTTTATCCCTTGATATGGGCGCACTCGTGGCGGGTGCAAAATACCGTGGTGAGTTCGAAGAGCGATTGAAATCGGTGTTGAATGAGTTAGCCAAAGAAGAAGGCAACATCATTCTGTTCATCGATGAGCTGCATACCATGGTGGGCGCGGGTAAAGGCGAAGGTTCAATGGACGCTGGCAACATGCTCAAACCTGCACTTGCGCGCGGTGAGCTTCACTGTGTAGGGGCAACAACGCTTGATGAATATCGTCAATACATCGAGAAAGATCCTGCGCTTGAGCGCCGTTTCCAAAAAGTGCTGGTGGATGAGCCGAGCGTGGAAGACACCATAGCAATTTTGCGCGGCTTGAAAGAGCGTTATGAACTTCACCACCACGTAGAGATTACTGACCCTGCGATTGTTTCGGCAGCAACGCTGTCTCATCGATATGTGTCAGATCGCCAGTTACCAGATAAAGCGATTGACCTGATTGACGAAGCGGCTTCAAGCATTCGTATCCAAATCGACTCGAAACCAGAAGCGTTGGACAAACTGGAACGTCGTATCATTCAGTTGAAAATTGAGCAGCAAGCGCTGTCGAATGAAACGGATGAAGCCAGCGAAAAACGTTTAAGTATTCTCAACGAAGAGTTGGGGCTAAAAGAGCGTGAATACGCTGAACTAGAAGAAGTTTGGAAAACAGAAAAAGCGGCATTATCAGGTACTCAGCACATTAAAACGGAACTTGAACAAGCTCGAATGGACTTAGAAGTTGCAAGACGTGCAGGTGATTTAAGCCGTATGTCTGAGCTGCAATACGGTCGTATTCCAGAGCTGGAAAAGCAACTTGATCTTGCTGCTCAAGCTGAAATGCAAGAGATGACTCTGCTACGCAACAAAGTGACAGATACCGAGATTGCCGAGGTGCTGTCTAAGCAAACGGGTATTCCTGTTTCGAAAATGCTGGAAGCAGAAAAAGAGAAATTGCTTCGCATGGAAGACGTTCTGCATAAACGTGTCATTGGGCAAGTTGAAGCGGTTGAAGTGGTCGCGAATGCGATTCGCCGTAGCCGTGCCGGTTTGTCTGACCCTAACAAACCGATTGGTTCGTTCCTATTTTTAGGTCCAACCGGTGTGGGTAAAACTGAGCTTTGCAAAACGTTGGCTCACTTTATGTTTGACAGCGAAGACGCGA
The DNA here is from genome assembly GCF_011064285.1 of Vibrio ziniensis. Classification (NCBI taxonomy): domain Bacteria; kingdom Pseudomonadati; phylum Pseudomonadota; class Gammaproteobacteria; order Vibrionales; family Vibrionaceae; genus Vibrio; species Vibrio ziniensis. Next base: position 676,797 of record NZ_CP049331.1, read on the forward strand.
TGGTTCGTATCGATATGTCCGAGTTTATGGAGAAACACTCTGTGGCTCGTTTAGTCGGTGCACCTCCGGGATATGTGGGTTATGAAGAAGGCGGTTATTTAACAGAAGCGGTTCGTCGTAAACCTTACTCTGTCATCTTGTTAGATGAAGTGGAAAAGGCGCATCCCGATGTGTTCAACATTTTGTTGCAAGTGCTTGATGATGGTCGTTTAACTGACGGTCAAGGTCGTACGGTTGATTTCCGTAACACGGTAGTGATCATGACGTCGAACTTAGGCTCTTCAAGCATTCAGGAAAACTTCGCAAAACTGGATTATCAGGGTATCAAAGAGCGAGTGATGGAAACCGTAACCAAACATTTCCGTCCTGAGTTCTTAAACCGTGTTGATGAATCGGTAGTGTTCCATCCGCTTGGCAGAGAACATATTAAATCTATTGCTTCTATTCAGTTGGAACGTTTACATAAGCGCTTAGCTGAAAAAGACTACGAGTTAGCGGTTAACGAAGAAGCATTGGAGCTAATTGCTCAAGTGGGCTTTGATCCTGTTTACGGTGCTCGTCCCTTGAAACGCGCTATTCAACAGAATATTGAGAACCCGTTAGCGAAGTCTATTCTGTCTGGAAAATTCTTACCGGGCAAACCGATCCAACTTGGTGTTCGAGATGGCAATATCATCGCCAGTCAATAATTTTCGAAAGAGAATCGTAGAAAAGCCATGCGAAAGCATGGCTTTTTTGTATTCCTATGTATTGAGTTTATAGGGCTCATCTATCGACTCAAATACTGAGTTATACCACCCTAGATAAAAATATGCTCAACTGAGCATCGGTAGAACAGCGAATAGGCGTCAAAAGTAAACGCGCATTAATTCGTCCCTGAAGCTCCGCCGAGCCATCCATGGCTCGGAGGGTTTGCTTATCGACGCCTATTCACTGATCAGGAAATTATCCAGAATGGTATTAGGATCATTTAGCAAAGTTGGCGTTAATGCGCATTTTTAAATAGTCCTGCGCTGTGATTGGCTCGTAAACTTTCTTTGGTCCTTGAATGATTTGGTCACGGTTTGCTTGGCAGAAAAACGCCATACTGTAGCGCGAATCCTGGTTTTCTTCGGCGGTTGGCATGCGTACGCGGTGCAGAGTTGATTTGAGCAAATCATCACTCCAACGCATCAACATATCTCCAATGTTGCACGTAATCACTCCTGCTTTAGGTTCAACAGTGCTCCACACCAGATTCTCTTTTGCATCTTTACCTGCAGCTGCTTGTAATCCACCTTGGTTCTCTTGTTGGAATACCATAGTTAAACAGTCAAAGTCGGTATGTGCACCTGCACGCCAGAAAGTACCGGTTTGCGGAACTTCTTTCATTGGCAAGTAGTGAAGCATACGCAAGGTGCTAAGGTAATTTTCAGACTCTCTTTGATGCGCTTTAGTGAAAAAGTCGCGCTCAAATCCCAGCTTGTCAGCAAAGCAAGAGAGGATCTTCATGCCCAATTGCCATGCTTGATGCTCAAATGAAAGCAGGTGCGATTCAAAACCTTCCACTAACGTATTGCTTGGCCATAGGTCACTCATGTGAGGAAGAGTGATTTGGTAAGACTCTTTTTGATCTGCTGTACCCGTTGACGGGCGAACTTGTTGTTTAAATTCCCAGCCCGCATTTAACCCTTCTTTTAAAGGGAACTGCTGTTTTTCTTCGATAGGAAGTGCAAAGAATTGTTCGCTTAACTTAAAGGACTTTTCGATATCAGCTAAAGCAATACCGTGCTCAACCAGTTGGAAAAAGCCAACTTCTGTTGCGGCTTTCCAAAGCTGCTCGGTGATCTCTTCTCGGCGATGATCAAAGTCATGCAAGTTGATCATAGGGATCACGGTGTCGCTGGTCTCTAACCCTTTGCCACCGATGGTTGTCTCAAAGTTAAGTTCGTCTAAAAGATATGATTGACTCATTGTTTTCTCCAATTAAGCATTTGCTTGTTATTGGAGCAATGTCCAGCAATAAGCCAAGAACCTTATTCTTGGTATTACAGACCGCTTCTACTCCGTTGTTTGCTCTTTCTAATCAAAGTGTTGCTTTAACCAGTTAGAGCAAATTGAATATTTGTAGGTTAATTCATCGAGAGTTATTACCAAACCCCGTGTTGAACTTGTTCTGCCTCTTCTTCAAGTAGCGGACCGATGACTTCGACTTCGCGTTGACCTGATTCAAAAACCACTCGGCATGGAAGTGCCAAGGTTGGGTTCTCGGGATGATTGCCGGTTAACTCTTTGAGCTTGGCTTCGCTCAGACCGTAAACAACACGTCCAACGCCTGCCCAGTAAATGGCACCCGAACACATCGCGCAAGGCTCTGCAGATACATACAGAGTGCAACGGTTAAGAAAATCTGGGCGATAAAGTTTGCTTGCGCGAGTCATAATGACGCGCTCCGCATGACCCGTCATATCGAAATCCGGTAGATAACCGTTGATCTCTTCCAACAGAATATCACCGTGTTCATCGACCAATACTGCTGAAAATGGGTGAATCCCCCTCGATTTTGCATCTTCTGCCAAAGAGAAGCTGTAGCGTAACAATTTGAAATCCGTTTCCTGGTTAAACATTTCTTGTCCTTGTTTGTTATGCACTTAACGTTGTTTTTCTTCTTCAGTCAGGCTCCAAGAGAAGTAACCTTTTTGCACCCAACTAACGGCTTTGAACAGCAACATACTGACTAGAGATAGGAATACCAGTGCTGCAAAAGCTTGGGGGATTTTGAAATAAGACGTTGAAAACTGAACCAAGTAACCGAGACCTTTTTCAGCAGCAACAAATTCAGCGATAACTGAACCAATAACTGCCAACGTGATGGCAACTTTCACACCGCTGAAAATGTGAGGAATGGCGTAAGGTAGGCGAATTTGCCAAATGGTTTTACTGTTTTTCACACTGAGTGAACGAGACAACTCAATCAGTTCAGGTGGTGTAGCTAACATCCCTGTCGTTGCTGAAACCACGAGAGGGAAGAAGGTAATTAAGCAAGTGATGGTTAGACGTGGAGCATCACCCGTTCCTAAAATCACAATCAGTAGAGGAGCGATAGCAACCACAGGTGTGGATTGAATCACCACCAGAATGGGAAACAATGCGCGAGTTAGAAACTTCGAGTTCACCATCAAGATAGCAAGCGGAATACTAATCAAGAATGAGATAACAAAACCTAATAACGCAATACGTAACGTTGCCCATAGGTTATCAAGCCAACGTTCCATTGGTACCTGAGTGAAGGCAATAGCGATATCGCTAGGCGCTGGCAAGATAAACGTTGGTACGGAGAAAATTTTACAAATGGCTTCCCAGATAGGAATGATCGCTAATATTGCAATCAGTGGCAGCCAGTTTTGTGACCATTGAGAAAACAATCGTTTCATATCTATTCCTTTAGACAAGTGCCGTTAAGCGACGGTTTTACGAATCGGCTCAACGTTGTCGTTATTCTTACTTTCCGTTTCTTCACTGCTTACTGAGTCGCTCTTTTCTGAACGATAGAAATATTCGCGAATTTTGTTGGTGTAAGTACCAAACTTAGCGTCTTGAAGCGTATGTATGTTGCGTGGACGAGGCAGATCGATCTTGATCTCTTCCAACACGGTACTTGGACGAGGTCCCATAACCAGTACTTTATCCGCGAGCAATACTGCTTCTGAAATCGAGTGAGTGATGAACAGAACCGTCTTTGGTTTCTCCATCCAGATTTTTTGCAGTTCAAAGCCCATCTCCTCGCGCGTTAATGCATCCAAAGCCGAGAAAGGTTCATCCATGATCAAAATGTCTGGATTGAGCAGTAATGCACGTGCGATACCCACACGCTGTTGCATACCACCGGAAAGTTGGTCAGGCATACTGTTTTCAAAACCTGCTAGTCCAACCGTGTTCAATAGCTCTTGTGCATTTTGACGGTCTTTCTGGCTGACATAATTGAACTTATGTTTAAGTGGAAACAGAATGTTATCGAGGATGTTTTTCCATGGTAGTAATGTTGGTTTTTGGAAAACAATACCGATGTCTTCACGTGGTCCAGTTACTGGGTGTCCAAAAACGGAAATTTCACCCTGTGTTGGAATGATTAACCCTGACAGTAGGCGCAGCAAGGTAGACTTGCCGCAACCTGAAGGACCAACGATGGCGACGAACTCATGTTTTTCCACATTGAAGTCGACATCGTTGAGAACCGTAACCGAATGTTTGTCAGAGTTATAGGTATGACCTATACGCTTGAACGAAACAAATGGTTGCATTAGTTCACTCCCTCGTAAAACTGACGATCAACTGCTGTTTCTGGGTCAAGTTTGCTGAGATCTAAACCTTGAGCTTCTGCTGTCCATTTCCATGTTTCGTTCAGACGAGATGGCGTAAACTGACCAACACCGTCACGCTGTGAAACTTCGTTCAACACTAGACCATGGATAGACTTGATGGTGTCAGCTGCTTGTTTTGCATCGACTTCTGGAACCATTTTCGTTACGTCAGCGCCACTTTCTTCAGGATGCGCCCAAGTGTATTCCACTGCTTTGGCGTAAGCTTTCACAAAGCGTTTCACCACATCAGGGTTTTTAGCCATGAATTTTTCGCTAGCAATAATCGAAGATGAGTAGAACTCTAGACCAGCGTCATACCAAGGCAACACAGTAAGTTTTTTACCTGCTTCAGCGGCTTGCTGTTCGTTTTTAACACGGTCAGTCATCCAAGAAATCATCACATCAGATTGACCAGTGATCAGCATTGGGTTAAGCGCGCCTGGATCTGCTTTTAATACTTTGACACTTTGTTCTTCAATGCCGTTTTTCTTAAGCATTAAAGGAAGGAATACGTTCGCAGAAGTGAACGGAGAAGTAGCAATAGTTTTACCTGAAACGTCTTTTACTGAATTGATACCGGAAGTATCCAAAACATAAAACGCGTAAGGAGCTTTACTAAATAGTGAGTAGATAGCTTTAACTGGCACGTTGTCATTTGCTTTCGCCACTAACAACGAAACAATGTCTGCTGAACCAATATCTGCTGTACCTGTAGCAATTTTAGTAATTGCGTCGGTCGAACCTTTACCACCAAGGATGGTAACGTCTAGGTCCTGCTCTGCAAAAAATCCCTGCTGAACTGCTACGTAAACAGGTGCTTTATCGCCACCAGGAAGCCAGTCAAGTTGAAACGTGACTTTATCTGCTGCGAAGCTACTTGCTGATGTAAGTAGCAAAGATAGCGACAGGCTTAGTTTGTTGAATTTCGAAATAGTTTTCATAGTTACTCCGTGTCTTCCTTTTCACTCTAAAGTGCAGCTTATGTGGGCTGCATCTTTTCGCTAACTATGAGCAATGTCCCGACACCATCATTGGTATCTAACCGCTTCTACTCACACTTCCGATGATTACAGAGCAATCGGTGTGCCATAAATTTTAAATTGGCGATTTGGTTATTAACTGTACACTAACCAACCGTTAACAGATGGGCTTTGCAGAGGATTCGGTAATAGTCTTCTTTGTATACAATGTTTAACTGTGATTGGATAAATATTGTATGCAATTGCACCTTTGTAATGCATTGCAAGTAGGCTTGGCTCAATAATGGTGCAAGAATGACGAGCAAAATTTGCAAGTACTGGGGGTAGGGGACTGGTCTGCAATTTGCATTGTATACATTAAAAATTAATGCTCAGAACAGATAATGTTTTGTGTATGTTAAATGAGTAGAAGCGGTTAAGAGTAATCAAACTCTGGGACATTGCTCAAAAGCGAATAAACCGATGAAACAAAATCGGTTTACTTATAAGGAAGCTTTGATGAACTACTTAATTAAAAATGCCAACAGTGTCTTTTCGCCTAAGCAAGATATTAAAGATATACGTATCCACGATGGTCTGATTGTTGAACTAGGACAAAACTTATTGCCTCAGCAAGGCGAAGACGTTATCGATGCAAGTGATTGCGTTATCTATCCCGGCTTTGTCAACACACACCATCATATTGCACAGTCTATCTTGAAGGGCATACCCGCAGGACTTAATGACGGGTTGGGTGACTGGTTAGCCAGTGTCCCTTATCGTTACTGGCCACAGATTACGCCGGAGATTATGTATTCAGCGGCGAAGCTTGGGTTTTATGAGTTGTTACGCTCTGGAGCGACAACCTGTGCTGACCACCATTATCTCTACCACGCTAATTCTTCAATGGAATTAGAAGAGGCGGTTTGGCAAGCCGCAGATGAAATGGGTATTCGGCTGGTCTTATGTCGAGGTGGTGCGACAGTGAAAGGAACTCATAAGGGGTTAGCGAAAGCAGGCGTTGAACCTGAATCCGTTGAGTTGATGATAAACCGTTTGGAATCTACCCGTACTCGTTATCACCAAGAGGGGGATTTCGCCATGCGTAAGCTGGTGGTCGCCCCAACCACCGTTGCTCATTCAGCAACACCGAGTGACTTACGCTTATTGTCTGAATACGCAAGAAGCCACAAGTTACGTATGCATTCACATATGTTAGAAGTAGATTTCGACAATGAGCAGTCGTTGGCTAAATATGGCAAGGGCATTGTTGAATTCGCACAAAGCTGTGATTGGCTAGGTGAAGATGTTTGGTTTGCACACTTAGTCAAAGCGACAGAGCAGGATATAAAGCTATTAGCGGAAACAAAAACAGGTATCGCGCACTGTCCGACGTCTAATTGTCGATTGGGTAGTGGTATCGCTCCAGTGATTAACATGGCTAAAGCCGGAATGCCAATTTCTATTGGTGTGGATGGCTCTGCATCGGCTGAATCGGGTTCTATGCTTCAAGAACTGAACCTGACTTGGCTGATTCATCGAGCGCAAAACGGTCCTAAAGCTACAACGTTAGAACAAGTACTTACTTGGGCAAGTAAAGGTGGCGCAGATATTTTAGGTTTGAGAGGTGTAGGAACAATCGATGTAGGTCAAGCAGCGGATATTGTCTTATACGATATTAACCAACCGCGCTTGTCTGGTTGCCACGATTTATCAATGTCTCCAATAATGGCGGGAGAGCCTTCTTATATTAAAGCGAGTTTCATCAACGGTAAGATTGCCTATCGCCATAGCGATGAAGCCAAATATCTCAATTTAGTTGAAGAAGTACGTCACTCTATTGCCAAATTAAACCAGCGAGTGCAAAAGCTAGAGGCTCTATAAGCTTATTTGTGGTGAAATCGCCTAGATAAAACTCGATTTGTGTCTTTATTAATCAATCAGTCTGAAAACTTGGTTTTTAGGCTGATTTCCTCTTGCCAACTTATTTTTCCTCCCTATAATGCGCCTCCGTTGACCAGTAATTCTGTACAAAAGAATGTTGGGAAATATGACGGAAAGTTAAATTTCTTAACCTAAAGAAAATTAACTAAAAAAGTGGTTGACTCTGAATGTTTACTCGCTAAAATGACCGTCCGTTTTGAGAGGAATGACTCGCAAAACCAAGCTCTTTAATAATTTAAACCTATCAATCTGTGTGGGCACTCGTTGATGAAAATCAAATTAGATACTTCGGTATCAAATTAGGTTTCAATGAACTGAGTGACCAATTGAATCGCAAGATTCAGCACAGTCAATTCAACATTACTATGTAATGTATTCAGTATTCATTGAGCCGACAAAATCTTAAATTGAAGAGTTTGATCATGGCTCAGATTGAACGCTGGCGGCAGGCCTAACACATGCAAGTCGAGCGGCAGCACAGAGGAACTTGTTCCTTGGGTGGCGAGCGGCGGACGGGTGAGTAATGCCTGGGAAATTGCCCTGATGTGGGGGATAACCATTGGAAACGATGGCTAATACCGCATGATAGCTTCGGCTCAAAGAGGGGGACCTTCGGGCCTCTCGCGTCAGGATATGCCCAGGTGGGATTAGCTAGTTGGTGAGGTAAGGGCTCACCAAGGCGACGATCCCTAGCTGGTCTGAGAGGATGATCAGCCACACTGGAACTGAGACACGGTCCAGACTCCTACGGGAGGCAGCAGTGGGGAATATTGCACAATGGGCGCAAGCCTGATGCAGCCATGCCGCGTGTGTGAAGAAGGCCTTCGGGTTGTAAAGCACTTTCAGTAGGGAGGAAGGCAGTGTCGTTAATAGCGGCATTGTTTGACGTTACTTACAGAAGAAGCACCGGCTAACTCCGTGCCAGCAGCCGCGGTAATACGGAGGGTGCGAGCGTTAATCGGAATTACTGGGCGTAAAGCGCATGCAGGTGGTTTGTTAAGTCAGATGTGAAAGCCCGGGGCTCAACCTCGGAATAGCATTTGAAACTGTCAAGCTAGAGTACTGTAGAGGGGGGTAGAATTTCAGGTGTAGCGGTGAAATGCGTAGAGATCTGAAGGAATACCGGTGGCGAAGGCGGCCCCCTGGACAGATACTGACACTCAGATGCGAAAGCGTGGGGAGCAAACAGGATTAGATACCCTGGTAGTCCACGCCGTAAACGATGTCTACTTGGAGGTTGTGGCCTTGAGCCGTGGCTTTCGGAGCTAACGCGTTAAGTAGACCGCCTGGGGAGTACGGTCGCAAGATTAAAACTCAAATGAATTGACGGGGGCCCGCACAAGCGGTGGAGCATGTGGTTTAATTCGATGCAACGCGAAGAACCTTACCTACTCTTGACATCCAGAGAAGTCGACGGAGACGTTGATGTGCCTTCGGGAACTCTGAGACAGGTGCTGCATGGCTGTCGTCAGCTCGTGTTGTGAAATGTTGGGTTAAGTCCCGCAACGAGCGCAACCCTTATCCTTGTTTGCCAGCGAGTAATGTCGGGAACTCCAGGGAGACTGCCGGTGATAAACCGGAGGAAGGTGGGGACGACGTCAAGTCATCATGGCCCTTACGAGTAGGGCTACACACGTGCTACAATGGCGCATACAGAGGGCAGCGAACTTGCGAGAGTAAGCGAATCCCAAAAAGTGCGTCGTAGTCCGGATTGGAGTCTGCAACTCGACTCCATGAAGTCGGAATCGCTAGTAATCGTGAATCAGAATGTCACGGTGAATACGTTCCCGGGCCTTGTACACACCGCCCGTCACACCATGGGAGTGGGCTGCAAAAGAAGCAGGTAGTTTAACCTTCGGGAGGACGCTTGCCACTTTGTGGTTCATGACTGGGGTGAAGTCGTAACAAGGTAGCGCTAGGGGAACCTGGCGCTGGATCACCTCCTTACGTAAAGATTCTCTTGATGAGTGTCCACACAGATTGATTAGGTTTAAGTAAGTTTAAGAGACGATACTGGGTCTGTAGCTCAGGTGGTTAGAGCGTTCGCCTGATAAGCGAGAGGTCGGTGGTTCGAGTCCACTCAGACCCACCAATATTCCTTGTGAAATTGAAGTATCGACACCTGATGGGGTTATAGCTCAGCTGGGAGAGCGCCTGCCTTGCACGCAGGAGGTCTGCGGTTCGATCCCGCATAGCTCCACCATCTTTAAGTGCATTCGATGAGTGCTTTTAAAAATGGTTTTCAATAGAAAACTTGCTCTTTAACAATTTGGAAAGCTGACAAATAACTTAATTTGTTTTCACTTTTGAAAAAGTAAAACAAAACGGCTCAAGGCTGTTTGATTAAGTTATTTATTAAAAGTTCTCAAATCCTAGATGATTTCTTTTTATGAAGAGATGATTTAGGTACCAATACACATTCAAGTGTTCTTGGGAATCTTACTTTATAAGTAAGTATTCATATTTGAGTCCGGCAAAATCGAAATGTCTCTCGCTCATTCAAATAATGAGAGACAACTAAACCTTGGTTGTTTGCCATACGAAAGACCTCTTGGGGTTGTATGGTTAAGTGACTAAGCGTACACGGTGGATGCCTTGGCAGTCAGAGGCGATGAAGGACGTATTAACTTGCGATAAGCGTAGATTAGGCAGTAAAAGCCACTTGAGTCTACGATTTCCGAATGGGGAAACCCACGTGCATAAGCACGTATCATTAACTGAATACATAGGTTAATGAGGCGAACCGGGAGAACTGAAACATCTAAGTACCCCGAGGAAAAGAAATCAATTGAGATTCCGAAAGTAGCGGCGAGCGAAATTGGATTAGCCCTTAAGCTTTTAATGACACAGGTGAAGGCTCTGGAAAGTGCCGCGATACAGGGTGATAGCCCCGTAACCGACATGTCATTTTAAGTGAAAACGAGTAAGGCGGGACACGTGATATCCTGTTTGAATATGGGGGGACCATCCTCCAAGGCTAAATACTCCTGACTGACCGATAGTGAACCAGTACCGTGAGGGAAAGGCGAAAAGAACCCCTGTGAGGGGAGTGAAATAGAACCTGAAACCGTGTACGTACAAGCAGTAGGAGCCTCTTCGTGGGGTGACTGCGTACCTTTTGTATAATGGGTCAGCGACTTATATTCAGTGGCAAGGTTAACCGTATAGGGGAGCCGTAGGGAAACCGAGTCTTAACTGGGCGCTTAGTCTCTGGATATAGACCCGAAACCGAGTGATCTAGCCATGGGCAGGTTGAAGGTTGAGTAACATCAACTGGAGGACCGAACCGACTAATGTTGAAAAATTAGCGGATGACTTGTGGCTAGGGGTGAAAGGCCAATCAAACTCGGAGATAGCTGGTTCTCCCCGAAAGCTATTTAGGTAGCGCCTCGGACGAATACTACTGGGGGTAGAGCACTGTTAAGGCTAGGGGGTCATCCCGACTTACCAACCCTTTGCAAACTCCGAATACCAGTAAGTACTATCCGGGAGACACACGGCGGGTGCTAACGTCCGTCGTGGAGAGGGAAACAACCCAGACCGCCAGCTAAGGTCCCAAATTACTACTAAGTGGGAAACGATGTGGGAAGGCTCAGACAGCTAGGATGTTGGCTTAGAAGCAGCCATCATTTAAAGAAAGCGTAATAGCTCACTAGTCGAGTCGGCCTGCGCGGAAGATGTAACGGGGCTAAGTAGTAAACCGAAGCTGCGGCAATATCCTTTAGGATATTGGGTAGGGGAGCGTTCTGTAAGCCGTTGAAGGTGTGTTGTAAAGCATGCTGGAGGTATCAGAAGTGCGAATGCTGACATGAGTAACGATAAAGGGGGTGAAAAACCTCCTCGCCGGAAGACCAAGGGTTCCTGTCCAACGTTAATCGGGGCAGGGTGAGTCGACCCCTAAGGCGAGGCCGAAAGGCGTAGTCGATGGGAAACGGGTTAATATTCCCGTACTTCTTACAATTGCGATGGGGGGACGGAGAAGGCTAGGTGGGCCTGGCGACGGTTGTCCAGGTTCAAGTGCGTAGGCTTGAGGGTTAGGTAAATCCGGCTCTCTTTAAGGCTGAGACACGATGTCGAGCTACTACGGTAGTGAAGTCATTGATGCCATGCTTCCAGGAAAAGCCTCTAAGCTTCAGATTGTAAGGAATCGTACCCCAAACCGACACAGGTGGTCGGGTAGAGAATACCAAGGCGCTTGAGAGAACTCGGGTGAAGGAACTAGGCAAAATGGTACCGTAACTTCGGGAGAAGGTACGCTCTTGACGGTGAAGTCCCTCGCGGATGGAGCTGATGAGAGTCGCAGATACCAGGTGGCTGCAACTGTTTATTAAAAACACAGCACTGTGCAAAATCGTAAGATGACGTATACGGTGTGACGCCTGCCCGGTGCCGGAAGGTTAATTGATGGGGTTAGCGGTAACGCGAAGCTCTTGATCGAAGCCCCGGTAAACGGCGGCCGTAACTATAACGGTCCTAAGGTAGCGAAATTCCTTGTCGGGTAAGTTCCGACCTGCACGAATGGCGTAATGATGGCCACGCTGTCTCCACCCGAGACTCAGTGAAATTGAAATCGCTGTGAAGATGCAGTGTACCCGCGGCTAGACGGAAAGACCCCGTGAACCTTTACTACAGCTTGGCACTGAACATTGAACCTACATGTGTAGGATAGGTGGGAGGCTTTGAAGCGCAGACGCTAGTTTGTGTGGAGCCGTCCTTGAAATACCACCCTTGTATGTTTGATGTTCTAACTCAGACCCGTTATCCGGGTCGAGGACAGTGCCTGGTGGGTAGTTTGACTGGGGCGGTCTCCTCCCAAAGAGTAACGGAGGAGCACGAAGGTGGGCTAAACACGGTTGGACATCGTGTGGTTAGTGCAATGGCATAAGCCCGCTTGACTGCGAGAATGACAATTCGAGCAGGTGCGAAAGCAGGTCATAGTGATCCGGTGGTTCTGAATGGAAGGGCCATCGCTCAACGGATAAAAGGTACTCCGGGGATAACAGGCTGATACCGCCCAAGAGTTCATATCGACGGCGGTGTTTGGCACCTCGATGTCGGCTCATCACATCCTGGGGCTGAAGTCGGTCCCAAGGGTATGGCTGTTCGCCATTTAAAGTGGTACGCGAGCTGGGTTTAGAACGTCGTGAGACAGTTCGGTCCCTATCTGCCGTGGGCGTTGGAGAATTGAAGGGGGCTGCTCCTAGTACGAGAGGACCGGAGTGGACGAACCTCTGGTGTTCGGGTTGTTACGCCAGTAGCATTGCCCGGTAGCTAAGTTCGGAATTGATAACCGCTGAAAGCATCTAAGCGGGAAGCAAGCCCTGAGATGAGTTCTCCCTGGCGCTTTAAGCGTCCTAAAGGGTTGTTCGAGACTAGAACGTTGATAGGCAGGGTGTGTAAGTGCTGTGAGGCATTGAGCTAACCTGTACTAATTGCCCGTGAGGCTTAACCATACAACACCCAAGGGGTTTTGATGGACTCAAAGCAAGAACAGAATTGAATGTGTAGAGAACACTAAACAGCTTTCCGAATTAAACAAATTTGCTTGGCGACCATAGCGATTTGGACCCACCTGATTCCATGCCGAACTCAGAAGTGAAACGAATTAGCGCCGATGGTAGTGTGGGGTCTCCCCATGTGAGAGTAGGACATCGCCAGGCTTTAATTTGCAATTTGTCTACTGTAGCTTGATGCTTTTGATAATTGCGATGCTCACATACACTTGTATGCTGCGCTTCTCATTTCAAAATCCTCTACGCACAGCGACAAATTCCTAAATAAAGCAAAATGATATAAGACTTTATTTAGTAAAAAATTTAGTGGAGCGGTAGTTCAGTTGGTTAGAATACCGGCCTGTCACGCCGGGGGTCGCGGGTTCGAGTCCCGTCCGCTCCGCCACTTATTCTGAGAGTCGTCTCGCTAAAAACGAACTGCAGGGGTGTAGCTCCAATTGGCAGAGCAGCGGATTCCAAATCCGCGTGTTGGGAGTTCGAATCTCTCCACCCCTGCCATTATTAGAAGCCTCAGTCGAAAGACTGGGGCTTTTTTACATCTGAAATTTTATGAATTTTACTTTCTATCTTCCAATTGGCAGAGCAGCGGATTCCGCCAATATCTTAAATCAGCGCGTGTTGGGAGTTCGAATCTCTCCACCCCTGCCATTATTAGAAGCCTCAGTCGAAAGACTGGGGCTTTTTTACATCTGTAATTTCATGAATTTTATTTTCTATCTTCTAATTGGCAGAGCAGCGGATTCCGCCAATATCTTAAATCAGCGCGTGTTGGGAGTTCGAATCTCTCCACCCCTGCCATTATTAGAAGCCTCAGTCGAAAGACTGGGGCTTTTTTACATCTGCAATTTCATGAATTTTACTTTCAATCTTCTAATTGGCAGAGCAGCGGATTCCGCCAATACCTCAAATCAGCGCGTGTTGGGAGTTTGAATCTCTCCAACCCTGTCATTATTATAAGCCTTAATTGAAATGCTGGAGTTTTTCATATGCGGCTTGGGTATTTTTATTTCACTTTCCATTTATCATTTCGGTGTTCTTTACATTTAAAGCTGAAGAGAACCTATATTCATACCGGAATCTTGATAAATAATTATAAAAATCAATTCAATACGTCACATACTTTGTTCGTATATTTTGGGCTCTATTGTCAATCTTGTTTGCTATTTGTAACAAAGTTGTTTCATTTGATTATTCCATACAGTTTTAAATTTCGCCTACACTGATGTGTGTTAACGAGAACAATTCTTAATTTATAAGGAAGTGTCATGACAGAACGTATGGATCTTGCAACTGAGCAAATTGAACAAACGAGAGAAATCCCACAAGAAGCATTTGATTGGTATGACGAATATGCGCATGGTTTGATCGACCGTCGAGAGTTTATGCGACGCCTGTCAGGGTTAGCGGTATTGGGTTTTAGCATGACTGTCTTAACCTCTGCTTTGTTACCTAATTATGCGCTAGCGGAACAGGTTTCTTTTAATGATTCAAAGATCAAAGCAACTTATGTTGAGTTTGATTCTCCAAAAGGCCACGGCAAAGGTCGTGGCTACCTTGTTATGCCACGTGAGCTAACTGGTAACGCGCCTGTTGTGCTTGTAGTGCACGAAAACCGAGGTCTGAACCCTTATATTGAAGATGTCGCAAGACGTCTTGCTATGAATGGCTATATAGCGTTTGCGCCAGATGCTCTTTTCCCACTAGGTGGTTATCCAGGCAATGACGATGATGGTCGAGCAATGCAAAGCAGTATGGATAAAGCGAAAATCGAAGAAGACTTTATTGCAGCTGCGATGTTCATCAAGTCACATGCTAATAGTTCCGGCAAGTTGGGGGCGGTTGGTTTCTGCTTCGGTGGCTATGTGGTTAACATGCTCGCAGCAGCTATGCCAAACGAACTCAATGCAGGTGTTCCTTTCTATGGAACTCCGCCTGCTGAAAGTCTTCGTGGCAAGGTTAAAGGCCCTCTCTTGTTGCAGTTTGCTGAACTTGATGAGCGAGTAAATGCGACTTGGGCTGATTATGAAAAGGCGCTGATGGCGAACAAAGCGCTCTATGAAGCACATATATATAAAGGTGTGAATCATGGCTTCCACAATGACTCTACGGGGCGTTACAACGAAGAAGCCGCTGAGACTGCTTGGGAGCGCACTTTGACGTTCTTTGGTGAACATCTGAAAGCGTAACGACGATATGGCTCTGGTATCAAGGTTAATACATTTAACTTTGCTACATAGAGCCATTACTTCTTATCGCTCCCTATTTTTGAAGCTGTTATGATGTTCAAAAAGAAGGAGTTAGTTATGCCACATTTTCGTTTCCGCGCTGTAGAACCACAAACGGTGCAAAACCTATCTAAACCTCTAACGGATTCACTTCAGTCATTGATGAATTCTCCGCGCGCAGATTTTACTTTCGAATACATCTACACCACCTTCTATGCTGAAGGTGAGGTATCAGCGGCATATCCATTTGTTGAGGTATTGTGGTTTGACCGTGGGCAGGAAGTTCAAGATAAAGTGGCTACCATAGTGACTGAGCAAGTAAAACAGATTGTTGGTAGCGATATTAATGTCGCGGTAATCTTTACCGCCCTAAATCCTGCGGGTTACTACGATAATGCTCAGCATTATTAAGGTGTAAGCAAATGAACACCGTGATTGAAACCATCCTAAACCATCGCTCAATTCGAGCGTTTAAAGACATGCCAATTACAACAGAGCAATTGGATAGCATCATTAAATCGGGAATTGCGGCATCCAGCTCAAGTCTGCTTCAAGTGGTTTCTATTATTCGAGTGACGGATAAAGAGAAACGTCAGAAGTTAGCTGAGTTGTCTGGTAATCAACAATACGTCGCTCAAACCGCTGAGTTTTTAGTGTTCTGTATTGATTATCAGCGTCACTATGAGATGAATCCGAATGTGAGACCTGAGTTTATGGAACTGACACTGATTGGTGCAGTCGATTCAGGCATCATGGCACAGAACTGTTTATTGGCTGCAGAATCTATGGGATTAGGTGGTGTTTACATCGGTGGCCTACGTAATTCACCAAAACAAGTGGATGAGTTGTTAGGGCTGCCGAAATACAGTGCGGTCCTGTTCGGTATGTGCTTAGGTCATCCTGATCAAGATCCTCAACTTAAGCCACGTTTAGGGGCGGATGTGATTGTTCACGAGAACACTTACCAGCCTTTAAATAAAGAGGCGGTAGCTGAGTATGATCAGACAATGATTGAGTACTATCAAAGTCGTTCAAGTAATACTAAACAGCAAGGTTGGTCAGAGCAAATTACCGCTAAGCTGAGTAACGAATCAAGACCGTTTATGCTTGGTTATTTGAATGACAAAGGTCTCGCAGAAAAGTAGCTTAATCAGATAAATTTTTCTGCTTGAACGCAACAAAAAGCCCAGTCATTGACTGGGCTTCGATTTTTATATTAGAGAGCGATTACGCTAATCCCTGAATAATCACAAACTTCTCAAGCAACTCTTCTTCCGTTTCTATATGCTCTGGGTCAGTCACGATACAGTTCGTGATTGGGCATACAGATTGACATGTAGGGTTCTCGTAGTGTCCTTTGCACTCAGTGCATAGGTTCGGGTTAATCTCATAGATGTTGTCACCCATAGAGATTGCGCCGTTTGGACACTCAGGCTCACACATATCACAGTTAGTGCATTTCTTTGTGATCAATAACGCCATTGTTACTTGCCTACTGGGTTACGAGTATCTTGTCCAGCATTCAGGTTACGCATCAGTAGTGCGTAGTTTAGATCCATGTCTTGAGGCACTGGAATATACACGAAGTGACCGTTGCCTTTTGCATCGTCAACCGCTTCTGATTTACGGTTTTCCATTGCTTCAAGAGTGAAAATTACGTTACCTTTTGGTGTCATAAGCTCTAGGCTGTCACCAAGCATAAATTTGTTCTTCACTTCTACTTCAGCCATATCACCACGGCGTTTACCAGTAAACTCACCAACGAATTGTTGAGCATCTGATACTGAGTAACCGTAATCGTAGTTTTGGTATGCATCGTGAGTGTGACGACGCAGGAAGCCTTCTGTGTAGCCACGGTGAGCTAGGCTTTCCAGAGTATTCATCAAGCTCTCATCAAATGGCTTACCAGCAACTGCGTCATCAATGGCTTTACGGTATACCTGTGCAGTACGTGCACAGTAGTAGAATGACTTAGTACGACCTTCGATCTTCAATGAGTGAACACCCATCTTAGTCAAACGCTCTACGTGTTGAACAGCACGTAGGTCTTTCGAGTTCATGATGTAAGTGCCGTGCTCGTCTTCGAATGCCGCCATTTTCTCTTCTGGACGGTGAGCTTCAGACAGAAGTACAACTTCATCAGAAGGTTTACCTAAACCGAGAGTGTTGTCAGGACGCTCTTCCTGAACTTCAATTGCTTGCGCAGCATTTGGATCAAATTCTTCTACGATTTGACCTGCTTCGTCTTCTTTGCCTTTCTCTACTTTGTATTCCCAACGACAAGCGTTAGTACAAGTACCTTGGTTCGGGTCACGTTTGTTGATGTAACCTGAAAGTAGGCAGCGGCCAGAATAAGCCATGCAAAGAGCGCCGTGTACGAAAATTTCGATTTCCATTTCTGGGCACTGTTCGCGAATTTCTTCGATCTCTTCTAGAGACAGTTCACGAGAAAGAATGACACGCTCAACACCTTGAGTAGACCAGAATTTAACTGTCGCCCAGTTAACCGCGTTTGCTTGAACAGAAAGGTGAATAGACATTTCTGGGAAAGCTTCACGTACCATCATGATTAGACCTGGGTCAGACATGATTAGAGCATCAGGACCCATATCGATAACTGGTTTAAGGTCACGGATAAAGGTTTTTAGCTTAGAGTTATGCGGTTGAATGTTACATACCACATAGAATTTTTTACCTAGAGCATGGGCTTCGTTAATACCGATCTGTAGGTTTTCGTGGTTGAATTCGTTGTTACGTACACGAAGGCTGTAACGAGGTTGGCCAGCATAAACAGCGTCAGCGCCGTATGCAAATGCGTAGCGCATGTTCTTTAGGCTACCCGCTGGAGACAATAGCTCTGGTACAAAAGTGTTTTCAGTAGTCATGTTTGTTTCTCAATCTGATCACAAGTCAGGCCAATACCACCTGATGGTATTGGAAGGGGCGCAAATTTTACGTCAAAACGTGAGCTGTGCCTAGTAAAGATTAAGAATAGAAGCGGAAGAAAAGTAGGGAAAAACTGACTCCGCCAAGACGGAGTCAGAGAAAGGTTAAGCGTCTGCTTTAGGAAGACCGCCAAGCACTTCAAATAGATTTGGTAGGAATGCTGAGAATTCACCGCATAGCAGAGAGAAGTCAGCATCTAGACGTGCAGCTTGATCTTCGCGAGGAATGTCTTCGTTTTGATCTTTAAGCTCGTCGCTGTACTGAATACGTTTAATGCTGCAATCTTCCGCTAAGACAAAGCTCAAACGATCTTGCCAGCTTAGGGCAAGTTTAGTGACGACTTTGTTCGCTTGAATATGGCTAAGGATTTCATCGCTGGTCAGCTCTTGTTTCTTACAACGAATCACTGCGCCATCATCTAAGAAAGATTTCAGTTCTGCTTCATCAAGCAGTTGGAAACCTTGAGGCAAGTTGCCGTCTTTCACCCACTCAGTCAGTGTCGTTTCTACTGCCACTTCAGGAATTGCAGGTACTACTGGCAGGCTACCCATGCTCTTACGTAGCAGGGCAAGCACATCTTCCGCTTTCTTATAGCTGCCAGCATCAACCAGAATCAGACCTTCTTTTGGCATGATCAGAACATAAGTAAGTTGGCTACGGCTAAAGGCGCGAGGAAGAAGGTCAACAATGATGTCATCTTTGATGTTGTCTTTTTCAGTTTTCTTTAGCGGGCGACCTTCTTCAGCTTCCATCAGCGCTACTTTCTCGTTTAGAGAATCTTTAATCACTGATGCAGGAAGCATTTTTTCTTCTTTCTTAGCGCAGATGAGAATGCGGTCGTCGCTCACGTGAGTCATCATGTCGCCATGTTTACCAAGTGCATGAACCCAACCAAACTTCTGTTTGTCTTGGCTACCACATGGCGTGAAACGGAATTCTGCAAGTTGTTTTTCTAGCTGATCGGCGTTGAAATTGACTTCGCGATTAACACGATAAGCCATACAGTTTTTAAACCACATATCTTTTCTTTTCCTTGTTCGAAAGGCCAACATGATAGGGGATTTCCCCCTCAATGTCTTATCTGAAACGTAAAAATGCCTAAGTAATATAAAACCATGAATATGGTAAGAAACTTATATTAAAAATTGTTTGCAATAGTCACAAAAGTGTCATATTCATTTTTCATAATGCATATGCTCAAGTGACCACATGACGCTTGGTTATACTGTTAATTAAAAATAAAGGTTACTCAAATATGTCTAGAAGGATTCTAGTTGTTGAAGACGAAGCGCCAATTCGAGAGATGCTTTGCTTTGTTCTTGAACAGAAAGGCTACCAAGCAGTGGAAGCAGAAGATTACGACACTGCGGTAGAGAAGTTAGCTGAACCCTTCCCTGATCTTGTGCTACTAGATTGGATGCTACCTGGTGGTAGTGGCATTAACTTTATCAAACACATGAAGCGTGAAGAGCTGACTCGCAACATCCCAGTTGTTATGCTGACTGCTCGTGGTGAAGAAGAAGATAAAGTTCGCGGCTTAGAAGTGGGTGCTGATGATTACATCACCAAACCATTCTCACCTAAAGAACTTGTTGCTCGTTTGAAAGCGGTGATCCGCCGAGTAACACCAACGGCATTAGAAGAGTTGATTGATGTACAAGGTTTGAAACTAGACCCAGTTTCACACCGTGTGACAGCGAATGATGTCCCGCTCGATATGGGGCCAACAGAATTTAAAATGCTGCATTTCTTTATGACGCACCAAGAGCGTGTTTATAGCCGTGAACAGCTGTTAAATAACGTTTGGGGTACTAACGTGTATGTTGAAGACCGTACCGTTGATGTACACATTCGTCGACTGCGCAAAGCTCTTGAAGATGCTGGACACGATAAGCTGATTCAAACTGTTCGCGGTGCAGGCTATCGCTTTTCAGTTAAGGCTTAACGGAAAATCTGATAAGGCTAAATAGCGTTAGCCTTTAAAAACTCAAAGCCTTTAAAAATAAAAGTCTTTAAAAAATAAAGTGCTTTAAAGGATCAAGTTCGAGAGATTATGGTTGAACGATTGACTTGGAAAAAGCTGGCCTGGGAGCTGGCTTTTTTTTACCTTCCATGGGTAGTGGTTGGTTGGATATTTGGATATATGCCGTGGTTGCTGCTAGCAGCGACGGCGATTCAGCTTGTCTGGCATTTGCACAATCAGATGCGTCTGTCTGCGTGGTTGTGGGATGAAAAACGCCTGACGCCACCTTCAGGTTCTGGCAACTGGGAATCTCTGTTTAACGGTATATACCGACTTCAGCAACGCCAACGTAAAAAACGCAAAGAGCTGACTAATCTCATTCGCCGTTTCCGTAACGGTGCAGAATCATTGCCGGATGCTGTTGTGGTATTTCGTAGCGAAGGCAACATTGTTTGGTGTAACCGTTTAGCCCAGCATCTGCTTGGCTTTCGTTGGCCAGATGATTCTGGTCAACCGATTTCGAATTTGATTCGCACTCCGGATTTCATCAAGTATCTGCAAAAAGACGATTTTTCTGAACCATTGGAAATGCGCTCGCCACTTAACGTAGAACGTATGCTGGAACTGCGTATCGTGCCTTATACCGAAGGTGAGCATTTGATGGTGGTTCGTGATGTCACTCAGATAAAGCAACTTGAAGGTATGCGTCGCAACTTTTTCGCTAACGTTTCTCATGAGCTGCGCACTCCGATGACAGTACTTCAAGGCTATTTGGAAATGACAGAGGACCCTGAAATATTGTCAGGTCCAATGTGGGGGAAAGCACACGGTGTCATGACCGAACAGCTAAATCGCATGAACAGCTTGGTGAACCAGTTATTAACACTGTCTAAAATTGAAGCGGCACCGATGCATGAGCTTGAAGATGTGGTGAACGTTCCTGAGATGTTGGAAATACTGGAAAAAGAAGCGATCAGTCTTAGTGGCAGTGATGAACACAAACTATCGTTTGAAATTGATAAGAATCTAAAAGTGTTGGCGGACGAAGATCAGTTACGCAGTGCTATTTCGAACCTTGTCTACAATGCGGTGAAATACACGCCACCGGGGGCAGAAGTGTATGTACGCTGGTATCAAACCCCTCAAGGTGCTTGTTTAGAAGTTGAAGACAAGGGCGACGGCATCGAACCACAACACTTACATCGTCTAACAGAGCGTTTTTACCGAGTCGATAAAGCACGTTCCCGCGATACAGGTGGCAGCGGTTTAGGTTTGGCTATTGTCAAACATGCTCTGTCGCATCATGATTCGCACCTTGATATTGAAAGTGAAGTTGGTAAAGGAAGTAAGTTCTCCTTTGTGTTGCCAAAACGTTTGGTTGTGCGATGAATAAGCTGAGTCAGTTTGGTATTGCTGCATCCTTGTTACTTTGTCAGACGGCTTATGCAGTCGATGAATTACAGGACTATACGAAAACATCAGGAGTTGCTGGCAGTCTGTTGTCGGTAGGCTCAGACACGCTTGCGGGAATGACAACGCTCTGGGTTGAAGAATTTCAAACGCTTTATCCAAATGTAGATTCTCAGGTGCAGGCTTCAGGCTCTGCAACCGCTCCTCCGGCGCTAACGGAAGGTACCGCGCAGTTTGGACCAATGAGTCGACCTATGCGTATGCGTGAAGTCGAAGCGTTTGAACGTGCTTTTGGTTACAAACCGACAGAACTACGAGTCGCTATCGATGCGATTGGCGTGTTTGTTCATCGTGATAACCCGATTGAAGGGCTGAACTTCAGCCAGTTGGACAGTATTTTCTCTGAAACACTGCGCTGCGGTGCGACTAAGTCTTCGAAAACTTGGCAGGATTTAGGGCTAAGTTACGACTGGGCGAAACGTGGTATCCAGATGTTCGGGCGAAATTCAGTATCCGGTACTTATGGATACTTTAAACAGAACGCCCTTTGTAGTGGTGACTTCAAGCGCAACGTGAATGAGCAGCCGGGTTCAGCTTCGGTAGTTCAGTCAGTGGCATCATCAATCAATACCATTGGTTACTCGGGTGTTGGTTATCAGGTGTCTGGTGTTAAGCTGTTGCCAATTGCGAAATCAGGTAGCGATTACGTCATGCCGACGCACGAAAACATTCTGTCAGGTCAGTATCCACTTTCTCGTTACCTGTTTGTCTATGTGAACAAAAATCCGGTGCGTGAGTTAACACCGATTCAAAGAGAGTTCATTCGCTTTATCTTCTCCAAGCAAGGTCAAAGCCTAGTGGCTAAAGATGGATATGTGCCGATCTCCGCTGAAATTGCCAGCCAAGAGCTGAAAAAAGTCGGTATAGAGTAACGGACAAAAAAGCCTCGACGAAATGCGAGGCTTTTTAATGCACTAGTAAAATTAGAACTTCAAATCCCAACCGACTGCACTCCAGTATTCTTGCTCTGTCAGCAAATCCGCATGCAATAGTTTGTTGTTTTCCAGCCAGTCTTTATCAACGCAGCTTAATGTCCATTCATCATCTTTAGCACTTAAAGTGAGCTCTGGTAACGCATCGTCATTGCGCTGACCGTTGACTAAAATCGCCAAGCGCAATACACGTATCAGACCCGTGATGTGTTTTTTCTTGAACAGCGAGAAGTCATTCATCTCATTGAGTTTTAGTGCTTTACGTTGAAAGCGAGCTAAGGTTGAAAGTACTAGCTGTTGCTCACTGTTAAATCCCGGCATGTTGGTATGACGTAGGATATAAGCCGAGTGGCGATGGAAAGCTTGCAAGCTGATGCTCAAACCTACTTCGTGCAGCAATGCACTCCATTCCAATAGGTCAAACAATTCGCTACCCGCTTTTAAGCCAAGTTCAGAAGAGACATTGTCGAGAAAATCACGGGCGTATCCTTTCACTTGAGCTGCGTGTTCAAGGTCTACTAAGTGTTTAGCCGCAAGGTTCTCTGTGGTGCGCAGACGAATGTCGGAATACTTAAAGCGATCTTCCATTTCGTAAAGCAGACCTTCACGCAATGCGCCGTCTGAAAAGAACATTTCTTTGATATGCAGATCTTTAAATATTGCCGACAAGATTGCGACACCCGCAGCAAATACAGGCTTTCGATCTTCAGTCAGCGTCGGTAAATCAATATCGTCAATCTTGTTCCATTCACACAGTTTGTCGATCAACTTGTTCAAGCGATCCGGTGTGATGATGCCGTCTTCGTCGCCTAAACCGATCAAAACTTCATGAATCGCTTTGATAGTGCCTGATGAACCAAACGCACTTTGCCAGCCTTTTTTACGATACTTAGAAGCCATAGACTCCAGTTTCTGTTCTGCGGCTAAGATAGCTTGTGCGAAGTTTTTCTTCGACAGTTTTCCGTTGGCAAAATACTGGTGGGTGTAACTGACACAGCCCATCTGCTTGCTGTTGACTAGTTCAGCTTCAAACCCTTTACCTATGATCATTTCGGTGCTGCCACCTCCAATATCCACCACCAACATAGAATCTGATTGTGGTTGAGTATGAGCAACACCGAGATATATCAGACGAGCTTCTTCGCTACCGGGAATGATCTCGATAGGAAAAGGCATCACCTCACGAGCTCGTTGGATAAAGATATGGGCATTGTTTGCGCGACGTAGTGTATGAGTCGCTGCAATACGAACATTGTCTGGTTCAAACCCCTGAATTCGTTCAGCGAACATCGCTAAACATTCAAGGCCGCATTCAATGGATGGATTATCAAGATTACCGAGAGAATCCAACCCAGATGCTAAGCGTACGCGCTGCTTATGACGGCTAATAAGTTGCAAATCTTGATCGACGACTTTCGCAACGACCATATGGAAACTGTTTGAGCCTAAATCAATGGCGGCAATTTCACGGCTTGAAATGGGTTGGTTCATAGGCGGTAACTTACTCTTGATGGGCGATAGCCCCTTGTTTACGTGTTTGTTTTTCTACATTTTTAAGATAGTCATAAATCGCTATTTGAGAACGTATTTTTTTGCGATTGCCACGTTTTACGTAGCTGTTACTCATCTCTTTATCTATAACACGCGCTTTTACCGTATCTGTAAACTGAATGTTTAATATATCGATGATTTTTTTCTTCAAACGCTCATCGCGGATAGGTGTGGTCACTTCGATACGGTAATCGATATTACGTGTCATCCAGTCTGCAGAAGAGATATAGATTTGTGGGTCGCCATCATTGTGGGTCATAAATACGCGCGGGTGCTCCAAGAATCGGTCAACGATGCTGATGACTTCAATGTTGTCACTCACGCCTTCAACTCCTGGAACTAATGAACACATACCACGGATGATCATCCTGATTTTCACCCCTGCAGCACTTGCCCCATAAAGTTTGTTGATTAATCCTTTGTCTACAAGGTTATTTAGCTTAATTGTGATAGCTGCTTTTTTCCCTGCACGAGCATTAGCGATTTCGCTGTCAATCAAACGGTATAAGCGAGTTCGTGAGTTTCGTGGTGATACAATCAAATGGTTAAATCTAACAGGGCGGAATGGACTTTCAATGTAGTTGAAAACGCTGCGAACTTCGGTCGTCAATTCCTCATCAGCAGTGAGCAGAGAGAAGTCTGTATAGATACGTGCAGTTTTCTCGTGGAAGTTACCTGTACCGATATGTGCATAGCGGACAAATGCATCTTCTTCTTTACGTGTGATAAGCAATAATTTGGCATGAATCTTCATACCCGGAGTACCAAAGATAACGTGTACGCCAGCTTCCGTTAGAATTCGTGACCATTCAATATTGGCTTCTTCATCGAATCGAGCTTGAAGCTCAACCACTACGACTACGCGCTTGCCGTTATGTACCGCGTCAATAAGCGAGTTCATTAAACGTGAATCTTTCGCCACGCGATAAACGTTAATTTTGATACTTATGACTTTCGGGTCGAAAGAGGCTTGTCTCACCAGCTCAGTAATGTGGTCGAAGCTGTGATACGGGTAGTGAAGTAAAATATCTTTGGCTTTGATCGCCTCAAATGAGTTTGGGTAACCGTCGAAGTCTGCACAACTAAGTGGCGGTAATGGTTTGTTTTCTAGATAGTCGCGACCAAAGTTTGGAAAGCCAATAAAGTCTTTGAAGTTGTGATAACGGCTACCCGGCAGCAAGCTGTCGTAGTGTGAAATTTTCAGCTTGTCACATAAGAACCGCAACATGGTTTCTGGCATTTCACGTTCATAGACAAAACGCACTGGCATTGCAGTCAAGCGCTGACTTAAACCTTCAGACATTTGCTCGAGTAAGCTGTATTCCACTTCATGACCCAAGTCGTATTCTGCATCTCGCGTCATTTTCATCGAGTAGCCAGCAATACTGTCGTAATCGAAAAAGCCTTGGAAAATACTCTCGAGGCAGTAACGGATAATGTTATCAAGCAAGATGATGGTTTTACGACGTTTGCCTTTTTGCTCCGGCACCATAACGAAGCGAGGCAGATGATCGGTTGGGATTTCTATCAGAGCGTACTGGCTGCTTTCGCCCTTTTTCAACTCAACGGTAATGTATGCGTATTCATCTTTGAGGAACTGAAGAACGTCAATATCGTCGCGCATCAGAAGGGGGGTGATATGGGGAAGGACATCTTTCTGGAAATATTTGGTGATCCAGCGTTGTTGAGTTTCATCAAGCTGGGTTTCATTTACCAGAAAAATCCGCCTTCTCGCCATTTCTAAGATCAGATCACTGTAGAGCTGATCAAAGTCCTGATTGAGTTTGTAGGCTTTGGTTTGCATTTGCGACAGCAGATGTTTGGATTCATCACTGCCACCACGTTCACGATTGATGAGGATCATGCGTTTTACATCAGCAAATCGCACCTTGTAAAACTCATCTAAGTTGTTGGAAAATATTCCTAAAAATCGAATTCTTTCGATAAGGGGTACGGTTTTATCTGCGGCTTCTTGTAATACGCGCTCGTTGAATGAAAGCCAACTTAATTCCTTGTCGATATACAGCTTATCCGTACTCATGATACACCTACTGACTGATCGTTTGACGTTATAACTTACAGCTGTTAACGCGAGGCGTTAACGTATGCAAAATATTGCTCTAATGTGACGTTT
Organism: Vibrio ziniensis; assembly: GCF_011064285.1. Classification (NCBI taxonomy): domain Bacteria; kingdom Pseudomonadati; phylum Pseudomonadota; class Gammaproteobacteria; order Vibrionales; family Vibrionaceae; genus Vibrio; species Vibrio ziniensis. Next base: position 702,774 of record NZ_CP049331.1, read on the forward strand.
TTATTGCAGTGAGTATTTTTATTCTTAGAGTTGTTTTATTTTCAGTTGTTTAATGCGCTTTGTAATATAATTGTCACCTAAACGACATACTATGACATTCTGGCAGAATAGGTAGATTTTTAAATGGTTCAAAGCACATTTTCATTGAGAGAACGAGATCAGAAACGATTAATCAAAGATCGTTTGGTTCGTCTTGCAGTGACATGCGGTGGCGTGAGTGTGCTAGGTGCTTTGGTACTTATTTTTGTCTACCTTGCAATGGTCGTTCTGCCTCTGTTTTCTGATGCCAAGCTGGTACCAAACTTTGCCAGTCAGCCTATTTCTGCTTCCGCTCCTCAGTATCTGGCTATCGATGAATACGGTGAACGCGCTTTTATTGTTCGCTCAAACGAAAGTGACAAAGATGCGAGCGCTGAGTTTTGGTTGTTGAATCATGAAAAAAGCTCTCCTATTTGGCTAGAGCACTTGAAGATTAAGCCAACAGTGTTTGCTACGGCAGCGAGAGATTCCGGTTGGTTCGCAATGTCTGATCGTGAGAAAAATGTTGTTGTCGTTCGCCCTCAATTTCTCTACTCAATGACCAAACAAGGTCGTGGTTTTACGCCTGAACTCGAACATCTGCCATTGCCGAAAAACTTTAAACTTGCTCCTCAGGGAGTCGCTGTTGAAAAATTCAGTTTCACCGTGACTGACGATGAAACCGTGTTTGCGAGTTATCTCAGCGATCATTCTGTGATAGTTCGCTGGGTTGATGTTTCAGAGCAGAAACTGCAAGGTGAGTTTCGTTTTCCTACAGAATTTGGCAACGTTGACCAACTGTTATTAACGCCAGACGCAAAAACGCTATTCATTCGTTCAGGTTCCGATCTTGTCGTTGCTCAGCGAGAGGGAATGTCTTTTAGCGTGCGTGAAGTGGTCGACTTAAGTTTGGGCGATCGCAAACATCAGGTAACGGCTATTACACTTTTATCTGGCGCTCATTCGGTATTAGTTTCCCACAGTGACGGTTTGGTTTCTCAATGGTTTGATGTTTTGCATACTGCGGATATCCAAGAGGGCGAGCGTAAGTTAACGCATATTCGTGAGTTTAAACTGGCTTCTGAAATGACCATGCTACTGCCAGATACCTACCGTAAAGGTTTTTACAGTTTCTACAAAAATGGTTCGGTACAAAGTCACTACACCACTAGTGAAAAGCTGGTGATTTTTGAACGTGCTTACTCAAAAGCGCCGACTTTAGCTGCTATGTCAGACAATGAGCGCTACTTAGCAACGTACTCTGATGGAAAAATCAGTGTAGCGGAAGTGGATAACGGTTATCCGGAAGTGTCGTTTTCATCGTTATGGCAGAAAGTGTGGTACGAAAGCTACCCTGAGCCTCAATATGTCTGGCAGTCAACGTCAGGAGGTGATGATTTTGAAGCCAAATTCAGCTTGGTTCCTATTGCATTTGGTACCTTGAAAGCCGCTTTTTATGCCATGTTGTTTGCTGTCCCTATTGCTGTTTTGGGTGCAATCTATACCGCTTACTTTATGGCACCGAAAATGCGCCGAATAGTGAAACCGACAGTTGAGCTGATGGAAGCGCTGCCGACGGTTATTATCGGCTTTCTTGCTGGTTTGTGGTTTGCGCCGATTGTTGAGGCAAACTTAGCATCAATAACCGCTCTGTTTGTTTTGCTTCCTGTCGCTATCTTTCTGATTGGTCTTGCTTGGGCTTGGTTGCCGCGCTCAATGGTTCGAAAAGCCAATGGTTGGCATTCGTTGATTCTCATCCCTTGTCTGATTGTCTTTGTTGCCTTGATATTGTCGTTAACCAACGAAATTGAGATGTGGTTATTTGATGGTGATGTCCGATTGCTTCTTGCTTCACACGGTATCGACTTTGACCAGCGAAATGCGCTGGTGGTTGGTTTTGCTATGGGGTTTGCGGTGATCCCAACCATATTTACCATTGCAGAAGATGCCATTTTCTCGGTGCCTAAACACTTATCAGATGGTTCGTTGGCATTGGGGGCGACCGCTTGGCAGACATTAGTGAATGTTGTGTTGTTAACTGCGAGCCCAGGTATTTTCTCCGCCATTATGATGGGGTTAGGTCGAGCGGTGGGGGAAACGATGATCGTCTTAATGGCGACAGGTAATACACCGATTATGGATTGGAATATATTGGAAGGAATGCGCACTTTATCGGCGACGATCGCTGTAGAACTTCCTGAATCAGAAGTCGGCAGTTCTCATTTTAGAATTCTGTTCTTGGCTGCATTACTTCTGTTTGTATTTACATTTGCAGTGAACTCCATTGCTGAATGGGTTCGTCAGCGCCTTCGTGCGCGTTATCGTTCACTGTAATGGGTTGGATAGCTAAATGTCGTTATTGAAGTGGTTTAAATCAGGCTCTCCTTGGATATGGCTGACCGGTGGTGCGGTGAGCCTAAGTTTGATCTCAGTACTGGGTCTATTGCTATTGATCGGTTGGAAAGGGTTAACCTACTTCTGGCCTGCGCCATTGTATCAATGGCATAGCTTAACTGAGCCTAATAATGTGATCGTTGGGCAGTTGTATGCTTCTGAAAGTGTGCCTGTGAGTCACTTAAAAGAGATGAAGATTGCGCTTTCTCCAGAAGCATTGGAAGAGGGAACCACTGAGCGATTAAGTATTAAAGTCGCCAACCGAGAATTGTATCAAGCGGATTTCATCTCATTATTAGCCGACAATGTTTCTGAGCCAGAAAAACCAACTGGCTGGGCAGTCATCGAACGTACTCGTGACGGGCAGTTTTTTGGTAAGCCTGTTGGTTTTGAAAAAGCAGATGGTCAGGTCAGTTCCTATATCTCAACGCTTCTAGAACGTGGTTTGCAAGAAGTCACCACTTTGCGAGAGCAGATAGATACAGTGATTGAGCAAGAGATTCGTGTGGTCAGTATCGCATCTGAAAAGCTGAGACTTGAAAGGAGACGTCTTGAGTTAAATGGCAAATTAACCGAAGACTATCAAGCCAACTACCTGCAACAAAAACAAGTGCTGGATGGTAAGCGAAAACAAGCGGAAGAACATCTTGATTTGCTGAGAAAGCAGCTAGGTCTGCAAACTCTTATTGTTGAGGATATGACTGGAGCGAAAGTACGTATTCCGGTCAGCCATATTTTGGATATTTGGTATCCCAACGATATGAATACATTGGAAAAGCTCACGCAGTGGTCGAAGCAGGTCTGGGCGTTCTTGTCAGACAACCCTCGTGAATCGAACTCTGAAGGTGGTGTGTTTCCTGCCATTTTTGGCACTGTATTTCTGGTGTTACTGATGTCGGTTATCGTGATGCCTTTGGGGGTGGTGGCAGCGATATATCTTCATGAATATGCGAAAGATAATACCTTTACTCGTATTATTCGGGTCGCGGTTATCAACTTAGCTGGTGTACCTTCTATCGTATATGGCGTATTTGGTTTGGGTTTCTTTGTTTACACCATAGGTTCATCGATCGATAGCTTGTTCTACGCAGAGCGACTGCCTGCTCCTACGTTTGGTACGCCTGGTTTGTTATGGTCAGCACTCACACTAGCTGTTCTGACGTTGCCTGTGGTGATCGTGACGACAGAAGAAGGTTTAACTCGAATTCCTAACTCAGTACGCCATGGTTCACTGGCTTTAGGAGCAACTCAGTTCGAAACAATCTGGCGAATTGTCTTGCCTATGGCTAGCCCTGCTATGATTACAGGATTGATATTAGCGATAGCTCGTGCTGCCGGAGAGGTTGCGCCATTAATGCTGGTGGGGGTGGTGAAAATTGCTTCAAGCTTGCCAGTGGATGCCGAGTTCCCTTATGTTCATCTGGAACGTAAGTTTATGCATTTAGGTTTTCATATTTACGATGTAGGTTTCCAGACTACCAACATCGAGACCGCGCGACCGTTGGTGTACGCGACATCATTTTTACTTGTAACGGTCATTGTGGCTTTGAACTTAACAGCCATTAGCATTCGTAATAATTTGCGCGAGAAATATCGTACTTTAGGACAAGATTAAGCATGTTTTCTGTTAATCAAACTTTGGGCTATCAGGCTCCGTTAGACGTAAACAATTTAACTGATCAGCAAACCTCAATTTCTATTGAAGGCTTGAGTTTGTTCTATGGTCAGGCAAAAGCGTTGAGCGATATCTCTATGCGTATTCCTAAAGGACAAGTGACGGCATTTATCGGCCCTTCTGGCTGTGGTAAATCGACATTACTGCGCTGTATTAATCGCATGAACGATTTAGTGGAAGCCTGTCGTGTTGAGGGTGAAATCAAGCTGCATGGCAAAAATGTTTATCATCCCGATGTGGATGTTGCAACGCTCAGACGTCGTGTAGGGATGGTGTTTCAGCGCCCGAATCCGTTTCCTAAATCTATTTACGAGAACGTGGTTTACGGTCTACGTTTACAGGGAATAAAGAACAGTCGCACTTTAGATGACGCGGTTGAGCGCTCACTGCGTGCAGCGGCGCTGTGGGATGAAGTAAAACATCGTCTGCATGAAAATGCTTTTGGTTTGTCTGGCGGTCAGCAGCAGCGTTTAGTCATTGCCCGAGCTATCGCTATTGAACCTGAAGTACTTCTGCTTGATGAACCAACCTCGGCGCTTGATCCGATTTCGACATTGACCATCGAAGAGTTGATCCACGAACTCAAAACCAAATATACGGTTGTGATTGTTACCCACAACATGCAACAAGCGGCAAGGGTGAGTGACCATACAGCCTTCATTCATATGGGAAAATTGATCGAGTACTCAGATACTGACTCTATTTTTACTTCGCCATTGAAAAAGAAAACCGAAGACTACATTACTGGTCGATACGGTTAAGCCAAAAACGATTTTCTTAAAAGATTTGTTTAGAAGAACCTTTGTAATACAAAAGAACTCTGCGAGTTAAGGATCCATCATGCAGCTAGGTCGCCATATTTCTGGTCAATTCAACGTTGAGCTTGAATCTATTCGTACGCATGTATTAACCATGGGCGGACTGGTCGAGCAGCAGCTGTCATATGCGATGCAAGCGGTGAATAAGCAGGATATTGATCTCGCAAGAAAAGTGGTGCGTGATGATCACAAAGTGAATGCGATGGAAGTCTCTATCGATGAAGCTTGTACCCGCATTATTGCTAAACGTCAACCCGCAGCAAAAGACTTACGTCTGATCATGGCAATCATCAAAACCATTACCGATCTTGAACGTATCGGTGATGTGGCAACTAAAATGGCATACGTAGCGATTGAGAGCCCTTCTTCAAAAGAGACTCAGTTTCAGGTCTCCTTAGAACCTTTGTGTCGCAGTGCTGTGGCGATGTTACATAAAGTACTGGACGCTTTTGCGCGTATGGATGTGGAAGCAGCTGCGGAAGTTTATAAGCTAGATGACAAGCTAGATAAAGAGTATGAAGCTGTGATTCGCCAGCTGATGACTTATATGATGGAAGACCCGAAGAACATTCCGCATATTCTGCAAGTCATGTGGTCTGCCCGTGCTATTGAGCGTGTGGGGGATCGTTGCCAAAATATCTGTGAATACATCATTTACTTTGTTAAAGGCAAAGACGTTCGCCACTTGGGCGAACAGTCTATTGATGACGCTCTTCGTTAAAACTGAACGCTCGTTATCAAAACGCTCTTTATCAAAACGCTCTTTATCAAAACACTCATAGCCAAAACTAAAGTGATTTTATAATGTTCGCTACTTTGCGAATGGCTTCTGGATCAGTCACTGGCACTATGAAGTCATCGAGGTTCTGATTACCCATTTTCGCTGCGTTCGCTTTCAGCTTCATGTGACTTGTTCGGGTTGATTTACCCGATAGGTGAACTTCTTTTACCAAAGTCTGAGTCACAATCGCTTCTACGTTTTCACTAGATACACCTGCTCCAGCCATTATTGATACTCGTCCCTTCGCTAGCTGCACCATTTCTGCGATGACATCTACCCCCGCTAATGCATTACTCGCTAGTCCTGATGTGAGTACTCGCTCACATCCGAGCTCAATAATGTTTTCGAGTGCTTGATGATGGTTATGGCATTGGTCAATTGCGCGGTGAAAAGTGACGCCTAAGCCATTGAGCTTAGCGTGATTAACAATGCGGGCGCATTTATTCATGTCGATGCTGCCTTCAGCTGTCAGAATGCCAAACACAATACCTTGTAAGCCTGCTTCAGCAGCAGCATCAATATCGTAAAGCATGGATTCGACGTCATCTTCATCATAAAGAAAATCGCCTTGGCGTGGGCGTATCATGGCGTAGACAGGAATCGTCGATAATTTTGCTGCTTGCTTCATCATGCCAAAACTTGGCGTGAGTCCACCGAGTGCTAGAGAAGAGCACAGTTCGATACGGTTAGCACCGCCTTCAATGGCTAAATGCAGGGATTCTAAGTTGTCGATACAAACTTCAACGTTGTAGTTCATGATGGGCTTACCGCTGTTTTATTTGCAGCTAAGTGTATATCAATCAGCGGAGTTTTTACTGCATCCAATCGCTAAAGCTGGAAATTGGTATCGATAAGCGAACCTTATGTGCCATGGAGGGCACATCAGAGCGCCATGGATGGTTGTGCGTGTTCGTGTTCGATGCCAATTAGCAGGTATAAATAAAAAAGCTCAAAGCAGATGCTTTGAGCTTGTAAAAGACTTTACTTCTTAACTGATTGGCGGTGCGTTATCGCTTTATATATTGTCCAACCATTAACCCGAGTTGAGCGCTCGAGCTAAGAAGTGATTACTTTTTACCTAGGTCGTCTGAGTGCTCAGATAGGAATGCAGCAACACCTTTTGGAGATGCGTCCATACCTGCTTTACCTTCTTCCCACTGTGCTGGACATACTTCACCGTGTTTTTGGTGGAAGTTTAGAGCGTCAACCATACGTAGCATTTCGTCGATGTTACGACCTAGTGGTAGGTCGTTAACTACTTGGTGACGTACTAGACCGTCTTCGTCAATTAGGAAAGAACCACGGAAAGCAACGCCTGCTTCTGGGTGCTCAACGTCGTAAGCTTTAACGATTTCGTGCTTAACGTCAGCAACTAGAGGGTATTTAACTTGACCGATACCGCCATCAGCGATAGCAGTGTTACGCCATGCGTTGTGAGAGAATTGTGAATCGATAGAAACACCGATAACTTCAACGCCTTTAGCTTGGAAGTCTTCGAAACGCTTGTCGAATGCGATCAATTCTGATGGGCAAACGAAAGTGAAATCTAGAGGGTAGAAGAATACTACTGCTTTCTTACCTTTAGTGAATTCTTTGAAGTTGAATGTATCAACGATTTCACCGTTACCAAGTACTGCTGCTGCAGTAAAATCAGGGGCTTGACGACCTACTAGTACCATTTTTTTGCTCCTAAGCATTAAATTATGTTAAGCCGACTCTCATTGTTGTCAGCTTTGTCCATGTATGTACGTGACAAACTATAGTACATTTTCTTAAATAGAAAAAAGCGAATTAAATAGATTAACTTAATCGAAAAAAGCGATAATAAACTCGAACTGAATTTCCTTAACCGAATTACGTAACAGACTAATATCTAATATGAATAAATGGCCAAGTTTAAAACAGCTGCATTACTTAGTAACGCTACACGAAACCCGTCATTTTAGTGAAGCTGCACTGCGTTGCTTCGTCAGTCAGTCAACCTTGAGCAAAGGTATTCAAAACCTAGAAGAACTGATTGGTTGCCCTCTGTATGAAAAGAAAGATAAGAAAAGCCCATTAGTTTTTACCCTTGCTGGGGAGCAAGTTGTAAAACGAGGAAGGGAACTTCTCGCCAAAGGACAGGATTTGGTCGAAGTGGGTAAGCTGTGCCAAACCGATGCGATGGAAGGGCAACTGAGATTGGGCTGCATTCCTACGATAGCTCCGTTTTTGCTGGTGGATCTGGTTCAAGAAGTCAACATTCGTTATCCAAAACTGCATTTGTTGTTGAGAGAAGATACGACGGCGAATCTGTTGCAGAGTCTGCGTAACGGAGAGTTAGATGTTCTGATCCTTGCTCTGCCAATGGATATTGGAAACATGGAAAGTCGTATAGTTGGCCGCGATGCTTTTCGCATGGTGATCAGTCGAAACCAAGCTGATGGTATTCGTGTCCCAATTAAATACGCAGATTTGCCGGATGAATCGGTGTTCCTATTGGAGAATGAGCATTGCTTAACTGAGCACGCCGTTTCTGCCTGCAAGCTGACCGATAAAGAGAAGATCAATCCGTTCACCGCAACCAGTCTACATACTCTGGTACAGATGGTTGCCAATGGTCTGGGAACAACCTTTATTCCACAAATGGCGATTGAACATGGATTATTAGAAAACCAGAATCTTGTGGTGATCGATCCTCCAGGCCAGCAAGCTTTTCGAGAGATTGGCTTAATTTGGCGTCCTAGCTCTTCTCGAAGTCACACTTTTAATCTTCTTGCCGATCTGGTGTCGGAGATGCTTTAGACGATCATCTATAGTTGCAACGCACCATGATATGTAGTGAAAATTCACTGTGATTGGTGCGTTTTTTAGTTTTTTATACTTTTCAGATCTCTTTTTCTGTGAAATTTCACAAGAATTAAAATTATGAAGCTTTCATAAAATTGTAAAAATTCACAAAGTTAATTTTACAGTTTTGACCTTCGCTGGTGTTTAAAGAAATGGCCAATTTCTTATTCAAGCCTTCACTGTTACTGCACTTTCTAATTTTCACATTCTATTTCATTTCGTTTAAAGCGCATTTTCTACGTAAAATTAAATGTAATTATATTACGTAATTTATTACGTAATTTGAGTTTGAAAGTTGACTAATTATTGAACCGAAGAAAACTTTGAATTTTGCTTAAATGAATTTTTAGTCTTTTACTTAGAGGCTTTTCAAGTTAGTGTTTATTTAACTTTTATAGACTTATGTCTAGTCTGGTAAACGTTGAAATCGAGTGTGCTTTGAGTGATTGTATAGACATGGAAAGCATGGAAGGTTTAATAAATTAAAATGTAATTTGTGGTTTTAAAGTTACAAATGAAATTTTAAGTGACAAGGAAGAAGATATGTTTGCTCAAACGTCAGATTCGAATATCGCATTAGAGAGAGAGTCAGGTTGCCACTCTCGATTAACAATCACTGGAGAGCTTGCTCCACAGCATAAAGTTATATTTCCAAGTGAAGCTCAGGCTTTCCTATCCGAATTGTGTGTTCGCTATGCGGCAAGAGTAGACGAGCTACTCGCTGAACGTGAACGCAAACAACAAACAATCGACAACGGTCAGTTGCCAGATTTTCTTACCGAAACACAAGACATTCGCGAGGGAAGCTGGAAAATTCTCGGTATCCCAAGTGATTTGCAAGATCGCCGCGTAGAAATTACAGGTCCTACTGATCGTAAGATGGTAATTAACGCATTGAATGCCAATGTAAAAGTGTTTATGGCGGATTTTGAAGACTCAATGTCACCGGCTTGGGACAAAGTGCTAGATGGCCAAATTAACCTTCGCGACGCTGTGAATGGCACCATCAGCTATACCAATCCAGATAACGGCAAAAACTATCAACTAAAAGAAGATCCAGCGGTACTGATTTGTCGCGTACGTGGTCTGCATCTGCGTGAAAAACATGTCACCTTTGACGGACAAATCATTCCGGGCGCTCTGTTTGATTTTGCTTTGTATTTCTTCAACAACCACAAAGCGTTATTGAAAAAAGGCAGCGGTCCATATTTCTACTTACCAAAGTTACAAGCCTATAAAGAGGCTCAATGGTGGAGTGATGTATTCCACTTCACGGAAGACTATTTTGGTTTGGAAACCGGCACTATCAAAGCCACAGTACTGATTGAAACTTTGCCTGCTGTTTTCCAAATGGATGAAATTCTGTTTGCGCTCAAGGAGCATATTGTTGGCCTCAACTGCGGACGTTGGGATTACATCTTCAGCTATATCAAAACGCTGAAAAAACACGCAGACCGTGTACTGCCAGATCGTCAGGTAGTGACTATGGATAAGCCTTTCCTCAACGCTTACTCGCGTCTGCTGATTTATACCTGCCATAAGCGTGGTGCATTTGCGATGGGGGGGATGGCTGCTTTCATTCCAGCAAAAGATCCGCAAGTGAATACTCAGGTTCAGGACAAAATCCGTAATGACAAATTACTGGAAGCGACCAATGGTCATGACGGTACTTGGGTTGCCCATCCGGGACTTGCCGATACCGCTATGGATGTGTTTAACCAAGTGCTTGGCGAACGTAACAACCAACTGGATGTGAGCCGCATGTCCGATGCTCCTATCACCGCAGAAGACTTATTGATGCCTTGTGACGGAGTAAGAAGCGAAGAGGGGATGAGACACAACATTCGTGTTGCGTTGCAATACATTGAAGCTTGGATCTCTGGTAACGGTTGTGTGCCTATCTATGGACTGATGGAAGATGCGGCGACAGCGGAAATATCTCGTACTTCGATTTGGCAATGGATTCAACATGGTAAGTCTCTGGATAACGGTCAAACCGTCACCAAAGATCTGTTCCGTCAATACCTAGCTGAAGAGATCGACGTAGTGAAATCTGAACTGGGTGATGATCGCTTCAATAGTGGAAGATTTAGTGAGGCCGCTGAGTTAATGGAAAAACTCACGACCAGCGATGAACTAACCAATTTCCTAACCGTGCCTGGTTATGAATATTTAGATTAAGCAAAATTTTACAACCAATAACAACATTAACGTGAAACTTAACTGAAACAACCAAATAGTCAGCTCAATATCAGCGTGTGCCGTACTGATAGCGAAAGGACGCTCATACCAAGAGGGATAGATTATGACACTGACTCGCCGCCAACAAATTGAAGCGTTAGAAAAAGATTGGGCAACGAATCCTCGTTGGAACAACGTAAAACGCACTTATACCGCTGAAGAAGTCGTGAACCTACGTGGTTCTCTGATTCCAGCTAACACTATTGCACAGCGTGGTGCTGACAAACTTTGGTCACTGGTTAACGGCAGTGCTAAAAAAGGTTATGTGAACTGTTTGGGCGCGTTGACTGGTGGTCAGGCAGTACAGCAGGCGAAAGCAGGTATTGAGGCGATTTACCTTTCAGGTTGGCAAGTTGCAGCGGATAACAATACTGCGTCAACTATGTATCCAGACCAGTCACTCTACCCAGTAGATTCTGTACCAAGTGTCGTTAAGCGAATCAATAACTCATTCCGTCGTGCTGACCAAATCCAATGGTCAAATGGTGTAACACCAGAAGAAGGCGTTGATTACTTCCTACCTATCGTTGCGGATGCGGAAGCGGGTTTTGGTGGCGTACTCAATGCTTATGAGCTGATGAAATCCATGATTGAAGCGGGTGCTGCAGGTGTTCACTTTGAAGACCAATTAGCATCGGTGAAGAAATGTGGACACATGGGCGGTAAAGTTTTGGTACCTACTCAGGAAGCAGTACAGAAACTGGTTGCAGCTCGATTGGCAGCAGACGTTGCAGGCACGACAACGCTGGTTATAGCTCGTACAGACGCAAACGCAGCAGACTTGCTGACATCCGATTGTGACCCATATGACGCAGACTTTATCGTAGGCGAAAGAACCAGCGAAGGTTTCTACCGTGTACGTGCAGGGATTGATCAAGCGATAGCGCGCGGACTTGCTTACGCTCCTTACGCTGATCTTGTGTGGTGTGAAACGGCAAAACCAGATTTGGACGAAGCACGCAAATTCGCAGAAGCTATTTTGGAACAGTACCCAGATCAACTTCTTGCGTATAACTGCTCGCCATCGTTTAACTGGGAAAAGAACCTTGATCAAGAAACCATTGCGAAGTTCCAACAAGAACTTTCAGACATGGGTTACAAGTACCAATTCATTACATTGGCAGGTATCCATAACATGTGGTTCAACATGTTCGAGCTTGCACACGCTTACGCTCAAGGTGAAGGTATGCGTCACTATGTTGAAATGGTTCAACGTCCTGAATTCGCTGCGGCTGAAAAAGGTTATACCTTCGTGGCTCATCAGCAAGAAGTGGGTACTGGCTATTTCGATAAGATGACGAACACTATCCAAGGCGGAAATTCATCGGTTACTGCCCTTACTGGTTCCACTGAAGAAGACCAGTTTTAAATTCATTGATAATAATTTTTTGCGCATGAATATTGAGCGGCTTAGGCCGCTCCTTTTGTTATTGGTGAAATAGTTACAACTAGCAATACATTCCGTAATACTCACTGTAAGTGGTGTGTAGGAAAATTCTTTTATTGGGTTGTCTTGTATTTGATATTGATTTTATTTTATTTAAATTCAATTTGTTACGATTTTTTCTCAAATGTTCATTATTTGACTTTGCCCTTTGCTACATCAACAATTCCGAAATTACCTCGTGTTTTATATAGCCTTCATTTGAGTGTGAGGTTGCATAAATAACGCAAAATTCAAGCTGCACAAAAATAAATAGAGAACTATGAAAGAACTATCCGCCTTAATTGTCGATGACAATCCAATCCAATTAAGTGCAATGGAACGCCAACTTCGAAAATTCGGCATGACTAAGCTGATGACCTGTAACAGTGGCCAGGAAGCGTTGCATGCAGTTTCTGAACATCAGTTTGATATTGTATTTAGTGACATCATGATGCCTGAGATGGATGGCATCACACTTATTCGTAATCTAGACAATATTGGCTATCAAGGTGCACTAGCAATCACCAGTAGTATCGGCAGCTCTATTGTGTCTTCATTAACTTATATGAGTAAGAAGCTTGGGTTCTCAAATGTTTATGAACTGAACAAACCCGTAGCAGATATTTTTCTAGAAGAAATGTTTCAGAAAGAAGCAATTATCAAGAAAACGGCGATTAAGCAGAAATTAAAAACGGTGGATATGGACGAACTGGCTGCAGCGTTTTATGAAGGCCAGTTTAAAAACTACTATCAGCCGCAACTAGATTACACAACAGGCAAAGTGGTGGGGTTAGAAGCGCTTGCTCGTTGGGTTCACCCGACGAAGGGAATGATCTTTCCCGACATTTTTATTCCTATGTTACATGATGGTGGCTTGGAATATCACTTGTTCAAAGTGGTGTTGGACAATGTGCTCGAAGATATTTCAGAAAAGAGAATTCAGTGCCGAGTGTCCATTAACGTGACTCAGCAAGATCTCGAAATTTCGAGCTTCGCTGATTATCTGCTGAATAAGTGTAAAGACTACGATGTTGATCCTAGCTACATTACTCTTGAGCTGACAGAGCAAGATATTTATAAAGAATCGATCGAAATGATCACTAATGTAACCCGCATGCGTTTGTATGGGGTGGGGATTTCGATTGATGATTTTGGCACTGGCAGCTCGTCGTATCTTAAACTCTCACATTTGCCATTTACTGAAATCAAAATTGATAAGAACTTCGTGTTCAACTGTGTTGGAGATGAAATCAAACAGTCCATTATCCGAAGCATGTGCACGCTTTCGAAAAGTATGCATATAAATCTGGTTTCCGAAGGCGTTGAAGATGATGCAACGTGGAAGCTGATGCACCATCTCGGTGTGGATGTTTGTCAGGGCTACTTCACGGGTAGACCAATGCCTATCGAAGCGCTGAGCTTTATAGATATTGCTCAACAATAAGTGGCGCTCTCTAAACTATGATGCGTTACTTTAGAATTTCGGCGATTGCCCTACTTGTCAGTACCTTGTTGTTTTATGCTGTTATGGTGATCAACATGGACAAATTTATCGATGGCAAATTTGCTAATTTTAATTCCATAGTCAAAACCTTAGAGATTAAAAAGCAAAAAATGATTCTGCTTGGCTTGTTAGCTGAAACTGAGCGTCAACTGCCAGTGCTAGTGAAAGATGCTGAGCTCGATAACTATGAAGTTCACAGCTATGCAGTTGAGGGACATAAAGAGCTAACCGAGAATGAGCAAGATATCATCCGAGTGATGCAACTTAGTAGCAAATATGTTCCCTCGTTATTTGATTCTAAAGATGTGTTTATGTATTTCCGTTCTTACGAAGGTAAAAAGATATTCACACATAAATGGGTCAGTGACTTTCCGATTTCTGAAGCACTGTTTAGTCATGAACGTTGCATTATAACGGAAACGTGTTCTATTTATGCTAGACCATTCCAACTGAAAGACAGAGTGATTGTATCTCCCGTCTATAAAGACATGCTGTCTAATAATTACGTTATTTCAATGGCATCGCCCGTCCAGGATTTCTTTACTAAAGAGATTGTTGGTGACTTTGTTGTCGATTTTCATATTCCCAGTAATTGGGGATATGGACTGAGTTATAGAACAGAGAAATCCAATAGTTATAAGAACATTATATTTGAACATTCAGGCTTCACATTTGGGCGCTCTATTAGTCGCGAGCATATTTTATCTAACCGAACTAAGATCGTTTATCGCCTGTCAGAGTCCTTGGCTGTCGTGGAGTTTTTTTGGCTTTGGCTGATTTTCTTTGTGTGTGGATTTTTTATCTATTGGAAATGGGATGAATCCCGCTATCGCAAGACACGCTTAAAAGAAGTGCTGATCTCTGCCAATGAAGATGAATTGACGGGTCTATACAATCGACGAATTTTTAAAGAAGGCAACTTTATCGAATCGGTTGAAGGCAGGAGTGCCAGTATTATTGCGATTGATGGCAATAAAATTAAACGCATTAATGATTTGCATGGTCATGCTGTTGGTGACAGTGCTATTAAGCACATTGCTAACGCGATGAGAGCGGTGTTTGAAGATGAGCATTATCTGGTTCGCAGCGGTGGGGATGAGTTTCTTGTTATTATGCCAACGTGTGAGCTTGAAGAAGCTAAGCAGTTCGCAGAAAAGTTAAAAGATGTCGTTACTGAGACAGCGTTAGAGCCCTTTAACACCCATGTTTCAGTTTCTGTTGGTGTTGCGTATAAATCGGAGCTGGGCAGTCTCCAGCAAGCAATTATAAAAGCCGATAAAGCCCTTTATCGCGACAAAGATCTGTTTCCTAAATTTCATATTCGTTAATACACTTCAGCACTAAAAGTATTATTCAAAGGCTGCCTAATATCCTTGGGCAGCTTTTTTATTACCCCAAATCTATTTGTTTAGAAATGCCTTTGCGCTTACTACATTACTATGGCTAGACAGCACTGATAGTCTTGTTTGGTTGGATTGTTATTGATCTATTTGAATACTGAAACTGCCTGCAAGACATGATTTGTATTGACGAAGGCGTAATAGATTTCCAATTGAGAGCCATAAAAGTTGGCGATAAATCGTAGATAAAAAAACAGCCGGATAGATTATCCAGCTGTTTTTTTCAATGGACTCGTTGTGCTTACTTCAGTTTGAAGAAACGCATTAGTTCAGCAAGAGTAACCGACATCTTAGCCAGCTCTTGTGAAGCTTGGTTGCTGTCTGACACCATGTTTACGGTTTGATCAACTTTGTCACGAACGACGGTGATACTTTCACTGATCATCTCGGCTGTTGTGCTTTGCTCTTCTGTTGCAGTAGCAATTTGCGTATTCAGGTTGTTGGTTTGTGCAACGCTGTCTGTGATGGTAGAGAATGCTACGTTCGCTGATTCTGCTTGTGTCACTGTCTCTTCAAGCATGATCTGGCTTGCATTGATCGACTCTACAACTTGAGATGTGTTGTTTTGCAGCGTCGTAATTTGATCTTCAATTTTTTCAACCGCTTTCTGAGTTTGCTGTGCTAGCTGACGTACCTCATCAGCAACAACCGCAAAACCACGGCCTTGTTCACCAGCACGAGCGGCTTCGATTGCTGCGTTGAGAGCCAGAAGGTTGGTTTGCTCGGCAATTTTTTGAATCACGTCCATTACATCACCCACTTCTTCTGTGCCTGTGCGAAGGGTAGAAATCTCAGCGCTAAGGTCGCCCATTTGTTGAGCGAGGGAGCTTATTTGTTCCATAGACGAAGACATCACAGACATGCCTTTGTTTGCTTCTTCTGTTGCAGATTCTGCTTCTTGAGATGCGGTGTTCGCACCGATTGCCACTTCGTTGATCGCAGCAGACATTTCGTTCATTGCCGTAGCAACTTGATCGGTCTCTTGTTGCTGAGTCATAGAACTTTGCAGTACTTCGTGGTTGATAGCTGATAACTGCTCTGAAGCGGAAGCCAGCATTTCACAGTTTTGCGTGATCTCTTGAACCGTGCTGTAGAACTTCTGTTCCATTTGACCCAAAGAGCGACGCATTTGAGCAACTTCATCAGCACCTTCAACAGAATGTTCAGCATGCAGCTCGCCGTTTGCCATGCGCTCAATAATGTTCTTAGTCGTATTGATCGGGCCTGTGATACTGCGTGTAACCAACTGACAAATAACCATCACGATAGGCAGTGAGATCAGAAGCGCAGTAATAACGGCAGTGATCGCGTTGTCAGACAGTTCAGATACTTTTTGAGCCAGAGTCGTTTGGTTATTAAACGAGTGCTGTTTAATGTTCACAATGTTATCGGTAATTTCGTTACCCAATTTAGCTAGGCTGACATTCCAAATTTCATTACGTTTACCAATGATGCTGAAAATTTCATTGATATTATTGTTAAACACAGCGATCTGTTTCTTAACGGTCTCATTGCGGTACTGAGGATATTCGTTATTGAATTCTTCCATCATTTTTTGCAGTTGAGCAAAGGCACTCTGATAGAGTTCAAAATCGTTTTCTTCGTTATCAACGAGGAAGTCAGTGGCGTGTTGCAGAGCAATAGTAAATTGATATTCCGTTTCGATTACATGCTCAAAAAGCTCCATGCTTTCATTTAGGCTGGCAGCACGAACTAAGCCAATGTGTTTTTGCAGCTCTTCAGTCACAGACTGGTTTTTACGAACAAGCTCATTTCTGCGCTGCATTAAGCGCTTCACTTCGTTCAGTTCAACTTCATACTGACTTACGTTTTTCTTCATGCTGGTAAGAAGAGCCACTTGCTGCTGAGTTTTGCTTGTGTTGATCTCTTCTTGAATGATGCTTTCCGTTGCTTTTAGCTCATGAACTGAATCATTGAAGTGTTTCTCATCACCACTTGAGCGGAACGTTAATGCTCGAATACGTGCGGTTAGCATGTGTTCTTGAACGTTACTTGCTTGAATAGCGTTTTGGTTTACATCTCTGAAATCGTTGAAGTCAGACTGAATGTTTTTGATCGCGAACCAAGCAACGCCTGAAATGATCAGCGTTGAAAGTGTCGTAAAGGTAATGATTAAATAAATTTTAAACGATACCTTAGTGATTCGATTTAGCATGTGTTTCTTCTTTATGGACAAACGGAATTAGGCAAATTTTATACAAATAGTCACCATCAGCCAAAAATACCAAGTGCTGATGTTTTTGTTTAATTTATTGATATATAAGGTTTAAATTCCTTTGTATGACATGCTGAATGGTTAAAAAAAACAAATCCTACGCCAATGGTAGGATGATTCTGACATAAGCTGGCAATTAGGAAGTAGGGCAGGGAAGTGAAGGTTAATATTAGTGAATATTAACCTTTCAAAAATGGAGTTTTAGGTAGGAGCTTTAGATCATTAAAGATCGTCTTCGATTTCTTCTGGTTCAATTTCTTCTTGTAGCTCAAGTAAGCTAATCGCAATTGAAACAAAATCACTGTCGGTAATGATGCCGACTAGTTCTCCTTTAGCTATGACTGGTAAGCAACCAACTTTATGTTTTTGCATGTACATTGCACTTTCTTTTAGCCCAGCTTGCGGCGAAACCGTCATCACTTGCGAATGCATGATTTCATTGAGTGGTGAGTCATCCGTGTAGGAGTGAACACTAGATGATTTTTGTAGGCTAGATTCTTGAGCGGCAAGAATATCTCTTTGAGTCACAACACCCAGTAGTTTCTTTTCTGCATCAACAATAGGAATGTGGCGAATATCTAATGCTTCCATCATGTGTTTAGCATCAGATAGAGTGTTTGAACGCAGTAAAGTATGGGGATTACGAGTCATCATGTCTTCGACTTTAATCATATCCAACTCCTATCACTTCAGGCTTGTAATAACTCTTTGGTTCTTGTTTAAAGCATAGTTTTTCTGCGGATAAATAACTGAGAGCTTGCCCAACTTTTATCTCGAATTGGCGCAATTCATCGTTGATTACAAACTATTGCCTTGAGATTAGTCGTTCAGGGTGCACAATCCTGTATCTTGCGGTTGCTTAGGTATATACTACCGCGCCGCGAAAAGATTCATCGCTAAACCCAAAAGAGAACGAATATACAGTCATGCAAGTTTCAGATTTCCATTTTGAACTTCCAGACGAGCTTATTGCTCGTTATCCAAAAGCAGACCGTACAGCCAGCCGTTTGCTGCAGTTGAACGGTAATACGGGTACGCTCACTGATAGTACCTTTAAAAATGTCCTCGACTTGGTTGAGCCGGGTGATCTTTTAGTGTTTAACAATACTCGTGTTATTCCTGCTCGTATGTTTGGCCGTAAAGCCTCAGGTGGAAAACTAGAAGTATTGGTTGAGCGCATGCTTGATGAACACTCGATTCTTGCTCACGTTCGCTCTTCTAAGCCGCCAAAACCAAATACAGAATTGTATCTGGGTGAAAACGATGAATACCATGCGGTGATGGTTGCTCGTCATGATGCTCTGTTTGAAATTCGCTTTACGGATGAGAAAGCCGTATTGGAGATTTTAAATGAGATCGGACATATGCCTCTGCCTCCTTACATCGATCGCCCAGATGAAGATGCAGACAAAGAGCGCTACCAAACGGTTTATAACCAAAAACCGGGTGCGGTTGCGGCTCCGACTGCTGGTTTGCACTTCGATGAAACTTTGCTTGAGCAGATCAAAGCAAAAGGTGTTGAATTTGCATACGTGACTTTGCACGTTGGGGCGGGGACGTTCCAACCTGTTCGTGTAGACAACATCAATGATCACCACATGCATGCTGAATACGTAGAAGTACCACAAGACGTAGTGGATGCTATTTCGGCAACGAAAGCGCGTGGTGGACGTATTATCGCTGTTGGTACAACCTCTGTTCGTTCGTTAGAAAGTGCAGCGCAAGACGCGTTGAGCAAAGGCACTGAGTTGGTTCCATTCTTTGGTGATACTGAGATCTTTATTTTCCCAGGTTATCAATATCAGTTAGTGGATTGTTTGATTACCAATTTCCACCTACCTGAATCAACGTTAATTATGTTAGTAAGTGCATTCGCCAGTTACGAGCATACTATGGCGGCCTATGATCACGCTGTAAAAGAGCAGTACCGTTTCTTTAGTTACGGCGATGCGATGTTCATAACAAAGAGAACGAATCAAAGCTAAAAGCGCCTTTTTGGTAAATTATTTTTGAGGCTATCTGGACACTTTTCCGGGTAGCTGTTTATACCCATGCTAGTGTTTATGTAATGCCATTTCTTGGTGTGACAATAGGTGTGGGTATCAATCCGTCAGACTGTTTCTCTGACATTTGGAGGCTTTGTGAAACTACAATTCAATCTAAAAAAGAAAAATGGCAATGCGCGTCGCGGTCAACTGACTTTTGAACGTGGCACAGTGCAAACGCCAGCATTTATGCCTGTAGGTACTTACGGTACGGTAAAAGGTATGACACCAGAAGAAGTGGCTGATACTGGCGCACAAATTCTACTGGGTAACACTTTCCACCTTTGGTTACGCCCTGGTCAAGAAGTGATGAAAATGCACGGTGACTTACATGATTTCATGAACTGGCAAGGTCCAATCCTAACGGATTCGGGCGGTTTCCAAGTATTCAGCCTTGGTGATATTCGTAAAATCACTGAAGAAGGTGTGCATTTCCGTAACCCTGTAAACGGTGACAAGATTTTCATGGACGCTGAGAAGTCGATGGAAATCCAAAAAGACCTTGGTTCAGACATCGTGATGATCTTCGATGAATGTACGCCATACCCTGCAACTCATGATGAAGCGAAGAAATCAATGGAGATGTCTCTTCGTTGGGCACAACGTTCTCGTGATCATTTTGACAAGCTTGAAAACCCGAACAATCTGTTCGGTATTGTTCAAGGTAGCGTATACGAAGATTTGCGTGATATTTCAGTTAAAGGTCTGACTGAAATTGGTTTCGATGGCTATGCTGTTGGTGGTCTTGCGGTTGGTGAACCAAAAGAAGACATGCACCGTATGCTTGAGCACACGTGTCCACAACTACCAGAAGACAAACCTCGTTACTTAATGGGCGTTGGCAAACCGGAAGATTTAGTGGAAGGTGTACGTCGCGGTATCGATATGTTCGACTGTGTAATGCCAACACGTAACGCACGTAATGGTCACTTATTCGTTACTGGCGGTGTAATTAAGATTCGTAACGCGGTGCATAAAACGGATACTTCTCCATTAGATCCGCAATGTGATTGTTACACTTGCAAAAATTACTCGAAATCGTATCTTCACCACTTAGATCGTTGTAATGAAATTTTGGGTGCACGCCTGAATACCATTCATAACCTACGCTACTACCAACGTTTGATGGAAAGTATCCGTACTGCGATTGATGAAGACCGTTTCGATCAATTTGTAGAAGAGTTCTACGCACGTCGTAATCGTGAAGTTCCACCTCTACAAAAAGAGAAAGCTTAATGTTGATGCCAGCATACGTGCTGGCATTAATGTAATTTCGTGCGCTAAGTTGGATTTATCTCTTTCCTGACTTGAATTCAGCGTTGCGCAACCCAATAGATTTCACACTAGACAAAACAACTTAGAGGACATTTCTCAATGAGTCTAATTTCTGTAGCACACGCGGCTCCTGCTGGCACTCCAGCTGGTGGTGGTTTTGAAATGCTAATCATGCTTGGCATGTTTGCGGTAATCTTCTACTTCATGATTTACCGCCCACAATCTAAGCGCGTAAAAGAGCATAAAAACCTAATGGCTTCTATGACTAAAGGTGATGAGGTTCTTACCAGTGGTGGACTAGTTGGTCGCATTACTAAAATTGCAGAAGACAACGATTATGTTTCTATTGCACTTAACGAGAACAACGAAATCGTTCTTAAAAAAGACTTCATTACAGCAGTATTACCAAAAGGTACGCTGAAATCTCTATAAACAGCTAGAGGATCTTCTCTGTGCTAAACCGTTATCCGTTATGGAAGTACTTGATGGTGGTATTCGTTATTGCCATCTCAGCTTTGTATGCACTTCCAAATATTTACGGTGAAGATCCAGCCATTCAAATTACAGGGGCGCGTGGCGCCTCTGTAGATCTGTCAACGCTGGATTCTGTCACTAAGGCGCTTGATGAAGCGCAGCTTTCTCATAAATCCATTGGTCTTGAAAATGGATCTATTCTTGTTCGATTTAATGACACTGACACCCAAATCAGTGCTCGCGATGTAGTGAGCGAAGCTCTGGGTAAAGACACGATCGTGGCATTAAACCTTGCAGCATCAACTCCTGATTGGCTTGAAGCAATAGGCGCAGCGCCTATGAAGCTTGGTCTTGACCTTCGCGGCGGTGTTCATTTCTTAATGGAAGTGGATATGGACGCAGCGATGGAAAAATTGGTCACTCAGCAAGAAGAAGCATTCCGCAGTGAACTGCGAGAAGACAAAATTCGCTATCGTGCAATTCGTCCTCTTAAAGATTCCGTTGAAGTGGTGTTACGTGATGCAGAGCAGCTAGCTCAAGCGAAAGCCTCTTTAGAATCAAAACATCGCGATATGACGTTTATTGCTTCTGAAGAGAGCAACCAGTTCGTTCTGAAAGCGCAATTCTCTGAAACTCGTCTACAAGAAATCCGTAACTATGCTGTTGAACAGAACATTAGCATCCTACGCAACCGTGTAAACGAACTGGGTGTTGCTGAGCCTTTGGTACAACGTCAAGGTGCAACTCGTATCGTAGTTGAACTTCCTGGTGTTCAGGACACAGCGCGTGCGAAAGAGATTCTTGGTGCAACTGCGACACTTGAATTCCGTGAAGTGGATGACAAGGCCGATTTAGCTGCTGCTGCTGCGGGCCGAGTACCTGCGGGTAGTGAAGTTAAGTTTGACCGTGATGGCCGTCCAGCTGTGCTGAAGAAACGTGTAATTCTTGGTGGTTCAAGCATCACGGATGCGAGTTCAAGCACCGACGAATATGGTCGTCCGCAGGTAAACATCTCACTGGATAGTGAAGGTGGCGCGAAAATGTCAGCGTTCTCTAAAAAGAACATTGGCAAGCTAATGGCTACAGTATTTGCAGAATACAAAGACAGCGGTCGTAAGACTCCAGAAGGTAAAGTTATCTTAGTTAAACATGAAGAAGTGGTTAACCAAGCAACGATTCAATCTGCGTTAGGCCGTAGTTTCCGTATTACGGGTATTGATTCAGTAGCTGAAGCTCATAACCTTGCACTTCTACTGCGTGCTGGTGCTCTGATTGCGCCAATCTCGATTGTAGAAGAACGCACCATTGGTCCATCAATGGGTCAACAGAATATCGACATGGGTATTCAAGCGTGTGTATGGGGTATGGTTGCAGTAATGCTGTTTACGCTACTTTACTACCGTAAGTTTGGCTTGATCGCGAACGTAGCACTGTTTGCAAACCTTGTGTTGATCATCGGTGTAATGTCTATGATTCCAGGTGCAACAATGACTCTACCGGGTATCGCGGGTATCGTATTGACTGTCGGTATGGCGGTGGATGCCAACGTACTGATTTTTGAACGTATCCGTGAAGAGCTGCGTGATGGGCGTAACCCCCAACAAGCGATTCACCAAGGTTATGCTAATGCATTCAGTACGATCGCCGATGCGAACATCACAACCCTAATCACTGCTATCATTCTGTTTGCAGTAGGTACAGGTGCGATCAAAGGTTTCGCGGTAACTCTGTCTATCGGTATTCTAACTTCAATGTTTACTGCAATTATCGGCACTCGTTGTATCGTCAACTTGTTGTACGGTGGTAAACGCATTAACAAGTTGTCGATCTAAGGGTAGGAATTGGTATGTTTCAAATTCTGAAAACAGATAAATCGATCGACTTTATGCGTTGGTCGAAGTTCGCATTCGTTTTCTCGATTCTAATGATCGGTGCTTCGATTTTTACTCTATCGACAAAATGGCTGAATTGGGGCTTAGATTTTACTGGCGGTACATTGATCGAGGTTGGTTTCGAACAGCCAGTAAACCTTGAAGAAATTCGTGTTGCGCTTGAAGCTAAAGGGTTCGGTGACGCAACAGTACAAAACTTTGGTTCCGCTAAAGATGTGATGGTTCGTCTTCGCCCACGTGAAAATGTGGCAAGTGAAGCTTTAGGTAACCAAATCCTAAGCGCAATTAAAGAAGGTACGGGTAAAGCGGTAGAAATGCGCCGTATTGAGTTCGTTGGTCCTAATGTAGGTGACGAGCTAACAGAAGCCGGCGGTTTGGCGATTTTAGTCTCGCTGCTGTGTATTCTTCTGTATGTATCTATGCGATTCGAATGGCGTTTGGCTGCGGGTGCAGTTTTAGCATTGGCTCACGACGTTATCATCACGCTAGGTATTTTCTCATTGATGCAAGTTGAAGTAGACCTAACTATCGTTGCAGCATTGCTAACGGTTGTGGGTTATTCACTTAACGATACCATAGTGGTATTTGACCGTATCCGTGAGAACTTCCGTAAGATGCGTAAAGGTGATTCTGCTGAAATCATGAACAGCTCAATCACTCAAACATTAAGCCGTACTTTGATTACTTCTGGTACCACATTGTTTGTAGTTATCGCACTGTTTGTTCAAGGTGGGGCTATGATTCACGGCTTCGCAATGGCATTGCTATTGGGTATTACTGTTGGTACTTACTCTTCAATTTATGTGGCTTCTGCCCTAGCATTGAAATTGGGTATCACACGTGAGCACTTACTTACTCCTCAAGTGGAGAAAGAAGGTGCTGAATTCGACGATATGCCATAGTTGATATGAAAGCCACTGATTACAGTGGCTTTTTTTTGCTTTGAATATTTTGGATTAATCCGTTAAAAGGAGGCGAGATGGCCATTGCTCAGCTTGATGATAAAACCGCATTAATCGTGATTGATTTGCAAAACGGAATTGTCGCACTTGCCCAAGAAGAGGATGTTAAGTCTGTCATCCAGAATGCCAATAAGCTAATTGGAGCTTTTCACGCTGCATCATTACCTGTGGTGTTGGTTAACGTCGCTGGTGGTGCCGCGGGTAGAATCGATTTGGTTATGCCAGCAAGGACTATGGATGAAAAGTGGAGTGCCTTGGTTGAAGCATTAGTTCGAGATGAGCGCGAGATATTGCTAACCAAACGAAATTGGGGGGCATTTATCAACAGCGATCTTGATCAACAGTTCAAACAGCTGGGTGTTACTCAGGTTGTCGTGATCGGCATTTCTACCAGTATTGGCGTTGAGTCAACAGCAAGGCAGGCATTCGAATTAGGGTATAACGTGATACTTTGTACCGATGCGATGACGGATTCGAATCTTGATAATCATGCACATTCGATAAAGTCTATTTTCCCACGTCTAGCTGAAACAGGCACCACAGAAGATCTGCTCAATCTGCTATAAGTTTCGATTTTTCAGATATAAAAAAGCCCCAACCATATAGGTCGGGGCTTTCTTTAATAAATCAGCTGTGACGGAGCTTTTATTTCAAGATCGCGCTGTTACCGTTTTCACGGATATGTTGAAGAATCGCTTTCACGCCGCGTGGGCTAGAACCAACTATGTTGCCTGATTTCATGTAATCAGTACCGCCAGCGAAATCTGTAAGGATTGCACCTGCTTCTCGAGCAATCAGTTCACCAGCTGCAAGATCCCAAGGTTTCAAACCAAGCTCAAAGTAACCATCGACACGGTTAGATGCTAGGTAACATAAATCTAGAGCTGCAGAGCCTGTGCGACGGAAGTCTGAACACTCAACAAATAGAGACGTCATTATCTTCATGTAAGATTCTGAATGCTGTTTTTGTTTGAATGGGAAACCAGTTGCTAGAACTGCACCTTGCAGGTCTTTAATCGGTTTGATACGGATACGAGCGTTGTTTAGCTGTGCACCAGCGCCACGTTGAGCTGTAAAAAGCTCGTTAAGCATTGGGTTGTAAACACAAGCGACTTCTGTTTTGCCTTTAATGCGAACTGCAATTGAAACACAGAAGTGAGGTAAACCTTTTACAAAGTTTGTAGTGCCATCCAGTGGGTCGATAATCCATTGTACATCCTGATCTTTACCTTCGATCAGACCACCTTCTTCTGCAACGATGCAGTGTTCAGGGTAAGAGTTTTTAATCGTAGCAACGATAAGGTTTTCAGCTTCTTTGTCTACGTTAGTAACAAAGTCGTTCATGCCTTTTTGAGAGGCTTCGATTTTCTCAGGAGTTTCTAGAGATTTAGCAATGTGATTGCCTGCTTTACGCGCAGCGCGAATAGCAATGTTTAGCATTGGATGCATACGGATTTCCCAACGGATGTTAAAGAACGAAAAAAGCGGTGCGCAGTATACCAAATGTTTATCAAAATGGAAGTGGTTATTTTTTATTCGTTCGGTTCTGGGGATGTTAAGCTTCTGACCATTTTACTCAGGTTTATGTTAAGATTCTGCGGTTATAAATTGAGTAGCGTAAAAACATCATGTTAAGCAATGTTAAAGTGGTTTTAGTGGGAACCTCTCATTCTGGCAATATAGGCTCTGCTGCTCGTGCTATGAAAGTAATGGGTCTCAGCGAAATGGTTTTAGTTGATCCTCAATGTGAAGTGGATGCTCAAGCTATCGCTTTAGCTGCTGGCGCAAGCGAAATCGCACTCAATGCTCGAATTGTTAAAAGTTTAGAAGAAGCAGTAGAAGATTGCGGTCTAGTGGTTGGTACTAGCGCGCGTTCAAGAACGTTGGAATGGCCGATACTAGACTCTCGTGAATGCGGTGAGAAATTTGCAATCGAAGGACAAAAACATCCTGTCGCTTTAGTTTTTGGTCGAGAGCGTACTGGGCTTAGTAACGAAGAGCTGCAAACTTGTCATTATCACGTTAGCATTCCTGCAAACCCTGAATACAGCTCTCTGAACCTAGCAATGGCGGTGCAGACGCTATGTTACGAAATCCGTGTAGCTCATTTGAATCAGCTTCAATCGCATTATTCGTCTCATGCGGAGGAAGAATATCCTCGTCACAAAGAACTGGAAATGTTCTATGAGCACCTTGAAAAAGTCATGATTGAAACCCAATTCATATCAGAGACACAGCCAAGCCAAGTGATGAATAAACTTCGTCGCCTATTCAATCGCGCGCGTCCTGAAGCTCAAGAACTCAATATTTTACGTGGTGTTTTGACTGCGGTTGGGAAAAGCTTGCGGGATAAAAAATAACCATTGTTATTGAATGGTTAAATACTTGAGTGTTTTAGTCAAATAAATACTTGACCATATTGGTCGGGTATGTGAAACTTCCAACCACATAATCAATGTGGATACGGTGTGATATGAGACTTACATCTAAAGGAAGATATGCGGTAACAGCCATGTTAGATGTGGCTCTGCATTCGCAACAAAGCCCAGTACCACTGGCTGATATTTCAGAGCGTCAGGGCATTTCGCTTTCATATTTAGAGCAACTGTTTTCGAAATTACGTAAAGCAGGTTTAGTGGCTAGTGTTCGTGGTCCTGGTGGTGGTTACCGACTAGGTGCACATGGCCATGCGATTTCAATCGGCACTGTGATTGCAGCGGTTGATGAATCGGTTGACGCGACTAAATGTCATGGCAAAGGCGGATGCCAAGGTGGTACTCGCTGTTTAACACATACACTGTGGCGTGATTTAAGTTCTCGCATCAGTGACTTCCTTAACAATATCACTCTAGGTGAGTTGATGGTTGATAACGAAGTACTAGAAATTTCAGATCGTCAAGATATCGATCTTGCGATTAACCACGGGATTGCACACAAAAATTCGAACACAGTCACCATTGGTGCGGCACCCGTAGGTATTAATGTTCGTTCCTAAGAACGACGTTTTACATTGGAGTAGAAAATGAAACTGCCGATTTATTTAGACTATTCAGCAACTTGCCCAGTAGATCCACGTGTTGCTGAAAAGATGGTTCAGTACATGACGATGGATGGTACCTTCGGTAACCCAGCATCTCGTTCACATCGTTATGGCTGGCAGGCAGAAGAAGCCGTAGATACTGCGCGTGAGCAAATTGCAGATTTACTAAATGCAGACCCTCGTGAAATTATCTTCACATCAGGTGCAACAGAATCTGACAACTTGGCGATTAAAGGTGTTGCTCACTTTTATCAAAAACAAGGTAAACACATCATTACCTGCAAAACTGAGCACAAAGCTGTACTTGATACGACTCGTCAGTTAGAGCGTGAAGGTTTTGAAGTCACTTACCTAGATCCAGAATCAAACGGCCTTATCGATCTAAACAAACTAGAAGCAGCAATGCGTGATGACACCATTCTTGTTTCTATCATGCATGTGAACAATGAAATCGGTGTTATCCAAGATATCAATGCTATCGGTGAACTTTGTCGTTCACGTAAAATTGTTTTCCATGTAGACGCAGCACAGTCTGCGGGTAAATTGCCAATCGACGTTCAAGAGATGAAAGTTGACCTTATCTCTATGTCGGCACACAAAGTTTACGGTCCTAAAGGGATTGGTGCTCTATACGTACGTCGTAAACCACGTATCCGTCTGGAAGCACAAATGCACGGTGGCGGCCATGAGCGCGGTTTCCGCTCTGGTACACTTCCTACTCACCAAATCGTGGGTATGGGTGAAGCATTCCGAATTGCAAAACAAGAGATGCAACAAGATTACGACCACGCAAAAACTCTGCGTGATCGTCTACTCGCTGGCGTCAAAGATATGGAAGCAGTTTCGATCAACGGTGATCTAGAACAGCGTCTACCGAACAACCTAAACATCAGTTTTGCTTTTGTTGAAGGTGAATCACTGCTTATGTCTCTGAAAGACCTTGCGGTATCTTCAGGCAGTGCATGTACATCAGCAAGCCTTGAACCATCGTATGTACTACGTGCTCTTGGTCTTGATGATGAATTGGCTCACAGCTCAATTCGTTTCTCATTCGGTCGTTTCACGACAGAAGAGGATATCGATTATGCGATTGAATTGATTCGTGTAGCTGTCAACAAATTACGCGAGATGTCTCCTCTGTGGGACATGTATAAGGAAGGGGTAGATTTGAGCACTGTTGAGTGGGCTCATCATTAATCTTTCCAGCGATATAGAGGATTCGAGGTAACTATCATGGCATACAGTGAAAAAGTAATAGACCATTACGAGAACCCACGTAACGTTGGTTCATTCGATAAAGAAGACCCATCAGTAGGTAGCGGCATGGTTGGTGCTCCTGCTTGTGGTGACGTAATGCGTCTACAAATTAAAGTATCTCCAGAAGGCATCATTGAAGATGCAAAATTCAAAACTTACGGATGTGGTAGTGCTATCGCATCAAGCTCGCTTGTAACAGAGTGGGTGAAAGGTAAGTCAATTGATGAAGCAGCAGCGATTAAAAACGCTGAAATTGCGGAAGAACTAGAACTACCACCAGTTAAAGTTCACTGCTCAATCTTGGCAGAAGACGCAATTAAAGCCGCTGTAGCGGATTACAAGAAAAAACATCAACAATAATAAGTAATTGGGAGTAGCGTTTTGCTACTCCCGCTTAAATTAACAGAAGACCCAAAGGTAGCAGTATGGCCATTACCCTAACTGAAACAGCAGCACACCGAGTTAGAACCTTTTTGGAAAACCGTGGAAAAGGTATCGGCTTACGTTTAGGCGTAAGAACGACGGGGTGTTCAGGTATGGCATACGTACTAGAATTCGTTGATGATCTTGAAGACGGTGACCAAGTATTTGAAGATAACGGTGTGAAAGTTATCATCGACCCGAAAAGCTTGGTTTACCTAGACGGCACCGAGCTGGATTACAAAAAAGAAGGCTTGAATGAAGGCTTTGAATTTAACAACCCAAATGCGAAAGGCGAGTGTGGTTGTGGTGAAAGCTTCAACGTCTAAGAGTTCTCTGAATTTAGGGTGAGTAAGTGCTCACCTTAAATCGAATTAAAGGACCAATATCACCATGAATTATTTCGAATTATTTGGGCTACCAACTCAGTTTCAGCTGGATGGTAGCCTTCTTTCTTCTCAGTTCCGTGAGTTGCAAAAGCGTTTTCATCCAGATAACTTTGCCACGGCTTCTGAGCGTGACCGATTGATGTCGGTACAAAAGACGGCAGAGATTAACGATGCCAATCAAATTTTAAAAAGCCCAATCTCTCGCGCAGAATATTTGCTTTCGCTCAACGGTGTTGAACTTCGTGGTGAGCAGCAAACTCTTCGAGACCCAATGTTCTTAATGGAACAATTGGAGCTGCGTGAAGAACTTGAAGCAATTATCGAAAGCTCTGATCCGGAAAGTGCGTTGTTCGACTTTGATAGTAAAGTCGAGAAAATGTATAAACAGCACCTTAACCAAGTAGAGCAAGAGCTTAACGGTCAACAGTGGGACACCGCAGCTGATACCGTTCGCAAGCTCAAATTTATTGCCAAATTAAAAAATGAAATAGAACGAGTCGAAGACAAGCTTCTCGACTAATTCTAAAAAAGGACCCATAGATGGCATTACTTCAAATTGCAGAACCTGGTCAAAGTTCTGCACCGCACCAGCACAAACTGGCTGCAGGCATTGATTTAGGAACCACCAACTCGTTAGTGGCTTCGGTGAGAAGCGGCACAGCAACCACTTTAGTTGATGGGCAAGGACGAAGCATCCTGCCTTCTGTTGTGTCTTATTCCAGAGAGGAAAAAGTTGTCGGCTACGAAGCTCGCGACAACGCTCAAGCCGATCCTACAAATACTATCATTTCGGTTAAAAGACTGGTTGGTCGTTCATTGACCGACATTCAGTCTCGTTACCCACATCTGCCATATCAGTTTAAAGCCAGTGAAAATGGTTTGCCTATTATGCAAACACCTCACGGTGATCTAAATCCGATTCAAGTTTCTGCAGATATTTTAAGAACGCTAGGTCAACGTGCTGAAAACACCTTAGGTGGTGAGCTAGCGGGTGTGGTAATCACAGTTCCTGCTTACTTCGACGACGCTCAGCGTGTAGCTACAAAAGATGCGGCTGCATTGGCTGGGTTACATGTATTGCGTCTACTTAACGAACCAACGGCAGCCGCTATTGCTTACGGATTGGATTCTGGCCAAGAAGGCGTAATTGCCGTTTATGACTTGGGTGGAGGTACGTTTGATATCTCTATTCTACGTTTGTCAAAAGGCGTGTTTGAAGTATTAGCAACGGGTGGTGATTCAGCGCTAGGTGGCGACGATTTTGACCATCTGATTGCAGATTATCTTCAAGAGCAAATGGGCATTGAAGGTAAGCTAAGCGCGGATAAACATCGTGCACTATTGAATGCTGCAACGGCTGCGAAAATTGCGTTGTCAGATAATGACCAAGTGGATGTGAATGTCCTTGATTGGTCTGGCGTACTGACCAAACAACAGTTCAATGAGCTCATTCAGCCATTAGTGAAGAAGACGCTGATGTCTTGTCGCCGTGCACTCAAAGATGCGCAAATATCGGCGGATGAAGTATTAGAAGTTGTGATGGTTGGTGGTTCTACTCGTACTCCGTTTGTTCGTGAGCAAGTAGGTGAGTTCTTCGGACGCACGCCATTAACCAGTATTAACCCCGATGAAGTGGTTGCGATTGGTGCTGCTATTCAAGCCGACGTTTTGGCTGGCAACAAGCCTGACTCAGAAATGTTGTTGTTAGATGTGATTCCACTTTCTCTGGGTATTGAAACCATGGGTGGTTTAGTGGAAAAAATCATTCCGCGTAACACTACAATTCCTGTCGCTAGAGCACAAGAATTTACCACCTTCAAAGATGGTCAAACAGCGATGAGTGTCCATGTTGTGCAAGGTGAACGTGAGCTTGTGGATGACTGCCGTTCACTGGCGCGTTTTTCACTAAAAGGCATTCCTCCAATGGCAGCGGGCGCTGCACATATTCGCGTTACTTATCAAGTGGATGCGGATGGTCTGTTATCTGTAACAGCAATGGAAAAGAGCACAGGCGTACAAGCCGAGATTCAGGTTAAACCTTCTTACGGTTTAAGCGATGATGAAGTAACCCAAATGCTGCGTGATTCTATGGCTTTTGCTAAAGAAGATATGCAAGCAAGAGCGTTGATGGAACAATGCGTTGAAGCTGATCGAGTAATTGAAGGCCTGATTGCAGCAATGCATGCGGATGGTGATGAATTACTAAGTGAAGATGAGCGACAACTTCTACTTAAAGCTATTGAATCACTGATCGAATTACGTAACGGTGACGATGCTGATGCTATCGAGCAAGGGATAAAAGATACCGACAAAGCGAGCCAAGATTTTGCGTCGCGCCGAATGGATAAATCCATACGCGCAGCATTGGCTGGTCATTCTGTTGACGAGATTTAAAGAGAAGACAAAAATGCCTAAGATTATTGTTTTACCCCATGAAACACTTTGTCCAGAAGGTGCGGTATTAGATGCACAAACTGGCGAAACCATTCTTGATGTGGCGTTGAAGAACGGTATTGGAATTGATCACGCATGTGAAAAGTCATGTGCGTGTACCACTTGTCACTGTATTGTGCGTGAAGGTTTTGACTCGCTAGAAGAGAGTGATGAGCTGGAAGATGACATGCTAGATAAAGCATGGGGTCTAGAGCCTGAATCACGTTTAAGTTGTCAGGCTCGGGTTGCCGATGAAGATTTGGTTATTGAACTTCCTAAATACACCCTAAACCACGCAACAGAAGATCATTAATCATTATTCCTGAACGACTAAATTTTCGGTGCTGAAAGTATATTCCAAGTGCCGTTTGAAGAAGTTCAGGTTTAGCTTTGGCTTGTTTTTAGCCAGATAATATGACACTGGAATACTATTATGAAATGGACTGATTCACGCGATATCGCCATTGAGCTTTACGAAAAATATCCGGATGTTGAACCACAAAACGTTCGCTTTACTGATTTACATCAGTGGATATTAGAGCTTGAAGATTTTAAAGATGAGCCAAATCGCTCGAACGAAAAAATTCTTGAAGCGATCATTATGTGCTGGATGGATGAGCGAGATTAATTTCGCTTATCTAGCATCGCTAAGTTAACAAATTTTAATAAAAAATCGGGCCTTGTAGCCCGATTTTATTATCAAGTTGACATATTAACCTGACAAAATGCTAACATCCTTTGGTTAACGATCAGATGTGGCGCAGAACCGCCATTACAAGGACAAGGAGAAACCATGTCTACACAAATGTCTGTATTTATTAGTCTAGAAGCTGCCCAGCCTCAGTGGGGAGAGAAGGCTCTAGTATCATTTTCTGAGCAAGGTGTAACGATTCATCTTACTCAATCTCACGATTTAGGCGCGATTCAACGTGCTGCTCGTAAATTAGATAATCAAGGACTGCGTTCTTTATCTTTGCAAGGTGAAGGCTGGGATCTTGAAGCGATCTGGGCTTTTCATCAAGGCTACCGTGAAGCGAAGAAGAGAAATACACTAGAATGGCAACCACTGGCTGAAGCTGATCAAGCTGAGCTCGATGCGCGTATCAAAGCGACTGATTGGGTTCGTGATATCATTAACAAGAGCGCTGAAGAAGTGGGCCCTCGTCAGCTTGCAACAATGGCAGCTGAATTTGTTAAATCAATCGCACCGGATCATGTTTCTTACCGCATCGTAAAAGATAAAGATCTACTTGCTGAAGGCTGGGAAGGCATTTTTGCTGTTGGCCGTGGTTCAGACCGTACTTCTTCTATGCTGCAATTGGATTACAACCCAACAGGTAAAGAGGACGCGCCAGTGTATGCGTGTCTAGTTGGTAAAGGCATCACTTTCGATTCAGGTGGTTACAGCATCAAATCGTCTGGCATGATGTCATCAATGAAAGCTGACATGGGCGGTGCTGGTATGGCGACTGGCGCACTTGCGCTTTCGATTCTTCGTGGCCTAAACAAACGCGTAAAATTGATCCTTTGCTGTGCGGAAAACATGGTTTCTGGTCGTGCACTTAAACTTGGCGATATCATTACTTACAAAAACGGTAAGACAGTTGAAATCATGAACACCGACGCAGAAGGCCGTTTAGTTCTTGCTGATGGTCTAATGTATGCGAGTGAGCAAAAGCCTGAGCTTATTATCGACTGTGCAACTCTAACAGGCGCTGCGAAAAATGCATTAGGCAATGATTTCCATGCGCTAATGAGTTTTGATGATGAGTTATCACACCAAGCTCTGACTGCGGCTAAAGCTGAGCACGAAGGTTTATGGCCACTACCACTGATGGATTTCCATCGTGAAATGTTGCCATCACCGTTTGCTGATCTATCTAATATCAGCTCTGGTGATTATACGCCGGGTGCAAGTACAGCCGCAGCGTTCTTGTCTTACTTCGTTGAAGATCACAAGAAAGGCTGGTTACACTTTGACTGTGCGGGTACTTACCGTAAGTCTCCTAGTGATAAGTGGGCGGCTGGTGCAACGGGTATGGGCGTAAGAACCATTTCTCGTGTTCTAATGGATCAAGCGAAATAATTCGATTAAAACAAAGGTGGTGTAGATCCACCTTTCTAAAATAAAACGACAAGTAAAGTAAAAGGACATCTTATGGCCCTAGAGAGAACATTTTCTATTATTAAGCCTGACGCTGTGGAACGTGATTTGATCGGTGAAATTTATCATCGCATTGAAAAAGCGGGACTGCGTATTATTGCTGCGAAAATGCTTCGTCTGACTGATGAGCAAGCAAGCGGCTTTTACGCGGAGCACGAAGGAAAACCATTCTTTGAACCGCTAAAAGAGTTCATGACTTCTGGCCCAATTATGGTTCAAGTTCTTGAAGGTGAAGATGCGGTTACTCGTTACCGTGAACTGATGGGTAAAACTAACCCAGAAGAAGCTGCTTGTGGCACTATCCGTGCAGATTATGCATTAAGCATGCGTCATAACTCTGTGCATGGCAGTGATAGCCCAGAGTCTGCAGCACGTGAAATTGAGTTCTTTTTTCCTGAATCAGAAATCTGTCCTCGCTCTGAAGCTGTAGTTTAATTTTAGAAAGCTCCCGAAAGGGAGCTTTTTTTGTATCAAACACACTTTCTTTTCTATCCTGAAGTTGGTTGGTTTCAGCCACTTCACCAAGCATTTATCCCTTCTCGCTTATTTATTTAAATTGCTGATTATTTTTTATTCAATGAGTTGTAAATACCATAATAAACTCATGGTATTGCAGCCCTTGTTGTTACTGCCTAAAGGCTGTACAATTCGCGCCCTTAATTATAGTTCCATCTTTGAGAGGCTACATGACCACACAAAAAGTCAATTTACTTGATTTTGATCGCAAGGGTATGCGTTCATTTTTCGCTGATGAACTGGGTGAAAAAGCATTCCGCGCCGATCAGGTGATGAAGTGGATTTATCACTTTGGTTGTGATGACTTCGAAAAGATGACCAATATTAATAAGCAGTTGCGCGAAAAACTGATCCAAAAATGTGAAATTCGCGCACCGTACGTATCTGAAGCTCAACACTCTAGCGATGGCACCATTAAGTGGGCGATGAAAGTGGGCGATCAGGACGTAGAAACGGTTTATATCCCGGAAGAAGATCGTGCAACGCTATGTGTCTCTTCTCAAGTTGGTTGTGCGCTTGAATGTAAATTCTGCTCTACCGCTCAACAAGGTTTTAACCGTAACTTACGTGTATCTGAAATCATTGGTCAAGTATGGCGAGCTGCACGTGAAATAGGTTTAGAAAAAGAAACGGGTCGTCGTCCAATTACCAACGTAGTAATGATGGGTATGGGCGAGCCGTTACTGAATATGAAGAACTTAATTCCAGCACTAGAAATTATGCTGGATGACCTAGGTTTTGGTCTTTCAAAACGTCGCGTAACAGTGTCGACTTCTGGTGTTGTATCAGGTTTAGATCAAATGACTGGTCAAATCGACGTTGCTTTAGCCATTTCACTTCACGCTCCAAACGATAAACTGCGCAGTGAAATTATGCCAATTAATGATCGTTGGGATATTCAAGAGTTTCTTGCATCGGTTCGCCGTTACATTGCGTCGTCAAACGCAAACAGAGGTAAAGTGACGGTGGAGTATGTACTTCTTGACCATGTTAATGATGGTACAGAGCATGCTCATGAACTGGCTCAACTAATGAAAGATACGCCTTGTAAGATCAACTTGATTCCGTTTAACCCATATCCGGGTTCACCTTACAAGAAACCAAGTAATTCACGAATCGACCGCTTCCAAAAAACACTAATGCAGTACGAGCATACTGTAACGATTCGTAAGACACGTGGTGATGATATCGATGCGGCTTGTGGTCAGTTAGTTGGTGACGTAATTGACCGAACCAAACGCACTAAAGCTATTAAGATGGATAAACAAGCTATCCCTGTTAAACAGATTTAGTAATAAATGAGTAAGCCAGAGTACACTCTGGCTTACTTGTATTTGGAATTAATCCTACAAATTATGTCTTTTTGATGTCAGTTTAAGCAAAAACCTTGACGTGTCTGTAATTTCTTTTCCAAATGCTTGTTGTTTACAGTCTAATATCTATTAGAATGTTCCACTATTATCAAAAGTAAATGCGAATTACTGACGATATCGAATTTAAATGATTTCCACCTGTTGAAGTTATCAAGTTTGCTTACTACTAACAAATCAATAATAAAAGTATCGAATTTATACTTGAGCGACAAAATATGAGATAGACATCGCGGATGAATACTGAACACACAGAACAAGAAAACCTTATCGTTGAAGAAACACAAACTTTTGTAGAACCAGGAACCCTTTTAAAAGAAAAACGCGAAGCTTTAGGTTTAACACAGCAACAAGTAGCAGACCGTCTAAGGTTACGTGTATCTATTGTTCAAAATTTGGAAGATAACAACTTTGATTCTGATTTAGTCGCTACTTTTATTCGCGGCTATTTGCGTTCTTACGCTAAAGCGGTGGGGATCAAAGAGTCTGAAATATTAGAAGCTTATGAAAAAAGTACTGTCACTAATGTTGCTCCACAAGAGCAGACCATGCAGAGCTTTTCCAAGAAGACCAAACGAGCGAAGCATGATAGCCATATAATGACTATTACTTGGGTTATTCTGATTATCCTAATTGGTATGTCGTCACTTTGGTGGTGGCAGAATCATAAAGATAATGGATTTGAAGTGGGTAAAGATGCTGAAGTATCAGCAGTGTTGAGTAATGACTCTTCACTTCAAAATTCTCGTAACGATCAAGAGTTTGCTACTGTAAGTGAATTAACGGAAGAATCAGGTGAAGAACCTGTTGAACCATTTTCTCCTGCTAATGAAGGTGAAAATATTGAACTAGTTGAACAACCCTTAGTTGAAAATACTGATTCCTCATCCACACCAAATGTTCAAGTAGTAGAAGAGTCAGTAGTAGACCCAGTAGTAGACCCAGTAGTCGAAGAGTCAGCAGTATTAGAAAACTTGACTCTTTCTTTCTCTGCTGACTGCTGGATCCAAGTTAAAGATGCAACAGGTAAAACTTTGTCTACAGGCATCAAACAAGCTGGTCAGACACTGAGTTTACGTGGGCAAAAACCTCTACAAGTGATTCTTGGCGCTCCAGAGAGTGTATCAATGACATTTGCGAGTGAACCTGTAGACCTTTCTGGGTATACTTCAGGCAAAGTAGCAAGATTCACCTTACCTTAGACATTACTATGCAACACGAATCTCCGATCAAACGTCGTCCTTCTACACGTATTTATGTAGGGGATGTGCCAATTGGCGATGGTGCGCCAATTGCTGTGCAATCAATGACCAACACAAGAACGACTGACGTTGAAGCGACAGTCGCTCAGATTAAAGCTTTGGAAAAAGTTGGTGCAGATATCGTTCGCGTGTCTGTTCCGACGATGGATGCAGCCGAAGCATTCAAACTTATCAAACAGCAAGTGTCAGTTCCACTCGTCGCTGATATTCACTTTGACTATCGTATTGCATTGCAAGTGGCTGAATACGGTGTTGATTGTTTGCGCATTAACCCAGGTAACATTGGTAATGAAGCACGCATTCGCTCTGTGGTGGACTGTGCGCGTGATAAAAACATTCCGATTCGTATCGGGGTAAACGGTGGCTCATTAGAAAAAGATCTGCAAATGAAATATGGCGAACCGACACCAGAAGCGTTGGTGGAGTCGGCAATGCGTCATGTGGATATTCTTGATCGTCTGAACTTTGATAAGTTTAAAGTCAGCGTGAAAGCATCCGATGTCTTCCTTGCTGTGGATTCGTATCGCTTGTTGGCGAAGAAAATCGATCAGCCACTTCATCTGGGTATTACTGAAGCGGGCGGAGCTCGTGCAGGGTCAGTTAAGTCAGCGGTTGGTTTAGGTATGCTGCTTGCAGAAGGCATTGGCGATACGTTGCGTATCTCTTTAGCTGCTAATCCAGTTGAAGAAATTAAAGTGGGTTTCGATATTCTGAAATCACTGCGCATTCGTTCTCGCGGAATTAACTTTATTGCTTGTCCAAGCTGCTCTCGCCAAGAGTTTGATGTTATTTCAACTGTTAATGAGCTGGAACAACGTTTGGAAGACATTTTAACGCCAATGGATGTCTCCATTATTGGCTGTGTGGTCAATGGTCCTGGTGAAGCGGAAGTTTCTCATTTAGGTCTCGCAGGCAGTAACAAGAAAAGCGCTTTTTATGAAGACGGCGTTCGTCAAAAAGAACGTTTTGACAACGACGACCTAGTTGCTCAGCTTGAAGCGAAAATTCGCGCTAAAGCTTCCATGTTAGATGAGAAAAACCGCATCAACATTCAGCAACTTGAACAAGATTAATCTAAACGATATTACGGTAACTATTTTGGCAAAGACTATTCAAGCAATCCGAGGCATGAACGACTGTCTCCCAACTCAGTCTCCACTTTGGCAAAAAGTGGAAGGCACGGTAAAAAACGTAATTAGTGCTTACGGCTATAACGAAGTTCGTATGCCTATCGTTGAGATGACACATCTATTTAGCCGTGCGATTGGTGAAGTCACTGACGTGGTTGAAAAAGAGATGTACACCTTCGAAGACCGTAATGGTGATAGCTTATCGCTACGCCCTGAAGGTACTGCTGGCTGTGTACGTTCTGGTATCGAAAACGGTCTGCTGTACAACCAGGAACAGCGTCTTTGGTACATCGGTCCAATGTTCCGTCACGAGCGCCCTCAAAAAGGACGCTATCGTCAGTTCCATCAATGTGGTGTGGAAGTCTTTGGTCTAGATGGTCCTGATGTTGATGCTGAACTGATCATGATGACTGCACGTATGTGGCGTGAATTGGGTATTTCTGAGCATGTACGTCTTGAACTGAACTCTATTGGTTCACTGGAAGCTCGTGCTAATTATCGTACTGCGCTAATCGAATACCTAGAACAATATATGGATGTACTGGATGATGATTGTAAGCGTCGTCTATACACCAACCCTCTACGAGTTCTTGATTCCAAAAACCCAGATGTTCAGGCGGTATTAGGTGATGCACCAGAACTGTCTGATTACCTAGATGAAGAATCAAAACAACATTTTGCAGGTTTGTGTGAACTTCTTGATGTTGCAGGTATCGAATATACGGTTAACCAAAGATTGGTTCGAGGTTTGGATTACTACAACCGTACTGTATTTGAGTGGGTCACTGAAAGCTTAGGCTCACAAGGTACTGTATGTGGTGGTGGCCGCTATGATGGTCTTGTAGAACAATTGGGCGGTAAACCTACTCCAGCTGTCGGCTTTGCTATGGGCTTAGAACGCTTAGTATTGATGATGGAAACATTAGGCAATACAGATGTTCGTCGTAGTGTTGATGTCTACATGGTGACCGCTGGTGAAGGCACTCTGTCTGCGGGTATGAAGCTTGCTGAGCAAATTCGTGAACAGGTTCCAGGTCTACGTGTGATGACACACTTTGGTGGCGGAAACTTTAAGAAACAGTTTAAGCGTGCAGACAAAGTGGGTGCTGCGATAGCATTAGTCTTAGGCGAAAATGAAGTTGCTGAAAATACTGTGGTCGTTAAAGACCTGACTGGCGGCGACCAAGAAACAATTTCTCAAGCTGAGATCGCGAGCAAACTGGCTCATTTGATCTAATAGCGCATTTTTAGAGATACATTATGTCAATGCTCGTCATTGGCATTAATTAAGAGGATAGCAAGTGGAACTCTACGATACTGAAGAACAACAAGTAGAAGCGATCAAAGATTGGTGGAAGGAAAATGGCAAAGCCGTAATGCTAGGTGCTGTTATTGGCTTAGGTGGTCTGTTTGGTTGGCGTTATTACCAAGATAGCGTAACCGAAGCAAAAGAGGCTGCTTCAGAAGCATATTCTCAAGCAATCTTGTCTCTATCCTCTAAAGGTATTGATGCTAGCGGTGATGTGCAAAGCTTTATTGATGGTAATAAAGATACTGAATACTCAGTACTTGCTGCAATGCAACTGGCTAAAGCGCAAATTGAAGCGGGTCATTTAGATGAGGCATTAGCTCAACTTGAGTGGGCGAAAGGTACAACCAAAGACGCTGCTTTAAAACCTATCATTACCTTCCGTGTTGCCCGCCTTCAGGCTGAGCAAGGCGACTTTGATGCAGCATTAACTGAATTAAGCAACATTAAAGAAGAGAGTTGGGCTGGCCGAGTTGCTGAGTTACGTGGTGATATTTCACTACGCAAAGGTGATAGCGCAGCCGCTTATGCTGCTTACACTGAAGCGCAGCAAGCGAGTGATGCTAGCCAGACACTGCAAATTAAATTGGATGATCTTGCCAAGTAAGGGCACAAGTTGATGAAAAAGATGCTCAACAGAGTGCTCCTATCTTCAGCTGTATTAGCGTTGCTAGCGGGTTGTGCGGGAGAAGAAGAAAACGTTGTCATGGCTCCCGTGCCTGTGGTGAAAAGCGAATTTACGCCAAAAACATTGTGGAAAGCTTCTATTGATAAAGGTGTTGGGCACTATTTCTCAAAACTATCTCCGGATTACGCTTATGGCAAAGTTTTTGTTGCAAGCCGAGATGGTATTGTAAAAGCGCTTGATCCTGAAAACGGCAAAGAGATCTGGAAAGTTAATCTGAAAGAAGATGTTTCTGCTCGTCTTTCTGGTGGTATCGTTGCTGCTTACGGGCAAATTTACATCGGTAGTGAAAACGGTGTTGTTATTGCTTTAGATGCCGAGACTGGTACCGAGTCTTGGAAAGTGAAAGTTGAAGGTGAAGTATTAGCATCACCTGTAGCTGATAGCAACCTTGTCATCGTGAATACTAGCCGTGGTGCGTTAGTTGCACTAGATCAAGCGACTGGTAGCCAAAAATGGACAATTAGTACTGAAGTTCCAAACTTGACACTACGTGGTGATAGCCAGCCTTCTGCTGTTTCTGGCGGTGTGTTCTGGGGTACACCAAGTGGTAGATTGGCAGCTGCAATTTCAGCTCGCGGTCAGCTTATTTGGCAACAACCAGTAGGGCAGCCTAAAGGCGCGACAGAAATAGATCGTTTGGTTGATGTTGATGCTTCTCCAGTGATCATAGGTGGGACACTTTACACTATTGGTTTCAACGGACAGTTAATTGCAATTGATCTACGTTCAGGAAACCCAATCTGGAAACGTAACTACTCTTCATCAACGGATATGGTGACAGATGGTGGTCGTTTATTCCTGGTAACGGATAAAGATCACTTAGTTGCTGTTGATTCACGTAGTGGGACTGAACTTTGGAGTAACAAGCGACTTGAACACCGTTTACTGACTGCGCCAAAAATCATTGAAGGTTATGTGGTTGTGGGTGACAGTGAAGGTTATCTACACTGGGTAGATCGTAGTTCAGGTGATTTTGTTGCTCAACAAATGGTTGATGATAGCGGTTTCGCTGTAGGACCAGTTGCTATTGATGGCGGTTATGTTCTCGTTACTCGCGATGGCGATGTAAAGAAACTGACGATCAAAAAGTAATTTGTGATATAATTCACATACGGCTCCTAGCTGGAAACAGTTAGGAGCCGTTTTATTGAAATAAATAATGTGGTTATAGGTAATACTTATATGGTCGTGACAGCGACAATATTGGTATAAAGCTGATTGGTTGTTTTCTCAGTCATTACCTATAACTACATATGATTAATAATTGTAGAGGTTGTTATGATACCTGTTGTTGCTCTTGTAGGGCGTCCTAACGTAGGTAAATCGACACTGTTTAACCGCTTAACGCGTACTCGCGATGCGTTGGTTGCAGACTTTCCTGGTTTAACCCGTGACCGTAAATATGGTCAAGCAAAGCTAGGTGAACACGAATTCATCGTTATTGATACCGGTGGTATTGATGGTAGTGAAGAAGGTGTTGAAACAAAAATGGCTGAACAATCGCTAGCTGCGATTGAAGAGGCAGATGTTGTTCTGTTTATGGTAGATGGCCGTGCGGGCTTAACTGTAGCAGATGAAGCTATTGCTCAACATCTTCGCCGTATTGAGAAAAACAGCATTTTGGTTGTCAACAAAGTTGATGGTATTGATGCTGATGCAGCGAGTGCTGAGTTCTGGCAACTTGGTATGGAAAATATGTACCAAATCGCCGCAGCTCACGGTCGTGGTGTTGGTGCTCTGATTGATCGTGCGTTAAGCCCGATTGCCGAAGAGATGCAAGCTCAAGATGCACTTCTAGAAGATCTGACTGAATTTGAAGATTCAGAAGAAGAGCAACTCGAGTACACAGAAGAAGAAGCGGAAGAAGCGTATAAGCGTCTGCAAGATCAGCCGATCAAACTGGCAATTATCGGTCGTCCAAACGTTGGTAAGTCTACTCTGACTAACCGCATTTTGGGTGAAGAACGTGTAGTTGTTTACGATATGCCGGGAACAACACGCGATTCTATCTACATTCCTATGACGCGTGATGAGCGTGAATATGTGCTTATCGATACAGCGGGTGTACGTCGCCGTAAACGTGTAAATGAGACAGTAGAGAAGTTCTCTGTTGTTAAAACCCTGAAAGCTATCGAAGATGCGAACGTGGTTCTGCTTGTTGTAGACGCACGTGAGAACATCTCAGATCAAGATTTAAGCTTACTAGGCTTTGCTCTTAATGCTGGTCGTTCACTTGTTATCGCAGTTAATAAGTGGGATGGCTTGGACACTGATGTTAAAGACCGTGTGAAGAAAGAGCTAGACCGTCGTCTAGGCTTTGTTGATTTCGCTCGTATTCACTTTATATCTGCACTTCACGGTACTGGTGTTGGTCATTTGTTTGAATCTGTACAAGAAGCTTATAAGTCGGCGACAACTCGTGTTGGTACTTCCGTACTGACTCGTATCATGAAGATGGCGACGGAAGATCACCAGCCTCCTATGGTTCGTAGCCGTCGTGTGAAACTGAAATACGCGCACGCTGGTGGCTATAATCCACCAATCATTGTGATCCACGGTAACCTAGTTAATGAACTACCTGATTCATACAAACGTTATCTGATGAACTATTTCCGTAAATCATTGGATATCATGGGTACCCCGATTCGTATTCAGTTCCAAAATAGCGAAAACCCATTTGAAGGTAAAACTAACAAAATGACGTTATCTCAAGAGCGCAAACGCAAGCGCTTGATGACCATGATGAAAGGTCGCAGAAAATAATGTATGAACAGAGCCCAAGCTATGCTTGGGCTTTTTACTATCTGTTGCTTTATTTTATTATCTTCCACTTTGTTTTTAATGTGCCAATAGACCCGATATGTCCTATACACCTACACAAGTCACCTTTACTCAATCAATCTATCAATTAGCAAGTGAGGTACAGTTTGTCAGACCTCATGACGAGTATCTTTATGTTGTTAGCACTCAAACGCCGTTTCATCCTGTGAGCCATATTTGGCCTGATCATCCAGCAGACAGAGGGACGCTTGCAGTCGATGGCTGCGTATATGTTGTTGAAGATTGCTTAGTTGGAGCTATCAATCAGGATGAGCATCAACTGTTAGTCGGCAAAGAGATCCTTGTTAAGCGAGATGAGCCAGGATGGGTATTCGTTGTCGTTCATCAAATTAAGACAGAAGAAAATGCTGTAAAAGTTGGTGATGTAGTGACTTTAACTGTTGATGAAGAATACCAAAATCAGCTGAGTCGTGCTCACAGCGCGGGGCATTTAGCGTATCTCGCATTAAACAAAGTGTTGGCGTCTGCATATTGGCGTAAAGATGCTGATAGAAAAGACCCACACGGCCACAATGACTTTAATAGCTATGCTCAAGTTACAAGCTTTGTAACCGAAGACCGTTGTTTAGATACGTACCGTTTAGGTAAAACTTTGCGTAAACGTGGCCTGAATAGCGCAGATATGCTAGAAAACTTAGCTAAGATTGAAGAGCAGGTAAACTCACAACTCTCTGATTGGTTAAAGCTTGGATCTAAAATTGAGATAATCAGACAAGGTGATAATTTAACAGATTCCCGCTATTGGCAGTGTGATTTAGGTGAAGGTGAAGTGGCTATCATCCCTTGTGGCGGCACGCATTGTGACTCATTAACATCATTTGGAACTATGCAGGTGAAACTTGTGCAACGCGATGGTGAACATATCGAAATGCACACCCATGTAACTCAATCCTAGTTAAATGATCTTTTTGTTAAATTCTAATAATTTGGTTTTAAGTTGATGTATTTAGTTTTTTATTCTTTTTAAAATCCAAATGCAGAATATGTAACTTATGCTTTCGGTGTGTGGTTATATAAATGTTCTTTTAAGGGTAGATCGCTGATCAAAATAGATAAAGCAGAAGATCGGATTGAGATCTCTATAACGATCTTTATTATGTCATAAGTCGATCTAGCCAGTTCTACAGTATTAATAATGTGGTTTTAGAAGTTGGAGCTTTGTCATGGAAAACTTATGCCCTCAATGTGAGAAAGAGCTTGAATGGGATGGACAGTATCATTGTTCTTCTTGTGATGAGCATTTTAAGAAAGTTGGGTTTTGTCCAGAATGCGATACTGAATTAGAGAAATTGCAGGCTTGCGGTGCAGCTAACTACTTTTGCAATACCTGCAATGAATTAAAGTCTAAATCACGTATCCGTTTTGAATTTCAGAAAACAGCATAACTATCTGAATTTAAATAATTTATTATCATAGAATCTCATTCAAATATTGAGTGAGATTTTCCCTACGTTGAGATCAGTTTTCGATATCTATTCTATTCGCTTTTCATCTGTATCATTTGCCAGCTGAAGATCCATACACAAAGTTGGATTAACGCTGAAATGAAACGAAAAGAACTTGCGAACATGACCGACAAAGTGTTGAAAAGATATTTGCTCTGGCTGCCAAGTGTACTTATGGTATGTGCCATTGGTACGTCTTTTATAAATCAACATTTATTCTCAAAAAGCTTAATCGCTTCTGTTATCACCAGTATTGAAGATCAATACATTGCGATAAGAAAAACTGAAGTTGAAGAGCGGGTTGATACAACGCTAAAAATGTTGGATGTTATTCGTCAAAGTAATGATCTCGCTGACGGTGATGTGATCCCGAAGGCTCTTTTCGATAAAACAATGACTTCATTCCAGCTGCTGAATGAAGGCTATGATGACTATATATTTGTTATCGATAGTAACAAGAGGTTCGTTGTTCATAGAAACTCAGATAACTTATTTAAAAACGATATTGATGATGAGTTAGTCCATTATATTTATCAAAGCGCAATCAATGGAGTGTCTTGGGTTGAATATAGTGACAAAGCATTTAACAACCGTAAGTCTGATGCCGCTGCACAAAAGATCACGCATATTCGCTACGTCGAAGATTGGGATGTTGTCTTAGGTAGTGGTGAGCTACTAAATGACATC
This sequence comes from Vibrio ziniensis, assembly GCF_011064285.1. Taxonomy (NCBI): domain Bacteria; kingdom Pseudomonadati; phylum Pseudomonadota; class Gammaproteobacteria; order Vibrionales; family Vibrionaceae; genus Vibrio; species Vibrio ziniensis. The sequence goes on from NZ_CP049331.1 coordinate 747,695, forward strand.
AAAAAATACTCTGAATCAGAAGCTAAAATAGTCACGAATCTAGTCCTCGAACAAAAGTCCAATCAGAACCTGTTCCATATTTTTGTCTTCATCATTTTTGCTGGGATCATTTATTACTTACGTACCATCACGGCAAAAAAACTATATCAGTACAAATCAGCAATTGAAGAAAAGCTGATTCAAATAGAAGAGAAAGATAAAGAAATTGCTTTTCGATCTCTTTATAACGATGTGACAGGTTTACCAAATAGAAAAGCAACGTCAGATTACATCGATAACCTTTGTTTGCAGGAAAAAGGCGAAGAGTATCAACTACAGCTGATTGACATTGTGGACTTCCAGAAGGTTAATAACCAATATGGTTTTGCCGTTGGTGACCGCGTGCTACGACAAGTGAGTAGCGCACTGGAAGATCTTAAAGATGAAATGATGTTCATTGGGCATGTATCAGCAGACCAATTTGTAGTGATTTGTCAGAAATCAACGGGTTCATGTATCGATTTCGAAAAGCAAACTGAAACGTTTGAAAAATTTGATGTGTGTGGTGAGATGATTTCACTTCATGTTCGCAACGCAGTAGTGAGTTTCAAGAATCGCAACATTTTAGGCTCGATCATCGTGCGTAACGGTGAGCTAGCGATGAAGTATGCGAAAGCAAATAACTTATTCAATGTTAGCTATTCGCCATTTATGTCTAAGAGTTCAGAACGTCACTTCAAGATCTCTAACCTGCTAGATTTTGCAATCGACAATAAAGAGTTTTATGTTCACTACCAACCGCAAGTCAGTACGTTAAACGGTAAGATCATTGGTGTTGAAGCGCTAGTGCGCTGGGATAACGTAGAGCTAGGACGAGTTGCGCCACTCGATTTTATTCCGATCGCTGAGAAAAAAGGTGTGATTGGTAAGATCAGTGATTTAGTACTTGCTCAAGCTTGTAAAGATATTCAGTCAATTAGCCCAAATGGCGAAGATGCTTTGACGTTATCTGTAAACATCTCACCAAACCAACTGATGAGCAAAGGCTTTGTCGATAGTACGATAGAGATTATCCAATCAACGGGGATTGATTCAAAGCGCATTGTTTTCGAAATCACGGAAGGTACATTCCTAAACGATATTCCTGGAACCATTGCTGTTATTGAGCAGCTTAAAGCGATTGGCATTAAGTTTTCGATTGATGATTTTGGTACAGGTTATTCGTCGCTCAGCTATTTATCTAAGTTACCGGTCGATGAAGTGAAAATTGATAAGAGCTTTATCAATGATTTAGTTGAAGATAAAGATGCGTATAACTTAGTAAAAAGCATCTTGGCTGTAGCGAGTATTAAGCAACTGACAATTGTTGCAGAAGGTGTAGAAACTAAGGAGCAATCACAGATTCTCGCTGATCTTGCTTGTCATCTATTGCAAGGTTACTACTTCTCACGACCTGTCGATGTTGAGAACCTAACAAAAAAGATTAGAGACAACTTAAGAGCAAAGTAAAAGTTTCCCCTAGGTTTCACTGTGAGATTTGCCACTGATGACCTCAGTGGCCTTTTTGTATAGAGAAAACCCCCAGCTAGGCTGGGGGTTCCGTAAAGCTTACAGCTATAAATCAGTTATATAACCCCTTTCAATTTGATAAAAACGTCTTGTGGTCTGGCAACTACAAGAGTTAATTAAGAATTGAAAGGGGGTCCCAATGGGGGACGAAAAGAGCTTAGCGCACACGCGCTGGAACTGTAAATACCACATAGTCTTTGCACCGAAATATAGAAGACAAGTGTTCTACGGAGAAAAACGTAGAGCAATAGGTGAAATATTGAGGAAACTATGTGAATGGAAAAATGTGAACATTCTTGAAGCGGAATGTTGCTCGGATCATATCCACATGCTTTTAGAAATACCGCCCAAAATGAGTGTTTCAGCGTTTATGGGGTATTTGAAAGGTAAAAGTAGCCTAATGCTTTATGAACGATTCGGGGATTTGAAGTTTAAATATCGGAATCGTGAGTTTTGGTGCCGAGGTTATTATGTAGATACGGTAGGTAAGAATACGAGCAAGATACAGAATTACATAAAGCACCAACTAGAGCAGGATAAAATGGGAGAGCAATTGTCGCTCCCGTATTCAGGTAGCCCGTTTGCGGGCCGCAGGAAATAGTCATATGCAAATGTCAGATCACTACGCGCCTGCTAGGGCGCTGCCAGTAGGAGAGCCTTATAGGCGCATATGAAAAACCACCGGCTATGCCGGTGGATACTTTTTTTCATTGACAGGAGAAATTTATTTAACGATGGAGCGTATCTCTCCATCTTTTAGGCGAGTAACGATTAAGTCACCTTGCTGAACTTCACTGGTGTTATGAATGACATCGCCTTGAGCATTTTGCGTTATTGAATAGCCTCGAGATAAAGTAGCCAGAGGGCTGACCGCATTCATTTTGTCCATCAAGCGAGTAAATGTATGACGAGAAGAAACAAGATATCGTTTCATCGCTTCATTCATTTCTCTTTCTTTGCTTGAAAGTAGATATTGCTGATTACGCAATATTTTTTCTGGAGACAAAAGCTGAAGTTGATGCCTCTGCCTATCAAGATGCTGCTGTGTTTTGTTGATACGAGCTTGAACTGCTCGCTCTAAGCGCATGCTGTATTCATCAAGCTGCTGTTGCTGACGTTGAAGACGATTGGCTGGATGTTGTCTGTCTAAGCGATGTTGCAGCTGTTTCAATTCAAATTTTTGTTGAGCAAAATAGTGGCGCATAGCGCTGGCTATTTTATGACGATATGCTTGAAACGCTTGTTTCTTATTGGTGTTGTCTCTGCTGACCAGTTCAGCTGCCGCTGATGGAGTCGGCGCACGAACATCAGCAACGAAGTCAGCAATCGTCACGTCAATTTCATGTCCAACCGCACTGATAATAGGGATCTGGCTTGCTGCAATGGTACGGGCAACGATTTCGCTGTTAAAGCACCATAAGTCTTCCAACGAACCGCCGCCTCGCCCTACGATCAGCACATCACACTCTGCACGAGAGTTGGCACAGCCAATCGCTTGAGCAATCTGAATCGATGCATCTTCCCCTTGAACTAGAGTAGGATAGATGATGATAGGCAAGCTAGGGTCGCGGCGTCTAAGAACTTGAAGGATGTCGTGCAGAGCTGCGCCAGTCTTTGAGGTGATAACACCGACACATCTTGGGTGTTCAGGTAAGCTTTTCTTTAAAGTTTGAGCAAACAGACCTTCAGAAGCAAGCTTCATTTTTAGCTGGTCGAATTCTTGTTGTAAGCGGCCATCACCTTCAGGTTGCATGCTCTCAATAATGATTTGGTAATCACCACGAGGTTCATAGAGGGACAATCGTGCTTTAACCAACACTTGCTGACCGTTTTTCGGCTTAAAGTTTACAAAGCGATTATTGCCTTTGAACATAGCGCACTTTACTTGGGCGCGAGAGTCTTTAAGCGTTAGATACCAGTGACCGGAAACGGGAGAGGAGAAGTTGGAAACTTCACCAATTAGCCAAACGATACCCATTTCATTTTCTAGTAATAATCGTACTTCAGCATTAAGACGAGAAACGGTATAGATGTTTGGATTGGTATTGGAAGGCACTAATTATTCAACCAGACGTGAGTATGGAAATTAGCGGCAATATAATACATAGCAAGGGCTAGAATGCAAATTAAAAATAAAGAAATGTGTAGCCAAGCGATTGCGTCGGGCGTATAATCCGTCCGCAATATCTAATCCAAATGCATCTTTTCGGTTATTAATATAGAAAGTTGTTAAAACCGGAAAGTGGAGCATTTGGATTGTTTTTATATTTACCCTCTAAATTGTGAGATATTGCAAATGCTTAGAATTGCCAAAGAAGCGCTGACATTCGACGATGTTCTACTCGTACCAGCACACTCCACCGTTCTCCCAAACACTGCCGATTTACATACGCAGCTAACTAAAAATATTACTCTAAATATCCCAATGATTTCTGCGTCTATGGACACAGTGACAGAGGCTCGTTTAGCTATTGCTCTTGCACAAGAAGGCGGTATTGGCTTTATTCACAAGAATATGTCAATCGATCAGCAAGCAGCAGAAGTTCGTAAAGTAAAAAAATTCGAAGCGGGCGTTGTTGCAGATCCAGTTACCGTTAACCCAGAAGCAACGATTGCTGATGTGGTTGCCCTAACTGAAAAACACGGTTTTGCGGGTTTCCCTGTGGTAACCGAAAGCAACGAACTTGTTGGTATCATTACTGGTCGTGACGTTCGTTTCGTTACTGATCTATCGAAAAAAGTAGATTCAGTAATGACTCCTAAAGAGCGTTTAGCTGCGGTAAAAGAAGGCGCAACTCGCGCTGAAGTTCAAGAGAAAATGCACGAAGCTCGTGTTGAGAAAGTACTGGTTGTGAATGATGATTTCCAATTAACAGGTATGATCACAGCAAAAGACTTCCACAAAGCAGAACGTAAACCAAACGCATGTAAAGATGCTCGCGGTCGTCTACGTGTAGGTGCTGCGGTTGGCGCTGGTGCTGGTAACGAAGAGCGCGTAGCCGCGCTTGTTGAAGCAGGTGTCGATGTTCTACTTATCGACTCTTCACACGGTCACTCTGAAGGTGTTCTAAACCGTATCCGCGAAACTCGCGCAGCATACCCAGATTTAGACATCATTGGTGGTAACGTAGCAACTGGCGCAGGTGCTAAAGCGCTGATTGAAGCTGGTGTAAGTGCAGTTAAGGTCGGTATCGGCCCTGGTTCTATCTGTACAACTCGTATCGTAACAGGTGTAGGTGTACCTCAAATTACCGCTATTTCTGATGCTGCTGAAGTGGCAAACGAATACGGTATTCCCGTTATTGCTGACGGCGGTATCCGTTTCTCTGGCGACATCTGTAAAGCAATCGCGGCAGGTGCATCTTGCGTTATGGTTGGTTCAATGTTTGCTGGTACTGAAGAAGCACCGGGTGAAATCATTCTATTTAACGGTCGTTCTTACAAATCTTACCGTGGTATGGGTTCTTTGGGCGCAATGTCTCAAGGTTCTTCAGATCGTTACTTCCAATCTGATAACGCTGCTGACAAGCTTGTTCCAGAAGGTATCGAAGGCCGTATCGCATATAAAGGTCGTCTGAAAGAGATCGTTCATCAACAGATGGGTGGTTTACGTTCAAGTATGGGGTTGACTGGTTCAGCTACTATTGAAGATATGCGTACTAAAGCAGAATTTGTACGTATCTCTGGCGCTGGTATGGCAGAGTCTCACGTACACGACGTTCAAATCACTAAAGAAGCTCCAAACTACCGTTTGGGTTAATGGTTAATAGCGCGACTAGATTTATAGCGCGTTGGATTAACAAACGTTTGAATGTAGTTGTTAGTTTCTTAACTGAATATTTGCACGACGTAAACGTTTGCTTTTTTACTTGATGACTTATAGAGAGGCGAGTAGACTCGCCTCCGATTCTCAATTTAGCTGATAAGATTGCTCAATATGACAAAGAACATTCATGATCAACGAATTCTGATCCTAGATTTCGGTTCTCAATACACTCAACTTGTAGCGCGCCGCGTTCGTGAAATCGGTGTTTACTGTGAACTATGGAGCTGGGACGTAGAAGAAGCGGATATTCGCGAATTCAATCCTGACGGTATTATCCTTTCTGGCGGCCCAGAAAGCGTGACTGAACAAAACTCTCCTCGCGCACCTCAATATGTTTTTGACTCAGGCGTACCTGTACTTGGTGTATGTTACGGCATGCAAACTATGGCTGAGCAGTTAGGCGGTCGCGTAGCAAGTTCAGAAGAGCGTGAGTTCGGCTACGCACAAGTTAAAGTATCTGGTGAATCTGCACTGTTCAAAGACCTTGCTGAAACTCAAGATGTTTGGATGAGCCACGGTGACAAAGTTGTTGAAATCCCTGCTGACTTCGTAAAAGTTGGTGCGACAGATACTTGTCCATACGCAGCAATGGCGAATGAAGAGAAGAAATACTACGGTGTTCAGTTCCACCCAGAAGTAACTCATACTAAGCAAGGACAACAAATGCTTGAGAACTTTGTTCTTGGTGTGTGTGGTTGTGAGCGTCTATGGACATCTGAATCAATTATTGAAGATGCTGTTGCTCGTATTAAAGAGAAAGTGGGTGACGACGAAGTCATTCTGGCTCTTTCTGGTGGTGTGGATTCATCTGTTGTTGCTATGCTTGTACAGCGTGCTATCGGCGACAAATTAACCTGTGTATTTGTGGATAATGGTCTTCTGCGTCTTGACGAAGGCAAGCAGGTAATGGACATGTTTGGTGATCACTTTGGTCTGAATATTATCAAAGTAGATGCTGAAGATCGCTTTATGAATGCGCTTAAAGGCGAATCAGATCCTGAGAAGAAGCGTAAGATTATCGGTCACGAGTTTATTAATATCTTTGATGAAGAGTCGAAGAAACTGTCCAGCGCTAAGTGGCTGGCACAAGGTACTATCTACCCTGACGTGATTGAGTCTGCTGCCTCTAAAACAGGTAAAGCGCACGTAATCAAGTCTCACCATAACGTTGGTGGCCTGCCTGATGATATGAAAATGGGCCTGGTTGAGCCATTACGTGAACTGTTTAAAGATGAAGTGCGTAAGATCGGTCTAGAACTTGGTCTTCCATACAACATGCTTTACCGCCACCCATTCCCAGGACCTGGTCTAGGTGTTCGTGTCCTTGGCGAAATCAAGAAAGAATACTGTGACTTACTACGCCGTGCGGATGCAATCTTCATTGAAGAACTTCATGCAGCAGATCTATACAACAAAGTTTCTCAAGCATTTACAGTATTCCTACCAGTACGCTCTGTGGGTGTAATGGGCGATGGTCGTAAATATGATTGGGTTGTATCGCTACGTGCTGTTGAAACTATCGACTTCATGACAGCGCATTGGGCGCACCTACCTTATGATTTCCTAGGTAAAGTGTCTAACCGTATCATCAACGAAGTAAATGGCATTTCTCGCGTGGTTTACGACATTTCTGGCAAGCCACCAGCGACAATCGAATGGGAATAAGATTCGATTAGTAAAAATTGCAAAGCCCCAGATAACCTCTGGGGCTTTCTTTTTAAGTTAGAAAATATGTCTGAGATATTGCAATGCTTAAAGAGTGAGCAATTGTCCTATGATGAGTATTTTTCTCTACATATAACATTATGATTTGTAGGTGTTTATTTTTAATTGGTTCAGCTCGAATAGCTTTTGGTTTTCTGTAACTCAATAACTATAAAAGTGAAATCTAAGTTTTTGCAAATGTGGTATTTATTTTATCTAACTGTACATTAAAATCCGCGCGTAAATTTTATCCACTTTTTTTAAGGTACGTTAGGAATGTCTACTAAATTAGCTAACCCAGCACCACTAGGTCTAATGGGTTTCGGTATGACCACTATTCTGCTAAACATCCATAATGCAGGTTTCTTCCCACTAGATTCTATGATTCTTGCTATGGGTATCTTCTACGGCGGTTTAGGTCAGGTTATTGTAGGCATTATGTGCTACAACCGTGGCGATACTTTCGGTACTACTGCATTTACTTCTTACGGTCTATTCTGGTTAACTCTAGTTGGCCTAATTGTTATGCCAAAAATGGGTCTACCAGCTAGCCCAGAACACTTCATGGGTTGGTACCTAGCTCTATGGGGTGTATTCACTGGTTTCATGTACATTGGTTCACGCTGCTACCCAATGGCTAAGCAAGTTGTATTTGCTTCACTAACTATCCTGTTTGCACTACTAGCTCTACGTGATTTCACTGGTAGCGCGCTAATCGGTACTATTGCAGGCTTCGAAGGTATCTTCTGTGGCGCAAGCGCAATCTACTTCGCAATGGCTCAAGTTCTTAACGCAGAATACGGTCGTGAAGTGCTACCAGTTGGTAAAGCAAAGTTTGTTAAAGAAGAAGTTAAAGCTGAGCTTAAAGAAGTTGCTGCTTAATTAACTTTTGGTTTCTGAGAAGGTCGACCTTATGGTCGGCCTTTTTTTTGAAATAAATCTAACCCACAGTAAATGTCTGGTTGTTTTTTGTTCTTAGAGTGGAGTAACGTGTTCCTGATATTAGGTCTTTGAGCCTAGTTATCCCTTACCTCTGATTGTTCTCGTATCAGAAGTAGCCATCAGTTGGTTGGGCTTATAAATATAAAATTAAACAGGAATGTATATGTTAAGGATTATCACGCAACTATTCCCACTATGGGCAATATTGTTCTCTCTATGCGCTTATTTTGTACCAAGTCTATTTGTCGAGCATAAAGGTCAAATTGTCCCGCTTTTAACAATCATAATGTTGGCTATGGGCTTAACCCTAAAACCTAAAGATTTTCTCAATGTTATTCAGAATAAGAAGGCGATTGGTGTTGGTTTAATACTGCAGTTCTCGGTTATGCCGATTGCTGCTTTATTAATTAGCTTACTGCTAGGCTTTGACCCAATGCTCACTATCGGCATGGTCTTGGTTGGCAGCGTCGCTGGTGGAACCTCATCAAACGTTATGTGCTATCTGGCAAAAGGTGATGTGGCTTTGTCGATCACAATGACATCTATTTCTACTTTGCTTGGTGTAGTGCTGACTCCGCTACTAGTTGAACTACTAGCGGGTAAAGCGGTTGATGTACCTGTAGCCAGCATGCTGATGAGTTTGGTGAAAATTGTTCTTATTCCTGTTGCTGGTGGTGTTGTATTGAATGTGTTCTTACGTTCAGTAACTGAGAAAATAGAACCTGTCCTACCGATTATTTCAATGGCAGCTATCGTCTTTATTATTGCTATTGTTGTAGCGCTGAATGCTGGCAATTTGGCGACAATCGGTCCAATCGTAGCGCTTGCGGTTATTTTGCATAATGGGGTAGGTTTGGCTTCTGGTTACTGGATCTGTAGAGCACTTGGTTTCAATGAAACCATCAGCCGTACAGTAGCATTTGAAGTTGGCTTACAAAACTCTGGTTTAGCCACAGCATTGGCGATGAAGTTCTTCACGCCAGCGTCAGCAGTTGCAGGAACTATTTTCTCTATTTGGCATAACTTGTCTGGTTCTTTGTTGGCAGGGTATTGGGCAAAGCGTCCAAATGCTAATGAAGAGATTGTTCAGCAAACCGTGAAAAGTTAAATCGCTAATGTCTGCAAATAAAAAGGGTTAGCTAAGCTAACCCTTTTTTTAATCACTCTAATCTTAGTTAGATGATTGCTCTGCTGGAGTTGCAGAAACTTGTTCTTTTTCGGAATCAGCTGTTGGTGCTTTACCTGTCTTCCGTTTGTATTTCTCTTCCCAGTAAGTCGCATTCTTAATGCCTAGTTTAACTGGGTTGAACAGGTATTCTTCGACACCTTGTTTTTGTTGATCTTCATAGTCTTTCAGTGCTGCCATCGTTGGCTTAGACAGGAAGAAAATGATGATGATACCTACGATGTTTAACCAAGCCATCATACCTACACCTACGTCACCCATTGCCCATGCAAGGTTTGCCGTCTTCACCGTACCGTAAAATACGGTTGCAATGATAACCAGTTTTAGGAAGAACATTAGGCCGTCAACTTTGAAAGTACGACGAATGTAAGCAACGTTAGTTTCTGCAATGTAGTAGTAAGCAAGAATCGTTGTGAACGCGAAGAAGAATAGCGCGAATGCAACGAATGGTTTACCTACGCCTGGCAATGCACTTTCAATTGCGATTTGTGTAAACGCTGGACCATTAGCTGCTACATCTGTTGCTAGGTTCTGAACAAGGAACAGACCTTCAGCACCACCGTGTACGTTGTATGCACCAGTGATAAGAATCATAAATGCTGTTGCAGAACATACTAGTAATGTATCGATGTAGATAGAGAATGCTTGTACTAGACCTTGCTGAGCAGGGTGTTCAACACTTGCAGCCGCTGCAGCGTGAGGGCCTGTACCTTGACCTGCTTCGTTAGAGTAAACGCCACGTTTAACACCCCAACCAATGGCAGCACCAACACCTGCCATAGGAGTAAATGCATCACCGATGATTAGACCAAAAATACGTGGTACTTCACCAATGTTTAGCAGGATGATTACGAATGCTGTCACTACATAAGCAAGCGCCATGAATGGCACAACAATCTGTGTGAAGCTAGCGATACGCTTAACGCCACCAAAGATGATGAACGCTAGAAGGATTGAAACAATCGTACCAGTAAGAATTTTTGCGAAACTGATTGTACCGATAGCTGTGTCAATCATTGGGCCTGCGCCGAAAGCTGTCTCAACTGCGTTACCAATGCTGTTCGATTGAACACCCGGTAATAGAACACCACAAGCAAAGATTGTCGCGATAGCAAAGATCCACGCGTACCATTTTTGACCCATTGCTTTTTCAATGTAGTAAGCAGGACCACCACGGAACTCTTGGTTGTCTTCTTCTTTATAGATCTGCGCTAGCGTTGATTCTGCATAAGCTGTTGCCGCACCAAAGAATGCTACAACCCACATCCAGAAAACTGCACCAGGGCCACCAAAGCCGATAGCTGCTGCAACGCCCGCAATGTTACCTGTACCTACACGACCTGACAGTGAAACTGCAAGTGCTTGGAATGAAGAGATACCTTTAGAAGAACTTTTGCCTGAAAGTAAAAGGCGCCACATTTCAAAGAAATGACGAACCTGAACGAAACGAGTAAGAATTGAATAGAACACACCGGCACCTAGACACAAATAAATTAGTGCTGGGCTCCAGATAATTCCATTTAGAAAATCAACAATTGACTGCATGAGTATTTTCCCTGTTGAGTGATAGTTGTGTTTGTTTTGCGTGTCAGATAATAATCTTTTGTAATGGTAATGTTAACCAAATTATCTCTTAGACTTGATTAGTGTGATTTTTCACACGAAATTCTGGCTATATACTGTACGATAAATGATAAATTCTATTTTTGGTTAAAATTTGGTCTTTTATAAATAAGTTATTACTAAAGTAAGAATTATGCAGGGTGATGTGAATAAAAGTTCACTTTGGTGTTGTGTGGGTTTGAAGGTGTTTTGTGGTGGATAATATGTATATACATAAATAAAAAGGGTCTATTTAGACCCTTTTTTAAGATTGTTAGTGTTTTTAGCTTTGGTAACGAGAAACACCTAATCCAGAAATATCTATTTTTGCATCACCATGAGTGATGATGTCCGACAGAATTTGCCCTGAACCACAAGCCATAGTCCATCCCAAAGTACCGTGACCAGTATTGGTGTATAGGTTTTGAATTGGTGTCGCCCCAATGATTGGTGTGCCGTCTGGAGTCATTGGACGGAATCCTGTCCAGAATTCAGCTCTACTAAAATCACCACCTTGTGGGAACAGATCGCGAACCACCATCTCAATAGTTTCTTTGCGAGCAGTTGGAATTGAAGGATCAAATCCTGCCAACTCCGCAGTGCCGGCAACACGAATTCTGTTATCAAAACGTGTTAGCGCAACCTTATAGGTTTCATCCATAACCGTAGACGTTGGCGCTAATTCTTCATTCACAATCGGTAAAGTTAATGAGTAACCTTTTACCGGGTAAACGGGCACATCAACCCCTAAAGGTTTAAGCATCTGCTTAGAAAAACTTCCTAACGCAACCACATAAGAATCAGCTTTGAGCAGACCTTTGTCCGTTTGGACACCCATGATCTTTTTGCCTTCAATAGCTAAAGACTGAATCTTAGTATCGAACTTAAACTGAACGCCTTGTGCTTTCGCCAGCTCTGTAAGTTGCTGACAGAATAGGTAGCAGTCACCAGTTTCATCGTCAGGTAAGTAGAGGCCACCAACAAGTTTGTCTTGCACAGGTGCGAGTCCCGGCTCTTGTTTGATACAAGATGCTACATCCATCAGTTCAAAACGGACGCCGCTCTGTTCCAAAAGTTTCATATCTTTTTCGATTGAAACAAGCTGCTTTTTATTACGGAAAACTTGTAGAGTGCCTTTTTGACGACCTTGGTATTCAACGTTGTGGTGCTTTTTCAGTTCATGCAGGCATTCACGGCTGTGATTGGCAATCGCTAACATGCGTGATTTATTCACTTCATAGCGAGCAAGCTGACAGTTTGTCAGCATTTGCATCATCCACTGGAGCATTTGTGGATCAAGCGAGGGTTTTACTTTCAAAGGGGCATGTTTTTCAAACATCCACTTAACTGCTTTTTGTGGAATACCGGGAGCCGCCCAGGGAGAGGAGTAGCCATAAGAGATTTGCCCAGCGTTAGCGAAGCTGGTTTCTTCTGCACTACGTGGCTGTCGGTCAACCACCGTGACACTATGTCCTGCTTGAGACAAATACCATGCTGATGTTAAACCTACTACACCACTTCCAAGAACAATAACTTCCATTTGAAACTCCTCATTTGTTATAGCTGTAGTTTCTTTGCTTTACCTTTTGTTAACAATCGATAAAAATTATCATCAGTGTTTAGTAAAACTATAAGCAAAACTATGTTAAAGAGTTCTCAAGTTTCAGCATTACATACATTTATGCTTGTCGCACAATATCCAAGTTTCAGTGCTGCAGCGAAAGAGTTGCACATTACGACAGGGGCAATTAGTCAGCAATTGCTTCAGCTAGAATCGAAAATAGGTTTTAGTCTATTTGAACGCCATTCGCGTGGGGTGAAATTAACTGAAGCAGGAGAGACACTTAGAGCGGTTGTTCAACGCAGCTTTCAAGATATTGAAGAGTCTTTACATAATTTGGAGCAACGTGAGAACCGTAAAGAGATTCGACTGAAATTGACGCCGTCTCTGGCATTCAAATGGTTGCTGCCCAAACTGGAAGATTTTTATCATCAATATCCAGAGATACAAGTACAGTTATTTGCCGAAGGGGCGCTAGTAGACAGTGAAAGAAAAGACTTTGACCTCGCGATTGACTATGGACCTTTCCCTTATAACCGAAAAAACTCAGAGCTGTTAATGGCAGAGTCGCTATTACCAGTGATGAGCCCATCATATATGAAGGCACACCCATGGCTGCAAGATATTAAAAACAACCCAAGTCATTGGGATGAAGTAAATTTGCTGCATGATGCAATGCCTTGGGCAAAAGCGCCAAGAGATTATGAATGGCTATATTGGGCTTCTGAAATGGGTATTGAAATATCCACCCATAAAGGTCACTTCTTTAACCGCACTGATATGGCTATGTCTGCGGCAGAAGCAAATGTCGGCATTGCGATGGCGCGATCTATGCTGCTGCAGAGTGAGTTGGAAACAGGCAAGCTCATTTCACCATTCAAGCCAATACTAGCCAACGCAGGGTACTTTTTGATCACCCATAACCCAAATGAAACGACAGCAATTTTCACCCAATGGCTGAAAGAACAGGTTAAAGGCGACAAGGCTGAGTGAGTTAGGTCAAGTAACTTCATACTTTAATCAAACTTACTCGCCTTCAATAAGACTCGAATTATGATTTAGGAAACTGATTTTCAAGTGCTTTTTATGTCCTCGAACTCTGATTTCTACAACAAAAATGCCGAAGCTATGGGGGTGCAAGTAAAAGGTGCGAAAAGCCGGCTACTTATCAGCGAGTAGTAACAAAAAGGGCGATAACTCTATGAGTTATCGCCCTTTCCAAACGTTTGGTGGGCTGGGGTAAGTTGAATTTATTTGTTATCTATTTGATTTTTATTTATTTTAATTGATTTGAATTTTAAATTGGTTACTACATCGGTTACTAAAACAAAAAGTGTTATTCAAATTCGTTAAATTCTGAAAACGGATTTTGTTCTGTTGTATCTTCTTCAATTTGCTTTTTTTCAAATTTAGATATTAGTAATTGTTTCTCATACAGCTCTGTTTGAAGTCTAGCTATTTCATTATTTTTGTCTTCTAGCTGCTGGTTTAGTCGTGATACCTCGGGCAAGTAGTCTTTTTCCTTCTCTCTCTTATCTTCTAATCGATTCAGTTCATCATTGACTAACATCGGAAGTAATTTACTCAGAGGTATGTCATATTTTTTTGCAAGTCGATCAAAGACTTTTTTGTATTTTCTGGGAATGCTTACTTGGTAATTATCTGTTCTTTTTGCGTAATTATTCCACGCATTCTTTGCCTTTCTAGCTAGCTCTCTATTTTCTGCATTGTCGTCACCCTCTTGCCAGTGATCTTTTAAGTTCAAGATATAGTCTAAATAATGCTCGTCTAAGTCGATTTCTCGATATACGGGTAGCCCTTGCTTGACCATGTAGTTAGTCAACCATTCCGCTTGTCTTTCATTTTTAGGATTTATCCAAGTTAGCTCTTTAGCAATATTCTTTCTCATAAACAGACCTTTATTCAACAGAAGTAATACTCACCAAATCTAACATTATTAGGTGTTATTATCATTAGTAAAAATCATAAAAAAGTTTCAAATTCCAGAAATTAAATGCTACTTTAAGTCTTGGTGGATATTGGCTTGGAGGTTAAAGGTGTTATCTGATTGTACGTATCAAGAAAGTTATGGTTTGTTCGTGCTCATTGCCAATTATGGGGACGGTATACAGTTTGGTAAGGGAAAAGGGACGATTGAATTAGCTAAGAACTTCGGTATGTCTCATACAGATTTGAATGCACTTTTAAAGCGTTTGGTTAGCCATGATTTAATCGAACGAGATTTTGGCTATTGGGGAAAGCAAGGGGGAAGAACGGAGTATCGCTATAAGTTGACCAAGAAATTACTGAATGAGGTTGATGAGTCAAAGTGTCTTTTTTTAGGCAAGATTAGTACAGGTCGTTTTCGTAGCTTGTACCAAGAGTATTGCTCATATGTGCGTAAACATGCAGAAGCGCTGTCAGGTGAAAGACTAATTGTTCGTTGGATTATGATTAACTTGATGGCTTTGGTTAAAACTGGTGTATGGGGAGATTCTGCGACATTTAGCACATTGAAAAGTGTGTTAAATGGTCGAGTGACAAGTACTCGAATCTCTAGTGCTTTAAAAAAACTTGAAGCACTCAAGGTGATTTATCAACCCGACACAAAAGATATGTTAGAGACGGACAAAACGATGTTTTATGTTGGAAGTTGGAATGACGCGTTAAAAGCGTCAAGAGATAACGTGAAGGTTACAGGTGCTAAATTTCATCCTAACAACATGGATTCATTAGGAATCACCAATAGTCCAAATTTTCGTGTTTTCTTTCCATATCCAGCCGTCAATGTGAAACCTAGTACTCATACTCTGGGTTCTTCAATACTGATCTCTTGGATTTGCAATGACACTTTTCTGTTTGATTCAAAAGAGCCGGAAGGAAGCTTTTTGTTGGGTATGAAAGAACATTATCGTAAACGCGACTGGGCAGCGTTAATGGGGATACAAAATAACGCGATAGCTTCCATCATATTGTCTGAATACAGTGAGCTGTTAAGGCAGTCGGATGTGTTGTTTGAAAAGAGTAGCAGTACGAGTAAAGACCAACAAGAGATGGTTAAAAGCGTATATGAAAAGCTTTTGGGTAATACTAATATTAAACAGCATTTGGAATTGAACCAGTGGTTGCCCAAATCATTATTAGCTTTGGTGAACATTAGAAGACTCGAAGATATTCCTTTCGATTGGCACAGCTTGACCAAAGAAGAACAAATAAATTTATCGAGAAATACACCCGTAAGTTTCGTGAGGGCGTACATCTTGTATTCGCTATACCATTCGTTCTGTTTGGCTAGGATGGTTTATCAATGGTTACACACAACGAATAATTACAGCCCAACTCGTTTTTCTTACCATATAGGATTTCATTTCTGGGCTTATCCTAGAAGTTTAAACTCTGAAAAAAATAATCCGAATGAAGAGGTGCTTGATAACTCAGCATCAAATGACTTCAACGTGTGTGCAAGTGTCTATGCTGAGAGCCGTTCAAAAGATATCTGGGATAAAGACGAGCTTCATGTGTTCTCTCATAAAAAGCTTGAGTTTTACCATAGTAAAAGTCGTTTGTTTTAACAGTTGTTTAGAGGGCTAACTTCAGAGTAGTCGCGTATGTTCAATTTCCCGTACGTGCTGGGAGATTTGTTTCTTGATAGTAAGGAAAGGCTATAGTCGTTCAAGCGGGTATAGTTAGTATTGTAATATCTACTAATCAATATTTTATTAATCAATACATTACCAAGAACTACACAACAATAGATAACTCATTGATAAACTATTCAGTTCTATCACTTCAATAAAATAAAAAAATATTATGAGTAGTAATCCTCTGTAACTTTAATCATCAGAGGAAATACACATGCCAGTTCAATACCCACACATCAAACATTACAAGACTAAAATCCTTGAAGTTGCTGATAGAGCGTTAGAGTGCCATCCCAGAACTCTTGCTGTACGAGTTGATTTGCATTTAGATACAGACCCTATATTTGGATATACCAATTTGTTGAAGACCTTTATTGCATCAGTAGATAGCCAAGTAAAGGCTTGCCTAAAAAGAAAGGCAAAGCAATGGGGGCAATCAAGAACGAATGTATTACGTTACTGCTGGGTTGAAGAGCAGAAAGACTCATATGTACCGCATTATCACGTTATCTTGTTTTTCAATAGGAATGTCTTCATGAATTTAGGTGATTATGACTCTACTACTTCATTAGCCTTTATCATCAAGAAAGCGTGGGCAGTAGCGCTTTATGGGAAAGGTGCGAATGTTTTAGAGTATGGGCGTTTAGCTGAGATTGCTGATAAAAATGGTTCAGCCATATATTGGCTAGATAAACATGGGCGATATGAAGAGCGTGAAAGGTTTGAAAGATATGCAGTGAGTTACCTTTGTAAAAACAAGAGTAAGAATATCTCGCGTGAAAGTCGTAGTTTTGGCTATAGCTATCGATAACCAAGGATATGGGCTACCAAAAACGGTAGCCCTAATACTTTGTTATTTAATATGTAATGGATACTTCAGTGAGTTAAAGAAATTATTCATTCTTGTCATTACCAATTAAAATCAATAGTTTCATTTAGGTCAGTTGTTAGACGTAATGAACGCACATGGCAGTTTGTATGACTGTTACCTACCTTTAATGTGTCGCCAGATTTCAGTAAGAACGGCCAAGTTGGGATAGTGCGACCTGACGTAAAGCGACGACGATTCTCTTCTTTGGTTAAAAATCGAGTCGTGGTGCAATTCCCGTTGTTGATGGACGCATCCGTAATAGTGACCGTATCGCCGTTGTTAGTGATTTCTATCGCAACACCGCGAGGGCTTAAGCCATAAGCGGTGGCTTCAAAGTTAGCTGAAGCACTGAATGACACTAAACTTACGAATGTCGTTAGGATTGTAGATATCAATAGTTTCATTGTGTTTTCCTTTTGGTTTCTAAGTGTGATTTCAAATTGAAGTGTTCGGGATACTCAAAGGTGAACGTGGATAGTTTGACGTCTTGAATATCGTTGAGGTTAAAGCGGTGAGTGATTAACGCTTGTTCGCGATAAACGCCTGTAACAAGCTCAATGCCTGTATCTTTTTGAATTAAACCTAAAGGCATGTGATAGAGCGGATTGGAGCCTGTTGTATCAACGTAAAGGTTAATCCAGTGATTGTGATAAAGAGCGGTCGTAATCTTCTCTATAAGGCTTTGTGAGATAGATAAACCATGATGATTGGCTTTACTCATTACCTTTCTAAGCCACTGTCGCTCTTTGGTGTTTTCGGTATTGGGATGAAGAATAAGCTTGGCATCTTCAAAGCGACCATTAAGGGCTTTAATCGCATTGTTCGGAAGAAGACCATGAATGTGATTCAACGCTAATTGGAAAATTAACGCTTCTTTTCTGCCTAACGGTGTGAGCTTATTGCTGATGTTTTGATAACCGTAAGGCTTGCTTCGTGTGTCTTGGTCAACAAAACCCATTGATACCAGTAAGTGCAGATTGCGCTGTACGGTACGAATGTCTCGATAGATTTCTTGTTCGATTAACTGTTGTTGAATCGCTTGAGCTGTCGTTTTGTGGCTATAAGGAACGAGTTTAAATATCTCAAACACGATCTTCACATGCTCTTGTGTCGAGTATCGTTTTTTCTTTTTCATGTTCGTGCCATGTTTGATGGTAAGTCGATGCGATGGGATTGCTACGGGTTATTGCAGGGTGATTTCGATATCGTCATCGCTGTAACCACGACGATGCAGTTCGTTGACTACCGCGAGTTTGACGTCCTGAGTGGGCGTGTTTTTTAGCAGAGCGAACAACTCAGAGATTGAGTGGTGTTGATAGGGGTAATGGTTAGTTGATGACATAGCTTTGTCCTCTCTCTCGGTAAAGAAAACAGCAATCTATTCGGCGATGTGGCATTAAGTGCCGCATTCGAGCTGGTGGCGTAAATTTTGATGCTTAGCGTATGCAGTGCGACACATGCTGCCTTATGACTCGTTACTCTTGGCTGCTTTAATGTAGTCACAATAGGAACGAGCTATGACGGATAAGCAGGCAGTAGATGCTGTATGGTTTTATGAAAAAGGGGGGAAGCAGTGCGGTGGCGTGACGCTTGAAGAGATGATTGCTCTTATACAGTCCAAGTCACTGAATGAGCTATCTCTGGTATGGACGAAAGCACTCAGTGATTGGATGCCACTACGAGAGACGGTATTAAGTGAATATCTTGATGCCAACGTTAGCCAAGAGCGTGTGGTGAATGCAAATGTTCCACCACCACTGAAAGCAAACATAGAGCCTAAAGAAACACCTCAGTTGCTGGGTTTTGTTGCGACACTAAAAGATGTTTGGGCTTTGGTTTATGCACCGTCTTCTGCGTCAGTGCTCATTTATCTTTTAGCTCTTTACCTAGGATACAGCCGAGAAGATTCATATGAGCTTTGGATAAGCCCCATTTTTGTTGCCATGTCTTGGGGGATTGTTTTTGTTGTTTGGTTGTATGACTGGTGGAAGTTTAGAAAAACAGAAGGTTATACATATACAGGTTGGTCATGGTGGTGGTTAATCATGCCTTGCTACTTACATGCGCGAGTAGGTAAGCGACTGAAATACACCTTTGCCATGATGGGTTTATCTGTGTTGTTCAGTTCACTGGTATCCATCGTACTAACGCTGCATGGCACGGAATACTTTGATGATGGATATACGAGCTATCAAAGTCACTCAAACAACCATCTAGCAGCGCAACAAGTACCTAGCCTTCAAGCCGTTGCGAATAGCCTACAACTTTCAATGGATATGAAGCTTCGCTCTGAGTACGGTAAGGATTACCAATTTGGTGAAAATCGTGTGTATGTAGAACAACTGGGTGACTATCGTTTCAAGGCTTACAACTCTTGGTCTTGTGGTAGTGGTGGTTGTGATTACACCTATTATGGCTATGCTGGCAGTGACACGATTTGTGAGTTAAACGCAAACAATGACGCTCAAGCGTATGCCCAAACCGACTGTATCTCTGAAGCATTTAAAGTGCAGTAAATATCCATCTTCAATACCAAGTAGGAAGCCAAGCGCTTCCTATTTTTTTGCCTGAATAATATAGCCGCTCATATCGAGCGGCTTTGTTTTATTGGCTGCTAATTGCTTTCTTCATTTTCTTCGCTGTCCATGACCGCTACGCCAGTACCAACCGTGGCAGAAACGGCAAAGCCTGCGGCAGTGAGAGCGCCAATACCACCAAATATAGGAGCCATAGTCAGGAGCGCTGCGACACCAACCGTGTTCTCAATCGCGTCTTCCAAGGTTCGTTTATTACTCATGTGTTTTCCTTTTATAAGTCGAATGTTCAAGTGAATAACAACGGTAAGGTTCATCACAAACCAAACCGTTTAAGGTTATGCAAGGTAGTAATATCTCATTGAATTTATTTGGAAATGAGTGAGGAGGTTAAGGCTGGGTGAGAGCAAAAATATTTTTTCATTTGATGCGGATTTTCTTTGAACAGTAATGACCAAAGGAAATACTCAAATGAAATTTTTACGTTTAAAAGAAGTTATGGCAATCACAGCACTAAGCCGCTCAAGCATTTACAAATTCATGAGTGAAGAACGCTTTCCTCAAACAATCTCACTGGGGGATAGAGCGGTTGCATGGCTGGAGTCGGAAGTTGAAGAGTGGATGGAAGAGAAGTTGCAGAGTCGTGGACAAAATGTTGAAAGTGTAACTATTAAGCAATGGGTTAAAGCGTAAGATGTTTATATGACAGGGGCTGAAAGCCCCTGTGTTTAAGTTTTAACATGAAAATGCCCAAAGGTTTTCAAACAAGGAATGGTAGAATGCTTCTCTTGTTCTTAATTTACCTACTTATGATAATGAGAATCTGGATATGATTGCGTTACTGATTTCTCGGAAAACCATCCTTAATGGTTGTCTGAGATGCCTTTGTATGGTTGCGGGCCTAACCCCCCTCTACCTGTTTCACCCAACCGGCTGGCGTGAAGTCACCGATGCGCTGATGGCTACTTAATCCCCCGATGCTACTCGGCCACTGCGCAAATTGAGTCTGCCCGACAACATCCGCCACGAATGTACAGTGTTAAAGGCGGCATCTTGGATTATTAGCGTCTGGATTGCAGTTGACGTCTTATCATTAGTTGATAACATACGGTGTGTTTATTTACCTAGTATTAAAGGTGTTTTGTGTCAGAGGTGGGTATAGGCGTGTCTAGCTGTATTATTGGCATTAAAGGTCAAAGTCCAAGTTCCATAAACCAAGTAGATGTTTGGTTTGACTCCCTTAAATCAATTGCATCGGTTCTATCTGAAGAAAATCAGAATTTGCTAAAGACTATTGCAGATAAAAAACCTGAAAATATTACAGAGTTATCTGAATTAACTGGGCGAGCAGTAAGTAATCTTTCTCGGACTATTAAAACGTTAGAGAAACATGGTCTCATTGATATTGAGAGTTTTGGGAAAAGTATTAGACCGAAAATTAAATATAGTAAATTCAACATATTGTGTGATTTGAGTTTGAATGATGGAAAAAAAGATTTGTTAGAAAATAAATTTACTTTGGTCTCAATGTTTACAGGTGTTGGTGGACTGGATATGGGATTTGAAGGTGGTTTTACATACAAAGATCAATCCTTTGAAAGTCAGCCATTCTCAACTCTGGCTGCTTATGAGAAAGATGAAAAGTGTGTTGAAACAATAAAGAAAAATTTAGATATACCTATTAGCCAAGTTGAGTTATCTGAAGAGCTTGTTAATGATTTCCCTAGTGCTGATGTGTTGATTGGTGGCTTTCCGTGCCAAGATTTTAGTTCTTGTGGCCCTAAAAGAGGCCTTAGCTCTGACAGGGGACAACTATACAAAGTTTTGGTTAGATATATGCAACATCACAAACCTAAAATTGTATGCGCTGAAAATGTTCCTAATTTAGCGCGGATGCAAAAAGGTGCAGTGCTAGAAACTATAGTTAATGATTTTAGAGAGCAAGGTTATAAAGTCCAAGTGTGGGATCTTTTTGCTCCAGATTATGGTGTGCCACAAAGTCGGAGAAGGCTGTTTTTTGTTTGCACCAGAAATGATCTTGAAGGCGAGCCTTTAAAGCCAGAACCTAAATTTGTTGGTATGCATCGCGGAACTAAATGGGCAATTGAAGATTTGGAAAAAGTCATCGATGAGACTATTCCCAACCAAAGCCAGTATTTCAAGGCATCAAAAGCTAAGAAAGGGAATGGGCAAGGTGATGAGCACTGCAAAGCAGACGAACCCTCTTATACAATTAGGGCAAACGCTAAGTCTCGAGTCCAATTTCATTATGAATTAGATAGAAGGCTAACTATCAGGGAATGTGCTCGCCTACAGACATTCCCCGACTCTTTTATTTTCCCTCATTCTGCTACTTCAAATGTTATGCAAATAGGTAATGCAGTACCACCTATGTTGTCATATGAGGTGGCAACATCAATCAGAGAATTTTTATTAAAACAGGATTGATCAATATATGAAAGGAAATAGGGACGAGGTTTTTGATTATATTTTCTCCAAAGCCGACGAAGTTGGTTATATGGGGCTTGATTCAGCTAGGTCTGGTAAGTTTCAAGATGAACTTGAAAATGATCCTGAATTAATAAGAATTGCTGGAGAGCCTCTCTCTCGCAATTACATTAAGGATACAGTTTTAAACAATTACAGTAAGAAACAGAGGTATATATCAGAAGATGATGTACTTAGTGTATTTGTCGAGTTGACTGATATCTCTGTTTTAGGTGCAAAAAAAGATCTTGAGAATGGGATTTTTAAAATTTCATATTTAGGTGATGAATTTGAGTGCACTAGCTCAAGCATTAATGAATGGCAAACGGTTTTAAAACGATTTGGAAAAAGAAGTAGTGAAAAAACTAGATTTGCTTTTTTGACTTGTGGTGGCGTAGAGAAGCAGCAAGATGAGCTTAGGGCTGCTGTAGATATTTTAAGTTCATACGGTGTAACAGCTCTTATCGTTAAGCCTAGTCAGAAACCTATATCAATAAAGTTGTATGTAAAAAATAAATCTGAAAAGCCTTTTAGCTTAGTTAGAACGGATTTATCCAAACCATTCCTTCTTCTAGCTGGCATCTCTGGCACAGGTAAAACCCGCTTTGTGCGTGAACAAGCAAAAACCTCTAAGCAGTTTGCAGAAACCTATTGTTTAACCTCGGTGCGCCCCGATTGGCATGAACCAAGTGATTTACTTGGTTATATCTCACGCTTAAATGATGCTGCTGAATACATAACCACTGATGTATTACAGTTTATCGCCAAAGCATGGCGGGGCATTGTTGATGGAGGCTTGACCATTGAGGTTCAAGAGAGCGAAGACCAAGGTAAGCGTTTCGTCGTAGCAGGCGAACGCGATGAGTTAGATAAGGTACTGCCTTACTGGCTGTGCTTGGATGAAATGAACCTTGCTCCTGTTGAGCAGTATTTTGCTGATTATTTATCGGTGCTAGAAACTCGCGAATGGCGTTGGTCGGGTGATCACTTTACCTACAGCAGTGATGCATTATTAAAACCCGCCACCATTAAAGAAGTCGCTGATAAAGAAACGTTACGCGAAGCGCTTGGCTTTGATGGTGCGCAATACGATGAACTATGGGCAGACATTTGCCAATATGGTTTAGGCATTCCGTTTAACCTGCTGGTTGCTGGTACGGTGAATATGGATGAAACCACGCACGGCTTTTCACGCAAGGTGATTGACCGAGCGCTGAGCTTTGATTTTGGTGCGTTTTTCCCTAACGACTATAACGATTTTTTCACTCCAACTAATTGCAACAAGCGCCTTAGCTATCCCACTTGGTCAAACGCCAGCAAAGCGGATTTAGCTGATACTTTTGATGTTGATGGCACAAAAACGGTTGCGTTTTTATCGGCCGTTAATGCGGTGCTAAAAAATACACCGTTTGAGTTGGCGTTCCGTGCGCTCAATGAACTTCTTCTAGCGGTTGCTAGTAGCCAACCACAAGATGACCTGACCTTAAAAGCCGTATGGGACGACTTTATGATGTGTAAGGTTCTGCCGCGTATCGAAGGCGATACCGACAAGCTGACAACATCAAATCGCAAGGATTTGCTGGAAGAACTTAGCGCTGTGCTGGCAGACCAGTTAGCCCCTATTTGGTTCGTGTCTGAGACAGACGAAGCCAATCAACGCCCTGACTTGTATCGCGAGAAAATCGTGGCCGATGGTGCTACTGATGAGGAAAAAGTACTTCGCATACCTTGCCGTTCAAAAGCTAAGTTGCAGTGGATGAGCGAGCGATTAGCCAGTGCCACCTTTACCAGTTTCTGGCCTTAATGAGTCGGTGCTGTTTGATGCCTTCTGCAATGAATGCAACCTATAAGCAGAACCCGTACAGTGATGGTGTAAGGAGTGGTAGGGAATGCCGGAGTTAATACGATTACAAACCCCTGACTTTGAGTTTTCGGTCTGGGCGAATGATATTAGCCAGCGGTTGAGCGTGTACAAGAAAACCATGGCGCACAGGGCGAGCGCTAATCATGCACAACCAAGCTACGAATTGCGCTTTGCGCCAGCGGCGCAGCTGAGCAATGCTATTGAACCGCAAGGGCTAGTTGCAAATGGTTTAGTACAAAGTGGGTTAGATGAAAGGGACTTAGCCGAAAATGACCTTGTTGCTAATGGCTTAGCGAAACATGCTGAGCTGACATTAAATTCCCCGCTGTTTTTTGAGAATACTCAGTACCAGTTTGAGTGGGTCTTTTTTAGTGAAGTCACTAATGCGCGGTTAACCCATCGCAGCCAAAGAATGAATGAGGCGTTCCGTTTTGCCCCTGAAGTAAAAACCGCAAGGGGCGTAGTGCCTGCACGTTTAACCGGTACCATCAATACCGGCAATGATGTGGGGT
Organism: Vibrio ziniensis; assembly: GCF_011064285.1. Lineage (NCBI taxonomy): Bacteria > Pseudomonadati > Pseudomonadota > Gammaproteobacteria > Vibrionales > Vibrionaceae > Vibrio > Vibrio ziniensis. The sequence goes on from NZ_CP049331.1 coordinate 771,973, forward strand.
GGTTACGTTTGCCTCTCACCTTTGAGCTCAATGGTAAAATACAGACTCAGCATATAGCTTTTGAAGTGTTGCCAACCAAAATGGCTCTGCACCAAGATCTACCAGTCATGTACCTAGATATTGACAAGATTTATCCACTTTGGCGCTTTAGCTTAGTAGAAAAAACAGAGCAGGATGCAGCGACTAGCCAGCAACGCGGGCATTTTCCACTGATGTGGTTAGCTAATTTTGCCGCATTAAGGGAGCGTTTTGAGCAAGGCTTAAAAGTGATTTGTGCCGCACCGCATAGCCGTTTGCAACCAACGGTAGCCAATATTAAAGCGGCCAAATTAAAAGGCCGTTTGTCTCGTAAGTTAGCAGAGCAGGTCAAGCAAGACTTTGCGAATGGCCAGTACGATAAACGCTACTCAGTCGAAAAAAAGCAACTGAGTGTGGATACCCCAGAAAACCGCTTTATCAAAATGGCTGTGAGTAAAAGCAAGCGGCAATTAGCGGAGTTTGAACAAAAGCTGAGGAAAAGTAACCAAGCACCAGAACGGCAACGTTTGTCGGATTCATTTTTAAATGAGCTACATAGTTGGCAACAACCGCTGCAAAAAGTGTTAGGTCAAAGTTTTTTAAAAGAGGTTGGTGCATACACAGGATTAAATCGTGAGTCGTTAGTGCTACAGCAAAAAACGGGTTACAGCGCGGTGTATCGTATTTGGCAGGAGCTGGAATTTTATTTAGATGCATTTGGCAATCAGTCGAGCATTTCGATGAAGTCAGTGGCCGAGATTTACGAAGTGTGGTGCTTTTTGTGTTTGAAGCAGATTTTAGAGCAGGATCTTGGCTTTGAATTGGTGGAAAACGGTGCGGCTAAGCTCGCCCAAAATGACTTTTTTGAGTACCAACTAAAAGATGCTTTTGCTGGAGCATTCCGTTTTAAACGCAGCGATGGTGTGACCGCTAGGCTGGCACACGAGCCTAAGTTTACCAAAAAGGGCCAATCAATACGCTCGTACTTAGTTAACCAAGAGCCGGATATTGTGTTGGAAGTGACATTGCCTAAAAGCGCCCATTTAACAAAAGCAGACTCATCAGAAGAAAAGCAGTTTATTTGGTTGTTTGATGCCAAGTATCGTATTAAAACCGAAAAAAACCGCTTTGATGACAGCAATGAAGATATTGAAAGTACGGATTACGTACCAGACGATGCCATTAACCAAATGCACCGTTATCGGGATGCCTTGATTCGCCTATCAGAGCCGCGCTTGTCTGAGTCTCCATCCAGTAAAATCGAAGGGCAACCTGCTAAAAAAAGCCGTCCCGTTTTTGGTGCGTTTGCTTTATACCCAGGCTTTTTTGATCAAACCATCAAATCCAACCCCTATGCAGCTGCGATAGAAGAAGTGGGTATTGGTGCATTTGCACTCTTACCTAGCCAAGATGAGCCTAGTCAAATTGATCCTACCCAGACTAAGAGCAGTTATTCGGGCCATCAGTGGTTGCTAGAATTCTTGCAAGCGCAAATTGGCACAGCACCGAATGCACAATTAGTGCAAGGCAATGAGGCCATGTATCCTGTGGCAGGCATGGCGGAAAGGCTCTACGTACAAGAAGCCGCTAGAATTCCGTACGCTGGCATGAAGCAAGTGCTGTACCCCGATTTGACGATGACATTGGCATTAGGTGGGCAACGTTGTCGTGATAATGGCTACTTTGAAAAATTTGAGCAGGGTACAGCGCAGTGGTATCACCTGCCGCAAAGCACGTTTTTGAAGAAATTTAAGCAACATATTGCCGAGGAAATTCGCTATTTAGCGTTGGCGTCTACTTCAGACACTCAAAGTTCAACCAAGCAAATTGACAAACTTTGGCCGGTTAAACGAGTCACAGTGTTACCACGCTATGCCATTACCGAAGATCAAGCTGGTAAGAAGTCAGGCTTGGCTGATTTGTATTATTTATTTGAGCTAGGCAAGCCGCTATCACTGCAAACGCCAGTGACCAAAGTGCCACATCGTCCAATGAAGAACTCAATGAAACTCACAACCTTAACTCGCTTAGAGAGCGTCACTAAGTTTACCGAGGTTGAAAAAGTTTACGAAGAGGCAATGGTGTAAGTAAAGGGGCGTTTCAATTATGCAGAAGGTATAGTGAGTGACTGGTTCGGCCTGAGCTCCATAGACACTTTTTATGGTAAAAAAATGTAATCAAACTATATAGAGTAAAACTATGGCAAAGGAAAGCTGTTACGATGACGTATTTCTGTCCATTTTCTTGTTACAAGTGGTCTTTAAAACAAAAAAATAACCCAGTAAGCATTACGCTGCTGGGTTATTTTTAACCGCAATGAAAGCTACAGTGGTGTTACTTTAACTTCATCAAATGCTTCCATATCAACATATGCCAGAAAATTCTTTTCCCATAACTGATAAAGCTGTTTAGCTGAACTGCGAGTATCCATCGCCAGCCAACCTTTGTAAGCAATAAAGAACTTTTCTGACCGAAAATCAAAATCTAAATTGCGTTCTAGTTCGGGATAGTAATTTCCCATATAAGTGAAATCGGTAATGTATTCGATAGACCATTGGTTATTGGATGACTGACGAATCGCTATTTCAACAGGGTGATAGCCGCCTTCTTCAGCACTGTAACTTCTGTCTCGAAAGTTAAATACAATATGTCGGCTGGTGGACAGTGACTCATTAGCTTCTAGTTGCTTTTCGTAATGCTGATTTAGTAGCTCAAAAAGCTTGCTGGAGATCGGTAGTAAAGCTGGAGTAAATGATAATTTAGGCATAGTGAACCCTCCTAGTTATAGGATCAAAAGTAAAAATGGGTGGTTTATTGTTCGTCGTGAGTGGCGAGAATGGTGACTAACACTTTATCGAATAGATTACGAAGCAGGTGCCTATCTAAGGCATGCATCCAAGAGTTTAATCGCTCGCTTGCTTCTGGAGTTGAAAGGTCAACACTACCTGTGTCTGGTTGATAGCACCATTTGTTGGTTAGATGGAAATACAGCTCAGGCTCTACTTTGCTTGCATGTTCATTGGGGTAGGAAAAGCTAGCAAAGAAGACAATGTTCCATTTATCAGAGCTGTTAACTCTCTTGAGCTGTATTTCAACAGGATGTGCTCCTTTACGAGTCTGGTAGTAGCTTTTCTGCCGACAGTTAATAATCAGACGTTCCGTGTTATTTGGTATCGGTGCATGTCCTAGTATTCGCTCTAACTGTTTGTGTAGATGCTTAGGGACTTTGATATCACCATAGTGTTGTTCAATCATAATAAGCCTCTCTCTGCTAGTGAGACGCATTCTCTACCAACAACGATGTGGTCTAATACTCGGATATCCACCAGCGATAACGCATCTTTCAATCGCTCAGTAATACGTCTATCTGCACTGGATGGAGTGGCTATACCTGAAGGGTGATTGTGGGCGAATATCACAGCGGAAGCATTGCACTTCAATGCTTCTTTAACTACTTCTCTTGGGTAAACACTTGCGCTGTCTACAGTGCCTTGGAACAGCTCTTTAAATTCGAGTAACTGATGTTGGTTATCAAGGAACATAGCTGCAAACACTTCACGCTCGTATGAGCCTAGCTGACAGGTAAGGTACTTCTTCGTTTGTTCTGGATTGCAATAAGTATCGCCACCAGCAAAGGATTCTCTGATGATGTTATTTGCAACATCAATGGCTTCTTGCTTGGAATGGATAGTAATAGGATAGGTAATCAATGATTCTGACATGTTCGTTCTCCAATGATTGAAAAATCAAAAACGCTTTATGCGCTGCATCATGTCAGTAATATCTATTTGAAAAGTTTTGGAAGGTAACCTTGATAAGATAGATAAATTGAACCTATTGAAATCAATAGATTATGACCTCAATAGGTGTCCGTTTTGAAAAAGTAATGAGTAGTACTTAAACTACTTTTAACTGCTTGGTTCCTGTTACTGATAGGCTACCTTTAGACGCTTCTTCGATGTGCTCACTCCACCAGCACATCATAGGTCTACGGCGTTCGATGTAATCTGTTCGGTTGTAAGCACTACGAACTTGGTTGTCATCTACATGTGCTAGTGCAGATTCAATTAAATCAGGCTCAAAACCTTGCTCATTGAGAGTCGTACTAGCAAGGGAGCGTAGACCATGGCTAACTAATCGCCCAGCAAAGCCCATTCGTTTTAAAGCCATGTTGGCAGTTTGACTATTGCATGGTTTCTTAGGATCGCGGTCAGAAGGAAAAACAAACTCTCTATGCCCACTAATAGGCTTCATCACATCTAAAATAGCCAACATTTGTTCAGTAAGAGGAATGCGGTGATCCCGTCTCTTCTTCATTCGCACCGCAGGAATTGTCCAAATTTTTTCCTCGACGTCAATTTCTTCCCATCTAGCACCTGATGCCTCTGAAGGACGAGTCATCGTATTGAGTTGCCATTCGATTAAGCAACGAGTTGTTCGTTTAATACTTGCATGAGCAATCGCATTCATTAGCTCTGGTAATTCGGCTGGAGCTAATGCTGCCATGTTTTCTTTTTTGGGTTTCTTAAAGGCTGCTTTTATTCCACTTAATGGGTTTGCTTGAACTAGACCGCAGTTTGTCGCGTAATTCATTACTTCATTTAGCCGCTGACTTAGGCGCTTAACTGTTTCTAAACTCCCTTTTGCTTCTATAGGGCGTAATAGTTCTATTATTAATGGAGCGCTTATATCCTTGATTGGCGTTTTTGCCAATTTTGGAAATACATGTAGTTCTAATGAACGCCAGATATCAATAGCATAGTCAGGAGTAATTGAGTCTTTTTTAATTTCAAACCACTCTTTAGATACATTTTCAAATGTATTTTCATGAGTCTCTTTATACTCTTGCTGTTTCTTCTGCTTTTGTTCTTGAGGATCGATCCCTTGAGCGATCAGCTCTTTTGCTAGTAATGAGCTTTTTCTTGCATGTGCAAGGTTAACATCGGGATAGCGACCTAAATTGTAATTAGCTCGTTTTCCATTTGTAGGGCGGTAGTAGTTAAGTTGCCATTGTTTGGAGCCACTAGGAAGTATGCGGAGTTGTAATCCTTGTCCATCAGAAAGGCAGTATTCCTTTTCTTTTGGTTTTGCATTCTTAACTTCTGTTGCTGTTAAAGGTTTGGTGATTCTAGGCATTGTAGTAACCATAATTTAGTATCTATAGTCTATGGTTACTACAGTGGTTACTAAAAGTCAAAGATGTCAAAAGATGTTATTGGACGTTGATGAACGCTAAGTTATTGATTTTACGTTGTTGCAGGCAAGAAAAAAGACGCCCTAGGACGTCTTTAAACTATGAATTGGTGGAGCTGGGGGGATTTGAACCCCCGTCCGAAAATCATTCACCATTGGTACTACATGCTTAGTCGATCTTTAATTTCGCCACCCATCTGCGAACCGACACGCTAATGAATGACTATCCTGAATTATAATTCGCCGTTCATCTCTCAGGCGGGAGAATCCGAGCTAGCGCGTTTGGGTTTGATCCCTCGTTATTCCCCGTCTTACGTGCGGAAGCTAGGGCGAGAGAGCTCCGAGCAGGGTATTAAGCTGCTAGTGCGTAGTTTTCGTCGTTTGCGACTATTTTTTTGCGGTTTGTTAACGAGGCCTACCGCACCTCGGCATGCACCTCAGACTTCAAAATTCCCGTCGAATCCAGAATCAGCCCCAAGGTTGTTGATGCATAGTACCAGAAAAGCTTTGCCTGTCTAGCGCTGTGCGTCTGTTTGGTCAAGATTAACGCAATGAGCTCTTCATTACGCGTGCTTTTTCTCTCGCCCAATCTTTTTCTTTTAAATCATCACGTTTGTCATGAAGCTTTTTACCTTTAGAAACGCCAACTTTGAGTTTTACCCAAGAGCGAGACCAGTAAAGAGACAACGCTGTTAAAGTCATACCTTCGCGGTTAATTCGGCCGAAAAGATTGTCGAGTTCACGACGACTTAATAGCAGTTTACGAACGCGAGTAGGGTTAGCTACAACATGTGTAGAGGCTTGTTGTAGCGGAGTAATTGTCATACCAGAAACAAAAGCTTCTCCGTCACGCATGAAAACATAGCTTTCAGCGATATTTGCTTTGCCCTGACGAAGTGATTTTACTTCCCAGCCTTGTAGCTCAAGCCCTGCTTCTACTTCATCTTCAATGAAGTATTCATGGCGAGCTTTTTTATTAAGCGCGATAGTGTTGCTACCCGCTTTTGTCTTTGAATTTTTCTTTACCATAGTGGGCGCATTATACGGATTTGGTGATTAGATAGGAAATGCTTTTCTTTGCGTAGCATAAGGTTAACCGAGCCGTCTAACAAGTAGCAATGTGCAGTTACTTGAGGTGACATAAGTATGACAGTACAATCAGCTCTAACCGATATGTCTGGGTAATGATGAGGAGTAAAGATGAAACAAATTAGTCGTTCTGCGTTGGTGTCGTTTAGTGCAGAGCAGATGTTTCATTTAGTTAATGATGTCGCTCGCTACCCTGAATTTTTGCCGGGGTGCTCAGGTTCTCGTATATTGGAATCATCATCTGAAGCAATGATCGCGTCGGTCGATGTATCGAAAGCAGGTATCAGCAAAACATTTACGACATCAAACGAATTACGCCACGGAGAATCAATCGTGATGAATTTGGTTGATGGTCCATTTAAAACCTTACGTGGTGGATGGCATTTTACGCCATTGGACGAGCAGGCTTGTAAGGTTGAATTGAAGTTAGAGTTCGAATTCTCCAGCAAGATGATTGAATTGGCTTTTGGAAAAATTTTTAACGAGCTGACCGGTAATATGGTAAATGCCTTCACTAAACGTGCAAAGCAGGTTTACGCATAATGAGTATTGAATCCGATATCATCCACGTAGACGTGGTTTATGCTCTACCAAATGAGCAGCGAGTGTTGAATCTTGTTGTAAGCAAAGATATGACCGTAGAAGAGATTATTCAAACTTCTGGCATCTTGGCATTGTACCCTGAGATTGATTTGAAGGTTAACAAAGTCGGAGTGTTTAGCCGAAATGTGAAACTGGATTCGACTGTACGTGACAGAGATAGAATTGAAATCTATCGCCCGTTATTGGCAGATCCAAAAGAAATCCGTCGTAAGCGCGTTGAACAGCAAAGAGCTCAAGCGGCCAATGCTAAGTAAGTTAGTTAAGATAAATTGGAAAGTAAAAAAGAGCTTGTATTAACAAGCTCTTTTTTACATTTGATGTTGTGCAAACATTTTTGTTTCGAAAAATTAAAGCACTCGAAAACTCAATATCTAAAACAGATCAGTTTATGCCTTCGAAAAACGCATCGCCGGCTGGGAAATCACCAGAAACATCAGTCAGAGTTCCAGCTGTTGGATTGAATTTTACGATAAGATTTTTCTGCTCTGAATCTTTATGACCTTCGGTATGGTGATAGATGTAATACCAAGTATCTGGATAACCATTTTCTATCAGCATTGGAGAACCGAGAACAAAACGTACTTGCTCTTTGCTCATACCAAATTTCAATTTATTTACGGCTTCTTGTTCAACATAGTTGCCTTGATTGATATCGATTCGATAAACCAATTTTTCTAGTAATGAGCAGCCAGACAAGGTCGTCACTGCTAGGGGAATGGCAATCAGCCATTTGGTAAACTGCATATTCAAACTTCTATAAACCGTAAACAAAACTCGCAAGATAATAAACAAGCTCGCAGCGAATGTAAAAACATCAAATCGCTATGAGCTAGTTGAGACTGCGAATTTTGAATTTAGTTGCAAACAGCAGATAAAAAATCACTAGTTTTATGGTTTAGACTGCTTTTGTTGTTTATGCAGCAATTAGCAACTCTTTTGCGTTGGCTAATGTTGATTCAGTAATCTGACTGCCACCAAGTAGACGTGCTAGCTCAGAAACACGCTGCTCGTTATCGAGTTTAATCATTTGCGTTTCGGTTTGACCGCCTTTGGTTTGCTTCGCAACAAACATTTGGTTATGACCACAACCAGCAACTTGAGGTAAGTGTGTGACACAAAGTACCTGAGTTGATTCACCTAGTTTTCTCAGCATTTTACCAACCACAGCCGCAGTTGGACCTGAAATTCCCACATCTACTTCATCGAAGATCAAACTTGGGGTATCCACTTTTTGCGCAGTGATCACTTGGATAGCAAGAGAAATACGTGAAAGCTCACCACCTGATGCCACTTTAGCAATCGGCTGAAGCGGTTGACCTGCGTTGGTTGAAACCAAGAAAGTGATGGAGTCGATACCCAGTGGCGTTGGGTGGTCCGCTTGGCTACTAATATCAATTTTAAACTGCGCTTTTTCCATGCTTAATTCGTGCATGCTTTGGCTAATTAATCTATCTAGTTCTTTCGCGTAGCGCGTACGTGACTTGTTCAGTTTTTCCGCTTGAGCCAGAAACTCTTGATATTGTTTTGTCACGTCAGCTTCAAGTTCAGCCAGCTTTTCATCAGAACTATCAAGCAGTTCAATTTGCGTTAAAAGCTCTTGATGATGTTGATACAGCTCTTCTGGTAGAACATGATGTTTACGAGAAAGAGACATGATTTTTGAATAACGTTCTTCCACGTAAGCCATACGTTCTGGGTCGACATCAATATGATCAAGATAAGAACGAAGCTCGTTATTCGCCTCTTCAAGCTGGATAATTGCTTCCGCAATCATATTTGGTAATGCAGATAGAGAGCTGTCCATCTCTGCCAATTCAATTAAGGTATGGCTGGTGGATTGCAACAGACTTAGCGCGTTAACTTCTTCGCCTTCATCGATCAGTGTGATTGCTTTTTGGCAGTTCAAAGCAAGATCACCGCTATTAGATAAGCGCTTATGTTCTTGTTCAATCTCACTGTACTCTTCTTCACCAATTGAAAGCTCATTCAATTCTTTAATTTGGTATTCCAAAAGTTGTAATTGAGCTTGATTCTGTAGACGGTTTTCTTTTAGCTGTTTGAGCTGATTATTCGCTTGACGCCAGTTTTGATAACTCACGCGAGTACTTTTTAATAGATTGGTGTGGTTGGCGTATTGATCCAACATTGCCAGTTGTTGTTCTGGTTTCATCAATTGTTGATGAGCATGTTGACCATGAATGTTGATCAACAGTTGACCCAGAGCTTTTAGTTGCGAGCCAGGAACCGGGCTGCCGTTGATAAATGCGCGTGAACGACCGTCTTTAGTGATGGTTCTGCGTAGAATACAATCTTTACCATCTAAAAGGTCGTTATCTTCCAACCAACGTGTCGCATTAATGTTGTTGTCTAAGATGAATGAGGCGCTGACTTCGGTTTTGTCTTCACCTTGTCGAACCATACCGGCTTCTGAACGACCACCAAGACATAAACTTAGGGCGTCAATGGCAATAGATTTACCAGCGCCAGTTTCGCCAGTAATAGTTGTCATTCCTTGTGAAAGCTCAAGCTGCAAAGATTTCACGATTGCAAAGTTGTTTACGCTTAAATGAGCCAGCATTTTTCATCACCTGTATAGTTAAACAATACTGTATTTTTGAACAGTATATACTGTTTCTTTATACAGTAAAGATACCTATACTAAAAAAATGGTGTGATTAAAAAGTGTACTTGCATGGTTGAAGACTGAACAATCAGGTTCCCACTTTGCAAGCCAAAGTCTTTTGCTCGTTTTAGGTAGCTATTTTCTTATCGAGATGGAATTATTGATTACGAAATGTGCATTAAATAGTTTGACGAAGTTCACAAAAAAGTTAGAATGCGCACCATGTATAAAATGTGACAAGGCGCAGTAAATCATGAACTCAGCACTAATTTCTATTTTCGATAAGAAGCACTCTTTAGAAAAAAGTAATTCGCAATCTACATTGGCTGACAAATTATCCAGCCTTATAATGTTTGTCGCGACGCTCGCTGTTGTTGGTGTGCTAGGTCTAACTTACATTGCATAAATTCAAATAAAAAAGACGCTTAAAGCGTCTTTTTTATTGTCTCGAAAATCGCGACTATTGGGTTGCTATTACTTCTATTTCCACTTTTGCATCCATCGGTAGTCTTGCTACTTCTACACAAGATCGCGCAGGGAATGATGCGTTGTGGCTTTCAAAAAATTCGCCATAGACTTTGTTTACAATAGGAAAATCATTTAAGTCTTTAACAAATACCGTCGTCTTCACTATGTTAGTGGCGTTTAGTCCTGCTTCTTCAATGATAGAAAGAGCATTGTTTAACGATTGTAAGGTTTGCTCTGCTACATCTTCAGGCATTTGTTTTGTCTCAGGGTTAATAGGTAACTGCCCTGAGGTAATGACCATTGCGCCTAAGTTTACACCTTGCACATAAGGACCGATTGCTAATGGTGCTTTCGTTGTGTTGAGTATTTCTGCCATTGTATTTCTCGTTATTTATCGTTTTGTTGAATGCGATTAGCCATTGAAAGTCGGCAAAAGATTCATCATTGACATAAAGTGGAACACGGCGGTAGCAACACCAAACAGGATCAGCGTACCAATCATGGCATTGCCACCCGGAGCCATAAAGCCTTCTTGACCACCTTCCAGTGTGCGAGATTTACGAGCCAACAACGCTGGAATCAAGCATGCCCAGATGGTTGCCGCTGCACCTGCATAACCAATAGCCAGAACAAAGCCGAAAGGGAATAAAAGAGAAAGCACAAGCGGTGGAAGGAATGTTGCAACCCAAGTTTTAGTACGACCTTGTTTGGTATCTTCAAACTTGAACAGATCAGCTAGGAAGTCAAATACTCCCAAACCCACGCCGATGAACGAGGACAAAATGGCAGCCATTGAAAAGGTATTAATCGCATGCGATACCTTGTCAGAGTCTATAACCGAACCGAGTGCCGCTAATAGTGCTTCTACGTTACCACCTTGAGCGATAACGGGACCGAAATCGCTACGTGGAAGGTTACCGTAAATACTGATCATCCAAAGGAAATAGAGGAATAGTGCGATAACGGTACCGCCAAGAATGGCGTATTTCGCACGATTCTCACATCCATAGTAAGAACGCATACTGGCTACCGAATGGTGATAACCAAACGATGTTAATGCCACAGGTAACATAGCCATCGCATATGGAGCGTAATTTGATTCTTCACTGATGCGGTCAAACAGCACGCTTGCATCGATGTTAACGGCTAAACCCGACACGCCGAATACAAAACTCAGCACCATAAAGGCAATAAGAACGATAGAGATCCTGTCGACTGCTCGAGTAGAGTGCCAAACGAAAAGAGAGAAAACAGCAACAAACAGGACTGAAGCGATTTTATTGTTAATGCCCAACACACCTTCCAAAATTAAGCCTGAAGAGGTGATGTATGCATAAAGTAAGATACCGCCAACAAAGTAAACCGCTAAGTTGTTAATTCGGTTTACATTATCACCAAGGATATCTTTGGTTACAGTGTTAAAAGACACTTTAAGGTCGTAACGTTTGAATGCCTCTAAAAGCATCCAACCAGAAAGTGTCATCATGATCATGGTAAAAGTAATTGCAATAAGAGACCAAGTTGTCCAAGCGCCAGCACCTGCACTCGGTAAACCTAACATTCCAGCCCCTACGCAGACGCTAGCAATGATACAAGCTCCGCCGACTAAAGATGGATTATTGTTCATAATCGTTACTCTTGTTTAAGTTTCATGTTTGGAAAATAAGCCCGCTAAATTTATAGATTTTGTTTTTGCGCTATTTAGTGGGAGTAAGCGCGCCCGAAGGCGCGCTAGATTCAGAAATTATTCCACTTCTTTCAAACGAGCAGTGAAGTGGCGCAGTACTGGTGGCTCGTATGTGAAATCGAGCCCTTTAACGTTGTGCGCATTTTCTTTCACTTTCTCAAACGCTTCGATAACGAAGTCCATATGCGTTTGAGTGTAAGTTGCACGAGGAATGGTTAGACGTAGCAACTCTGCAGGACAAGGATGTTGTTTACCTGTTGCAGGATCTCGACCTAACAGTAGTGACCCAATTTCTACAGCGCGGATACCTGCCACTTTGTATAGTTCACATGCTAAAGCGTGTGCTGGGAATTGCTCTGATGGGATATGAGGTAGAAGTTTACCTGCATCAACGAAAGCTGCGTGGCCACCCGCTTGCTGACAAACAACGCCAATCGCTTCTAATCCATCAACAAGATATTGAACCTGACCGATACGGTACTCTAGCCAGTCTTGGCGCATACCATCGTAAAGACCAACCGCCAGACGCTCCATCGCGCCGCCTTCAAGACCGCCGTAAGTAGGGAAGCCTTCTTGAACAACACAAAGCGTACGACAATCAGTGTAAACGTCCATCATTGACTCGTCTTTGAAGCACAATAGACCGCCCATTTGCACCATCGCATCTTTCTTCGCTGACATCGCTAAGCCATCTGCGTACTTGTAGGTTTCACGAGTGATTTCTTCGATTGTCCAATCTTGATACCCCGGTTCACGTTGTTGAATGAAGTATGCATTTTCAGCAAAGCGAGCAGAGTCCATAATGACCGGAATGTCATAACGTTGAGCAATTTCGTATACCGCTTTTAAGTTCGCGATAGATACAGGCTGACCACCGGCAGAGTTACAAGTAATCGTGCTGACAATGTAAGGCACGTTCGCAGGTCCTGCTTCTTCAATCGCCATTTCCAGTTTAGCGATATCAAAGTTACCTTTGAAATCTGCGTTTACAGCAGTATCAAAAGCTTCATCGGTATAGACGTTTTTCGCTACACAGCAGTTCACTTGCGTGTGACCCTGAGTGGTGTCGAAGAAGTAGTTAGATAGTGCGACCATTTTAGAGCGGTCTAAGCCTTTTTCTTTCTCACGTTTTTTAATCAGTACCGGAATATAGATTTGCTCAGCGCCACGACCTTGGTGAGTCGGGATTGTAAGCTCGTAACCGAAGATGTCTTTTACAGCGTTAGCAAGTGCATAGTAGCTGCGGCTACCACTATAAGCTTCGTCACCCATTAGCATTGCTGCTTGCATTCTTTGAGTAATAGAACCTGTGCCACTGTCGGTTAAAAGGTCAATAAACACGTCATCACTGTCTAGTAGGAATGGGTTCATACCCGCTCTAATGATTGCTTCTTCACGATATTCACGCGTAGTACGTTTTACTGGCTCAACAACGCGAATACGGAACGGTTCTGGTAAATGTTTAAAGTTTTCCATGATAATACCTTTGAATAAATTAATTTTTGTCAGGCGATATTATTGGCTGCCCTATATATTTATTTAGGGTGTAAAATACCGCGCTAAATAATTATCGATAAAATTTCGTTAAATAAATTCATTCACGAATAACTAGGCAACAACTTTAATTTAAATAAAGTTGGGCGAAAGTATCGAAAACGATATAAATAGATTTAGAGTTGATTATGATTGTCTAATAGATTCGAAAGAATACAGAAACAACCAAGTAGACTAGGCGTGTGTAAAAGAAGGTAAGATTGAGATTTGATAGTCGTGCGTGTACCAAGCTAGAGAGCTTGACCATAACTTGTCTTGATTTTTTAGAGTTGTACTCATATCCAAATCCGCTGTGAGTTATAGCTGGTTGACTGATGGTTGGATTCTTAACCAAGTCATTCAAGAAGTAAATTGACTGAAATAATAATTGTGACCAAAGTCCTCAACTTTAATATGGAATAAATCATACGTCACATATAAAAGATGTTGCGTTGAAAGAATTTACTATGGTAAATAAATAAAGCAATCAGTTTTTAATTACCTATTAATAAAAGATTATAAAATAAGCCCCGACTTTATTGTCGAGGCTAGATGGTATGGGATAATTTAACTACTTGGTTTAAAACAATTTACTCGACCAGCCGAGTTTACTTCTTAATACACTGTAGTAGCTGTAATCTTTCGGGTGGATAAGTTTGAGTACATTTGGACTCTGATAAATGATCACTTCATCACCTGGCGATACTGGCAATGATATTTGTCCGTCACAGCTCACTTCCTGAGTTCCTCGGTTGTCAGGTGAAACTACCAGTTTGATTCGACGTTTACCATCCACCACTAACGGGCGACATGACAACGTATGCGGAAACATAGGTACCAGTGTAATAGCGTTAAGGCTAGGGGAGACAATTGGGCCTCCACCAGAGAGAGAATATGCCGTTGACCCCGTCGGGGTGGAAATGATCAAGCCGTCTGAACGTTGAGAGAACGCAAAGTTGTCGTCGATGTACACCTCGAATTCAATCATATGCGCGATCTTTCCTGGGTGGAGTACGGCTTCATTTAATGCTGCGTTGTGGCTTTTTATTTGCCCATGGCGGTGCACTTCCGCTTCTAACAAGAAACGCTCTTCTTCCATGTAGTCGCCTTCCAATACTGCTTGTAAGCGAGATTGGAAATCTTCTGGGTTTAAATCAGTTAGAAAGCCTAGGTTGCCACGGTTAACACCGATGACCGAAATATCAAAGCGAGACAAAACGCGAGCTGCACCCAGCATATTACCGTCACCGCCAACAACAATCGCAAGGTCTGCCTTTTTGCCAAGTTCGATTAAACTTGAAAAGTGGTCTTGAGGAATATCCGTTAAGATTTCTTTGAGCCTATCGTCAATAAAGACGGGATAACCTAGAACTGTTAACCATTGATACAATTCTTTGTGCGTCTGAATGGCTTGTTGATCTCTAGGCTTGCCAATGATGGCGATGACTTCAAATGGTTTTTTCATAAGTTTCCAACTGAATTAGGCTTGAATCAAAATTCTTCATCCCCATAATAAGGGCAAGTTACGCTTTTATGCGAATTTTTGTGTCAAGAACGTAAAAGAGAATTCAGTTCCTTAGCGGTTATTAAATGAGAACCTGATAACTGAAGGAATGCAGGAGATATCATGAGCAAAGAAGAAAACAAAGTTAAAGATGAAGAGCTGAAGCCAGAAGCGGTTGAAGTTGAAGTTGAAGCTGAAGCTGTCGGCACTGATGCTGATATCGATTGGAACCAAGAAGCGCAAGAAGGCGAAGTGCTTGATGAGCAAGAAGCAAAAATTGCTCAACTAGAAGCAGCCCTATTGGCCAGCGAACAACGCTTGAAAGAGCAGCAAGACAGCGTATTACGCGCTAAAGCTGAAGTTGAAAACATGCGCCGTCGTTCTGAGCAAGAGGTAGATAAAGCACGTAAATTTGCTTTGAACCGTTTTGCGGAAGAATTGTTACCAGTTATCGACAACCTAGAGCGTGCGATTCAAGCTGCAGATCTAGAAAATGAAGCGATTAAACCAGTGGTTGAAGGTGTTGAACTGACTCACAAAACATTTATCGGTGTTGTAGAGAAGTTTGGTCTGAAAGAAATCAACCCTGAAGGTGAAGCGTTCAATCCTGAATTCCATCAAGCGATGTCAATTCAAGAAAGCCCAGATCACGAATCGAACACAGTTATGTTCGTGATGCAAAAAGGTTATGAGCTAAACGGTCGTGTGGTTCGTCCTGCGATGGTTATGGTTGCCAAGTAATCTGATTTGTCATTTTCCAGCCTTCGCTGGAACGACGGATTCAATAACGGGAGGCTTTAGCTTCCCGTTTATCTTATGGAGAAAATCGAAAGTTAGTTATTGCTATAAAAACGGCTAACGCAGCAAAAAAAGATACCCATGTTTCCTTTGTGGTATTTAAGGGTAATCTATGGCGAGCCTAAGCTTTGGCGAAAGGAAGCTGTGGCGAATAATAACGATAACAAACAATAGCATCCGTAAATGATGGCTCCATCGAATAAGTGTTGGTGGCCTCATGCCGAGTTTTTATCCAGCCTCAAAATTTTTGCTCGAAAAAGCCGATAATTTTTATTTTTTTTCATTTTTCCCCTTGAAATGCTTTTTGACGCCCTTATCTATTGGGCATACAAGAAGCAAACATACATGTTTAGCTTGTTGCCCGATAAGGGCATAACAAACGAACAGAGAATTTATTTCGGAGATAGCCTGATGGGTAGAATCATTGGTATTGACTTAGGTACGACTAACTCATGTGTTGCTGTACTAGACGGCGACAAACCTCGCGTAATTGAAAACGCAGAGGGCGAACGTACCACCCCTTCTATTATTGCATATACAGACGGCGAAACATTGGTCGGTCAACCTGCAAAACGTCAAGCTGTAACGAACCCAGAAAACACGCTATTTGCTATTAAGCGTCTTATCGGTCGTCGTTTCGAAGACGAAGAAGTACAGCGCGATATCGAAATCATGCCTTACAAAATTGTACGTGCTGATAACGGTGACGCATGGGTTGAAGCGAAAGGCCAAAAAATGGCTGCACCTCAAGTTTCAGCAGAAGTTCTGAAGAAAATGAAGAAAACTGCAGAAGACTTCCTAGGTGAAGAAGTGACTGGCGCTGTAATCACCGTTCCTGCTTACTTTAACGATGCTCAACGTCAAGCAACGAAAGATGCTGGACGTATCGCTGGTCTAGAAGTTAAACGTATCATCAACGAACCAACTGCAGCTGCTCTAGCTTACGGTTTGGATAAGAAAGGCGGTGATCGCGTTATCGCTGTATACGACCTTGGTGGTGGTACATTCGATATTTCAATCATCGAAATCGATGAAGTTGAAGGTGAGAAAACTTTCGAAGTTCTTTCTACTAACGGTGACACTCACCTAGGTGGTGAAGACTTTGATAACCGCCTAATCAACTACTTGGCTGATGAGTTCAAGAAAGAGCAAGGCATCAACCTGAAGAACGATCCGCTAGCAATGCAACGTCTAAAAGAAGCTGCTGAAAAAGCGAAAATCGAACTGTCTTCAACACAGTCAACGGATGTGAACCTACCGTACATTACAGCAGATGCAACTGGTCCTAAGCACATGAACATCAAAGTTTCACGTGCGAAACTGGAATCTCTAGTTGAAGACCTAGTTCAACGTTCACTAGATCCACTAAAAGTTGCTCTAGCGGATGCTGATCTATCTGTTGGTGACATCACTGACGTTATCCTTGTTGGTGGTCAAACTCGTATGCCTATGGTTCAGAAGAAAGTTTCTGAGTTCTTTGGTAAAGAGCCACGTAAAGACGTGAACCCTGATGAAGCAGTAGCGGTTGGTGCTGCAGTTCAAGGTGGTGTATTGGCTGGTCACGTTAAAGACGTACTTCTTCTAGACGTAACTCCGCTGTCTCTGGGTATCGAGACTATGGGTGGCGTTATGACTAAGCTAATCGAGAAAAACACAACGATTCCTACTAAAGCGAACCAAGTGTTCTCAACAGCTGAAGACAACCAAAATGCAGTAACGATTCACGTATTACAAGGTGAGCGTAAGCAAGCGACTTACAACAAGTCTCTAGGTCAATTCAACCTAGAAGGTATTCAACCAGCACCTCGTGGTATGCCTCAAATCGAAGTTATCTTCGACCTAGATGCGGACGGTATCCTGCACGTATCTGCGAAAGATAAACAAACTGGTAAAGAACAGAAGATCACTATCCAAGCTTCTGGCGGTTTGAGCGATGCAGAAATCGAGAAAATGGTTCAAGAAGCAGAAGCGAACAAAGAAGCGGACAAAAAGTTCGAAGAGTTAGCAACTGCACGTAACCAAGCTGACCAAATGATTCACGCAACTCACAAGCAAGTAACTGAAGCTGGTGAAGCACTTCCTGCAGAAGACAAAGAGAAAATCGAAGCGGCTATCTCTGCTCTTGAAACAGCGAAGAAAGGCGACGACAAAGCTGAAATCGAAGCAAAAGTTCAAGCTCTGATGGAAGCTTCTCAAAAGCTAATGGAGATTGCTCAACAGCAAGCTCAAGCACAACAAGGTGCTGGTGCTGAACAACAATCAGCTTCTAAAGACGATGATGTTGTTGACGCTGAATTTGAAGAAGTGAAAGACGACAAGAAATAATTTGTTGTAAGCGGATGACTTGTTACATTACAAGTCATCTGTGTTCACGATTCATGCTATTTACTTGCGGGCGTCAGAGTTTCTCTCTCGCCCGCATGTTTGTAGATATAGAGTCTATCCAGATAATACTATTTGCTCGTCAACTCATTGCATCAACATATTGATTGCTAAGTAAATAATAAAAATGTTGTCAGTAATATTATCTAGATTGATTGATAAAAGACGGAGAAGCACAGCGCTTCTCGCTGAAAGTAATTGGTAGTTTAAAACATGTCAAAACGTGATTTTTACGAAGTATTAGGCGTTAGCCGTGATGCCTCAGAGCGCGATATTAAAAAGGCGTATAAGCGCCTAGCTATGAAATTCCACCCAGACCGCAATCCGGGTGATGCGACTGCTGCGGATAAGTTTAAAGAAGTAAAAGAAGCGTACGAAATTCTGACGGATGATCAGAAGAAAGCCGCTTATGACCAGTATGGTCATGCCGCCTTCGAACAAGGCGGCATGGGCGGTGGTGGCTTCGGCGGTGGCGGTGCTGATTTTGGTGACATCTTCGGTGATGTGTTTGGTGACATCTTCGGCGGTGCTCGTCGTGGCGGCGGCGGTCCTCGTGCGCAGCGTGGTGCCGATCTACGTTACAACATGGAACTGACTTTAGAGGAAGCTGTTCGCGGTTGTAGCAAAGAAATCGAAGTACCAACACTGGTTCATTGTGATACGTGTAACGGCTCTGGTGCTAAGAAAGGCACATCTGCACAAACATGTGGAACCTGTCATGGCCACGGTCAAGTGCAAATGCGTCAAGGCTTCTTTGCTGTACAGCAAACCTGTCCTACCTGTAACGGTAAAGGCAAGATCATTAAAGACCCATGTAATGATTGTCATGGTCAAGGTCGCAAGCAAAAGACTAAAACACTTAACGTTAAGATTCCAGCTGGCGTGGATACTGGCGATCGCATTCGCTTATCTGGCGAAGGTGAAGCGGGAGAAATGGGTGCACCAGCAGGTGACTTGTATGTACAAGTACACGTGAAAGAGCACCATATTTTTGAACGTGACGGCAACAACCTTTACTGTGAAGTGCCTGTAAGCTTTGCTATGGCTGCACTTGGCGGTGAAGTTGAAGTTCCAACCCTTGATGGTCGTGTAAACCTTAAAGTCCCAGAAGAGACGCAAACAGGTCGTATGTTCCGCATGCGTGGTAAAGGCGTGAAGAGTGTACGTGGTGGTGCAATTGGTGACTTGCTAGTGAAGTTGGTGGTAGAAACGCCAGTGAAACTCAGCTCTCGTCAAAAAGAACTATTACGTGAACTGGAAGAGTCTTTTGGTGGCGAAGCGGGTCAAAAGCACAAACCAAAATCAGAAGGTTTTTTCAACGGTGTTAAGAAATTCTTCGATGATCTAACCAGCTAACCTCTGGTTAATGGATATAAAGATAAGGCCAGCATAGCTGGCCTTATCTATTTCAATCCTCGGATCATTTTTATGCAGCTGATACCAGTTTTATACCATCCTAGATAAAAATATGCTCTGACTGAGCATCGGCAGAATAGAGAATAGGCGTCAAAAGCAAACGTGCACTCATTCGTCCCTGAAGCTCCGCCGAGCCTTCCATAGCTCGGAGGGTTTGCTTATCGGTACTCATTGCCAGTTTGATTAGGAAATAAATGTGATTGGTATGACATTTAAAGCCAACATGAGATGGGTAAATTTTCTCCTGTGTGGGACAATGTTAGCTTCTCATAAGCTTCACCTAGGCAAGTGTCTTTATTTTGTCCTTTTTCTGCTTTTGGTATAGCGCTAATAAGATATCCAGTATTGCTGACAGTTGCTGAAATCAGGTATCTTTCTTTATCTACTTCACAGAAGTTGTTACATATTCCATTTGTTATTACAGCATCAGTGACGTATCCATTGTTGTATTGTTCCTCTAAATACAGCTGCAATTTAGCCATATCAGCCATCGCCTGCTTTCTGTGTCCTTTTCTAATATGATCACTGTAGTTTGGGTAAGTAATTGCAGCCAAAACTCCAATAATCGCAATAACTAACATTAATTCGATGAGTGTCAAACCGTGATGCTTATTTGAAGTGATGTTGCAATTAATTGTTCTAATCATGTCTATTACTTATTGATATCCGCCCACGTCATTTTTGGTAACTGTTAGCATCAATACAAGTTTAATTCAGCTTACATTGATGTTTACACAGGAGTTTGAGAAATGCCTCGCGGGTTTACCTTATTAGAAATGATGTTAACCATGGCTGTTTTGACCATACTCCTATCAGCTTCGATCCCTAACTTCTATCAGTTTCAGCAAAGGCAAAAAATTAAGGCTCTTGCTCAAGAGCTGCATGGATTTCTCATTCAAGCAAAGTCAGAAGCGGTATATCGCAATACTGATCTTTGGGCTCATATTCGATTTGATAGTAATCCAACTTTCACCGGAGATTGGGAAATTCGCTTAACTAATTCAGATAAAGATACTCAAGGTGAAACCATTCAACTGCTTAATGGAAATCGATATCGAGACGTTATTTTTTCGTCTAGTTACTTATCCAATCAGATTAAGTTTGATGGTGTGCGAGGAAAAATTACTAATGGTCATTTGAGTTTGTCATCCATTATGTCAACACAGAAAAAATTGCAGTTTAAAAGCTCTTTTGGTGCTAGCCGAATCTTGATTTGTGGCGAAGGAGAAGCCTTGTATGGCTATCCGATGTGTGTTTAAGAAAATGTGTGGTAGTACGTTAATAGAATTTATGACCGCTGCTCTTATGGGGACTATAGCTGTCACTATTACAGGGAGTGTCTTCATCTCTATTCAAAGGGCTGCTGTTGAAAAAACGAAACATATTTTTCTGATGCAAAGCATGACGACTGTTCTCCAACAGTTAAAAGAAGATATTCAAAGAGCGGGCTTTGATTCACCATCAACGGATTCAGTCACATTTTCTGATTCAACACATATCGTATATGTTGATCATTCAAATACAGCTTTAGGATATGTTTATAAAGCCTTCTCAGACAATATTGAACAGTTCCGCCATGTTGTTTATAGATGGGATCAACATACCTCACGTTTGCTACTTTGTGAAAAACATCATCCAGTGCCGATGAGTTCAGTTTTGGCCTCTGATTCTGGCTATAGAGGCAACTGTTATTCTTTATTCGATCCTTCTCAGATCTCGGTATCTGAATTTTCCGTTCAACGTCATTCACTTGAAAAACACGTAGCCAGTGCGTTTTTGACAATACGCTTGTCTGCTTTTTTAGCTCAAGAACCTTCTAGTGAGCGAAGCATGACGCTCAAAATAAAACATAGAAATTGGCAATGAGGGGAACTTCACAACAAGGTTTAGCAACTTTAATGATCACTTCGGTTCTTTTAATGGCGGCTTTAGTAATTACTATGGGGACTTATAAAAACTTATTCTATCAAATCAAAAGAGCGCAAAATGAAGTTAAAGCACGCCAACATCATTGGCATGCTGAAGGGGTACTTGAATGTACATACACCCAGTTTAGGCATGAGAATAAGCGGCCTCTGTTTATATCGGATTGCGGATCTGGATATCATTCAACGGCAATGGTTTCTGATACCAGCAATGGATGGATAGTCACCGCAACTTCTGGTTATAGCTCTCTTCAAAAAGAGATTTCGGCTAATTGTCTAAAATGGAAAGCAGGATCTTGGTATGCGAAATAACGAGCAAGGTTTTAGCTTAATCGAAGTGATGATCACTTATCTATTAATTGGTGTGAGTGTATTAGGTTTAATTAAGCTGCAATCCTATATTGAGCAGCGAGCTGATTTTGCTATCCATAGTATTGAAGCATTGAATCTTGCTGAGCAGAAACTGGAATGGTTTCGAACAAGGGGATCATTATCTCCTGACGCGTCTTTCACTGTTGCTTCTTATGACGGCGACATAGTTTCAGGCTCAGAACAAGCAGCGAATTTTTATATACTGACGTGGAGTGTCACAGAGCCGAGTAGTTTATTGGGCTGTATAAAAATGGTGGACATCGAAGCGTCTTGGCTTGACCGGCAAGGCAATAAGCACGCAGTGAATTTGCAAACCATGATTTCTAAGTTCAGCGAGTTTGACTCTTAGGGCTTGAACGAAAGCTCTAACTGCTTGATACAGAAAAAGCCCGGGGTTCGGGCTTTGCATTGTGAGCTAAGGTTATTCTGATTTCAGATAGTTAGCGTGAAACTCTAGGTGATCATCGATAAATGTCTGGATAAAGTAGTAACTGTGATCGTACCCTGGCTGAATGCGCAGAGTTAAATCAGCTTTTGCTCCAATCGCTGCTGATTGCAGTGTTTCAGGCTTAAGTTGTTCGGTTAAAAAGCTATCCGCATTGCCTTGATCAACTAATATTGGTGTTGTTACTAAATGGTTTTTCATCAGCTCAACTGCATCGTACTGCTGCCATTTAGTTTTATCTTCACCCAAGTAATTGCGAAATGCCTTCTGTCCCCATGGCACTGCCATTGGATGACAAATCGGGCTAAAGGCTGAAATTGACGAATAGGCCGTTGGGTTTTTAATACCAATCGTCAATGCACCATGACCGCCCATACTATGACCAGAAATAGCCTTGCGTTTACTTACTGGGAAATGCGCTTCAATCAATTGTGGCAGTTCATCAACAATGTAACTGTACATCTGATAGTGCTCTTGCCAAGGTTCTTGGGTTGCATTGAGATAAAAGCCTGCGCCAAGACCGAAATCGTAAGCACCCTCTGGATCGTCGGGAACTCCTTCACCTCGAGGGCTTGTATCAGGAGCAACAATCGCAATGCCTAACTCTGCTGCTTTTTTAAAAGCCCCAGCTTTCTGCATGAAGTTCTCATCGGTACAAGTAAGACCTGATAACCAATATAAAACAGGTACTCGGTTATCTTCAGTTGCTTCTAAAGGCAGATAGATAGCAAAGCGCATTTCACAATTGAGCGTACTGGATTGATGAATGTATTGCTTATGCCAGCCATCGAAAACTTTCGCTTGGCTATGATTAATTAAACTCATTCTTCCTCCTATACCCAGTTAATTCGAAGTGACTGCGTTGTATTGCAGCCACTCAATATAATGGGGTATATGCTGATTTTATTCGTTGAAGTTGTTACTTATTAAAGTGAACGACAGAACGGATACTCTCACCAGCATGCATCAGATCAAACGCTTCGTTGATCTCTTCTAATGGCATAGTGTGAGTGATGAACTCTTGTAAACCAAATTCACCAGCAAGATATTGCTCAACAATCCCTGGAAGTTGTGAACGACCTTTAACGCCACCGAATGCGCTGCCGCGCCATACACGACCTGTCACTAATTGGAACGGACGAGTGGAGATCTCTTGACCTGCGCCAGCAACGCCGATGATAACCGATTCGCCCCAACCTTTGTGGCAACACTCAAGAGCTTGACGCATCACGTTCACGTTACCGATACACTCAAATGAGAAGTCCACACCTCCATCCGTCATATCTACAATTACTTCCTGAATTGGCTTATCGAAGTGTTGTGGGTTGATGCAGTCTGTCGCACCAAGTTGTTTAGCTAGCTCAAATTTCTTCTCGTTGATGTCGATACCTATGATACGGCTTGCGCCGACCATACGAGCACCGATGATTGCGGAAAGACCAATACCGCCTAGACCGAAGATAGCCACTGTGTCGCCTTTTTTCACTTTAGCAGTATTCATCACCGCGCCCATGCCCGTTGTTACGCCGCAACCTAACAGACAGATCTCTTCAAGTGGTGCTTCTTTGTTGACTTTTGCTAGTGAAATTTCTGGAAGCACAGTGTATTCCGAGAATGTTGAACAACCCATGTAGTGGAAAATTGGTTGGCCATCTTTGTAAAAACGTGTGGTGCCATCTGGCATTAGACCTTTACCTTGCGTTGCACGAACCGCTTGGCACAGGTTAGTTTTGCCTGATTTACAGAATTTACACTCGCCACATTCTGCGGTGTAAAGTGGAATCACGTGATCGCCGACTTCGACAGAAGTCACACCTTCACCCACCATTTCAACAATACCGCCACCTTCATGACCAAGGATTGAAGGAAATACGCCTTCAGGATCTTCGCCAGAAAGAGTAAACGCATCAGTATGACAAACACCAGTTGCCACAATACGCACTAATACTTCACCTTTACGTGGAAGCATGACATCCACTTCTTCTATTTTAAGAGGTTGGTTTGGTCCCCACGCAACTGCTGCGCGAGATTTAATGAATTTGTCTTGTGACATGTGCTCGTCCTTTCAATGCAATAACTATGTGTGTTTGGTGTGATCCGAACACCGTGAATAGTCTTTTAGTATAGAAGCTTCTTTTTAGTTAATAATTGGGTCAAAATGAGAATTACTTTTACATAATTGTAATAATTCAAGAGGGACTCATGGCGAGTTGGGAAGGCATTAACGAATTCATCGCGGTCGCTGAGAGTGGTAGCTTTACTCAAGCATCGCTGCGTTTAAACACGTCTGTGGCCAATATCAGCCGACGAGTTGCAACACTTGAAGAAAGACTGAAAGTTAAGTTACTGGTGAGAACCACACGTAAAGTATCCTTAACTGAAGCAGGCCAGGTTTATTTTCAGCAATGCCGCGTTTTAGTAGAGGGTTTGGAACAAGCTGAACAAACCGTCACTCAAATGCAGCAAATGCCCCAAGGTAAGCTCAAAGTGACGGCACCAGTCACTTACGGCGAACAGAAGATCGCGCCTCTTCTTCATCAGTTTTTGCAGCAACATGAGCAGTTGAATTTGGAGTTAGTGTTGACGAATCAGAAACTCGATCTCATCGAGCAGGGTGTTGATCTGGCTATTCGTCTCGGACAATTGGAGGATTCGAGCTTTCGAGCTAAAAAGCTGAGCAATCGGCAATTGCATGTATGTGCAACACCGGATTACTTAGCTCGATACGGTGTTCCTCATACGTTATCTGAGTTAGCACAGCATCAGTGTTTGATTGGAACTTACGAGCACTGGAGATTCAAAGAACATGGTCAATCACGCGCTATCCGGGTGAAAGGCAACATTAACTGCAATAGTGGTATCGTATTACTTGATGCGGCATTACGAGGAATGGGAATGGTTCAGTTACCTGATTATTACGTAAGTGAACATTTGGCTTCTGGCGCGTTAGTCGAGGTGCTATCGACTTATCGTGATGACAGAGAAGGGGTTTGGGCGCTCTATCCACATAATCGACACCTTTCAGCTAAGGTTCGTTTGCTGGTGGATTACCTTACGCAGGGCTTATCTGGTGAAGCTGTTGTATAATTTTGCCCAACAACGGGTAAGAGCAAAACACCATTAGCTTAAAAACGTAATACTAAATCTTCCATAGCCAAACAATCCAAAGCTTTAACTAAGAGAAATCATAATGACCCAGTTCCAAGCGGAATTTAGCCCACAAGACGAATACTTTATGCGCCAAGCTATGGCTTTAGCTACTAAAGCTGAAGAGCAGGGCGAAGTACCTGTAGGCGCAGTATTGGTAAAGGATGGAGAAATAATAGCACAAGGCTGGAATCGTTCTATTGGTGACCATGATGCAACCGCTCATGCTGAAATACAGGTATTACGTCAAGCGGGAGAGATCTTGCAAAATTACCGACTGTTAGACACAACTTTATATGTCACTCTTGAACCTTGTCCTATGTGCGCGGGTGCTTTGCTACATAGCCGAGTAAAACGAGTTGTGTATGGTGCACCTGACCTTAAAGCGGGTGCTGCAGGTACAGTATTAAATATCTTTGATAGTCCTGCGGCTTATCATTATGCAACGATTGAAAAGGGCTTACTCGAAGATGAGTGCCGTGCTCAGTTACAAGCGTTTTTCAAGCGTCGTCGCAAAGAAATCAAAGCGTTGAGAGATGAGCAGAAGCTCAATCCATAATTAGAAATAAGAGTAGGAAAAGATTTAAGAGAAGAGATATTAATCGTGGTGGGTATTTTGGCAAACATCTACTGCCGTAGATGTTTGCTCCCTAAAATATCAGCGTTTAACCAGTACTAATCTTCCAAATGTACATACGCTCGGTGACGTGCTAGCACTTTCTTCTTTGTATTGGCTAGCATACGACGACGGCGGTTAGCTGATACTGCTTTGCTAAGGAGTTTAGGCCTACGTTTAAGCATAAAACATCCCCCTTTCAGTACTAACTATCATAACAAACCCCAATTATTCATCCAATCAGGGCGCCAAACTATCAAACTTATTTGACGTTTCTATGTATCCAACGCTTACTTATTTTTATTTGTAGAGTAAGAGTGAATACAGATATCTATTTATGGGTTTCAGTGTCAAAAATCAAGTGTTTATTTTTTTATTGATACCGAAGTATCACTGATCAATTTGAAATGGTCAGATTCAGAGCTTTCTTGATTGCTTTGAGCCTCGTCAAACGTTTCTTCAGTGGCCTCTTCGTCTTCTTGAGGAACATTGATCACTGTAATGTCATCCGTCCCGGATTCAACGTTAACCACTTTTTGTTGTTCTAAATGACCAATGATACTCTGATAGTAACGGCGAATATTCTCTACATAGTTTCTAGCTTCATCTCCTCGAGCATAACCATAGATTGTTTGAGAAAAATATTTCTTCTGGCGCAATAACGGCAGTCGATCTTTTACATCTGCCCAAGTATCTGGATCACTGCCTTGAAGTTTCGTTAGACGACGCGCATCCATCATATGCCCATAGCCGACGTTATACGAAGCAAGGGCGAACCAGATTTTTTCGTGGTCAGAAACAGAATCAGGAACACGGGCTATCATTCTGCGTAAATATTCAACACCGCCTCGAATTGATTGCTCAGGATCAAGACGATTAGCGACATCTACACTTTTGGCGGTAGGTAATGTCAGCATCATCATACCACGTACACCTGTTGGCGATTTTGCTCTCGGATTCCAGTGAGATTCTTGGTACGCAAGTGCTGCAATTAGACGCCAATCAAATTCATCAGAATATTTTTGGAACAACGGAGCCCATTTGGGTAAGCGGCTATCAAGTGCACGGATAAAAGCACGAGTATCAACGTAATCAAACGTCCCTATGTGACCTATGTATTTTTCTTCTAATGAAGCTAATGATCCTGATTGTTTAATTTCACCAAAAAATTCGATCATCATTGCATACAAACTTTCGTCTTGTGAGCGTCGCATAAACCATGAAATGGGTTGGTCTTCTGTAACTTCGAAAGCTGGTGCTAAGTCGGGATAAATTCGTTGCGACAGTGATATTTCTACTGAATCTGCCATGGTAAATAACAATGAACCATCGGTAACACTTTTCAGTAAGTCGTTGACATCTGAGTTATCATCAACGTAAAAATTGAAATCAGGGTAGTCTTTTTTTAGTGATTTCAAGGTTGTTTCAAAATGCGCGTCGTCGACAATACTAAAAATTGGTTGCCCTTCACTCTGTATTTCTAGCTCATCCTGTCTGTCAACCAATTGTTGGATGTTACGCGGTCGCCACTGTCCTTTTTTATAAACGACTTGTTGTGAGACATAATAGTAAGCTGGACCTGCCCTATAATCTTTAAGTCGTTCTTCTGACTGACTAAGCCCGGCAGCAATGATATCAATCTCGCCATTTTTGAGGGCAGGGAAGAGGCTTGAGAGACGATAAGCGGGTTTCATCTCAAGTTTCACATTCAATTGTGCCGCAAATTCACGGGCTAATTCATAATCCAAGCCCGAAGGACCATCGGGGCCAATGTAGTAAGAAAGCTGGTTGTTTAATGTACCAACACGCAAGACGCCGCGTTCGCGGATTTGGTCTAGTTCACTCTTGGGTTCGGAATCAATTTGGCAGCCGCTAACTAATAAAGTCAGTAAAAATAGAGATAGCGCACGGCAGAATGAATGATTAAAAAGCGTTGTCATTAATTTGAGATCTCTAACATCAATTAGTGCCTTTATATCAAAGGCTGCTCGGATGGCAAAGTGATAGCTTGTTACTAAGCTTATTGTGTCTAAAAATTGTTCAAACGGGGTAAAATTCAAATTTAATAAAAAAAATGACGCAAACGGTTGCTTTTGGTGTTACGTCACAAAAAAAAATCCTCTATAATGCGCACCCATCAAAGAGATGAAATCGGCATAAGTTCTGGTTACTTAGTTTAACGTACTGAAAATTAGATGAATTTATGCCAATTACACCTCAATCAATGGATATAGAGACCTTTGCACATGAGAATTTTGCGTGGTTCCCCAGCTCTTTCTGAGTTTCGTGTTAATAAACTACTCGAGACGTGTCGTGAACAAAACCTACCTGTGACGGGTATCTATGCAGAGTTTATGCACTTTGCTGATCTCAAAGCGGATTTGGACGGCAGTGAAATCGAAAAACTTGAAAAGTTACTGACTTACGGTCCAACAATTCAAGAGCACGAACCGCAAGGTTTGCTTCTTCTTGTTACTCCTCGCCCAGGTACTATTTCTCCTTGGTCTTCTAAAGCAACGGATATCGCGAACAACTGTGGCTTAGCAAATGTTAAGCGTCTAGAGCGCGGTACGGCTTACTACATTGAGTCAGAAGGTGAACTTTCAGCTGAGCAAATCTCTACTATCAATGCGTTAATCCACGACCGCATGATGGAAGTGGTTTTTACTGAACTTGAACAAGCTGCTGCATTGTTTAAATCTGCAGAGCCAGCGCCTGTTGCTTACGTTGATCTACTGACAGGTGGCCGTAAAGCGCTTGAAGAAGCAAACGTTACCCTAGGACTTGCGCTTGCTGAAGACGAAATTGATTACCTAGTTGAAAGCTTCGTAACTAAGCTTGAGCGTAATCCAACTGATATCGAACTAATGATGTTTGCACAAGCAAACTCTGAGCACTGTCGCCACAAAATTTTCAACGCTGATTGGACAATCGACGGCGTTAAGCAAGACAAATCACTATTCAAGATGATCAAGAACACCATGGAGATGACTCCAGATTACGTTCTGTCTGCTTATAAAGATAACGCGGCGGTAATGGAAGGTTCTGAAGTTGGTCGATTCTTCCCGAACCCTGAAACTCGTCAGTACGGCTACAGCCACGAAAAAGCGCACATTCTGATGAAGGTGGAAACTCATAACCACCCTACAGCAATTTCTCCATGGCCGGGTGCTTCTACTGGTTCAGGCGGTGAAATTCGTGATGAAGGCGCAACCGGTATTGGTGGTAAACCAAAAGCAGGCCTTGTTGGCTTTACTACTTCTAACCTTCGTATTCCTAACTTTGTACAGCCTTGGGAAACAGATTTCGGTAAACCGGGTCGTATTGTTACAGCTTTAGACATCATGCTTGAAGGTCCTCTAGGCGGTGCGGCATTTAACAACGAATTTGGTCGTCCAAACCTTCTAGGTTACTTCCGTACTTACGAAGAGAAAGTAACTTCTCACGCGGGTGAAGAAGTTCGTGGTTACCACAAGCCAATCATGATTGCGGGTGGTTTAGGTAACATTCGTGATGAACACGTACAGAAGAAAGAGATTCCTGTTGGTGCAAGCCTGATCGTACTTGGCGGCCCTGCGATGAACATCGGTCTTGGCGGCGGTGCAGCTTCTTCTATGGCTTCTGGTCAGTCAGCCGAAGATCTAGATTTTGCTTCTGTACAACGTGAAAACCCAGAGATGGAACGTCGTTGTCAGGAAGTTATCGACCGTTGTTGGCAGCTTGGTGAAGCAAACCCAATTGCATTTATTCACGATGTGGGCGCGGGCGGTATCTCTAACGCACTGCCTGAGCTTGTTGATGATGGCGAGCGTGGCGGCATTTTCCAACTTCGCGATGTGCCAAATGATGAGCCGGGAATGAGCCCGCTGGAAATTTGGTGTAACGAATCTCAAGAACGTTATGTATTGGCTGTTGCGCCAGAAAACATGGCAGCTTTCGATGCTATCTGTAAGCGTGAGCGTGCTCCATACGCAGTAGTAGGTATCGCGACTGAAGAGCGTGAACTGAAACTAGAAGACACGCATTTCGACAATACGCCTATCGATATGCCAATGGATATCCTGTTAGGTAAAACGCCTAAAATGCACCGTGATGCGAAAACAGCGAAGGTTGATAGCCCAGCAATTGATCGTTCAGGTATCGAATTAGGTGAAGCAGTTGAACGTGTACTTCGTCTTCCAGCTGTTGCAGAGAAAACATTCCTGATCACGATTGGTGACCGTACGGTAACTGGTCTAGTTGCTCGTGACCAAATGGTTGGTCCATGGCAGGTTCCTGTTGCGAACTGCGCAGTTACTGCAGCTAGTTACGACACTTACCACGGTGAAGTAATGGCGATGGGTGAGCGTACTCCTGTTGCTCTACTTGACTTCGGTGCGTCTGCTCGTCTAGCAGTTGGTGAAGCAATCACTAACATCGCTGCAACTGAAATCGGCGATATCAAACGTATCAAGCTATCTGCTAACTGGATGTCTCCAGCAGGTCACCCTGGTGAAGATGCGGGTCTTTACGAAGCTGTGAAAGCAGTTGGTGAAGAGTTATGTCCTGCACTTGGTCTGACTATCCCTGTGGGTAAAGACTCAATGTCGATGAAGACTAAGTGGAACGAAAATGGCGAAGACAAAGAAGTGACTTCTCCACTTTCACTTATCATCACGGCATTCTCACGTGTAGAAGACGTACGTAAGACAGTCACACCTCAGCTACGCACAGATTTAGGCGAATCAAGCCTAGTATTGATTGACCTAGGTAACGGCAAAAACCGTCTAGGTGCTACAGCTCTAGCTCAGGTTTACAAGCAATTAGGTGATAAGCCTGCTGACGTAGACAACGCAGAGCAACTAAAAGGTTTCTTCAACGCTATTCAAAACCTAGTAAGCAACGATAAGTTGGTTGCTTACCACGATAAAGGCGATGGTGGTCTATTTGTTACTCTTGCTGAGATGGCATTCGCTGGTCACTGTGGTGTGAAAGCAAACATTGAAGCGTTAGGTGAAGATGTTCTCGCAGCGCTGTTCAACGAAGAACTCGGTGCTGTTGTGCAGGTTAAGAACGATGAACTTGAGTCTGTACTAGCAACGCTAGCAGACAATGGTTTAGCAGCATGTTCACACGTTATCGGTGCTGTTGAGGCGTCTGACAAAGTCGTGATCTCTTCGGGTAACACTGTACTTATCGACCGTTCAAGAACAGATCTTCGTACTATCTGGGCTGAAATGACGCATAAGATGCAGGCACTTCGCGATAACCCAGCGTGTGCAAACCAAGAGTTTGAAGCGAAGAAAGACAATTCAGATCCAGGTCTGAACGTGAAACTAAGCTTCGATACTAACCAAGACGTAGCTGCTCCTTATATTGCCAAAGGCGCTAAGCCTAAGATGGCTATTCTGCGTGAGCAGGGCGTTAACTCGCATGTTGAAATGGCAGCAGCGTTTGACCGTGCAGGCTTTGAAGCAACAGACATCCACATGAGCGATATCCTGACAGGTCAAGCTGCGCTGGAAGAGTACCAAGGCCTTGTGGCTTGTGGTGGCTTCTCTTACGGTGACGTACTGGGTGCCGGTGAAGGTTGGGCGAAGTCAGTGCTGTTTAACGCACAGGCTCGTGACCAGTTTGAAACTTTCTTCAACCGTGAAGATACCTTCTCTCTAGGTGTGTGTAACGGCTGTCAGATGCTGTCTAACCTGAAAGAACTGATCCCAGGTGCAGATTTGTGGCCACGTTTCGTACGCAATGAGTCTGAGCGTTTTGAAGCTCGCTTTAGCTTAGTAGAAGTTCAGAAATCTGATTCTGTGTTCTTCGACGGTATGGCTGGCTCTCGTATGCCAATCGCAGTTTCTCACGGTGAAGGTCGTGTCGAAGTTCGTGATGAAGCACACCTTGCGGCAATCGAGAACTCAGGCACGGTAGCGGTTCGTTTTGTTGATAACTTCGGTAACCCAACACAACAGTATCCAAACAACCCGAATGGTTCGCCAAATGCAATCACAGGTTTAACTACTGCTGATGGTCGTGTAACTATCATGATGCCTCACCCTGAGCGTGTATTCCGCACAGTGGCAAACTCATGGCATCCAGATAGCTGGGGTGAAAACGGTGCTTGGATGCGTATGTTCCAAAACGCACGTAAGAACTTGGGTTAATAACAGACCCGTGAATTAAAGCTACTAAATTTCATGTAAACAAAAGCGCAAACCCATTGGTTTGCGCTTTTTGCATTCTACATCATCAAATTCGAAGATTAGCGAAACTGACCTGCTTCTGGCAGAAATTCAAACCCTGCTGTAGCCAGTTTTGCTTCAAGAGCCGCGCGATCGATATCGAAGTAAGAGGCTAATTTGTCCAGATCACCATTAAAGTCATCTCGTAGCTTCATGTTGACTATGCTCATTAACATGACGGTATCCATAGAAGCGAAATTGGCGAGATTCATTATTTGTCCTCGAAATCAGAAATCAGTAAGTTTGCCGCAGCAAATGCCGCTTTCTCTCTGACTTCTTTTGGTAAAGACGTATCCGCTGCCACATCGTTAAGTGCACGAACCGCGCAGCTAATTGCTTGAGGAATATAGGCTTGATCGCCACTACCAATTTGAGCGTATAACTCACGAACTAAATCGCAACAATCGTAAACTTGCATAACACTATCCTACTTTTACAGAACGACCTGCTTATACAGAATGAATAATACAGAACGAGACGTCTGCCTTATAAATGATAACTGCTCTCAATATACACAGAGAGCAGATTGAAGACAAAAGTTACCTTTGAGCTGGCTCAATGTTACGTTTCAGCCGGTGAATTATTCACCATTTATCTGCTGATGGATGCTTTGTACCAATTCTTCATTCAACCCAAGTTGTTTAGCGAGTTCCTGTAGGTAGGCTTTTTCCATGAAATTCTGTTCATCGGCAATTAATGCTGACGCTAGATAGATCTCTGAAGCTTGCGCTGGAGTTTGCGCTAATGCTGCAATTTCATTTGGGTCTAAGGGCTTTTTCAGTTCTTGCTGGAATAGCGTCTGAACTTCACTATCTGCACCCATTTCAGTAATCACTTGATTGATTTTTGCCATCTCTTGTTCATCTACATGACCATCCGCTTTAGCTGAGGCGATCATCGCTTTGAGAATGAGTAACTCATGACGAGGATTAGTTTGGTCAAAAGTAGCACGCTTTGGTGCCTCATTTTGATTTGCTTGCCAGTCGTTATAGAGCTTAAAGGCTAGTGCACCTAATGCCGCTGAACCGCCGATGGTGAGTGCTTTTTTACCCAGTTTTTTCGTTTTCTTCGAACCCATCAATAGTCCAATGATACCGCCACCAAGTGCGCCGGCACCTAGTGTGGCAAGTTGGCTTTTATCTTTAGTTAAAGATTGGGCTTGTTGCTTACCAGATTGAACCAAATTGGAGTTGAGTGCTTGATTGAGTAAGGCTTTCAGATCCATAACGTTCTCCTTCTTATTTTTCAGCAGTGTAAAAGAGAGTAGATGAATCTAGGATTAATAAAAAAGGCTGCACAAGGGCAGCCTTTAAAGATAATCGTTAGTGATTACGCCATTTGAGATCTGATGTGCTCAACGATATCAGCCATAGCCACTGGAGTTTTATCACCAGTGCGACGGTTTTTATATTCGAAGTTGCCTTCGTCCATACTACGATCACCGATAACGATCGTATGAGGAACACCCAGTAGCTCCATATCTGAGAACATTACGCCAGGGCGTTCTTTACGGTCATCGAACAGTACTTCGATACCAGCAGCAGTCAGTTCAGCGTATAGCTTCTCTGCTGCTTCTTGAACGCGTTCAGATTTGTGCATGTTCATTGGAACGATAGCCACTTGGAACGGTGCAATCGCGTCTGGCCAAATGATGCCGTATTGGTCATGGTTCTGTTCAATTGCAGCTGCAACTACACGAGTCACACCGATACCGTAACAACCCATTTCCAGAATAACGTTCTTACCGTCAGCGCCTAGAACACCACAGTTCATTTTCTCAGAGTAGTTAGTACCAAGCTGGAAGATATGACCAACTTCGATACCACGTTTGAGCATGATAGTGCCTTTACCACATGGGCTTGGGTCACCTTCAACAACGTTACGTAGGTCTTCAACTTTACCCAGTTGAACGTCACGACCCCAGTTAATACCGAAGTAGTGTTTACCATCAACGTTCGCGCCTGCACTGAAGTCGCTGGTTACAGCAACTGTGCGGTCAACGATGAATGGCAGTGTTAGACCAACAGGACCTAGTGAACCAGGACCTGCACCGATTAGAGCGCGAATCTCTTCTTCAGAAGCCATCTCTAGTGGCGAAGCGACTTCTTTCAAGTTCTCTGCTTTCACTTCGTTTAGCTCGTGATCACCACGGATGATCAGTGCGATGATGTCTGCGTCAACTTCATCTGATGCTTTAACGAAAAGCGTTTTAACGGTTTTCTCGATAGGCAGTTCAAATTGCTCAACCAGTTCTGCAATGGTTTTCGCATTAGGCGTGTCAACCAGAGTCATATCTTGAGTTGGTGCTGCAAGTTCTGCTGCAAGTGCAACCGCTTCTGCTTTTTCGATGTTCGCTGCGTAATCAGATTCAGTAGAGAACGCGATTAAGTCTTCGCCGCTTTCTGCCAATACGTGGAACTCTTGAGAACCACTACCACCGATAGCACCGCTATCAGCCAATACTGGACGGTAATCCAGACCCATGCGGTCGAATGCTTTACAGTAAGCGTCGTGCATTGCGTCGTAAGATTTTTGTAGACCTTCTTTATCAATGTCGAAGCTGTATGCGTCCATCATTGAGAATTCACGAGAGCGCATCACACCAAAACGAGGGCGGCGTTCGTCACGGAATTTAGTCTGAATTTGGTACAGGTTAAGTGGAAGCTGCTTGTATGAACTCACTTCATTACGCACAAGAGCAGTAATCACTTCTTCTGCTGTTGGGCTTAGCACAAACGGACGAGTGTGGCGGTCAGTAAAGCGAAGTAACTCAGGGCCCATCTTTTCGCTGCGACCTGTTTCTTCCCATAGTTCAAACGGCTGCACAACGGGCATTAAGGTTTCAATTGCCCCTGCATTGTCGATTTCTTGGCGAATAATGGTTTCGACTTTACGCAGTACGCGAAGACCTGTAGGTAGCCAAGTATAAAGACCTGAAGCTAGCTTACGGATCATACCCGCACGTAGCATGAGCTGGTGGCTCACTACTTCTGCGTCGTTTGGAGTCTCCTTCAGAGTAGAAAGAAGATATTTACTGGTACGCATTTATGGTATCCGTTTATCAAAGGTGGTAATAAATTTAGCCGCTAATAATATCAGCCAAATGCCAATGTCAAAAGCGTTCAATAGTAGTAACTGTCACTAAGTTATCTGATATGGTGAATTTTATGTTCAAATCGTACAAATGTACTGCGTACTGCTTATTGTCAGGCTTATTTTTTTTGTAGGCAGGACGTGGATCCTGTGCTAGAACTTCACTAATAACCGCTTGTTTAACCGTTGAATCAGGCAAATCGTTCAGAACTGCTTGAGCATGTGCAGAGAACTCTACGCTTATTGTTAATGGCTCTGATTCTGCATAGCCACCTTTGGCTTCAGGTATAGCATCGGAATAGGGGATGTAAGGTTTGATATCGACAATAGGTGTACCATCAACCAGATCAACACTGCCCACCTCTATAAAGAATTGGTCGCCTTCTTTATTTATACCTAAAAATTCTACAGCAGACATGCCAATCCCATTAGGACGAAAGGTAGAGCGGGACGCGAGTACACCCACTCTTTCATTTCCTCCGAGACGTGGTGGTCTCACAGTAGGTTTCCAACCGGCTTCAAGATTTTGATCAAATAAGAACAATAGCCATAGATGACTGAATTGTTCTATCTCACGTACCGCTTCTAAACAGTTCAACTCGCCAAGTAACTTGATGCGAGCTCTAGCGCTCGGCACTAATCTAGGTTGACGAGGAACGGCGAATTTCTCTTTGTAGGGGCTCTCAATAGTCGCAATAGGAGTGATTGTATGCATCGGTATGTAATGAAATTATCGTAACAATGAAGAGGGAAAATATCATACCTAATAAAGAACAGTAGAAATTATTATTGATAGTAATTATCTTTTGATATGTTATATTATAACAAATTATTCAATTGAGGTATCAAACATGAAAGTACTAAGTTCTCTGAAAAGCGCAAAAAGCCGCCACCCAGATTGTCAGATCGTTAAGCGTCGCGGACGTCTTTACGTTATCTGTAAAGCTAACCCTAGGTTTAAAGCCGTACAGAGATAATACCATTTTGGAAAATTTCCTGATCAGTGAATGGGCGTCGATAAGAAAACCCTCCGAGCCATGGATGGCTCGGCGGAGCTTCAGGGACGAATGAATGCACGTTTGCGTTTGACGTCTATTCGCTGTTCTATCTATGCTCAGTCAGATCATATTGTTATCTAGGATGGTATAAGTGTTCGCTACTACTTATGTGATCATTAACTTATAATTTCTAGTATT
This sequence comes from Vibrio ziniensis, assembly GCF_011064285.1. Classification (NCBI taxonomy): domain Bacteria; kingdom Pseudomonadati; phylum Pseudomonadota; class Gammaproteobacteria; order Vibrionales; family Vibrionaceae; genus Vibrio; species Vibrio ziniensis. Next base: position 808,302 of record NZ_CP049331.1, read on the forward strand.
TAAATTTATATAGTTTATAACACTGTATATTGTGTTGGTTTTGTTTATATTATTCTTAAATAGACACACTCTGTAACATCTTTGATTTTGTAATGTTCACTCCCTCAAGTACTCTTCGCCGCGTTTTTGACATTTTTGTCACAAATGCATAGAGAAAACTACAAGGAGGAAACAGATGAGTTCGTCTGCTTCAATAAACAAACCAGCACCTAAAAAGTCCTTTTTTACCCGCTTCTTAGATGGTGTTGAGTATTTAGGGAATCTATTACCCCATCCGATTACTTTATTCGCTATTTTCTGTTTAGCGATTCTTATCTCATCAGGCATTGCAGGCTACTTTGAAGTCTCAGTGATGGACCCTCGTCCAGAAGGCGCTAAAGGGCGTGCTGCTGATGGTATGATTCATGTTGTTAGCCTGCTGAATGCAGAAGGTTTGCAACTGATCGTCACTAACTTAGTGAAAAACTTTGTTGGTTTTGCACCTTTAGGCACAGTACTTGTTGCTATGCTTGGTGTCGCAATTGCTGAATACTCAGGTCTATTATCTGCTGCTATGCGTGGCCTTGTTATGGGCGCATCTGCTCGCATGGTTACGGTAACAGTGGTATTTGCGGGTATTATTTCTAACACTGCATCTGAACTTGGCTACGTGGTTCTTATTCCACTTGCGGCAATGTTGTTCCACTCTTTAGGGCGTCACCCATTAGCGGGTCTAGCTGCTGCATTCGCTGGTGTATCAGGCGGTTACTCAGCAAACCTATTGATCGGCACCGTTGATCCACTGCTTTCAGGTATTACTGAAACGGCAGCGCAAATGATTGACCCAACATACACTGTCGGTCCTGAAGTGAACTGGTACTTTATGTTTGTATCAACGTTCTTCATTGCAGGTATGGGTGCATACGTTACTGAGAAGATTGTTGAGCCTAAACTGGGTAAATATAACTCAGAGGAAGCAGCAGAAGATCTTTCTGGTGACAAAATGGGGAGTCTGACTGATGTTGAAAAACGAGGTCTGAAATTGGCGGGTATTGCAGTGCTTGCAGTGAGCGCTCTATTAGCTTGGACTATCGTTCCAGCAGATGGTGTTTTACGTTCTGCAGACGGTACAGTGGCTGGTTCTCCGTTCTTGAAAAGTATCGTTGCTTTCATCTTTGTATTCTTTGCAATCCCAGGCTACGTATATGGCCGTGTTGTCGGTACGATGAAAACAGACCGTGATGTTATTGATGCAATGTCTAAATCTATGTCTTCTATGGGCATGTACATTGTATTGGTATTTTTTGCAGCTCAGTTCGTTGCTTTCTTCAAGTGGACCAACTTTGGTCAAGTGTTTGCTGTTGCGGGCGCAGACTTCCTGCAAAACATCGGCTTAACGGGTCCTATGCTGTTCTTCGCATTCATTCTAATGTGCGGCATCATCAACCTGATGATCGGTTCTGCATCTGCTCAGTGGGCTGTAACAGCACCTATTTTCGTACCTATGCTAATGCTAGTGGGTTATGCACCTGAAACCATTCAAGCGGCTTACCGTATCGGTGACTCAACCACTAACATAATTACGCCAATGATGAGTTACTTTGGTTTGATCCTGGCAGTTGCAACTCGATACATGAAGAACTTAGGTATTGGTACGCTAATCGCGACTATGTTGCCTTACTCAATCTGCTTTATCGTGGGTTGGAGCTTGTTGTTCTACGTATGGGTTTTCTTACTAGGTTTACCTGTAGGCCCAGGTGCTGCAACGTACTATACGCCATAAGCGCTATACGGAAATTGGCTATGCAATTAATAAAAAACCTGCGAATTTCGCAGGTTTTTTGTATTTCAATCAAGCTATTTTTTAAACTTCGACAGATATCTATCTAAGTGGTTAGCGAATTCGCGGCGCTCTGTCTGAGAAAGTGCACTTGGGCCTCCGGTCTGAATGCCGCTTGAACGCATAGTTTCCATAAAGTCGCGAATATTAAGGCGAGCTTTAATGGTATCTTTTGTGTAAAGCTCACCACGAGAATTTAGTGCTAACGCTCCTTTAGTAATCACTTCATCAGCTAGCGGAATGTCTGATGTGATGACCAAATCATTCGCTTCTACTCGTCTTACTATTTCGTTATCTGCGATATCAAAACCCGCAGGAACTTGGATGGAATGAATATTGATTCGCTTAGGTACAGGGATAATGTGATTGGCAACAAATGTACATTCAATTCCAGTACGCTCTGCAGCACGCACAATCGTTTCCCTTATCACTTTTGGGCAAGCGTCGGCATCAACCCAGATCTTCATTGAGCACTACCATTAATTTGTTGTTCTAACTGTTCGATACGTTTGGCGAGTTGAGCTATTGTTTGCTCCAGTTGTGTAATACGGTCTGCATCTGTGCTTGTTTTGACCGCCACTTCAACTTTAGGGACACGGTTAGCGTTCTTCCAGCTTTTAATCGCAGCAATAAGAGCAGCCATAGGAATTGATGTGCTCAAACGTGCTTTAACAAGAGCAACAGTCGGTTCTTTTCCTTGTTGCTGTAGCGTGGTTAGCACATTTTCGAGCTCTTTAGTGACATCTTGTGTGAGCATAGGTCATCCTTCTATCAGATGGCATGATTCTATATCAGTTTTCCAGATTATTCCCGTCTAAAGTCTCTCTCTGCTTTGCTTTGGTTTTCTGTATCAGGAATAGTGAAAGGATGAGTGATAGTGAAAGTAACAAGCTCTTGTGCGAGATCTCTTACAAGCCCTGTGCGATATTAGAGTTTTGTTAAGCAGAAAATGCTATTTGGTGACTGTAACTCATTGAATATTAGTTTGATAATTTAATTGTTTGCTTTGTGTACAGAATTATTTTCTATCAGGTGATTGCACTAAATGCTCAAAGGCGTAGATTAAACCTCGTCGGAAGGGAACTGACACGGAAATGGAGACACCACTGGACGGTGATTTCAGGACGAAAAGGTGATTATTGGACAATCACTACATGGATACGGATACGAACGGATTCAACAGCTAACAGGAAGTTAGTTGGCAAGGAACGCAAAAGGATAAACCCTAGGAAAGGGTAGGACACCATCAGGAAGATGGAATGGACACCGCTCAAGGAACAAGTGATGAGCGCTAACAGGATAGTTAGCACAAAGGATGAAAACGGACACCGCTAGGAAGGCGATGCAGGAGTAGACTGAAGGATTCAGTTTTTTAGGGATGATGCAGGAAGCATACATCTGTAGCGGGAAAGCTGCGCGCAAGACTTAAACCCCAGCACTTCGGTGTTGGGGTTTTCTTAATTTGCATATTTCTGCTTTCAGTTTTGTAATCACATGACCGATTTCTATCGGTTAGAACGGTTAGAATGTGATCTTTTCCTAAAGTTATCTGTACCAAAAAATAATTTAAAATAATCAGTGGGTTAAATTTTTATCTTTGTTAGTAATAACAAGGATGTTGTTTATTTGATGTGTAACAAGGACTGTTTGTGACAATAGTGACACGACGAACGCTGTTAATTCCTTATACAGAATCGTTCGAGTTGGATTTTCTGATGCTCAATTGCTGCGCTAAAAATAGGGCACATATGAATGGCCCCAAAACGGTATCGGCATCCAGAGAATTATTCAAACGCGTGCTCAACGATTCTTCCATTCATGCCATGGCGGTATTGGATAACTATAATCGTGAGTTCATGGGCCACGTCTTTATCGAACGCGACGATATCAAAGCTGAATTAGGCTTTATTTTCGATAAAATGTACTGGAAGCAAGGTTTAGCATCAGAAGCACTAAAAGCATTTTTTCCGAAAGCATGTGAAAGATTAGGCTTGATGAGAGTGGTGGCTTCTGCTGAGATTGAAAACCTATCCGCTATAAAAATATTACAGGCTTTGGGATTTCAAAACAGAGGCGAAAATGACGAGCATTTCGCCCCAAGTTATGATTTTGAATGGACTAAACCTTAAAGCAGCTTAAATATAAAAAAGAAATTTATACCATTCGGTGTGGCGGTAAATTAAAGCGAATGGGCATAAACCCACGCATTTCCAGTTTGCCTTGATAACAGTCATCTCCTAGAGCTGAAAACTCAAACAAGTAAACCGTATGCCACAGCCAGCGATGATCGCTGGTTTTCCATTTATGGCCAGCAAAAGACACGCTCAGCAATTGGAGTTCAAGTTGGTCGCATTTTCGCAATATATGTGATTTTGCGATTTCAGATTGGCGCCTTTGTTGCCAGAAAAGAAAACAGGCAAAGCATAGCGCTAATATTGCCAATAAGTCTCCAATCATCGTCTGCCTTAGGATTTGGTATCTTGTTGAAGTTTGATTAATGCTTGTGCGAGCTCTTCAGAAGGTGTGCCATGTAATAGTGGCAAAAGAACCATTCTGAGTTCTGGCAGCATGACTAGGTCAGCAAACAATTGGTTAAATAGGGTTTGATTGCCTGTTTGAGCCAGTCTAAGCAAAAACTGCTCTGCTCTGGTATTGCTATTCAACACATTCCAAGCGCGTCCAGCAATCGCAATTAGCACTTCAGGATGGCTCAAACGAGGACTAGATAAAATTGAATCAATAAGTTGACTCAGTCTCTTTTCGTCTGCGCCTGAAAGGGCACGAGTTAATGCAGAGAGTAAAAACAGATCAGGATCTTGGCTTGATATCTCTGCTTGTGCGAATTCTTCAAGGCGTTCCGCAAGCTTGGTTGGCAGTTCTGTGTGCTCAAGAGCGCCCAGCAGAGCATATAGTGGCTGTGTTGGTAAGTGAGATAGAGCTTTACGAACCAAAGGACCATTTTGTTCTTGGTTCAAACGTGCGCAGATATCAGTAATTCCTTGCAGTCCTACGGTTTGCCAATTATTCCAACCAAGACCGCCAGAGAAATAGTGCTGAGCGTGCTCATAGTATTGGCTGCAAGGCATTGCTAATGTCGCGCGAATTTGGCTATGAAAAACAGCCATTTTGTCTTCAGAAGGTTTGAAGGTATAAGGATTGTTCGCCAGTTTATCTTGCTGCTCTTCGGTAAGCTCTTTGTTGAGGCGAGTCCCCATGGCTTCAACGACATACTTAATGAACTGACCGACATCCGCTTGTTGCAGTAGTCCACGTTCGTCTAAAGCAAATTTAAGGAACCAAATCCAAGGCTGCTTGGTTTCATTCCAGTAAGCAATAGCTAAATGAGCGGTACGCTTTACTGGACATGGGTAAGCTTGATGACCTTGCTCGACGTGCGAAAACTGATCATTCTCAATAGGTTGAATACGTCGACCAAGATCGAAGATTTGATATTGGCAGCCACTGTTTTTGAGTAGTGCTGTCAGTGTTTGAATATTGTCCATGGGAGCAAAATGTTCCTGAAATTCTTTTGGGATAACCCTTCTTTCCTCAATAAATGGTACTCTATGGCACTTTTTCAAGGTGTACGACCAACAAACTTGGTGATTCATGACAATTAACACAAAACTGGCTCAAGCTTTAGAACGACTAGAAGCGGAATTACGCCAATGTGAAGTCTGGCAAGCCACACCACCGAGTATCGAAGCGATGCAAAGTGTTGAGCCTTTTTCGATTGATACACTCGATCCTCATGAGTGGCTTCAGTGGGTTTTTATCCCAACGATGCAGAAATTGCTGAATGAAGGGCAAGCCATTCCCAGAGGTTTTGAGTTGTCACCCTATTTTGATGAGGCTTGGAAGCACCAAGACGAGTTTCAAGCTGTTCTTTTAGTCGTAAACCACATTGATAGGGTATGTCAGTAATGTTGGATATCATCTACCAAGACGAATATTTGGTTGCTGTAAATAAGCCGGCAGGTATGCTGGTGCATCGCTCATGGCTCGATAGGCATGAGACCCAGTTTGTAATGCAGACGTTGCGTGACCAAATTGGCCAGCATGTTTTTCCCCTGCACCGATTAGACAGACCCACATCTGGTGTGTTGGTTTTCGCGCTGTCGAGTGAAATTGCCTCTAATGTGATGCCGATGTTCGCCAATCATGAAATGGAAAAAACGTATCACGCAATCGTTAGAGGCTGGATTGAAGAGGGAGACGTGCTCGATTATCCGCTTAAAGAAGAACTGGATAAAATTGCCGATAAGTTTGCTAAGCAAGATAAAGAAGCTCAGTCTGCGGTGACTGAGTATCAACCGTTAGCTAAAGTTGAAGTGCCGTTTTCAACCGGTAAGTTTCCAACTACTCGTTACTGCTTGATGGAAATGAAGCCTAAGACGGGGCGTAAGCACCAGCTACGTCGTCATATGGCTCATCTTCGTCATCCCATTGTTGGAGATACCACTCACGGTGATGGCAAACATAATCGCTTGTATCGAGATGAGTACGATTGTCACCGATTAATGTTACACGGCAGTGAGTTGCGTTTTGTCCATCCATATACCCAGAAAGAACTAGTATTGAAAGCTGCTTTTGATGAAGTTTGGCAAAAGCTGTTTACTGAGTTTGGGTGGGATAGCCTTTAAATTGTTGCGCTTTTAGTTCTCCCCCTCAGATGAGGGGGAGTTAGAGGGGGTTGAATTCCACAGTAGCGAAAGCAACCCCACCTAACCTCCCCTTGGAAAGGGGAGGAATAATAGATTTACGGGATATTTTATTTGCTCAGATAGGCTTCAACCGCAGCTTGAATACCTGCTCCATCTAAACCAAGCTCAGCGTGCATCTCTTCTTGTGTACCTTGAGCAATAAATTGGTCAGGGATACCCAGATTTAATACAGGCTTGATGATTTTCTCTTTCATCATGAACTCGATCACACCAGCACCAGCACCACCGGCAATCACGTTTTCTTCCAATGTCACAATCACATCGTGGCTTGCAGCAAGCTCTTTAATCAAAGCTTCGTCCAATGGTTTAACGAATCGCATATCAGCTACTGTAGCATTCAATGTTTCAGCGGCTTCCAGAGCATAAGGAAGTAAAGAGCCAAAACTTAGAATTGCGACTTTCTCACCTTGGCGCATTAAACGACCTTTACCGATTTCAAGTGCAGTAAACTCTTGCTCAATTTCAACACCCATACCATTACCACGAGGGTAGCGAACCGCGCTCGGCCCTTGATGTTTATGGCCGGTATAGAGCATTTGACGACACTCGTTTTCATCCGCAGGAGCCATGATAGTCATGTTCGGGATGCAGCGCATAAAGCTTAAATCGAACGCACCTTGGTGAGTTTGACCATCAGCGCCAACGAGCCCTGCACGGTCAATAGCGAACATAACAGGCAGATTCATGATAGCGATATCGTGAATCAACTGGTCGTAACCACGTTGAAGGAAAGTCGAGTAGATCGCTACAATCGGATTGTATTTAGCGATCGCCATACCGGTTGCTAGTGTTACGGCATGTTGCTCTGCAATCGCAACATCAAAGTACTGGGATGGATACTCTTTTGAGAAACGAACCATACCAGAACCTTCACGCATCGCAGGTGTAATTGCCATGAGTTTTGGATCTTGAGCTGCCATATCACACAAAAAGTCACCAAAGATCTTTGAGTACGTTGGCTTAGTGCTTGAGCTTTTAGGTAGGCTGCTATGTCTTGGATCGAATTTAGGTACGCCATGATAACCAATCGGATCTTTCTCCGCTGGTTCATAGCCTTTACCTTTCTTAGTCATAATATGAAGGAATTGCGGGCCTTTTAGTTCGCGCATGTTCTTCAGTGTTTTGACCAGTTCAAGTACGTCGTGGCCATCAACCGGGCCGATATAGTTAAAGCCCAACTCTTCGAAAAGTGTTCCAGGCACAACCATACCTTTGAGGTGTTCTTCAGTGCGTCGAACTAATTCTTTGATTGGTGGAATACCAGAAAGAACCTTCTTACCACCTTCACGGATCGAGGTATACAAACTACCTGAAAGTACCTGAGCAAGGTGGTTGTTCAGTGCACCTACGTTCTCTGAAATCGACATTTCGTTGTCATTCAGGATAACGAGCATATCCGGGTGAACGTCACCGGCGTGGTTCATCGCTTCAAATGCCATACCTGCGGTAATTGCACCGTCACCAATCACGCTGACGATCTTACGATCGGCGTCTTCTTTACCCGCACAGATCGCCATACCTAAAGCAGCACTAATTGAGGTAGAAGAGTGTCCGACAGATAAAGTGTCATATTCACTCTCTTCACGCCAAGGGAAAGGATGAAGCCCCTCTTTTTGACGAATGGTTGGCATTCTTTCACGGCGACCAGTGAGAATTTTGTGCGGGTATGCTTGGTGGCCAACGTCCCAAATCAATTGATCGAAAGGTGTATTATAGACGTAGTGAATCGCCACTGTCAGTTCAACAGTACCTAGACCAGAAGCTAGGTGACCACTTGATTGACTAACAGAATTAAGCAGATACGTTCTGAGTTCATCACAAAGCTTTGGCAGAATGTTTTTAGGTAGACTGCGTAATTCATCTGGCGTATTTGCCAGAGCCAGTGTTGGATATTTTGAAATATCAAGAGTCATAATTATGCGCGCTTATAGTGTTAATTTTTGCGCTCGATGACGTATCGGGCGAACTCTTCAAGACACTCTGTATTGTATGGAATTGCTTCAAGTGCTTGAAGTGCTTCCTGTAACAGAGTTTGGGCTTTATTTATCGCTCCGTCCAATCCTAATAGAGCTGGGTACGTACTTTTGTTGAGCTGTTGATCGGAACCTTGAGGTTTACCCAAAGTTTCGGTATCGCCTATGACGTCCAAAATGTCATCTTGTACTTGAAACGCGAGACCAACGGCATCGGCGTATTTATCAAGTTGAGGCAGAACTTCTAATCCCTTTTCTCCAGTGGCTAAAGCCCCCAAACGAATCGCACAGCGCATAAGAGCACCTGTTTTATTGCGATGAATAGTTTCGAGATCTTGCAACGAAATAAGACGGTTTTCTGCGCCAAGATCTAATGCTTGCCCTAAGCACATACCTTGTGCTCCAGAGGCTTCAGCCAATACTTGAACCATTTTAATGCGATTTACTTCGCCTTCGTTAGACAACGTACCTTCCGCAAGAATAGTAAAGGCCAAGGTTTGCAGCGCATCACCTGTTAGGATCGCCGTTGCTTCATCAAACTTAATATGACAAGTTGGTTTACCACGGCGTAGTTCGTCGTCATCCATCGCAGGTAAATCATCATGGATAAGGGAATACGCGTGAATGCACTCCACTGCTGATGCTGGGGTGTCTAAATCTTGAATAGAGCAACCTAGCATTTGACCTGTTACATAGACCAAATACGGGCGAGCACGTTTGCCGCCAAGCAATAATCCATAACGCATCGCCTCGATGAGCGGTAAGTTTTGGTTAGGCAGTCGGTTCAACCAATGGTCAAGCTGCTCATTATTTCGTTGCTGATAAGAGGTTAGAGCCTCAATCATAGGACACTCTTAAACGGTTCGTTTAGCCGCTAGCGGCATTGTCAGTCAAAGACAAAAATGGCTAGGGGCAATAAATAAGTTAACAACAATAAATATCAGTTATTCCGGCAATTCGTTGAATTCACTGAGAGGTGCATCGTCAGTGTTGCTGAGTAGAATGCTAACACGTTGTTCCGCTTCATCCAGTTTGCTTTGACCTGAGCGAGCAAGTGCGATACCGCGTTCGAATTTTTTCAGCGCATCGTCTAGTGTTAAATCACCATTTTCTAGCTGCTCGACCACTTGATCTAACTCTTCAATGGTCGCCTCGAAAGACATGTTTTCTGGTTTTTTACTCGCCATAATCTTATTGCCTCGGAAAAGATGCACGAAAGTTACCTTAGCCTGTGTTGATGGTCAAATTTAACCAACTAATTTTGTCAGAATTAAGGAAATTTTTAATCGATATCGCTAACGAATATGAAAATTGGCAGTTGCAGTTTGTACATGATTAATGGGTTGTTTGTGCAATCTATGAATGCCGAAGGTGCATATTGGCACGCTTTAAGTATAAACTTGATGTGGGTACGTAATGAAGGACGATTGACCTTTCGTCAATTTTCTATTTAAGAATTTGATTCTCTTGTCGATAAGAGAATATCTAAGAGTCGTTCGGCTCTAATCAATGCGAACATATTGTTTGAGGAGTGCTTCGTGGATTTAGCAACGCTAATAGGTCTGATTGGTGGCTTAGCTTTCGTCGTTATGGCGATGGTTTTAGGTGGAAGCCTAATGATGTTCGTTGACGTTACCTCAATTCTTATTGTTGTTGGTGGTTCAACGTTTGTTGTATTGATGAAGTTTACCATGGGGCAATTTTTTGGAGCCGCAAAAATCGCTGGTAAAGCATTCATGTTTAAAGCGGACGAACCAGAAGATTTGATCGCAAAAATCGTAGAGATGGCTGATGCTGCGCGTAAGGGTGGTTTCCTTGCCTTAGAAGAGATGGAAATCAGTAACAGCTTTATGCAGAAAGGCATTGATTTGCTGGTGGATGGTCATGATGCAGATGTGGTTCGTGCCACACTACAAAAAGATATTGCTTTAACTGACGAGCGACACGAATTTGGTACAGGTGTTTTCCGTGCGTTTGGTGATGTTGCTCCGGCAATGGGGATGATCGGTACTCTAGTTGGTTTAGTGGCTATGCTATCAAACATGGATGACCCGAAAGCGATCGGTCCTGCAATGGCGGTTGCACTTTTAACAACATTATACGGTGCGGTTTTGGCAAACATGGTGTTTTTCCCGATCGCAGATAAGTTATCTCTTCGTCGTGAACAAGAGACTCTAAACCGTCGCCTAATTATGGATGGTGTTTTAGCCATTCAAGATGGTCAAAACCCACGAGTGATTGACAGCTACTTGAAGAACTACCTCAACGAGGGCAAACGAGCTCTTGATGTAGATAACGAATAACCGGAGCGAACGATGGATGACCAAAAGTGTAAATGTCCACCGCCGGGGCTTCCCGCTTGGTTGGGGACATTTGCCGATCTTATGTCACTGTTAATGTGCTTTTTCGTACTTCTGCTTTCGTTTTCGGAAATGGATGTACTGAAGTTTAAGCAGATTGCCGGTTCGATGAAATTTGCTTTTGGTGTGCAAAACCGCTTGGAAGTGAAAGACATTCCAAAAGGTACTAGCATTATTGCGCAGGAGTTCCGTCCTGGTCGTCCTGAGCCGACGCCTATTGATGTTATTATGCAGCAAACCATAGACATTACTCAGCAGACACTTGAGTTCCATGAAGGGGATGATGACAGAGCGGGTGGAACTATGCGTGATGCGGGGGAAATGACCGGTGGTCAGTCTCCTGAAACATCAACCGAAGACAACCAAAATACAGAATCTGAATCTCAGCAGCAATCTCAGGCAACCACGGAAGCAACAGAGACCTTAATGGAAACCATTAAGAATGCACTGCAACGTGAAATTGAACAGGGTGCCATTGAGGTGGATAACTTAGGTCAGCAAATTGTTATTCGCATTCGTGAAAAAGGCGCATTCCCTGAAGGTTCTGCATTCTTGCAGCCTAAGTTCCGTCCTTTGGTTCGTCAGATTGCTGATCTGGTAAAAGATGTTCCTGGCATTGTGCGAGTGTCAGGTCATACCGATAATCAAAGAATCGATTCAGAGTTGTACCGTTCCAATTGGGATCTTTCCTCGCAACGAGCAGTGTCTGTGGCTCAAGAGATGGAAACAGTGCGTGGTTTCTCCCACCAGCGCCTACGCGTGCGAGGTATGGCAGATACTGAGCCTTTAGGTCCTAATGATACAGCGGCTCAACGTGCTCGTAACCGCCGTGTAGAAATTAGCATCATGCAAGGTGAGCCAGTTTATAGTGATGAGATTCCATCAACACAAGCGGGTTCTATTCAGTAAGTGAAGGATACAGGATTAAAGGCAAGCATCAGCTTGCCTTTTTCATTGGTGTGCTTTTATCGTTGCGCCATTATCGTGTATAATCTCGCCCCCTTAGTGATACCCACTTTGGTCGTCGATGAAATTAGCGTTGTTGCTGAATTCAGAGATATAGCTAAGTACAAGCTACTATTACGTTAATACTTTAATTGCGAAGACACTTATGAAATTTATTGTTAAGCCCCATCCAGAAATCTTTGTTAAGAGTGAATCGGTGCGTAAGCGCTTCACGAAAATTCTTGAGTCTAATATTCGCAATATCGTAAAGAGCCGTACGACAGGTGTAGCAGTATTTAACCGTCGTGACCATATCGAAGTGACGTCTGAAAGTGACCAGTTTTTTAACGAAATACTGGAAATTTTGACCAGAACTCCGGGTATCCAACAAGTTTTAGAAGTTAAACAGTCAGAGTTTAAAGATCTTCATGATATCTATGAGCAAGTTCTCGAGACTAGCCGTGGTCTGATTGAAAACAAAACTTTCGTGGTTCGTGCGAAACGTCGTGGTAAGCATGAGTTTTCTTCGATTGAGTTAGAGCGGTACGTAGGTGGCGGTCTTAACCAAGCGGTAGAGAGTGCAAAGGTTAAATTAACCAATCCTGATGTGACAATTAACGTTGAAGTAAACCATGAGCTATTAAACCAAATCATTAATCGCTACAAAGGTCTTGGTGGTTTCCCTCTGGGAACTCAGGAAGATGTGTTAAGCCTGATTTCTGGTGGTTTTGACTCAGGTGTTTCAAGCTACCTACATATTAAGCGCGGTTCAAAAGTACACTATTGCTTCTTTAACTTAGGTGGTCCTGCACACGAGATCGGTGTTAAGCAAGTCGCACATTTCTTATGGAACAAATATGGTTCTTCAGCCAAAGTTCGTTTCATTTCTGTCGATTTCGAACCTGTAGTTGCAGAGATCCTTGAGAAAGTCGATGACGGCCAAATGGGTGTTATTTTGAAGCGTATGTTTATGCGCGCAGCTGGTCAAGTAGCAGAAAAATTCAATATTGAAGCTTTGGTTACTGGTGAAGCATTAGGTCAAGTATCGAGCCAGACGCTCACTAACTTGCGTCATATTGATGGTGTGACAGATACTCTGATTCTACGTCCTTTGATTAACTGGGATAAAGAAGACATCATCACTCTTGCGCGTGAAATTGGCACTGAAGACTTCGCGAAAACAATGCCAGAATACTGTGGTGTGATTTCTAAGAGCCCAACAGTGAAAGCGGTGAAAGCGAAACTGGAAGCTGAAGAAGCTAAGTTTGATTTCACCATTCTTGATCAGGTCGTTCGTGACGCTCGCGTTATGGATATTCGTGATATCGAGAAAGAGAGCCAAGAGCAAGCGCCTGAAGTGGAGCAAGTCGCGGCTGTGCAAGAACACGCTGTGATTCTTGATATTCGTAGTGCAGACGAGGAAGAAGACAAGCCATTAGCAATCGAAGGTGTAGAAGTGAAGCATATTCCATTCTTCAAACTTTCGACTCAGTTTGGTGATCTTGACCAGTCTAAGACTTACTTATTGTATTGTGAACGTGGCGTAATGAGCCGATTACAAGCATTGTATCTGCAAGAACAAGGCTTTAAGAACGTGAAAGTTTATCGCCCATAAACATTGACGTAATAAGTTTAAATAGTAAGAACGCAATCGGTTGATTCAGATTGCGTTTTTTTATGTTTGCAGGAAATTTGGGTATAAAAAAACACCGCCAATAGGCGGTGCTAAAAATTTGACAGACAGGTCAAAATAAATACAGGAAGTATATGTTTTGTAACAGGGGATAACTGTACAAAACAGGTGGTAGAATTCTACCTAACTCGAATATCGAGTATGCAAACACAACATCGTAATAATAAAGCCAATTGATTCAGAAGAATCAAGCCGTTCAGGCTCATATTACGGGATGAAATATAGATTTTCTCTGGCTGGTTAGCAATGAACAATTTATAATGTTTCAGATAAAAAAAACTAATGATTATTGGGAATAATACATAGGATTGAATCATGTCCAGACGATTACCTCCATTGAACTCTCTGAAAGCATTCGAAGCAGCCGCTCGTCATTTGAGTTTTACACGAGCAGCAGAAGAACTTTTTGTGACTCAGGCAGCGGTGAGCCATCAGATTAAGGCGCTTGAAGAGTTCCTTGGTATCAAGCTATTTCGTCGTCGTAATCGCTCTCTTTTACTTACAGAAGAGGGACAATCTTACTTTCTAGATATTAAAGATATCTTTAGTTCATTGGCTGAAGCTACTGATAAGTTATTGGAACGTAGTGAAAAAGGTGCTTTGACCATTAGTCTTCCACCAAGCTTTGCGATTCAATGGTTAGTACCGCGTCTTGCTGATTTCAACCAGCAGCAACCAGATATCGATGTGCGAATTAAGGCCGTCGATATGGAGGAAGGATCTTTGACCGATGATGTTGATGTAGCAATCTATTACGGTCGAGGCCATTGGCCAGGTTTGCGCGCTGACAAACTCTATCAGGAGTTTTTGATTCCTCTTTGTTCCCCATCTTTGTTACTCGGTCATAAGCCTTTAAATTCATTAAGTGACCTTCCTCAACACACTTTGTTACATGATACTTCGCGTCGTGACTGGAAACAGTTCGCAAAAGAGAACCAAATCGATGGTGTCAACGTGAACCACGGTCCGATTTTTAGTCACTCAACGATGGTGCTTCAAGCTGCTGTTCATGGGCAAGGTATTGCATTGGGTAATAATGTGCTGGCGCAACCAGAAATTGATGCAGGTCGACTCGTGGCTCCTTTTGATGAAGTTTTAATGACTAGTAATGCTTTCTATGTAGTTTGCCACGAAAAACAAGCGGATATGGGACGTATTGCCACATTTCGAGACTGGATGTTGAAAAAAGCACGCAGTGAGCAAGAGGTTATATTAGATGAGTAATACAAGAATAGATGGCGGTGAAAATGCACCTTTGTTTATTTTTGCTCATGGTGCCGGTGCAGATATGGACCATGAGTTTATGTCACGAGTTGCCAAAGGTTTAGCTTACAAGGGTATTCGTGTCGTGCGTTTTAACTTTCCTTATATGGTAAAACGATCAGAGGACGGTAAACGTCGCCCGCCAGACAGAGCGCCGAAGCTTTTAGATGCATTCGAAGAAATGATTAAAGCGTATGGATCGAAACCTGTCGTCATAGGTGGTAAATCTATGGGAGGCAGAATGGCGTCGCTTTTAAGTGATAACACTATGGTTAAAGGTATTGCTTGTTTAGGTTTTCCTTTTCATCCTCCGGGTAAGTTGGATAAGTACAAAGGCGAGCATTTAGCAGCTATGGAGAAACCTTGTCTGATTTTACAAGGTGAGCGCGATACTTTTGGGACTCGGGATGAATGCAATAATTTCGATTTTAGCAGCCATATAAGGCTTGAGTATATCCCCGATGGAGATCATAGCTTTAAACCTCGTAAGTCTTCTGGACACACTGAAGTGGGCAATATTGCTCTTGCGATTGAACATTTAAGTCGATTTATTTTGGAACTGAACAATGAAAAGTAAGTACCTGCTCACATTAGGTGGTCTGTTTTCTGGTATTGCCGTTGCTCTTGGGGCATTTGCTGCACACGGTTTGAAAGCGCATGTCACCGCATACCATTTAGATGTTTTCCAAACTGGGGTGCAATATCAGTTTATCCATGCTGTGGCTTTGATTGCGTGTGGTATTTTGCTGACATTGTCTCGCAGTGAAAAAGCACAAAAATATTTTAGCCGCGCAGCGATTTGCTTTATCATCGGCATCTTTTGTTTTAGTGGCAGCTTATATGCGTTAGCGCTGACAGGGATAAAGTGGTTTGGACCAATTACTCCAATGGGAGGGCTACTCTTTATCATTGGTTGGGTTCTATTTGCTCTTGCTGCCATGAATTTTGATGAGGTGAAACAGTGAAACAAGTGATGCTCTATTGCCGTGCGGGCTTTGAGAAAGAATGCGCAGGTGAAATACAAGATAAAGCAACGCAACTTGAGGTTTTTGGTTTCCCTCGTGTCGTGAAAAATGCTGGTTATGTGTTGTTTGAGTGTTACCAAGAGGGGGATGCCGACAAACTGATCAAGGATATTGATTTTCAGGCGCTGATTTTCTCTCGCCAGATGTTTGCCGTTGCCGCTGAACTTTCCGATCTACCGACTGAAGATCGTATCTCGCCGATTCTTTCAGAACTAGGCGAGTTTGAAGATTTCCCTCTATGCGGAGATATTCGCGTAGAAACGCCAGATACCAATGAAGCAAAAGAACTGTTGAAGTTCTGTCGTAAGTTTACTGTGCCACTACGTCAAGCTATGCGCGGTAAAGGTCTTCTGACAGCTAAAGACAATGCGAAGAGACCTGTTCTTCATGTGTGCTTTGTTAAGTCTGGTCACTGTTATGTGGGTTATTCCTACAGCAATAACAACTCTAAGTTCTTTATGGGTATCCCTCGTCTTAAGTTCCCTGCGGACGCGCCAAGCCGTTCAACGCTTAAACTTGAAGAAGCATTCCACGTTTTCATTCCTCGTGAAGAGTGGGATGAGCGTTTAGCTTCAGGTATGTGGGCAGTAGACTTAGGCGCATGTCCTGGTGGATGGACGTATCAATTGGTGAAACGTTCGATGTTTGTACATGCCATCGACAACGGAATGATGGCGGATAGCCTAATGGAAACAGGACAAGTGAAACACCATATGGTTGATGGCTTCAAGTTTGAGCCGCCACGTAAGAACGTGACATGGTTGGTTTGCGACATGATTGAAAAGCCTTCTCGTGTGGCGCAATTGATGGGGGAGTGGATAATTAGTGGGTGGGCGAAAGAAGCGATCTTTAACCTTAAGCTACCAATGAAAGGTCGTTATGATGAAGTGTTACAGGATATTGAAAACTTAAAAATATTCCTAAAAGATAATAACGTTAAGTTTAGACTTCAGGCGAAACATCTTTATCATGACCGCGAAGAAATCACGGTGCATGTGCAGACGTTAAAGACGATCTCTCCACATTAATCCTCGCCGTAATTGAAAGCTGTAGGGGCTTTGTTTGTTGCTTACTCACAGCTGCAATTGTCTAGAGGATAATATCAGTCATAAAAAACGCGCATATATGCGCGTTTTTTATGAGAGTAACTTTAAGTGAACACTACTCTTTGTTAAAGCGAATGTCTTGAAGATTAAAGCCAAGTTCGATGTCGGTTTTTAGTGTCGAAATCCGTTTGCAGATTCGAGCCATCTCAATATGTTCATCCAGTTTTTTACGATATTTAGGCGCGAGTTCATCACTGGCGTAAGCTTGTTCGATATCGGTAAACTGAGTCAAAATTTCTTTCGCAGCTTTCGGCCCAATACCAGCTACACCGGGAACTTGACTAGAGCTGATACCCGTTAATCCCCAATAATCGGCGAGCTGTGAAGGTTTAACGCCGAATTCATTTTGAATAAAAGGTTCATCTAACCAACGATGTTGGAAGTAGTCTCGGATTTGTAGAGTTGGTGACAGAAGCTGGCAATAGCCTTTATCGGTGGAAATAATAGTGACTTTCTCATTATGACTCGCAACTTTACATGCCAAAGTTGCGACTAAATCATCTGCCTCATCACCTTCTGAAAGCAGTGAATCGATCCCCAGTTCCCACCATGCTTGCTGGATGCGATCTAATCCTTGTTGAAGAGGTTCGGGCATTGGTTTTCGACCTTCTTTGTAGGTTGGAAGAAGGTCAGCACGCCAGCCTCTGTCTTGCAGGTGGTGATCAAAAACCGCAATGATGTGGGTTGGTTCGGATTCGTTGATAATACGTTGTAGCGTGCGAGTTGTTGTGCTTATGGTTCTCTCAATATCATTAGGGTCTGGCTGTGCAGAATGAACGCGACGGATGAGATTGAGAGCATCAATAATGACAAGATGAATAGACATAAACACAAAAAAATAAGGAGCGATTGCCCCTTATTCTAATGAATTTTAACAACATTACTACCGTGACTAGCTTTCAATACGATAACAAGGTATGTAAGCAGTACCACCCGGAAGCTTCATTCGATCTTGCTCAACGAAGTCTTTCAGTAGCTTATCCATCTTCTTCATTAACTTAGAATCGCCATGGAGAGTAAATGGCCCATAACGTTCGATTTCTCGAATACCTTCAGACTTGACGTTGCCTGCAACGATACCAGAGAAAGCCCTACGTAAATTTGCAGCCAAAACTTCCGGACGTTGGTTCAAGTGCAAATCTAGGTTAGCCATGTTTTCGTGAGTTGGTTCAAACGGAAGTTGGAATTCAGGCTCAACTTTTAATGACCAGTTATAGCTATAAGCATCCTCGTTATCTTTACGTTGTTGGCGAACTTTAGGCATCGCATTTTTCATAATACGCGCGGCTTCTGCTGGGTTATCAATCACTATGGTGTAGTGTTTCTGAGCTTCAGCACCTAATGTTTCACCAATAAACTCATCGATAGAACGGAAGTATTCTTCACTTTCTTTTGGACCGGTTAATACGATAGGCATTGGTTGGGATGCATTCTCAGGATGCATCATAATACCTAGCAAATAGAGAAGCTCTTCTGCCGTACCAGGACCTCCAGGGAAAATGATGATACCGTGTGCCATTCGAACAAACGCTTCTAAACGTTTTTCGATATCTGGCATGATGATCAGCTCGTTCACAATAGGGTTTGGCGGCTCAGCAGCAATGATAGAAGGCTCAGTTAATCCAATATAACGTTTATCACCATAGCGTTGCTTGGCGTGACCAATGGCCGCTCCTTTCATCGGACCTTCCATTGCCCCTGGACCACATCCGGTACAGATGTTTAGCTCACGCAAACCTAATTCGTTACCGACTTCACGAGTGTATTGGTATTCGATTGGATTAATTGAATGACCACCCCAACATACGACTAAGTTTGGTGTAATACCTGGAATAAGGGCTCCTGCATTACGCAATATTCCAAACACTAAGTTGGTTATATGTGTTGAGTTGGTTAGGTTGAGACGTTGTCCTTCTGCAATGTGCATATTGACGTAAACAATATCGCGCAGCACGGAAAAAAGATGTTCTTGGATACCTTTGATGATGTGGCCATCAACAAAAGCGTGCTCTGGTGGGTTAGTCAGTTCCAGTTTCACACCACGTTCGCGACGCATGACGGTAATATCAAAGTTAGTGTACTTATCTAACAGTTCTTTTGAGTTATCTGTGTGACTTCCAGAGTTGAGCACCGCAAGGCTACAGTTACGGTAAAGCTGGTAAAGATCACTGGATGCAGTTTTTTTTAATCGTTCTACTTCCAGTTGTGAGAGTAAGTCCATACTCCCCGCCGGGCTGACTTGAGTGATCATGAGAGCCTCCTTAATTGAGAGGGTAAGAGATCGCTAGGATCTTTGTGTAATAGCTGATGCAGACAGCACATCTTATACCAATCAAGACAAGTAAGTGTTCAGAAAGTTGCGTAGGAAAAATCGCGTGCTTCTTTAATTGGGTGTCTACTTATATATTTTTGATAAGAACGATCGATGCGATTAAAAGCAGCAAATCTGGTTCTTGATGAGTATGTCAATATCAATATGGTAACTTATTGATATTTCAAGTTTCAATCTAGTGTGCTTTATGCAGGAAGGAGAACACGATACTCCATAAAGTGTGATGTGTATCGTGTAATTGTTGTGAGTTTGCCTAAATTTTGCTCGCTTGAATGGTTTTTACTGCTGTTACTTCCAAGTGATTTGGTTTGGACCAAACTTTTTACCGTTGTTCAGAGCGATATGTAAACGCTCGAGAACTATTTCTGGTGAATCCGAATCTTTAAATAATGTACTTGCCGCACTAAGGGTGATAGTGATGTTTTTATCACGGAACTTGAATGGTAAGTGAGAAATACTTCGTTGAATCTTTTGTACGATTTGGTAACACTCCGAATCAGCACGCTCAGGCAGCAATAACACGAATTCTTCACCAGAGAAACGCGCGACAGTGTCGGTATCTTCAATATTGTTTTTGATGGTGCGAGCGATAATTTTCAGTGCCTTATCACCAGCAGCATAACCAAAGCTGTCATTGATGGCTTTGAATTTGTCGATATCAAGCATCACAACACGAAGATTGTGCTGAGCTCGAATCCAACGGCGATATTCAAGTTCTATCCGATCATTAAAGGCTGTGCGGTTGTATACCTTGGTAAGGGGATCTTGCAGCATACGCTGAGCTTGATCTTCTAAGCGACGACGATAGTCTTGTGTGACTTCGTAGAGCGCTTCCATCTGGTTTTTGGTGTAATCCATACGTTCAATAAGCGCTTGTTCGCGGACTTCTGCTAGTGTCAGCCGTTCCGATAACGAAGCAAGTTCGCTCATTAGAGGATTCAAAGTGCCTTTTAGAGCGTTGATTTCTGTACCATCACGAACGGCAGTTTGGCTTCTAGCGACAAGAGAATTCAGTTCCTTGTGCATATCTTTGCGGTGTTCGAAATAGTTATGGCTCTGTTCAACGTTCAGAGCCGAGCTTTTTAAGCTGCTAGACAGTGACGCGTTAACTTGTTCAAGAAACTTTTCAGATGTCTTACGTTCGTAATTTGTCCCAGCAACAACTAATTTTAGTACTTCAAGCGTCAGTTCTAACAAATTCTGAGTACTCACCCCGAGTAGGAGTTTAGCTCGAATATCATTCAGCAAGTCGCCGGATTCGCCTTCAAAATCTAACTCAGTGATAAGTAATTGCAATTCCTCATTCAGCTTGAGGAGGACTTCTTTATCTGCACTCTGGGTTAGCTCTTCCACCACTGCATCAGGGTTAGTGGTGATAATTTTTATTGAACGTTCATAAATGGCGAGAAGGCGTAAAGCTTGGTCTACTTTCGGTAGGCTTTGTCCTGTTGAGAAGCTTAGAAGATCACGGAGGTCACGTTTAATTTTAGACGGTAAACCCGGAATACGTAGTAATACTTCACCGCTATGCTTTACCTGTTCATCTAAATGCTGGTTCTGCTTTTGGGTGTCTAACGTTTGCTTCTTCAACATGCGCTCCAATACGGCCAAGCGAGGAATTAAAATGCTGACATCTTTTTGTTGTTCAAGCGCTTCTCGTAATTCCACCAAATTTTGGTTGAGACGACTATCCTCGCCTTTACAGGCAAGACTGAGTGATGCAACGATTCGTTTAAGGACTTTTTGCTCAAGTTTGAATCTGAGCGAGTTATCCCTTTGTGTCAAACGAGTCTGCTCCAACTGCAATTTGAGTTGGTGTAACTGAATCTGGATATCTTGCTCTAATACGCCCATTTATGGAAATGCTAAATATTTAAGGGGATTCTAATCCTAATTACTGATTTGTCGATAATAACAAAATTCTTTGATTCGTCATCGTATCTCTTTGTTATTTAGTTAGGATTTATCCATCTTTTAATATTTTTTTGATGCTCTCCTCATTATTGTGAGAAGAATGGACTTTTATCAAACCTTGATTGATAGCGTGCTTGCAAGATTTGCGCATATTGCTCGATGCGAAGCTAGCTGCTGGCGCGTTATCAATGGCTTTCAAATAGACCCAATGTGAACAGTTTTCTTTCATGCTTAAGTCACGAGCGGCACTGGTTGCCATTAACAAAATATCCAGCAATTCTTTATCGTTTATTGCAGTATAGGCTCTTGGCAAAAATGGATAATCAGCAATACCCATTCGAATGATTCGATTCAGTTTACGCTCAGGTTGGAACTCTCGAATCCATTGCTGAACTTTTTCAAACATATCTTCCGGAGGACTGTCTCTGTCAATGCTCGGTTCAATATAAAGTAAGTTTGAATCTGAGAAATGATAGAGCCTTGTCGGTTCATCAATCTTGGATTTCAAGTACTCGCCAAATGCTCGCTCTAACTCTAATCCTGCGGTATAACCATGTTGTAGATACATGTTACGCAGGAAGGGAACATCAATCATGGCAAAACGAAGACGATCATTCAGTGGTTCGTGAATCAATTCACCGACACTCCATAACTCGAAATTTTGGCTACTTCTTTGCAAAGATTTCGGTAGTTTTGCATTAAGCATACGTAAGTTGCGTAAGCGTGAGCGAGAGTGTGTAAACAAATTGGTGTTAAGTTCTTCAATCTCTTCGTTTTGAGTTTGAATAATGTAGCTACGACGCAGAACTAGTAAAAATAAGCCTCCAGCAACGATAAATAGCGTAAAGGTTAGTTTCTGTAATTTGGAGTATTGACGTTTGGTCTCTTTAAGTTCTTTTTCTTGGCCAACTAAATGCAGCGTTTGTTCAACGAACTCCTTCTGCTGACGAAACGCATCTTCACTGATTTGATTCAGTTTTTCCTGATGGAGCCTTTCTAACACATTGCTGTGTTTCATCGCTTCCAGTGCGCGAGAATATTGACCAATTTGTTCATAGCCTTGAGATAGCAAGCGGTAGGCTTGCTGTTCAATATCCTGATTAGCAATGGACTGGCTAATCTCTAAGGCTTGTTGAGCATCTAAAATTACTTTTTCACTTCTACGTTGATAATACGCTAGACCAGCATTAAGCAATGCCGCTTTTCCTTTTAAACGAGGAATGTTCGCGTACTGAAGAAGCTCCTCTGCTCGCTGTAAATATTGTTCCGCAAGCGGGTAGTTATAAAGATGAATGTAAGTTGCAGCCAGATTTAATCGGGTTTCAATGACGCTTTCGATGTTGTTGTTATTATTTTCATGGTCGATAACGTTGAAATAGTGCACCAAAGCAAGATTATACTTACCTAAATCAAAGTACACATCGCCCATACGTTTTAACACAATTGCAAGCTTTGGAGATTTTTCATAGTTATCATAAAAATCAGCAGCTTGAGATAGGTGGACGAGTGCTTTATCTAATACTCGACGTTCGAAAAATAGTTGCGCTAGCAGTGTGTTAGTTTTGGCAAGCAGAGCACTCGAGTTGGATTCAATAGAACCCCAATACGCTATCAATAGCTCTGAGAGTGCCAAATTATAGCGCTCATGGTTCAAGTAATGACTGCCAACTATGATGTGATATTCGATTTTTGTATTATCTGACTGAAGAAGTTCTAGATCGTCTTTTAGGTCAGCAAATAGTTTGTTCGCCAATTCAACATCATCGGCTTTAGATGCTACTTCTGCACGAAGCAGCTTGATCTTATAGCCGATACCTCTTGCGGGCAGTTCTCTGGTTCTGATGGATTCGTATTGCTGGGTAATGTCACGCAGCTTTTCGCGAGCCGCATTTACATCGTTACTATCAAGCCAATGCAGACGAATTTGTAGTAGCTGAATTTCTAACTGCAAATAAGGGAGATTGAACTCTCGCGTAGTATTGTATGCCTCGTCCAATAGGCGAAAAGCTGCGATGGGATAACCGAGATTGAATTCTGCTTGAGCAAAGATTTTCATAGCGTCTACAGTACTCGCAGGAGTCCGTAGACGACTATCTGTTTCGTCTCTGGCAACCGTAGATGGATTTTGTTCGGTTTTCTCTGCCATCTTCCTTGCGGTCAGATATTCACTGGTAAGGTCCTTAGCTTGTTGTGGTGATATTTCTATCAAACTTTCAGCTTCATTGAGCGTCGGTGATGAATACGGCGCAGCTTGTGAAAATACTGAACAAGAGAAAAGAGCTAGAGAAAACCAATGCTTCCAGCGAATAAATCCCATCCTGAATTAAGTCCTTTTATTGACGAGCCATACGTTTATTATCTTGTGGTGCAACTTGCTCGGTTGAACGGTATGGATTGATATCTAAACCACCACGACGTGTATAGCGTGCAAATACGGTCAATTTTTCCGGTTTGCAGAAACGGGTGATGTCCATAAAGATACGCTCAACACATTGTTCATGAAACTCATTGTGCTCACGGAAAGAGACTATATAACGTAAAAGCGATTCGCGGTTAATTTTGGGGCCACGATATGCGATTTCAACGCTTCCCCAGTCGGGCTGGTTGGTGATAAGACAGTTCGATTTCAAAAGGTGACTATGGAGTGTTTCGTCAACAATAGATTCTTCTGCTGCACCTTCTAGCAGTGTTTCGTCGAAATCATAGCTATTAATTTCGATGTCTTGATCATCAATACAATCGCCTTCCATAGTGACAATTGGTTCAGCGGTATAGTCGCTTAATGATTTTACTTTTACTTCAACCGTTTCACCAGCGCAGGCAGATAGGTCAGCAATCAAGATTTCTTCTACTTGCTGCCAGTTTTCAAATTTAGTCTGGTTAAAGCTATTTAGGTAAAGTTTGAATGATTTAGACTCAATTAAGTTGGCGCTAGTCGCTGGAATGGCAACTTCACCGATAGCCACTTGTGGCAAACCTTTACTGTTTAACCATGACAACTCATAGAGTGTCCAGATGTCACAGCCTTTAAATGGCAGTTCACTACCTAAATTTAAGTCGTCACGGTTTAAGCTTCGTGGAACCGGCTGTAGTAGTGTTGGATCATACTGGTGTGAGTAATCGGTTTTTTTACCTAAAGTCAGACCTGCTAACTCTTTGGCATCGGAATATTTGCTCATACTTAATGCTTAATTCGATTAGAATAAGCAGAATTTTACGCAATACCGTAGCCTATGTCACCAAAGGGCTGCGAGTTAGCTTAATCGAATTCGAAGATTGGAGATTTTCATGGCGCATTCTGTTGCAGAAGCCTTACATACTTTTAGCCAACGATATCTGGAAGCTTATCAAGCTGAGCACCACCACTTACCTGAAAATGAAGAGTTGGTGGACTGGGTTTCACCATGCGTTGAGCAGAAACTGGAAAATAGCGTGTATTGGCAGCCTGTTGTGAGAGACGCAGCCGCTGATTTCACCAATGTTGAAAATGGGATTGAGATTGCTTTGCACGAAGATATACATGCTTTTTATGGCTCTCAGTACAGTGCCGATATGCCTGCTAATTGGAAAGGAAATGCGCTTAACCTTTTGCAGGTTTGGAGCGATGAAGATTACGAGCGATTGCAGGAAAATATTCTTGGACATTTGGTTATGCAGCGTCGTTTAAAGCAGAAACCAACAGTATTCATTGCTACGACAGACGATGAAATGGAAGTGGTGTCGATATGCAATCTGACGGGCAATGTTATCCTTGAAAAACTTGGCACAGATAACCGTCAAGTTCTTAGTGAAGATGTTGCGAGTTTCTTGGCACAGCTTGAGCCAGAGGTACAGGTATAATGTACGTTGTTGAACTTGAGTTTGAATGTTTTGATAATACTACCATCACTGCTGTTGATAGAGCGATCAATGGGTTGATGGATGCATTACGTTATAACGGACAGGTGCTAGGTCGCGAATTCCCCATTGTTATGGGAGACGGTGAGTTTTCTGTTCGAGCGGTTTGTCCTGAAAAAGACAGCCTTCATCCAAAGAACCATTCTGAATTTGTCAAAGTGTGCTTTAATCGCCTAGCGGAGGCTTGCTTACTCGCTCCTAAGTTTCGTTTGCTTGGCAGAGATATTAATTCTGAACAAGCAGCGGAAGAAGAAACTCCAAGTTGGCAAGTTCTCTACACCACTTATGTTCATACCTGTTCGCCATTACGAAGTGGTGAAACCTTGTTACCAATTCCTCTTTATCGAAATGAAGCGACATTTAATGGTGACCATAAGTCAGTCATAAAATGGCAAACGGAGTGGCAAGCGTGTGATGAACTTCAGATGGCTGGTGGCTGTAAAGCGGAACATGCGGCTTTGAAAGAAATTTGCGACGTGAACAGTGACTTATTCCGCCGTGGATGGGATTTAAGTAAACGTATTGAATACATAACGAAAATTCCAACCTATTACTATCAGTACCGTGTTGGCGGAAAGAGTTTAGCGGAAGAGAAAGCTAGACCTTGTCCTAAATGTGGTGGGAACTGGCTGTTAGAAGAGCCTCTACATGACATTTTCCACTTCAAGTGCGATAACTGCCGTATAGTTTCTAACATCTCTTGGGATCATCTGAAGTAATTGATTTTAAAGTCACTTCACCGTTAACAAAAAGGGCTCCAATCGGAGCCCTTCAACTATTCTGATTATTAAAAGTCTTAGCAATAATCTAGTGATTACCAGCCTTTAACTGAGCCACCGTGGAAAATTTCTGAAGCACCGTTTGCAACTTCATCCGTTTGGTAAGCTTTAAGGAAGTTCTGTACGTTTTCAGCATTTACGTTGTCTTGGCGAGCAACAAGCAGGTTCACGTATGGTGACTCTTTGTTTTCAACGAAGATACCATCTTTCTCTGGAGTCAGATTGATAGAGCTCGCGTAAGTTGTGTTGATGATAGAAAGTGTTACGTCATCAAGAGAACGTGGAAGTTGAGCTGCATCTAGTTCAACGATCTTGATGTTTTTAGGGTTTTCTACGATGTCACGTACAGTGGCTAGTAGGCCAACATCTTCACGTAGTTTCAGCAGACCTTGTTGCTCAAGTAATAGCAGAGAACGACCTAGGTTTGTTGGATCGTTTGGTACTGCAATACGGTCACCGTCTTGGATCTCATCAACAGATTTTACTTGTTTTGAGTAACCAGCAATTGGGTAAACAAATGTGTTACCAACGATTGCTAGTTTGTAACCACGGTCAGCAATTTGTTGATCTAAGTATGGTTTGTGTTGGAATGCGTTTGCGTCGATTGAACCGTCATCAAGTGCAGCGTTTGGTGTTACGTAGTCAGTGAAAGTGACTAGTTCAACATCTAGGTTGTATTTCTCTTTAGCAATTTTCGCTGCGATTTCTGCTACTTGAGCTTCAGCGCCAGCAATAACGCCGATTTTTACTTTGTTGTTATCGACTTCTTTCTCACCACAGCCAGCTAGCACAAGCGCAGATGCAGCAGCAGCGATGGTCAGTAAACTTTTAAGATTGAATTTCATGGTAATCTCCTTGTTAGAAATTCTTATATCGTTTTTATCTGTGATCAACGCGGCGTACGAATGCATCGCCGATTGATTGAATTATTTGTACTAGAACAATAAGCATGACAACGGTTACAGCCATTATCACCACATCGTAACGGTGGAAACCGTAACGAATAGCCACATCACCTAGGCCACCACCACCTACCGTACCTGCCATCGCTGAATAGCTCACAAGAGTTACTAGCGTGATAGTTACAGAGTTAAGAATGGTCGGCATTGCTTCAGGTAACAGCACCTTGCGAATGATTTGCATTGGTGTCGCACCCATAGATTGTGCAGCTTCAACAAGACCAGTTGGAACTTCTAACAATGCACCTTCAATCAAGCGAGCGACAAAAGGAATTGCGCCGATAGTTAAAGGTACGATTGCTGCTGTTGTGCCAATGAAAGTACCCACAAGTAACTTTGTCACAGGGATAATTGCAACCATCAACACAAGAAACGGTACTGAACGTCCAACGTTTACGATTGCGCCAAGCGCACTGTTCAATTTCGTGTTTTCTAGCAAACCACCTTTTTTAGTGGTGTGAAGAATAACGCCTAGTGGAATACCTAGTGCAAAACCAATAATGCCTGCAACTG
This sequence comes from Vibrio ziniensis, assembly GCF_011064285.1. NCBI lineage: Bacteria > Pseudomonadati > Pseudomonadota > Gammaproteobacteria > Vibrionales > Vibrionaceae > Vibrio > Vibrio ziniensis. The sequence goes on from NZ_CP049331.1 coordinate 835,604, forward strand.
CTACCATATACACTGTTTGCCAAGTTGCTGTTAAAAGCAGGTCACCGTTTAGTGATAACCAACTTGTGATGGTATTAAAGGACATAACCAAGTACCTCTACTTTTACTTTATTGTCACGAAGGTATTGAATTGCAGCATTGTCGTTTTCTTCGTTACCGAAGATTTCCGCAACCATCATGCCGAACTTCACGCCGCCTGCGTAATCAAGATCAGAACTTAAAATGCTGACATCGATATTGAACTTACGTGAAATTTGCGACATCAATGGCGCGTCTACTGTGGCGCCAGTAAATTCTAAGCGTACCAATGGGTAACTGCCTTCAACTCGTGTTTGTTGTAAGCGTGCTTGGTAATCATCAGGAATGGATAAATCCAGCGTTGAGCGAATGAACTGGTGTGCAAGTTCTGTTTTTGGATGAGCAAAGATTTCACCCACAGTGCCTTTTTCTACCAACTCACCATCACCGATGATAGCCACTTCATGACAAATACTTTTTACTACATCCATCTCATGGGTAATTAACAAGATAGTGATATTTAACTTACGGTTAATCTCTTTTAGTAGCTCAAGAATTGACTGCGTAGTGGCAGGGTCAAGAGCACTGGTTGCTTCGTCACACAGCAACACTTTTGGATCCGAGGCTAGGGCACGAGCTATTGCAACACGTTGTTTTTGGCCACCACTTAAGTTTGATGGGTAAGTGTCACGCTTCTCTGCCAAGCCAACCAATTGAAGGAGTTCCGAAACTTTTTTATCAATGTGGTTTGCACTTTGACCTGCAAGCTCCAAAGGCAAAGCAATGTTTTCAAACACAGTGCGTGATGAAAGCAAATTAAAATGTTGGAAAATCATGCCGATGTTTCGGCGAGCTTCGCTCAGCTGCTTCAAGCTAAGCTTAGTAAGGTCAACACCATCAACAATAACGCTACCGTTAGTAGGACGTTCTAACATATTCACACAACGGATCAGAGTGCTTTTACCTGCACCTGATGAACCAATAACACCGAAGATCGTGCCTTGTTGGATACTTAGATTAATGTCTTTTAAGGCATTGATTTCTTTCGTGCCTTGGTAGAACACCTTGTTGACGTGACTAATCTCAATCATTGAAAAACCTGCGCAGGGATAAATCTTGGTTGTTTTGTAACGAGTTACCTATGTATTACTAAAAGAGTAGCAACAACAGAATAATATTTTTAACTCGTTCTAACTTGGTAGAGGATGCTATGGCTTAACGAAGTTCAAGTCAATAGATATTTTTACGTCTAGACGTCTAAATGGGTGTTGGTATGAGATCGTTAAGTAATTAGATAGTGATGAAAGAAATAAAGCGTGCAATAATTCGCTTAGTTTGACTTTATAGAGATGAATATTTTGGCGAAACCAGCTGTGTTTTTAGACCGTGATGGCGTGATAAATGTGGATCATGGCTACGTAAGCGACGAACATGACTTTGATTTCATCGAAGGCGTTTTTGAAGCAACCAAAAAACTGAAAGAGATGGGCTACTTATTGGTCGTGGTGACTAACCAAGCAGGAATAGCCAGAGGTTATTATAGCGAAGATCGTTTTCTTTCATTAACACAGTGGATGGATTGGAATTTCGTTGATAATGGCGTTGAGCTTGATGGCATCTATTACTGCCCTCATCACCCTGAGCATGGTGAAGGCAAATATAAAGAAGATTGTGATTGTCGCAAGCCGAAGCCGGGGATGTTTATCTCTGCACGAGACTTTTTGAAAATCGATATGGCGAACTCTGTCATGGTGGGTGATAAAGCCGAAGACATGATGGCGGCTGACGCTGCTGGCGTAGGAACTAAAATCTTAGTTCGTACCGGTAAGCCTGTTACTGAAAAAGGTGAAAGCTTAGCAACTGTTGTACTGGACAGTTTACGCGATGTGCCTAACTATTTAAAAGAGCGTAAATAATACCTTTATGTGTAATAGGTACTCGAGACATTGTTGGGTTTGATATTGAGAGGTCGCTTATGCGACCTTTTTTACTATTTAAAGACTGCATCATCATGAATAGACGCGATAATACCAATCTGGAAAATTGACTGCTCATTGATAAGCAAACCTTCCTAGCCAATGAGGGCTCGGCGGAACTTCTCGGACCAATTGATGCGAGTTTGTGTTCGATACCTAATCACTGTTGTACCAATGCTTAATCTGATCATCTATTTACTCAGAAAGGTATAGCTCAGCCGGAGCAGGCTCAGTTACCTTGTTCACGAAAAGTGATGATGCACGGTTAGAAGTCAAAGCTATGAACTATAAAACTTGCCGGACTGAGTAAAATTTTGCTTATATATGGTCTAGATCATAAGTAGTACGGTGGTCCGCCACCTTTTTTCACCTGCAGACTGTATTTCATGAGCAAAAAACTCACTATTCTTGATATCGCAAAACTTTCCGGAGTCGGTAAATCTACCGTTTCTCGTGTACTTACTAATGATCCTAAAGTGAAGCCTGAAACTCGAGAAAAGGTGGAACGGGTGATTGCAGAGTCAGGATATGTCCCCTCTAAATCAGCTCAGCTTATGCGTGGCGGTAGTCAGAGAGTCATCGGTGTTATAATTTCTCGTCTTGATTCACCATCCGAAAATCGTTCTGTCAGTAGCATGCTGGATATCTTATATGCTCATGGTTATGACGTAGTGATTATGGAAAGTCAGTTTGATAGGCAGAAAACTAACGACCATTTAGACGTACTTTTTAAGCGCAATGTCGATGGCGTGATTATCTTTGGTTTTACCGATTTGGATACGCAAGCTTTGGTCCCCTGGCAACTAAAAGCGGTAGTGATCGCGACGCATTCTGAGCAAGTCTCTTCAATTAACTACGATAATGTAGGCATCATTAACCAGGCATTAGATCGCGTTAAGCAGCAAGGGTTAAATCAAATTAGCTTTATCGGGGTTGATCCTCAAGATGCAACGACGGGTGAAATGCGTTTGCAAGCCTATTTGGCTTGGTGCCAAAGTCATCAGGTTACACCTTGTTATCAGACTGGCAAACTGAAACACGAGAGTGCTTACCAACTGGTCGATAAGGTTCTGCATGAAGATACCCAAGCCATTGTTTGTGCTAGTGATACTTTAGCTTTAGGTGTTATCAAACGCCTGCAAGAGTGTCAGCGAGAAGATGTGATGGTGACTGGTGTCGGAGGTAATGAACTGCTCACTTTCTTATTTCCTAAGGTTTACAGCGTAGATCCCGGTTATCGCCAAGCGGGAGAGCAGGCAGCAAAGCTCTTAATTCAGCATCTGAGTGGAAATGTTCAACATCTTGTCCACTTAACTCAAAGCCCTGCGGTGTGATAGCTATAAGTATGATCAAGGCGTTGAGCTTTACGCTTTGATCAATTCTGTTCTTTCCACGTAAACATAACCTATGTCTTGTTGAAAAATTCACCACCTAATGTGATCGTTCTCAATTAATGGGACTGTTCCCATTTTAAGCTTTAGTTGGATGTGTCACTATGCTGAAAATTTTTGTGGGAATGTTCCCATTATCGATTCGACTAATATAAAAGCTATAAGTAACAGGGTGGACAAAGGTATGAGTAAGATAGCGAGACAAGATGTCGTGCGTCTTGTTGAATTAGTTGGCGGTAGCGAAAACATCGCCAGTGTTAGCCACTGCCTAACACGTTTACGGTTTGTACTGAATGAACCAGAAAAAGCAGATAAACAAGGCTTGGAATCTCTCAGCATAGTCAAAGGTTGCTTTACCAATGCAGGTCAATTCCAAGTTGTTATTGGTACCGAAGTAGACCAAGTGTTTAAAGTGCTTTTGGATGTGACAGGTCAAGCAGGATCTTCGAAAGAAGATGCGAAACTAGCGGCACGTCAAAACATGAACATCTTAGAGCGTGGTATTTCCCATCTTGCTGAAATTTTTGTACCGCTGCTTCCTGCCATTATTACCGGTGGTTTGATCTTAGGTTTCCGTAATGTGATTGGCGACATCAAGATGTTCGACGGCCAAACTCTTACCGAAATCAGCCAGTTTTGGGCAAGTGTTCACTCATTCTTGTGGTTGATTGGCGAAGCAATTTTCTTCTTCCTACCCGTTGGTGTGTGCTGGTCTACAGTGAAGAAATTAGGCGGTACACCAATTTTAGGTATCACTTTGGGTGTGACGCTTGTTTCTCCTCAACTTATGAATGCCTATCTAATTGGTAAGCAAGTACCTGAAGTCTGGGATTTCGGTCTGTTTGTAATTGAAAAAGTAGGCTACCAAGCTCAGGTTATTCCGGCCATTTTAGCGGGTGTATTGCTAGCCTTTATTGAAAACACGTTAAAACGAGTGATTCCAGCGTACCTATATCTTGTCGTTGTGCCGTTCGTTTCTTTGATTCTGGCTGTAATTTTATCGCATACATTAATTGGCCCATTTGGTCGTATGTTAGGTAACGGCGTTGCATTTGCAGCCAAAGCAGCAATGACCGGCGATTTCGCGGTATTGGGCTCAATGATTTTTGGTTTCTTGTACGCTCCATTGGTAATCACTGGTATCCATCACACAACTAACGCGGTGGATTTGCAGCTTATGCAAGAGCTTGGTGGAACACCGATTTGGCCTTTAATTGCTCTGTCAAACATTGCACAGGCATCTGCTGTTGTAGGCATCATTCTTATCAGTAAAAAGCATGGTGAACGCGATATCTCAGTTCCAGCGGCGATTTCCGCTTATTTAGGTGTTACTGAGCCAGCCATGTACGGTATTAACCTTAAATACAAGTTCCCAATGCTATACGCAATGATTGGTAGCGCTCTAGCTGCGGCTGTGTGTGGTAGTGCGGGTGTGATGGCAAATGGCATCGGTGTGGGTGGCTTGCCGGGTATTTTATCTATTCAACCTCAATACTGGAGTGTTTACCTAATTGCAATGCTGGTGGCAATTGTGGTTCCAGCTGCTTTGACTTTGGTTATGTACAAACGCGCACAAGGCAAAGGCGTACTATCAACCGCATCAGCATAAACCTTTTATGAGTGGCTTTTAGCCACTCTTTTTCTATTTTATTTTTGGTAAGTGAGATTCGAATGGCCTTTGCTAATACAGCATCTGACTGGTGGAAGACCGCCTCTATATATCAAATTTATCCCAAAAGTTTCTGTGACAGTGGCGCAAAAGGGACCGGGGATATCCAAGGCATTATTTCTAAATTAGATTATCTGCAAAAGTTGGGGATTGATGCCATTTGGCTGACACCGGTGTATCAGTCGCCAATGGTAGATAATGGTTACGATATTGCGGATTACTATTCGATAAATCCAGATTTTGGCACCATGAGTGACTTTGATAGCTTGCTAGAGTTGGCTCATCAAAAGGGTATTCGAATCATAATGGATATCGTTGTTAACCATACATCAACGCAGCATATGTGGTTTCAATCTGCCTTAGCCGATAAAGCGAGCCCTTATCGTGACTACTACATTTGGAAGTCTCCGGTAGACGGGCAAGCTCCTAATAACTGGCAATCCAAGTTTGGTGGTAGCGCTTGGGAATACGACGAAAAATCCAATCAATATTACTTACATCTATTTGCAAAAGAACAAGCGGATTTGAACTGGGAAAACCCCTTGGTTCGAGATGAAGTCAAAGAAGTGATTAGCTTTTGGGCAGAGAAAGGTGTGGATGGATTCCGTTTAGATGTGATTAATTTGATTTCTAAACAGCAGGATTTCCCAAACGATGATTCGGGAGATGGGCGACGATTTTATACCGATGGACCTCGCGTTCATGAGTATTTACAAGAGATTAGCCGCGATGTTTTCCAGAAATATGGCAGTGTGACGGTGGGTGAGATGTCGTCGACTACGTTGGAGCACTGTCAGCAATATTCTTCGCTAGATAACAAAGAGCTGTCTATGGTGTTCAACTTTCATCATCTGAAAGCGGATTATCCGAATGGTGAAAAATGGACCAAAGCACCGTTTGATTTTGTTCAGCTCAAGCAGGTGTTTAACCACTGGCAAACCGGTCTAAACGGAAAAGGTTGGGGCGCTCTTTTCTGGTGTAATCATGATCAACCTCGAGTAGTGAGTCGGCTGGGTAACGATACTCAGTATCGTGTTGAGTCAGCCAAAATGCTCGCCACCTCTGTACACATGATGCAGGGCACACCTTATATTTACCAAGGTGAAGAAATTGGTATGACGAACCCCGGTTACAGTTCGATTTCCCAATATCGAGATGTTGAAAGCACCAATATGTACGACATTATGGTTAAGAAAAAAGGTGTTAGCGATGCCGATATGCTGGCTATTTTGGCGCAGAAATCTCGTGATAATTCTCGTACGCCAATGCAGTGGAATAGCGAACAATATGCCGGATTTAGCAAAGCAGAACCGTGGATCTCTGTGGCGAACAATTACCCACATATCAATGCAGAACAAGCATTAGACAATGAAGATTCGGTATTTTACTACTATCAGAAACTTATTCAGCTACGGAAAACTATTCCGGTAATTACGGATGGAGACTATGAAGATTTTCTACCGGATCACGAATCTGTTTTCGCTTATCTAAGACGTAGCACTACTCAGATATTGGTGTGCCTGAATAACTATTATGCTGTAGAAGCTGAATGTGAACTGCCAGCTCAACTAGAGCTAAGTAAAGCTAGTTATCTTATTGGTAACTACCCTGACATAGAACAACATGCGGTGGAACGTAAACAAACGCTGAGAGCTTATGAGACCAGAGTTATATTGATTGAGCATTAACGAGCATTTTCTGCAGTGATAGTCTTTATGCAATAAAGCCCCAAAGTGTAGGGGCTTTTTCTTTATGGCGAGTCAATAAAATATCTGAAATGAAAAAAGCCAGCTCAATGAGCTGGCTTTTCCGTATATGGTGGAGGGGGACGGATTCGAACCATCGAAGGCGGAGCCGGCAGATTTACAGTCTGCTCCCTTTGGCCACTCGGGAACCCCTCCAGGGTGTTTTCCTAATCTTTTACAAGAATAGGCTTAACTGACGTTTTCCCAACGCATCAATCAAGTTTTGCTCTCATGAGAGTTAATGTCTCACAAGAAAATATGGTGGAGGGGGACGGATTCGAACCATCGAAGGCGGAGCCGGCAGATTTACAGTCTGCTCCCTTTGGCCACTCGGGAACCCCTCCAGGGTGTTTTCCTATTCTTTTACAAGAAGAGGCTTAACTGACGTTTTCCCAACGCATCAATCAAGTTTTGCTCTCATGAGAGTTAATATCTCAAAAGAAAATATGGTGGAGGGGGACGGATTCGAACCATCGAAGGCGGAGCCGGCAGATTTACAGTCTGCTCCCTTTGGCCACTCGGGAACCCCTCCAGGGTGTTTCCTATTCTTTTACAAGAAGAGGCTTAACTGACGTTTTCCCAACGCATCAATCAAGTTTTGCTCTCATGAGAGTTAATATCTCACAAGAAAATATGGTGGAGGGGGACGGATTCGAACCATCGAAGGCGGAGCCGGCAGATTTACAGTCTGCTCCCTTTGGCCACTCGGGAACCCCTCCAGGGTGTTTTCCTAATCTTTTACAAGAAGAGGCTTAAATGATGTTTTCCCAACGCATCAAGCAAGTGCGGAGCGCATATTATCAAACTCGGACTTGGTGTAAACCCTTTTTTTGCCTTTTTGAATTGAATGCTGCCTTTTTGGGCAAAGGTGGCCGTAATTCCCCATTTTCTTTTTGAAATAGAGGTTCAAAAAGGAGATGGAAACATCAAATTTACGTTCCTTTACGTTTCGCTTCTCTATAACTAGTTATAATAAAAGTTCTTTCTTATATGCTGATGTGGTTTATGAAAAACGTTTCGATTCTTTCTATCGCTCTTGCTATGGCTTTATTTGCAAGTGAGGGTGTTGTTGCCGCTGGACCAAAAGGCGCACCTGCAATCTCTGTTGTTACTGATTTAGTTCAGGTGCATCAGGTATCTCAATCTCTATCGTTAGTTGGCAAGTTGGAAGCCGAGCAGTCAGTGATCATTTCTCCAGAAGTTTCCGGAAAAGTTGACATCATTGCCGTTAAAGCCAATCAAGAAGTAAAGAAAAACCAAATACTTGTTCAGTTGTCAGATGATAAAGCCCGTGCGTCTCTAGCCGAGGCAAAAGCTTACCTGCGTGATGAAAAACGTAAATTGGCTGAATACGAGCGTCTGTTGAAGAGAAGCGCTATTACCCAGACAGAAATTGATGCCCAGAAAACCAGTGTCGATATCGCTCAAGCGCGTTTAGAAGCATCTGAAGCGAATTGGAATGACCTTCATATCAGAGCGCCGTTTGATGGCACTGTTGGTTTTATCGATTTCAGTCGTGGCAAGATTGTTAACTCCAGCACTGAACTGATGACCTTGGATAACCTTTCCTTAATGCAATTAGATCTTCAAGTACCTGAGCGTTACCTTTCCATGCTCACGAAAGGCATGAAAGTGGTTGGTACCACGAATGCATGGCCGGGTAAGACATTTGAAGGTGAAGTCGTTGGCGTGGATTCCCGTGTTAACGCAGAGACTTTGAATCTGAGAGTGCGTATTCATTTTTCAAATGCTGGACGTTTACTTAAGCCGGGAATGTTAGTTTCAGCTAATTTAGCGTTCCCAGCGATTGAAGCACCGATTATTCCAGTTCAAGCGCTCGAATACTCTGGTACTAAGCGCTATGTCTATGTTGTAAATAAAGAAAACAAAGCGGTTCGAACAGAAGTTCTGCTTGGAGCTCGTGTAGAAAACCAAGTTGTGATTGAACAAGGACTCGAGATCGGTGAGAAAGTCGTCGTTCAAGGGATCGTAAACATGCGTGACGGCGCTAAAGTGTCAGAAGTGACGGTGGATGGTCTCCCAGTAAACAAGGATGACAACTAATGTTGATCTCTGATGTTTCAGTAAAACGCCCAGTAGCTGCGCTCGTTCTGAGTATGCTGCTGTGTGTGTTTGGCTTTGTCTCTTTTACGAAGCTTGCTGTGCGCGAAATGCCGGATATTGAAAACCCCGTCGTTTCTGTTACCACTCGATATCAAGGTGCTTCCGCCACCATTATCGAAAACCAAATTACCTCGGTGCTTGAAGAACAGCTAACTGGTATCAGTGGCATCGATGAAATTACATCGGTAACCCGTAACGGTTCTTCACGTATAACGGTTACGTTCAACCTTGGTTATGACCTAAATACCGGTGTCAGTGATATTCGTGATGCGGTAGCTCGTGCGCAGCGATCGCTACCGGATGCTGCCGATGATCCTTTGGTATATAAGAACAACGGGTCTGGCCAAGCGTCTATGTATATCAATTTGAGTTCGACCACTATGGACCGGACTCAGTTAACTGATTATATGGAACGTGTCCTTGTTGACCGCTTTAGCCTGATTTCAGGCGTCAGTTCTATAAACGTCTCTGGTGGCTTGTACAAAGTGATGTATGTTCGCCTTCAACCGGAGTTAATGGCAGGACGCGGCGTTACCACATCGGATATTTCAGCTGCTTTACGTCGTGAAAATATTGAAAGCCCGGGTGGTGAGGTACGTAACGATTCAACCGTAATGTCGGTTCGTACGGCGCGTACTTATCAAAAGCCGGAAGACTTTCAATACTTGGTTGTTAAACGTGCCAGTGGTACGCCTATCTACCTTAAAGACGTTGCGGATGTGTTCCTTGGCGCGGAAAACGAGAACTCGACCTATAAGACAGATGGCGTTGTTAACGTGAGTATGGGGATCATCCCTCAGTCCGACTCTAACCCTCTTGAAGTTGCGAAACGAGTTCACGAGCAGGTCGACAATATTCAGAAGTTTCTGCCAGCAGATACCAAGTTGAATATTAGTTATGACTCGACCATCTTTATTGAACGCTCTATTGAAGAGGTATACAGCACCTTATTTATTACTGGTGGTCTGGTTGTTTTGGTGCTTTACATCTTCATTGGTCAAGCCCGTGCAACCTTGATTCCAGCAATCACGGTTCCTGTATCGCTGATTTCTTCATTTATTGCCGCTTACTATTTTGGCTTTTCTATCAACCTAATTACTTTGATGGCATTGATACTGTCAATTGGTTTGGTGGTGGATGACGCGATTGTGGTGGTGGAGAACATTTTCCATCACATTGAACAGGGTGAAAAACCACTGCTAGCTGCTTATAAAGGTACGCGTGAAGTAGGGTTCGCCGTAATTGCAACCACGCTCGTACTAGTAATGGTGTTCCTGCCTATCTCCTTTATGGATGGGATGGTAGGTTTGCTGTTCACAGAGTTCTCGGTACTGTTGGCAATGTCGGTGATTTTTTCATCATTGATTGCGTTAACTCTTACACCAGTGCTAGGCAGTAAGATCCTCAAAGCGAACGTAAAACCAAACGGTTTTAACCGTGTTGTTGATAAATTGTTTGGCAAGCTTGAATCTTCGTATCGCTTCTTGTTGAAGTATGCACTACGTTTCAAATGGTTAGCGCCGTTAATCATTCTGGGTTGTATTGGTGGTAGCTACCAATTTATGCAGAATGTTCCATCGCAGTTAACGCCATCAGAAGACCGCGGCGTCATATTTACCATGGTGCGCGGTGCAGACGCGACCAGCTATAACCGTATGTCTGCCAACATGGACTTGGTTGAAGCGCGATTAAAGCCTCTGCTTGGTCAAGGTTTCCTTAAGTCATTCAGTATTCAATCTCCGGCATTTAATGGTAACGCTGGTGACCAGACGGGCTTCGTTATTATGACATTGGATGATTGGAATGAACGCAGTATCACCGCTCAAAAAGCTCTGGGTGAAGTGAGAAAAGCACTAACTGGTATTCCAGATGTACGTGTTATTCCATTTATGCCGGGTTTCCGTGGTGGTTCTAACGAGCCAGTTCAGTTTGTGCTTGGTGGCTCGGATTATACAGAGCTGAAAGAGTGGTCGGAGAAACTAGAGGCTGAAGCAGCGAATTCAGGTCTGATGACGGGTGTCGATATCAACTACTCAGAGAAAACACCTGAATTAGTTGTGACGGTTGATAGACAAAGAGCTGCAGAACTTAACATCAGTGTTCAAGATATCTCCGATACGCTTGAAGTGATGTTAGGTGGTAAAGCTGTGACGACCTTCGTTGAGCGTGGTGAAGAATACGACGTTTATCTGCGTGGTGATGAGAACAGCTTCAATAACGCATCTGATTTAAGTCAGATCTATATGCGTACCGGAAATGGTGATCTGGTTACTCTGGATACTGTGACTAAGATTGAGGAAGTTGCCTCGGCGATTCGTTTGTCTCACTACAACAAACAAAAAGCCATTACGATTACAGCAAACTTGGCTGACGGTGCAACATTAGGTCAGGCTTTAGATTATATGGATCAAAAAGCGTTAGAAATGTTGCCTAGTGATATCTCGGTTAGCTATTCAGGTGAGTCAAAAGATTTCAAAGAGAACCAGTCGAGCGTTGCGGCGGTCTTCGCTTTGGCACTATTAGTTGCGTACTTAGTTCTTGCTGCTCAGTTTGAAAGCTTCATCAACCCAATGGTTATTATGTTTACGGTACCTATGGGCGTATTCGGTGGTTTCCTTGGCCTGTTGATTATGGGGCAGGGAATGAATGTTTACAGCCAAATCGGTATGGTGATGTTGATTGGTATGGTAACGAAAAACGGCATCTTAATCGTTGAGTTTGCTAACCAGTTACGTGACCGAGGTGTTGAGTTTGAAAAAGCGATTGTTGATGCCTCAGCGCGTCGCCTGCGTCCAATTCTGATGACGGCATTCACTACACTGGCAGGCTCTATCCCGCTTATTGTTTCTACAGGTGCGGGTTATGAGAGCCGTGTTGCGGTGGGTACGGTGATTTTCTTTGGTATGGCATTTGCCACCGTGGTTACCTTGTTCGTTATTCCAGCTATGTACCGCTTAATTTCGGCTAAGACACAAGCTCCAGGGCATGTTGAAGCAGAGCTCAACAAAGAGTTGGGGCATGACAATAAAGGTCGCACAACGCACTAGCTAGACCCTATTTCCATGTATTAAAAAGCCCGCTGAGTTAGCGGGCTTTCTTTAATGAGTTTCTGTCAAATTAGATATATTTGACCGAATAGCGAGACGGCTTGTGGTTCATGGCAAGCACGATATTTAGTACTACAGCACCAGCTATAGAGAACATGATGACCGATGGTGTTAAGTAGAATAGAGATGCGAAAACAATAATGCAGTCTAAAACTAACTGTGTCTTACCAACTGAAATACCGAATTTGTCTTGTATGAACAGGCATAGCACGTTAAAACCACCCAAGCTTGAGCGGTGGCGGAATAGAATCAACATACCTAAGCCAGTTAACAAGCCGCCAGCCAAAGCACAGTAAGCGGCATCAATATGTTCTATGGCAATGAAGTTCGAAAGGTGATCGGTAAAAACAGAGACCAAGCCACAAGAGATTGCTGTGTTTACAGAGAATTTCACACCGAAGCGTTTCCAAGCGAGCAGATAGAACGGCACGTTAACGAAGAAGTACAGTGTACCGAAGCTCCAAGGGAATATGTGAGTTAAAAGAAGTGCCAATCCCGCAGTTCCACCGGTGATCAGGTTTGCGGCTTTGAGAAAAAATAAACCTTGAGACACGATAAATGTGCCAGTGAAGATCGCTACCCAGTCTTCCTTCCGTGAATGTGTTTCCATTTGAGATGCCATTAATTGCTAAAAAATAAGTAATTGGTAAAGAATAAGTGGATACTAATTAAAACCCGATCTTTTCGGTAGCTAGCGAACAAAAATTAGGGTAAACCTATGTAATTCCAAATTTACACTGTGTAAAGAAAATGTAGACACTCATCTTAAAAGCTTTAAAGATGAGCAGTATTGTTAATCAACATGAAAAAACTGCATGATAAATTCTGTAATTTGGGCTTTATGATATAAATCAAATTATGTAGAATGCGCGCCATATTACGGTGACGAAAACGTTTGCTTTTGGTCGTTGTGTGGTTTTTTGCTACTTTCAGTCAAATCTGAGTCAGGAGATACAGATGCTTAAGCGTGATATGAACATCGCTGATTATGATCCGGAGCTATACGCTGCCATTCAGGAAGAAACTCTTCGTCAAGAAGAGCACATCGAACTTATCGCTTCAGAAAACTACACCAGTCCGCGTGTAATGGAAGCTCAAGGTTCTCAGCTAACAAACAAATACGCTGAAGGTTACCCTGGCAAGCGTTACTACGGCGGTTGTGAGTACGTGGATAAAGCGGAAGCTCTAGCAATCGATCGTGCATGCCAACTATTTGGTTGTGAATATGCTAACGTTCAGCCTCACTCTGGCTCACAAGCAAACAGCGCAGTGTACATGGCTCTTTTAAATCCAGGTGATACTGTTCTAGGTATGAGCCTAGCACACGGTGGTCACTTGACTCACGGTTCACCAGTAAACTTCTCTGGTAAACACTACAATGTGATTCCTTACGGTATCGATGAAGCGGGTCAAATCAACTACGACGAGATGGAAGCACTTGCTCTAGAGCACAAGCCTAAGATGATCATCGGTGGTTTCTCAGCTTACTCTCAAATCGTTGATTGGAAACGCATGCGCGAAATCGCTGACAAAGTAGATGCTTACTTGTTTGTTGATATGGCACACGTTGCTGGTCTGGTTGCTGCTGGCGTATATCCAACACCAATCCCACACGCACACGTTGTAACAACAACAACGCATAAAACTCTAGCTGGCCCACGTGGCGGTTTGATTCTTTCAAACGCTGGCGAGGAGATGTACAAGAAGCTGAACTCAGCAGTATTCCCTGGCGGCCAAGGCGGTCCTCTAATGCATGTTATCGCTGGTAAAGCGGTAGCGTTCAAAGAAGCTATGGAACCTGAATTCAAAGCTTACCAACAACGTGTTGTGAAGAACGCGAAAGTAATGGTTGCTCAATTCCAAGAGCGTGGTTACAAAATCGTATCTAACGGTACTGAAAACCACCTGTTCCTTGTTGATCTAATCGACAAAGACATCACGGGTAAAGAAGCCGATGCAGCACTTGGTGCAGCAAACATCACTGTAAACAAAAACTCAGTGCCAAACGATCCTCGTAGCCCATTCGTAACTTCTGGTATCCGTGTTGGTACTCCAGCAATCACTCGTCGTGGTTTCGGTGAAGAAGATGCAAAAGCATTAGCTAACTGGATGTGTGATGTTCTAGACAACATCAACGATGAAGCGGTTATCGAAGCAACGAAACAAAAAGTGCTTGATATCTGTAAGCGTCTACCTGTTTACGCATAATCGTTACATGATACTTAAGAGGCCTGCAATGCAGGCCTTTTTTTTAGATTGCTTATTCCGTCTCTAGAGAACAATGATGGATTCTACTTCGCCATACTGATTAACGTGCCGGACTTACATTTGAACATGTAGTATTTGTTGCTTTCAGTAAACTTACCTAAGCCTTCACCGTCGCAGTATTCGATATTAATTTCACGCATCACTTCTAAAGTGTCTTCACTTGCTAGGGCAAACTTCGAACCATCGGAGCAGACGATACGCACTTGTCCGTCATCGCCCACAGAATAAACGTCCACTTCAGTATTACAAAGTTCAAAAGAAGCTTCACGATAATTGTCAGTTTGTGTATTGGAAGAGCAACCGGCTGCTATTGCAGCCACTAGTACGAAAGCAAACTTGGCTGAGTTCTCCATTATCAATGTCCTTCTGCGATTTGTATGGATTAACTATAGCCATAAAAAAGGCGATATGCCTTTTAAGATACATATCGCCTTTATCGCATTTAGCCAGTTATTCTATTATTTAACTTCTAAACCTTGAGCTTGCATATCTGCATGGTAAGAAGAACGAACAAATGGGCCACAAGCAGCATGAGTAAAGCCAAGCTCAAGAGCCACTTCTTTTAGTTCATCAAACTCTGCTGGTGGAACATAGCGTTCTACTGGTAAATGGTGACGACTCGGTGCTAGGTATTGGCCTAGAGTCAGCATAGTCACACCGTGATCACGCAGGTCTTTCATAACTTCGATGATCTCTTCTTTGGTCTCACCAAGGCCCATCATCAAACCTGATTTTGTTGGGATCTCAGGATGTTGCTCTTTGAATTTTTGTAGCAGTTGTAGTGACCATTTGTAGTTCGCACCTGGGCGCGCTTTACGATACAGACGAGGAGCCGTTTCTAAGTTATGGTTGAAGACATCTGGTGGGTTGTCTTTTAGCAGATCCAACGCAATATCCATACGACCACGGAAATCCGGGACCAGAGTTTCAATACGAATGTTCGGATTCAGTGCGCGAATTTCTCGGTTACAGTCAGCAAAGTGTTGTGCCCCACCATCACGTAGATCGTCACGGTCTACAGAGGTGATAACCACATACTTCAGTTTCATGTCACTAATCGTTTTAGCTAGCTTTTGCGGCTCATCAGTTTCAGGTGCTACAGGTCGGCCATGGGCAACATCGCAGAATGGGCAACGACGAGTACAGATAGCGCCAAGAATCATAAAGGTTGCAGTACCGTGGTTGAAACATTCAGCCAAATTAGGGCAAGACGCTTCTTCACAAACTGAGTGCAGGTTGTTCTTACGCATCGCTGATTTAATGTCTTGGATTCGTTGGCTGTCTGCTGGCAGCTTGATCTTCATCCATTCAGGTTTACGTAATACTTCTTTTTGCTCTGTAGGCATGTTCTTAACAGGAATCAGTGCCATTTTATCAGCGTCACGGTATTTGACGCCTTTTTCCATTTGGATGGGTTTGCTCATACTTTAGTTACCGATTGAGGGTGCTTCAGTGCTGAATTCGACATGCTCGTAGCCAAATAGCTTTACGAGTTCTTGGATTAATTGTTTTTCTACTTGGTGGATATCTGATGGGCCACCTAAGTTACTCACTTGTACCATTTCCATTCCTTGGTAGCCACAAGGGTTAATACGCAAGAAAGGGGAGAGGTCCATATTTATATTTAACGCTAGCCCATGAAATGAGCAGCCTTTGCGGATACGAAGTCCAAGCGAACAAATTTTTTTACCATCAACATAGACACCTGGTGCATCTGGGCGTGCTGCTGACTCAATATCGTAATTTTTCAGAGTGTTAATAACGAGATTCTCAATATCAGTCACCAAATCTCTAACACCTAACTTCTTACGTCTTAGGTTAATTAGAAAATACGCCACTAACTGACCTGGACCATGATAGGTCACCTGACCGCCTCGGTCGCTCTGTACAACCGGAATATCACCAGTATTAAGTAAGTGCTCAGCTTTACCTGCCTGACCTTGTGTGAATACGGGATTGTGTTCAACAAGCCAGACTTCATCACGAGTATCTTCGTCACGCTGATCGGTAAATTTATGCATAGCTTGCCAAACAGGATGGTAGTCTCGACGACCCCATTGTCTGACAACAAGCTGGTTATCTAGTGTCATATTCCGTCAGTGGTTGTTAAAAAGTTTGGGGGATTATAAACGTCTTGAGAGCGATGAACTACTCATCGCGGTTATTTTTTTGACCATGTTTTAAGTGGTGTTTTATTAACGTTGTGATAAATATAAAGAAAGCAGCATTATGCTGCTTTCAAAAATATTTTAATTGATATTAAATTATTTGATATTAGTCCGATTATAGAACCATGCGAACAATTTCGATATCACCCAGTTCTTTGTAAAGGGTTTCAACTTGCACAATTGATGTTGCGGTAATGGTCACAGATACTGAGTGATAATTACCTTTTGCGCTTGGCTTAACTCGTGGGCTGTAATCGCCAGGAGCATGACGTTGAATGACTTCGAGCACAAGTTCTGGTAATTCAGGTTTAGCATGTCCCATCACCTTGTAGGTAAAAGAACAAGGGAACTCAAGCAGGTCTTTCAATTTTGCATCAGAGTTGATGGTCAACATATTGGAAACTCCAAGTTTGGCATTCGATTAAGCGGTGCGAATAGTACAGCCTATCGAAGTGGATCTCAAGTGAACAAAAAAGCCGCTAAAAGCGGCTTTTTAAAACTAATCGCTTTGGTATTAGAATAAGCTTTTGAATAGTAGAACAATGTAGTCCCATAGGCGACTGAACAAGCTACCTTCATTCACATCTTCAAGTGCTAATAGCGGGTATTGAGCAACATCTTCATTGTCTACTTGGTAGTAAAGCTTACCAACGACATCACCTTTCTTAATTGGGGCTTTGAGCTCTTTTTCAAGTACAAAGCTTGCAGTAAGATCTTTTGCCTGACCGCGAGGTAGAGTGACATACGTGTCTTCATCGACACCTAGAGCAACTGTTGATTTGTCGCCCATCCAAATTTGTTCTTCAACGAATGTTTCGCCTTTCTTATGTGGTGCAACTGTTTCGAAGAAACGGAAACCGTAGCTCAATAACTTTTTGCTTTCTGATTTACGAGCATTTGCATCTTTGGTTCCCATCACAACAGCAACCAGGCGCATTTTCCCTTCCGTTGCGGAACTTACTAGGCTGTAACCTGCATTTGAAGTGTGGCCAGTTTTGATGCCGTCAACGTTCATGCTTTTATCCCAAAGCAGACCGTTACGGTTGTATTGAGTGATGCCGTTGTAAGTAAATTTTTGCTCAGCGTAAATAGCGTACTCATCTGGCACATCACGAATCAGAGCTTGACCAAGCAAAGCCATGTCATGAGGTGTTGAGTAGAGGTTTGGATCATCTAGACCATGTACGTTAGCGAAATGCGTGTTGGTCATTTTTAATGAGCTTGCCCATGCGTTCATCAGATCGACGAACGCGTCTTCCGAACCCGCAATGTGCTCTGCCATTGCTACACAAGCATCATTACCAGATTGGATAATGATACCGCGGTTTAGATCGCTTACTTTTACTGTAGTACCAACTTCGATAAACATCTTAGATGAATCTGGGAAGTTTTTAGCCCATGCATTTTTACTAATGACTACGTCATCATTAACAGAAATATTTCCACGCGCGAGTTCTTGTCCAATAACATAGCTTGTCATCATTTTTGTCAAACTTGCAGGAGATAGCTTAGTGTCCATCTCTTTTTCAGCCAGAATCTTACCTGAATGAAAATCCATCAGAACGTAGCCATGTGCGGCGATCTGTGGTGCGTCTGGCATAACAATAGGTGCAGCTGCGGCTGTGAATGAAACAAGAGTTGAAAGCGCAGCGGACGACGCCAGAACAGAATTTAAAATCAATTTTTTCATGGTAAATGCGTGTTATTTAGTTGGTTGTGTATATCTTAACAGAAACGACCATTCAAACCAGAGGCGATATGGCTTGGGGGATGGTCATTGCTGTGCAACTTGGTACTTTTTAATAAATGCAGTTTCGTAACCTAAGGACTTTACACGTTCTAGAGTCTCTTGAGTCAGCGTATAGTCAGTAAAAGGGCCTAAAACAACTCTATGACTACCGCTTTCACTATCAATAAAACTTTGTACCGATAAACTTTGTCCCAAATTTTGCGATAAAGTTCGCACTCTTTCTTCATTTTGTGAAGAAACGACCTGAATTATATACCTAGGGTCTGAACTTTTAACTATCGTTGTCAGTGGTTTATCCACTTTAATAACTTCAATTGCGACGTTTGCCGTGCCGGTTTTTATCACATCTAATTTGTATGCAGCTGCATAGCTTAAATCGATGATGCGACCTGAGTGAAATGGACCTCGATCGTTGACTCGAACTATGGCTGTTTTATTGTTATCGAGATTGGTGACTTTAACATAGCTTGGTATTGGCAGTGTTTTATGAGCTGCGCTCATTGAATACATATCATAAATTTCGCCATTAGATGTAAGGTGTCCATGGAACTTCTTGCCATACCAGGAGGCTTGCCCTTGTTCTTTAAAACCATCGGTATTTTTAACAATCTGGTATGTAGCACCACGTAACGTGTAATCTTTATTCCCACCTCGGCTATAAGGTTCATATTGAGGATGTGCATCTTCAATGTGCTCTACTGATATAGGTGCATTAGGTGCAACATCATCTTTAATGTCATAGCGGTCGCCAGAGCTCGAACATCCAGCAAGGATTATCAACACTAACAACGGAAAAAAGAACGCTTTCAATTTCATTAAGTCGCCTTTGAAAATGCTTTTCTGTGAGTGTGAATCGACATTAGGATACCGAAGCCCGCCATCAAGGTAACCATTGATGTGCCACCGTAGCTGACCAGAGGAAGCGGAACACCTACTACAGGTAGAATGCCACTCACCATGCCGATATTCACAAATACGTAAACAAAGAAGCTAAGAACAATACTGCCAGCCATCATGCGGCCAAACGCAGTTTGCGCATTGCTTGCCAAATAGAGTCCTCGCCCGATGATAAACAAATAAACGGATAGAAGACCTAAGATGCCAATCATGCCCCATTCTTCGGCGATAACTGCAAAGATAAAGTCAGTATGTCGCTCTGGTAGGAATTCTAACTGAGATTGTGTACCGTGCAGCCAACCTTTGCCCGAAATACCACCCGAACCGATAGCAATTTTACTTTGGATAATATGGTAACCCGCACCTAGTGGGTCTGATTCTGGGTTAAAAAGTGTACGCACGCGAACTTTCTGATATTCGCGCATCAGGAAGAACCATAGCACAGGGATAAAGGCACCCACGCCGACCCCAGCCGCTATGATGATCTTCCAACTGATGCCAGCAAGGAAGATAACGAACATGCCTGATGCAGCAATCAGGATTGAAGTACCTAAGTCAGGTTGCTTAGCAATCAAGATAGTAGGAACCAATACCATCACGATTGATGCAATCAGGGTTTGAAAATTAGATGGTAGTGGGCGCTTACCGACGTAACGTGCAACCATCAAAGGTACTGCCAACTTGAGCAATTCTGACGGTTGGAAACGTACAAAACCTAAATTTAACCATCGCTGAGCACCTTTAGATGATTCACCAAAAAAAAGTACCCCGAGTAGTAAAATAATACCGGCGAAGTAAAGCAAAGGCGCAAGGCTTTCATAAGTTCGAGGTGATATCTGTGCTAAACCAATCATGACAGTTAGCGCCAATACCATACGCATTGCCTGACGATCCATCATCGCCATGTTTTGTCCGCTGGCACTGTACATGACCATGAGAGAAAAACCAAAAACGGCCAAAATACCAATCAGCAGAGGCAGATCGATGTGAAGTCTTTCAAATAGAGCTCGGCTTTGTCCTGTTGAAGGATCCAGTTTCATTGCTCGTCGTCCTCTTTGGCACCCAAAATAATATGATCGAAAATGCGTCTGACCACTGGAGCACCGTTGGTCGAGCCACCACCTGCGTTTTCTAAAACGATAGTGACAATAGCTTGTGGATTGTCGACAGGAGCAAATCCAGTGAACAACGCGTGGTCGCGTAAGTGTTCTGCCAACTCGTCTGCGTTATATTCCTGTCCTTCAGCCAAGCCGAATACCTGAGCTGTACCAGATTTACCAGCACTTTTGTATTTCAGATTTTGAAAAGCGCGTCTTGCGGTACCTTTTTTACCATGGTTAACCAAATACATGCCTTCGGTCGCCATTTCCCAGTATTTATTAGGAACTCCGGTAATTGGAGGATAGCTGACATATTCCGCCTCTTTCTGATGGGAGAACTCTTCGCCATTGTTGATGGTTGAACGCAGCAAATGCGGAGCCCAAACTTCACCTTCATGAACCAGAACCGAAGTCGCTTTGGCAATTTGCATCGGTGTCGCTGTCCAGTAACCTTGACCGATACCTACAGGGATAGTATCTCCCTGATACCATGGTGTTCGGTGACGGGACATTTTCCATTCTCGGGTTGGCATGTTTGCTTTACTTTCTTCGTAAATATCGATGCCAGTGTAATCACCAAAACCAAAGCGCATCATCCAGTCAGATAGGCGGTCAATGCCCATATCGTAGGCGATTTGGTAAAAGAAGGTATCCACCGATTCTTCTAGAGCTTTGATAATGTCCACTTTACCGTGGCCCCAGCGAAGCCAGTCGCGGAATGGGCGTGTGGTCGAGTTCGGGATTTTCCAGTAACCTGGGTCGTTTCGAGTAGTATTCGGTGTAATTACCCCTTCTTTCAAAGCTGATACCGCGATAAAAGGTTTGACGGTAGAGCCTGGAGGATAAATACCAAGAGTGGTACGGTTAACCAGTGGTCGATTTTTATCGTTTAAAAGGTTGCTGTAATCTTTGCCAGAAATACCGTGAACAAAGGCGTTAGGGTCATAGCTTGGGCTTGAAACCATCGCCAAGATTCCATTGTCTTCAGGATCGAGTACAACTGCAGAACCACGTCGCCCATCGAGCAACTTATGAACATAAAGTTGCAAATCAATGTCTAGGTTTAGAACGATATCTTGACCAGGAATAGGTGGCACATACTTAAGGGTTCGAATTACTCGGCCACGACTGTTCACCTCTACTTCTTGGTAACCAGCGGTACCGTGCAAAGTGCTTTCATAAAAACGTTCAATACCCAGTTTGCCGATATCCCTTGTTGCTTGGTAGTTAGCGACTTGCTCATCTCTTTCTAGTCGTTCAATATCTTTATCATTGATGCGAGAAACGTAGCCGATAACGTGCGTCAGAACTTCTCCATAAGGGTAGTAGCGCTTTAAACTTGCAGTAACGGTTACTCCTGGGAACTTGTGCTGTTGCACTGAGAATTTCGCAACTTCAGTTTCAGTAAGTTGAGTCAGAAGAGGGACTGAGTTAAATCGGCGAGAATGACGGCGCTCTTTATCAAATGCCGCAATTTTTTCCGGTGTAATTTCTAGGAATTGTTGCAGGCGAGCAATCGTAGCATCGATGTCTTTAACTTGCTCTGGAGTGATTTCCAAGTTAAACACAGGGCGGTTTTCCGCCAACAAGCGTCCATTTCTATCGTAGATTAGTCCCCGGTTTGGCGCGATAGGGACCACTTTAATGCGGTTATCGTTGGAGCGAGTTTTATAATCTTGGTATTGGTTGATCTGAATGTTGTAGAGGTTCGCGATAAGAATCCCCATCATCAACACTATGCCAATAAAAGATACCACAGCACGGCTTTTGAAAAGCCGTGCTTCAGCGATGTAATCTCGAAACGGGTTACTCTTACGTAACATCGATGCCTATTCTCGGTGATATGGATGGTTGGCAGTAATACTCCACGCCCGGTATAAGCTTTCCGCCATTACGACGCGAACTAACGGATGTGGCAAAGTCAAAGGTGATAAAGACCAGCTTTGTTCAGCGGCGGCTTTACAGGCTGGTGATAGACCTTCAGGTCCCCCAATCAAAATAGATACGTCTCGAGCATCTAGCTTCCAACTCTCCAGCTGTCCGGCTAGTTCCTCTGTATCCCAACGTTTGCCTGGGATGTCGAGAGTAACAATTCTGTTTCCTTTTGGCACGGCAGCTAACATAGCTTCGCCTTCTTTTTGCAGTATTCTTGCAATATCAGCATTTTTGCCTCGTTTGCCAGCGGGGATTTCAACTAACTCTAGTGGCATATCGTGGGGGAATCGACGGCGGTATTCTTGAAAGCCTTCTTCAACCCATTTAGGCATTTTAGTGCCTACGGCAATAAGCTGAATTTTCACCATTAGCTCCAAAGTTTCTCTAATTGGTACATTTCACGCTGTTCTTCCTGCATTACGTGCACCATGGTTGTTCCCATATCGACAACCACCCATTCACCTTCGTTCTCACCGTCCATTCCTAGTGGGTCGAAACCGATTTTTTTCGCTTCACTCGCTACGTGGTCTGCAATAGATGAAACGTGACGCTTGGAAGTGCCAGTGCAAATGATCATGTAATCAGTCACACTTGATTTACCTTGTACGTCTAAAGTGATGATGTCAACGGCTTTCATGTCGTCAACTTTGTCTGCAAGAAAGGTATTTAATTCTTCGCGTTGCAAGGGGTATTCCTCTGAAATGGTCTATTGGTACAATTTTTACTATTTAGCCGCGCAGTATAACACTGTTTACACTGGCAAAGGGATGTTTGCCTGAGGAACGGCGAACTCTACGCTTAATTGATTGATAAGTGGCCAACTAGGCTGCTCGTATTGAGTCTTAGCCAAGACTTCAGTTTGAGCAAGTAACCGAATAAGGTTCTGCAATTTATTGATTGATAGTCGTTGCAGAGCCGCAGAGTACAGCGGACGTTTATTCTGCCATACTCGATGCTTATCAAATACGGCACCGATTCCCAAGGTGTTGAGTTGCTGCTTCATTTGTAGCAGCAGTAATAGCTCTTTCTGCAAAGTCCTCATCAAAATAATTGGCTCGACAGCTTCTGCTTCAAGTTGTCTTAAAATTCTTTGAGCTCGATTCGCTTTGCCTTCTAGTAGTGCATCCATCCAGTGGAATGGCGTGAAATGGTTGTGTCTATCTAACGACTCTTGGAGACGAATAAGGTTTAATTGGCCATCTGGATAATTGAGAGCCAGTTTCTCCAAACTTTGCATCAATGCAAAAAGATTACCTTCATGCCACTGAGCGAGCATTTGAACCGCTTCAGCATCGGGACTCAAACCTAGGGAGCGACAACGTGTCATTACAAACTGAGGTAGACGAGATAAATCGGGTGTTAAACAATTGACCAGACAACCATTCGCAATCAGCGTTTTAAACCAAGCGGCGCTCTCTTGAGCTTTAGTCAGTTTGTTGCCAATCACAATCAGGACAATGTCTGGGTTAAGGTATTCTGCTACTGTTGCCAGAGATTTAGATAAAGTAGCGTTAAGGCCAGCCTCAGCAATCTCTAATACAATGATCTGTCTGCTGCAAAATAGGCTCAAAGATTGGCAGCAATCATAGACTTGTGTCCAATCTAAGCCGTTGTCGACCGTGAAATGGTGTTTTTCTTCAAAACCTTCACTAAGCGCTTTTTTTTCTACTGCTTTGACTGACTCTTGAGTTAGTAAGGGTTCACCACCAAATATGAGATAAACGGGTAATAACGATTTCTGTAATGAATCCGCTAGTTTATCGGCATAGATTCTCATTGCTTTGACTACTCAGTTTTCGTTTGAGCAGAAGGCTCTAAATGAGTTTCGATAGTATCGATCTGGTAAGTTTCGCTAGCTTTCTGTGCCTTATCAGACTCTTTGCTATCCGCCTTTTCGTCCATAGTACCCGCCTGAATTGAAGCTTTTAGTCGTGCCATTTGACGAACAATTTGAGTTGCCGCAAGCTTGCGCATCTCATCTTCCATCATGTCACGTTCTACTGACTTAGCGAGTGCTGTCAGCGGGTTATCTAGATAGCTGCGAGTTACGCTTGTCGAAAATGTCTTAGTACCAATTTGTGGAATGGTCACTCGGTAAGATACTAACAGCGTAAGTTCTTTTTCTGCAGCTCGAGTTGTTTGATATAGGGATAAGGTCCGAGTACTTGTCCCTTCTTTGATCAAATGAATATTTGGCACATTGTCAGCAGGTTGAACGATTTCAATTTCATTCATACGTAACTGACGATTTACGATACGTGTAAAGCTACTGTACTGATCGTAACTAGTAACTGAAAGTTTACTTAATTCATCAGGTATATCGTAATCGCCACGCAGATGAAAGCCGCACGCACTTAATAGGGTTGCAGAGAGGAAAATCAGTGACAATTTCAATATAGATGAACATGTGAAACGCATGGGCTTATTATTCTCTTAAGATCACTTATGTTAGAGCACAATGGTTTATACGCTAACATAAGTAAACAGGGCGTAATGCCCTGTTTACAGACAACGTGAGTTTGAATTAGTTCGCTACGATATTAAGTAGCTTACCAGGAACGTAGATAACCTTACGTACGGTTAGACCTTCAGTAAATTTCACTACGTTTTCGTCAGTTAGACCAAGTGCTTCAACTTGCTCTTTAGTCGCATCAGCCGACACCGTTAACTTACCGCGTAGCTTACCGTTTACTTGAACAACGATCAGCTTTTCATCTTCAACTAATGCCGCTTCATCGAATGTTGGCCATGTTGCACTATCGATATCTGACTTACCTAGCGCAGCCCAAATTTCAAAACAGATGTGTGGAGCAATAGGGTAGAGCATCAGTGCGATTGCTTTTACAGCTTCATCCAGAATTGCGCGATCTTGCTCTGACTCTTGTGGCGCTTTTGTCAGCTTGTTCATCAGTTCCATGATAGCTGCAATTGCAGTGTTGAACGTTTGGCGACGAGCGATATCGTCCGTTACTTTCGCAATAGTTTTATGAACATCACGACGAAGTGCTTTTTGGTCAGCGGTTAGTGCGCTTGCATTAACGGCTACTGCTACACCTTTCGATGAGTGTTCACGAGCCAATTTCCAAACACGTTTTAGGAAGCGGTTTGCACCTTCAACGCCAGATTCTTGCCATTCAAGCGTCATATCAGCAGGTGATGCGAACATCATGAATAGACGTACTGTATCTGCACCGTATTTATCAACCATCTCTTGAGGGTCGATACCGTTGTTTTTAGACTTAGACATTTTGATCATGCCTGAGTGTTCAACGCTGCGACCTTGGTTGTCTACTGCTGAAGTAATGTTACCTTTACCATCACGTTCTACTTTTACTTCTGTTGGCGAGATCCACTCTTTTGTGCCTTTCTCGTTAGTTAGGAAGAAAGCATCAGCCAATACCATGCCTTGGCAAAGTAGCTGTTTAAATGGTTCATCAGAAGTTACATAACCCGCATCACGTAGCAATTTATGGAAGAAACGTGAGTAAAGTAGGTGCATACACGCGTGTTCAATACCACCGATGTATTGGTCTACAGGTAGCCAGTAGTTCGCTTTTTCTGGATCTAGGATGTCATCTGCTTGTGGAGAACAGTAACGAGCGTAATACCAAGAAGACTCCATGAAGGTATCGAATGTATCGGTTTCACGTAGTGCTGGCTCGCCGTTAAAGGTCGTTTTTGCCCACTCTTTATCTGCTTTGATTGGACTGGTTACACCATCCATTGTGACATCTTCAGGCAGAATGACAGGTAGTTGATCTGCTGGTACAGGGTGAACTTGACCATCTTCAGTGGTTACCATTGGGATTGGAGCACCCCAGTAACGCTGACGAGATACACCCCAGTCACGCAGACGGAAGTTAACTGTCTTAGTGCCTTTACCTTCAGCTTCCAATTTTGCAGAGATAGCATCGAATGCTGCCTGGAATTCAAGACCATCAAACTCACCTGAATCGAACAGTACACCTTTTTCTGTGTAAGCTGCTTCAGAGACATCGAGCTCGCTGCCGTCAAGAGGTTTGATGACAGGAACGATGTCTAGACCGTATTTAGTTGCAAATTCGTAGTCACGTTGGTCGTGAGCAGGTACAGCCATTACGGCGCCTGTGCCGTAATCCATCAGTACGAAGTTTGCTACATAAACAGGAACTTCACGGCCGTTTAATGGATGGATCGCAGTTAGGCCTGTTGCCATGCCTTTCTTTTCCATCGTCGCAATTTCTGCTTCTGCAACTTTCGTGTTTTTACACTCATCAATGAAAGTTGCTAGCGCTGGGTTAGTCGCAGCTGCTTTTGTTGCTAGAGGGTGACCAGCAGCGATACCTACGTACGTTACGCCCATTAGTGTGTCAGGACGAGTGGTGTACACTTCGAGATCTTGAGCTTCGCCTTTCACTTCGAACTTAAGTTCAACGCCTTCTGAGCGACCTATCCAGTTACGCTGCATAGTTTTAACCATTTCTGGCCAGCCATCAAGCTTGTCTAGATCATCTAATAGCTCTTGAGCGTACGCAGTAATTTTAATAAACCACTGTGGAATTTCTTTCTGTTCTACTGGAGTATCACAGCGCCAACAACAACCATCTTCAACTTGTTCGTTAGCCAGTACTGTTTGGTCGTTTGGACACCAGTTTACTGAAGAAGTTTTTTTGTAAACTAAGCCTTTCTCGTAAAGCTTAGTGAAAAATTCTTGTTCCCAACGATAATACTCAGGACGGCAAGTTGCGAATTCGCGATTCCAGTCATAACCAAAACCTAGCAATTTAAGCTGGTTTTTCATGTATTCGATGTTTTCGTATGTCCAAGGAGCTGGAGCTGTCTTGTTTTTTACTGCAGCATTTTCTGCTGGCAGGCCGAACGCATCCCAACCAATTGGCTGCATAACGTTCTTGCCTTGCAGGCGCTGGAAGCGAGAAACAACATCACCGATGGTGTAGTTACGAACGTGACCCATGTGCAGTCGACCACTTGGGTATGGAAACATAGACAGACAGTAGAATTTTTCTTTATTTGGGTCTTCACTTACAACGAAAGTCTTGTTGTTATCCCAGTGCTGTTGAACTTTTTGTTCAATATCTTGCGGGTTGTATTGCTCTTGCATCGATGATATCCGGTTCTCTTGGAATTTGTGAGTTCAGTTTGAACAGACTCTTTTAGATCGACATAGAATACATAAAGGAGCACAGCACAACAATAGCCAATCCGATTTGAAAGAGAGGTCTTATGCCAAAACAAAAATCTGGTTATGAAGCATTACTTAAAGATGTCGTTGAAACTCTCAAGCATAGCCGTGAGGAAGTCAGTCATATTATGGAGACTTCTGGCAAAATTGTCAGTGCGGCTAATGATTTAACCAAGGATGAATTATCCCTTATATCTGAATATGTTAAATCGGATTTGAAGGAATTCGCTGAAAGTTATGAAGAGAGCAAAAGTGGCCCTTTTTACCTGATGATTGCAGACTCTATTTGGCAAGGGCTGCTCGATATCACGGACAGAACCAAAGTGGAGTGGGTGGAATTGTTTCAGGACTTAGAGCATCAAGGGTTATACCAAGCCGGCGATATGATAGGACTTGGGGTGTTGGTGTGTGAAAGCTGTGGCCATAAGGTGCAATATAATCACCCCTCAGAGATTGCCCCTTGTATTCATTGTGGCAATAAAGTGTTTGGTCGTTTACCACTTAAACCTTAATACCAATCATATTAATGTCCTATTCAAATAGACATTGAGTACCGATAAGCAAATCCTCCGAGCCATGGAAGGCTAGGTGGAGCTCCTTGGGTGGAGTTCTTATTAAACCATAAGTGAGTGTTTGCGTTCGCTGCTCATTGTCTGATACTGAACAGCTTAATAGTGAAATTGGTATAACCAAGACAGAGTCTAAAATAACAAAAGAGCCCTTAGGGCTCTTTTACTTGGTGTATATCATCATTCTGATGGGTGCTTTCTTTGGTTGATAGCACATGCGATTAATCCCAGCGACACCCAGATATACAGTGGCCAGCTTCCGTACCAATGGTAAGGTGTTTGACCACGAGTAGGAATCATATCTACTTTAAGTACCCCAGTCTCAAACTGTGGCAGTTCCTTTATGATATGTCCTTGGTAATCGGTTACTGCTGTAACGCCATTGTTGGTTGAGCGCACGACGGGTTTCCCCATTTCCAATGCTCTCATTCGAGCAATTTCCATGTGTTGCAATGGACCAATCGATTTACCAAACCAAGCATCGTTAGAAAGTGTGAGTATAAAGTCAGTGTCTTCGTTGACGTTCTGTCTCACCTGTTCATTGAAAATGATTTCGTAGCATAGTGCAGAGGCGAATGTATGCCCACTAATACGGATGTTTTTTTGAACAAAGCTACCTCTGCTAAAGGAAGACATCGGTAAGTTAAAAAACGGTGCTATAGGTCGGAGTATGTCGCCAAATGGCACAAACTCACCAAATGGTAGCAAATGATGTTTATTATAACGTTTCGAAACATCGTAGCTGTACTCTGCGTCATGAGTACCCCCAACGGCTAATATACTGTTGTAGAATTCTCTATTTTCATTTTGGTTGAGGATTCCCAGAATGATACCGCTATTATTCATTCGAGCGAGCTCATCAAGGCTTTTTAGATAAGAAGGTAGCTCATATTCAAAAGCAGGCACTGCGGCTTCAGGCCATATGATGATATCCGCATCCCAGTTTTCTCGACTTAAATCTGTATATTTCATGATGGTCGGCCAACGATGCGATGGCGCCCATTTTAATGCCTGATCAATATTTCCTTGAATTAAGGCGATTTTAGTTGAACGTAGAGGTTGAGGAGTAACCCATTGCGCAGCGTTAAGACCATAGCCTGTCGCAAAAACAATGGCTGGAATAGCGAGTGTCGACCAAGATTTGCTTATAAATGAATAAGCCAAACAACCCGAACAGATTAAAACGAGTAGAGTAAGGAGTTCTACACCACCTATTGGTGCAAAGTTAGCGAGCGGGCTGTCGATTTGACTATATCCTAACCATAACCATGGGAAGCCAGTCATAACCCAACCTCTGAGCCAATCACCGATTATCCAGAGTATTGGGGCTGCAACGAGCAATCGCATACGATTACTTGTGTGGAAAAATCGATTTATTGTCCATCCAAACAAAGCTGCATAGATGGCCAGATAAGCAATTAATAATACCATCAAAAAAACGCTGGCTATCTTGGGCATGCCACCGAAGGTATCGATACTGACATGAACCCAACTGATACCTGTTGCAAATTGTCCTATTCCCCAGCAGTAGCCTATCCAAGCCCCTTTTTTTGCGGATTGTTTGTTTAATAGAAGTAGCAGTATAGCCGGGCTGATGAAAGCAAGTGGCCAAATTTGATAAGGAGCGAATGATAGAGTGGTTAAAGCGCCAACAAAAGCGGCCGCAAGCGGCCGCATTAGGCGATGAGTCAAGATATTATTCATCTGCTATTTTTATAGACTCTTAGTTAAGAGACAAAAAAGAATTATTCTTCAGCTATTTCAGGAAGAGATTCCATATCTGGAATGGTTACCTGAAGCTGTATTACCCTACGGCTATCTGCTGCGGTGACTTTAAAGCTGTAATTGCTGATTTCAACCACTTCTCCACGGGTAGGCAAATGACCAAATGCTGTCATTACCATACCACCGACGGTATCAACTTCATCGTCGCTGAATTGCGTTTTAAAAGTATCGTTAAAATCGTCGATGGTCGTAAGTGCTTTAACAGCATAAGTGTGCTTGCTAAGCTTACGAATCTCTAATTGCTCTTCGTCATCTGTTTCGTCTTCGATTTCGCCGACAATCTCTTCTAGAATATCTTCGATGGTTACAAGACCAGAAACTCCGCCGAATTCATCCACTACAATCGCCATGTGATAGCGCTCTTCACGGAACTCTTTTAATAAACGGTCTACTCGTTTACTTTCCGGTACGACGACTGCTGGGCGTATCACCTCTTCAATATCAAAAGGGGTGCTATTGGAACCTAAATACTTGAGTAAGTCCTTCGCAAGTAGAATGCCTTCAACATGGTCCTTATCTTCACTGATCACCGGGTAACGGGAGTGCTGTGCATCGGTGATAAGTGCAATCAACGTATCCAAATTATCGGTACGTGAAATTGTGACCATCTGAGAGCGAGGGATCATAATATCTCTGACTCGCATCTCTGAAATTTCCATAACACCTTCGAGCATGTCGCGGGTATCGTGGTCAATTAAGTCATTTACTTCAGAGTCACGAATTACATCTACCAGCTCTTGGCGATCTTTCGGCTCTCCCTGAAACATTTGACTCAGGCGTTCAAAGAAGGACTTTCTACTCGGACCTTCAGACTTTTCTTTTTTACCTTCGTTAGAAGGGGGCGAACTGTCTTCCATTATTTCTCTAATTGTTAACGCTATCAAAGTGTGATAGCTCACCAACAAAGATAAGATTAATACGCTCTTATCTTTACATTTTTTCTGCTAAATATGGGTCGTCAAAACCCAGTTTTTGCAACAATTCAGTTTCGAGTGACTCCATCTCTTCGGCTTCGTCATCTTCGATATGGTCATAACCTAACAGATGCAGGCTCCCATGTACAACCATATGCGCCCAATGTGCTAACAGAGGTTTATTCTGTTCACTGGCTTCTTGTTCAACAACTTGGCGGCAAATGACCAGATCACCTAACAGATCCAGCTCCATCCCCGGAGGTGCTTCAAACGGGAATGAAAGAACGTTAGTTGGCTTATCTTTACCGCGATAATCCATATTTAGCTGGTGGCTTTCTTCACTATCAACAATGCGTATAGTCACTTCTGCCTGTTGCTGAAATGGAGTAATCGCTGCTTCAAGCCAAGTTACAAAGTGCTCTTCACTGGGTAAACCGTTTTCATCTTCGACAGCTAACTGTAAATCGAGTGCAATGCCCATTATTGATCAGACTCTTTAATTGATTCACTAAGCCCTTCTTTTTGCATTTCGAGCAATTTTGATTCACGCTCATCTCTACGGCGTTTTTCATACTCTTTACGCTCTTTTTGATCTTGCGCTTCCCATTTTTCATATGCGTTAACAATACGAGCGACAACAGGGTGACGAACAACATCATCGGCGATAAAGAAGTTAAAGCTGATCTCTTCTACTTCGCTTAATACTTCAACCGCATGACGAAGACCAGATTTCGCTCCACGAGGTAAGTCAATCTGAGTCACGTCACCAGTGATCACTGCGCGTGAGTTGAAACCAATACGAGTCAGGAACATTTTCATCTGTTCGACAGTGGTGTTTTGGCTCTCATCGAGAATGATAAATGCGTCATTTAGAGTACGACCGCGCATGTATGCTAATGGTGCTACTTCAATCACGTTGCGTTCAATCAGCTTTTCAACGCGTTCAAAACCCAACATTTCAAATAGAGCATCGTAAAGAGGACGTAGATAAGGATCGACTTTCTGACTTAGGTCACCCGGTAGGAAACCGAGCTTTTCACCGGCCTCTACAGCAGGACGAGTAAGCAGAATACGTCTAATCTCTTGACGTTCAAGAGCATCAACCGCAGCCGCTACCGCAAGGTAAGTTTTACCAGTACCAGCAGGTCCAATACCAAATGTGATGTCATGAGTAACCATATTCATCAGATATTGTGCTTGGTTTGGAGTGCGCGGCTTGATAACGCCTTTTTTGGTCTTTACAAACACTTCTTTGCCGTGACTGAATTCTTCAGCTACATCAGTGTTTTGCTCTAACACACCGGATTCTTTTATCGCAAGGTGAATTTGTTCTGGTTCAATATCTGGAATTTCACCACGAATTGGTGCGGTATCAACATAAAGTGATTTGATTATATCAAGTGCTGCAGCAGTAGTATGAGGCTTACCAACAATGGTAAAAAACTGGCTGCGGTGATTAATTTCAACGCCTAAACGACGTTCTAAATGCTTGATATTGTCATCGAAAGGACCGCATAAACTGGCTAGACGGCGGTTGTCAGAAGGTTCGAGATTGATCTCTAGGGTAACAATTTTATTGCTCAAATTAGCCTCTCAGTATGGTCATATTAAGGTGCCCGATTTGGACCGGACACCTTATGACTGTTTTAGCTTACGAAAAGCTTATGGAGTAAACGTCGCTACTCCTAGCTCATCTTCACGTTTTGTTTTAGCCATCATTTCTGATGGAGAAGTCACAACACGAAGGTTCATTTCTTTTTCTGTACGAATCAGTTCACCACGAAGCGAGTTCGGGAATACATCAACAATTTTCACGTCAACGAACTGACCGATTAAATCTGGTGCACCTTCAAAGTTTACAACACGGTTGTTTTCTGTACGACCACGAAGTTCCATTAAATTCTTCTTAGAAGTACCTTCAACCAAAATACGCTGTTCTGTACCCATCATTAGACGAGAATAGCGCATTGCTTGCGAGTTGACCTGCTGCTGTAGCTCATATAGGCGATCTTTTTTCTCTTGCTCGGTTAGATCACATGGGTAGTCTGCTGCTGGCGTACCAGGACGAGGTGAGAAAATGAAGCTAAAGCTCATATCAAAATCAACGTCACGAATCAGTTTCATTGTGTCTTGGAAGTCTTTGTCTGTTTCACCAGGGAAAGCGACAATGAAGTCAGAACTGATTTGAATGTCAGGACGAGCTTTACGTAGTTTACGGATAATAGACTTGTACTCAATTGCTGTGTGTGGACGCTTCATCATAGTCAGAATGCGGTCACTACCACTTTGAACCGGAAGGTGAAGGAAGCTCACGAGCTCAGGAGTATCTTCGTAAACAGCAATGATATCATCGGTAAACTCAAGTGGGTGGCTTGTTGTAAAGCGAATACGATCGATACCATCAATGGTTGCAACTAAGCGTAACAGTTCAGCGAAAGAGCAAATAGTGCCGTCATGCATAGAGCCGCGGTACGCGTTAACGTTTTGGCCCAACAGGTTTACTTCACGAACACCTTGTTCTGCAAGCTGTGCAATTTCAAAAAGTACATCGTCCATTGGACGGCTAACTTCTTCACCACGTGTGTATGGTACAACGCAGTATGTACAATATTTAGAACAGCCTTCCATGATAGACACGAAAGCAGTCGGACCTTCAGCACGTGGCTCTGGAAGTCGGTCGAATTTTTCGATCTCTGGGAAAGAAATATCCATGACTGGAGCCTTGTCTGTGCGAGACTGTTTAATCATTTCTGGCAAACGGTGTAGCGTTTGAGGACCAAAAATCACGTCAACGAAAGGTGCACGTTCACGAATGTGATCACCTTCTTGAGTCGCTACACAACCACCAACGCCGATTACAACGCCTTCTTTCTTGTCTTTCAGAGTTTTCCAACGACCAAGCTGGTGGAAAACTTTTTCTTGTGCTTTTTCACGAATCGAACAGGTGTTAAGTAAAAGAACATCTGCTTCTTCTGGATCTTCAGTCAGCTCATAGCCGTTAGCAGCGTTAAGCAGGTCGGCCATTTTTGATGAATCGTATTCGTTCATCTGGCAACCCCAGGTTTTAATTAGCAGTTTCTTACTCATTTCACTTTCGCTCGTGTTAATTCTTAAATAAATCTTGAATGCGACAGGGTTTGTTAACCGTTTGTGCTCAAATTCTAGCCGCCATCTCGGCGGTAAGCCGCGTATTGTACTGCTTTAAAAACTTACTGACTAGTAATTGGGTGAAATCTCTTAAATCCTATGCTACGCATGGCTTTTTACCCTGTTAAGACTAAGGTTTTGTGACAAAAACGTTCGCAAAAAAAGTGCTGTTCCGTACAATAAGCGACGTTAATAAATAGAGAGAATAGTTGGAAAGATGAACGATTTTGACATTGTTGTGATTGGTGGTGGCATGGTTGGTGCCGCAACTGCGATTGGCTTTGCAAAACAAGGGCGAAGAGTGGCCGTTGTTGAAGGTGCAAAGCCAGAGGAGTTTGAACCAACTCAAGCGATGGATGTTCGCATTTCCGCTATCTCGCAAACGTCGGTAGATTTACTGTATTCACTCGGTGCTTGGCAACGTATTGAGAAGATGCGTGTTTGCCCCTATCGTCGTCTTGAAACTTGGGAACATCCTGAATGTCGTACTCGTTTCTCTGCTCAGTCATTGGGATTGGAGCAGCTAGGTTACATGGTTGAAAACCGTGTCATTCAGTTGGGCTTATGGTTCTGTATGGAGCAGTATTCGAATATCACTCTGCTTTGTCCGGATAAATTATCAAGTATCCAATTTGGTGATAGAAATACAGTAGAGCTGCACTCTGGAACCATATTAACATGTGATTGGGTGATAGGTGCAGACGGTGCCAATTCTCAAGTACGTGCCAACGCCAATATTGGTGTCACTGCTTGGGATTACCGTCAGCACTGTATGTTGATTAATGTCGAAACAGAAAAGGGGCAGCAGGATATTACTTGGCAACAGTTTTTCCCATCGGGCCCTCGTTCATTCTTGCCGCTTAGTGGCAATCAAGCTTCTCTGGTTTGGTATGATTCACCGAGCCGCATTAAACAGCTAAACATGATGACCAATGAGCAACTACGAAAAGAGATATTGTCTCATTTCCCTCAAGAGTTAGGTAATATCAAAGTTCTACAAAAAGGCTCTTTTCCTTTGACGCGCCGTCATGCTCAAACCTATGTGAAGAAAAACTGTGTATTAGTTGGTGATTCCGCGCATACCATTAATCCGTTGGCAGGACAGGGAGTCAATTTGGGCTTTAAGGATGTGACGACTTTGTTAAATTGCACTGATTCTTTGGACAAGTTGACGTTAGATGCATTTAGACGTTATGAATGTAAACGACGCCCTGATAACTTGCTGATGCAGGCCGGAATGGATTTCTTTTACAAGACGTTTAGCAACGATATTACGCCCCTGAAGTTTGTACGTAATGCAGCCTTAAAACTCGCTGAGCAGGCCGGTCCGGCAAAAGATCAGGTATTGCGTTATGCATTAGGCTTGTAGAATGCGCCTATATTTCAGGGAGAATTAATTTATACCATCCTAGATAAAAATATGATCAGACTGAGCATCGGCGAGCAGCGAATGGGCGTCAAACGCAAACGCGCATTCACTGATCAGGAAATTTTCCAGAATGGTATTAGATACAAAAAACGCTGCACTAGGCAGCGTTTTTAGATTCAACGAACTAACTATCTCTCTTGCGAGTTATTTAGTTACACGCAGAACAGCAGTTTCACCAACAGAGACAGTACCAGAAAGCTTGTTCAGCTCTTTGATTTCGTCCATGTTAGAAATAACAACTGGAGTTAGAGTAGATTTTGCTTTTTCTTCTAATAGAGCTAGATCGAATTCGATGATAGTGTCGCCCACTTTCACAGATTGACCTTCTTCAGCGATACGTTTGAAGCCTTCGCCTTTTAGTTCTACAGTATCGATACCGAAGTGAACGAATAGTTCAACACCGTCATCAGACTCGATAGAGAATGCGTGGTTAGTTTCGAAAATCTTACCAATAGTACCATTTACTGGAGCAACCATTTTGTTGCCAGATGGTTTGATAGCGATACCGTCGCCAACGATTTTCTCAGCAAACACGACATCTGGCACATCTTCGATATTAACGATTTCACCAGAAAGAGGTGCGATAATTTCAATTGCACCTGCGTCAGCGCTGTCATCAGAGACTAGCTTTTTCAGTTTGTCAAACAGACCCATTGTGTCATGCTCCTAACGTTTAAAATATTCTGTCGAAGTATAGTATACCAATCAAAAACAATAGACGACTACTTTTAGTCGTCTAAATCATTGGTATTCACAGATTATTGAGTTTTCTCTGCGATGAATTTTTCAACACATGCTTCGATTTCAGCAGCAGTTGGTAGAGAAAGTGCTTCCTCAGCCATTGCTTTCACTTCTGCGAAGTTAGCGTTACGAACAACTTTCTTCACTTTAGGGATAGAGATACCACTCATTGAGAACTCATCTAAGCCCATACCTAGTAGAAGCAGTGTTGCGCGCTCATCGCCTGCAAGCTCACCACACATACCAGTCCATTTACCTTCTGCATGTGATGCATCGATAACTTGTTTGATAACAGTAAGTACTGCTGGAGACAGTGGGTTGTAAAGATGAGAAATCATCTCGTTACCACGGTCAACGGCTAGCGTGTATTGAGTCAAATCGTTAGTACCGATAGAGAAGAATGACACTTCTTTCGCTAGGTGGTGTGCAATTGCAGCAGCGGCTGGTGTTTCAACCATTACGCCGATTTCGATGTTTTCATCGAATGCAAGGCCTTCTTCGCGAAGTTCAGCTTTGTATTCTTCGATAGCTTCTTTAAGTGCACGGATCTCTTCAACTGAGATGATCATCGGGAACATGATACGTAGTTTACCGTGTGCCGATGCACGTAGGATACCGCGTAGCTGGTCACGTAGAATTTCACGACGATCTAAACTGATACGTACTGCACGCCAGCCTAGGAACGGGTTCATCTCTTTTGGAAGATCCATGTATGGAAGATCTTTGTCGCCACCGATATCCATAGTACGGATAATAACCGCTTGCCCTTCCATTGCTTCTGCAACTTCTTTGTAAGCTTGGTATTGTTCTTCTTCAGTTGGAAGTGCTGTACGGTCCATGAATAGGAACTCAGTACGGTACAGACCAACACCTTCACCGCCGTTGCGTAGGATACCGTCACAGTCTTTTACTGTACCGATGTTGCCGCATACTTCTACACGGTGACCGTCTAGAGTTTCAGCGTGAAGATCTTTAAGTTTCGCTAGCTCTTCTTTTTCAGCTACGAACGCTTGTTGTTCGTTTTCTGCGTCAGCTAATTCTGCAGCAGTTGGATTAACAAATATTTTGTTGTTAATCGCGTCAAGAACGAGCATGTCACCGTTCTTAACTTTCTTAGTGATATCGTTTGTACCAACAATCGCTGGTAGTTCTAGAGAACGAGCCATGATTGAAGTATGAGAAGTACGACCACCGATATCACAAGCGAAACCAAGCACGTAATCAAGGTTGATTTGCGCTGTTTCCGATGGAGTTAGGTCGTTAGCAACTAGAATAACTTGCTCATTAATGTTTGCTAATGAAACAACATTAATACCTAGTGCG
Source organism: Vibrio ziniensis (assembly GCF_011064285.1). NCBI lineage: Bacteria > Pseudomonadati > Pseudomonadota > Gammaproteobacteria > Vibrionales > Vibrionaceae > Vibrio > Vibrio ziniensis. The sequence continues at coordinate 872,842 of NZ_CP049331.1, forward strand.
TTTTTAACGAAACGAGAGCCGATGTCACGGATATCTGTTGCACGCTCTTTTAGGTATTCATCGTCAAGAGATTCAAGCGCTGCCGCTTGCTCTTCGATAACCGTGTAAATAGCGTTATCTGCTGACAACTTGTCGTTTTTGATGAGCGCTAAAATTTCTTCTTCTAGCTCTTCATCTTCAAGCAACATGATGTGGCCTTCAAAGATGGCTTCTTTCTCTTCACCAAACGTTTCAAGCGCTTTTTGCTTGATGACTTCTAACTGTGCAGAAGATTTATTGCGAGCGTCGTAAAAACGAGCAACTTCAGCTTCTACTTGATCGTCAGAAATGGTGTTTGTATTTAGGACAATTTCATCTTCTTGAAGTAGTAGTGCTTTACCGATAGCAATACCTGGAGATGCTAGGATACCTGAAATCATAGCTTTACCTTAAATTGGTCAACTGTAAACGGGAGATAAATGGACGCAGGTGCTAAAGATATTTTTAGCTTATTCTTTGAATAATATCCAACAAAGCCACTTTGTTTGAACAAAATGGCTTTGATTTGGAATTGACCTGATTAGTGAAGTTGGTCCATTAGTGCTACTAGGTGGTCAACAGCTTGTTGAGCTTGAGGACCTTCTGCAGAGATAGTTACTACAGTACCTTTAACAAGGCCTAGTGTTTGAAGCTTGAATAGGCTCTTTGCACTAGCACTTTTGCCGTTAGAAGTTACAGTGATATCCGCGTCGAAAGCTTTAGCTTCTTTTACGAATTGTGCTGCTGGACGAGTGTGAAGACCGTTTTCTGCAGTAATTTCTACTTTCTTCTCGTACATGTGATATACCCCAATAATTTATTTTTTGTAAGTTTATTAACCAGTTTAGCTTAACCGTAGAACTTCGTTTCTGCTAGCAGAGTAACGCGCTTTTCGTGTTAGAACTGATACTGATCTAAAATTCGTCAATCGTATTCCCTGTGAGTGGGCAGTTACCATTGAGCTAGAATTTTTGTGCTTCTTTATTTTGAAGCTAAAAATAAAACAGGGTGATATTACCAAAGGTAGAAATAGGGTCAACAAAAAAGCCCCTCAAAGGGGCTTTTTTAGATGAAAAATTGATTTAACCACATATTACTGTTGGATTTCTTTTTCCGTGAAAATGCCTGAAAATAGGGCTGTACTTAGGTAACGTTCACCAGAGCTTGGTAATACGGTTACGATAGTTTTTCCTTCAAATTCAGGTAGTTCAGCTAAGCGATTAGCGGCAACAACTGCTGCGCCAGAAGAGATGCCCGCAAGGATACCTTCCTCTTCCATTAGACGACGAGCCATCTCAATTGCTTCATCTGAAGTAACGGTTTCAACACGGTCAATGAGGTCTAAATCTAGGTTGCCAGGGATGAAACCTGCACCGATACCTTGGATTTTGTGTGGTGCTGGTTTAATTTCTTCACCCGCAAGTGCTTGAGTGATCACTGGTGATTCAGCAGGTTCAACAGCAACTGAGATAATGGCCTTACCTTTTTCGCCTTTAATGAAACGGCTTGTACCTGTTAGCGTACCGCCAGTACCTACACCCGCAACGAACACATCAATTTGGCCATCAGTGGCTTCCCAAATCTCAGGGCCAGTGGTTTTTTCGTGAATTTGAGGGTTTGCAGGGTTGTTGAACTGTTGTAGAAGCAGGTATTTTTCTGGGTTGCTTGCAACGATTTCTTCAGCTTTAGCAATCGCACCTTTCATGCCTTTAGCTGCTTCTGTTAGCTCAAGATTTGCTCCTAATGCCTTTAGAAGTTTACGGCGCTCCAAGCTCATTGATTCTGGCATGGTTAGAGTTAGCTTATAACCACGAGCAGCAGCAACAAAGGCAAGAGCGATACCAGTGTTACCACTTGTTGGTTCTACTAGCTCAACGCCAGGTTTAAGTAAGCCTTGCTTTTCTGCTTCCCATATCATGTTTGCACCGATACGGCATTTCACGCTAAAGCTTGGGTTGCGAGATTCAACTTTCGCTAATACTTTTCCTTTGCTGACTTTATTTAGTCGTACTAGAGGTGTGTTACCAATAGTCAGTGAGTTGTCTTCGTAGATTTTGCTCATTGTTATATTCCTTCATTGCGCATATTTGGATATCGATGAAACGATACGTTAGCGGATACGAAAAGAGCATATGTGCTCACTTGAAAAGGTAAAAGGATTAAATCGTTATATCTTATAGATAGAAGAGATTTTTCAGCACTTTACTCAATTCAAATGATTACAATACCGTATTAACTTTTGTGGCCATGCTTGAATTCACATACCCACATTGCTGTTGCGCCGCATACAGCTACAGGCATAACGATTAAATTAATAATAGGTATTGTTGTCAGAAAGGCGACCAAAATACCAAAACCATAAGCTTTGCTTTGATTTTGTTTCAAACTGTTTCTCATCTCATGAAATGAAATTTTGTGATTATCAAATGGGTAGTCACAGTATTGAATTGCTAGCATCCAAGCGGTAAAGATAAACCAAGCAAAAGGACCAATAGTTTGCCCAACTGCAGGGATCAGTAACAAGATAAACAGTCCAATCGCCTTTGGTAATACATAAATCAGTTTACGCCATTCACGAGCCATAATCCGGGGAATGTCTTTTACAAAATCCAATACCCCATCCTCATTGATCTTCTCGCCAATCAGCTTTTGTTCAACCTTTTCCGCAAGCAGCCCATTGAAGGGAGCTGCAATAAAGTTAGCCAATGTGCTGAAGAAATAAGAAAACGTTGCCAAAATTGTGAGCACTAACAACGGCCATAGAATATAGCTTAGCCAAGATAGAAAACTTGGTATATGGCCCATCCAACTGTTAATCCACTCATCTAAATGAATAAAAAGATAATATAAAGCACCACCAACTAATACTATGTTCGCCAGCAATGGTAGAATCACGAAACGTCGGATTCCGGGTGATACAGCCAGTTCGAATCCGTAAAAAAAGTAACCTAAGCCTGAGCGCTGTTTCAATTGCATAGCCTATTCCGTATCTTATTAAAGTGCCCTGAGGGGGAGTGTTGTATTGTAACCAAGTGAAATCAGAATGAAAGAATGCTAAAAATCACATTGTTATCTCAACTTATAACATTAAGTTGTTCTAAATCGGGGTAGAGTTTTGGTAGAGTATCCCGATATAAGAAATTTTGCCTATGGTTGACGTTCTTCGAAAGCGTGAAATTCAGGACATCAGAAATCGAGAAGCTGAGAGTTTAAGATGCAGGAATTGCGATTCGTACTCATTGTTGTAGGCGCGCTAGCGATAGCCGCTTTACTGTTTCATGGTCTGTGGACCAGTAAGAAAGAAGGGAAATCTAAGTTTGGCGATAAGCCGCTTAGTAAATTAGATGTCGTACAGGAAGAGTTAGTACCATCGCGTGCATTTACTCCGGAAGATGATTACGAGATTATTCGTAAGGATCGCAAAGAGCCTGATTTTGGTTTTTCAGATGCTGAGCCAAAAACAGACCCGTTGATTTCTGATTATGAACCTGATGTTGATGATGTTGTTTCAGATGACACAGTATCGGAAGCATTGGAAGTTGAAGTCCCTTCTGTGATCGTTGAACAAGAAAGTGATGATATTGCTCCTATTGCTAAGACAGAAGTTCAGCCAAAAGCCGACGATAAAGAGCAGCAAGTTTCTCAACCTGACGAAATGGAAGTGATCGTTTTAAACGTTCACTGCTCAGGGAGTGAACCATTTGTTGGGACAAAGCTATTTGATAGCATGCAACAAAATGGTTTGCTGTACGGTGAAATGGATATCTTCCATCGACATGCAGATATGTCGGGAACCGGTAAAGTTTTGTTCAGCGTTGCCAATATGATGCAGCCGGGCACGCTAAAGCATGACGATCCAGCTGAGTTTACAACGAAAGGCATTTCATTCTTTATGACTTTACCTTGCTATGGTGACCCTGCTCAGAATTTCAAACTAATGCTGAAGACTGCACAGCAAATTGCTGACGATCTTAGTGGTAATGTGTTGGACGATTCTCGCAATATGATGACGCCAGATCGATTAGATGCTTACCGAAAACAAATTCAAGATTTCAAGATGAAAGCTGCTCAGCAGTAAGCGAACAGTTATTATTAAAAGGCTCCGAGTCGGAGCCTTTTTTCATGATTCGAGAGAATAAAAAATGCAAAACGTAGAGCAAAGGCTAAAAGAATTAAGAGAAACGCTACATCTTCATGCGGTTCGCTATTACGTTGAAGATGACCCGACGATTCCTGATGCTGAATATGACCGCTTGATGCGCGAGTTACTCGATTTAGAAGAAGCTAATCCAGAATTAGTCACTTCTGATTCTCCAAGTCAGAGAGTCGGCGGGATGCCATTAAGCGGATTTGAACCGGTTACTCATGAAATCCCTATGCTGTCTTTGGATAACGCATTTGATGATGATGAACTTAATGCGTTTAATCGTCGAATGGGCGATCGAGTTCCAGCTGCAAAGCAAGCTGAATTTTGTTGTGAACCTAAGCTTGACGGGCTCGCCGTAAGTTTGCTTTACGAGAATGGTATTCTGGTTAGAGCTGCAACTCGTGGCGACGGTGCGACAGGTGAGAACATTACCGAAAACGTTCGAACAATAAAATCCATTCCTTTAAAACTGCAAGGTGACTCTTGGCCGCAACGCATAGAGGTTCGTGGTGAAGTTTTCATGCCAAAAGCGGGCTTTGACAAAATGAATGAACTTGCTATGAAAAAAGGCGAGAAGGTTTTTGTTAATCCACGAAATGCAGCCGCAGGCAGTCTGCGTCAGCTAGATTCACGTATTACGGCAAAGCGTCCACTGGCTTTCTACGCATATAGCGTTGGCGTTATTGAAGGTGGGGATCTTTCGACTAGCCACTATGATCGCTTTATTCAGCTAAAAAGTTGGGGATTGCCTATGTGCCCAGAGACGAAGCGAGTTGCGTCTTTGGATGATGTCAAAGCGTACTATCAAGGCATCCTACAACGCAGGGCTGAACTGCCATATGAAATTGACGGTGTGGTTATCAAACTGGATGACGTTACTCTGCAAGAACAGCTTGGCTTCGTAGCTCGCGCGCCTCGCTGGGCAATTGCCTATAAGTTCCCCGCTCAGGAAGAGATGACCACTTTAAATGATGTTGAGTTTCAGGTTGGGCGAACTGGTGCAATCACCCCTGTTGCTAAATTGGACCCAGTATTTGTTGGAGGAGTGACAGTTAGTAACGCAACGTTACACAATGCTGATGAAATTGAGCGCCTCGGCGTAAAAGTTGGCGACACTGTTATTATTCGCCGTGCTGGTGATGTGATCCCACAAATTGTGTCTGTGGTTGAAGAAATGCGCCCTGAAACAGCTCGAGAGATTATATTTCCGGTAACTTGTCCTGTTTGTCAGTCTGCCATCGAACGTATTGAAGGTGAGGCTGTTGCCCGCTGTACTGGCGGGTTAGTCTGTCAGGCACAACGCAAAGAGGCTCTTAAACATTTTGTTTCCCGTAAAGCGATGGATGTGGATGGTTTAGGCGATAAAGTTATCGAGCAACTAGTTGATAAAGAAATGGTAGTGACACCCGCTGACTTGTTTAAGTTACGAGCTGGTGAGCTAACCATTCTTGAACGCATGGGACCAAAATCAGCGCAGAACATTGTTAATGCTCTAGAGAAGTCAAAGCAAACAACGTTACCCCGTTTTATGTATTCGTTGGGGATTCGAGAAGTCGGTGAAGCGACCGCGCTAAATTTAGCGCAATATTTCTCAAATCTGGATGCGGTCAGCCAAGCGACAGTTGAGCAGCTAATTGAAGTACCCGATGTCGGAAATGTGGTAGCGAACCATATTCACAGCTTCTTTGCTCAAGAGAATAACAAAAAAGTGATTCAGGAACTGATTGATCTTGGAGTTCAATGGCAAGACATCGAACCACAAAGTGAAGATGTTCCACAACCCCTAGCTGGAAAAATAGTTGTATTGACTGGCTCTTTATCACAGCTTTCTCGTGGTGATGCGAAGGCTGCTCTTCAAGCTCTTGGTGCCAAAGTGACGGGTAGTGTTTCGAAGAACACGGATATACTTTTTGCTGGTGAAGCTGCCGGTTCAAAGTTAGCAAAAGCGCAAGAACTTGGAGTGGAAATTCGTAGTGAACAAGATCTTTTAGACTTAATGAAATAAACGCATTTTTATTGAAAAAGCCTCTGTGGGGAACTTCAGGGGCTTTTATTTTATCCGTGAAATAACTTTAAACATATTTGTCACAAATGCTAATGACACTGGTCAATAATTGAAATGTAAGCATCTGTATCTATTGCTGCGATCATTATTAAATATGCGATTCATTTCACCTTGTGCATGTTTTATTTTTAATAACTGTTTGTTTTATATGGTTAATATATTTTTAACTGTATTGTATGTTTGAGATTGAGATCTTGGTCACTTACTTGATTAAAGTTTGCTCGAGTTCATATTTTTTTAGTCGAAAATTAAGTTCTCATTGATGTTTTACTCCATAAAGTTAGTCTAGTTATATGAATGTACTCGTGCATTCAGAGTTTTTAGGGCGGGTTGACTCGCAATAATACTCACAAAATTAGTCTTCTCTTCGGCGGCCAACTTAAGAGAGACAAAACAAACAGCTATGACTATTTTTTTAGGAGTTTTTCCATGGAAAAAGTATTTAAACGCACACTTATCGGTGCGGCAATCGCTATCGCTTCAACATCTGCATTCGCAGAAGGCGAAACAGGTCAAATCGGCGTACTTTCTGATTTTAATGTTCAAGCATACGGTGTTGCAGCTATCTCAGCTTTCTACCAACAAGACGGCTCAGGTTATGACTACGAAAACGAATCACGTATTGGTTTCCGTGCAAGCAAAGACATGTTTGATAACGTTAATGTGTTCATGCAAATCGAGTCTGGCTATGTAGGTGAAGACGGTACAGGTTCTACACTCGGTGCTCGTGACACTTTCTTAGGTTTACAAGGTGACTGGGGTAAAGTCCGCTTCGGTCGCATGCTCACTCCTCTTTATGAAATTGTTGACTGGCCATATTCAAACCCAGGTTTAGGCCGAGTGTTTGACTGGGGTGGTGACGTTAAAGCTCACTATGACCGTAAAGGCGATATTGCACGCTATGATTCACCAGCATTTGGTGGTTTAACTTTTAATGCGTCTGTTGGTCGTGGTGATACTGCAACTGATGGTTCAAATCACCTAGGTTTTGGTGTTCACTATAATGTCGCTAATATTGTAACGTTACACGGTGGCTATGAGTCGAATGCAAAATATGCGGGTACTGATTTTGACTCAACTGCATATATTGTAGGTTTCGAGTTACCGCTTCCTGCAGGTTTTGGTCTCGCTGGTGCTTACAAGTTTAGTGAGGGTGAATCTAAAACTGTAGCAGGTGAAGAAGGTGAACAAGGTCAACTTTCAATTATCGGGCAATACTGGAATGGTCCTTGGGGCGTGAAAGTAGGTTACGCAGCTAACTTAGAATCAGAAGTTAATGGCGCGAAGCAAGGCGATGATGATGAAGTGCTATCTGCGCAGTTAATGTATGTTAAAAACGGCTTTGTTCCTTACTTACGTGTAGGTCAGCATGACGCTTATAACGCTGATGATAAGAAAGCATTTGTTCGAGTCGGTATGGAGTATGGTTTCTAGCCGTTGCTAAATGCCTAACTTAATTAAAACACCGGCTAATTGCCGGTGTTTTACCTAGCATTCCTGGATAAAAAGAGTATGAAGAAATTTAAAGCATCATTATTTATGGCAACGGTTGTAACTTTAAATGGCTGCAGCACTTTAGACAGCTCTAGTTCATTTAATGATGTTGTTAAGTCGGTAAAAGAAAGACAGAATTATGTTCAGATCGTAGCAAAAGAAATTATGCCCGATTCTAAAGCCGTAGTTGGTGCTGACGTTGTGAAAACCTCACTATTCTATGTAGGTAATTTTGCTAAAGAAGTTAATCTGGATGTAAAAGAGTCGTACGTTGATATGAATGTAACCACATTCAAAAACTATGACCGTTTTGATAGCGTCATGGTAAATAATGAACATACTCCAATCGTTGACTACCGTCCTCAAGCTGAAACCTGTACTGAACATTGCACTGTTACTCAGTGGTTCCAATTTCCTTTAAGCGAAACATCAATATCGCAGTTTAAAGGCGATAAAGTTGAGTTCACTTTGTCATCTAAGACCAACAAAAATGTAGTGACATTTTCTTTGCCTAAAGCCTATTTTGATGCAGTCAACAATGAAGCTGTGTATGCGATGAGCAAAAAATCACAGCAAGTGACTGCACCTACTGAGGTTAAGAGTAAATCTCTAGATATGGTCCAATATTGGTTCAATGAAGGTTCTGCGGAACAACAAAAGCAGTTTTCTGATTGGGCATTCAGCCAAAGAACGTCGGTAACCAATATGATTCAAAGTGAGAGTAAAGCCGTGGAAATGATGGCGTATTGGTATGATAAAGCCAATAAAGCAGAGAAGTCAGAGATCTTATCTTGGCTGATTCACCAAGAGTAATTGCTATTTAGATTAATTAAAGGCATAGTTTAACTGTGTCTTAAAATAATGTCAATTAACCATGAACATCAGTGAAGTATCTAAGAAGACAGGCTTGACGGCTAAATCCATCAGACTCTACGAAGAGAAAGGGTTAATTAAGCCACCACATCGTTTAGATAACGGGTACCGTGATTATCAAAGCCAGCATGTAGATGATCTCAATCTTATTGCTCGTTGCAAAGGTGTCGGTTTTAGTCTTGATGAATGTAAAGCCATGCTCAATTTGGCCAATGATCCAGAAAGGAGCAGTTCTGCTGTTAAAGAAAAAGCCCAGCAGAAACTCAAAAATGTTGAGCAGAAACTTAAAGAACTCACAGTAATCAAGCAGCAGCTCGAAGTCTGGATTCGGGAATGTCCCGGAGATGAAGGAAGCGAATGTCCAATCATTGATGATCTCAAAGGACATTGTTGTCATACGAAATAATGCAAGCCACTTGGCTTGCATTATTCTCTTAGAGATAGACTTATACCATCCTAGATAAAAATATGATCAGACTGAGCATCGGCAGAACAGCGAATAGGCGTCAAACGCAAACGCGCATTCATTCGTCCCTGAAGCTCCGCCGAGCCATCCATGGCTCGGAGGGTTTGCTTATCGACGCCCATTCACTGATCAGGAAATTTTCCAGAATGGTATTATTGTTTAAACAGGCTCAACTTTTACGACAATGCCATTAACTTCTACAACCTTGACACGGGTACCAGCTCGTAATGGTGTATCACATTCTGCAGTCCAGGTTGTATCGCCAAGCGCTAGACGGAACTGACCACCTTCTACATCTTGTTCGACAACTGAAGTCTTTCCAATCAGTTGTTTATCTTTTTGATTCAGCTCTCTATGTGCGTCATCTTTTTTATCAGTAGAGAGTTGCTTTCTCCACCACAGCCAAGTGGTGATAAGTGAAAAGCTAGCAAATGACATCCATTGAAGCTGCCAACTAATCGGCAAGAAAGAAACTATCATGCCCACGATAAGAGCTGATATGCCTAGCCAAAGGAAGTAACCTGCTGTACCTAATAGCTCTACTGCTAACAGGCATAAGCCAAAGGCTAGCCAGTGCCAATGGTTGAGCTCAGACAAAAGTGTGATCAAGAGTCAGCCTCTTTTTTGTTGGTTTGTTTGAACATTTCAGCAATACCTGCAACAGAGCCCATTAAGCCTGTTGCTTCCAATGGTAGCATAATGATTTTCCCATTTTCTGCCTGACCAATGGCTTTCAGTGCGTCTGTATAACCTTGGGCTATAAAGTAATTCACGGCTTGCATGTCACCTTGTGCAATTGCTTGCGATACCATTTCGGTTGCTCTTGCTTCTGCTTCTGCGGCACGTTCACGGGCTTCTGCTTGAAGAATTGCCGCTTGTTTTTCACCTTCAGCTTTTAGAATTTCAGACTGTTTTTGACCTTCAGCTTTTAGGATCTCGGCCTGACGAACACCTTCAGCTTCGAGGATGGATGCTCGCTTCATACGCTCTGCTTTCATCTGTGCATTCATCGCTTCGGTTAAGTCCGTCGGTGGCTGTACATCTTTGATTTCGATACGAGTGACTTTTACTCCCCAAGGGTTGGTTGCCTGGTCAACAATAGCGAGTAGTTTAGTGTTAATCATGTCACGTTGACTGAGCATTTCATCCAGTTCCAGAGAACCAAGCACAGTACGCATGTTAGTTAAAGTAAGATTACGAATCGCGTTTTCTAAGTCATTTACTTCATACGCTGCTTTTGCTGCGTCGATAACTTGTACAAAGCAGACCGCGTCGATAACGACATTCGCGTTATCTTTACTGATCACTTCTTGAGCTGGAATATCAAGCACACGTTCCATCATGTTGATCTTACGACCAACTTTATCGATAAATGGAATGATGATGTTTAGACCCGGTTTTAGACTATGGGTGTAACGACCGAATCGCTCTACCGTCCAATTATTTCCTTGAGGTACCGTTTTTACTGCTGAAAAAATGAAAACAATTGCTAGAAAAACAAACACACCGATAGCAATGAGTGAATCAAAAGCCATAACATGTCCTTATTGAGTTAATTGTGTATATAGGGCTATTAGCCCTGAAAGCAGTTTGTCGTATAGAACTATAATGAACAATGTTTACACATGTATTTTGTAGTAGGGTTCAGAAAAAAGGCAGGTGTTATTAACCTGCCTATTGATAGCAATTATTAGTACAAAAGTGAGTATAATTGTCGGCGATATTTACCAGCGATACTGTTACCTTGACCTATCGCGCTGAGAATATCCATAAAGGTTTTCTTTATCTCACCATCCAATGTATTCAAATCGGATTTTAGGAACCCCCATAGCAGTTCAAGTGCTTCTTCATCCCGTTTCACCTGATGATATTGAGTTGCGAGTTCTACAGCGATTTTTGCATCCTGTGGGTTTGCTGCCAATGCGGTTTCTAATGATTGAATTTCAGGGCTATTGGATGCTTGGTCATGCAGTTCAAGTTTCGCCATTAAGCTTTTGTAGTATCCATCTTGGTATTCCAGTGGAATGGTTTCCAGTTCAACTTTTGCCGCTTCAGTTTGCCCTGTTTCAATAAAACAATCTGCCAGAGCAAGCTTTACATCACCTTTGCGTTTTAGATCTTCAGGTAGAGCTAACAGGAGTGTGAGAGCTTGTTGGTGCTGCTGTGTTTGAATGAGGTCCAATGCCTGATTTAGCATCATTTCATCTTGACTTGGCAAATGACGATTCAGCATTTCTTGTACCGCTTCGATAGGTTGCGGGCCGCCGATTCCATCGACAGGTTGCCCATTAATAAACAAAGCGATGGTCGGTAATGCTTGAACACCGAACTGAGCTGCAATGGCTTGTTCGTCCTGACAATTGAGCATAGCCAGTGTAAATATGCCGCTGTATTGCTGAGTCAGCTGTTGAAGTGCAGGGATCATCTGCGCGCTTTCTTTACTTATCGGCGCCCAAAAATAAAACAGGATTGGAGTAGATGCTGAACTTTCGAGTACCTGACGAAAATTATGTTGGTTAACGTCAACGATATAGGGTGACTGCATGGACATTCCTTATAGCTACTGCATTTTGAGCACTGATATTATGAATGAGAAATGGGGGCTGAAACCAGGAATTCAAGTATTTAATAATGGTCGATCTCAAGGATAAATAAACAAAAAAACCACCTAGTGGTGGTTTTTTTGTTTCGAACGCAAGGCATTAGATCGTCACTATTACGATGAGCGCAATACAAATACCAAGCCAATTACACTGGTTTAATGTCATAGATGAACTCAACACACCTTACTCAATACAAATAACTTGCTTAATATCTGCGCAGTATCAATGTGGAATGTTGCGAATAAATGACAATTTACTCGGTAAGAAAAATATTTTTGATGTTGTCTATGCCGCTTTATGGAGAAGCTTATCAAGCATAGACCCCGGTAAAATTCGCTTTAGAACTGCAGCGATCTTCGTAGGGGTTGTTATCCGATAGCGCAATTTGGGTTTTGTAGACTCTAAAGCATGAATCAAAGGTTCTAAGCAGGCTTCCGGTGGCAGAACAAATCGGTTATTCGAGGTCTCTTTGCTTAAACGAGCCAACTGAGTTTCATACTCAGAGTGGTGGACACTCGCTTCTATGTTTATCCACTGTTTAAATGCGCGTAAACCGTTCGCTCTAAATTGAGTTTCAATTGGACCGGGCTCAATGATACTAATTTTGATATTGGTGTTTCTAAGCTCTAAGCGGATAGTGTCAGTCCAACCTTCTAAAGCAAACTTCGAGGTATTGTACGCTCCGCGGTATTTCATTGCAGCAAAACCCAGGATAGAGCTGTTCTGGACAATTCGACCAAAGCCTTGTTGGCGGAAGTGAGGTAAAAGTGTGGTTGTCAGTGTGTGCCAACCAAACAAGTTTGTTTCAAGTTGCTGACGTAATGCTTGTGTCGGTAAATCTTCTAATGCCCCTGGTTGACCATAAGCGCCATTATTAAACAAAGCTGAAAGTTTTTGGTTTGAAAGCTTTAGTGCTTGTTCTACACCTAGCTTGATACTCTCATCATCGGCTAAATCAAGCTGGATACAAGTTAATCCTTCGCCAATAAGCCTTTGTACATCTTCTTCTTTTCGACATGAAGCAATAACTTGATATCCTCTCTTGTGCAGGGCGTGAGCCGCCATGTATCCAATGCCTGAAGAGCAACCTGTGATCAATATTGAATGCGCCATGTTTATCCCTAACTAAGATTAATGGGTGTGTTGAAGTAAGTTCTTCAGAGCTGGTTCGATATGGGAAAACTGAAACTGGAACCCCAGTTCGGTCAGTTTTTTTGGTTTTGCCCGCATGCTATCGAGTAATAATTCAGCTGCTTCTCCCATGAGCAGTTTTATCGCCCATTTAGGTGTGAACAGAATATGCGGACGTCTAATTGCGGATGCTAAGTTTTGACTAAAAACAGCATTGGTCGCAGGATGTGGCGCACAAAGGTTAAAAGGCCCCTGTGCATGTTCAGTCGAGAGAAGGAACATAATTGCGTGAACCATATCGGTCATATGTATCCAAGGAATGTATTGTTGACCTGAACCAATAGGTCCACCAACACCTAATTTGTACGGTGGAAGCATTTTTTGTAATGCCCCGCCTTTTGGAGAAAGAACAACTCCCGTTCTTAGCAAACATACTCTGGTTCTGTCTGATTGTGCTCGCAAGGCTATTTGCTCCCAAGTATTACATACTTGGTGAGAAAAACTTTCATGGTGAACATGTAGGCTTTCGTCAAAAGGATGAGATTGTTGGTCTCCGTAATAGCCTACAGCAGAGCCACTAATGAACACCTCTGGTGGTTTAGTGCTGGCGTGAATGAGTGAGACTAACTGCTCCGTTATGTTCCATCGGCTGCGGCAGATATGTGATTTTTGCTTTTTGCTCCAACGTTTATTCGCAATTGGCTCGCCTGCTAAGTTGATCACGGCATCGAAGTGATTGAGATCTTGTAGGTCGTTTAGAGAGTTGATGAAGTTGAGATTCCCGCTATGAATATGATTGAGCTGGTGTTTAGCGTTTTCAGTATTGCGCGTTAACACGGTAATTTGCTCGGTCATGAGCAATTTCAATAACTCACGCCCAATAAATCCAGTTCCGCCAGTAATAAGTATTTTCATAGCCTCTCCTTTGGTATCTAAGTATAGGCATTAACACAAGCTTGCTTGAAGCCGCTCTGTGTTGATCAGATTACGAGATTCAATCGTAACTTCCAATACACTGTTTTTACTTGTGATAATTTTTTCCTCAGCTCTGTACTTAGGTCACACCGACCCAGAGATTCTTTTGCCATGCTGATTTATAGCAAAAGAAAGGGGGAAGTATGTCGGGATTGGCGGCACTTTTTAAAGCGATGTTAGCTAGCATGCGAGATTTGATGCCAATCATCATTGTTATAGCCTTTTTCCAATTAGTTGTTTTGCAAAATGTGCTTCCCAATTTTTTAAGTGTGCTATTCGGTTTGCTTCTGGTTGTTCTGGGACTGACCTTTTTTATTTTTGGCTTGGAGATGGGGTTGTTTCCAATCGGTGAATCCATGGCGCAAGCTTTTGCTAGAAAAGGAAGCGCGTTCTGGTTACTGGTATTTGCATTTTGTTTAGGGTTTGGAACGACGATTGCGGAGCCTGCACTTACTTCCATAGCGACAGAAGCTGCAAAAGTAGCAGCAGAAGGTGGGATGATCCCACACTCAGAGCAAGAGATGAAAAACTATGCCACGGGTCTTAGGCTAACAGTCGCCTTATCGGTAGGTATCGCTATCGTGTTAGGGGTTATTCGTATTATTAAAGGTTGGCCTATTCACTACATGATTGCGATTGGCTATATCTGTGTGGTTATTATGACTGCCTTTGCTCCACCTAGCATTATAGGTGTGGCTTACGACTCTGGCGGAGTAACGACTTCAACCATTACCGTGCCATTGGTGACCGCTCTGGGTATTGGACTTGCTTCTGCAATCAAAGGTAGAAATCCAATGCTTGATGGATTCGGTCTTATCGCCTTTGCGTCTCTACTGCCGATGATTTTTGTGATGATTTTTGGCATGGTAGCGACATGATTTCATTCACCATTTTCTATTCAACATTGATATCTACGTTACAGGATGTTTTCCCGATATCCGTGATCATTGCTGGGTTTCAATTCGTCATTTTGCGGAAACCGCTAGCAAACCCAGTGAGAGTTTTGGTGGGATTTGTGTATGTGATACTTGGTCTGACTCTGTTTTTGCTCGGATTGGAGTTTGCTTTGTTTCCCTTGGGTAAAACCATGGCAATGCAGTTAACATCTCCTGATTTACTTACAGAATATCGCATAAGCCTTGGCGAGAAACTTCAGTGGATTGATTACTACTGGGTGTATCTGTTCGCTTTTTTTATTGGGTTTAGTACCACCATTGCTGAGCCGTCCCTTATTGCGGTTGCTATCAAAGCTAATCAAGTCTCAGGTGGTGCGATATCTGTCAATGGCTTGAGAGTCGCTGTGGCACTAGGCGTGGCAATTGGAATCACTCTTGGCTGCTACAGGATTGTGGTGGGCGATCCTATCCATTACTACATCATTGCTGGATACGTTGTTGTCGTTATTCAGACCTTTTTTGCACCACAGCTAATCACGCCTTTGGCTTATGACTCTGGCGGTGTTACGACTTCTACCGTGACTGTACCGATTGTTGCCGCGTTAGGACTAGGTTTAGCTTCCACTGTACCTGGGCGAAATCCAATGATAGATGGCTTTGGGCTTATCGCGTTTGCCAGTTTGTTTCCTATTATTTCGGTCATGGGGTATGCACAAATTACTCAGTGGCTTAATCGAAAATCTGAATGCACAGATGAAACTATAAAGGAGAAAGACAATGCGGTTTAAGCTGATTCTAGCATTTGTCGAAGATGCCAAAACGGACTTAGTGCTTGATGCTGCGAGAGAGGCTGGAGCAACAGGTGCTACGGTGATTAATAACGCGCGAGGTGAAGGGCTAAATAAAAAAAGAACATTTTTTGGTTTGACCTTAGAAGTTCAGAAAGACGTTATCTTGTTAGTTGTTGAAGAGCATTTAGCCCGCCATATTCTTGAAACCATCAATGAAGTTGGGGAGTTTGATGCCACGTCTGGGCAGGGTATTGCCATTCAAATTGATATAGAAGACGCGGTTGGCGTTGCGCATCAAGTTGAACGATTAACGAAAGTCGTGGAGGAGAATCTATGAATCGAGAAGACAAAATTCGTGTAAGAGATGTTATGGCAGGCACCTATGTGATGGTTGATGGATTAACCACGGTTTATGAAGGTATTCGTCTGGCCAAAAAGCATCAGGTGAAAGCTCTGATCGTCGATAAGCGCCATGAAGATGATGAGTATGGAATTGTGTTGATGAATGACATCGCAAAGAAAGTCTTGGCAAAGAATCGCTCGCCGAAAAGAACCAATATTTATGAAATTATGACCAAACCAGCGCTGTCTGTATCTCCCGATATGAATGTGAAATATTGCGCTCGTTTGTTCGAACGTTTTGGGATCAGTCGGGCTCCAGTTATCGATTGTGGTAAGGTGATTGGTATGGTGAGTTATAACAATATCGTAGTGAATGGGATGGCAAGAGATGACGATTAAGTTTTAAACCATTACAATTGTATGGTTTTTGCTAAGAGGTCTATGATGAAACTGTTTTTTGCTTCCGATTTACACGGTTCTCTACCAGCAACTGAAAAGATGTTGTCTTTGTTTGATCAGTCAGAGGCAAACACTCTGATTCTACTTGGGGATCTTCTTAATCATGGGCCGAGGAATCCTATTCCTGAAGGATATAACCCGGCTGCAGTGGCCGAATTACTCAATGGCTATGCTGCAAAAATAGTGGCGGTACGAGGTAACTGCGATAGTGAAGTGGACCAGATGTTGTTGTCATTTCCGATGATGTCTGATTACGCTTGGATTGTGCTTGAATCTGGGCAACGAGTTTTTCTGACCCATGGACACACTTACAATCAAGAAAAATGTCCAGCAATGGGAGAAAATGATGTTTTAGTTCACGGGCATACACACATTCCGTCTGCTCAAGCTTGGGGAAAAGGCTTTTTCTTCAATCCTGGTTCAGTGACTTTTCCGCGAAATGGATTCGCACCAAGTTATGGCTTATTTGACGGAAACACACTGAGTGTTTTATCTCTCGAAGGCCAGGAAGTGATTGCACAGACGTTAATCTGAACGACGTGATTTTGAATAAAAGAAGAGCTCATATCGAGCTCTTCTTTTACTTTCTGTCAGAATGACCGAGATCTCGCTCAGGGTCGATGAGATCTCTAACGCGCTGTTTTAGCTCTTTAGCTTCAGGGAAACCACCATCTTTTTTGCGCTCCCATATTTGTATGCCATTACAAAAAATCTCATATCGCCCGCCTGTATCAGGGTGGAGAGATACAGTTTCTATCTCTTCACTGAAGGTATGCAGTAGCTCTTGGCTCATCCATGTCGCTCTTAACATCCAGTTACACTGGCGGCAGTAAAAGATGTCTATTTTTGCCTTATCCATATTTCCCTTAGTTGCTAAATAATACGATGGAACCCTGACTCAGGCTTGTTAACAGCAGTGTCTTCTTGTTGACGATGTCGACTCGTCTGCTTTGCTGAGCATCCATTTTGAAAAACTGTGTCACCAATTCAAGCTCTTCTTGGGTGAAATCTTGATTCTGACTTTGTGAAACATTTCTAAACTTTGTTGGTGAAATGAGCAAGTAGTTATCACTGACATCCCAATTTCCCGTTTCTGATATGTTCAAAATATTTTCTGCTTCTTGTCCATTTGAGTACAAAATGACTGTTGAGGAACGAGAGTAAATACCATTCGACAAATATTTTACGTTTGATTCTATATCTACTTTTCGTAGTGGGCCTATAGATTGATGTGACTTTGAATTTTCTATCACCATCACCGTTTTGGACTGCCATTCTCTAGAAGAAATTTCTTGTTTGAGTTTTAGATCGCTACCCCAGTAAAGCCAGCTGCTAAAAGCAACGGAAGTTATGCACATCATTGTGGCGATTTTTCTAATCATGATGATGCTCCTTGCTGACAAACTTTGTTTATTTGGTCTTGGTCAGCAACAATTTTTAGGGTGATATTTGCTGATGAATATTCTGGCTTATGGATGTAATTCAGGACTAACACATCATTATTACCACCTGTAGCGATGACTTTTTCCAAGAAAACGTCACTCTGGTTCTTAGAAATATACTTATTGATACACATTTCAATAGAAGGTAACCAATCAACAAGATCTGGATGGCTTTTTGGGGTCTCAACCGTTACGCCATGATAATGAGCGAGTTTTTTGAACTCGGATTGGTTAGGGGTACTAAGTAACATAGCCAGAACGGGCAGCAATATAGACAATAGTATGAGTAGCCTAGTGAAAATATCACTCGGAGTCTTGTTTGTTGGGCGTTGTTTCGTTTGTTTTACTTGTGGCTCAGTACTCTCAAGTACAAGCATTTCTTCGTTGATTGTTTGCGCCGAATGAATTTCGGGGAGATGGCTAGTCATCTCAATAAGTTCCGAAGCTGCGCCCACATCTTGGTCTGTTTTTTCTTCCACATCAGCAAGAATCGCGACACTTGAAATGAGTTGGTAACCTCGTTTGGGTACCGTTTTTATAAACTCTGGTGACTTTGTTGGATCTTTAAGCTGCTTACGTAAGGTAGAGATTGCCTGAGTTAAACTAGAATCATCAACTTCAAAACCTTGTTCTCGCCAAACGAAATCGTACAGTTCGTTGCGAGTAACCACTTCATTCGGATGTTGGCAGAAGAGCTGGAGTATACGACTTTCATTGCTCCCTAATCGAACAAGCTCGTCGTCAAAAAAGTTATCAACAAGTGAATTGCTGAGCGAATCGAAAGTAAATCTATTTGCAAGAAGAAATTTTGTACCAATGCCAGTCATTAATATCTGCTTCATTTTTTTTTATAGTCTTAAATCACTACTAACTAAGGGATAGTCTCCATGCTAACGCGTTAAGAAGGAGTTAAGACTGCAATTAAAATTTATCTTCCTTGATATAAATCGTTCCAAGGATAATCAATATAGGTAAAAAAAACAGTGTTTTTTGATATTGCTGACCTTGAATTTACATTTGGTGACCTTACTTATTTAGCAGATTGGTTATATTTCTGACCTAACTAGCTTTTTTGCGAAAGTGGTTAGATATCTCTAATGTTACGGAGCTAAAATGAGCGAAACAACGACAGCAAACAAAGAAACTCGCGGCTTTCAATCGGAAGTTAAGCAATTACTTCATCTGATGATTCACTCTTTGTATTCAAACAAAGAGATTTTCCTTCGTGAGTTGATTTCTAATGCTTCAGACGCTGCAGATAAGCTGCGTTTCCAAGCACTATCAAATCCAGAACTTTATCAAGGTGATGCTGACCTTGGCGTTAAACTGTCATTCGATAAAGAGACAAAAACGATAACGATCTCTGATAACGGTATCGGTATGACTCGCGAAAACGTGATTGACCATCTGGGTACCATCGCGAAATCGGGTACAGCAGAGTTTTTCTCTAAGCTTTCTGATGAGCAAACCAAAGATTCTCAATTAATCGGTCAGTTCGGTGTTGGTTTCTATTCGGCATTTATCGTTGCTGATGCAGTGACGGTTCGAACTCGCGTAGCAGGTGCTGCGAGCAATGAAGCCGTGCAGTGGCATTCAGAAGGCGAAGGTGAGTACACGGTTGAGTCGATCGAAAAGGCGAGCCGTGGTACGGACATCATTTTGCATCTTCGTGACGAGGGTGAAGAGTTCCTATCAGAATGGCGTCTGCGTGATGTCATTTCTAAATACTCTGACCACATTGGTATTCCAGTTTTCATTCAAACGGAAGACCGTGACGACGAAGGTAAAGAAACTGGCAACAAAAAGTGGGAACAAATCAACAAAGCGCAAGCGCTATGGACTCGCAGCAAATCTGATATTAGTGATGAAGAATATCAAGAGTTCTACAAACACGTGTCTCACGACTTTGCAGAACCATTAGTTTGGAGCCACAACAAGGTTGAAGGTAAAAATGACTACACCAGTCTGCTATATATTCCTTCGAAAGCGCCTTGGGACATGATGAATCGCGACCACAAGTCAGGTTTGAAACTGTATGTGCAACGCGTGTTTATCATGGATGATGCAGAGCAGTTCATGCCATCTTACCTTCGTTTTGTGCGCGGTTTGATCGATTCAAACGATTTGCCATTAAATGTGTCACGCGAAATTCTGCAAGACAACAAAGTGACTCAGTCTCTGCGTAATGCGTGTAGCAAACGAGTGCTCACTATGCTTGAGCGCATGGCAAGCAATGATGCAGAAAAATATCAAACATTCTGGAAACAGTTTGGCCTAGTAATGAAAGAAGGCCCAGCGGAAGACATGGCAAACAAAGAGAAAATTGCCGGTCTATTACGCTTTGCTTCAACTGAGTTAGACTCTGCTGAACAAACCATAGGTCTTGCTTCGTATGTTGAACGCATGAAAGAAGGCCAAGATAAAATCTACTACTTAACGGCTGACAGCTATGCAGCTGCGAAGAACAGTCCGCACCTTGAGCAGTTTAAAGCGAAGGGTATCGAAGTCGTTCTGATGTTTGATCGTATTGATGAGTGGTTGATGAATTACTTAACTGAGTTCGATGGTAAGCAGTTCCAATCAATCACCAAAGCGGGTCTTGACCTAAGTAAATTCGAAGACGAAGCAGAAAAAGAAAAGCACAAAGAGACAGAACAAGAGTTCAAGTCTGTCGTTGAGAGAATCAAAGGCTACTTGGGTGACCGTGTGAAAGATGTTCGCACTACATTCAAGCTTGCAACTACTCCTGCAGTTGTTGTGACCGACGACTTTGAGATGGGTACACAAATGGCGAAGCTGTTGGAAGCGGCTGGTCAAGCCGTTCCCGAAGTGAAGTACATTTTTGAGATTAACCCTGATCACGCTTTAGTTAAGATGATGTCTGACGAAGCAGATGAAGTCGCATTTGGTCGCTGGGTTGAAGTCTTACTGGGGCAGGCAATGTTAGCTGAGCGTGGTTCAATGACAGATCCTTCTCAGTTCCTAGGAGCTATGAACCAGCTTCTGACTAAGGTTTAATACATTTAATGAATAAAAAGGCTCGCGAACTGCGGGCTTTTTTATTAAAAAGTGGCTAAACGTCGCGTATTTGTGTGGAAATGTAATGATTATGTTTCAGACTTAAACGCTCGTTTGCATTCTTTAGTCTTAGATTCGCCAGAGAGGCAAATTTATGTGATAGAATGCAAAGCTTGAACAAGATTATCAACGCGTGTATTTTGCACGCCAGCTTGCAGTCGCTCGCTGTATCAACTGTTATACCGAAACTTACCGTCCGTCTATTAAAGGATTTTTCCCTAAAGGATAAGGGTATTGTGAGCTTCGGTATAAATATTATTTTCTAAAGAGGATTAAACATGCGCATCATTCTTCTAGGTGCTCCAGGTGCTGGTAAAGGTACACAAGCTCAATTCATCATGGAGAAGTTCGGTATTCCACAAATCTCTACTGGTGACATGCTACGTGCCGCTATCAAAGCAGGTACAGAACTTGGTAAACAAGCGAAATCTGTAATCGATGCTGGTCAGCTAGTTTCTGATGAAATCATTCTTGGTCTAATCAAAGAGCGTATCGCACAAGATGACTGCGAAAAAGGCTTCCTACTGGATGGTTTTCCACGCACTATCCCTCAGGCTGACGGCCTAAAAGAAATGGGTATCGATGTTGACTACGTAATTGAATTTGACGTAGCTGACGATGTGATCGTTGAGCGTATGGCTGGTCGCCGTGCTCACCTAGCTTCTGGTCGTACGTACCATGTTGTGTACAACCCGCCTAAAGTTGAAGGTAAAGATGACGTAACTGGTGAAGATCTTGTTGTTCGTGATGACGACAAAGAAGAAACAGTACGTGCACGTCTAGGTGTATACCACAGCCAAACTGCACCACTTATCTCATACTACGGTAAAGAAGCAGCTGCAGGTAACACTAAGTACCTTAAATTTGATGGTACTAAGCAAGTTACTGAAGTAAGTGCTGATATCGAAAAGGCATTAGCATAATAGCTAATACCTATTATCAAAATTTTTAAGAATTTTGTTATAGTTAAGCGGCCGTAAGGTCGCTTTTTTTATATAAATTTTATGGGCTACTAAGTTAGTCATACAAATAAAAGGACGCTATGCAAACTATAAAAAAACAAGGTGTCTTATTAGCCAACTTAGGCACACCACAAGCTCCTACTCCCACTGAAGTAAAACGCTTTTTGTCTGAATTTCTTCATGATCAACGAGTGGTCGATCTCAGCCCGTGGAAATGGTATCCCATTCTTCATTGTTTCATTTTGCCTCGACGTTCCCCTCGTGTAGCTAAGCTGTACGAATCTATCTGGATGGATGAAGGCTCCCCTTTGATGGTTTACTCTCTGCGCCAAAGAGAAAAACTCAAAAATCTCACCGGCTTACCTGTTGAAGTTGGAATGACTTATGGTCAGCCGAGTTTGAGTGCTGGCTTAGAGAAACTTCAACAACAAGGTGTTGAAGAGGTTATTGTACTACCTTTGTATCCTCAATATTCTTCTTCTACGACGGCTGCAGTCTTCGATGGATTAGCTAAAGCTCTTAAAACGATACCGACTATTCCTGAGATTAAGTTTATCCGTGATTACTACAATCATCCTCTCTATATACAAGCGCTAGCAAACAGTGTCCGTGATTCATGGAATACAAAAGGGAAAGGAGACTTGTTGGTTTGTTCGTACCATGGAATTCCGAAACGGTACGCTGATAACGGTGACATCTATCCTCAGCATTGTACTGAAACTACGCGTTTGTTGGCTCAGGAATTAGGCTTAGATGAAGATAAAGTACTTATGACTTACCAGTCTCAATTTGGTAAAGAAGAGTGGTTACAGCCTTATACTGATAAGACGATGGAATCGTTACCTGAAAAAGGTATTAAGAAAATAGATATCCTTTGTCCTGCATTTTCTGTGGATTGTTTGGAAACACTGGAAGAGATTGCGGGGGAGAACAAAGAGTTGTTTTTAGAAGCGGGTGGTGAGGTGTTCAATTACATTCCTTGTTTGAATGCTGATGATGCTCATATCGAAATGATGAAAGCACTTGTATACGATCCTAGATAAAAATATGTTCAAGCCTAGCATCGCTAGAACAACGAATGGGCGTCAAACGCAAACGCGCATTCATTCGTCCTTGAAGCCCCACCGAGCCATTCATGGCTCGGTGGGTTTGCTTATCGACGCCCATTCACTGCTCAGGAAATTTTCCCAAATGGTATAATGAGTTGAATATTGCTCACAGAAATAAAAAAGGACCACATTAAGTGGTCCTTTTTGCTATTTGAAACTTGGTTAAGCTGGTTGAACTTCAGCCTGTTTCTCTTCCGAGCTAGCTTCAACATAGCCTTCTGCACCGTGCATCCAAAATACCAATTTGTTCGCAAACAACAGTAAGATGGCTCCAGATACTGTGGCAGTTACTGCAATACCACTAAAGATAGCCATAGCACCAAGCTCACCCACATGTGAACCCACGTAACCAGCTACGTAGTTTGCAATAGCATTACAGCCGAACCAAGCGCCCATCATTAGAGATGCAAGACGTAGCGGAGCTAACTTAGTAACCAGTGATAAACCGATTGGAGACAGGCATAGTTCGCCCAGAGTATGGAAGAAGAATGCACCAACCAACCAAAGCATTGATGTTTTAACTGATGTATCACCACCTTGCTCTAGTACCGCACCTACCATACATAGGAAGCCAAGAGCGAGGAAGAACATCGCAAGAGCGAATTTAACAGGAGAGTTAGGTTCTCGTTTACCCAATTTTACCCAGAACACAGCAAGTACTGGAGCCAGAGTAATAATGAAGAATGGGTTTAGTGATTGGAACCATGCTGCTGGTATTTCAAAACTACCAATCATACGGTCTGTATACTGCTGGGTGTAGATGTTCATCAGACCACCAGCTTGTTCGAAGCCAGCCCAGAAAACAATAGTAAACAGACTCATAATTAAGATGACTTTGATGCGATCAAATTCTTCTTTAGTCAACGGCTGTTTTGTTTGCGACTTGGTTTTTTCCATTGCTCGTTTTGCAGCAGGTACTTTACCAATGTTACCTAACCATGATTGAGCTAGGGTCATTTGCATAACTAGACTGATTAACATACCAATACCAGCTGCGACGAAGCCCGCTTTCCAACCAAAAGAGTTAGTAACTGAACCCGCAACAACACCAGCAAGTAAGGCGCCGATGTTGATACCCATATAGAAAATAGTAAATGCGCCATCACGACGGTTATCACCTTCTTGGTATAGGTCACCCACCATTGTAGAAATATTTGGCTTAAATAGACCGTTACCCGCAATAAGCAGACCAAGACCTAGGTAGAATGAGTGCATCGGTGCAATACCGATAGCCTCAGCAGGCATTGCTAGGGTGAACTGACCAATAGCCATGAGTGCACCACCAATCAAAATTGAACGGCGCTGCCCAAGATAGTTATCAGCTAGGTAACCACCAATAAGCGGAGTGATGTATACCAAGCCAGTATAAGTACCGTACAGATCAAGAGCGTCTTTCGTTGACCAACCAAGACCACCATTGATAGTCGCGTCAGTTAAATAAAGAACTAAGATAGCTCTCATTGCATAGTAAGAGAAACGTTCCCAAAGCTCTGTGCTAAATAAAAGGAATAGGCCACGAGGGTGACCAAAATATTGCTGTTGGTTTTGCATAGTAGATACTAAAGTCATCGTTATATTTTTAGTGGGCGATAGATATACATTGGTCGTAAAGATATTTCAAATGATTTAATTTTGTAAATTAGTGTGATTGTTGGTTTTTCGTTCTGCTCTGTATTGTTATTTCGGGATATTCGAGAGTGTTATCATTTGTGGAAACTAATTTTTTACTGGAAGGATGTTATGTAGATAAATAGTGGTGTTTATATCATCAGTTAAGTCACAAGACTGCTGTGTGAATGTCTTTAATCATGACTATGCATAGCCATAGTGATAGCATTGCCAAAAGTTTTATTGGTTAAGAATATGAAACGTTGGTATCTACTCTATTGTAAAAGAGGTGAACAGCTTAGAGCTAAAGCCCATCTGGAAAATCAAGGCGTTGAGTGTTATTACCCAGAAGTGACGATTGAAAAAATACTTCGAGGAAAACGACAGTCAGTAAGAGAACCTCTTTTTCCTTGCTACATGTTTGTTCGTTTTGATTTCGAAGATGGCCCTACTTTTACCACTGTGCGTTCAACGCGTGGTGTTGCTGACTTTATTCGATTTGGTGCTCAGCCTAAAGAGCTGCAAGGTTCTCTAATTTATGAGCTTAAACAGATGGATACCAGTGAGCAAAGTCTGGGTACTTCTAGAACACCACAGCAGGGACAAGTTCTCAAAGTGACTGGCGGTCAGTTTTCTGGAATAGAAGCTATTTACCATGAAGCTGATGGTGAAACACGCTCGCTGATGTTAATTAAGCTCATCAACCAACCGATTGTTATGAGCATTGATAATAAAGACTTAGATTTGAAGTAGCTTTGTAAGAAGAACTGAAACAAAAAAGGCGCCATAGGCGCCTTTTAATATTTATTGAACTTAGTAAGCTTCGTGGTGAACGGCTTTCACTGCACGACCTGATGGATCGATACAGTTCTTGAATGATTCATCCCATTCGATCGCTTTAGCTGAAGAACAGGCTACTGAAGGACCACCAGGTACACATTGAGCTGCTGACTCTAGCGGGAACAACTCTTCGAATATTTCACGATACACATAGCCTTCTTTTGTCGTTGGCGTGTTGTATGGGAAACGGTATTGAGCTGTCTCCATTTGCTGATCAGTGACTTTTGCTTCAGCCGTTGCTTTTAGCGTATCGATCCAGTTGTAACCAACACCGTCAGAGAACTGCTCTTTTTGACGCCATGCGATGGATTCTGGTAGATAGTGCTCAAAACACTCACGAAGAATGTGTTTTTCCATTTTGCCGTTACCACACATTTTATCTGCAGGGTTTAGGCGCATAGCTACATCAATAAACTCTTTGTCTAGGAAAGGTACGCGACCTTCGACACCCCATGCAGCAAGAGATTTGTTGGCACGAGCACAGTCAAACATGTTTAGAGCAAGAAGTTTACGAACGGTTTCTTCGTGGAACTCTTGAGCGTTTGGCGCTTTGTGGAAGTATAAGTAACCACCAAAGATTTCATCAGCACCTTCACCAGATAGAACCATTTTGATACCCATAGCTTTAATCTTACGACCCATTAAGTACATAGGCGTAGATGCACGAATGGTTGTTACATCGTAGGTTTCAATGTGGTAAATCACATCACGGATAGCATCAAGACCTTCTTGAATGGTGTAAGTGAACTCATGGTGAACGGTACCGATTTTTTCAGCCACTTCACGAGCAGCTTTAAGATCTGGAGCTCCTTCAAGACCCACCGCGAATGAGTGAAGTTGTGGCCACCATGCTTCAGATTTCTCATCATCTTCAATACGCATTGCTGCATAGCGTTTTGCTACCGCAGAAGTAATGGATGAATCCAAACCACCTGACAGAAGTACGCCATAAGGTACGTCAGTCATCAATTGACGTTTAACGGCGGCTTCTAGAGCGGCTGTCAGTTCTTCTTTACTGGTAGTGTTACCACTTACCGCTGCGTATTCGTTCCAGTCACGTACGTAGTAACGCGTTGGTTCTTTATCTTTAGAGCTGTAATAGCTACCTGGAGGGAATTCGCTCAGAGTTTTACACACTGGAACAAGAGCTTTCATCTCGGAAGCAACGTAATAGTTACCGTGCTCATCTTGACCTTGGTAAAGAGGGATAATACCAATGTGGTCACGACCGATTAAGTATTCGTCTTTCTCTTCATCATAAAGAACGAAAGCAAAGATACCGTTTAGCTCTTCAAGAAGGTCTACACCTTTGTCTTGATATAATGCCAAGATAACTTCACAGTCAGAATCAGTTTGGAATTCGTACTTGCCTTCGTAACGAGCGCGAATTTCTTTGTGGTTATAAATCTCACCGTTTACCGCAAGAATAAGTTTCTTGTCTGGACTGTATAGAGGTTGCGCTCCGCTATTTAGACCAACAATAGCTAAACGCTCGTGCGCTAAAATTGCCTTGTCAGATGCATAGATACCGGACCAGTCTGGACCACGGTGACGGAGTTTTTTCGACATTTCCAATGCCACTGGACGTAGCGCAGCTGCATCACTTTTGATGTCCAAGATGCCAAAGATAGAGCACATACAACTTCCCTTAGTAAACGAGTTTTAATCAGATGGCTCCAATTTGCCATTTTGATTAAAAAAAACAACCCATAATTGATAAAATTTTTAAATAAATTCATTAAAGGTAAATGTTATTTAACTTTTGCTTTGTTTTGTTGGATGAGATCTAGATAATGACGAAAAAAACACCACTTAGAATGAAAAAAAGAGCACTTAGTGCTCTTTTTTCTAATATCAGTCAGAAAGCTTGATGCTAGTATTTTATGAAGTCTGGCTGCAATTGTTCACAAACATGGCGAGCAAAACCAGACCCAGCTTCTCGATAGATGTTAAACGCTGCATGCGCGCCTTTCTCTATCAAGTTATCCAGTTGATCGGGATATTCTGCAATTGCTGCAATTTGCCCGTTGAATGAGCGTTTTTTCAGTTGCTCAAGAGCTATCTGATTCGCCTGATGGTGCGGCATAGCCAGTAGCACCATTTTAACGTTGCCTGTATCTAGTATCCTTTCCCAGAAGTCAGGGTCGGTAGCGTCGCCAGAAATAACGTTTCTGCCTTCGTTCCTATGTTGCTGAGCGGCATCTTCTCTTAGTTCTACACCCAAACAGATTTTTCCATAACGAGCATGAAATTCCTCGTAGGCACCTGTACCGATACGCCCCATTCCAAGGATCAGCAGTTGAGAGCTACCTGGATTGATAAATCTGTCGCGGATATTAATTCGCTCAGCCGTTTGTTCTTTTAACCATTGTGCAGAGTAATGGTAGATCTCATGTCCTTTGCGAACAATTGGGGCTGTAACAATAAAAGATAAGGGAACAGAAATCGCAAGAGCGACGAGTATATCTCCTGATAGCCAGCCCATTTTAAAGGCAAGACCACCTACGATCAGCCCAAACTCGCTGAAGTTGAATAGTGAAATCGTTGCCAGCAGGGAAGTTCGAACTCGGAATCGGAATTTATTTAACACTAAGAAGTACAAAATACCTTTAAGCGGCAGCAGTAGTAACAACAAAAGTGAAAGCAAGAAGCCCGTAACGGTTGGCTGTTCTGATAAGCCAATATTTAAGAAGAAGCAGACAAGAAACAGTTCTTTCATGTTGAAAAGAGATTTTGAAAGCTCGGAAGCTTTAGCGTGGCCGGCTAACATCATACCTAAGATTAGTGCGCCTAAATCCGGCTTCATACCAACAAATTCGAATAAACCAGCGCCTATGACTAAAGCAAAGAATATTCCAGCTAGAACCAGCATTTCTCCATGACCGACCCAATCTAATACTTTAAAGAACAAAGGGCGGACAATAGGAAGCAAGAATAGGGTGATAGCATACCATTCTGGAATCTTACCTGTTGAAACTGTTAAGAAAACAACAGCGAAAATATCCTGCATGACTAGAATGCCTATGGCTATAGTGCCATAGATAGCATTCATCTCTCCTTTTTCTTGCAAAGACTTTACAGCAAAGACTGTACTTGAAAATGAAAGGGCAAATCCCAGCAGAATGATACTAGATACAGAGACCTGTGCGAGGCTATCCAAACCAAGGTATTTGAATCCTATAAGAATAATACTAAACACAGCGGTTGATAATAGGTTGTGGATAGTTGCCCCAGCCCAAATTTCTTTTGCTAACAGGGTTTTGACATCTAGCTTTAAACCGATAGTAAACAGAAGCAAGGTTACACCGAGATCGGCTAAAACAGATATTGTGTCGTTTGATTCAAAGCCAAAGGCATGTAAGGCAAAACCAGCGATAAGAAATCCCACAAGGGGAGGGAGATTGCATTTTAGCGCAATAAAACCAGCGATGAATGCCGTTGTAATTAGAATAATTTCCATTGGTAATAGTTGCTTCCCAGATATAAAAAAGGCTG
Organism: Vibrio ziniensis; assembly: GCF_011064285.1. Taxonomy (NCBI): domain Bacteria; kingdom Pseudomonadati; phylum Pseudomonadota; class Gammaproteobacteria; order Vibrionales; family Vibrionaceae; genus Vibrio; species Vibrio ziniensis. Next base: position 901,636 of record NZ_CP049331.1, read on the forward strand.
TGCTTATTAATTAAACACAGCCTCTCATTATAGGGTAATCAGTTGCTTATACCAATGTAGATAAGTCTTAATCTTCTAGAAGTTTTTGTAACAATACACCATTGAGCATCGCACGCTTGATCATGGCAAAAGCGCTTAAAGTTGGTTGTGCATCTAGCAATGAAGCTTCTATTGGCAAATTAGTATGGAACGATTTCAGAGACTGATTTTCCACATTGCGCTGAATTGCAGGGAATAGGATGTCTTTCGCTTTTGTAATTGCACCCGCAATGATAACTTTTTGTGGGTTAAACAAGTTAATAGTAATGGCAATCGCTTTACCCAACTGGTTACCTACTTTCACCAAAGCTTGTTTTGCAAGCTCATCACCATTATTGGCATGCTCACAGATCTCATGAATAGTAATTGCATCTACTTGTGAAAGGCTAGACTCGTAGCCTTGAGCAATCAATTTATTCACTCTATTTACGATGGCTGGATTTGCCGCGACGGTTTCTAAACATCCGAAATTGCCGCATTGGCATTGTTCGCCTAAAGGATCAATTTGAATATGCCCAATTTCACCTACGTTTCGATTATACCCCAAGAACACTTGTCCATTAACTATGATGCCAGCGCCTGTACCTCGATGGACACTGACCAATATCGAATCTTGACAGTCTTGGCTGACACCAAAATAGTGCTCAGCTAGGGCCATTCCTCTTACATCATTGCCCACAAAGCACTCTACGTGGAAATTGTTTTTAATTATTTCACCTAAAGGCAAAGCATTAATTTTGACATTTGGCATGTATTCAACCACACCAGTTTCTGGATTCACCAAACCTGGTAAAGCGATGCCGATAGCAATAAGTTGGCTTATTGATGATGTATGTTGATTTGTGAAATTTTTAAGATGACTCAAAAGACCATCCACGAGTTCGCTCTGACTGGTATAGAGAAATTCTTGGAAATCAGAGGCAATCTCTTTGGCACCTAAGTTAAACAGGCTGAATTGGATATAGTCACGTCCTAAACGCACTGCGATTGAGTGGAATGGATCGACTTCAGTGGTCAGAGAGATTGCTCTCCGACCACCGGTAGAAGCTTGTTGGGCGACCTCTTTTATAAGGCCGCGCTCTAAAAGTTGGCGGGTTATTTTTGTCACACTTGCTGGAGCAAGTTGACTCACATCGGCAACCTGGATTCGAGAAATAGGACCTTGTTGGTCTATTAATCGATATACTGCAGCGCTATTTAGCTGCTTGACTAGATCTACGTTACCTATTTGTCCGCCATTCATTATTACTTATGCTCGTATTGTCCGTTAACCACAGTCGCTTTTACATTGAAGTCACGGTCAAAAACAGTCAGGTTGGCAATCATGCCTTGTTTAATACGACCTAATTTATGGTCAACCTTAATTGCTTTTGCTGGATACAAAGTAGCCATTCTTAGAGCTTCATCTAAAGCGATGCCGACATGCTCAACCGTATTTTGAACCGCTTCAATCATAGTAAGGGCTGAGCCGCCAAGTGTGCCGTTTTCATCGATACACTTGCCATCTTGGTAATATACTTTCTTACCGACAAAAATAAAGTAATCCATCTCAGCACCTGCAGGAGCTGTGGCATCTGTCACTAATACGAGCTTTTCACCTTTGATCTTATGGGCAATACGGATGTTTGCGTAATCAACGTGGAATCCGTCGGCAATAATGCCAGTGTAAACTTCTGGTGTGTCAAAAATAGCGCCCACAACACCAGGTTCACGACCTTGCATTGGTGTCATTGCATTGAACAAGTGAGTGGCGAAGGTAATACCGGACTCAAAGCCTTTACGAGCTTCCTGATATGTTGCGTTAGTATGACCAATAGAGACAACAATGCCTGCTTTGGCTAATTTCTCAATGTGTTGTGGGTTATTGTTCTCAGGAGCCAGAGTCACTTTGGTAATAACATCACTGTTTTCACACATCAAATTGATCATGGCTTCATCTGACTCGCGAATAAAGTCTACGCTGTGGATGCCTTTTCTCTCAATGTTCAGATAAGGGCCTTCTAAGTGAAGTCCTAGTGAATGATTGCTGTACTTTAGGCGATACTCGCGCTCTGCTGCAATGGCTTGGCGCATGTTGTCATCTGAAGAGGTAATAAGCGTTGGTAAGAAGCTAGTACAACCCGATTTCAGGTTAGCTAGGTGCATGGTATGGATAGTGTCTGCTGTAATTTCATCATTAAACATTACGCCGCCACAGCCGTTTAGCTGCAAATCAATAAAGCCCGGGCTCAGGTTTGCACCGTTAAGATCTTTGCGCTCTATGTCACTCGGAAGATTGTGTTCAGGGATAATGGCATGAATTGTATCAGCATTAATGATAACAGCATGATCAGTCAGTATATCGCTGCCTGTGAATACCTTACAGTTAGTTAGTGCGTACATAATTAACAAATCCTCGTCGATAGACATTCTATAATTTTAGGAGCGATAAACAGATATTGCCTTTAAAGAGTATGTGATGGGCTCACTCTTTACTAACTTTTATCAAATCGCGAAATATCTTTATGCTCAGCGGTCACCAAAAGGGAGCCCCCAGCTGATTATTAAGTGCCATATTTGCCCCATTTATGTAATCAGCAAATAGGTTTTTTATCGGTATAATCTCTTTTGATATAAGAGATTACATCACTTAGTTATTAGTCGCATAATACCGATAAATTAATGTTTTTTTATATTGTAAAATAAGTTTTATGATCTCGCTAGCAAAAACCTTGAATTATGCCTATTTGAGGTGATTACGGTCACAATTGATGAGCTTTTAATTTGCGGAGCAAAATTATTGTCATACACTGACTATGACTAAATTGGGCGACTAAAATAAGTTTGCCGATATTTATAAAATCCTATAGGGGGAACTTACGGTGAATATTCTTGGATATGCGCAAAAGTTAGGTAAAGCATTGATGTTACCTATCGCAACGCTACCCGTTGCAGCTATCTTATTACGTCTAGGTCAGGGCGACCTACTAGACATTCCATTTATGGCTGAAGCTGGTGGTGCAATCTTTGGACAGCTACCTCTTCTATTTGGCCTTGGCATTGCAATTGGTCTTTCTAAAGACGGTTCTGGTGCTGCTGGTCTAGCTGGTGCAGTTGCGTACTTTGTACTTACAGCAACAGCAAAAACAATTGATCCTTCAATCAACATGTCGTTCTTCGGTGGTATCTTTGCTGGTATTATCGCAGGCCACGCTTACAACGCTTTTCACGCTACTCGTCTTCCAGAATGGTTAGCGTTCTTCTCTGGTAAGCGTCTTGTTCCTATTATGGCAGGTCTTTTTGCACTTGTTGCAGGTGCGATCTCTGGTGTTGTATGGCCAAGCATCCAAGGTGGTCTTGATGCTCTTGCTCATGCAGTATCAACCTCAGGCTCGGTAGGCCAATTTGTTTACGGTACTCTAAACCGTGCGCTAATCCCTGTAGGTTTACACCACGTTCTTAACTCATACTTCTGGTTCGGTATGGGTACGTGTCAAGAGATCGTAGTAACAGGTGCTCAAGCGGCTGGTCAAGCGCTACCTGCGCTACAAAAACTTTGTGTAGATCCTTCAATTGCTAAAGCTCTAGTTGTTGGTCAAGAGCACACGTTTAACTTCCAAAATGCGGTAAACCCAGAAATCACTGCAGTTGTGAAAGAAGTGACTGAAACTATGAAGTCTGGCGACTTACACCGTTTCTTCGGTGGCGATAAGAGCGCTGGTGTATTCATGAACGGTTTCTTCCCAATCATGATGTTCGGTCTACCTGGTGCAGCTCTAGCAATGTACTTTGCAGCTCCAGCTGAGAAACGTCATCAAGTCGGTGGTGCGTTGTTCTCTGTAGCGTTCTGTTCATTCCTAACCGGTATTACAGAACCTCTAGAATTCATGTTCGTGTTCCTAGCTCCTGCACTATATGCAATGCACGCTGTGTTCACTGGTCTTGCTCTAGTTGTTGCAAACATGTTTGGTACACTGCACGGCTTTGGTTTCTCTGCTGGTCTGATCGACTTTGCTCTAAACTGGGGTCTAGCAACTAAACCTGTAACACTACTCATCATCGGTCTAGTGTTCTTCGCTCTGTACTTCTTTACCTTCACATTCGCAATCCGTACTTTCAACTTGAAGTCGCCAGGTCGTGAAGATGATGAAGAAACCGTTGTGGTACCTTCTAACTCAAGTGCTGATAAAGGTGAACTTGCTCGTCAATACCTTAAAGCTTTAGGTGGTCATGAGAACCTAACCACTATCGATGCTTGTATCACACGTCTACGTCTAACACTGAAAGATCGTTCAGTTGCTGACGAAGCTGTACTGAAAAAGTTAGGAGCTAAAGGTGTTGTTAAGCTAGGCGAAAACAACCTGCAAGTAATCCTTGGCCCACTAGCGGAAATCGTTGCGGGTGAGATGAAAGCAATCAGTACCACTGAAGACTTATCTGGCGTAAAACTACCATAAGAGCCATTGTCTTCAATAACGGACATTTTTAGGTAAAATTAAAGCCTTCGCCTTGTGCGAAGGCTTTTTGCTTTGTAAGAGCTTGGTTACAGAACAAGCGAAGTAATGATTATTTCCCAATTAATCCGCAGTTTTTATTGTGAAAAGACACAGAATTGTGGATCATTGAAAACAATATTTCTGTAAATTGTGGCTAAGTTGGCCCAGACAGGAAAACTTTCTGCCAGTATTAAATTATTTTGAGGTGCTATAGATGAGTGAAGCTGAGGCTCGTCCATCGAACTTCATTCGCCAAATCATAGATAAAGATTTAGCGGATGGTAAACACACTAGCGTGCATACTCGTTTCCCGCCAGAGCCTAACGGTTATCTGCATATCGGTCACGCTAAGTCGATTTGTTTGAACTTTGGTATCGCTCAAGACTATCAGGGCCAGTGTAACTTACGTTTTGATGACACAAACCCAGAGAAAGAAAACATCGAATACGTAGAATCAATTAAGAAAGATGTAAGCTGGCTAGGCTTTGAATGGTCTGGTGATATCTGCTATTCATCTGATTATTTTGACAAGCTATACCAATATGCTTTGGAGCTAATCAACAAAGGTCTAGCTTATGTTGAGGAATTAACTCCGGATCAGATCCGTGAGTACCGTGGTACGTTAACTACTCCTGGTAAACACAGTCCTTATCGTGATCGTAGTGTTGAAGAAAACCTAGCTCTATTCGAAAAAATGAGAACCGGTGGCTTCCAAGAAGGTGAAGCATGTCTGCGAGCTAAAATTGACATGGCTTCTTCATTTATCGTTATGCGTGATCCCGTTATCTACCGTGTTCGTTTTGCAGAACATCATCAGACGGGCGATAAGTGGTGTATCTACCCAATGTACGACTTTACTCACTGTATCTCCGATGCGTTAGAAGGTATTACACACTCGATCTGTACTTTGGAATTCCAAGACAACCGCCGTCTTTACGATTGGGTTTTAGACAACATCACAATTGATTGTCACCCACGTCAGTACGAGTTTAGTCGTCTGAATCTAGAATACACCGTAATGTCTAAGCGTAAGCTAAACCAACTAGTTACTGAGAAATTAGTAAATGGCTGGGATGATCCACGTATGCCTACCATTTCAGGCTTACGTCGTCGTGGTTTTACCGCTGCCTCTATTCGTGAATTCTGTAAGCGTATTGGTGTCACTAAGCAAGACAATATGATTGAGTTCAGTTCACTTGAATCATGTATTCGTGATGATCTAAACAACAATGCACCACGTGCTATGGCTGTTTTAGATCCTGTGAAGATTGTTATTGAGAACTTCGATGCAGATAGCGTGGAAGTACTGAATCTTGCTAACCATCCAAATGACCCTGAAATGGGCTCTCGCGATGTGCCATTTACTCGCGAAATTTGGATTGAACGTGAAGACTTCCGTGAAGAAGGTAACAAGAAGTACAAGCGCTTAGTGCTAGGTAAAGAAGTTCGTCTACGTGGTGCCTATGTGATTAAGGCTGAACGTGTTGAGAAAGATCAGGACGGCAATATCACTACCATTTACTGTACTTATGATTCAGCAACACTGGGCAAAAATCCAGAAGATGGTCGTAAAGTAAAAGGCGTTATCCACTGGGTATCGGCTGATAAAGGTGTGCCTGCGGAATTCCGCTTATACGATCGCTTGTTTACCGTTCCAAACCCAGCTGCTGCTGATGATTTTGCGGCAACGATTAATCCAGAATCACTCATTAAAGTGAACGGTTTTGTTGAGCCAAGCCTAGTTGCGGCAAAAGCTGAAGTGGGTTACCAGTTTGAACGTATGGGCTACTTCTGTGCTGACAACAAAGACTCATCACCTGAATCTTTAGTATTCAACCGCACTGTTGGTTTACGTGATACTTGGGCGAAAATTGATTCTGAGTAATCGCGTCTAAAGTAAAATTATTTAAAAGCCAGCGTAAAGCTGGCTTTTATTTTTTGAATCGTCATTATGGTATCAGAGGTAAGTAGCAAAAACGGATTATTAGTGTGAGATTGCTGCGATTATTACGGTATGAACACATTTTTTGCTTTAGATCCTATAGTTTTGCTTGTCTTATCCGATATATTTAACAGATTGTTATCTTTATTAATTCATAGCACCTAGCTGAGCTTTATATGCGTCAATTTTTTAAACGCCTGTTACTGCCAATCGCTGTAGCGGCCGTGACTCAGACTTCTTTCGTTAGTGCAGAGAGTATTCGCCTTATTGGTCCAACTGGCGAAGTCCAGTCAGCACCACAATATAGTAGTGATATTGTCCGTAATCGAGCTACAACACCGACAGAGCCTTCAACGGTTATCGGTCCAACTTCTGAAAAAGACACTTTATGGTCGATTGCGTCACGTTTACGTCCTTCTAATCAAGTTTCTGTACAGCAAACTTTGTTGGCTATTTATCGTTTAAACCCTCAAGCGTTCGAAAACCAGAATATACATAGTTTGCTGCCGGGTAGCACATTACGCGTGCCTTCTCTCGCTCAGGTAAATAGCGTTACTACAGAAGAAGCGGTTAATGTTATGGCAGCTCATAAGGCTCGACTCACTCAGCAGCCAGTTCAACCAATAACGTCAGCAGTTACTCCCAAGAGAGCCGAAGTAAAACCTACAGTTACTCCAACAATCGAAGTTAAAACGCCACAAGCTAAAATTGCTGAAAGTAAGCCTGTTGTTGAAGAAAAGCCAGTTATAGCGGAATTCAAGAAAGACAATGCTCAAACTACGGCTGTTGACCAAAATGAAATTCAAGCACTAGAAGAGAAGAACCACAGGCTGCGATTAATGCTCGCTGAAGTTCAATCTGAAGTCAGTGGTTTGAAACAAGAATTAGGTGATGAAAACCGCATTCGTTCTGAAGTCGAAAAACTACTCGCTGAAGAAAGATTTAAACGCGAAGAAATGCAACGTCTTGCGCCTTCTAAGTTAGATGAATTGCTATCAAATAATTGGGTTGTGGCTGGCTTAGCTCTTATTCCGGGTTTATTCATTGCGTTGCTAGTCGTTTTGTTCTTAGGGCGTCGTTCGAGTTCAAATCAATCATCGTCATCAACTCAAGAAACAGCGTTAAATGCAAATTCCAACGCCGCTGCTGTAGCACCAATCGCAGTTGGTGATCAGCTGTTAGAAGATCTAGACGATGAACTGTTGTTAGATGATGACTTGTTTGGCGGCATGGATGATAGCGATTCACTGTTTGGTGAAGATAAAAAAGAAGAAGTATCAGAAGATGATGATGTAGACATTTTCGCTGGTTTAGATGAGGACGATTTAGATTTCGACTTAGATGGCGAAGATGGCGAAGATTTGTTTGCTGCTATTGATGACTCCGGTGATCTAGATACTGGTTTTGGTGACTTATCCTCTAGCAGTAACGGTATTAGCGTTAATGGAGATGAAAAAGCACTTGGCTTGGAAGAGATGGAAAGAGCTCTCGATGAAGCCGTAAATAACTACGATGAAGATGACGATATTGGATTCGATTTATCTGATGACGGCGAAATGTCCCAAGCTGACATTGAATCGTTGTTGGCTGCTGATGGTGACTCAGAAGATCTTGAATCATCGACTCTTGATCAATCGATGTTAGATGAACTTTTTGCTTCTCAAGAAGATGATGAAAGTTCAGAACTCTTAGATTTTGATAGCTTACTGGATGACGAGAAATCTAAGCTTAATGCTGAACCAGAAGCTGCTAGCTTTACTTCAGATGCAGAACTCGACGACTTATTTGCAAGTATTGAAGCTCAATCTGACTTAGCGTCGTTAGAGGCAAATGCCAAAGATGATACAGCATTACTTGATGAGTTGTTGCTGGAAGGTAATGAAGCAGAAGTTGAAGTTAATAGCACTGCATTATTAGATGAACTATTAGATGATGGTGCGTTTGATGACGAAGACTCTGAAGAAAGTGTCGTCGATGAAATGATGCTGGAGTTGGATGAACTGCTAGGTGAGGCCAGTGATTCCGAAATCCCAGATATTGACGAAAACAGCACCGCTCTTTTAGATGATTTTGTTGGTGAGCTTAGCGATGAGCCAATGGGTTATGAAAACTTTTTGGCTGACGAAATCGATTTAGAAACGGATGATTCAGAAAAAGCAGACGAAGGTTTAAATCTTTTTGATGAGCTGATTGCTATAGAAGAGAGTACTGATGAAGCTGAAGAGCAGGTAGAAGACTTCAACAGTGCTAACTTCATTGATGATTTAATTACGAATGTTCCTAAGTCCGATCCTTTGCTAGATGAAGCATTAGAATCCGTTTCTTCTGTTAATGAAGATGTTGAGTTAGATGATTTCGAATTCAATCCTGAGATTGAAGGTGGCGAACTATCTAACGGACAAGACGTTGAGTTAGAAGAACAAGCAATTGCGAACGAGTTTGGTATTCCACAAGATGACGACTGGGTATTTGATGACCTAGAAGCCGAAGAGATTGAATCAGAAGACTCAACTCCAAGCCTTATTGCAGAGTTTAAAGATTTAGAGCTTCCAGAATACACAGAGGAAGATGCGTTAGCAGATTTTGAATCAGAGCCTGAAGAAGAAACTGCTGAAGCGTTAGATGACCTAGACGTTGCAGCTACCGTGGTTGAAGAGAGCAAGTCAGAAGAGCTAGAGCACGCAATTACAGCTGAGCTTGACGATTTAGATCTTCCTGAGTACACAGAAGACGACGCATTAGCGGATTTTGAATCAGAGCCTGAAGAAGAAACCGCTGAAGCGTTAGATGGCCTAGACGCTGCAGCTACTGTGGTTGAAGAGAGCAAGTCAGAAGAGCTAGAGCACGCAATTACAGCTGAGCTTGACGATTTAGATCTTCCTGAGTACACAGAAGACGACGCATTAGCGGATTCTGAATCAGAGCCTGAAGAAGAAAGCGCTGAAGCGTTAGATGACCTAGACGTTGCAGCTACTTTGGCTGAAGAGAGCGAACCAGAAGATCTAGATCAAGCGATTGCAGCAGAGTTCGACGATTTAGATCTTCCTGAATACACAGAGGAAGATGCGCTAGCGGATTTTGAATCAGAACTTGAAACCGACTTACCTGAAGCTGAATCTGAGCTTGCAGATGTGGAGTTTGAAGATTCTGAACTGCCTGAATATACCGAAGAAGATGCTTTGGCCGATATGTTCTCCCAAACGGATGAACTATCTGATGAATCAGAAGATGAGCAGTTAGATGATTCTTCTCTTTATGAAGAGATCGAGCAATCAAAGACTGAAATCAATCTTGGTGAGGTATCAAAACGAGAGTTCGACGAACAGGCGCTTTCAGATTGGTTGTCTGACGAAGAAAAAGAAGATAGTCGCTTTGCTTTTGATAAACCTATTGATGCAAAATCCGTTGATAGCGCTGGTATGGACATTGACGCCATGCTTGAAATGGGCGGTGAAGACTGGAATGGTTTCAACTTAACTGCAGATCAAAAAGCCACTATTTCTGATGAGGTTCCTGAAACTGAGAGAGAGGTATGGCACCCTGAGCTCCAGGTTAAAGAACCTGAAGTTGCAAAAGAAAACTGGGGTAAGCAAGAAGAGTTTTCTGAGTTTGAACCAGCTACACGTCAGTTTATGACTATCGACGATTTAATGGCTCAAGTTGAAAACGATGATGGCAGCACACTCAACCTTGATAATGAAGAGCTAAAGCTGGATGTCGGTCTTAACGAGTTTCCAGATGTTATTGGTGATGTTAGCGATATTGATGTAGATAGTAACGCAGAAGCCGCTGGAAAGTTGGATTTAGCGAAAATCTATATCGAGATGAGCGATGACAAAGGCGCAATTAAGTTGTTAGAAGAAGCGATTGTTGATGGTAGTGATGAGATAAGACAGCAAGCGAAACACCTTATCGATGTCATCAATGGTCGAGTATAAACACTAACACTAACACTAACAGTAACAGTAATAGTAATAGTAATAGTAACAGAGGCAGCATTCGCTGCCTCTTTGCTTATTCGGCTATCTTGAATAGCAGGCGTGATCTAGCGGCTATCAGTATTTTGCGGGTTAGAAATCTCAAGCGATTGATATTATACTGCCCGCCCCAAGGTCCTTAGACCTATAGCGATTAAGAGTAATACACCATGAGAATAGCGTTGGGTATTGAGTATGATGGTACTCATTACTTTGGTTGGCAGCGTCAAAGAGAAGTTGCAAGTGTTCAGGAAGAGCTAGAAAAAGCTCTGTCTGTTGTCGCCAACCATCCTGTTGAAGTTCAGTGTGCAGGACGCACAGATGCTGGCGTGCACGGCACTGGGCAAGTTGTGCATTTTGATACAACGGCGACACGCAAAATGGTTGCTTGGACGATGGGAACGAATGCAAATCTACCAAAAAATATCGCTGTACGTTGGGCTAAAGAAGTACCTGACGAATTTCATGCGCGCTTTACAGCGACCGCACGACGTTATCGTTATGTCATTTATAATCACGAATATCGCCCGGGTATCCTAGCTTCCGGGGTAAGCCACTATCATGGCGAACTTAATGCTGAAAAAATGCATCAAGCAGGTCAGTATTTACTCGGTGAGAATGATTTCACGTCATTTAGAGCTGTGCATTGCCAGTCACGCAGTCCGTGGCGTAATATTATCCACCTGAATGTTACCCGTCATGAACGTTACGTAGTGATTGATATTAAAGCGAATGCTTTCGTTCATCATATGGTTCGTAATATTACGGGTAGTCTTATTGTTGTCGGTCGAGGCGAGAAAGAACCAGAATGGATCCAATGGTTGTTGGAAGCTAAAGATCGTACATTGGCTGGTGCAACAGCGAAAGCGGAAGGTCTATATTTGGTATCTGTGGATTACCCACAAGAGTTTGATTTACCACAAGCACCAATGGGTCCCCTGTTTTTACCTGAAAATTTGAACTAATGTTGAACTAAAGTGTAGTAATTGGCTCAAAGTTATCAGTTGATTAGTATTGAAAATGAGCAGTATTAAGTGTGTGGAACTGGTACAAGAAATAGGTACAACCAGTTTTTTGTCTACAGTTGGCATTTTCTATGCTTTAATCCTCACGCATTTTTGTCGAATTTAAATCTTTCGCATTGAGCGGGAGAGCACAGAGTAAAAGGTCTTCTATGAGTTGGCTTGAAAAGATTTTAGAAAAAAGCAACATAGTAACTTCACGTAAAGCATCGATTCCTGAGGGTGTCTGGACGAAGTGTACCTCTTGTGAGCAGGTACTCTACCACGCGGAACTTGAGCGAAACCTCGAAGTTTGTCCTAAGTGTAATCATCATATGCGTATGAAAGCGCGTCGTCGTCTTGAAACATTTTTAGACGAAAATAATCGCCATGAGATTGCGCAGGAGCTTGAGCCTCAAGACAAACTGAAGTTTAAAGATTCTAAACGTTATAAAGAACGTATTGTTGCTGCGCAAAAAAGCAGTGGCGAGAAAGACGCTCTTATCGTTATGAATGGTGAGTTGCACGGTATCCCACTGGTAGCTTGTGCTTTTGAATTCTCATTTATGGGCGGTTCAATGGGCTCGGTTGTTGGTGCTCGTTTTGTTCGTGCGGTTGAATCTGCTATTGAAAGAAATTGTGGCTTAGTCTGCTTCTCTGCAAGTGGTGGTGCTCGTATGCAAGAGGCTCTAATGTCTCTGATGCAAATGGCTAAAACCAGTGCAGCGCTAGAGCGTTTGTCAAATAAAGGTCTACCGTTTATTTCGGTTATGACGGACCCTACAATGGGCGGCGTTTCAGCGAGTCTTGCAATGCTAGGTGATATAAACATCGGCGAACCTAAAGCTCTGATTGGCTTTGCTGGTCGTCGTGTTATTGAACAAACAGTACGTGAAGACCTTCCAGAAGGTTTCCAACGCAGTGAATTCCTGCTTGAGCACGGTGCGATTGATATGATCGTAGACCGCCGTGAAATGCGTCAACGCATTGCTGGCTTACTAGCGAAGATGACGAACCAAAAATCTCCACTGGTTGTTTCTGTGAACGATGCGCCACAAGAGGCAGCATATTCAGTACCAGAAGCGAAGAAAAAAGGGTAAAGTAGACGCTAACTAAACCAAAGAAAACAATGGTTCTACGTTAGATGAAACAAAACTCAATTCCTCAAGCCACATCATCACTCACGATGTGGCTTGATTATTTAACCCATATTCACACATCTGCAATTGATTTAGGCTTAGATCGCGTTCAGGCGGTTGCTACTAAGGCCTCTCTTACTAAACCAGCACCTACAGTTATTACTGTTGCCGGAACTAATGGTAAGGGTTCTACCTGTGCGTTAATGGAAAGTATTCTTCTCGATGCTGGCTACTCCGTCGGCGTATATAGTTCTCCGCATCTTATTAATTACAACGAACGCGTACGTATCAACGGTGTTGATGTATCTGATGAGCAGCACACTCAGGCTTTTGCTTTTGTTGAAGAGCAACGTGGAGAAATTAGCTTAAGTCTGTTTGAATTTGGCACATTGGCTGCGCTGCGCATTTTTCAAACAGAACAAGTGGATGTCGTTTTACTCGAAGTAGGTCTAGGCGGGCGTTTAGATGCAACCAACGTTGTCGATCATGATGTCTCTGTGATCACCAGTCTGGCCATCGATCATGTCGATTGGCTTGGTGACGATATCAATGTGATAGGTTTTGAGAAAGCGGGCATATTCCGTGCAGGAAAACCAGCAATTTGCGGTCAACCTAAACCTCCTTCAACAGTTGCAGCTCATGCTGATGACATTGGTGCTGAGTTTTATCAGGTTGGTATCCAGTTCGATTATGAAAAAGTGTCGGACTCTGTTTGGCAATGGCGAAGTGGTTCGTTTGACCTTACTGATTTACCTGTTCCCACACTTCCGCTTGCGAATGCTGCTACTGCTCTGATGGCTTTAGGCTGTTCAGGATTAGATGTGAGTGACGTCAATATTGTTGACGGTCTGCGCAAAGCGAAATTAGCTGGACGTATGCAACGTATCAGCGAGAAGCCAATTGTAATGCTTGATGTTGCTCATAATCCTCATTCAGCTGAATATCTGGCATCTCAAATTCGCGCTCAGTTCCCTAGCCAAACCATACACATGGTACTGGGGATGCTGCACGACAAAGATATCAAATCTACAATCGATGTATTAAAACCGGTTGTGAGCCATTGGTATCCAGCTTCTTTATCTGGTCCTAGAGCAGCTTCTGCGAGCGAATTGTGCCAGCATCTGAAAGATGGGCATGAAGAGTATGCAAATCCTGTCAGTGCATTTGAAAGTGCGATGACAAGAGTGTCTGACGGTGATGTGATAATTGTTGCTGGATCTTTCCACACAGTCGGTGAAGTGCTGGAGCACTGGAAAAATAAAGGAGAGTAGATGGCGAGTAAATTTCAAAGCCGTTTAGTAGGTACTATTATTTTGGTGGCGATAGGTGTCATCGTTTTGCCTGATGTCCTTGATGGCAAAAAAATGCACTATCAAGAAGAGATGACAAGCATACCTATTAAGCCTGAGCTTAATAGTGAAGTGGAAAAATTTGAAGTCCTTGATCCTGTGGAAGATAAAGTGGCATTGCCAGAGTCTCCAGTGTCAGTAACACATCAAACAAGCCAAGCATCAACTTCGTCTAAAGCAGCTGAGAAACCGATCGAAACTGTAGTAAAAGATGTGCCTGAAAGAAATGATTACCAAGATAGTGCGTGGATCATCCAGTTGATGGCATTGAAGAACGCTGAAAATGCGAAAACGATTGTGAGCGATTTGCAAAAACGCGGTTATCAGGCTCATACGAAACAAGAAAACGGTTTTACGCGAGTGATCATCGGACCTGATGTCTCTAAAAGTAAGCTTGAGAGACAACTACTGGAATTAGAGAAAGTTACCGGTTCAAAAGGTCAATTGCTCAAATTTAAACCGCTAAACCCATAAGAAAACGTTTGCGTCGCGTTTTTTTCTGTTAAAATGCGCGCCAACTTAAGATGTAAGAACTCATGAATTGGTTAGATATTGTCATTTTAAGTGTGATCGGCTTGTCAGCTTTGATCAGTTTGGTTCGAGGCTTTGCGAAAGAAGCCTTGTCATTAATTATTTGGTGTGGAGCATTTTTCATCGCTTCACAGTACTACGCAAAACTGGCGGTGTACTTTACCAATATTAAAGATGACATGATTCGTAACGGTGCTGCCATTGCAGCATTGTTTGTAGCAACGCTAGTGGTTGGTGCGATTGTGAACTATGTAATTTCGCAATTGGTTCAGAAAACAGGTTTATCGGGTACAGATAGAATCTTGGGCGTCGTGTTTGGCGCATTACGTGGGGTTCTTATCGTAGCGGCTGTTCTGTTTTTTGTGGATACCTTTACCGCATTACCAAGCTCAGAGTGGTGGAAGAGCTCGCAATTAGTACCGGAGTTTAGCCGTGTGATTGCGCCTCTCTTCGAACATATACAAGCAACATCAAGTTTTCTATCTGACGCGATATAACGCGTCAGTTACTGACGCAAATCGAGGATTAGGACATGTGTGGTATTGTTGGAATCGTGGGCACAACGCCTGTAAACCAGTCTATCTATGACGCTTTAACGGTATTGCAGCATCGTGGCCAAGATGCCGCTGGTATTTGTACCATAGAAAGCAATCGTTTCCGTCTGCGCAAGGCGAACGGTTTAGTAAAAGATGTCTTTGAAGCCAAACACATGCAGCGTCTTCAAGGTACTGTTGGTATTGGGCACGTTCGTTACCCAACTGCTGGTAGCTCAAGTGCATCGGAAGCTCAACCTTTTTACGTAAACTCTCCATTCGGTATCACGCTTGCTCACAACGGCAACCTGACCAATGCGAACGCAGTGCGTGACAAGTTGTTCGAAAAAGATCGTCGTCATATCAATACCACTTCAGACTCTGAAGTACTGCTAAACGTATTGGCGCATGAAATTGACACTGTAAGAGGCAATGTAACCTCTGAAGATGTCTTCCGTGCAGTGGCAAACGTACACCGCACTATCCGTGGTGCATACGCAGTAACAGCGATGATTATCGGCCACGGCATGATTGCTTTCCGCGACCCACACGGTATTCGTCCTCTTTGCCTTGGTAAGCGTGAAGTGAATGGCCGTACTGAGTACATGGTAGCGTCAGAATCCGTTGCTTTAGATGCGGTTGGTTTTGACTTCGTACGTGATGTTGCACCGGGTGAAGCGATTTACGCAACGTTTGAAGGTGAGTTGTTTACTAAACAGTGTGCCGACAGCCCAAGCCTAACACCTTGTATTTTCGAGTTCGTTTACTTTGCACGTCCGGATTCATTTATCGACAAGATTTCGGTATACAGCGCACGTGTTGAAATGGGTAAACGTTTAGGCGACCGTATCAAGAATGAATTTGCAGATCTGGACATTGATGTTGTTATCCCAATTCCAGAAACATCAAACGATATCGCGCTACAAATCGCACAAGCGATTGATAAGCCGTACCGCCAAGGTTTCGTGAAGAACCGTTATGTTGGCCGTACGTTTATCATGCCGGGCCAACAGCTACGTAAGAAATCAGTACGTCGTAAACTGAACGCGATCCGTTCTGAGTTTAAAGATAAGAATGTACTGCTTGTTGATGACTCAATTGTGCGTGGAACGACGTCTGAGCAGATCATCGAAATGGCTCGCGATTCAGGTGCAGCAAAAGTTTACATGGTGTCAGCAGCGCCTGAGATTCGTTTCCCGAACGTATATGGTATCGATATGCCAACGGCAAATGAGCTAATTGCTCACGGCCGTGATAACGCAGATATCTGTAAGCAAATCGGTGCTGATGCACTTATCTTCCAAACGCTTGAAGATTTGGAGGATGCAGTGCGCGCTGGTAACCCTGATATCGCTCAGTTTGAAGCGTCAGTATTTAACGGTGAATACGTGACAGGCGATATTGACCAGCAATACTTAGACTACCTAGAGTCTATGCGCGGTGATGATGTTAAAGCTCAGCGTGAAATTCAGGATCTAGCAAGCTTAGAACTGTACAACGAAGGTGCATAACCACCTACAAGTTAGTAGTAAGTGAATAGCAAAAAGGCTTCCTTCGGGCAGCCTTTTGTTTATTTGGGGTCTTTTACGCCTCCCCCTTAAAAAGGGGGAGAATATAAATATAAACGAGACTACAGCACCATCGCTGCAATCCAACCGAATACGACTAACGGTAGGTTGTAGTGAAGGAAAGTAGGAACAACGGTTTCCCAAATGTGTTCGTGTTGGCCGTCAGCGTTAAGACCAGATGTTGGACCTAATGTTGAGTCAGAGGCTGGAGAGCCAGCATCACCAAGCGCTGCTGCCGTACCCACAAGTGCAACAGTTGCCATTGGTGAGAAGCCAAATGCCACACATAGCGGAACGTAAATCGTCGCGATAATTGGAATGGTCGAGAATGATGAACCGATACCCATCGTCACTAGCAAACCAACCACAAGCATCAGTAGTGCTGCTAGTGGCTTGTTATCACCGATGCTGGTGGATAAAGCGCTAACAAGCGATTCAACACCGCCAGTATCCTTCATTACCGCTGCAAAACCGGCTGCAGAAATCATAATAAAGCCGATCATCGCCATCATATGAACACCTTTAGTGAACACATCATGAGTCTCTTTCCATGCGATAACGCCACCGAAAGTAAACACCATGAAACCAGCCAGTGCACCGATGATCATAGAACCGGTAGCAAGTTGAACTGCAAGTGCTACCACAATACCGACGGCGGCAATAGCAACGTGTTTCTTGTCGATTTCATTTGCTTGGTGATGGACAACTGTCAGTTCAGTCTCTTCATACTCACGCGGCTTACGGTAACTGAAAAACACCGCAATAACTAAACCAACGATCATACCGATAGCTGGCAACAGCATTGCCATCGGTACTTGACCTGCAGTGATGTTGTTGAGGCCATTTTCATGAAGGTTCTTAAGCAGAATGTTGTTTAAGAAAATCCCGCCAAAACCAACCGGTAGAACCATGTAAGGTGTAATCAAACCGAAGGTAAGCACGCAGGCAACTAAACGTCGGTCAAGTTTCAGCTTTGCAAACACACCTAATAATGGCGGAATCAAAATTGGAATGAAGGCAATGTGCACTGGAATAACGTTTTGCGATGAAACTGCCATTAGCAACAATGCAACCAATACAGCGTATTTCAAACCAGTGGTTGCTGCACCATGTTCTTTGCCATGAAGACGTTTAATAACACTTTGCGCTAGCAAATCAGTGATGCCAGATTTAGAAATAGCAACAGCAAACGTGCCGAGCATTGCATAGCTAAGTGCAATAGTTGCACCGCCACCCAAGCCGCTTTCAAAAGCCGCTACAGTATCATTTAAGCTCATACCTGCCACTAAACCACCAACAATAGCGCTGAAGGTTAGGGCAACTACAACGTTTACGCGCATCAGAGCAAGCAGCAGCATGACGCAAACGGAAATGACTACAGGATTCATATTATTCTCAATTCAAGTCGTGTTTGGTTTTAGTTGTTTTCTTTTTCGTCGGCAAGTGGCCAGCCCCCAAGAGCTTTCCATTTGTTAACGATTCCGCAGAATAGTTCTGCGGTTTTTTGTGTATCGTAAAGCGCTGAATGTGCCTCACGATTATCAAATTCCATTCCGGCTGCCTTGCACGCTTTTGCTAACACGGTTTGCCCGTAAGCTAGGCCGCTCAGTGTTGCTGTGTCAAAAGTAGCGAAAGGGTGGAAGGGCACGCGTTTAAGTTTACTGCGATCGCTTGCAGCCATGACAAAGCTATGGTCGAAGTTGGCGTTGTGAGCCACGATGATAGCTCGACTGCAATCAGTATCTTTCTGCTCTTTGCGAACCAGTTTGTAGATCTCTTTCAATGCGTGATCTTCGGACACTGCGCCACGCAGAGGACTAAATGGGTCATAGATACCTGTAAACTCAAGTGCCGCCTTTTCTATATTGGCGCCTTCAAAAGGCTCAACATGAAAGTGAATAGTAGAAGCTGGATGCAAATCACCGTTTTCGTCCATGCGTAAAGTTATTGCGCAAATTTCTAATAGGGCATCGGTTTGAGCGTTGAATCCGGCAGTTTCTACGTCTATAACAACAGGGAAATAACCACGAAAACGCTGCTTTAATGTCTTTGCTTCTTTTAAATCAGTCATGCTGGCTCTAGTTATTGTGACAAGGGCGGCATTATTGCATGTTATGACTGTGAGAAAAACCGGAGTACTCTATTTAGAGGCAATTAATTAATCCACAATTTGTCCATATCAACTTGAGTTAAAGTCTTTGTCTGAAATGGTCTACATTCACAAGCGTTTAATTTGAACTGGCGGGATTCTTGCATTGCTAGAAGCAGATTAAAGTTAGTGGCAACATTTCGCCACGATGACATGCAGTATTAAGAGAAAAAAGTCCTTATGAATAAATGGCTTGTTACAAGTTTAGCCGCTGCCACTCTATTGACGCCCGTTGCCGCATCGGCATTAGAAAAGCGTTATGTGGCAACGCCACAGCAGTCCACTTGGCAGATGGTAACCAATACTCCGCTTGAGTGCCGACTTGTACATCCTATCCCTAATTACGGTGATGCGGAGTTCTCTGCACGCGCCAGTAAGAAAATGAATTTGGACTTTGAACTGAAAATGCGCCGCCCTATGGGGGAAACTCGTAATGTGAGCCTTGTATCCATGCCACCCGCATGGCGACCTGGTGAAAGTGCTGACCGCATCACTAATATCCAATTTTTCAAACAGTTTGACGGCTATATTGGCGGACAATCTGCGTGGACATTGCTCAGTGAATTAGAGAAAGGTCGCAGCCCAACTTTTAGTTATCAAGATTGGCAGAGCCGTGACCAACGCATTGAAGTTGCTCTTTCTTCCGTGTTGTTCCAAGCTCAATACAACGTATTTAGTGACTGTATCGCTAATTTGCTACCATATAGTTTCGAAGATATCTCATTTACGATTCTGCACTACGACCGTGGCAACAGTGTCGATTTGAACAAAGCTTCGCAGAAGCGTTTAGCACAAATTGCAGAGTACATCCGCTACAACCCTGATATTGATTTAGTGTTAGTGGCTGCATACACAGATTCAACCGATAGCAAAAACGAGAGTCAGAGTTTGTCGGAGAAGCGTTCGGAACGACTACGTAATTACTTTAAGTCTCTTGGTTTACCAGAAGACCGTATTCAAGTTCAGGGTTTTGGTAAGCGTCGTCCTATAGCTGATAACGAATCGCCAATCGGTAAAGATAAGAACCGTCGTGTGGTCATTTCTTTGGGACGAACTCAGGTTTAGTACAGAGTCATAGATAGCAATGTAACAATAAAACACCGCCCAAAGGCGGTGTTTTTTATCTCTAGCGTAAAAGAAGAATTAACCTTCTAATGCCGCGCTGGCTTGACGGTTTTGGATCAGCTCAATCATGTAACCATCAGGGTCTTTAACGAAAGCGATATGTGTTGTACCGCCTTTTACTGGACCTGGTTCGCGAGTCACGTTACCGCCAACCGCTTTGATTGCATCACAAGTGGTGTAGATATCGTCAACACCGATCGCGATGTGACCGAAGCCTTTACCTAAGTCATACTCTTCTACACCCCAGTTATAAGTTAATTCAATCACAGCACCTTGTGATTCATCACCATAACCAACGAATGCTAGAGTGTATTTGTACTCAGTGTTTTCGCTTTTACGTAGTAATTCCATACCCATAACTTTGGTGTAGAACTCGATAGATTTGTCTAAATCACCGACGCGTAGCATGGTATGTAGAACACGGTTGTTTGACATTTTGGACTCCTAGCTTTCAGGGTAAATTTTATCTTTATATTCACAAAGATCTTCAATTAGGCAACTGCCACAGCGAGGCTTACGTGCGATACAAGTGTATCTGCCATGTAAAATTAGCCAGTGGTGAACATCTAATTTAAATTCAGAGGGAACGACTTTGAGCAGTTTTTGTTCGACATCGTCGACAGTTTTCCCGACTGCAAATTTGGTTCGATTGGATACGCGGTAAATGTGAGTATCCACGGCGATGGTTGGCCAGCCGAATGCTGTGTTCAAAACGACGTTTGCTGTTTTACGTCCAACACCGGGCAGGGCTTCTAACGCTTCACGGTTTTCCGGCACTTCGCCGTTGTGTTTATCAAGCAAAATTCGACAAGTCTTAATGACGTTTTCCGCTTTTGAATTAAACAGACCAATGGTCTTAATGTATTCTTTAACGCCATCGACACCCAAATCAAACATGGTTTGAGGTGTGTTAGCGACCGTATATAGCTTATCAGTCGCTTTATTGACGCTCACATCGGTCGCTTGAGCTGACAGCAGAACTGCTATCAACAGTTCAAAAGGTGAATTCCAGTTGAGCTCAGTTTCTGGCTTAGGGTTGTTTTCTCTCAGTCGCTCGAGAATTTGTATTCTTTTATCTTTGTTCATTGCTCTGCGCTGTTTCCACGGTTTTTAGTTTTTATTTTTAAGACGATACGTTAGTAACTCGTGCACGTTCAATGGTCGGCTTTTCTTGCTTCGGTTGACGTGCTGCAAGTCGTTTGTCGATAACATTTTTCAGTGCAATTAGAAGACCTACGCCGAAAAATGCACCAGGAGGTAACAATGCGAGCAGGAAGCTGCTATCAAAATGGAAAATCTCAATTCGAAGAACTTTCGCCCAATCACCGAGTAGCAAATCTGCACCATCAAATAAGGTGCCGTTGCCGATGATTTCACGCATAGAACCCAGTACAACTAGCACTGATGTCATACCAAGTCCCATCCACAAACCATCTTGTGCGGAAGGAAGTACATCATTTTTTGAGGCAAAAGCTTCTGCGCGTCCGATGATAATACAGTTGGTTACGATCAGTGGGATAAAGATACCCAACGATAGATACAGTCCGTAGGCATAGGCATTCATGAGTAATTGAACACAAGTCACCAATGCTGCAATGATCATCACAAACACTGGAATACGCACTTCTTTTGGCACATAGTCACGAACTAAAGAAATGGTCACGTTTGAGCTTACAAGCACCAGCATGGTTGCAATCCCCAAACCAAGAGCGTTGGTCACGGTAGACGATACGGCAAGTAGCGGACACAGACCAAGCAGCTGAACTAAAGCTGGGTTGTTTTCCCACATACCATTTTTCATCAGTGCTTTATGTTCACTGTTCATTACTTATCTCCGCAGTTATACGTTTGTTTAACTAATATCTCACGATTTTCATTCACGTAAGTCACTGCTTTTTTGACGGCTTTAACTACAGCTCTAGGGGTAATGGTTGCACCAGTAAACTGATCGAATTGCCCGCCGTCTTTACGAACTTTCCATTGTGCTTCGTTATCAGAAGTTACTGACTTACCAGTGAAATTAAGTATCCAGTCAGTAATTCGTAGATCAATTTTATCGCCAAGTCCCGGAGTTTCATTGTGTGCTAATACACGAGTACCAGAGATGGTTCCGTCATTTTTGATACCGATAATAACTTTAATTGCGCCGTTGTATCCGTCAGGAGCGATAGCTTCTATAGCAATCGCGCTTGGCTGTCCTTTCCGCGTAGCTATATATGCAGGCATCGAGTCATTTGTACCTAAAGCGGGGTCATTAATCAAAATGCATGATTGTGACAACTCGTTGTCATGCAGTTTCGTGGGAATCACTTGGTTCAACACTGACAGTAATTGAGCTTGTTGCTGACTTTTGATTTGACTTTCAGTTAGCTTGTGTGTGACGGCTACAACGCCTGTCGATAAACAGGCAAAAGTAGCAAGGATGAGCCCGTTTTTTCTAATTGCGGTGAACATAATCGCTCCTTAGTGCCCATAAGTTCGAGGTTTGGTGTAGTAATCGATGAGTGGTACACACATGTTAGCCAATAGAACGGCAAACGCCACACCATCTGGGAAACCACCCCAACTGCGGATAATGAACACCATAACACCGATGAATGCACCAAATACCAAACGCCCTTTTACGGTTGTTGAAGCTGTAACAGGATCGGTAGCGATAAAGAACGCCCCGAGCATAGTTGCTCCAGATAACAGATGCACTAATGGGGATGCTGTTGTACCCGGTGCGAACAGTGCAGCTAATGTGCTGACCACAACTAAGCTTACTAGAAACGCAGCAGGGATGTGCCAGTTAATCACTCTAAGTCTTAGAAGAATAATACCGCCAGCTAAGTACGCAAGGTTAACCCATTCCCAACCTATACCAGCCAAAGAGCCAAATTGAGGTTGAGCCATAACTTCTGACAGCGTGTGCCCGGCTTTTAGAGACGTTTTTAACGAATCAAGCGGTGTTGCCATTGTCATGCCATCAATACCAGTTCGAATTTGCTGCAGCGACAATCCGTCAGAGTCAAATCCAGTAAAGATCAGTGACAATGAATCACGGAATGAGATGCTATCCGGTGCTAACTGATGCGGTGCTATCCAACTTGTCATCTGTACTGGAAATGAAATCAGCAGAACTACGTAGGCGACCATTGCTGGGTTAAATGGGTTTTGACCCAGTCCACCGTACAGCTGTTTCGCAATGAGAAT
This sequence comes from Vibrio ziniensis, assembly GCF_011064285.1. Classification (NCBI taxonomy): domain Bacteria; kingdom Pseudomonadati; phylum Pseudomonadota; class Gammaproteobacteria; order Vibrionales; family Vibrionaceae; genus Vibrio; species Vibrio ziniensis. Next base: position 924,659 of record NZ_CP049331.1, read on the forward strand.
GGCGAAAATCAGACCAATAAACACTATCCACCAAGGTGACATTGGCGGAATCGCTACTGCCAATAGCCATGCAGTGACGATGGCACTGTGATCTTTTAGTGCAAAATGAGCTGGACGCTTACGCAATTTCATTACCGCTGCTTCAAACGCCAGCGCGACAAGGATTGCAAAAACCAACTGAATTAACGTACCAAAACCGAAGAAATAGGTTTGAGCAAATAAGCCCGGCAGTGCGCATAACGCTACCCACTTCATTAAGTCGGAAGTGCTGCGTTTGATATGTGTATGTGGGGAACTAGCTATAAAGAAAGCCACTAGTTATTCTCCTCGGTATTTTTATTTTGTTGCTCAGCTTTGCGTGCTTTGGCGCGTGCAATGGCTGCCGCTACTGCCGCTTTTTTCGGATCGTCAGAAGTCTCAGCCTCTGCTTGAGCTTCCTCGACAGGAGCGTCTTGCTGAGCCTTACGGGCTTTAGCGCGAGCAATGGCCGCCGCTACTGCCGCTTTTTTCGGATCGTCAGAAGTCTCAGCCTCTGCTTGAGCTTCCTCGACAGGAGCGTCTTGCTGAGCCTTACGGGCTTTAGCGCGAGCAATGGCCGCCGCTACTGCCGCTTTTTTCGGATCGTCAGAAGTCTCAGCCTCTGCTTGAGCTTCCTCGACAGGAGCGTCTTGCTGAGCCTTACGGGCTTTAGCGCGAGCAATGGCCGCCGCTACTGCCGCTTTTTTCGGATCGTCAGAAGTCTCAGCCTCTGCTTGAGCTTCCTCGACAGGAGCGTCTTGCTGAGCCTTACGGGCTTTAGCGCGAGCAATGGCCGCCGCTACTGCCGCTTTTTTCGGATCGTCAGAAGTCTCAGCCTCTGCTTGAGTTTCCTTGACAGGAGCGTCTTGCTGAGCCTTACGTGCTTTGGCTCGTGCGATAGCTTCAGCTACTGCGGCTTTTTTATCATTAGCTGGAGATTCAACCGAGTCTGTTTGCGATTCTTTCTCTAGTTTACGTTCACGAGCCTGGCGTTTGCGCTCTTCACGCAATTTGATCATCTCTGAATTATCAGGTTCGGCTGCGCCAGTTTTCGCCGCTTCAGATTGTTTTGCTTTCGCTTTGGCAATCGCTGCTGCTACCGCTGGTTTAACCGCTGAATCTGTAGCTGATGACTGTTCTTTCTGTGCTTTCACTCTAGCGATGGCTGCCGCAATCGCATTTTCACCATCGCTGGTGGTCATTTCCTGACGACGAGTTTCCGCTGCCACTTTAAAGCGATTCTCTCGTTCCGCTTTATCACGCTCCATACGCTCTTTTTTCTCTTCGAATCGAAGTCGAGCACGTTCAGCTGCATCAGATTCTACCTTGCGGGTGCGAATTTCCGCTTTGGCTTGGCGGTAGTATTGAACTAGTGGAATTTCACTAGGGCAAACGTACGCACAAGCGCCACATTCAATACAGTCTTTTAAATGCAGTTCTTCACACTTGTCCAGCTCTTGCGCTTTTGCATGCCATTGTAGTTGCTGAGGTAATAGTGATGCAGGGCATACTTCGGCACACTGACCACAGCGAATACAAGCCATTTCATAGGCTTGTGGCGCAATTTCTTGGTGAGTTGGCGCAAGAATACAGTTGGAGGTTTTAGTTACAGGTACATTGGCATGTGGCAGAGTAAAGCCCATCATTGGGCCGCCCATGATCAAACGCGGCAGTTTTTTATCTGCTTGATAACCAAATTCATCAAGTAGAGCTTTAACCGGCGTACCAAGTAAGGCCCATACGTTTTTGGGTTTTCTAAAACTGTTACCTGTGAGTGTCACCACGCGACGAATTAATGGTTCACCATCAACTACAGCACGTTTAATGGCTTGCATTGAGCCGACGTTTTGCACCATCAAACCGATGTCAGCAGGGATTCTGCCATTTGGAACTTCAAGATTGGTTAGAATCTTGATCAACTGCTTTTCACCACCTGAAGGGTATTTGGTTGGAATAACCCTAATCACAATGTTTTTATTTAAGGCAGCATTCTTTAGCGCTTCAATCGCCTTTGACTTGTTATCTTCAATACCAATAATGGTCAGTTTTGGTTTAAGAATGTGTTCAACAATACTGATACCTTCAATGATTTCCTGAGCGTTTTCTCTCATCAAAACATCATCAGCGGTGATGTAAGGCTCACATTCGGCAGCGTTAATAATAAGAATGTCGGTACGGGATAAGCCCGATTGAATTTTCTTCGCAGTCGGGAAGCCAGCACCGCCCATACCTGATATTCCAGACTGGCGAATGATTTCAATCAGTTCATCTGGAGAGCATTGTGTGAAGTCTTCAACGCAATTTCTTTCAATCCAGCTGTCCTGACCGTCTGATTCGATGACGATGCAAAGTTCAGCAAGGCCGGAAGGATGCGCTGTTGTTCTTGGCTCGATCGCCTTCACTACACCAGAAGTTGGTGCATGAACTGGCAACATGAATGTTGAAGTGTATTGTGTTAAAGCCTGACCTTTTTTAACAGTGTCACCAACGCTTATCAACAAATCGCCTGGTTTTCCGATGTGTTGTTTAATAGGTAATACAATTTCACTTGGAATGCTTGCTTGAGTTATCCCAGATTGATTCGACTGTTGTTTGTTTTCTGGTGGGTGAATGCCGCCCGGAAAAGACCACAGACTACCCGTTCTAATTTGTTCGATTAATGACAACATATGAATCCTTATTCTCCGCTGCTTTGGTGAGAGGTTGCAGCGTGAGTCACATCAAGGACAGGAATAGCATTGAGCTGCCATTTCCAAGTATCTGTGGTGGTCGCAACAGGGATCATCTCAATACAATCTGTCGGGCAAGGTGCAACACATAAGTCGCATCCCGTGCACTCATCCTTAATAACGGTGTGCAGCGCTTTAGTACCGCCAACAATGGCGTCTACTGGGCACGCCTGAATACACTTGGTGCAACCGATACACATGTCTTCATGGATGAAAGCAACGGTTTTTACTTTGTTATCCAAATCGTGTGCCGACTCTTGAACGTCAACGCCCATTAAGTCTGCGAGTTTTTCTATCGTCTGTTGACCGCCAGGGGGACATTTGTTTATTTGGTCGCCATTCGCAATCGCTTCGGCATAGGGGCGACAACCTGGATAACCACACTGTCCACATTGAGTCTGAGGTAAAATGGCATCAATTTGGTCAACAATCGGGTCTGCTTCAACTTTGAAACGAATAGAAGCAAAGCCCAAAATAGCACCGAATACAGCGGCTAGGACGGCGATAGCGATGACAGCAATTAATATCGTACTCATTACAACTTCACCAATCCGGTAAAGCCCATAAAGGCAAGTGACATTAAACCTGCGGTGATCATTGCGATAGAAGCGCCTTTAAAAGGGGCCGGCACATCCGCAACATGAATGCGCTCACGCATAGAGGCAAACAAAATCAACACCATAGAGAAACCCACCGCTGCGCCGAAACCATAGATGATCGACTGGATGAAATTATGGTTTTCATTGATGTTCAGTAATGCTACACCTAACACTGCACAGTTGGTTGTAATGAGTGGTAGGAATATGCCTAGTAAACGATAAAGTGTTGGGCTAGTTTTGTGCACGACCATTTCGGTGAATTGAACGACTACCGCAATCACGAGAATGAAGCTCATGGTGCGTAAGTATTCAATACCTAAAGGCCTCAGGATATAACTTTCTACAAGATACGAACATACGGAAGCCAAGGTTAAAACGAATGTTGTCGCTAACCCCATGCCAATTGCAGTTTCTAACTTTTTGGATACGCCCATGAAAGGACACAAGCCCAAAAACTTTACCAGTACAAAATTGTTCACCAGCACAGTGCCGACTAACAACAAAAGATATTCGGTCATAATTATGTAATGTCTTCGTTCCGATCTCGGTATTATCATGCTTTGTGTAGCCAATAACAACCAACGAAAGATAAGGTTTTCAATTTCAGAATAAAAAAACGCCCAACTTTACACGCTAGATCGATCTCTTCGAGCTATAGAGTTTGAAACTTTCGTTTATGATGTTCGTTTGTAAGGAATGACGCCTTAATCAGAACGCGTTGATTTATCTTCGCATGCATTCATAGTGTAGTTTATGCTGACGTATATACAGCGTAGGGTTATTTATTGTATTTACAGCAATTTATCTCAAACAACAGCAGGTTTTTATGATCGACAAAATTCGTCAGTTTTTGAAATTTTTAGTTAGGGTGAATCCAAACATTGGTCAGGAAACGGATGGAATAGTGGCTGCGGTTGGTGGGTTGGAAAATATCGTTCATTCGGGCGCGTGTGCCACTAGACTGAGATTACAGCTGAATGATTCAGATTTGGTGGATGCCGATTTCCTGAAATGCAACGGAGCCTTTGGTGTGGTTCGGTTGGACAAGCACAATGTGCAAATCATCTATGGTGTTAAAGCTAACAACTATGCTCAGGAAATTGACGCTAGGCTTCAAGCTCGTTAAATCGACGACGGCATCTATACAATAAAGAGACGGGCATCAGTACTGCCTCTTTAATCTTAACCGTAAGACATAAAAAGATTTTAGATAGTGAACTCGAGGCATAAGCACCACAATTCATTATTGTGAATTACACTTAACATTACATTTAATGTGGATGTGGTGGTGCTATGTCGATAAAAAAAAGATACATCGCTTTATTAGTGTTAGTGAGTATAGGTATCGGTTGGCTAACTTTGGGGGGCAGTGCAGCTATTATGCACTACACCTCAAACACAGAATTTTGCCTTTCTTGTCACTCCATGGACATTCCTTATAAGGAATACCAAGGATCTGTTCACTTCAGTAATGCTACAGGTATTCGAGCAGAATGCTCAGACTGTCATATCCCAACAGATACTATGGGGTACTTGTTCACTAAGATTCGAGCGACCAAAGACATCTACCACGAATTCATTACCAGTAAGATAGATACTGCTGAGAAATATGAAATTCATCGAAAAGATCTCGCTGAGATGGTTTGGCAGCAGTTTCGTGAGAATGATTCAGCGACGTGTCGAACCTGTCATAACGCCGACGCCATGGAACCATTTGCTCAAACCAGAGAAGCAGCAAAAATGCATGCTTACGGAATCGAGCAAAATCAAACCTGTATTGACTGCCATAAGGGCGTTGCTCATTTTGCTCCTGAAGTCGAACTCGATAGTAAAGCATTCGATACTTTGATGGCATTTACTAAACGAACCTCTCCTGATGCAAAAACTGTGTATCCCGTTACGGAAATTGCAATGGCAGATTTGGGTAAGCTGAACCCAACGGCAATGCTAGAAGTGGTTAAATCTAACGGTGAAGAACGTACCGTCACACTCAATGCTTACCAGATGAAAGGTGCTGAACAGGTGCTTTACATGGCACAAGGACAACGCGCCATTGTTGCAACGTTGACAGAAGGAGGGCAACAAGCTCTGCAAGCAGGGGAGTTCAAGGCAGACGAGTATGGCAATGAATGGCGAGCAGTGTCGTTAACAGGGATGATTACTTCTCCTGTTGTTGACTCACTAGACCCTGTTTGGTCATACGCAGAACAGTTAAACAATGTTTACTGTTCAACCTGCCATGCAAAAATACCTTCGAATCACTTTACGGTGAACGCGTGGGGACCGGTGGCGAAAAGTATGGGGGATCGTACTGATATTTCGGGCGAAAACTTAGAAATTCTCACCAAGTTCTTCCAGCACCACGCGAAAGATGTGGTTGGTCACTAAGGATATTAAAGAAGGATAAATATTATGACTAATATGACTCGCCGTAGATTCTTAAAAGGTACAGGTATTACAGCTGGCGCTTTTGCGTGCAGTTCATTCTCCCCCCTTTCTTTAGCTGAGCTTAATGAACGTGGAGGTGGTGTGTTAACAGCCGGACGGATGGGTCCGTTGTTATGTGATGTGCAAGACGGGAGGTTAGTGTCTTCGAAAAATGCTTTAGCCCAAACTATGCCAAATAGTCTTCAACTGACAGGCCCAGACCAAGTGTATACCAAAGCTCGGGTTAAATACCCTATGGTACGTAAAGGCTTCCTTTCAAATCCAAGTTCACCGCAAGGTGTGCGTGGTAGTGATGAGTTTGTGCGAGTTTCTTGGGAGAAAGCGTACAAATTGATCCATGAACAGCATATGCGCATTCGTAAACAATACGGACCAGCTGCCGTATTTGCGGGATCTTATGGCTGGCGTTCGAGTGGGGTGTTACATAAAGCCCAAACATTGTTACAGCGTTACATGAGTATGGCTGGTGGTTATTCAGGGCACCTCGGAGATTACTCTACTGGGGCTGCGCAAGTCATCATGCCTCATGTCATGGGCTCCATTGAGGTGTATGAGCAGCAAACTACCTACCCCGTGATTTTGGAAAGCAGTGAAGTAGTGGTTCTGTGGGGACTAAACCCTGTAAATACGCTGAAAATAGCATGGAGCTCGACAGACTGTGCTGGGCTTGAGTTTTTCCATCAACTGAAACAGTCCGGAAAAACCATTATAGCAATTGATCCAATACGCTCTGAAACCATAGAGTTCTTTGGTGAAAACGCACAATGGATAGCGCCGCATCCCATGACGGATGTGGCAATGATGCTAGGTATCGCTCATACCCTAGTGAAAAAAGGTAAACACGATAAAGCTTTCTTAGAAAAGTACACCACAGGTTTTGAACCGTTTGAAGCTTATTTGATGGGTAAAGAGGATGGTATAGAGAAGTCGTCTCAATGGGCTTCTGATATCTGTGGGGTGTCTGCTGAGCAGCTTGAGCTATTAGCGGATATTTTCATCCAAAATAGAACCATGTTGATGTCAGGATGGGGAATGCAGCGTCAGCAATATGGTGAGCAACGCCACTGGATGATTGCGACGCTGGCTGCCATGCTCGGGCAGATTGGTTTGCCCGGCGGTGGTTTTGGTCTTTCTTACCATTATTCAAACGGCGGTAACCCAACTCGAAATGCAGGCGTACTTCCTGCCATTTCTGCATCATTAGGTGGTGGTTCTTCTGCGGGGAATGACTGGGCCATTTCTGGAGCGATGCAAAGCTTCCCTGTCGCTCGCATTGTGGAAGCTCTGGAAAATCCGGGTAAGATGTACATACACAATGGGCATGAACTTAAATTTCCAAACATCAAAATGATTTGGTGGGCTGGTGGAGCCAACTTCACTCATCATCAAGACACCAATCGGTTGATCAAAGCATGGCAGAAGCCAGAGCTTATCGTCATATCCGAACCATATTGGACGGCTGCCGCGAAGCACGCAGACGTAGTGTTACCAATCACGACTTCGTTTGAGCGGAACGATCTCACTATGACTGGGGATTACAGTAACCAACACTTAGTGCCAATGAAGAAAGTGGTTGAGCCTGAAGGTGAATCTCGAAACGATTTTGATGTTTTTGCCGATATGTCTGAGTTGCTCGCACCGGGTGGTCATGATGTGTATACCGAAGGCAAAACAGAGATGGAATGGCTTTACGGCTTTTATACCGCAGCTCAACAAGGTGGTCGCAGTGCTCGTGTGGCTATGCCGAACTTCAGTAAGTTCTGGCAAGATAACGAACTTATCGAAATGAAATGGAATGAAAAGAATGCCAAGTTTGTTCGCCACGCAGCGTTTCGTGAAGATCCTGTACTCAATCCGTTAGGCACACCTAGCGGAAAAATAGAGATCTACTCCAAAACAATCGAAGGTTACAACCTCAAAGATTGTCCTCCACATCCAACATGGTTGGCTCCGGACGAATATACCGGCAATGCTAAGGATGGAGAGTTACAGCTAATGACCGCGCATGCTGCTCATCGTCTTCACAGCCAATTCAACTATGCAACGATACGTGGCCAGTATGCGATTGCCGATCGGGAACCAATCTGGATACACCCTGACGATGCTATGGTGAGAGATATAAAAACAGGTGATTTAGTACGAGCCTTTAATCAAAGAGGACAAGTGTTGGTTGGTGCTGAAGTAACGGACAGAATCAAACAGGGTTCAGTGTGTATCCACGAAGGGGCATGGCCAGACTTTGATAAGCAATCTGGAATATGCAAAAACGGTGGCTGCAATGTACTGACACTCGATGTACCGTCGTCTCGCTTAGCGAATGGTTGTGCTGCAAACTCAGCATTGGTTCGAATAGAAAAATACACAGGTGAAGTACCAGCCCTCACCGCATTTGATCCTCCGATGATCAGCTAGATTTTTTCTCCAAGTCAGAAACAAAAAAAGACGTCCTAGGACGTCTTTTTTCTTGAATTTGGCTCCCCCTGCAAGACTTGAACTTGCGACATACGGATTAACAGTCCGCCGTTCTACCGACTGAACTAAGGGGGAATTATTTTATGCGGTGCGGATGTTACTCAGAGGGGCGGATAGTGTCAACCTTTACACTCCAAATTTCAGTGAATTTTTATCAAAAAAAACAGTTTACTTTTCTGTACCCCTTATGGGTATTACGCTGGATTTACTTATCCACCAAATTTGTGGATAAGTGTGTTGATGAAACTTGAGCAATCTACTGGTGAGTTATTATTTAAGTGAAAACTCTAAATGTAATCGATTGTATAAAAAGTGTAACTGATTGAATTTTCTTTTATAAAGTATGTTATCCACTGTTTTTTCTCATGCTTTGGGATTAGAGTGGAAAGGTCAGTTTAATGTCAAAATAAAATATTTTGGGGAAAACCAGTGGATTATTTTTTAGGGAAATTAAAGCGATAGAACTCGGTGGGGCAGCGATGTTAACAAACTTTATCAATAGATGCGAATGTTATTTTTCATACGCGATAGATCTGAAACACAAGTTTGATTTGTGAATTTACATTCGTTTCATTGATGGATTTAGTTGAATTGATTGTAGTGTTAAATATCTCTTTTGCTCTATTGGCAATTATGGCTTGCCATGCCGTAAGCCAAGCAGCGACAATAGCTATTATATATAACAGCCTCTAGTCAAAATTGTAGGAAGAATGCGTAATGAGTAAGGCGTTTGAATTGGTATCAGACTATCGTCCATCTGGCGATCAGCCTAAAGCCATAGAACAACTTTTAGAAGGAATTGAGGCAGGATTGGCTCACCAAACACTGTTAGGTGTAACGGGTTCAGGTAAAACGTTTACCCTAGCAAATGTTATCGCTCAGTCTCAGCGACCGACTATATTGCTCGCTCCAAACAAGACTCTTGCCGCTCAGCTTTATGGAGAGATGAAATCCTTCTTCCCAAATAATGCCGTTGAATACTTTGTTTCTTACTATGACTACTACCAGCCAGAAGCATATGTGCCTACTACAGATACTTTCATCGAGAAGGATTCTTCTGTTAACGCCCATATTGAACAAATGCGACTTTCTGCAACCAAAGCGCTGCTGGAACGTAAAGATGCCATTATTGTTGCTTCAGTGTCCGCGATTTATGGTCTGGGAGACCCCGACTCCTATCTGAAAATGATGCTGCACTTGCGTCGAGGTGATGTGATTGATCAACGAGATATGTTGCGTCGACTCGCTGAACTACAATATTCTCGAAATGACGTAGCATTTGAGCGTGGTCAGTTCAGAGTTCGTGGTGAAGTGATTGATATTTTCCCTGCTGAATCTGACCAAGATGCGGTGCGTGTGGAAATGTTTGATGATGAAGTTGATTGTATCAGCTTGTTTGATCCGTTAACTGGCGCGATTAAGCAAAGAGATTTACCTCGTTTTACTGTCTATCCTAAAACTCACTATGTGACGCCACGAGAACGCATTCTTGAAGCGATTGAAAGTATTAAAGTGGAACTCGAGTCACGCCGTAAATACTTGCTTGAGAACAACAAACTACTAGAAGAGCAACGTATTACTCAGAGAACTCAATTCGATATTGAGATGATGAACGAGTTAGGTTTTTGCTCGGGCATTGAAAACTACTCCCGATTTTTGAGTGGCCGTAACGAGGGTGAGCCGCCTCCGACATTGTTTGACTATCTGCCTCACGATGGTTTATTAGTCATTGATGAATCGCACGTTACAGTACCGCAAATAGGTGCGATGTTTAAAGGTGACCGCTCCCGTAAAGAAACTTTAGTGGAGTTTGGCTTCCGTCTTCCTTCTGCGTTGGATAATAGACCGCTAAAATTTGAAGAGTTCGAAGCTCTAGCGCCACAGACGATTTTTGTGTCCGCAACACCAGGCAACTATGAGTTGGAAAAATCTGGCGGAGAAGTGGCTGATCAGGTTGTTCGTCCTACGGGTCTATTAGATCCACAACTTGAAGTACGCCCAGTGACGACTCAGGTCGATGATTTGCTTTCTGAGATCCGTATTCGTTCAGCTAAAGATGAAAGGGTGTTGGTTACTACCTTGACCAAACGTATGGCGGAAGATCTGACTGAATATCTGCATGAGCATGGTGTCAAGGTGAGATATCTGCACTCGGATATCGATACAGTCGAAAGGGTTGAAATTATCCGTGATTTGCGTCTGGGCGAGTTTGATGTTCTGGTCGGTATCAACTTGTTGCGTGAAGGTTTAGACATGCCTGAAGTGTCGCTGGTGGCGATTTTGGATGCTGATAAAGAGGGCTTCTTACGTTCGGAGCGATCATTGATACAGACCATAGGTCGTGCGGCTCGTAACATTGAAGGCAAAGCTATTCTTTATGCTGATAGCATTACTAAATCAATGAAGAAAGCGATGGATGAAACTGATCGTCGTCGCGAGAAACAACACGCCTATAACGAAGCCATGGGGCTTAAACCTCAAGCTCTAAAACGTAATATCAAAGATATTATGGAGATTGGCGATATTGCTAAATCTCGCAAACAGAAATCAAGCAAAGTGGTGGCTCTTTCTAAAGTTGCTGAAGATGCCGCTAACTATGGATCGTTAACGCCACAGCAATTGGATAAAGAGATCAGTAAGCTCGAGGGTCAAATGTACAAATATGCTCAAAACTTAGAGTTTGAGTTGGCCGCGAAAACCCGTGATCAGATTGAAGAATTGAGAAAACAGTTCATCACTAATTCCTAGTTATACCATTCTGGAAAATTTCCTCATCAGTGAATGGGCGTCGATAAGCAAACCCTCCGAGCCACGGATGGCTCGGTGGAGCTTCAGGGACGAATGAATGCGCGTTTGCGTTTGACGCCCATTCGCTGCTCGCCGATGCTTAGTCTGATCATATTTTTATCTAGGATGGTATTATTAGGCGTTAGCAGAACTATAAGATAAAAAAATAGCCAATAGAAATCGGTCTATTGGCTGTAATTTTGTGAATATTGTATTCACTAACAACGTCAGTTGGCTAGGTGACCCGTTAGGGTCATTATGAAATAGGCATTTTTTGTGCCATATATAAAATGCTAGTTTTGTTTAATTCTCATACTAATCGTATGGTTTAGTTATCGTATGTTTGCAAAATGCAACTTCTAATGCAATTATGAAGCAAAATGCAAATAATAAATGGCTAGGCTATGCAACACAATTACACACCACAAAAAGCAAAATACTTATTGATGGTGGAAGATACGGCGTCTGTGGCGGCGTTGTATCGTTCTTACCTCACTCCACTTGAAATAGACATCAATATCGTCGGCACTGGGCGCGAGGCGATTGAAAGCATTGCGGCGCGAGAACCTGATTTAATTCTTCTCGATCTCAGATTACCAGATATGACCGGCATGGACGTATTGCACGAAGTGAAACAAAAGTCTCCCGATGTTCCGGTTATTTTCATGACTGCGCACGGCTCTATTGATACAGCGGTTGAGGCTATGCGTCATGGTGCTCAGGATTTCTTGATTAAGCCTTGTGAAGCTGATCGTTTACGCGTCACAGTGAACAATGCGATTCGTAAAGCCAGTAAGCTTAAGAATGATGTTGATGGTATTAATAACCAAAACTATCAAGGCTTTATTGGCAGTAGTCAAACCATGCAAGCGGTTTACCGGACTATAGACTCAGCAGCGAGCAGTAAAGCGAGTATCTTTATCACTGGAGAAAGTGGTACGGGTAAAGAAGTGTGTGCAGAAGCGATTCATGCAGCGAGCAAACGTGGCGATAAGCCGTTTATTGCTATTAACTGTGCCGCGATTCCCAAAGACCTCATTGAGAGTGAACTATTTGGCCACGTAAAGGGGGCCTTTACGGGGGCTGCTTCAGATCGCCAAGGGGCGGCTGAATTGGCCGACGGTGGCACGCTGTTTCTCGATGAATTGTGCGAAATGGATCTAGAATTGCAGACAAAATTGCTGCGCTTTATTCAGACCGGTACGTTTCAAAAAGTCGGTTCTTCTAAGATGAAAAGCGTGGATGTACGATTTGTTTGCGCTACCAACCGAGATCCATGGAAGGAAGTGCAGGAAGGTCGTTTTAGGGAAGACTTGTATTACCGTCTTTATGTGATTCCTTTGCATCTACCACCTTTACGTGAACGTAGCGATGACGTTATTGAAATCGCTTATTCGCTATTGGGTTATATGTCAAAAGAAGAAGGCAAAGGTTTTGTGCGTTTGTCTCCAGAAGTGGTTGAACGCTTTAAACGCTATGAGTGGCCGGGTAACGTTCGTCAATTGCAGAACGTATTGCGTAACGTTGTGGTACTGAATGATGGTAAAGAAATATCACAAGAGATGTTACCACCGCCATTGAACTTTCCTCAGCAGCGCAATGAACCTGCCGAACAGCCAAACAGCAGTACGATAACGGTACATGAGATATTTCCTCTTTGGATGACAGAAAAGCAAGCTATCGAAAAAGCGATAGAAGCTTGTGATGGCAACATTCCGAAAGCGGCTGGGTATTTGGATGTCAGTCCTTCAACGCTATACAGAAAGCTACAAACGTGGAATGAAAAAGAAAAGGAAAGCAGGTAATGATGGAAGTGTTAAACCAAAGCAAGATAGAGAAACTAGCGAGAGAAATCGGGGAAGATAATGTTCCTTTGCTTGTTGAGATCTTTCTTGGTGAGTTGGTAGCCTATCAGCAAAGTTTAACCAGTAATGAGCTAACGGATAAAACTCAGTACCTTAAAGATATTAGCCATGCGTTAAAAAGTAGCGCTGCTAGCTTTGGCGCCGATAAGCTATGTGCTAAAGCGGTGGATATCGATGCCAAGGCAAAGCTAGGTGAGCATTTTGATGTAAGAATAGAGGCCGCGACTATGGTGGATATTATCAACCAGACTTACGGCTGTTATCAGCAGCTGATCATTAGCAGCCATTGATGATTGTTTATCGCTAGTCGGTGATAAGTCGTTGCTAGCGATAATCATAACCACCAAACTAAATCAGCTGTTTAATTGCTCTTCAATAACCAGACGTAATTTGTCTCGGTCATGACGCCAATCGCGGTTTGGTGATGCTAAATCGCGAGTCACACAATTCCATATTTCCTTTAATTCAGGATGCTCTTTGGGGCCTAAAACCACGTCGATTTTTCGGTTTTTACAAGCTCGCTCACACCATTCCAGTTTTTGTTTTAGGCTCATACGACCAGCAGGACCATACTCAGGTGATAAGTTTTCAATAAATATGACTTTGGCATTTTGGTTATCAAATATGGCTTGACCGATTTTAGGTAAAAGTAAAGGTGGCATAATACTGGTTAGGAAGCTTCCCGGACCTAGAATAATAGCATCGGCCTGAGCAATTGCCTCGACACCTTCGAGTGTTGCTGTCACCTTCGGCTCAAGGTCAAGACGCAACAAATCGTCTTTCATTTCATCTACGCTGGTTTCACCTGTAACCCATTTACCACTTGTTGCCAGTGCTGTGAGATCTGAAGGATGTTCAGACATAGGGATGATGTTTACATCGACTTTGAGCATGGCTCGGATAAGGTTGATGGCATCCAGAGGGCGAACCGATAAGTTATCTAGTGCCGTCAACATTAGGTTACCTAGGTTATGACCATCCAGTTCACCGCTACCTTTGAAGCGGTATTCAAACATCATTGAGCTAATTGAAGGATCGGTAATGAGCTGGTTGATACAGTTGCGAGTATCGCCCCAAGCAATACCACCTTGGCAGTTACGGATACGTCCCGTTGAACCACCGTTGTCAGTTGTTGTAACAATGCCTGTAGCGTTAGATCCGAAATGTTTCAACGCTGCCAAAATACGTCCTAGCCCGTGACCGCCGCCTATCGCAACCACTTTTTTGTCTTGATATAAATTCATAATTTTTTGTTCTTCTAATATTTGATATACCCAAGTTCGCAAGTAGAGTTTGTTGAGTGCGTAGAAGTCCTATCACAACGTCAATTCGCTTGGGTATACTAGAATGTATAGGATATATAAAACGACTTATACTTATTTAGAGGTAAATTAGGATATTGGTTTTTTTTTGTAACTGATTTACTAGAAAGATGAAGCGTTTTTCAGTATTTTACAGCCAGTAGTCGCTGATTAGAAAAGTCTCCAACTTACTAACCGGCTGCCATAACTCCGAGCTTCTTCATCTAAGTCTCTGTTTATTATTAGTGATATGATGAAAAAGCCAGTGGCATGTTGTCACAAGGGCATAAGTGGAAATGCTTGTGCCTCCCGTATTTGGAAAGGTGTTCCTTGGCGCAACAATTCGAAGATAAATTCCGGCGTAAATTTTATTATTTGCGCCTATCAGTTACCGATGTATGTAACTTCAAATGTACGTACTGCCTGCCTGATGGTTATAAACCTTCGGGGAGCAAAAATTCGTCTTTTCTAACTCTTCCAGAAATTCATCGCGTAGTGAACGCATTTGCCGATTGCGGTACATCTAAGATCCGTATCACTGGTGGTGAGCCGACGTTACGCAAAGATTTTACCGATATTATCCGTGTCATCGCTGACAACTCGAACATTCAAAAAATTGCTACGACAACCAATGGCTATCGAATGGAAAGAGGTGTTGCGGAATGGAAGGAAGCGGGACTGACTCACATCAATGTCAGCGTTGATAGCTTAGACCCAAGGATGTTCCATCAAATCACTGGTGAAAACCGATTTCATCAAGTGATGTCTGGAATTGACCGCGCATTCGAGGTGGGCTACAAGCAAGTTAAAGTGAATGTGGTTTTGATGAAAGATCGTAACCACCACGAACTTCCGTTGTTTCTCAACTGGATAAAGCATCGTCCAATCCAATTGCGTTTTATTGAACTGATGCAAACGGGGGAAATGGATGACTTGTTTACCAAACATCATATTTCTGGAGTCACGATTCGAAACCAACTGATTGCTAATGGTTGGATTCTAAAGGTGAGAGAGAACAATGATGGCCCAGCACAGGTTTTTGTTCATCCAGATTATCAGGGTGAAATCGGTCTTATCATGCCGTACGAAAAGAATTTCTGTGACAGCTGTAACCGTTTAAGAGTGTCCGCGCTTGGCAAGCTTCATCTCTGTCTTTTTGGTGAGCAAGGTATTGAACTAAGAGATTTGATGCAGGAGGACGCTCAGGAAGCTGAGTTAATCTCACGTATTCAAATGCAGTTGCAGAACAAATCTGTCAGCCATTTTCTTCAGGAAGGAAATACCGGGATGACGCCGCATTTAGCGTCTATTGGCGGATAAATCTATTAACAAGTAAAAATCTATCGCGAAAGCATAAGGCGTTCGTGACGAATTAAATTATTACACTAGAACATTACATTAGGGTGAGCAAATGGGTCACGCAGAAAGCAAATTTCAGCCAGCGAATATCGCAGTTCTAACCGTTTCAGATACACGTACCGAAGAAAATGATACTTCAGGTCGTTACCTTGCCGAGCAACTCCAAGAAGCTGGCCACCACCTAGCTGACAAGCAAATCGTAATTGATGATATGTACAAAATCCGTGCGGTAGTGTCGCAGTGGATTGCTGATGAAAAAGTTCAAGCAGTATTAATTACTGGTGGCACAGGTTTCACTTCTCGTGACAGTACTCCTGAAGCACTAAAGCCCCTGTTTGATAAAGAAGTTGAAGGTTTCGGTGAATTGTTCCGTATCGTTTCTTATGAAGAAATTGGTACTTCTACCATTCAATCTCGAGCGGTAGCTGGGTTTGCAAATCATACCGTTATTTTTGCTATGCCAGGCTCGACTGGTGCATGTCGTACCGGTTGGACAAAAATCATTAAACAACAATTAGATGCTAGCCATCGCCCATGTAACTTTATGCCGCATCTGTAAGAGTGAACAACGATGACTCAATTCACTCATATCAATGCTTCTGGTGAAGCAAACATGGTTGATGTTTCTGCTAAAGCGGAAACAGTAAGAGAAGCGCGGGCAGAAGCTTTTGTTCATATGGCACCAGAAACGCTACAACTGATTGTTTCTGGTCAGCATCACAAAGGTGATGTGTTTGCTACAGCGCGTATTGCTGGTATTCAAGCCGCAAAGAAAACATGGGATTTAATTCCACTTTGTCACCCGCTGTTACTATCTAAAGTGGAAGTACAGCTTGAAGCGATAGAGTCGGAAAACAAAGTTCGTATTGAGTCTGTATGTAAACTTGCTGGTAAAACTGGCGTTGAAATGGAAGCATTAACGGCGGCCTCTGTTGCTGCGCTGACTATCTACGATATGTGTAAAGCTGTGCAGAAAGACATGGTGATTGGGCAAATTCGTTTGTTAGAAAAGACGGGCGGTAAATCGGGTCATTTTAAGGTAGATGTATGATTAAAGTGTTGTTTTTTGCCCAAACAAGAGAGCTGGTAGACTGTGATGGTCTGTCGTTAGAGCATGAGTTTGAATCAGTAGAAGATCTACGTGCTCAACTTGCCTCTCAGTCTGACAAATGGGCTTTGGCTCTGGAGGCTGGGAAATTGCTTGCTGCGGTTAATCAGTCCATAGTACCGATGGACTTTCAACTGACCGATGGTGATGAAGTCGCATTCTTCCCACCAGTGACAGGAGGTTAATATGAGCGCTTATGTTTCAGTTCAGCTAGAAGACTTTTCTGTTGCACAGGAGTATGGGGCTCTTTCTTCAGGTACAGATGCTGGAGCCGTGGTGACTTTCATTGGCAAAGTGCGTGACATGAACTTAGGTGATCATGTCACTGGGTTGCATTTAGAACATTACCCAGGCATGACGGAAAAATCGCTCAGTGAGATTTGCGAAGAGGCGAAATCACGCTGGCCGTTACTTCAACTGCGCTTGATTCACCGAATTGGTGATCTCGATATTGGTGACCAAGTGGTATTTGTTGGTGTGAGTAGCGTTCATCGCTCCGCTTCATTTGAAGCTTGCGAATTTGTAATGGATTATTTAAAGACCAAAGCACCATTCTGGAAGAAAGAACGAACTGACGATGGTACTCGCTGGATTGACTCCCGTGAATCGGATGCAAAAGCTGCGCTTCGTTGGGCTAAGTAGTGCTTTCGGGCTATTGAAGTTGTTTCAAAGTTACGATCAATCGATGTTATTTACTGTAATAGTTAAAAACTATCAAAATAATTGGTGATTTCCATTTAGTAAAATCAAGAAATTAGTCAACACTTAGAGTATTAGCCCCCTTTACGTAAAAAGGAATCTAAGGAGACTGAAATGGATTCACTAAAAGTAAAAGATTATATGACCGTAAAAGCGGTGACCTTTACTCCTGATATGTCTTTGTCTGCTGCATTAGATAAAGTGATGCGTTCAGATCACTTGGGTGGACCTGTAATAGATGACAAAGAGCGTGTGATAGGCTTTCTTTCTGAACAAGATTTGCTCGATAAGCTCGTCAAAGTAAGTTATTTCTGCCAAGACACTCATATAGTGAGTGACTGTATGCATCAAGAGGTACTTTCTGTATCGCCAGAAATGTCGGTCATAGAACTTGCTGATTTGATGAAGGTAGGAAAACCCAAAGTTTATCCAGTAGTGGATAACGGTAAGCTAGTGGGAATCATCACCCGACGTGATGTATTACGAGCCATTGGTAAAAACTTGGCGAATTGCTTTAAACATCCTGTATAGACATTACTGCTAGTTTTACAAGTTGAAGTCAATCACTCAAGGCACAGATACCAACTGTGCCTTTTTTTATTTTTCGATTTTAATGTGATCGAAAAATAGCCTATATTGATATTTAGTGTGATTTTGATCACTTTTATGTGAAACATAAATTATTATTGCTTTCATTGGTGTGATTTTTATCACTCTATAACTTTCTGTAGTAAGCTAAAGTTGTGCTGTACCTAATTACATTTATGAGCTGAATAAGCCGCATGAAGGAGCAACCTATGTCTCAAGCAGTATTCCACCTTGGTGTTACCGAAGCTGATCTTAATGGCGCAACTTTAGCGATCATTCCAGGTGATCCAGCACGAGTACAAAAAATTGCAGAACTAATGGATAACCCTGTATTTCTTGCAAGCCACCGTGAATACACGCTATATCGAGCAGAGCTAGACGGAAAATCAGTGGTAGTTTGTTCTACTGGTATCGGTGGTCCTTCAACTTCTATTGCTGTAGAAGAGTTAGCACAATTAGGTGTACGCAGTTTCTTGCGTGTTGGCACGACGGGGGCTATTCAGCCACATGTCAATGTTGGTGATATGATCGTGACGACTGGTTCTGTTCGCCTAGATGGTGCAAGTCTGCATTTTGCTCCAATGGAATTCCCTGCAGTACCAGACTTTGATGTTGCCATTGCGATGAAAAAAGCGGCTGAAGAGAGTGGCGCTACTGTTCACATGGGCATTACGGCTTCAAGTGATACTTTCTACCCAGGTCAAGAGCGTTATGACACGTTCACAGGTCGTGTAGTTAAGCGTTTCCAAGGCTCAATGAAAGAGTGGCAAGAAATGGGCGTGTTGAACTTTGAAATGGAATCAGCAACGCTACTAACCATGTGTGCAAGTTCTGGTTTGAAAGCGGGCTGTGTCGCTGGTGTTATCATCAACCGCACTCAAAAAGAAATTCCAGATCACGCAACGCTTAAAGAGACAGAAGCTCGTTCAATTAAAGTTGTAGTAGAAGCTGCTCGCCAGATGCTTTGATTCTCGTTGTGTTAACAATTATAACACCTATTAGATAAGCTCTGAATTGTAGAACGCCATACTTTTGCAGTATGGCGTTTTCGTACATCAAGCAACGATAAGTTTTGGCAAAGGGATGTAGAGGCTTTCACTTACATCTGCCAACATTTGGTCGTAAACATGGGCAATGCTTAGCGAGACATCTGAAGTTAGTTGATACAACTGCTCTTGAGATATATCGAAAGTAGGATTTTCATGCAATTCACTTAGCAGATGCATTGCTTTAGAGCACGCTGGAGATGCAATTGAAAGCGGGCTAATCAACGCGAGTTGGTTGAGTTTACGACGTAATAAATCACAGTAATGACGTAAACGTGAAGAACCGTCTTGAGTATACATATCTTCAATCGCAATTCGTAATTGTGTCAAAGTATCCATCGAATCGATCACTTGTTGCCAATTTATGTGGTACTCATTGCTTAAATCTTCTCGGTTTGATTCTACTAACCAAGCCAGCATGACCTCATCCATCAAAAACATGCAGTGGCGGATGGCCTTGCCATGCATCATTTGGTTGCGAGAAACGCTTCTGTCCTGCCAGTTATTCATTAACGCTTTTAGTTTAAGCTGTAGCACTCGATACATGGGTTTGTTATCGAAGTGCGAGGTTGAGATCAGGTGGTTCGATTTTTCATGCAGCAAATCTTGTAAATGGTTTAGTTCTGCATCTCTCTTCTCACCAAACATCAGTGCATGGTGAGTCGCGTTACGGTGTTGTCGACTTAGATATAACAGTTGACGTAGATCGATGAGAAGCTCGTATTTACGCTGCAAAGTCGATTCTCTTTGCTTTGAATAGAAGAACATCAAACCAAGTATGCCGATTGAGATCAGCATTGAGACAATGACAAACATAACCAACTCCTTGTGTACCTTGATAGTGGAAGCCAATGCTTCGACCAGTGAAGGGATATTATTATTTATGGAAGGAATTGCAGTTTTAATGCCAAGCATTAAGTTTTATGAAATCAATTAGTTAGATTTTTATTGAATAAAATAATGCACTGCATTAGTGCGAATTGAACTAAAAGTGTGAGCTGGTTCATAAAAAAGCCCCAGCGAGTATGACGCTAGGGCTTTTTAAAAGCTTTGATTTAAAGCGGAATCTTAGAGCAATTACATTACACGCATACCTGGCTGCGCACCTTCGTGTGGCTCTAGAATCCATAGCTCACTGCCACCAGGGCCTGCAGCTAGGATCATGCCTTCAGACATTCCGAATTTCATCTTACGAGGCTTAAGGTTTGCAACCACCACCGTAAGCTTACCAACTAACTCTTCTGGTTCGTAAGCAGCTTTAATACCAGAGAATACTTGACGCATTTCACCACCGATATCCAATTGGAATTTCAGTAGTTTGTCTGCTTTTGGCACCGCTTCGCATGACACGATTTTTGCAATACGCAGGTCAACTTTCGCAAAGTCATCAAATTCTATTTCTTCTGCGATTGGATCTTTACTTAGTTCTGTTGCTTTCGCTGCTTCTGCTTTTTCTTTTGCTGCGACTTCAGCGGCCGCATCTTCTTTCGACGCTTCAATCATCGCTTCGATGTTCTTAGGATCGATACGGTTGAACAGTGCTTTAAACGCTGTGATTTCATGGCTAGTTAGCGGAGTAGCGATACCTTCCCAAGTTAATTCTTGGTTTAGGAATGCTTCAGTACGCGCTGCTAGCTCAGGCATAACAGGTTTCAGATACGTCATTAGAACGCGGAACAAGTTGATACCCACAGAACAGATATCTTGCAGCTCTTGATCTTGACCTTCTTGTTTCGCAACAACCCAAGGAGCTTTCTCATCGACGTATTGGTTTGCTTTGTCTGCTAGTGCAGTGATTTCACGAATAGCGCGACCAAACTCGCGAGCTTCAAATTGCTCTGCAATACGGTCAGCCGCTTCTATGAACTCGTCGTATAGCTCTGGCTCTGCAAAGTTGTCTGATAGCTTGCCTTCAAAACGCTTAGCAATGAAGCCTGCATTGCGAGAAGCAAGGTTAACGATTTTGTTAACCACATCAGCGTTTACACGTTGAGTGAAGTCTTCAAGGTTAAGGTCTAGGTCATCGATACGGCTGTTTAGCTTCGCCGCGTAGTAGTAACGTAGACATTCTGGATCTAAATGCTCTAGGTAAGTACTTGCTTTGATGAAAGTACCTTTAGACTTAGACATCTTCGCGCCGTTTACAGTGACGTAGCCGTGAACGAATACGTTGTTTGGCTTACGGAAACCAGAACCGTCTAGCATCGCAGGCCAGAATAGGCTGTGGAAGTAAACAATATCTTTACCGATGAAGTGGTAAAGTTCCGTTTTGCTGTCTTTGTTCCAGTACTCGTCGAAATCGAGATCATCACGTTTGTTACATAGGTTTTTGAATGAACCCATGTAGCCAATTGGTGCGTCTAGCCAAACGTAGAAGAACTTGTCTTTTTCGCCTGGGATTTCAAAACCGAAGTAAGGTGCATCGCGTGAGATATCCCATTGTTGCAGACCAGACTCAAACCACTCTTGCATCTTATTTGCTGTTTCAGCTTGAAGAGAGCCTGAACGAGTCCACTCTTTTAGCATGCTTTCAAACTGAGGCAAGTCGAAGAAGAAGTGCTCAGAATCTTTCATGATTGGTGTAGCGCCAGAAACTGCAGACTTAGGATTGATAAGCTCAGTTGGGCTGTATGTCTCACCACAAGCGTCACAGTTGTCACCGTATTGGTCTTCTGACTTACACTTAGGACAAGTACCTTTTACGAAACGGTCTGGCAGGAACATCTCTTTCTCAGGATCGAACAACTGAGAAATTGTACGGCTAGAGATAAAACCATTCTTTTTAAGCTCTAGGTAGATGTGAGAAGCCAGCTCACGGTTCTCATCTGAGTGTGTGCTGTGGTAGTTGTCAAAGCTGATATCAAAGCCAGCGAAGTCTTTTTGGTGCTCTTCGCTAACAGCGGCGATCATCTCTTCTGGTGTCATACCCATCTGTTGTGCTTTTAGCATGATTGGCGTGCCGTGGGCATCGTCAGCACAGATGAAGTTTACAGTGTTGCCGCGTAGACGTTGGTAGCGAACCCAGATGTCAGCTTGGATGTGCTCAAGCATATGACCTAAGTGGATCGAACCATTAGCGTACGGAAGGGCACAAGTGACCAGCAATTTCCTTGCGGTAGAGAGTCTTGGATCGTTTGCCATACTTAATATTCGCTTTCTTGATAGGTATAAAAATTTGATGGGTAATACTACCCCATGAGCCACCTAACTCCAAGGTATCAAAGGTGTGATTGCCTTAGTTTTTTCATGGTTCTGTATAGGCTTAGCTGGTGGTAGCATAGGGCAAACAAGGAGGACCTATGCGTCAATTCAGTTCCAAGCAAGATTTTTGTGATTGGTTAAACCAATTTCAGCACTCATTTCTTATCCAAGAGTGGGCTTCTCAACCGGGTATCGTTTCGGTGGAGGCTCAAGGCTTTAAGATTACGCTTCCTTTTGCTGCGCTCTCTTTGCCTGAAGAACTTTCAAGCTGGATTGCACAACAGCAGCGATCTGGTGAAGTGCCTGAGTTTTATTATGAAGTCGTTGTGGCTCCGAAAGCATTAGAAACACATGTTGCGTCAGAAGTGCGTGGTGTGAAAAACATTATTGCGGTGACTTCAGCGAAAGGTGGTGTAGGTAAGTCGACGACCGCAGTCAACCTAGCGTTAGCGATTGCAAAATGCGGCGCGAAAGTCGGCTTGCTCGATGCTGATATCTATGGTCCTTCAGTACCTATGATGTTAGGGCAGTTAGATGCGAAACCAGAAGTTCGAGACAATAAATGGATGCAGCCAATAAAGGCGCATGGCATCTACACACATTCTATCGGTTACTTGGTGGATAAATCCGATGCCACAATCTGGCGTGGGCCTATGGCCTCTAAAGCGTTGGCGCAGCTTCTTACTGAAACAGAATGGCCGGAATTAGACTACTTGGTGATTGATATGCCACCGGGTACAGGCGACAT
The DNA here is from genome assembly GCF_011064285.1 of Vibrio ziniensis. Lineage (NCBI taxonomy): Bacteria > Pseudomonadati > Pseudomonadota > Gammaproteobacteria > Vibrionales > Vibrionaceae > Vibrio > Vibrio ziniensis. The sequence goes on from NZ_CP049331.1 coordinate 947,627, forward strand.
TCAACTGACGCTTTCTCAGCAAATTCCGGTTACTGGTGCACTCATTGTTACCACTCCCCAAGATTTGGCACTGGCGGATGCTCGTAAAGGTGCTGCAATGTTTGAGAAAGTGAATGTTCCGGTTATTGGTATGGTGGAGAACATGAGTTACCACATCTGTAGTCATTGTGGTGAAAAGGAGCATATCTTCGGTCATGGTGGTGCTCAGACGTTAGCGAATGAGTTTGGTCTATCATTGCTCGCTCAGATTCCTCTTCACATCAGCATGCGAGAAGACATAGATGCAGGTGCTCCAACGGTCGCAGCGCGTCCAGAGAGTGAGCATGCCATTGCCTATCTTCAGTTAGCTGAAAGAGTGTGCGCGGCGATGTATTGGCAAGGAAAGCCGAAACCAGAGTCCATTATGTTTACTATGGTTGAGTAATGGCTACTAGCTAATTGATAGAACTCGATGTTAATGAAATATGCCAGAGTGGATGTAATCGTTTACTCTGGCTTTTTATTGTCCAACATCAGAAATTACTGGCATTTAAAGCTAATGCAAACTGGTATAACCCTTTTTAACTCCCTATAATCAGGCGGTTTATCTCATTTTCAATATACACGTATCGAGTGCACATACATGTCTGATAATAATCAATGCGTCATCGTTGGTATCGCCGGCGCATCAGCTTCTGGTAAAAGCCTTATAGCGAGCACCATTTACAATGAACTGAGTGCGAAAGTTGGTGACAACCAAATCGGTGTGATTACGGAAGATTGCTATTACAAAGACCAAAGCCATCTGAGCATGGAAGAGCGTGTTAAAACCAATTACGACCACCCAAGTGCATTGGACCATGATTTATTGTGTGAACACTTAACACAACTAATGAATGGCCAAGCGGTTGATGTTCCAGAGTACAGCTATACAGAGCATACTCGCACAGATCACACCACGACAATGACACCTAAAAAAGTCATTATCTTGGAAGGTATTCTGCTGCTAACTGACCCACGCCTTCGTGAGCTAATGCAAGTAACAGTATTTATGGATACTCCGTTAGATATCTGTTTACTGCGCCGCGTTAAGCGTGACGTAGAAGATCGTGGTCGCACTATGGATTCAGTGCTTAAGCAATATCAAAAAACGGTTCGTCCTATGTTCCTCCAGTTTATTGAACCGTCAAAACAATATGCTGACATCATCGTTCCTCGTGGCGGTAAAAACCGTATCGCGATCGATGTGTTAAAAGCACACATTGCAAAATTGCTAAAATCGTAATTTTGACTAATGCTTGGCATTAGCCGACTTTATTTTTTAACTGAAAAGTGGCACTTTAGGTGTCACTTTTTTTATATCTACATTATTGATTAACTGATTGAAAGGTATTGGTTTATCACGGGTGTTGATGTTTTCAAGCAAGGATAAAACAGATGAAAAAACTGTTACTCTTGGTTGCTGTACTGTTGGTCGTCGCTGTAGGCGCAGTCGCAGCACTTGTTTTGTTCGTGAATCCTAACCAGTTCAAGCCATTAATTGTTGAAAAAACGAAAGAGCAAATCGGACTCGATTTAATTATTGAAGGCGATATTGGTTGGAAGTTCTTTCCTTCGATTGGCTTTGAGATTGGTAAAACAGAGCTGAAAAACCCTGACGGTTTCTCAAACCCAAATTTGTTTAAAGTAGACAATGTTGGTGTTGATGTATCAGTGATGCCATTGTTAGACAAACAGTTAATCATTGGCAACATTCAGCTTGATGGTGCCGAAATTTATTTAGAAACACTGAAAGATGGTCGTACTAACTTAGACAGTTTGACTCAAGTTCAAAGCTCACAAGATGCTGCTGAAACTTCGGTCTCTTCGGCAGGTAAAGATTCTGTACCTTCTACTACTCCAGAGCAAAGCAGTAGCGTTCAAGATTGGGTCATTCAATTGGCTGGCGTAACTATTAACAAGGCGCTATTAGATATCCAAGATCGTAAAGCGGGGACTCAAACCAAGCTATATGATGTTCAGTTAAACATTGATGAGTTCGAAGCTGAGAAGTGGACTTTAGTCAGCTTTGCTGCAAAAGGTCGTAACGAGCAGCAAAAAAATAATCCGCAGAATTTTGCAGCGACGGGTAACGCAGAAGTTAAATTGTCGAAAGACTTTGCCCAATACGAGCTACGCAATATCAATGTGGACACGAGCTTTAGCGATCAAGCAAACAACATTGAGTCTGCAAAGTTAGCGTTAGCGACATTTGAATTCGACAAGCCAAACGCGCTAGATTTTTCTGTAAAAGGTAAAGCAGCAGACATAATATTAGACGCGAAGGGTACTAGTTCGCTAGTCGTTAACAAAGAAATCACTCAAGTTGCTGCTAACGGATTTAATCTGGAAGCAAATTTGGAAGGAGCTGCATTACCTCAATCGCCGATGAAAGTCGGTATGCAATCGGATATTACTTTTGACATCAGCAAAAATGCCTTAAATGTTGTATTAGCTAAGCTAACAGCAAACGCATTGCAGTTTGACGGTAAATTCAATGTGGTTCTGGCCGATATTCCCAAAGTAAGATTTAGTCTGCACAGTCCGGATATTGATGTAGATGCTTTTCTCGGAATAGATAAAGCTTCTGCCGCAAAATCTTCGGAAGTAAAACCAGTAACAACTAGCCAAGAAGAAGTTGAGCCTGATCTTTCCGCATTACAGACAATAGATGTAGCTGGTGACATCACAATTGATAAGCTAAAAGCAAATAATGCAAAAATGCAGAACGTTAAAGCGGATATTGTCGTGAATCGTGGGTTAGTGACACTAAAATCTTTCACGGCTAATTTGTATCAAGGTAGTGTAGCTGCATCAGCTCAAATAGACGCAAGAAAAACACCGGCGACGTATACCATTAAAAAATCGGTTAAAGGTGTGAAGGTTCAACCTATGCTAGTGGATGTGCTTGATAACGATATGCTTGAAGGTACTGGCAATATTGAAGTCAATGCGCAAGGTAAAAGTCTGACACCGACTGGTATTCAGAAGAATCTTGTCGGTACGGTTGCAATAAACTTTGCAGACGGTGCTGTTAATGGTATCAACGTGGCACATATGCTACGTACTAACTACGCCAAAATTACTGGTGGCGACGTGACTGAAGCTGATCAAGTAAAGAAAACCGATTTCAGCGCCATGACAGCCACACTAAAGTTAGATAAAGGTAATGTCACTACGGATGACCTACATATGCAGTCACCAGCGCTTCGTATAAAAGGTCAGGGTAAAGCAAACTACTTAAATGAGACTGTAGACTTTACTTTAAGTACCTCGGTTGTGGGGTCGTTGAAAGGTCAGGGTGGTAAAGATATCGATGAGCTACGTGATGTGACTATTCCTGTAAACATATCAGGCAAATGGTCTGATCCTAAATACAAACTTATTTTTGACGATGTACTTAAACAAAAAGCCAAAAAAGAAGTGGATCGAGGCATCGAGAAGTTAAACGATAAGATTAAGAACGAAGATACTAAGAAAGCGGTTGATAGCTTACTAAAAGGGCTGTTTAACTAATTTTCTTTTGGTTCTCCCCCTCAGATGAGGGGGAGTTAGAGGGGGGTGAAGTCCACTGAACTTATTAGTCGTTGCAATCCTAATTAAGTGTGGTGAAAGCAACCCCACCTAGCCTCCCCTTCGAAAGGGGAGGAAAATGTTTTTAACAAAGAGACGGTTGGTAAGAATTAACTACCAATCGATACCTTGTAGAGCTTTAATGCCTGCTTCAAAAGCGTGCTTGGTATTCTTTACTTCAGAAACGGTATCTGCCATGTCGATTAAGGTTCGATGAGCCGCTCTACCTGTAATGATCACCGACTGCATATGCGGCCTGTTGCTAAGTGCTTCGACTACTTCGTCCAATTCGATATAACCGTAGTTAACCATATACGTCAGCTCATCAAATAGAATGACATCGATAGATTCATCCTTAAGCATTCGTTTACATTGTTGCCATACGAGTTGTGCTGCAGCTGTATCACTCTCTTTATTCTGTGTATCCCAGGTGAATCCAGTTGCCATCACTTGAAACTCTACGCCCAATTTTTCAAGTAAGTTTCGCTCGCCATTATCCCAAGTTCCTTTAATAAACTGAGCAACAGCACATTTTTTATTGTGCCCAACAGCGCGAGCTATTGTACCGAAACCAGAAGTCGATTTACCTTTGCCATTGCCGGTAATTACGAGCAGTAATCCTTTTACTTCTTGGGCTGCGGCCACTCTTGAGTCAACCTTTTCTTTCACTTTCTGCTGGCGAGCTTTGTGGCGCTCTTGTTTTATATCATCGCTGGACATGACAATTCCTTTTTCAATCTGATTCTTATGACTATGATAACTTAACGAGGCGTGAGCAAACACAGACCAAATGCAAGGAATTACAATGACGAAAATTTTAGTGGTTTGTATGGGGAATATTTGTCGTTCACCAACTGGAGAAGCGGTTTTAAGAAAAAAGGCAGCAGAATTAGAACTAGCGGTTGAAGTTGACTCCGCAGGTACTATTGGTCATCACGAAGGTGCGTTACCAGACAAGCGAGCAAGAGCTGCCGGAGAGCGAAGAGGTTATTCATTTTCAGGCATACTAGCTCGCAAAGTGACAAAAAGAGATTTCGAGGATTTTGACTATATATTGGCCGCAGATCATGAAAATTTGGAAGACCTTATGCTGCTCTGCCCGAAACAATTGCAATACAAATTATCATTATTTCTGGATCACGGAGAATCGAACTATGAAGAAATTCCTGACCCATATTATGGTGGTGAACAAGGTTTTGAATTAGTGCTCGATCTGATTGAAGAGGCTTCTGAGCAGTTTCTACTGCATCTGAAGCAAAGAGGCCAGCGTTAACTCTGGCCTCTTAGGTCTCAATAGACTGTATTTAGAAACGGTAGCTTGCTTGTACACCAAGTAGCCATACGCTACCTGTAGTTTGACCAACAAATTTACCACCGACTGATTCCGCTGTGTCGTCAGATTCATAACCGCGTGATTCTGTAATGGAAGCATCTTTCGCCAGAATGTAAGTAAAGCCAGCATCGACGGTGAACTCTTCTGTTACATCATAGCCAGCACCAATGCTCAGCCAGATACGATCTGTTTCTGGAATGGTGATGGTTCGGTTTTTGTCGCTTACCGCACCCATGTCGTAGGCAACACCACTGCGTAGTGCAAGTTTTGAATCTAGTTGGTAAGTTGCTCCGAGTGCGAAGCGGTAGTTATCTTCCCAATTTTCCTCTTTCACCATTACTGTACCTAGCGTATCCAACTTAGCCTCAAGTTTTTCAAAGCTGCTCCAATCCGTCCAGTTGATGCTGCCGTGAACCGCTAGTTTATCTGTTAGTTGATGGAAACTCGCCAGTTCAGCAGTCGCTGGCATTGTAAGCACCATATACCCTGTATCATTAATTACGCTGCTATATGCTGATACATACATGTTAGCTGTGCCTGTTAGCTTAAGATCCACTTCAGACTTATAAGTTAATCCGACGCGGTTGTTTTGGTTGATTTGCCATGCAGCGCCTGCTTGCCATCCCCATGCATTATCATCACCTTCCATATATTTCAGGGTAGTGCCTTGCGGCAAACCTAATGCTTCTGTTTGTACAGGCGATTTTGCGCCGAAGTGTCCTTCTCCCATAACATAACGAATACCACCACCGATACTTACAGATTTAGTAAGTTGATAACCGAGATTTGCGTTTACTTCGATAGTTGTCACCATTGCTTCGTCGCCGAAGTGGCTTGCTGCAAAGTCTGAACCTAGCTCAGTTTCCATTCCGTAATTTGTACCTAGAGCAATACCCGCCACGAGTTTATCGTTAATTTGGTGAGAGAGGTAAAAGTTAGGAATGACAGCATCGTTCGCGTAGTCATTTGATTCAACGCTACTGGTCGTGTTGTTAAATGTGACATTGCCATGCACATCAATATTAGGATTAACATAAATAGCACCGGTTGAAACTTGTGTGCCTTTTAGATAAGTCAGCATTGCAGGGTTGCGCCATTGTGCTCCAGCATTATCTGCCATAGCTGCTTCACCTGCGTATGCACGGCCTAAGCCTGTTGCTGAATATTCTGCAAGTTGAAAACCTGCTGCTTGAGAGGTAATTGATATGCTAGCTAAACTAGCTGCCACTGCTAGAGTAAGGAGAGTCTTATTTACTTTCATTCTTATGTTCGCTGAAATTTATAAAATTTGAACGGATAAGTCTAAAAGTGAAAACAACACATGAATAACAGAAATCAGTTTTGGGTTGATATTGAAAATAATATCCTGAAATTATTTATTATTTGGTATTTTAAACTGGATTGATTTTTGTGTGAATAAATTTTCAGCGTACACGTGTAGTTAGGAATGGCTGTTTTAAGAAACACTTGTTCGCTTAAATAAGTGAGTAATAACATTAGGGAAATAAAAAAGGGCTGGTAGACCAGCCCTTTAGCATACATGTTGTTTCTTACTTTAAATTAGAAAGAACGGCTGTATTGTAAGCCCATCAGGATGGCATCAGCACGTGTTGTTGCCGAAACGCTAGTACCTGCCGCGCCTAAAGAAACAGATTCATTAACTTTTGTATCTTTACCAATTAGGTAAGTAAAACCAAAATCAACGTTTGACGCATCATCGATTTCGTAAGTGAAGCCAGCAGATAGCCATTGACGATCTGAATCAGGTACAGAGATTGATGTTAGCTCATCTTGCGCGCTAGTATCATACATATAACCCGCGCGAAGAGTCCAATCGCTGTTCAGGTAGTAAGTTCCACCGATAGAGTAGTGCCAACCATCTTGCCATTGGTACTGCTTATCATAAGAAGTGCCTACTAATGCGCCATCTAGTTTACGCATTTCAATCTTATCGAATGCACTCCAACCAATCCACTGTACACTATAATGAACAGCAAATGATGTATCTGTGATTTTGTGGAAACCAGAGAATTCAGCAATATCTGGTAATGGAAGGGTTATTTCCTGACCTTTATCATCTGTTGCAGTGAACTCTGGGCTGTAATGGTAACCAAATCCAAAACGGTTGTTCTCGTCAAGTTCGTAAACCGTACCTAGGTTAAAGCCAACAGCCCAACCGTCAGCTTTATCAATATCAACAAGTGCAGTGCCTTGAGGAATGCCAGTCGCGCTTTGAATTACTGCACTTGTAGAACGTTTAAATGTACCCTGACCATAAATAATATCTAGTCCAGCACCAAAGCTAAGTTGTTCGTTTAGACGGTATGAACCAGCTAGACCGAAGTTAGCACTTTTTACATCTGTAGTACCGCCATACTCAGAAGCGGCGTAACTGTCGGAGAACTCTGTTCGTGTACCAAAGTTAGTATAAGCATTTACGCCCCATGCGAATTTATCATTCACAGGGACAATCAAATGGATGTTTGGCGCAACAGATGTACCACCAACATCATCAGTATCAGATATAGATCCTACTCCTGTATAGGTAGCATCTTTTACTTCGATCATAGTCGTAATAGACTCGAAACCTAGAGATAGTTCCATCTTGTCGAAAAGTGCCATTGCTGCAGGGTTACGCGCCATTACTGAAGCGTTATCTGCGATTACAGCATCACCAGCAAATGCACGGCCTAAACCTGTTGCTGATTGAGCGTTGAGCTGGAAGCCAGCAGCCATTGCTTGCTGCGTAGCTAGTGTTACTGTCACTGCTAATAGTGAACGTTTAAACAGACGCGTCTTGTTCATTTGTTTTTCCTTTATTTTATATAGCCTCTAAATGGGCTTTTTGAGCAATTGCTCAGTTGGGGGCTGATCCTATTCTCTAGTCTACAATATAGAAATCCGACCATTGTCTAGTTGGACGGGAAAATTCTAGAAATGGCGGTTAACTGACATGTATTTGTAAGAAATTGAGATTTTTTAGAGTTTTAACTCTAGTTGAAATGCAATAAACCCACTCTATAAGTGGGTTTATTGGTTATTCAGATGAGTTATTTTGATGGGGTAAGTAGAGGAATAATATTGTCTGCAATTTTACGCATATTTTCGCTGCTGTTACCGACAAGAATTAGGCTTTTATTACCGATAGATTCTACCATTCCAGACATCCCATCTTTGTTAAAGTGTCCATTAACATCGCTCTGGACTCCTGTGACAAACAGAGTGACTTTGCCACTTTCACCTTGAAATACCATGTGAAGGGCATTAGCGTGTCCAAATCCGCAGTGATTCAAGTAATAAACATGATATGGGAAGTTTTCGCTGAACTTATAAGCAAAAGGCAACAACTTTGCATTGATCTGGCGAGAACTCACTTGTTCGTCAAGATTGGATACAAAGCCCTCTTCATCGACTACATGTTTGATGGCGATATCCACTAGGCTTGCTTGTGCTGGTGGCACTAAAATTTTTCCCCAGTTAACCTGTCCTACTAATAGGCCAAACACAAAAGCAATGGAAGCGGCCATTGCCATCGCTTTTCGAGCAAAGTTCACAGTCGTGGTATTATCGGCTTGTGAACTCTGCTTAAACAAAATTCTGTCTGCCAAGCCCTCAGGTACATCAACTTTCATTGCATCGGCGATTTGTGCATCGAACTTTAGCACATCATCTAAAAACTTTTGGTTTGCTTCTTTTGATAATGCTTCGGCATATTCACTGCTTTTTTGTTTCGGATCCGACATGGCACGGCGGCGAAATTCTAAATCATCCATTTTGCTGCCCTCTAAAGTTTTCGGAACAATCCAGCATCTCTTTTAATTGATTACGAGCGCGGAAAAGTCGGGTCATCACTGTGTTCTGGTTAAGTTCGAGGATCTCACTGATCTCTTCACCGCTAAAGCCTGCAATGATTTGTAAGAACAACGGCTCGCGATATTCTTGTTCGAGTTTCATAATCTGTTTCTGTAGCCACTCTCTTTGATGATGAGCCTCATCAGACACTTTGGCTTCGTTACCATGGGTTTCAATATCCACTAGGTCGAATTGCTTACGTTCAAAGCGTCGAGCGTTTTCTCGCCTCAATATGGTAATGAGCCAAGATTTCGCTGCTTTTTCATCTTGCAAGCTTTCTAATGACTTCCATGCGCGTAAGCAGGTCTCTTGCACCAAATCTTCCGCCACGCTCTGGTCTTTACACAACCAATAAGCGTAGCGATAGAGATCGGTGTGATAAGCACGCACAAGTGCTTCGTATTTTCTTTGTCTATCCATACCGTTATTGACCGGATGATTGGCTGATTTCTTTCCAAATATTTTTATTATTGACACTCGAGTCTCCATTGGCTCTGTAGTGTTAAACGTTCAGTTAGAGCGAATATCAGCAATAAGGTGAGCACTTAGTTACTGGTATCGGCATTTAAGTTTGCTTAGGCAACGCTGTTTAGTATTAGTAAAGAAATACTTGCTTAAAACAGCTTTTCGATAAAATTAGCGTCATTCCACTCAACAAATCACACTAAAATTGATCTATTTCAAAATTTGTTGCTCAGGAGCGGTTATAGTTGTTTACGTCATCTAGTTAGTCCTTGTGACTAGCATGTTGAGCAAGATGACACTTCCTTTTGAAGGCTGACTTTACTTTCTCCTAATCAGGAAACTGATTATTTTCAATTGGCGTAAGTTAATTGTTTTACTATATATTCCGACCACACAGATTTGTGTGGTTTTTTTTTGCTTTCAATTCCTCTTTTTGAAAGTTTTTATTTCAATCCTTTCTAGTTGGCTGCAAACCAAGCGTGAGAATCTGTTTTAAAGGTAGCAGAAGCTTAGCTTGAATAGTTGTTTCGATGTCGATATCACGTTTTCCAAACGCATGTTTGATTGTATTAACATTCTCGTTACAATGGTCAGGTCAGACCTCTTATTCTAAGGAAAAGTAATGGGTAAACAGTTAATGGGCAAACAGGAAGTCAAAACGCGTTCTGGTGAACGCGTTGCTATTGTTGCAGGTCTTCGAACCCCTTTTGCGCGCCAGAGTACTGAATTCAGCCAAGTTCCAGCCGTTGATCTCGGGAAAATGGTGGTCAGTGAATTGCTCGCTCGCACTAATATCGAACCGACATTGATTGAACAGGTCGTGTTTGGACAAGTCGTTCAAATGCCTGCAGCACCGAATATCGCACGGGAAATTGTTCTCGGCACGGGAATGAACATTAATACGGACGCTTACAGTGTGACACGAGCTTGTGCAACCAGCTTTCAATCTGCGGTAAACGTCGCGGAAAGTATTATGGCAGGCACTATTGATATTGGTATTGCTGGTGGCGCCGATTCTTCTTCTGTTTTACCTATTGGTGTTTCAAGGAAATTGGCAGCAAGTCTGTTGGCTCTAAGCAAAACAAAAACAATCGGTCAAAAACTCAAAGTTCTGAAGTCTCTGTCTTTGAAAGATCTTATGCCTGTACCTCCTGCCGTTGCAGAATATTCTACAGGGCTTTCTATGGGGCAAACTGCCGAGCAAATGGCGAAAACTCATGGAATTTCACGTACTGATCAAGATGCATTAGCTCATCGTTCACACACTCTCGCTTCTGCTGCTTGGAATGATGGCAAAATTCATGGCGAGGTTATGACAGCCTTTCCAGAACCTTATAAGAAGTGGATCGAACAGGATAACAACATTCGTCATGATTCGACGCTAGAAGGTTACGCAAAACTGCGTCCAGCTTTTGACCGTCAGTATGGCTCTGTAACCGCTGCGAACAGTACTCCTCTAACGGATGGTGCCGCTGCTATCATGTTGATGCGAGAAGGCAAGGCTAAAGAATTGGGGCTAGACATCATGGGATATATTCGTTCCTATGCTTTTTCTGCAATTGCTGTTCAACAAGATATGCTGATGGGGCCATCCCATGCGACACCAATCGCTCTAGATCGAGCGGGTATTACATTATCTGATTTGACCTTGATAGATATGCATGAAGCCTTTGCTGCTCAAACATTGGCGAATTTGAAGATGTTTGCCAGCGACAAGTTTGCTCAAGAGGTATTGGGTCGTAGCCAAGCTATTGGTGAAGTGGATATGGATAAATTTAATGTACTTGGTGGTTCTATTGCTTATGGACACCCATTTGCGGCGACAGGTGCACGAATGATCACTCAAACACTTCGAGAGTTAAAACGCAGAGGTGGTGGTCTTGCGTTGAATACGGCATGTGCAGCGGGTGGATTGGGTGCAGCAATGATTTTGGAGGTTGAGTAATGAGTGAGTCAAAAGCGTTCCATCTAAAAATTGATGACGACAGTATTGCTTGGCTCGCCATCGACGTGCCTGGGGAGAAAATGAATACTCTGCAGTCTGCATTTGCCTCAGAAATGCAAGAGGTGTTCGTTGAACTTACTCAGTCTAAAAGCCAAGTGAAAGGGCTGATTATTCATTCCCTTAAGCCAGATAACTTTATTGCAGGTGCTGATGTCCGAATGTTAGATTCATGTACTTCTGCAAAAGAAGCACAGGCGTTGGCTACCCAAGGACAACAGATGTTCCAGCAACTGTCGGACTTACCTTTTCCAGTTGTAGCAGCTATTCATGGACCTTGTTTGGGTGGCGGTTTAGAGCTTGCCTTAGCATGTGATTACCGCGTATGTAGTGATGATGACAAAACACGTTTAGGTTTGCCGGAAGTGATGCTCGGTTTGCTTCCTGGCTCTGGTGGTACTCAGCGTCTACCTCGATTGATTGGCTTATTAGCGTCATTGGATTTAATTCTAACTGGTAAACAGCTGCGTGCAGCCAAAGCGAAGGCTCTGGGTGTCGTTGATGCTTGCGTACCTAATAGTGTGCTACTGGATGTGGCAAAGCGCTTTGTTAGTGATAAAAATAAAAAACGTAGCAAAGCTAAACTGACTACCAAAGAGATGCTTATTTCGCGAACCCAGCTAGGGCGAAAGTTTGTTTTCCAACAGGCATCTAAAAAGACAGAGCAAAAAACGCGTGGCAATTACCCAGCAGCAAAAGCAATTTTAGAAGTCATTCAATATGGCTTAGAAAAAGGGATGAAAGCCGGTCTTCAGTTAGAAGCGGAAAGATTTGGCGAATTAGTGATGACTTCTGAATCTAAAGCGTTACGTTCTATCTTTTTTGCAACCACAGAAATGAAAAAGGAAAACGGCACTGATGCAGAGCCGAGAAAAGTCGAGCGAGTGGGTGTTTTAGGTGGTGGTTTGATGGGCGCAGGTATCAGTCATGTCAGCGCATCAAAAGCTAACGTTCCAGTACGCATCAAAGATGTCTCAAATGACGGAGTGCTCAATGCTCTGAAATACAATTATGGCTTGTTTGAGAAGCAGCGTAAGCGTCGCATTTTGACTAGTGCACAGGTTCAACATGAAATGATGAAACTGTCTGGTGGTACAGATTTTACTACGTTTAACCTAGCTGACGTTGTTATTGAAGCAGTATTTGAAGATTTAGCATTAAAGCAATCGATGGTGTCAGACATTGAATCTCATGCTAAACCAACGACGATTTTTGCTACCAATACGTCATCATTACCCATTCATCAGATCGCTGAAAGAGCGGCTCGCCCTGAAAATGTGGTGGGTTTACATTACTTCAGCCCGGTAGAAAAGATGCCATTGGTTGAGGTTATTCCGCACGCGACCACTTCAGATGAAACCATATCAACTGTGGTGTCTCTGGCTCGTAAACAAGGTAAAACGCCAATTGTTGTCAAAGATAAAGCTGGTTTTTACGTTAACCGTATTCTAGCTCCGTATATGAATGAATCGGCACAAGTTCTTATGGCTGGCGTGCCGATAGAAGAGATTGATACTGCTCTCTTAAATGCGGGGTTTCCTGTTGGACCGATTACGCTATTGGATGAAGTCGGTATCGACATTGGCGCCAAAATTATGCCGATATTGGTTAAAGAGCTTGGCCCTCGTTTCCAAGGTCCTGATGTTTTCGATAAGTTACTTAACGACAATAGAAAAGGTCGTAAGTCTGGAAAAGGCTTCTATGTTTATAAAGGCAGCAAGAATAAAGAAGTCGATAAATCAGTGTATAAACTGCTGAATATAAAACCTGAATCTCATCTTAGTGAAAGCGACATTTCATTACGCTGCTTGTTGCCAATGCTCAATGAAGCTGTACGATGTTTGGATGAGGGTATCATCCATAATTCAAGAGATGGTGATATTGGAGCGATATTCGGTATCGGCTTTCCGCCATTTTTAGGTGGTCCTTTCCGCTACATGGATCATATTGGTCTTCCTAAGTTGGTGGAGATGATGAACCAACATGTAGAAAAATATGGTGACAGGTTTGCACCTTGTGACGGTTTGTTAACTCGAGCGGGAATGGGTGAAACTTTTTATCCATAAGTTGTTTGAAAACACTATCAGTCAAGCAAAAATGAAAAGTGAGGTGAGAACCTCACTTTTTGCATTGATGAGAATAAAAATAACTATGCTAGGATTGGTTTAGGCTCATATCTCTAACAAATTAAGCACTTAAGAAGGACTTATCATGGATGCTCTCGAACTGCTACTAAATCGTCGCTCTATGGCTAAACTGGAAGCTCCTGCTCCAGAAGGTAAAGCTTTGGAAAACATCATTCGTGCAGGTTTACGCGCACCGGATCACGCTAATTTAACACCTTGGCGCTTCGTTATTGCCCAGGGTAGTGGTCTTCATAAATTGTCTGACATTTTGGTTAAGGCTGCTATTGCTGATAATAACGACGAAGCCTCTGTTGCTAAGATGAAAAGCGCTCCTTTCAGGGCACCTATGGTGATCACAATTATCGCTAGAGTGACTCCTCATGAAAAAGTGCCAGCATTTGAACAGCATTTATCTGCGGGCTGCGCAGTGCAGGCAATGCAGATGGCAGCCGTAGCTCAAGGTTTTCAGGGTATTTGGCGTTCAGGTAACTTGATGTTCCATTCCGAAGTGAGAAATGCTTTTGGCTTAGAAGGTGACGATCAAGTGGTAGGCTTCCTTTATCTTGGTACTCCAGAAGGGACAACAATGAAAGTGCCAGAGCGTGAACTGAACAAGTTTGTTGAGTTTTTATAAGGTCTTAAAGTATTGGTTAGGCTCGATTAAAGGCGTAAGAAAAACACATTCGACATTAAGTCTCTTTTGGATTAGAGGGTAAGGAATGGCTTTAGGGTATCAGGGTGGTCGGCTCATCTATAAAGCATTGGCTGTAATTGGCATGGTTTGGTTGCTCTTCCTGCTAGCCATTTTTTCCCAATACAGAGAGACCTCCAAAATGAGTGGCAATGTGGTTGAGCTGGGCAACAATATAATGTCTTTTCATAATTCACTTCACTTTAAATCCCCCTATCGAGTCACTCATGCGAACGATATGTCTCTTAATCTTCAGCTTATATATTCGTTACGAGTGCAATTAGAGGCTGATTATAGAGATTCTTGGCTTCAGCCAGATGTGACACACCTAATCTATGTGATTGATAAGTTTATTGAAAAGAGTCAACTGTTTTTAAGTAAAGACTTAGATATTTTGAATATGGTTGAGCAACTGAGATCTTTTCGCGCTGAGTATGAAAATAAACCAGAAATCAGACGCTATTACATAGAGTTAGGGGCATATCTGTTTGAGTCTTTATTTACAGAAGGAGAGCAAAGTCCCGAAGTTTACCGCTCGTTAGATCGAATCATGGTAGCTTCGCAATCAATCTCCTTGGATGATAGACAGCATTTGCAACTAACTTTAGCTAAAGTTGCCAAGCTATTGAACCAATACGCAGAAAGCGGAAACTTAGTTGATCGCTTGTTACAGCATGAAATTTATCATGAGCTACACACACTAGAACATAAGTATTATGAACTGTTTGGTTTAATAAATCTGTTGATGTTTATTTTGGGGGGAGCGTTATTTGTTTGTGTGGTTAGTGCTACGCTGATTGACCAAAGTCGTTGTAGGCGAATGCTTCAATCTCTTGATATTGAGGAAGAACAAGAAGCCATCACTGACCAAATTTCAACGCAAAAAAAAGTGAGAAGCGAGGTTATGGTTGGTAGCGATCATTTACCCATAGCTAAGTTACCCGTTGAATCTAAGATAGATATCCCGCAAATGTTAAGTTCACTTAATGACGATAAAGAATCGGTAAAAATGTTGCTGCGTGTGTTTATTGAAGATCACAATAAAGATTGTGAAAAACTGATGGAGCAACTGAGTTCCGATTTGGGTGCCGCCATGAGAACTGCGCATAGCTTAAAAGGTGTAGCAGGAACGATCGGTGCAAATGAGTTAAAAATCATAGCAATAGAAATTGAAGCTAAGTTGAAGAAAGAACAAGTCCCCACAGACGCGGAAATTACAAATTTGGAGAAATGTCTCGATGAAACCGTTAAAAGTGCTCAGTTCTGGTTGGATAAGGCCTCTTTTTGAGGATTCATTTTAGTTTGTTGCACTTAGTTTGCTTAATGAGGGTTTCTTTTACTTCTTCTGTGTAAGATTTTGCTGATTTTAGGTAACTAGCGTTATGTTTATTTGTTGTTTATAGAGATATTTATCTCAACGCTGATAATATTTTAGTTTCTTAATCTCCCTGCAATTGTTTGTGAAGCACATTTAACCATTGATGGTATTGTTGTTATTTTAATTTATTGATTTTAAGTATGTTTTTTTGATTTGTTTTTAAACTTGTTCGTAACCAATGATTTGTAATTAGTGACGTTTTTTAATCTAATTAAAAGTTTAATCGACAAATAATCTGAATATGAAGAATATTTTGTTACTAATTTGGCTTTTAAAGCCAAAAATTTATGTTAAGTTAAACAACTTATAAGATTTAATGTTGAAAATGAGGCTGACTTAGTCGTGCTTCTTTTCATAAATCAACAATACAATCATTTTTATAAGAAACGCTTGAGATTTTTGTCTGAACCACTTATAGATGGTGGATTGTTTTTATCAAGAACACACGGAGAATTAGTGCGATGAGAGTAGGTTTAGTGGGTTGGCGTGGCATGGTTGGTTCGGTACTCATGCAGCGTATGGTTGAAGAAGGTGATTTTAATCTAATTGAACCCGTATTCTACAGTACCTCACAAATTGGTGTTCCTGCGCCAAATTTAGGTAAAGATGCAGGAATGCTTCAAGATGCTTTCGATATTGATAGTCTTAAAAAACTTGACGCAATTATTACGTGTCAAGGTGGTAGCTATACCGAGAAGGTATATCCTGCACTCCGTCAGGCTGGCTGGAAGGGTTATTGGATCGATGCAGCATCAACTCTACGTATGACTTCAGATGCTATCATTACGCTTGATCCTGTGAACTTGAAGCAAATTCAACACGGTATTCACGCTGGTACCAATACATTTGTTGGTGGCAACTGTACTGTAAGTTTGATGTTAATGGGTCTTGGTGGTCTATTTGAAAAAGGTCTAGTCGAATGGACGAGCGCGATGACTTACCAAGCTGCATCTGGTGCTGGTGCGCAAAATATGCGTGAACTAATTTCTCAAATGGGTGTTATTAATGATTCAGTAAGTTCTGAACTAGCAAACCCTTCTAGCTCTATTCTTGATATCGATAAGAAAGTTGCTGAGACTATGCG
Organism: Vibrio ziniensis; assembly: GCF_011064285.1. Taxonomy (NCBI): domain Bacteria; kingdom Pseudomonadati; phylum Pseudomonadota; class Gammaproteobacteria; order Vibrionales; family Vibrionaceae; genus Vibrio; species Vibrio ziniensis. The sequence goes on from NZ_CP049331.1 coordinate 964,149, forward strand.
CTCGGCATCATTCCCGACGGATCAGTTTGGTGTTCCGCTTGCGGGTTCTTTGATCCCATGGATCGATGTGAAGCGTGACAATGGTCAAAGTAAAGAAGAATGGAAAGCGGGCGTAGAAGCTAACAAGATTCTAGGTACTCAAGACTCACCGGTGTTAATTGATGGAACTTGTGTTCGAATTGGTGCAATGCGTTGTCACTCTCAAGCGCTAACTATCAAGTTAAAACAAAGTGTGCCTATGGATGAGATTGAGGAAATTATCGCTTCTCACAACGAGTGGGTAAAAGTAATTCCAAACGAGCGTGATATCACGGCTAAAGAACTCTCACCTGCTAAAGTAACGGGTACTATGTCTATTCCTGTTGGTCGTCTGCGTAAGATGGCGATGGGCGATGACTTCCTGAACGCATTCACAGTTGGTGACCAATTACTTTGGGGTGCCGCTGAGCCGTTACGTCGTACACTGCGTATTATTCTTTCTGAAAAACAATAATATTCTCAATTAATTAAAGCGCCTAAGGGCGCTTTTTTGTGTCATTTGTGTACTGAGTTATGAATACGATTTGGTGAAAAAGCTGTTTAAGGACGTTTCTTACAGTTTTAGCCGTTATGGCTTCTTTATAAAGCCTATTATGATTGCTACAATCGGCGTCAATTTTTACTAAATTAGTAATGTTTTTTGAACTAACTTACTGATTTGCATGTTGTGTGTGTATTGAAACTTTAGATTTAAGTGACATCTATTCAATTTATTTACGTAGAGACAAAATAAGTGCTACCAGATAAATTGAATGAACATTTACATGGTGAATCATAATAAGTACTATTCATTACCTATTATTGTCCAATGCTATTAGCTATTGGATGAAAAGCTATGAGTAGGCAATTGTGCTACCTCTTATGGTGGTCAGTTTGTCTGATATTGTTATTATTTGGTCGGTGTTTCTAGAAACCCACCGAACAATCGTTATGTATAAGTTTCATTCGAAAATGAAATAGTAGGAACATTAACGTGTCAAAAAGTTATATTTCGTTATTTGCCATTACTTCACTTTTATTGACAGGCTGTACTGTCCCTGGATCTCATCTACCAACGGGTGATAAGAATGTCACCGTTGAAGAATCAGATGATCAAGAAACGGTTGCTTCAAAAGTTAATGTGTATCCACTCACTCCTTCTGTTTTGCGCAATATTAAAGACAAATCGCTCAGTTTTACTACGCAAGCTAACAGTGAGTTACAAAAGGAAGTGTCTGAGTATGAATACTATATTGGTCCTGGTGATGTATTGAACATTACTGTATGGGATCACCCTGAGCTGACTATACCAGCGGGTTCATATCGTAGCTCAACAGAATCGGGCAATTGGGTTCATTCTGACGGCACTATCTTTTATCCATATATTGGTGAAGTAAAGGTTGCAGGTAAGACCGTAACGGAAATTCGCCTAATGATTGCCAATAAGCTGACAAAATACATTGAATCACCACAAGTTGATGTAAATGTGGCTGCTTTTCGATCTCAGAAATCTTATATAACAGGTGAAGTCCGTAACCCTGGCCAACAAGTAATCTCAAATATTCCGTTAACATTATTAGATGCGGTTAACCGAGCTGGTGGTATTACTTCTGACGCGGATTGGAGACGTGTAACTTTAACTCGCAATGGTACCGAAGAGCAGATTTCTCTTTTTGCATTAATTCAGAAAGGAGACCTGACTCAAAACCGTTTGCTCAACGATGGTGACATTGTCCATGTTCCTCGTAATGATGGGCAAAAAGTGTTTGTCATGGGCGATGTTAAGCAACCTCAGATGCTAAAAATTGATCGTACCGGTATGAGTTTGACCGAGGCGCTAAGCCAAGTCGGCGGAATTAACGAATATTCAGCTGATGCTACTGGTGTTTTTGTTATTCGCAGTGCAAAAGATGATGTTCAGCCTAATGCTGAAGAGGAAGCGGTATTAGCCAATATTTATCAACTGAATATTAAGGATGCTACTGCTTTGGTGGTTGGAACTGAGTTTGAACTTGAGCCATTCGATGTTGTTTATGTAACGACAACGCCTATCGGGCGCTGGAATCGTCTAGTTCTCCAATTGATGCCTACCATTTCTGGTTTCAATGAACTAACCGAAGGTGCACTAAGAGTCAAAAACTGGCCTTAGAAATAAATAGAATTCAGAGAATAGATTATGTTTTCCAAAATATTAGTAGTTTGCGTCGGTAACATTTGCCGTTCACCTACAGGTGAATACATATTAAAGCAACATTTACCTAATAAAGTGGTTGACTCGGCAGGTATAGCTTCTAAGAACAGTGGTTTAGTGGGCAAATCCGCTGACGCGACAGCAATTAAGATTGCCGCTGAACATGGTGTTGATATCAGTATGCACCAAGCAAGACAACTGACACCTGAACTCTGTAGCCAATATGATCTCATTCTAGTAATGGAAAAGGGTCACATCAATGCGGTAAGTGAAATTGCTCCAGAAGCTCGCGGTAAGACAATGTTGTTTGGTCAATGGATTAATCAACGAGATATTCCAGATCCATATCGACAAAGTGAAGAAGCCTTTGTCCATGTTTATGAATTAATTGAACAAGCTGCCCAAAAATGGGCAAGTAAATTATAGTTAAGGGTTTAGCCTTCGGGCCAAAAAACAATAATGACAACACAGAATTCTAAAGTTGATGTTAGTAACGACGAAATTGATTTAGGCAAACTTTTCGCACTGATCTGGGATGGAAAGTGGTTAATTGTCGGTACTACATTTTTGTTTGCAATTGCGGGCATTGCGTTTGCATTACTATCAACACCAATTTATAAAGCTGATGCTCTTATACAAATTGAGCAAAAAGGGTCTGGTATATCATCGCTGGTTGGTGGTGATATGGGGGAATTGTTTTCTAGCGATTCTACTGCTAATACCGAAATTGAAATTATCCGATCTCGCATGATCCTAGGCGGTACAGTTGATAAGTTCAATTTAACAACGGTAGTGACTCCTGATTACATGCCTATTATCGGTAAAGGCCTTGCAAGATTAAGTGGTCAAGTTAGCCTACTCGAAGTTAGTCGTTTTGAGCTTCCAGAAAGCGCCAAGCAGTTTGATTTTCGTATAATTGTCATAAACCAAGATTCCTATCAGCTAGTAAGACAAGATGATAAGGTCATTCTAGAAGGGAAAGTTGGCGAACTTGTTCAGCAGGGTGATTATGCTATTTTTGTTTCTGGTATGGATGCAGAACCAGAGAGCGAATTTTCGATTGTTAAGCGTAATGAATTAGACGCAATCAACTGGCTTAAAGATAACCTGTCGATCAGTGAACGTGGTAAGCAAACTGGTATTGTTGAGCTTTCTTTTACTGGCGAAAATCAAAGCCAGATTAAAGCTATTCTGGACAATATTAGCCAAGATTACTTCCTGCAAAACGTTAAGCGTAACTCTGCTGAAGCAGAAAAAAGCTTAGAGTTTTTGCAAAAGCATCTGCCTGATATTAAAACCGAGTTAAACAGATCAGAAGATACATTAAATGCTTACCGTCAACAAAGTGAGTCAATTGACTTAAGCTTGGAGGCGAAAGCTACGCTACAATCACTTGTTCAGTTAGAATCACAACTGAACGAGCTGACCTTTAAAGAAAGTGAAATTAGCCAGCGTTTTACTAAAGATCACCCCACATATATTGCGTTGCTAGATAAACGTGAAGTGCTACTAAAAGATAAAGCTCGTATTGAGCAGAGAGTTCAGAAGTTACCCAAAACTCAACGAGAAATCTTGCGCATGACACGTGATGTTGAAGTGAACCAACAGATTTACATTCAACTGTTAAATAAAGTTCAAGAGTTGAGCATTATTAAAGCTGGAACAGTGGGTAACGTACGTATTTTGGATAGTGCGGCAACGCATTCTATTGCTGTGAAACCTAAAAAGGCACTGATTGTTGTATTGGCTACTCTTTTAGGCGGAATGATGAGCGTTGCTCTGGTTCTGCTTAAAGCTGCCTTTCATCGAGGTGTTGAAAATCCAGATGAAATTGAGCAAATTGGACTATCTGTATATGCGAGCATTCCTAAATCCGCACAACAAGAAGCAACCATTGCAAGGATCAAAAAACTGAGCTCTAGAAAAACTCGAGCAGAGCCTTACCTACTTGCTGAAACCAATCCAGCTGAATTATCTATCGAAGCATTGCGTGGCTTAAGAACTAGTCTTCACTTTGCAATGTTGGAAGCAAAAAATAACATTGTGATGATTTCTGGTCCTGCGCCAAGTATTGGTAAGTCATTTATCTCGACCAACTTCTCAGCGGTTATTGCTAAGTCGGGACAAAAGGTGTTATTGATTGATGCTGATATGCGTAAAGGTTACTTACAGCAGCCATTTGGTTTGTCTTATGAACAAGGGCTTTCGGATTATCTAAGTGGTAAATTAAGCAAAGATGCGGTGACAAAAAGTACCTTTGTTGACAACCTAAGTATTATTACACGCGGTCAAGTTCCACCAAACCCTTCTGAACTATTGATGCATGCGCGATTTAAAGAGTTACTCGATTGGGCATCTGAAAATTACGACTTAGTGATTATTGATACACCACCAGTTTTGGCCGTAACAGATCCAAGTATTATTGGTGCCTTTGCTGGAACAACATTAATGGTTGCACGCTTTGGTGTTAACACTATTAAAGAAATTGACGTAGCTAGCAAGCGTTTTGAACAAGCCGGTATTGATGTTAAAGGCGTTATATTTAACGCTACAGAGAAGAAAGCTTCATCCAGCTATGGTTATGGCTACGGCTATTATAACTACGCTTATAAAAGCGACGATAAAAAGTAATCATTAATCTAATCAGTTAATGCCAGTCAGTAATATGACTGGCATTTTTTTTCTTTAGCGTTCAGAAATGAATAGAACTTTCATATATTAATGCCAACCTGAAATACTAATCACTGTAATATCAATGTTTGTGTTGTTTATATTTTATCCAGAATGGTATAACTAAGATATATCGCGTTAAGGTATACGTATTCGGATTGAATAATAAGCAATTTTCGGAATATATTAGTTTCTGAAATATTCATGGAGATAAGAAATGTCTTATTTCTACGATTCATTATTACAGCTATGTCCCAAATGAATACTAATCTATAAAATTCATAGAACAGTGATTGAACACTGATAAGCGAACCTTTCGAACCGAGGTGCGGTGTGGATTTATGGACGAATAGATACCGCTGAATCATCCATGGCTCAGAGGGTTTGCTTATCGACGCCCATTCACTGTTCAGGAAGCTTTCCAGAATGGTATTAAATTATTTGCAAATAAAAATCCCGACTTTTAGTCGGGATTCGTATTTGTCAAAGTAGGGCTAATTATAGTCAGCAGTGTGTTAGTCTAATGTGCTATCTCACGCGTAAACCATGGAGAGCGTGCATCAGTCATGTCGTATAGGCTGTATTTACGACTTAGCATTTGTCCGCCGTCTCTTTGTATTGGTAGCCATGAAATAGTTGCTCTTTCTTGACTTGGACGTATGGTCATCAGATCCAAAGGAATTGAAACATAGAATCCTTTAGTAAAGCTTCCTTCGCCATATTCCTCTGCAGACAGATTTGTTTTTGTAGCAAAGGCACCGGCAATTACACCACTTGAGAATTGTTTCGATACATCTATAGTCATGCCTATGTCATCGGTAAGATAACGACCTGCACTTAGCTTTAACAGAGTGTTGTCAAACTTATCCCATAACTGAGGTTGCCAATACAAAGTGGCATGCCCAGTAACGGTTCCGTCTTGAATACTATAGTAGCGGTCTGTTTCGCTATCGTAGTGTCGTTCATCTTTATATAAACCAAGAACTGTATCTGGATCGCGTTGTTTGACGTAATTGGCATCAATACCGATTGCCCATCGAGAATTAAGTGGGCGATATAATAATTCTGAGCCGGCCCCGGCAAACATAGTTTCTAAATAACCACCATAAAACTGCGTATACAAATTGCTACTAAATTTATCAAAGTAAGTCAGTTGCAGATTACTTATACGTGCGACTTGATCATAATACTGACGGGATAGAGTTCTAACACGTTTTAAGTCTGTGCCATCAGGTGGTACTGTATATTTAAATTTATCGTAGTTGTCATCCAAATTTAAATATAGGCTACTAGATAGGATCCAATTATCGCCAGCCTGGTAGCTAATGTTTCCTGAAATCCCAATCGCATATAAATAGAAATCTTCAGAGCCACCAATCGATTGTTGCAATGAAGGTGCGATACCGTATTTTAGGCGAGATCTTGCATCGACTCTTTGTTTGCCTACTAGTGGACGAGGATTCCCTACGCTTACAACATCTTTGATCGAAGCGTTAGGGTATTCGTGATTAGCAACTTTTTGGAAATCTTCTGCATTAATGAGTGTTTCTGTTAGCGGTTGGTACTTCTTGGCTTCAATAAAACGATACTCTTGTGATTGAAGTCCCGTGTTAGCGATAAGAGTCGCAGCCCTTAAATTTCCTTCGTTTCTCTCTCGATATTTTGTTTGTTCACCGACAACGGTGATTACCTGATTATTCTGGTAAACGGTGATATCAGAATAGCCGGCAACTTCGGACAAATCTTTTGTTAACTGGTGCCATTCTTTATCAGATAAGTCATCTTTGTTGTTAGTTTGTTGGTAGGTTGGCGCTGGTGTATCTATCCATATAGGGCGTAAGTTGCTTAGATTTGTCCCCATGGTTAGGCCTGCGTATAAAGTATTACCGCGTTCATAACTGATACGAATATCAGCCCAGTCAGTGAGCGCATATACTGCACCAATATTCCAAGGTGTAGATACCGGCATGGACTCGCCCCCTCTTGTTACGGGGAAGTCACTACGGTAGTCATTGCCATCGTACTCTAGCTTTAGTCTGAGTGGCTTGTAGGGGGTTTGATACTCAACGCCGCCAAAAAGAGATACGCATCCTGTAAACATACGGCTGACATCAAATGAGCCACCGTTGCCTTTGTAGCCCGTATTACGGTTACAGTCATTAGATGCCGACTTATCGCCACTAAGATTAGCGCTATTCCCTAAATAACCCCATGCTAGCCCAAGAGTAAAATCAAACGATGATACACTCTTGCTTGCTACGAGATATTCACTGTCAAATAAACCAGTACCACCAAAGTCTTGGAATCCAACAGACACTTCAGGTAACCAATAGCTCTCTTGTAATAAGCGCAATTTTGCATCAATAGATTTGTCAGTGTACTTAGTATCACCACTAAAACTTTCGTCACTGCTGTAGAGAAGGGCGTTAACTTGCGTATATCTAATATTGGTCTGTAACCAAGGGAACAGCTGTAAGGACGCGTTGTAATGCGTGTAATCATCGTTATAACCAAAGCCAAAACGAAATTCTCCCTCTTGTGCCATTCTTGCACTAGGCATTTGCAGCAATCCGATGCCACCAAAATCGCTTTGAGAGTGCTTCAGCGTTGGGTAACTAAATTCATCAGCCTTACTGATTGTTGAAAAACATAATGGAGTCAATACCAGTGAAGGTAAAAGAAACAGGTAACATGGTTTTTTCATAGCGGAATACGGTTTCGTAATAACTCAACCACTTGGTGATTGGTATTTATTTTTAGATGCTCCGAATCAGCGCGAGGAATATCTACGTAGATAATGGCACCTGGCGCTATATCTTTGAAATTTTCGTTCCAGTAAGCAATTTGATGAGTTTCAACTTTGCCATCAGGTTGTATAACGGTAACTTCCGATAAAAAAGGAGTGATAGGAAGTGCCTGTTCTATGTAACTTTTTGTACTTGTTCTACTTTCCCAAGGGAAAGTCCCAGAATTTTTAATGGCTCCATATATGTAAATAACGGAAGGAGTGCTGGGTAGGTGTAATTGCCATTCACCCTCTATTTGAGGGTTTAGACTTGCAGTGAGAACGGTGATGTCTGGATCAACAGGTATAAATACCCGTTTTGCGAAATGCATACTGCTTAACTGATGAGCCAATTTACCCCATGAACTTGCCATTATAGGGTCGGTGTGAGTTTGCTCTACACTGAGAGCATCGAAAACTTGAGATTCGACGTCAAGCGTTTGAGACATGTTGAACAAGGTACTGTTCATCCAGTTTACGTTGACCGTATTGATTGATGCTTTATCTAAGACTGCCGTGACGGCAGTATCAAGGCGGACTGTACTATCAAAAGTCAAAAGCATTGGCTCGTGGTTTTGCACTGATACTTGTAATTTAGTTGCAGAGACCGCTGGTAAAGAGATGCATGTTAGACTACTTATCGCTAGGCAAATTGAAAGAATGTGTCTACTCATTTATAACCCTTCCTGACTACCAAATGGTTTAGCTACCGAAAGTGACAAGGTATGTAGTTTAGGAGCTATGTGTTGCTTTGTTGAAATAACTTCACCACTGGTAGGAGATAGCCAATATTCGTTGTGGTAAGTGCTGCTTAAGGCTGGGATGGTAATCGTTTCAACAAAATAAAGTAATGAGAGCGTTTGGCCATTTGGCAGCAACTTTAGTTGCTCGCCTCGTGCCTCGAATGACGAATGAGCTTGATAATTAATATGGTAGCCAGGTTGCCAACTAATTAAAAAATCCCATTGCTTTGGTGTTGACACGTGATGTAAACCAATTGACAACGGATCAGTTTGTGTAGAACTTATAGCCAATAAGTTACCTTGGGCTAAATTTACGGTTTTAACTAAACGCCCGTTTTGCGTAACAAGCATTTCTTTATCAGATGAAATCCATTTTAGATATGAAGGTTGGTTGGCCGTTGATTCTTCTATGGCACCTAAAATTAACAAAGAAGAAGGAAAATCATCCAACTTGGCCAAAATGCTAGCGTAAGGAATCTGGTCAGCTTTATCAGACAGCTCAACATCGCTTGGTAATGAAAAATATTCTACGACGCTGTCTGTTGCCTGTTTGATGTTGTTACTGCAACCAGTTAAAACGGAAATAGCTGTAAAAACGGTGATAAAGGTTCGCTGTAGAAGCATTATGCCTATTCTTATAGAAATTATATCAGTTATAAAAAAACAACCGTCGAAACGGCTGTTTTAATTAACAAATTAAATTAGTTAGCAGCAGCTGTAACTGTTGTTGCTGTGGATTCGCTTGAGTTAGCTACAGCACCAACTGAAACTACAGCAAACCCAGCCATAGAACCAAGAACTACTGTAGCACTCATACCGCCAACACCAGCTGCGCCAGCACTAGCTACACCTGCAGCCGCCGCACCACTCGCAGGAGCACCAGCAGCACCAGCAGCACCTACTGCTGCAGCATTAGCTGCACCGCTGATTACTAGAGCTGTAGTTAATGCAATGATTTGCTTTTTCATCGTCTTCTCCATGAAGAATTTTTTAAATATATCGATACATATAAAAGGAACATATGCCCTAGCAAGGTTATAACAGTTCGATATAAGAAGTAAACCTTAGTGTGAGCTGTAAAGTTAAAATAATTAGGTGCTTCTAATCTTGGTAAACTTCAACGCTGATTGGTCACTTATGGACTTTACAACGACACCTATAGGATCTAAGCGTATTTTGTATACTGTGGTGTTTGATGATCTCTCATTGATTATAAAGGTGGTTTTTCAATGGGTTAAATAGCATGCCTTTCTGTTAGTGTCCTGTAGCGTCGTACAAATAAGTGAATGAAATAAAAAAGTAGCTAAGTTTATTTCTATTATTTTAGTAAACGATATTTAAATATGGTTTATAAGGTGTTAAATAGAAGGTTATATTGTTTTGTAGGTTTATTCTTTCATTTGAAAGGGCTTATGCTTATGTAATTTAATGGCTTTATTGATATTATTTAAAAATATAATTATTAACATTGTAAATTGCTTTTAAATAATTTTAATGAATGATTTTTATATGTTTTTCTTGAATAAACTAATCATACTGTTTGGCTTAAGTTAGGTTTATGCTTTTTATTGTTCGTGTGAAAAAAATTATATTATTTGTGTTGCTAATTCTTTTTGTTCCTTTAAACGCAACTGCTTTCAATGGTAGTAAAGCGTTTGAAGAACATAAGATGGTGATGCTTTTGATCGAGCCTGAGAGCGGAACCATAGTAAAAGCAAATTCTGCTGCTGAAGAGTTTTATGGTTATTCTATTTCAGACTTTGAGTCGATGAAGATTCAAGATATTAACACTCTGAGTCCGCAAGCTATTCATGCAGAGATGCGTTTGGCCAAAAAGGAAAAGCGGAACTATTTTATTTTTCAGCATCGGACTAAAAGTGGTGATCTAAAAACAGTTGAAGTGTCTTCTATCCCTTTAGTTTATCAAGGTAGTACAGTTCTCTATTCTATCATTCGTGATATTTCAGGATACCGAGCCGCTCAAGAGGGGCTTTGGCATTATCAACATCGGCTTGATGATATGGTAAAAGAGCAATCATCTCAGCTAACAGCGACTCATCAACGCCAATTACTAATTTTTACAGCATTATCAATAGTATTAGCTTTGGCGTTGGCAGCTCTATTTAGACTACTGATAAACCAGCGCAATACCAAAGCACAGCTAGAAGATGAGAAGAAACGTCTTTCTGATGTGATTTGGGCTGCCAACATCGGCACATGGGAATGGGATTTAAGCAGTGACCGTCTAACTCTGAATGATTTCGCTTATGCGATGGTGGGATACGAAAGGTGGGCTGATTTCCCAGTTAAGAGAGCCAGTTTGCAACCTATTTGTCATCCGGATGACTGGATTATTGCTCAACAAAATATGGTGGCGAAATTGGAAGGAAAAGCGAGCTTCTTTCAAACAGAGATTAGGGTGAGGCATCGACTCGGTCATTGGGTATGGATTTTAGTCCGAGGCCGAATCATCAAGCGAGCATATAGTACTCGTAAGCCTTTGGCGGTTGCTGGCACCTATCAAGATATTACACTGCAGAAAGAGCTCAACTCTCAGTTATACCTCTATGCCAACACCGATCAGCTCGCAGAGATCCCGAACCGACGATCGTTTCATAATCAGCTTGATCAAATGGAAGACGCAGAGCATCACTATGGCTTGTTTTATATGGATTTAAACAAGTTTAAAAATGTGAACGATAAATATGGTCACGCTGCAGGCGATCTTGTCATCAAAAATGTAGGTCAGCGACTTAAAGGTGTTATTCGTAGTTCAGATAACATTTATCGGCTTGGTGGCGACGAGTTCGCAGTAATAGTAAAGGGGCTAAAGTCTCGCGCAGATGCCTCTGTCATTGCTAATAAGTTTGTTAAGACCTTATCTGAACCACATGTATTAGAAGGGATGCGAAATAAGAACGTTATCGTTCCACCGAGTATCGGTGTTGCTTTTTACCCTGATAACGGGCTCGATGCAGAGTCTTTAATCCAAAGAGCTGACCAAATGATGTATTTGGCGAAACGTAACTATCCTGAGGGTGGTTATGAAATTTTTGGAGAGCAGTTAGCCATCGCCTAAAAGAAAACGGTGAATGTAATAAACCAATCACCGTTATTGATTAACCTCATTCCCCGCTTAAAAATTGATAGTAGAAGCGTCTGTTCTAGTTCTTTTTCTCCGATTCGACTGGAACTACCCGTTTGTCTGGGTCTGCCAGTTCACTTCCACAATGCTTACAAAACAAAGCGTCTGATTCGTGTCCTGATAGCGAGCAATTAGGGCACTTAACCAGTGCTCTGTGCGCGTTCATCTCTTGATGAAGCTCTGCGGTGATAATACCCGTAGGCACAGCAAGTATCGAATAACCTAAAAGCATGGTTAGCGCAGCTACACCTTTACCTAAGGTGGTTTGCGGTACGACATCGCCATAGCCAACGGTTGTGATGGTCACTATCGCCCAATAGATGCTTTGTGGAATACTGGTAAATCCGTGTTCTGGACCTTCAATAACATAGATAAAGGAGCCTAAAATCGTCACCAATATCGCTACTGTGCTGAAGAAAATGATGATTTTTCGACGAGCGCCTAATAGTGATCTAAGCAGCATATTCGAATCCTGAAGGTAACGAACTAACTTCAGGATACGGAAAATACGCATGACTCGAAGTGCTCGGATGACACCCATAAACGATGCTGATGGGAACAAGATAACGAGATAGGTTGGAAGTATTGCTACGAGATCGATGACCCCATAAAAACTTTTTGCGTAAGCAGAAGGCTTTGGAGAGCAGTAGAGTCGGGTGAGATATTCAATGGTGAACAGTGCAGTAAAACCGTATTCGATGAGCCTAAGCTCATTGCTCCATTGGGCACTAATGCTAGGTATTGAACCTAATACGAGAATCGTCAATGAGGTAAATATGGCGATGATTAGGGCGATGTCGAAAATTTTTCCAGCTTTGGTGTGAGTACCAAAGATGATGACATAAAGCTGATGTTTTAAATTTTCATTTGAGAGAGACATGATAGAGCGACCTAGTGTTTTTATCGCTCTATCATAGCCTTATGCGTGAGTTTACGCTAATCCAGGGAATAGGCTGCGTAAGCCATTGGTAATAAATTCGATGCCTAGAGCGCCAAGGATCAACCCCATAATACGAGTGATCACGTTGATACCTGTTTGACCTAGCAATTTCACAATATAGGGTGCTGAGCGGAACAGTAACCATGAGCATAACGCGAAGAAAGCGATAGTTACGACAATACCCGTGGTATCCATTAACCCTGGGTAACGAGAGCCGTATACTATGGTCGAGCTAATTGCACCGGGGCCGGCCATAAGAGGCATTGCCAGTGGAACCACGCCAATTTGTTCGCGGCTTATGTATTCTGATTTCTCTTGTTTGTTTTGCTTATCTTCACCCAACTTACCACTCATCATCGAAAAAGCGATGCTCATAAGCAGTAAACCACCTGCCACACGGAATGAGTCTAGAGAAATGCTGAACATGTCTAGCAGCATTTGCCCGCCTAAAAGCGCGGTGATCAGAATGATAGCGACAGCAATATTCGCTGTAGCAGCGGTCTTGTTTTTTTCTTCCGGCGTCATATGTCCAGTGAGTGAAACAAACACCGGCATGATCCCTACAGGGTTAACTGCAGCAACTAACCCCAGAAAGAACTGGAGAAAAATAGCGATTTCGAACGACATGTCAGGTTCTCTTATTTTTCATAGGATTGAAATGGATTGCGCGTAATCTAAGGTAAAGATAGCAAAATCACGAATGAAAAAATTTGCTGTTTTCTCACGCTTATACGTGAGAAAAACTAATTATGGTCGATAATTGAAAATTAGTTGTTTCAAATATGTGTTTATAAATGAGCTGGTTGATGGGTTTTATTAACATTTCCATATGTTTGATAAAAAAATGCTCATCTACTGGAGAGTAAAAGTGAAATGGATATACTATGAGTAGCACATGAAAACTTGTCTACATGTAGTAATGTTGTACGAAAATGAAACTTTTTTACACGATGTTGTATTTTTTTTAGTTTTTTAGTTCGAATGCGGTATTTTTAATCAGTTGGCTTTTGTAAGTATTATTTAATAAATACAATTGGTTAGATGGTATCTCCCAAGGTTTCTACCTATAAAGGGATAATTAGTTTTTCAGAACTGATCTGAGTCAATTTTTTTCACGCAGTGAAATATTATACTCAGCCATGAAAGCAATTTACTAAGTTCGTTGATACTAAGCCTTTGAAGTTGTACCAAAAACACACATGCAACATGCTTAATAAAGAGTTTTTTATATTTTTATATTTTTATTTTAGGAGATCCACTATGCCTGTAACTAATCTGGCTGAACTAGATGCTCTAGTAGCTCGCGTTAAAGCGGCTCAAGCTGAGTTTGCTACTTACTCTCAAGAGCAAGTAGACAAAATCTTCCGAGCAGCTTCTCTAGCCGCTAACCAAGCTCGTATCCCTCTAGCGCAACAAGCGGTAGCGGAATCTGGCATGGGTATTGTTGAAGATAAAGTAATCAAGAACCACTTTGCTTCTGAGTACATCTACAACAAGTACAAAGATGAGAAAACGTGTGGCGTGCTGGAAGAAGACGACAGCATGGGCACAATGACGATCGCAGAGCCTGTAGGTATCATCTGTGGTATCGTTCCAACCACTAACCCAACTTCAACTGCAATCTTCAAATCTTTAATCTCTTTGAAGACTCGTAACGGTATCATCTTCTCACCACACCCACGTGCTAAGAATTCAACTAACGATGCAGCTAAACTAGTTTTAGATGCAGCAGTAGCAGCTGGCGCACCAAAAGACATCATCGGTTGGATTGACCAACCATCTGTAGAGCTTTCAAACGCTCTTATGAAACATGAAGGGATTGCACTTATCCTTGCTACTGGTGGTCCAGGCATGGTTAAAGCAGCATACTCTTCAGGTAAACCAGCAATCGGTGTAGGTGCAGGTAACGTTCCAGTTGTTATCGACGAAACAGCAGACATCAAACGTGCAGTAGCATCTGTACTGATGTCTAAAACTTTCGATAACGGCGTAGTATGTGCTTCTGAACAGGCTGTAATCGTTCATAAAGACGTTTACGAAGAAGTTAAAGAGCGTTTTGCTTCTCATAAAGCACACGTACTAAGCAAAGCTGACGCTGACAAAGTACGTAAAACAATTCTTATCGATGGTGCGCTTAACGCGAAAATCGTTGGTCAACCTGCTGCAGCTATCGCAGAAATGGCTGGTGTTAAAGTTCCAGCTGATACTAAAGTTCTTATCGGTGAAGGTTTGGGCAAAGTTTCTTACGACGACGAGTTCGCACACGAGAAACTATCTCCATGTCTAGGTATGTTTAAAGCAGATAGCTTTGAAGACGCTGTTGCACAAGCAGTAACAATGGTTGAAATCGGTGGTATCGGTCACACGTCTGGTCTTTACACTAACCAAGACGTAAACGCAGATCGTATTCGTTACTTCGGTGACAAAATGAAGACTGCACGTATCCTAATCAACATTCCGACTACTCACGGTGGTATCGGTGACCTTTACAACTTCAACGTTGCACCTTCTTTAACGTTGGGTTGTGGTTCATGGGGTGGTAACTCTATCTCTGAAAACGTGGGTCCAAAACACCTAATCAACAAGAAAATTGTTGCTAAGCGAGCTGAAAACATGTTGTGGCACAAACTACCTAAGTCAATCTACTTCCGTCGTGGTAGCCTTCCAATCGCTCTTAGCGACCTTGAAGGTAAAAAACGCGCATTCCTTGTAACTGACCGTTTCCTATTCAATAACGGTTACGCTGACGAAGTAGTTCAACTTCTTAAAGCTCAAGGCATGGAAGTTCAAACATTCTTTGACGTAGAAGCGGATCCAACTCTATCTGTTGTAGAGAAAGGTGCTGCACAAATGGCTAGCTACCAACCAGACGTGATTCTAGCTCTAGGTGGTGGTTCACCAATGGATGCTGCGAAGATCATGTGGGTAATGTACGAGCACCCAGAAACTCACTTTGAAGAACTAGCTATGCGCTTTATGGACATCCGTAAACGTATCTATAAGTTCCCTAAAATGGGTCAAAAAGCTGAGTTGGTATGTATTACTACTACTTCAGGTACTGGTTCAGAAGTTACTCCATTCGCGGTTGTTACTGACGACAAGACTGGCGCTAAATACCCACTAGCTGACTACGAACTAACTCCTAACATGGCTATCGTTGATGCGAACCTTGTTATGAACATGCCTAAGTCTCTAACAGCGTTTGGTGGTTACGATGCAGTGACTCACGCTCTTGAAGCATACGTATCTGTTCTTGCGAACGAATACTCTGATGGTCAAGCTCTTCAAGCACTTAAGATGCTAAAAGAGTACCTACCATCAAGCTACAAGAATGGTGCAAACGACCCAATCGCTCGTGAAAAAGTACACAACGCAGCAACTATCGCTGGTGTAGCATTTGCGAACGCATTCTTGGGTGTATGTCACTCAATGGCTCACAAGATTGGTGCTGAGTTCCACTTACCACACGGTCTTGCTAACGCCCTGCTTATCTCTAACGTTGTACGTTACAACGCGAACGATAACCCAACTAAGCAAACTGCTTTCTCTCAATACGACCGTCCACAAGCACGTCGTCGTTATGCAGAAGTTGCAGAGCATTTGGGTCTAGTTCAACCTGGTGACCGTACTGCTCAGAAGATTGAACGTCTACTAGCGTGGATGGATGAGCTTAAGAAAGATCTTGATATTCCAATGTCTATCCAAGCTGCGGGTGTAAACGAAGCTGACTTCCTAGCGAAAGTGGATGAACTAGCGGTAGATGCGTTTGATGACCAATGTACAGGTGCAAACCCACGTTACCCACTAATCACTGAGCTGAAAGAAGTACTTGTCTCTTCTTACTATGGTAAAGCTTTCGTTGAAGGTGAAACTTTTGAAGGTACTACTGTAATCAAGAAGAAAGCAGACCAGGTAGCACCTAAAGCAGATAAAAAAGTTAAAGCGTAATATGAGATAGTTTTTCGCTAGCACGATAACTATATCTATAATGGAAGGCCCCACTTATGTGGGGCTTTTTCTTTATGGAATAAATTTAAGTTATAGATGGTTTTTTATTATTACTACAAAAAATTGCTTAGTGCTGTAAGTCTGGTTGTATATGTATAAGGCGTGATTGTTTAATTTAATATATTGTTTTTAAAGAAATTGTGTATAACTCATAGTCTATATATGTGGATATTAATATGGTTAATTGGTTAAACAATTAATTTATTAATGATATGCCTTTTAGTGTTTTATTTAAGTGGTTTATGTATTTTTATTCCCTGTTTATATGGTTTTTATTGCATTATCAAATTTAATTGTGATCTAGAAACGCAATTTCAAAAAAAACGATACTGCAAATCAGATAGCTAGCACACTTTTGGTTTATTCAAGTTTACAGTCACAGTTACCATGGATATTTTCTTTTTAAATAAATTAACTAGTTATATAGCTGTTAATACAATTAAGAGGAAAGCTGTATATGAAAAAAACATTTAAAACAAAGCTTACTTTACTCTCTTGCACGGTAGGTGGCTTGCTGTTTAACTATTCTGTGTTTGCTGCACAGAACGACGGTTTAGTGGGTTATGCCACATTAAATGGTGGTACAACTGGTGGTGAAGGTGGTGAAGTTGTTTACGCTACGACTGGTACTCAAATTAATGAGGCTATGTGTAATCGAGCGGCAAAAGATACTCCAATCATTATTTATGTTACGGGTACGATCAATCACGATAATACAACGAAGGTAACTGGTAACTGTAATACAACGGATAGTGAAATTGAAATTAAGGGCGTGAGTAATATTTCAATTATCGGTACAGAAGATGGCGCTATTTTTGATGAAATTGGTATTCACCTACGTGATACATCAAACATTATTATCCGCAATATCCATGTCCGTAACGTTAAAAAATCAGGTTCACCGATTTCTAATGGTGGGGATGCTATTGGTATGGAATCCGGCGTGAGCAATGTTTGGATTGACCATATGGAATTAGAAGCTTCTGGTGGTGAAAAAGACGGTTATGACTCGCTAATTGATATGAAAGCGGATACTAAATTTGTCACGGTTTCTTATAGCTATCTACATGATTCCGACCGTGGCGGTTTAATAGGTTCCGGTACGAGTGATACAGAAAATACGTATATAACTTTCCACCATAACCATTACGCTAATATGAATTCACGTCTACCGCTATTACGTTTTGGTACGGCTCATGCGTTTAATAATTACTATGATGGAATCACTAGTAGTGGTATGAACCCTCGACTTGGTGGTCAAATAAAAGCGGAAAATAACCACTTTAAAGATGCACAGAACCCTATTGGTACTTTTTATGATGATGTTATGGGGTACTGGGATGTATCAGGGAATATATTCGAAAATGTCACATGGGTTGCTAGTACTCAATCAGGAGGAAGCGCCTCTCATCCAGCAGGTCCTGACCCTGTATCAACAACCATAATCAATATTCCATATTTGTATGAGTTACACGATGCATCATGTGTTGCAGATGTAGTTTTGGCTCATGCTGGTGTTGGCAAAAATATGTCTTTTCCAACAGATAGTTCTTGTGGAAGTACAACCGCTGGTGATGACACTATTGATTTAGATCCAGGTACACCAATTGATGGTGGCAGTAGCTCAGAAGATAGTTCTTCTGTAGGTGTAAACCAATCTTTGATCACCGGTGCTGGTGCTGACAGTACTAGTAAGGGGTCAGGCGCTAGCAGTAGTAATGTAAAGGATGACAATATAAGTACGTATTGGTATCCGAATTTAGAGACTGATACTGCACCTAGTGTTTGGGTTAAATGGGGAAGTAACGTAACTCTAACTGCGGCAATTGTTAAGGAAGCTGAAGGATTCGAAGGTAATATAACTTCTTGGAATCTGATTAACCGTAAAACAGGTGATGTACTTGCAAGCGGTGATGCAAATGCTTTATTAGAGCCAATTGTTTTTGAAGAAGTAGCTTTGACTCAGATTGCTCTTGTAGTTACCGGATTTACAGGTACTCCTACCGTCGCTGAACTTCAAACATACACTACTTTAGAAAGTGATTCAGATTCATCTTCAGGTTCAGATAGTGACAACCTTTCGTTAAGAAGTGATGCACTAGTTGAAGTGTCAACAACTGGCGCCGGTAGTGCAAATGATAGTATCGATGAAGATTATGAAACTTATTGGTCTCCTAGCTCAACCGATGAAAATATAAGTTTATCTGTCAAATGGTCTAAATTGACGACTGTCGGTGCAATTACGGTATATGAATACCTAGGCAAGGAAGGATATGTTAATGGCTGGGAGCTAGTTGACAACAACACTTCAGCGATACTTGCGACAGGCACCTCCTTAGGTGAAGCGATTGAATTTGAACCAGTACAAACGTGTCGAATTAACTTAAATATTACGAGCACCACAGATACTCCAGCAGTTGCCGAATTTGAAAGTTATGCAGGTTTAGAAGAATAAATTTTTTATTAAGGCTCATTAAAATGAGCCTAATGATCCCAAATTTGGAGAGCATTCGAATGTTTAAGTTGAATAAAATCTTATCTTTGTCATTAGCATCAATTGCATTGTTGTTAACTGGTTGTGGTAGTGATGATGAAAGCGGTAATGCCAGTATTGATGATAACAACAGTAATGGTAACAGTACTTCGTTAGTGGCGTATTCTTCGCAATTGAGCGCAAGTAGTGAAGTGGCTTCATGTGCGCGTATTCTTATCCCGAAAGAGTCGGCTACAACGACCAGAGCTCTACGTATGTTAGAAGAACAAGGGTTGTTGCAGTTGGAAGATAACGGCGGTGAGTTGTCAGTACAGAATATTACTAGTAATCCATATTATTTAGATATTTTGATTTATGAACCAACTCAGATTGCAACGGTGATTTCTGATACAAACGTGGCTATTTTCGTAGTTGATCCGACAGTGATTAGTAGCACTATACCTGCGAATAAACTATTTGTTGAAGTTGAGGAAGATGCATAATAAAGCATTGTTAACATAGTTGTAAAAAACGCTCGAAGATTTCATCGAGCGTTTTTTATTTAGCTCGCTTACACTGAGTTCTATATATTTAGGGTGTTATTAAATAAATTCATAAATATTCTTTGGGTAAAAATTAGCTGAGCGTGATACCTAAGAAAATCAATAATATTCCCCATAGATGAAACATCTGAACAAATTCACCAAGGAATAATGCTGAAAGTATAGCGCCAAATACTGGGATTAAATGCACAGAAAGGCTGGCTTTCGCTGGGCCAAGTAATTTCACACATTGCATATAGAGCAAAAAAGCTCCGATAGATGGAAATATGCCGATATAAAGCAAGCTGAGAATAGAATGCGTGTTCCATATTGGAAAATGCCCCGAGCGTAATTCCCACAAATAGAATGGGAGCAACGCAAGAATCGCCAAAATCATTTGCACAGACATCAGACCGAGCTTATTGATAGTCTGGGGTAATTGCTTAAGACCTATGGTGTATATTGCCCAACAAATCATGGCTAAGAAAATAATAAAGTCACCATGATTGATATTTAGAGCGAGAAGGTTGTGCCAATCGCCTGCGCTGACAATAGTGAGAATGCCGCATAGGGACAAAGTAATTCCTAGACACAAGCGCCAAGTAATTGCGAGGCCGAAAAACAGAGATCCAAAGATACTAATCAAAATTGGTATAAAGGCATTCAATATGGTGCCATTGGTTGCAGGTGTTGATTGCAGTCCAAGGTAGACAAAAGAGTTGAACGCAGCAAAACCAGTAATTGATGTCACCAGTGTTAAACGCCAATGCTCGATATAGGACTTCCATTCCTTAAGAATATATTTATAAGAAAACGGCAACAGCAAGATGCTCGCCAATACCCAACGGCTAAACGAAAGGGTTACTGGTGGAATTTCATCGCGAACGGCTCGACCAACAATAAAGTTTCCGGCCCAGAAGAGTGGCGGTAACAAAAAGAAAAACAAAACTACAGCGCGCGACTCCGATAACTTTCGCACGCCAGTATGCAATCGACCTAACTCAAAAATAGCCATACACCTACACCCATCATTAGCGTTCCTGAAATACGATTCATTAGACGTACGTTTTGAGTTTTACCCAGTGCCCGTTTAAGACCTTTACCGCCTGTAGCGTACAGAGTCATACACACAAATTCAGACACAAGAATGATGGATACAAGGAAAAGCAGCTGCGGAGTTAGACTTATGGAATGGTCTATAAAAGGTGGCAGCAAAGAAATCATAAATGCCCAGCCTTTAGGGTTGGCAATGGCTGTAACAAAGCCTTGAGCGGTCAATCCCCAGTTGCTGCCTTTATATGAATCTTTATTATCAATATTTAATGCAAGTTTGCCTTTCGATAACCACATTTGCACACCGAGATAGAACAGGTAACAAGCACCAATCGATTTAAATACCGTAAATAACCAAGGGTATGTAAGCATGATGGCTGCAATACCCACAACAGCGGAAACCGCAACGACAGCAACGCCGACTAATTCTCCCACCATCATCCAAAGTGTGCGTTTGTAACCAATGGTCATACCCAATGTAAGCGCAAGTGTCATACACATACCAGGGGTGATAGAAACAAAGAAAAAAGTAGGAATAAACATTCCTAACAGCGCGGTATTCATAGAGATATCCATATCTTGGGAGTAGGGGAGTTACAATAAGCGTAGAGCTAGCGGCAATCAATATTTGTTTGATGTAGTTCGCAGAAAAATGGGGTTAAAGTTAAATGTAATCAAAACGCACATGACGAACTGTGCGTTTTGAACTTTCCACTAGCGGTGGCTATTCTCTAAGATTTTACTTGAGTAAATCCACCATACAAATCCATCCGTCGATGGCGCAAGTTGGTGACAGAGCCTTCAGTATTGAGCTGTTTCAGTTTATCCAAATCAACGTCAGCAAAGATGATCATCTCAGTGTTTGGACTTGCTTCAGCTATGGTTGCATCGTGAGGAAAGTACACATCTGAAGGCGAGAACACTGCAGATTGTGCATATTGAATATCGACGTTGTCCACGCGAGGTAAGTTGCCCACACTACCGCCGATAGCAACGTAACATTCATTCTCAATTGCTCGCGCTTGTGAACAGAGTCGAACCCGTTGATAACCATTTTTGGTATCAGTCCAAAACGGCACAAAGATAATTTGCACGTCCTTCTCTGCCATCATTCTGCCCAACTCGGGGAACTCGCTGTCATAGCAAATTAGAATACCAACACGCCCTGCATCCGTTTCAAATACCTGAATTTTGTCACCTCCATCAATGACCCAGTCACGTTTCTCATGTGGAGTGATATGTATCTTATGCTGTTCATCAATGGTTCCATCTCGATGAAGCAAGTAGGCAACGTTGTAGAGAACACCATCCTCCATCACAGGCATACTTCCAGCGATGATGTTGATGTTGTAAGTGACGGCCAATTCTGAGAAACGAAGTTTGATTTCTTCGCTGAATGAAGCAAGAAAGCGAATTGCCTCAACAGTGTTTTGATCATTTTTCAATCCCATCAGAGGGGCGTTGAAAAACTCAGGGAAGAGAGCAAAATCCGCTTTGTAGTTGGATAGTGAATCCACAAAGAATTCCGCTTGATCCATTAGGTCATCGACGCTGGTTACAGCGCGCATTTGCCATTGCACAATACCGATTCTTACCAGTGTCTTCTCAATATCGTGGATGGAGATAATGTCATCTTCATAGAAGAAATTATCCCATTCTAACAACGTGGCATAACCGCGTGAACTGTCATCTTCTGGTAGGTAATGACGCATGATTCGTTTGACGTCAAAATCGTTGGAGATCTGGAAAGACAATATAGGGTCGTGTATTTCGCGGCGTTTGATTTTTTCAATGTACTCTGTCACTGGCATGCTGTTGGCGTATGTGCTATATCCCGGAATTCGCCCGCCAGCAAGAATCGCTTTTAAGTTAGTACTCCGGCATAGCTCTTTGCGAGCCGCATAGAGACGTCTTCCTAAGCGCAAACCGCGGTAATCAGGATGCACAAACACGTCAAGCCCATATAGAGCATCACCGTTGGCCTTGTGTTGAATGACGTTGTTTTCATTTACGATGTCTGTATAGACATGAGGGAGAGAGAAGCGGTTGTAATCGACTTTAATGGTAAGAGCGGCACCAATGATTTTGCCGTCGTCCTCGATACAAATTTGTCCATCAGGAAACTGGTGAATCAAATCCATAATTGTCATGCGTGGCCAAGCACCACCTACATCATGAAAAACTAAATCCATTAACTCTGCTAATTCTGGATAGTCGCTTTTTTCAATTACGCGCAGCGTTAGGCGCGGCGTTGGATTTCTCATTCATCCTTGTCCTTCTATTGCTGTCCTTTTTTCATACTGGACAATTTGTAGGTTCAATTCAAGGGTTGAATGGTTTGCATGCTTTTATCACCTTTATGATTAATGTGCTCTTTGTGCTTATTTTATGAATTGCAGAAGGTGTGTAACTTACGTTGTAACAAAAATTTAATTTGTCTAGATATTGCTCAATCTGCAAATTTTCATCATATTGTCATTACATTGTCATATTTATCCAGGAGAGCATTATGCATGTAGAAATGATTCAACCAAGTTTGTTGGGTGTTATTGGTCGCACGCTAGTGTTTTCCCTAGTAGCGTTAATCAGCGTTGTTGCTTTGATTTAGTAGCCAAAAGCAAGTATGACTAAGAGCCCCACACTGTTGGGGCTTTTTTACATCTCCAATTTATAACCTAGTATTTAACTCAGGTATTTGCTAACGTTCTAACAAATAAATTTGCTCAACTGATCCTTGTGAGAAATGTTATGTCATTTTGGGATACCGTCACGTTGACTACTCGTTTTAGCGAGTTGCCTAAATCGTTCTATACACCTATTGCTCCTCAACCTCTGCTTAATACGCGATGGGTTACCTGGAATAGTGACTTAGCAAAGCAGTATGGATTTCCCATTGAACCAACAGATGAACTGCTGCAGGCATTTTCGGGCATGGATGTTCCAGAACAGTTTGCTCCTCTTGCAATGAAATATGCAGGTCATCAATTTGGGGTTTATAACCCAGATCTGGGTGATGGTAGAGGATTGTTGTTGGCCGAAATTGCGACTAAAAACGGTGAAGTTGCTGATATCCACCTCAAAGGTGCAGGTTTAACACCTTATTCTCGAATGGGCGACGGACGAGCTGTGTTACGTTCATCTGTCCGTGAATATCTTTGTAGTGAAGCGATGGCCGGGTTGGGAATCGCAACGACTCGAGCGCTAGGTCTGATGAGCAGCGACACGCCAGTTTATCGAGAAAAACAAGAGTTCGGCGCGTTATTGATTCGTATGGCAGATACCCATGTCCGCTTTGGTCATTTCGAACATTTCTTTTACACCAATCAATTAGCAGAACAAAAACTTTTGGCTGACAAAGTGATTGAGTGGTATTTCCCTGAGTGTGCTGAGCAAGAAAAGCCTTATGTGATGATGTTTAATCAAATCGTGGACAGAACCGCTTTGATGATTGCGCAGTGGCAAGGGGTAGGTTTTGCTCACGGAGTTATGAACACCGATAACATGTCGATTCTCGGGCAGACATTTGACTATGGCCCTTTCGGCTTTTTAGATGATTACCAGCCTGAATTTATTTGTAACCATTCAGACTATCAGGGGCGTTACGCTTTTGACCAACAACCGCGCATCGCGTTATGGAATCTGTCCGCTCTAGCGCACTCACTTTCAGCGCTGATTGAAAGAGACGATTTGGAACAAGCGTTGAATCAGTACGAAGTACAGCTGAATGGCTACTTCAGTGAATTAATGCGTAAGAAGCTCGGACTGTTAACTCGTTTACCTGACGATGGAATTATTTTCGATGCCATGTTTGAACTTTTAGCGACAAACAAGGTGGATTACACCCGATTCTTTCGTCAACTTTCCATGCTGGATACGCAAGAGTCTCAAGGTGTGGTCGATCTGTTTATCGACAGAGTACAAGCTGCTCAATGGTTAGATATCTATTTATCGCGCTGTAATAGTGAGTTAGATGATCAAGGTAAGGTTGTTAGAGCTGCACAACGTTGTGAAAAAATGCGTCAGGTAAACCCTAAATACATTTTGAGAAACTATTTGGCACAAATCGCAATTGATAGGGCGGAAGAAGGGGATTTTTCAGAATTGCATCGTTTAGCTGAGTTGCTGAAAAAGCCTTATGATGAGCAACCGCACAACGAACATTATGCGAAATTGCCACCAGAATGGGGCAAAAAGTTAGAGATAAGTTGCTCTTCGTGAGAACGTTTACAGTAATTTGAATTCATTATGTGATCTATATCCATAATGAATTCAAGTTTTGGTGAAATAAGCGTAATCAAGAATGAGCTACGGTTATAGAATCTATTCACTATTAGTTACATACGGAATACGGAACAAGCATGCTGGAAGACACTCGCATCCTCGTCGTTGATGATGATAAAGAAATATGTGAGCTACTAGATGAGTATCTCAGTAAGTCGGGATTTAACGTTGCTGCAGTGGGTGATGGAGTGGAGCTTCAGTCTCACTTAGACGCTAACGGTTATCCTGACCTTATCTTGCTCGATGTGATGTTGCCAGGTGATGATGGCTTTGATCTCTGCCAGAAGATTCGCCGTGATTCTAATGTTCCTATCATTATGCTGACTGCGGTCTCTGATGAAACCGATCAAATCATCGGTTTGGAAATTGGAGCCGATGATTACATCGCTAAGCCTTTTAGCCCAAGGCAACTGGTGGCTCGGATTAAAGCCGTGTTACGCAGATTTAATGCCAATGAAGAAAAAGGTGAAGAAGTTTTGCCTAAACACGTGGTGTTTGGTGAGTGGCGCTTAGACACAACGTCTCATCGTATTGTTCATGTTCAAAACCATGAAGAGCATGATCTTTCCGGCAGTGATTTCGCGCTGCTGATGCTATTTTTAACCAATCCAAATGAAGTGATTGATAGAGATACTATCTCTATGGCAACTCGAGGGCGAGAAGCTTTGCCTTATGAGCGAGGTATTGATGTTCAATTGAGCCGGTTGAGACAGCGTTTGGGTAGCAGTGAACAATTCCCTCACTACATCAAAACCATGCGAGGTAACGGTTATAAGTTAGCGACTCCCGTTGAGTATGAGCATTAATTTTTATGTCAGGTCCCCGTTTTTGGAAGAGCTTTAAACCTAACTCGTTGGTTGCTCGTACTTTATTACTGACACTTCTCGCGGTGGTGATTGCCCAAGGCATCGCCACTTCGGTTTGGTATAGTCAATCAAAAGCGAAAGAGTTAGAAGGTATTCACTCTGCGTCAGCCAGTATGGCGGGTATGTTTGCCTCAACAGTGACCTTTTTCCAATCTCTTCCAGTACGTTATCGCCATATTATTTTGGATCAAATCCGAAACATGGGGGGGACGCGTTTTTTTGTCTCCTTTAACAAAGAAAGTCTAATCGTTGAACCGATAGAAGAAACGAGCCTCAAAAAAGCATCTGTCAAGGCTGTTAAGGAAGTCTTAAATGAGAAGCTGACCAATGTTGGGCAGGTGTTGGTGGATTTCTCGCGACCTGAAAGACTACGTTTGCTAAAAAACAGTATTTTAATGAATGACTTACCCAAGTCATGGGTTCATCACACCCTAACTTTGGAGCCACTGAATCCCCCGGTAATGGTGGTACAAATTGAACTCGATGAGAAAGAGTGGATATACATAGCGGCTTTGCTTCCTTCGCCATACATCACTTTGGATGACACCATCATAGGCAAAGAGCAGATTATCTTCCTCTTAAGTTCGACCTCGATATTGCTAGTGCTTACTTACTTGCTGATGCGCAGACAAGTTAGACCTTTGAAGAACTTGGCTCGCGCTGCCAATGACATGAGCATGGGGATTGAACAACGACCGCTGAACGAAGAAGGTGCCAGCGAGTTAATTACTGCCACTCGCGCGTTTAACTTAATGCAGCAGCGTATTCGTCGCTATGTTTCAGACAGAGAAAATTTATTCTCAGCAATATCGCATGACTTAAAAACGCCGATTACTCGACTGAGGTTAAGGGCTGAACTGTTAGATGATGACGTAAAACGCGAGAAATTTAATCGGGATTTGGATGAGCTAGAAATGATGGTTAAAGGCGCTTTGCAGTGTGTTCGTGATACCGATTTGCATGAAAACAACGACTATATTGATCTCAATGAACTGATTATGTCGATTGCTGAAGGGTATAACCTTACCACTCAAACTGTCCACTTTAAACCTATATCCATTGAACCTATTGTCGCTAAGCCGTTAGCTATGAAGCGGGCACTAACTAATCTGATAAATAACGGTGTGAAGTACGGGCATGAAGTCTGGATCAGCATCGATGAAAGCGAAGATTGGATTACCGTGACGATTGAAGACCGCGGTCCTGGGATTCCTAAAGATAAACTCGAAAGGGTGTTTGAACCTTATTTTCGTATTGCCAATGACAATGAAGGGCATGGACTTGGCTTAGGTATCAGTCGAAATATTCTTCGTGGACATGGAGGGGATATGGTGATTGAAAATCTGCTAAGCGGTGGTTTACGTGTGAAGCTGTTTATGCCCCCGACTCTTGAAGTATAAGTTCCTTACTTATAAGGAAATATCATGAAACTTAATAAAATCTTTCTCGCAGCATCAATGCTATGCTCAGCAAATAGTGCGTTAGCCGGTGAAGTGGAAGTGCTTCACTGGTGGACAGCTGGTGGTGAAGCCAATGCGATTTCTGTTCTCAAAAACATGCTAGAGAAGCAAGGATACTCATGGATTGATTTCGGCGTAGAAGGCGGTGGCGGTGAAAGCGCGATGAGAGTGTTAAGAACACGCGCTGTTTCTGGTAATCCTCCTTCTGCTGCCAACATAAAAGGACCCGACATTCAAGAGTGGGCGCGGCTTGGTTTTTTGACCAACTTAGATAGTGTTGCGAAGCCTGATCACTGGGATGATGTGATTCCCAAAATGATCACTGATGTAATGAAGTATGACAATCACTATGTTGCTGTGCCTGTCAATGTGCACCGTGTGAATTGGCTTTGGGCTAACTCTGCAGTATTTGCACAGGCTGGAGCAAAGATTCCCACCACAATGGATGAGTTTTTTACCGCAGCGGAAAAAATCAAAGCGATTGGTTTAATTCCTTTAGCTCATGGTAGTCAACCTTGGCAAGATGCCACACTGTTTGAAGTTGTTGCTCTCGATGTTTTGGGGGCGAGAGACTACATAAAAGCCTTTGTCGATCTGGATATGGACATTTTAGGCGGTGAAAAAATGATTGAAGTTTTCACTAAGTTTAAACGTGTCAGAAGTTATGTTGACAATAACTCACCAGGAAGAAACTGGATGACTGCAACCTCTATGGTGATTAACGGTGAAGCGGGAATGCAGATAATGGGTGACTGGGCAAAAGGCGAATTTTCTGCGGCAGGAAAGGTACCGGGAAAAGATTATGTTTGTGCTCCAGCCTTTGGTACGGCTGGAAAATTCACTTACAACGTCGACAGTTTTGCCTTCTTTGAGCTTCAGGATGAAGAAAATTTTAAAGCACAAAAAGCGCTGGCATCTACCATCCTAGACCCCAAGTTTCAGGAAATCTTCAACTTAAATAAAGGCTCGATTCCTGTTCGGCTTGATATGGATATGTCCCATTTCGACCAGTGTGCGTTGGATTCAATGAAAGATTTTAAATCATCGGCTCAAACAGGCGATCTTGTACCAAGTATGGCGCATGGCATGTCGACCGCAGGCTATGTTCAAGGTGCGATGTTTGATGTGATAACCAATTTCTTTAACGACCAAAGTGCCGTTCCAGCAGAGGCGGTACAGCGACTTGCTAAGGTTGTTAAATCTGCAATGTAGCAGCATAGATTTTTACCTCTAAAACAGGTTTACCACTAAAACATATTCACCTCTAAAAAACTTGGCGGGAAATGACACATACGCTTTTTTTGATGTGTCATTTTCCACCCATTTCTCAACACGTTCGTGTTTCTTTTATCGGTATGAAAATTGTAAATTAAATGTAATTAATTGTTTTTTTAATGATTGTTAATTAATTGTTTCAACTTGGCTTACTCCTTGCTCTATAGAGTTTATGCAGCGCTCATTGATGAGTTTGCTGATGATATAAACCAAGGAGAATAATAATGTTAAAGCCTCTTACTCTACTGACTGCCTCTATCCTAGCTGTAACTAGTTTCAACGCTGCTGCTAACTGTGACCCAGGTGAAATCGTGATTAAATTCAGTCACGTAACCAACACAGATAAACACCCCAAAGGTATCGCAGCAACACTGCTTGAAAAACGCGTGAACGAAGAGATGAATGGCAAAGCTTGTATGCAAGTTTACCCAAACTCGACGCTATACGATGATGATAAAGTTCTTGAAGCATTGTTGAACGGCGATGTGCAGCTAGCAGCTCCGTCTCTGTCTAAATTTGAAAAATTTACCAAAAAGTTCCGCCTTTTCGACTTACCTTTCCTTTTTGAAGACGTAGATGCAGTAGACCGTTTCCAGACCTCTGACGCTGGTGAACAGCTAAAGAACGCAATGACTCGCCGTGGTGTAAAAGGTCTTGAATTCTGGCACAACGGTATGAAGCAAATTTCTGCTAACAAACCAATCCTTGTTCCAGCAGATGCAAAAGGTCTTAAATTCCGTGTTCAGGCTTCTGATGTTCTTGTAGCTCAGTTTGAACAGCTCAACGCTAACCCTCAAAAAATGTCGTTTGCCGAAGTATATGGTGGCTTACAGACCAAAGTTATCGATGGTCAGGAGAACACTTGGTCGAACACTTACGGTCAAAAATACTTCGAAGTTCAAGATGGTATTACTGAAACCAACCACGGCATTCTTGATTACCTAGTCGTGACTTCTACCAAATGGTGGGACGGTCTACCAGCCGATGTTCGCGATCAGCTAGCGACCATTCTTAATGAAGTCACTGTGACTCGAAATGCTGAGTCAAACAAAGTTGAAGAGCAAAACAAGCAATACATTCTTGAAGCGGGTGGTGTAGTTCGTCAACTAACACCAGAACAACGCCAACAGTGGGTTGATGCTCTGAAACCAGTTTGGAAGAAGTTTGAGAAAGATATCGGTAGTGATCTGATTGATGCTGCTTTGGCTTCAAATAAGAAGTAATGACGTTTGCCCCTGCTTATTCGGGTAGGGGCTTTTTATGCCAATTACATTACGACAATAACGATTACAACAAGAGCTAAGTATCTTATGGAACAGTCATTTTTTGCCAAAGTCGGTCGTATCACTGACAAAGCGGAAGAGACATTAATTGCCTTCTTCTTGGGTGCAATGACACTACTTACCTTCGCCAACGTAGTGTTGCGCTATCTGTTCAACGACAACATTCTCTGGGCGCTAGAGCTAACGGTATTCATGTTTGCGTGGATGGTACTCGTGGGAGCGTCTTATGGGGTTAAAAAACACTTTCACATTGGTGTTGACGTCATCATCAATAAAGCACCTCCTGCGGGTCGTAAAATCTATGCGTTGATTGCGATTTCATGCTGTTTAGCATTCTCGACTTTTCTGCTTATCGGCTCTTGGAACTACTGGTATCCGTTTGCTACCGAGCGAGCTTGGTATGAAACTGACGATATTCCTATGCCAGAGATGCTGCAATTTTTGTCGGACTGGCTCAATGAAGGTGAGCGCTACGAAAAGCTGCCTCGATTCATTCCTTACATGGCGCTGCCAGTCGGTATGGCAATGTTGACGTTTCGCTTCCTACAGATCGCTTATCAGATTTTAACGGGCAAATTGGACCGTATGATCGCAGGTCATGAAGCGGAAGAAGATCTTGATGCATTAAAAGCTGAATTGGCAGATGTGGAAGATGTCATGAGTGCTAATAATAAGAATAAGGAGCAGTAAGTCATGGCTATTTTGTTGTTATTCCTACTCGTCATCGGCTTTATGCTGATTGGCGTACCGATTGCGATATCACTGGGCTTGTCGAGTATTCTATTTTTGATGTGGCATTCAGATGCTTCATTGGCTTCGGTGGCTCAGACTCTTTTTAACGCCTTTGAAGGTCACTATACCCTTTTAGCTATTCCATTCTTCATTTTGGCGTCGAGCTTTATGTCTACTGGCGGCGTAGCGAAACGTATCATTCGTTTCGCGATTGCGATGGTAGGTTGGTTCCGTGGCGGCTTAGCCGTTGCTTCAGTTGTCGCTTGTATGATGTTCGCAGCGCTATCCGGTTCTTCACCAGCAACGGTTGTGGCTATCGGTAGTATCGTTATTGCCGGTATGGTGAAAAATGGCTACAGCAAAGAGTTTGCAGCAGGCGTTATTTGTAACGCAGGTACACTGGGGATTCTTATACCGCCATCAATTGTAATGGTTGTGTACTCTGCTGCGACCAACGTGTCTGTTGGTCGTATGTTCCTTGGCGGGGTAATTCCGGGATTGCTAGCAGGTCTGATGTTGATCATTGCGATCTACATTACTGCACGTATCAAAAATCTACCAAGACAACCTTTTGTGGGTTGGAAAGAAGCAATATCAGCTGCGAAAGATGCAAGCTGGGGTCTGCTTTTGGTGGTCATTATACTTGGCGGTATTTATGGTGGTATCTTTACGCCAACCGAGGCGGCAGCAGTTGCAGCAGTGTATTCATTCTTTATTGCCAACTTTATCTATCGCGATATGGGACCGTTCGCCGATAAGAACAACACCAAACCATTCCTCGTTAAAGCGGTTGAAACTTTTGTTCATAAAGATACACAAAATACGCTGTATGACGCAGGTAAACTGACAATCATGTTGCTGTTTATCATTGCTAACGCTCTGATTTTGAAACATGTACTGACCGAAGAACGCGTCCCTCAGATGATCACAGAATCGATGCTTTCTGCTGGCTTAGGTCCAATTGCTTTCCTAATTGTGGTCAACGTATTGTTGTTGATTGGTGGTCAGTTTATGGAACCATCAGGTCTGCTGATCATTGTGGCTCCATTGGTATTCCCAATCGCGATTCAGCTAGGCATCGACCCGATTCACTTGGGTATCATGATGGTCGTGAACATGGAGATAGGTATGATAACGCCGCCTGTCGGGCTCAACCTCTTTGTAACTGCAGGGGTTGCGAAGATGTCGATGATGGATGTTGTCAAAGCCGCTTTACCATGGGTAGGCATTATGTTCCTATTCTTGATCATCGTAACTTATGTACCTATCGTATCGACTTGGTTACCAACGTTACTGATGGGGCCGGAAATCATCACCAAATAAAAATGATGACGTGAGATGAAAAAAACGCCTAGAATTGCTAGGCGTTTTTCTACTGTTTGGCACTACTTTTAGTCTTTGTAGTTATCTTTATTTATCTGATATTTCTGCATTTTGTCATAGAGTGTCTTTCGCGGAATATTGAGAATTTCCATGGCGTCTTTAATGCTGCCGGAACACTCAATCAGCGTTTGATCTATCAGTGATTTTTCGTACTCTGCTACTTGATCCGCAAGGCTGGTTAATACTTTAGCGTTGTTGCTCTGCTCACCAAGTTCTGAAAGCTTCCCAAGTAACACATAGCGTTCTGCTGCATTACGTAGCTCCCTCACATTCCCCGGCCAGTCATGACTGAGCAATGCTTGCAAAGCACTCTGAGGTAAAGCGGTTGCCGCTTTTCCGTAGCGAGCCGCTGCTACAAGCAGAAAGTGATGGAAGAGGGCTGGTATATCCTCTCGGCGTTCGCGAAGCGGTGGTATATCAAGGGTCACTATGTTGAGCCGGTAATAGAGATCTTGGCGAAAGTTTCCTTCTAACGCTGCCTTTTTCAAATCGACTTTGGTCGCTGCAATAACGCGAATATCCAGTGGGATAAGCTCATTCGAACCGACTCGTTCGATAACGCGTTCCTGCAACACACGTAGCAAACGAATTTGAGCTTGCATAGGCATTGATTCAATCTCATCAAGAAACAGAGTCCCGCCTTGAGCATGTTCAAACTTACCGATACGTTTGGTGTCCGCACCGGTAAAAGCACCTTTTTCGTGTCCGTAAAGTTCACTCTCAATGAGATTTTCCGGTACAGCTCCGCAGTTAACTGCCACGAAGTTTTTTTCACGTCGAGAGCTTTGTTCGTGCAGAGAACGAGCGATAAGCTCTTTTCCCGTACCAGTCTCACCAAACAGAAGAATGTCCGCGTTGGTGTCGGCAACGTGAGTAATGGTATCTCTTAACGCAATAATGCTGTTGGTCTCACCGATGATTCTCGGACCAAGAGTCTGGCTGGCTTTGAGGCTACGTTTTAACTGTTGGTTTTCCAACGTTAGTTTTCTGCGTTCAATAGCTCGATTGACGGTTTCAATGAGTCTTTCTGGTGCGAAAGGTTTCTCGATAAAGTCATAAGCGCCGTCATGCATCGCTTGCACTGCCATGGATATATCACCATGACCAGTGATGAGAATGACCGGCACATCACTGTCTTGATGATGAATAGAAGACAGAAGATTCTGCCCACTGATTCCCGGTAGACAGATGTCTGTCACGACGACCATTGGCAACTTATCTTGCTTGATGGCTAGCAGCGCGTCTTCTGCGCTGGAGAAAAATTTGGCATCGATATCTGCCAGTTCAAAGCTCTGCTCGATTGCTATTCGAATGTCCGATTCGTCATCAATAAAAAATACATCGCACATACATTTCCCTTATTTTTATAATTCTGGACTGACTTGGGTTTGTTCTAGACTATTCTGATTTTTATTAAGGACAATAGTGAATCTTGCCCCACCGAGTAGAGAAGAGTGGGCGGTTAAATCCCCACCCATGCTATGCATGATTTGTTGGGATATAGATAACCCCAAACCCAAACCATTTTTCTTCGTGGTATAGAAAGGTTCGAACAGATTCTTCATCTGTTCCAAATTAATACCCATACCTGTGTCGTCGACATGAATACAGATATGTTCTGGTTGTTCTTCTAAAGTAAGAACCACTTTTTTAATCTCCTGCTCATCAACGGCCTGCATTGCATTGGTCAGCAAGTTAATAATGACCTGCTCTAACTGAATTGGGTTAATGCTGCAGCAAACTGGTGCTTCTGGAGCTTGAATTTCAAACTCTATGTAATGAGATTTAAACTGAGGCTGCATCAGTTCTTTGGCATTGATAATCAGAGGTAGCAACTGTGCTTCTACGTGTTCATCGCTTTCTGTTTTTCTGGCAAAGGATTTGAGCTGTTCGCTGATTTTGGCCATGCGAACGGTAAGTGCAGAAATACGTTCCAGATTTTCGTCAGTACGTTCAGGTTTGCCATTGGAAAGGAAGCGCCTGCCATTGTCAGCAAAGCTGCGTATCGCTGCTAAAGGGTTGTTTAGTTCATGGCTTATGCTTGCTGACATCTGACCAAGGACAGCCAATTTAGCTGCCTGTATTAACTCATTTTGCGTTTGCCTTAGGATTTGTTCTGTTTTAATTCTCTCGCCAATTTCTACGTGCAATTTTGCAGTTCTTTCCATAACCAAAAATTCCAGTTTTTGCTTTGCTTCGACTTGTAGTCGCTCGATCTGACGTTGGCGGATCTGACGATGATGCAAAAGTAGAAAGGCAAGATAAACAATGGCAAAAATCATAGTCAGAATGATGAGGAAACCAAAGGTATCCCAGAACACATTAACTTTAGGTGACAGAACATGGATGTTGAGCGCGAGATTATTCAGTTTATTGGTTGAAACAATATAGTCGTCTTTAATCCAGCCCTGATTAGGTTTGACCCATTCAGTCTCCGCAAGGTTGACGTCACCATAGAAACCCAAAGATAGAATGGTGCTATCTAAATACTGGCGAGTGTCTGTTACTTTTTGGCGTGCTTCCTCGCTGAGCTCGGAAACACTATGGAACAGCCAGTCAGGTCGACTAGACATGAATACAATGTTGTTATCATCCGTAGCAACGAAATAACTGTTCTTGCTCTGCCAGTTTTCTTCAATAGATGAGAGATCCATTTTTACGACTACTACGCCAATGACTTCAGCTGCGTAGATCACCGGATAAGCATAGTAATAGCCCCTTTGCCCGGAAGTGGACCCAAGGGCAAAATACTGACTTTTTTTGCCAGAAATTGCATCATAGAAATAGGGGCGCCATGCGAAGTTACGCCCGATAAAGGAACGATCCAAGTTCCAGTTGCTAGAAGCGATAGTATTCCCAATATCATCCAGTAAATAGGTATCGGCAGCCTGAATCACGTCGTTTACTTGCTCTAAATAGAGGTTGGTTAAATCAATTTGTGCACTGTTTTCTGGATGACTCAACGCATCGACCAGTTCTTTATCTTTGGATAATAAGCGAGGAATGTGGGCATATTTGTCCAGTTTGGTAGAAATGTGACTAGAGAAACGTTCAAGTTCTGACTGTTGCTCAATCAAGAGTGACTGGTAGCTATAGCGCCAAACTAAATGTGCGGCCATCGCCGCGATGACGCTATAAATGATCAAAAACAACACTGAGAGTTGGCGTATAGACAGCATCCTTGTCATAGTTTTCGTTCCTTGTTTATCTCGCCACTCATGATACTGGGAACTTCAATTTGGCTGTTTAAAAACATATCGAATATGGGAGGCAAAACAAGAGCCAGATCTCTTTTTGATTATTTGAGGAAAAAAATCCCTCGATTCTCTTGAAAAAGCCTATATTGTCCCCATTTCAGAGCCATCAGGAGATCCATCCACTGGTTGTTTTTTTATCAGTTAAAGAGTTTTTTAGGACATTGGCTTTTTCTTGCCGGGTATTAGCTCGACAGCTAAAGCTGAGATCGGTAGTATATCGCGTCTAATTTTTAGTCCTGAGGCTAATCAGAGATACCTTTATTCGGCGCAAATCGTCCAAAGATGTCACTCATTAGTTCGATATTTAGGTGAATATCACTGAGAGTATCGATGCTCAATATTTACAGTTAGTGTTCTACCGAGCACAAGATAAGGATGAAGCCAAACAGATATGTTGGCTCATGATGCTCAGGAATGCTGAGCCAGTTTTGAGGTTTAAATACAATGCAAGTTACTGTTGAAACGCTAGAAGGCCTAGAGCGCCGTTTGAATATTACTGTTCCTGCTGCAAACATCGAAGATGCAGTAGCAGCTGAACTACGCAACATCGCGAAAAATCGTCGTTTTGACGGTTTCCGTAAAGGTAAAGTACCGATGAAGATGGTTGCGCAAATGTACGGCAAAGCAGTACGTCAAGACATTCTTGGTGAAGTTATGCAACGTCACTTCATCGAAGCAATCGTAAAAGAGAAAATCAACCCAGCTGGCGCACCAACTTTCGCTCCAGTAGAAATTAAAGAAGGCGCAGATCTAGTATTCACTGCAACTTTCGAAATTTACCCAGAAGTTGAACTTAAAGGTTTATCAAACATCACTGTAGAAAAACCTGCAGCAGAAGTTCAAGACTCTGACGTTGAAGAGATGCTAGAAACTCTACGTAAGCAACAATCTACTTGGAGTGAAGTAGAAGAAGCTGCTGACAACGGTAAGCGCGTTTCTATCGACTTCGTTGGTTCTATCGACGGTGTTGAATTTGAAGGCGGTAAAGCTGAAAACTTCCCACTAGAAATGGGCGCAGGTCGCATGATTCCTGGTTTTGAAGACGGTATCGTTGGCAAAACTAAAGGCATGGAATTCGAAATCGACGTGAACTTCCCAGAAGAGTACCACGCTGAAAACCTAAAAGGTAAAGCAGCTAAGTTCGCTATCAAAGTGAACAAAGTTGAAGCTCGCCAACTACCAGAACTAAACGAAGAGTTCGTTGCTAAGTTCGGTGTAACTGAAGGCGGTGTTGACGCACTTAAAGCTGAAGTTCGTAAGAACATGGAACGTGAACTTAAACAAGCAATCAAAGCTCGCATCAAAGAGCAAGCGATTGAAGGCCTTGTGAAAGAGAACGCAATCGACGTTCCAGCAGCTCTTGTCGATCAAGAAATCGACGTACTACGTCAACAAGCTGCACAACGTTTTGGTGGCAACATCGAAGCTGCAAACCAACTTCCACGTGAAATGTTCGAAGAGCAAGCTAAACGTCGCGTAGTTGTAGGTCTACTTCTAGGTGAAGTTATCAAGACTGAAGAACTAAAAGCTGACGAAGGTAAAGTGAAATCACTTATCGAAGAAATGGCGACAGCTTATGAAGATCCAGCGGAAGTTATCTCTTACTACGAGCAAAACGAGCAAATGATGAACAACATGCGCAACGTAGCTCTAGAAGAACAAGCGATTGACGCGATCATTGCTAAAGCAACAGTTACAGAGAAAGCAATTAGCTTTAACGAGCTAATGAACCCTCAAGTTGCTGCTTAATAAGCAATCTATAGCGTAGAAGGTTGACTTCACGTCAACTATTCTGCTAACAATGGTCCGTATGATACTCATCATCCGGGCCATTTATTTTTAGGGATATTAAGACTATGAGCTACCAAGAAAAAAACGCAATGTCGCCGATTATTGATGCGCTAGTACCCATGGTGGTTGAACAAACTTCCCGTGGCGAACGTTCATACGATATCTATTCACGTCTTTTAAAAGAGCGAGTTATTTTCTTAACGGGTCAGGTAGAAGACCACATGGCAAACCTTGTCGTGGCTCAGCTGCTTTTCTTAGAATCTGAAAACCCAGACAAAGATATCTTCTTATACATCAACTCTCCGGGCGGTAGTGTGACTGCGGGCATGTCTATTTATGACACTATGCAGTTTATTAAGCCAAACGTAAGTACAGTATGTATGGGGCAAGCATGTTCTATGGGCGCATTCTTACTAGCTGGTGGTGCACCTGGTAAACGCTATGTTCTACCAAACTCGCGTGTAATGATTCACCAACCACTAGGTGGTTTCCAAGGCCAAGCTTCGGATATCCAAATTCACGCACAAGAAATTCTAACGATTAAGAATAAATTGAATCGTTTGTTGGCAGAGCATACAGGTCAACCGCTTGAAATTATTGAGCGTGATACT
Organism: Vibrio ziniensis; assembly: GCF_011064285.1. Taxonomy (NCBI): domain Bacteria; kingdom Pseudomonadati; phylum Pseudomonadota; class Gammaproteobacteria; order Vibrionales; family Vibrionaceae; genus Vibrio; species Vibrio ziniensis. Next base: position 1,001,656 of record NZ_CP049331.1, read on the forward strand.
GACCGTGACAATTTCATGTCAGCAGAACAAGCTGTGGAATACGGTTTGGTGGACTCAGTATTGACCCACCGCGGAGAGTAACAGTTCTGGTAATTGTTTAACGCAATTTAGAAGAAATTGTTATACACTCAAACCATAAAGAGTAAAGGCTAAGAGGTTAGCGAATGACAGATAAAAGCAAAGAGGGTGGTAGTAGTAAACTGCTGTACTGCTCTTTCTGTGGCAAAAGCCAGCACGAAGTTCGCAAGCTGATTGCAGGTCCTTCTGTGTATATCTGTGACGAATGTGTTGATCTATGTAACGACATTATTCGCGAAGAGATTAAAGATGTTCTACCTAAGAAAGAGTCGTCAGCCTTGCCTGCGCCTCGTGAAATTCGTGCACATCTTGATGACTATGTAATTGGCCAAGAACACGCAAAAAAAGTGCTCGCTGTTGCGGTATATAACCACTATAAGCGTTTACGTAATGGTGATACGACAAAAGATGGCGTCGAGCTAGGTAAAAGTAACATCTTACTTATCGGCCCTACAGGTAGTGGTAAGACGCTACTTGCTGAAACACTTGCTCGTTTCCTAGATGTACCATTTACGATGGCTGATGCTACAACGCTAACAGAAGCAGGTTATGTTGGTGAAGACGTTGAAAACATCATCCAAAAACTGCTTCAAAAGTGTGATTACGATGTAGCAAAAGCTGAGCGCGGTATCGTCTATATCGATGAAATCGATAAGATTTCTCGTAAATCTGAAAATCCATCTATTACACGAGATGTGTCAGGTGAAGGCGTACAACAAGCACTATTGAAACTGGTTGAAGGTACTATTGCTTCGGTTCCACCACAAGGTGGTCGTAAGCATCCTCAACAAGAGTTCTTACAAGTAGACACTTCTAAAATCTTGTTTATCTGTGGTGGTGCGTTTGCAGGCCTAGATAAAGTGATTGAACAACGTGTTGCAACTGGTACTGGTATTGGTTTTGGAGCTGAAGTTCGTTCTAAAGATCAAAACAGAACGGTTGGTGAATTGTTCACTCAAGTAGAACCGGAAGATTTAGTGAAATATGGTCTAATTCCAGAATTCATTGGACGTCTACCAGTAACTGCAACGCTGACTGAACTTGATGAGCAAGCTCTGATTCAGATTCTTTGCGAACCAAAGAACGCATTGACTAAACAGTATGCGGCGCTTTTCGAACTTGAAGATGTGGATCTTGAGTTCCGTGAAGATGCACTGCGTGCGATTGCGGCGAAAGCGATGGCTCGCAAAACAGGCGCTCGTGGTTTACGTTCAATTCTAGAGAGCGTATTGCTAGAGACTATGTACGAACTACCTTCAATGTCTGATGTTGAAAAAGTGGTCATTGATGAGTCAGTGATCAATGGTGAATCTGAACCATTAATGATTCTCTCTGGCAACGAAAGCCAAGCGGCTGGCGCTGAGTAAATGAGTTGGATCTTTTGGCGTGCTGAAGCCAGTAAATGCTAATAAATAATCAAAGGAGGTATTCATTACCTCCTTTTTTTTATTCTGTTATTGAATCCAGTTAGTTAGCCCCCATATACTCGAATATATATCAAAGCGGAAGAGAGAATAATATGAACTTGGAGCGTTCCGAGCGTATAGAGATCCCCGTACTACCTTTGCGTGATGTGGTTGTATACCCACATATGGTGATCCCTTTGTTTGTTGGTCGTGAGAAATCTATTCAATGCTTAGAAGCGGCAATGGATAACAACAAGCAAGTTCTTCTGGTTGCACAGAAGCAGGCCGAAACGGATGAACCTACTATTTCGGACTTATTCGAAGTAGGTACGGTTGCAACAATTCTGCAGTTGCTTAAGTTACCTGATGGCACGGTAAAAGTACTAGTTGAAGGCCAACAGCGAGCTAAAATCAATGAGTTTCATGAAGGCGAGTTTTTCTCTGCAAGCGCTGAATTCCTGATCACCCCTGAATTAGATGATAAAGAACAGGAAGTCATAGTACGTAGTGCTATCAACCAGTTCGACGGATTCATCAAACTAAATAAAAAGATTCCTCCTGAAGTTTTAACTTCACTGAATGGTATTGATGAAGCTGCACGTTTAGCAGATACCATTGCAGCTCATATGCCACTCAAGTTGGCTGATAAGCAAAAAGTGCTTGAGATTTTAGATGTCACTGAACGTTTAGAGTTCTTAATGGGACAAATGGAATCTGAAATCGATTTGCTTCAAGTTGAAAAGCGCATTCGCACACGCGTTAAAAAGCAGATGGAAAAATCTCAGCGTGAGTACTATCTGAATGAGCAAATGAAAGCGATTCAGAAAGAACTGGGCGAGACAGAAGATGGTGTAGATGAGTTCGAAGTTCTAAAACAGAAAATCGATGATTCAAAAATGCCTGCGGAAGCTCGTGAAAAAACAGAGCAAGAACTACAAAAGCTAAAAATGATGTCTCCGATGTCAGCAGAAGCTACGGTAGTACGTAGCTACATTGATTGGATGATCAACGTTCCTTGGACTAAGCGTTCAAAAGTAAAACGTGACTTAGCCAAAGCAGAAGAAATTCTAAATGCTGACCACTATGGCTTAGAACGTGTCAAAGAACGCATTCTGGAGTATTTGGCGGTTCAGAGTCGTATTAGTAAGCTAAAAGGTCCGATCCTTTGTTTAGTGGGGCCTCCAGGTGTAGGTAAAACGTCATTAGGTCGCTCAATTGCGGCTGCAACAGGACGTAAATACACTCGCATGGCGCTAGGTGGCGTTCGTGATGAAGCTGAAATTCGTGGCCACCGTCGTACCTATATCGGTTCCTTACCGGGTAAGCTAATCCAAAAAATGTCGAAAGTTGGGGTGAAAAACCCGCTATTCCTATTGGATGAAATCGATAAGATGGCATCGGATATGCGTGGTGACCCTGCATCTGCGTTGTTGGAAGTGCTCGACCCAGAACAAAACAATTCATTCAACGACCACTATTTGGAAGTGGATTACGATTTGTCTGACGTTATGTTCGTTGCGACGTCGAACTCAATGAACATTCCAGGGCCGTTGTTGGACCGTATGGAAGTAATTCGTTTGTCTGGTTATACCGAAGACGAAAAACTTAACATTGCTAAGCGTCACTTAGTTGAAAAGCAAATTGAACGCAATGGCCTGAAACCTTCTGAAATAACCATCGAAGACTCAGCGATTATGGGTGTGATTCGTTACTACACGCGTGAAGCGGGTGTTCGTAGCCTAGAGCGTGAAATTTCGAAGATTTGCCGTAAAGCAGTAAAGAATATTCTGTTGAATAAAGATGTTAAACACGTAACGGTGAATCAGGACAACTTGAAAGAGTACCTTGGTGTTCAGCGTTTTGATTTTGGTAAAGCGGACGAGCACAACCGCATTGGCCAGGTAACAGGTTTAGCGTGGACAGAAGTTGGCGGTGACCTTCTTACTATTGAAGCTCAGTCAATGCCTGGTAAAGGCAAATTAACTCAGACAGGCTCACTGGGCGAAGTGATGCAAGAGTCTATTCAGGCTGCGATGACAGTAGTGCGTTCTCGTGCAGAAAAATTGGGAATTAACCCTGATTTCTATGAAAAACGTGATATCCATGTGCACGTGCCAGAAGGTGCAACACCAAAAGACGGCCCTAGCGCGGGTACTGCAATGTGCACAGCTTTAGTATCTTGTCTAACGGGTAATCCTGTAAAAGCAGATGTCGCGATGACGGGTGAAATTACTCTTCGTGGTGAAGTGTTACCTATCGGTGGTTTGAAAGAAAAACTACTGGCGGCTCATCGCGGTGGTATCAAAACTGCCTTAATTCCAAAGGACAACGAGCGTGATTTGGAAGAGATTCCAGACAACGTTATTGCTGATCTTAAGGTAATACCGGTACGCTGGATTGATGAAGTTTTAAAGGTTGCACTAGAAAATGACCCTACGGGAGTGGCCTTTGAAGCCGTAAAAGAGTGATGTGCAGCAAAAATAAGTAAAAGATTACGCTGATAGGCTTAAAAAGGGCTTGTCAGCGTTTTTTTTGGAGGCTACCGTTATCCACTATAGCTTTCAGCCCAGTTGTAACAAGGCTTTAGGTTATCTTTAAACATCAATGGAACGAATAGGCGCCGAACAAAATAATAAATTGGCGACCAAAGGGGAATCACAGTGAATAAAACACAATTAGTAGAAAAAATCGCAGCTAATGCGGATCTATCAAAAGCTTCAGCTGGTCGTGCTCTAGACGCATTTATCGAAGCAGTGAGCGACACTCTTCAATCTGGCGACCAAGTAGCTCTAGTTGGCTTTGGTACTTTCGCAGTACGTACCCGTGCAGCTCGTACTGGTCGTAACCCAAAAACTGGTGAAGAAATCCAAATCGCAGAAGCTAAAGTTCCTGCATTCAAAGCTGGTAAAGCTCTTAAAGACGCTTGTAACTAATTTTTAAGTGATAATTTGCTGTAATTAGCAAATTCCATTTGAACCTTTTTTAATTATGCGCATCCTACTGATGCGCATTTCTTTTTCTGGTATCATCGCGCTATTCATTTTTGGCTGAAGTGCAAACTTCAAATCCGGAGAGCAGTAAAATTATGATGGATCGATTACGCGAGGGCGTTAACAGCATCGCGGTAAAAATTATCCTAGGACTAATCATCCTTTCTTTTATCTTCGCAGGGGTAGGTAGCTACCTAGTCAGTGGCAGTAATAACGCGGCGGCTAAAGTTGGCAACACAGAGATTGACCGTGGTCAGTTCGAGCAAGCTTACCAAAACGAAAGAAATCGTATGCAATCCCAAATGGGAGACTATTTTGCTAACTTACTAGCAGATCCAGCATATGTAGCTTCTTTCCGTAAATCTGTTTTAGACCGTATGATTAACGATGTACTCATCGAGCAGCATGCGAATTCTCTAGGTTTAACGGTCAGTGATGCGCAAGTGCGTAAGCTGATTTTAGACATGCCTCAGTTCCAATCTGCAGGTAAGTTTGACCAAGACATTTATCAAGCGGCGCTACGTCGTGCTGGTTTTTCCGCTGAATCATTTGCTGAGTACCTACGTCGTGATTTGTTGCGTAGTCAGCTGACTTCTGCATTACAAGGCAGTGAGTTCATTCTTAAAGGCGAGATAGATACTCAAAGTGCATTAATTGCGCAAACACGTGATATTCGTACCGTGACTTTGTCTCTGAAAGATTTTGCTAGCAAAGCAACTATCAGTGATGAAGATGCTCAGAAATACTATTCTGAGAATACAGAGCACTATACTCGTCCCGAACAAGTTAAAGTTGCTTATATTGAGCTATCAGCAGAGAAAATGGCTGAGCAAGTAGCAATCAGCGATGAACAAGTAAAAGAATATTATCAAGAGCATCTAGACAAGTATTCAACGGCTGAGCAACGTGAAGTTAGTCATATCCTTGTTCAAGGCGATGATGAAGCGAAAGCACAAGCGATTCTTGATGAATTAAATGCGGGTGCAGACTTTGCGAAACTTGCTGAAGAGAAGTCTGAAGATATCGGTAGCTCAGACAATGGTGGCTCTTTGGGTTGGATTGAGCACGACACTATGGATCCTGCTTTCGACGCGGCTGCGTTTAGTTTAGCTTCTGTAGGTGATGTTTCTGACCTTGTTAAATCTGATTTCGGTTACCACATTATCAAACTTGATGGTATCAAAGCATCTGTAGCAAAACCGCTCGCAGAAGTTGCGGCAGAAATTAAGACAGAACTAGCGTCTCAAAAAGCGGTAGATTCTTTCTATGAGTTACAAACGCAGTTAGAAAAAGTGGCATTTGAATACCCAGATTCTTTGGATGCAGCTGCTAAAGCAATTTCAGCTCAAGTGGTGAAGACGGATTTCATCTCTCAGTCAGACATGCCTGAATTGCTACAAAACGCTGCTGTTCAGCAAGCGATTCAATCTCCTGAAGTGAAAGAAGATGGCTTGAACTCTTCTGTGATTGAAGTTGCACCAGAACATATCGTAGTGGTGCGAGTTGAGGAAACTCGCCCAGAGATGGTTTTACCTCTAGAGGTTGTTAAAGAGCAAGTGATTGCTCAGCTTTCTAACGTAAAAGGTGAACAACAAGCACTAGAGTTAAGCGATAAATTGCTTGCCGCTCTTAAACAAGGCGATAAGTCTCTGCTAGAAGAAAATAAGTTAGCTTTTGGTGAGTTAGAAACGGTAGATCGTGGATACCCATTGGCTCAGGCTGTATATGCTATGCCTAAGCCGCAAGCGAACCAAGTGGTATACGCTCAAACTAAAGACCTAGACGGGAATATTGTACTGGTTGAGTTAAGCAAGGTTGAAGCGAAGATTGAACCTCAATATCACAATCAAATTGGCGCTCAGCTTTCTCGTATTGCTGTTCAACAAGATATAGCAGGTGTTCTTTCTGTCCTAAGAGCGAATACTGATATTGAGTACTATGTTGTGAGTCAATAGTAGCTACAAATGTAATTGATATGTTTAACGAAAGGGGCTGCAACTGCAGCCCCTTTTATTTTTCTCGAAACTGAGTCGGATAGTTTGTTCAGCATGATTAAGATGATTCTGTCTAATCAATAGAGCGAGGAAAATATGTTGAAAAATGGTGTTTTTTTAAAGCAGTGCATTTTGGCTTGCTTGTTAACATTTATACTGCCTGTAGCCAGTGTTTTTGCAGAAAGTAAAAGTGAGCAAGTGGTAGCTAAAACTGAAGAAATTGCAGTTACCGTTAATATAAATACTGCTTCGGCGGAAGAGATATCCACGCTGTTGCTAGGTGTCGGAATTAAGAAAGCGAAGGCCATCGTTGAATATCGAGATCAAAATGGGCCATTTACCGCTAAAGAACAACTGACCAAGGTAAAAGGTATTGGGGTTTCAACGTTACAGAAAAATGAAACACGAATTTTGATTTAGTTAAATTGACCGAAATGTCTGCTAAGGCTTAGGGAACGACTTAAGCCTTAATTCCTACCAGCTCGCGTCACTCATGTGTTTGCTGAACAAAACTCGATATTATATAAATCCTTTCTAGCGCCTTCGTACTATTACCTCTATAATTTCACGCCGGTGAAACGTGGATATTCTTCGTCCATGAATAAAAATAAGTGGAGTAAAACATGCCCTCACACACACCGGTGATTACCGTTGATGGACCAAGCGGCGCAGGTAAAGGTACGCTTTGCATGCTGTTAGCAAATAAACTCGGTTTTCATCTTTTAGACTCTGGTGCTATTTATCGCGTATTAGCGCTTGCAGCCATTCATCATGGTGTTGACCTTGAGTCTGAAGACGCGTTAGTTCCATTGGCTATGCATTTAGACGTTCAATTTATTGCCGAAGGTGACTTAGTTAAAGTTGTTCTTGAAGGCGAAGATGTCTCAAAAGAATTACGTAAAGAAGAGACCGGAATGGCCGCTTCTAAAGTTGCTGCTTTGCCTAGAGTGCGTGAAGCTCTGTTGCGCCGTCAGCGTGCATTTGCAGAAGGTCAAGGCCTAGTTGCTGATGGTCGTGATATGGGAACCGTTGTTTTCCCAACCGCAGAAGCGAAGATTTTCTTAGACGCAAGTGCAGAAGAAAGAGCGCGTAGACGATTCAAGCAGTTGCAACTAAAAGGGCTTGATGTTAAATTTGACGCCCTTTTGAGCGAAATCCAAGAGCGTGACGATCGAGATCGTAATCGCCCAGTGGCTCCGTTACGCCCTGCTGAGGATGCGCTAGTGCTAGATTCGACAGAAATGTCTATCGACGAAGTCGTGAAAAAAGCACTACAATATATCGAATCGAAGTTGGCGGAATAAACCACGTCAGCTAAGAGCGTTGGTTGCAAGGATGATGACCGGCGAATTTAATAACCCCCATGTGGTAGGATGCCCGTGGACGTTTAATTATTGAAGATTAAATAAATGACTGAATCTTTTGCTCAACTCTTTGAAGAGTTCCTAAATGAAACTGAATTCCAACAAGGTAGTATCGTTAAAGGTACTGTAGTAGCTATCGAGAACGGTTACGTTCTTGTAGATGCTGGCCTTAAGTCTGAATCTGCTATCCCTGCTGAACAATTCAAGAACGCTGCTGGCGAACTTGAAGTTGAAGTTGGTTCTCAAGTAGATGTTGCTCTAGACGCTGTTGAAGACGGTTTCGGTGAAACTCAACTTTCTCGTGAGAAAGCTAAGCGTCACGAATCATGGATCGTTCTTGAGAAAGCATACGAAGAAGCTGAAACTGTTGTTGGTATCATCAACGGTAAAGTTAAAGGCGGTTTCACTGTTGAACTAAACGGTATCCGTGCATTCCTTCCTGGCTCTCTAGTAGACGTACGTCCAATCCGTGACACTGCTCACCTAGAAAACAAAGAGCTAGAGTTCAAAGTTATCAAGCTAGACCAGAAACGTAACAACGTAGTTGTTTCTCGTCGTGCTGTTATCGAATCAGAAAGCAGCGTTGAGCGTGACGAACTTCTTGAAACTCTACAAGAAGGTACTGAAGTTAAAGGTATCGTTAAGAACCTTACTGATTACGGTGCATTCGTTGACCTTGGTGGTGTTGACGGTCTTCTACATATCACTGATATGGCATGGAAACGCGTTAAGCACCCATCAGAAATCGTTAACGTTGGTGACGAAATCCTAGTTAAAGTTCTTAAGTTCGATCGTGATCGTACTCGCGTATCACTAGGTCTGAAACAACTTGGCGAAGATCCATGGGTAGCAATCGCTAAACGTTACCCAGAAGGTCACAAACTATCTGGTCGCGTAACTAACCTAACTGACTACGGCTGCTTCGTTGAAATCGAAGAAGGCGTTGAAGGTCTAGTTCACGTTTCAGAAATGGATTGGACTAACAAGAACATCCACCCATCTAAAGTTGTTAATGTTGGCGACGAAGTTGAGGTTATGGTTCTTGATATCGACGAAGAACGTCGTCGTATCTCTCTAGGTCTGAAACAGTGTAAAGCTAACCCATGGCAGTCATTCGCTGAAGCGCAAGCTAAAGGCGATAAAGTTACTGGTAAGATCAAGTCAATCACTGACTTCGGTATCTTCATCGGTCTTGACGGCGGCATCGACGGTCTAGTTCACCTATCTGACATCTCTTGGAACGTTCCTGGAGAAGAAGCTGTACGTGAGTACAAGAAAGGTGACGAGATCTCTGCAGTTGTTCTAGCAGTAGACGCAGAGCGTGAGCGTATTTCTCTAGGCGTTAAGCAAATGGAAAACGACCCATTCAATGCTTATGTAGCTGACAACAAGAAAGGTGCTCTAGTTAACGGTACTGTTACTGCAGTTGACGCTAAAGGCGCAACTATCGAGCTAGAAGAAGGTGTAGAAGGTTACATCCGCGCTTCTGAAGTTGCTCGTGACCGCGTAGAAGACGCTACTCTTATCCTAAGCGTTGGTGACAGCGTTGAAGCGAAATTTACTGGTGTTGACCGTAAAAACCGCGTAATCAACCTATCTATCAAAGCTAAAGATGAAGCTGAAGAGCAAGAAGCTATGGCTTCTATCAACCAAGAAGATGGTGCTTCTTTCGGTAACGCAATGGCAGACGCTTTCAAAGCTGCTAAAGGCGAATAATAGCTATCGCTAATAAGAAGGAGCCGTAAGGCTCCTTTTTTTTTGCACTTCTCAAAGATTAGAGAAATTGAACATTTAACTTGCTGAACTTAATGCGTTAATCACCTTTTTCGCAGAAATAGTGTACTTGCAAAGCACTTTGTTACTAAATGAGCTAATGTTTTAGTAAATAAACCGAAGATCTTTAGAAAAACTATTAGGTGTTTTACTGGATCATTTTCTACAATACTAAGTAAGTGTTTGTTGGAATTGATATTACTTACTATAATAAGTAATAGAACATCTATGAGGGAAATTATGACTAAGTCTGAATTGATCGAAAGGCTCTGTGCTGAGCAAACACATCTGTCGGCAAAAGAAATCGAAGATGCGGTAAAAGATATTCTTGAGCATATGGCTAACACTCTAGAGAGTGGAGATCGCATCGAAATTCGTGGTTTCGGTAGTTTCTCTCTTCACTTTCGTGAACCACGCGTTGGTCGTAATCCTAAGACAGGTGATAAAGTTGAATTGGAAGGTAAATACGTACCTCACTTCAAACCTGGTAAGGAATTACGCGAGCGAGTAAACGGTTAATCTCTTCAAACGAATTGATTTAATAAGCGGCATACTGATGAAGTATGCCGCTTTTTTATGACATATAGACATGGTTTGTCAGGGGATTTTCCTGCATAATCAGTAGAGCCGATTTATAGATAGGTGATGGACTATGAAAATTATAAAAATCGTGGTGGTACTCGCTCTCTTTTTGATTGCGCTAGCTTTGGGTTCTCAAAACCAAGCGGTAGTGACGTTCAATTATTTACTTGCTCAAGGTGAGTTTAACCTATCTACGCTTCTCGGTTCTGTATTCGTCTCAGGTTTCGTTATTGCTTGGATTATTTTTGGCAGCTTGCATCTAAAATCACAATTAAAAGTGCGCAAATTGAATAAACAGCTAAAAAAGATCACACCAGCCACCAAAGAACCATCTGAAAACAAAGTGAATATTGGATAAGGCTTTTTTTAGATGTTAGAAATTCTCTTCTTGTTATTGCCAATTGCCGCCGCTTACGGTTGGTACATGGGTAACCGTAGTGCCCAACATGACAAGCAGAAGCATTCACACCAAATTTCACGTCAATATGTGACGGGGTTAAATTTGCTACTGTCTGATCAGTCAGACAAGGCCGTTGACCACTTTATTGAACTTCTTCAAGTTGATAACGAGACTATCGATACTCACCTTGCTTTGGGTAACTTATTTCGTTCGCGAGGAGAAGTCGATCGAGCTATTCGAATCCATCAAAATCTTATTTCTCGTTCCGGATTAACCATAGATCAAAAGAACTTAGCTCTTCAGCAATTAGCTAAAGATTACATGGTATCGGGCTTTTTAGATCGAGCAGAGAAAATATTTGAACAACTTGTCGATGAGCCTGAGCATCGTGAGTCGGCTATACAGCAATTGACATCCATTTATCAGCAAACACGAGAATGGCACAAAGCTATCGAATGTGCTTCAGTGTTGGTCAAAATGGGTCGTAAACGGATGAAAAGTAGTATTGCTCATTTCCTTTGTGAATTAGCAATGCAAGAAAAAGCGAATGGTAGCGACAGCAAAAGTATTCAATTGTTTAAACGTGCACTGTCAGAGGATCCTAAATGTGTCAGAGCGAGCATTGCTCTAGGTAAGTCTTATTTAGAAAGTGACGATTATAAACACACAATCCATTACTTAAAGATGGTTCTCGACCAAGATATTGACTTTATTGGTGAGGTATTACCAACACTTGCGGAGTGCTATCACCATCTTGGGCAAGAACAAGAATTAGTCGAATTTTTGCGTAAGTGTATTGAGAATAAAGCCGGAGTATCTGCAGAATTAATGTTGGCACAACTTGTCGCTCAACATGAAGGTGTTGCCACTGCGCAGGAGCTTCTGACTAGGCAGTTAGTAAAGAACCCAACGATGAAAGGGTTCTATCGTTTGATCGATTATCACATCGCTGAGGCTGAAGAAGGGCGAGCGAAAGCAAGCTTGTCTACGCTTAAAAAGCTTGTCGGCGAACAGTTAAAAGTGAAACCACATTATCGTTGCCGAAAATGTGGGTTTTCAACCCATTCCCTATATTGGCATTGTCCTTCTTGTAAAGGGTGGGGTTCGGTCAAACCTATTCGCGGTTTGGATGGTGAATAGTCATAGGTCAAAAGACCCAAAATATTGGTGATTGATTAGCCAATAAGACTTGCAGCTCAAATAGCTGCATTTTTTTAGCTCAATAGAGACTTAGGAGTAGAAATGAACGACCAGAAAGTGATCGTTGCACTGGATTATGATAACCAAGCGGATGCGCTTGCATTCGTCAGTAGAATTGACCCAACAAGCTGTCGCTTAAAAGTGGGCAAAGAGATGTTTACACTCTTTGGTCCGGATTTCGTTCGTGAACTACACAAACGTGGCTTCTCTGTATTTTTGGACCTTAAGTTTCACGATATTCCGAATACCTGTTCTAAAGCAGTAAAAGCGGCCGCGGAACTTGGCGTTTGGATGGTGAATGTCCACGCAAGCGGTGGTGAGCGAATGATGGCGGCATCTCGCGAAATATTAGAACCTTACGGTAAAGATCGCCCACTGTTGATTGGTGTTACGGTTCTCACTAGCATGGAACAAAGCGACCTTGCGGGTATCGGCTTGGATGTTAAACCTCAAGAGCAAGTTATGCGTTTGGCTAGCTTGAGCAAAAATGCAGGTTTGGACGGAGTAGTGTGTTCTGCTCAAGAGTCACAGATGCTAAAACAAAGCTTAGGTAAGGATTTCAAATTAGTGACTCCAGGTATCAGACCTGCTGGCGCTGATGTCGGTGACCAACGCCGCATTATGACTCCATATGAAGCTGTCCAAGCTGGTTCAGACTACCTTGTTATTGGCCGACCAATTACTCAGGCGACTGATCCTGCGGCAGTACTTGCAGAAATTAACGCATTGTTAGCGTAATATCATTGGAACCGACAAAAGCCAGCGTATCGCTGGCTTTTTCTATACTGGTGAGCCAGAGTGAAATCGAAACTCGTTATCGCGAGAAGAGATGAGTTCGGCTTCTATATCGCCAAAGAGTTTAATTCTATCGGTAATATCTTGTTCAGAGATTTGCTCAGCAAGTGCTAAGTAGTCTTGGTAGTGACGAGCTTCTGACCTAAGTAGGGAGATATAGAACTTTTGTATCGTTTCCTCTAAATAAGGCGCAAGTTTAGCAAAGCGCTCACATGAACGTGCTTCGATATATGCTCCGATGATCAGTTTATCGATAAGAGCTTCAGGCTCATAGGTTCGAACGTGTTTAATCATTCCCTTAGCATAACGACTGGCTGTGATGGGACGATATTCTAATCCTTGCTGCTCTATTATCTCTAATACCTGATAGAAGTGATGAAGCTCTTCTCTGATAAGCAGAACCATCTTGTCAATCATATCTTGTCCATATGAGCAGCCGTCTTTAGCTTTAATGGATTTGGATAATTGACTTTTCCCTCGTAATGTATCGAGGCTTCCGATGCCTTTAAATGCAAACAACTCATAAGGCTCTACAAGTTGAGTTATTTGCTCTTTACCTTCATCGGTAAGAACGTATCGCTTTAGCAAGAATACTGCGCTCTGAGCAGCTTTCAGCTCACATAGCAGGTGATCTCGTAGAATCCTGGATAAATTCTCAGGCTTTTGGGCTTCTTCAATCCAAGCATCAGGGGTTGTGCATTGTAGGAACTGATTTATTGGGTTGAGTAGTTTATTGACGGTGTGGTATTCGTTCATCATTCTTATAAGAAAAAAGGTTGCCGAGGCAACCTTTCATTAAACTAAGTATTACGTTGGTAATGATTATATTACCACTTTTTCTTTTCACCAAAGAGCGCTTCCATATCACTGTTACGTTCTTTTTCTTCGATCTCTTGTAGCTCCGTTGCGCTTTTTGTTTGACGTTTGTGTTCTAAATCATCATACATTTGTTGCAACTTCTCTCTTGCTTGGTTTGAGTAGTTGTCATTCTTTGTACTAAGAACATCAAGGCCTTTTCGTAGTAATTGAATAGCTGTGCCTGGTTGACCTCGAATAATAGAGTCATTTGCACGCTTAATAACGTTTTCAATGTTAATACGTATTTGGATGTTTTCTAAACGAGCATTTTCTGCGACATAAGCTTGGGTTTCGAATCGACCCTTGTTATGTTCACTTTTAATTGTATCGCGTAAGCGCTTAACCAGTTTAAGCATAACAATCGCTTGCTTGTCACTACTTGGAACTTTAAAGGTTGTGCTATCTCCACCGGAGTGGTGTTCTTTCAAATGTTTAATTTGTGCATTCATATGTTCGATGCGCTGTGCCAACTGTTTGTTTTTTGGCTCTAACTCAAACATATTTTGTAGACAATCTAAAATTCGGACATTTAGGCAAAGAAGTAACTCTTTGCTAAAAGGCAAGTGATGAGCATTACCTATAAGGTCTTCGGTCGCATCTATTATCGCTAAATATCTCGAAGACTCTTGTTTTCTCGCGGCTTCCACTTTGAATTTGTATTGCAACATAATGTTGTAACCCAATACTAATATAAGCAGTATGGCAACCAGTGCGATGATTAAACCTATATTCATAAATTCCGTGTCTTCATTTTTCAATGACTAGTGAATAGGATACAACAACATAACTTACCACTACACCTAGAAATTTACTAATTTCATGATGATTTTTTTGAAGCAAAAAAACGCCTCAATAATTTTTATTTGAATGTCTGCACAAAGTTTTGTCTCTAAAACTTAACAATAGACGCCATTTCGCATCTTACGACTTGTTTTTTTTAATTTTGTAGACCAGCTACAAGCTGAAACCTTGCAAATTATACTAGGTAGAGTATATAACTAATAATTATATAGCATACTCATTTAGGCAAGGATTTAAGGCAGTTATGAAGTTGCAACAGTTAAAATACATCGTTGAAGTGGTCAATCATAATTTGAACGTTTCTGCCACCGCCGAGAGTCTGTACACGTCTCAGCCGGGGATCAGTAAACAAGTACGTTTATTGGAAGACGAGCTGGGTATTCAAATATTCGAACGAAGCGGTAAACATCTCACGCAGGTAACACAAGCAGGCGAAGATATTGTACGTATTGCTACTGAAATATTATCTCGTGTCGAAAGTATAAAGGCAGTAGCGGGAGAACATACTCATCCAGAAATGGGTACACTAAATATATCAACCACACACACACAAGCTCGTTATGCTCTTCCTGCAGTTATAAAAGGCTTTACAGCACGTTACCCGAAAGTTTCTTTGCACATGCACCAGGGCACACCAAGCCAAATGTCTGAAGCGATTGCGAAAGGTGTGGCTAACTTTGCTATAGCGACTGAAGCGTTGCATTTGTATCAAGATGCAGTGATGCTGCCTTGTTATCATTGGAACCGCTCTATTGTTGTACCTAAAGACCATCCCTTAACTAAGAAAGAACGCATTACGATTGAAGATCTAGCAGCTTTCCCACTTGTTACTTATGTCTTTGGTTTCACTGGGCGTTCTGAACTGGACACTGCGTTTAATCGTGTTGGTTTAACCCCCAAAGTTGTCTTTACTGCTACAGATGCAGACGTAATCAAAACCTATGTTCGCATGGGAATAGGGGTGGGTGTGATCGCTAGTATGGCGATTGATAAGGAGCAAGATAAAGACCTTGTCGCTATTGACGCCAGCCATATCTTTGGTGCGAGTACAACAAGTATCGGTTTCCGCAGAGGAACTTTCTTACGTTCTTATATGTTCGATTTTATGGAGCGCTTTGCTCCACATTTAACCCGTCCGGTTGTAGAACAAGCTATATCTCTTAAGTCCAATATGGAAATTGAAGAGATGTTTAAAGATATTGAGCTACCAGTACGTTAAGACTTTTACTTCATTTGCCTCTCCCTCTAAACTAATGCCAGTTTAGGGGGATCCATGCAGTCTAGATTTCAAACACTCGATAAATTCTTAATTACACACCAATCGCTTTGGCGCTTTGAAGCTTTCTTTCAATGCTTTGAAGGGACGCTATTGTGGCCGCAATATCCTCAATTAAATAATTGGCTTAACACTCTGAGCGTAGAGAATATCGATCGGCTGAAAAATAATCCTGATGAAATTCTTGACCAACTCTCTAATCTCATCCCTGAACTTCGTATCATTCCTGAACTCGCTTATTTACCGACAGCCCAGCATGCGGTACTAGAAAGAAATATAGCATTGGAAGCTGGCATACCAGGTAGAAAGCTTAATCAGATTCATGCGTTGGGGCAGTGTGTTCTTTCTCATCATCATGGCCGAGAATGGCTTGAATGGTGTTCTGGAAAAGGATACTTGGGGAGAATTCTGGCTTTCAATTCAAACCTACCTGTCGTGAGCTTTGAATATCAACAGGAGCTTTGTGACTCTGGGCAAAAAGATGCTGAGCATCTTTCATTGCCGATGACATTTGTTCAAGGCGATGCATTTGATCTTAAAAGCGCTGAGGTGTTTCACTCGGAACAGCATGCAGTGGCTTTACACGCTTGTGGGGATTTGCACGTTCAGCTTATGCGTTATGCCTCCCGCGCAAAGACCAAAACGATCAGTTTTTCACCGTGCTGTTACCATTTAACGCAAGGCGATACATATCTAGCGCAATCAATGTTGGGTAAGCACTCTAAGCTACGATTAACGAAGCAAGAATTAAGAATACCACTGCAAGAGACGGTTACTGGAGGCGAGCGGGTAAAACGCCACAGACAACAAGAGATGAGTTTTAGGCTGGGCTTAAACGCTCTATTAAATGAAGCACTTGCAGTCAACGAATACATACCAATACCTAGCATTAAAAAGTCTTTGTTAAGCGAAGGCTTTGAAGCATTCTGTGTATGGGCGTCTGAGCAAAAAGGTTTTGATCTGCCCGATATTAATTTTTCTCACTATGAAAAGATAGGTGTTGAACGTTTCTGGCAAATGGAACGCTTAAGTTTGGTTCAACAATGCTTTCGTCGTTTATTGGAGATCTGGCTTGTGCTTGATAAGGCGATGTTTTTGCAAGAGAGCGGTTATCGAGTCGAACTAAGTGAATTTTGTAAACGAGAAAGTACGCCGAGAAACATTCTTATTCATGCGGTAAGAGATCAAAATCGGCAGTCATAAAATAAGGATAGGATACCGAGTACAGACTCAGTATCCATATCTGTCAGTTAAACATCGCAATCGCTTGTTTTGGGTCAAGGTAATCAATATGGAAAGCGTCAGCAACGGCTTTACAGGTAACCTTACCGTGAATCACATTGAGCCCATTTAGCAACCCTAAGTCTTCCAATAATGCTCTTTGATAACCTTTGTTTGCCAGTTTGAGTATATAGGGTAGAGTGGCATTGTTAAGAGCGTAAGTTGACGTTCTAGCAACGGCTCCGGGCATGTTGGCAACACAATAGTGGACTACATCATCAATGATATAGGTGGGCTCTGCGTGCGTTGTTGCGTGCGATGTTTCGAAACAACCACCTTGGTCAATGGCGACATCTACAATAGCAGAGCCTGCTTTCATTTGTTTGATGTTCTGTTTAGTGACCAATTTGGGGGCCGCAGCTCCTGGGATTAAAACCGCACCTATAATTAGGTCCGCGTTTAGAACATTTTGTTCTACCGTATCTTTAGTTGAGAATAAGACTTTTGCGCGACCTTGAAATTCCTCATCAAGTTTGCGTAATGTATCAATGTTTTTGTCGATGATCGTAACGTCAGCTCTTAGCCCAACAGCCATCCTCGCGGCGTTCGCGCCGACCACACCACCACCAAGAATCACTATTTTTGCAGGCGCTACGCCTGGTACACCACTTAGCAATAAACCACATCCACCGCGTGATTTTTCTAAGGCTTGTGCACCTGCTTGAATAGACATTCTGCCTGCGACCTCAGACATTGGTGCTAATAGTGGTAAGCGACCCATATTATCTGTTACAGTCTCATATGCTATACAGACAGCTTTGCTCTTGATTAGCTCTTCAGTTTGTGGAAAATCTGGAGCTAGGTGTAAATAAGTAAATAATATTTGCCCTTCTTTGAGCAATGCTCGTTCTACAGCTTGAGGTTCTTTAACCTTTACAATCATCTCTGCTTTCGCAAATATGTCTGCAGCGGTAGGAAGAATGGATGCGCCTGCGGCGGTGTAATCGTCGTCGGAAATACCAATGCCATTTCCGGCATTTGTTTCTATAAAGACTTGGTGGCCGTGAGAGATAAGTTCTCTCACACTTGAAGGGATCATACCGACACGGTATTCGTGGTTTTTGATTTCTTTAGGTACACCAATGATCATCCTGACTCCTTAGTCTAACTTGGTTGTATTGACTGTGTCTTGAGTTGCATGGCGAGTTTATTGCTAGTATATGCGCTATTGTTTAAGATTTGAAACTGCATATTAAAAAGTTGTAGTATATTTTTTGCAAGGAAGTAATTAAGGTGGAATATAAAAATGGCAGACAACTATAAAAGGCCGTCCAAGGATCTTGACCGTATCGACCGCAACATCTTGAATGAGTTGCAGAAAGACGGTCGTATTTCGAACGTTGAATTGTCTAAGCGAGTAGGTCTATCTCCAACGCCGTGCTTGGAGCGTGTTCGTCGCTTAGAACGTCAGGGTTACATTACTGGCTATACAGCGTTATTAAACCCTCAATATCTTGATGCATCACTATTGGTTTTCGTAGAAATTACGCTAAATCGTGGTGCTCCAGACGTATTTGAACAGTTTAATACCGCAGTTCAAAAACTGGATGACATCCAAGAGTGTCACCTAGTTTCAGGTGATTTCGACTACTTATTAAAAACTCGTGTATCAGACATGGGGGCTTATCGTAAGTTGCTTGGGGATACACTGTTACGTTTACCTGGTGTAAACGACACACGTACCTATGTAGTAATGGAAGAGGTCAAACAAACCAATCAGTTAGTTATCAAAACTCGTTAATCATACTTTAGTTCAGAATAGTGGTATTTCTTTCCGCATTCTGACTTTAGTTAATTGGGTTTTTGACCTTGATATGGTTAAATCTTCGAACAAACCGAGCGGCTTTTGCCGCTCGGACTGTTTTCACCTATCCAATATGAGTATAGTGTTACTCACGTTGGCCATAATAATCATAGTCAAGTTGGTTTATGTTCAAAGAGAACAAAAATAAAGTCGAAACTATTATCAAAACGAGTGAAGAGATGAACTCCTCGCGTTTGAACGGTATTCAAAGACTTAAAGAGTGCGGGCTTATACTGACCGTTCTGGCTTCTATATTGTTAGCAGTTGCACTATTCACTTTTAATCCTGCAGATCCTTCATGGTCACAAACTGCATGGGGTTCTGATATTCAAAACGGCGGCGGAATCGTCGGCGCTTGGGTTGCGGATACACTATTTTTTGTATTTGGCTCTTTGGCTTACCCTTTACCTATTATTTTAACTGCTGGCGCGTGGGTTATTTTTCGCAAGCGCCGTGAAGATGAAAACATCGATTTAATGCTTTGGGGAACACGCTTACTCGGTTTAGTTATTCTCTTATTAACGAGTTGCGGTTTGGCTGATATCAATTTCGATGATATTTGGTATTTCTCGTCTGGTGGTGTTGTTGGCGATGTGCTAACCAGCCTTGCTTTGCCTACTCTGAATGTGCTCGGAACAACACTTGCTCTTTTATTCTTCTGGGGTGCAGGTTTTACGCTTTTAACTGGAATTTCATGGCTTAGTATCGTTGAAAGACTTGGCGATATGAGTATTGCTTGCCTTCATTGGGTTCTTAACCGAATACGTGGGCAGAAAGAGGAGATTGTTGAACCTCAATTAACATCACCTTCGCTCATAGAACCTCTACTAACTAGAGGGTTAGCGCATAAAGATAACGATGAAGCTTCAGATGCTGTGGAAAGTATTTCAGTATTGCCACAAGATACAGAGCAAGAGAATCAGCCTGTCGCTCGACGTTTCAATATTCACCTGCCAAAAGAAGAACCTGCGCCAAAAGCGTCAATAGAGTCTGATGATTTTGCTATAGAGCAAGTTTCGCAGGCACCGAACTATCACTTCGACGACGAGGAAGAAGATCTTCCGCCACGTAGTAAGCAACTTACTTCGACAATTGAAGAGCTTGATATGGTTGCTCGTGAATCGGATGATTTTGCTCAAGATGAAATGCCTTGGGATGAATCAGAACAAGAGAATTTAGTGGAAGAAGTTAGCTCTGATGATCCTGTTGTGAACACTAGCTATCTTGATGATGTGGTGGATACAGTCGATTTCGACGATGAGTCTCATATTGAACCAACTATTTCTAATTTTGATGTTCTCGATGATGAGGATGAATGGCAGCCTGAGTCTCAATCTTTAGAGTCTGAGTATGATTTTGAAGGTTATGACGATGAAGACAGCGATGAGATTGAACAGGACAAAGATCTGGCGGCTTTCCAGAGTTTAGTTTCAGAAGCTCAAGCCAATCTGGCAGGGCAACAAAATCCATTCTTGATGCAAAAAAATGTGAACTTGCCAAAACCGGCGGAACCAATGCCGACTTTGGAACTGCTTTATCATCCTGAAAAACGCGAGAACTTTATTGATAGAGAAGCGTTGGAAGAGATTGCTCGTCTTGTTGAAGCGAAGTTGGCTGATTATAAGATTCAAGCAGAAGTGGTTGATATCTTCCCAGGACCCGTTATTACGCGTTTTGAGCTGGACTTGGCACCAGGAGTTAAGGTTAGCCGTATCTCAAGCTTATCAATGGATTTAGCGCGTTCTCTGTCTGCGATGGCAGTACGTGTCGTCGAGGTTATTCCTGGGAAACCGTATGTAGGTCTGGAATTACCTAACATGAGTCGTCAAACGGTATACCTGTCTGATGTTATCGCCAGCCCTCAATTTAAAGAGTCAAAGTCTCCGACAACGGTCGTATTGGGACAGGATATTGCTGGTGACGCTGTCGTAGCAGATCTAGCGAAAATGCCACACGTCTTAGTTGCTGGTACCACAGGCTCCGGTAAGTCAGTGGGTGTGAACGTCATGATCCTAAGTATGTTGTATAAGTCGACACCAGAGGATGTTCGTTTCATCATGATCGACCCGAAAATGTTGGAGCTTTCTATTTATGAAGGTATTCCACACTTACTGGCTGAAGTGGTGACAGACATGAAAGATGCTTCAAATGCACTACGCTGGTGTGTGGGAGAAATGGAGCGTCGTTATAAGCTCATGTCCGTATTGGGTGTGCGGAATATTAAAGGTTTCAATGATAAGTTGAAGATGGCGGCAGAAGCTGGTCACCCGATTCATGACCCATTGTGGAAAGAAGGTGACAGTATGGATGCCGAAGCGCCATTGCTTGAAAAGTTACCTTATATCGTCGTGGTTGTGGATGAGTTTGCCGACTTGATGATGGTTGTAGGTAAAAAAGTAGAAGAGCTTATTGCTCGACTAGCTCAAAAAGCACGTGCGGCAGGTATTCATCTGATTTTGGCTACTCAGCGCCCATCGGTTGATGTTATTACCGGTTTGATTAAAGCGAATATTCCAACTCGTGTAGCCTTTACTGTGTCCACTAAAACTGACTCTCGCACTATTCTTGATCAGGGTGGGGCGGAATCTCTGCTTGGTATGGGTGATATGCTTTACCTTCCGCCAGGTTCAAGTCATACCATTCGTGTACACGGTGCGTTTGCTTCTGATGATGATGTTCATGCTGTAGTGAATAACTGGAAAGCGCGTGGTAAGCCGAATTATATTAGCGATATTATCAGTGGCGATCAAAGCCCGGATATGATGTTGCCGGGTGAAAGAATGGAGAGCGACGAAGAAGTTGATCCTCTGTTTGACCAAGTAGTAGAGCACGTTGTTGAAACACGCCGTGGTTCAGTTTCTGGCGTGCAACGTCGATTTAAGATTGGTTACAACCGAGCTGCGCGTATTGTTGAACAATTAGAAGCCCAAGGAATAGTAAGTGCTCCGGGTCATAATGGCAACCGAGAGGTGCTTTCTCCTGCACCGATACGAGACTAGCTCAGATCATCATACAGAATGCAAAAGGCGCCGACTGGCGCCTTTTGTTCATTTTAAAGCTCTAAAAATAGAATCTTAGCTGAAGAAACGTCTTTGCTCTTTGAAGAATTGTGCGATAACGATAATCGCTAATGCAACTAAATTGCCGGCAAAAATAATGACTAGCCATTGAGGCATAGACAAATCGAATAACTGCCAAACGATCTTACTACAGTCACCGTAAGCTTCAAACATCCAAGGGAACCATTGATTTAGTGGTGCCCAACTAGGGAACTGAACAAAAACATCACACGTAGCAAAAGGCGAGGGATTAAATTGGTATTGAACGTGTTGAAGAGATAGTAGTAGTCCTTTGTATGCACTATAGCCCCAACCTGCAAATCCTAACCAACGAAATAGTGGGTTCTTCGGTGCAATTAGCCCTACAATTGCTGCCCCACCAATCCCTAACATCGCTACACGCTCATAAATACACATTACACAAGGTGCTAGAACCAATACATGTTGGAAGAAAAGTGCACTCGCTTCGAAAAACAATACAAATCCCAATAACAATATCCATGAGACTCGGTTTTTAGAAAAGGTATGCAAATTAGAAAAGAAATTCACAGTTAATCCTTAGTGTTTAAATAGAAAAGCTCTGACTTATCAGAGCTTTTTATCTCGAAATAGTTTCCTATTCAATACAAATTTTAGTGACCTTCAGGAACAAGATTGCCAACGGCATTAACTGAATGATGAGAAAGCCAGCCAAAGTCGTAGAACATATGTGTCATAGGTTCAGCCAGGAAGACGATACCAGCTAGGCCTACTAAGGTCAGCACTATGGTGTATGGTAATGCCATAAGCACCATTCTACCGTATGAAAGACGAATTAAAGGCGCAAGAGCTGAAGTCAACAAGAACAAGAATGCAGCCTGACCGTTTGGTGTTGCCACTGATGGAAGGTTTGTCCCGGTATTGATTGCAACTGCAAGTAAGTCAAATTGATCACGAGAAATGATTCCTTGCATCATCGCTTCTTTCACTTCGTTGATATAAACCGTACCTACGAACACGTTATCCGAAACCATGGATAGTAAACCATTGGCTACATAGAATAGGGCTAACTGAGTGCCGTTATCTTCAATATGTAGTACCGCGTCGATGATCGGTTTGAACAGATGCTGATCGATGATTACGGCAACAATCGAGAAGAACACGGCAAGCAGTGCGGTAAAGGGCAATGCTTCTTCAAATGCTTTACCCATAGAGTGTTCTTCAATAATACCAGTAAAGGCAGTAGCAAGTATGATGACAGAAAGACCAATTAGACCGACGGCTGCAAGGTGCAACGCTAAACCAACAATTAGCCAAACGGCAATAATGCCTTGTATCCAAAGTTTAGCAATATCCTGATTAGTACGAGTTTTACGCTCTTCAGTATCGAAATCGATCAGTATTTGACGAACGTTGACGGGCAAGTTACTTCCATATCCAAAAACTTTAAATTTTTCGACTAAGATACAAGTCAAAATGCCGCAGAAAAACACAGGCACCGTTACTGGTGACATTCGAATTAAGAATTCGCCGAAGAACCATCCTGCTTGATCTGCAATGATAAGGTTTTGCGGTTCGCCAACCATCGTCATTACGCCGCCAAGAGCGGTACCTACACCGGCATGCATAAGCAAAGAACGCAAGAAACCACGGTAGTTCTCTAAATCATCACGTGTCAATTCTGAAATATGCTCATCATGGGTGTGGTCATGTGATGAGTTGAATGTCTGCCCAGACGCTACTTTGTGATAGATAGAGTAGAAACCTACTGCAACACTAATGATTACGGCGATAACGGTCAGAGCGTCTAGAAAGGCTGATAAGAACGCAGCTGTTATACAGAATGCAACTGAAAGAGCAACTTTTGAACGAATGCCGAGTAGTATCTTAGTGAAAATAAATAGCAGCAAGTTCTTCATGAAGTAGATACCTGCAACCATAAATACCAACAGTAGCAGTACTTCAATATTGGCAACTAATTCATGTTTTACTTGAGCTGGACTTGTCATCCCAATTGCAATCGCTTCGATTGCTAATAAACCACCGGGCTGAAGTGGGTAACATTTTAATGCCATGGCTAAAGTGAAAATAAATTCAATGACAAGAAGCCAGCCAGCAATAAACGGATTGATGAAGAAGAAAACGATCGGATTAATAATAAGAAAGGCAATTATGGCAACTTTGTACCAATCAGGTGCTTTTCCTAGGAAATTCTTGATAAAAGCGTTTCCAAGGGACATCGGCATGGTAATTACTCTCACTGTTATAATAAATTTAACAAGGATATGTGCCAGCTTTGATTGGAACTTTAAAAGCTCATGAATCAAAGTATTATCAACAGCGACTTAGGGAGGTAATAAAGAAAATTACCTATTTAGAACCTTGCCAAGTCACTCCCTGATCAAAACAAGCACTCTAGACTCTGACCGCAACTCTACCTGCATAACTTATTTAGTCAACAAGCTGCTTAGCGGTATGGAAGTCAGTATTAATCATCATTTGGGGTGATATTGTGGCTTCATTTATAATATGAAGCTAATTAAAAAATTCTTTTCAAGCCTATATGAAGAATAAATGTACGTAAATACAACCAAGCTCACGTAACTTGCTCTATTTAAGTAAGTTTATTTTGCGATTGCATAAATAGTTAATGTGATAAAACTCTCTTTTTTAGTGTGGTTTTTGTGCATCAAAAGTTACGAGTTGAAATGTTTTGAAACATATTTTAAGCATTTATATGACGTGTTGAATCTAGTCATTAAATAATTCTATTGCCATTCGACAGCTTTGTGACAAGTTTAGGGTTGCTTTGTTTCCGCTTGGTGATAACTAGTGGTATGATGAGTCCCTATCAAATCTAATAAATAGAAAACTGGATAAGTACTTAATGGTTATTAAGGCAAAAAGCCCAGCAGGTTTTGCAGAAAAATACATTATTGAAAGCATTTGGAACGGTCGATTCCCACCTGGTTCCATCCTACCTGCAGAACGAGAACTCTCTGAGCTTATAGGTGTAACTCGAACAACTTTGCGTGAAGTTCTTCAGCGTTTAGCTCGTGATGGATGGCTTACTATTCAGCATGGTAAGCCAACAAAAGTGAACCAGTTTATGGAAACATCTGGCTTACATATTCTAGATACATTAATGACGTTGGATGCAGATAATGCAACCAGTATTGTTGAGGATCTGCTAGCGGCCCGTACGAATATAAGTCCGATTTTCATGCGCTATGCATTTAAGATCAATAAAGAGAATTCTGAACGTACGATTACTAATGTTATTGAATCCTGTGAAGCTCTTGTAGCTGCAGAATCGTGGGATGCATTTATGGCTTCTTCACCATTTGCAGATAAATTGCAGCAACATGTTAAAGATGATGGTGAAAAAGACGAAGAAAAGCGTCAATCAGTGTTGATTGCTAAGACCTTTAACTACTATGACTATATGTTGTTTCAGCGTTTAGCATTCCATTCTGGCAACCAAATATATGGTTTAATCTTTAATGGAGTGAAAAAGTTATACGACCGTGTTGGTAGTTACTACTTCTCTAACCCTGAAGCTCGCGAGCGTTCACTAGCATTTTACCGAGATCTATTAGAGATTTGTCGGTCAGGAGATCGCGAGCAGTTACCAGGAGTTATTCGCCACTATGGTATTGATAGTGCTCAGATCTGGAACAAGATGAAAGATACATTGCCTTCGAACTTCACTGAAGACGATTCTTAATAGAAAAAGCCCGCAAGCGGGCTTTTTTAATACCTAACGCATTTTAGAGTTGGTAGTTTATATATTTTCTCTACCGCCAGCTTCTTTAAACCAAGCGGTAAGATGAGTTTTGAGGTCTTTCAACTCATCAGGGCCGATAAGTGCGAGACCTAGATCCTCTGCCCTTGTAATATCGTTATGACGAAGAGGTCGGAAGCTAACTAACATAGCTCGTGCTTGTAACCCACCTAATAGATCGCGAAGAGACTCCAATTTATATAATGTGTCATCGCCATCATCACGCATGCCTTTAGTTTTACATTCGATGATATACAGTTTGTTGTTCACAACCGTTGCGATGTCGAGTTCATTACGGACTTCTTTATCACCCAGTTGACGGTAAACCTGTACGTTTAAAGAACGATCCTGAATTGTCGGCAAATCATCTTGAATCTGTTTAACGGTACTGTGTACAAGCGTTTCTAACCATTCACCATTTGAGAATCGACGAGCATCTTCGTTCGCAAAAGTCAGTACGCCATTTTTATAGATGGCGATGTCAGTTTCAACTAAATCGTTAAGCAACATATTCAGTTCACGATAGCCTTGTTGCTTCTCAGAGAGCTCCACATCCAAACGCTGCTCTTTTCTACAGGTTGTAGCTAAGTAATTCAGTGTTGCTAAACCTGGACCTAATTCCAAGGCGTTACTTGCCCAGCGTTCACCTAGGTTATAGAGCTTTTCGTCCAACTGAGGCGGAATGTTCTGCTCACTAAATTCTCCACGTGCACCGAATATCGTCAAGTAATCAGAAATAGTAATATGGTCCTGTACTTGAGTATCTGCATTACCGTCAGGATATAGCCAGCATAAACAGTCGCTGTTCGGTTCCACGACGAAAATCGGCCAGTGGTAGGTGCGGAAAACTTCATATACACAAAGTAGCCTGTGTCTGAGACCGCAACTCGCATTAAGCTTAATAGGCAAATTACGTTGTTTTAGGTCTTCAGCAAGAACGTTAATCGCTTTTTTAATGTCAGCAACGTTAGAGCCTGCTGGTATTTCGAAAAATTCGGAAGTGATATCGCGCTGACTGAGCACTGAGTGTAAACGTGCATACATTACTTGTTGCGAACGATCTCCAATAAAAACGATGTGGCTACTTGCGGTTCTATTATCTAAAAGCGGGGTAACCAAGCGAACGGGGTCTTGGTCAATAATGCCAACATGAACGGCCATAGTTTTTCCTCATGTTCGGCTTGCAAAAAGAGTTAAGTATGAAAGGTTTGCCGCAAGCCATAGCTATCATATAACGGCGCTATGCGGAAAAAACAAGGGTGACCTTACAGAAAAGGTCACCCTAAGAGTGGTTTTTACTTAATGATTACAATTTGGTTTTTATAATGAACAGCTCAACTAGAGTTTAAATCTATGTACTAGCTCACTTTGTTGCGACGCAAGTTGAGTAAGGTTCGTGCTGTTCGATGCAATTTCCGCCATTGCCCGATAGCTATCATCAGCAATAAGATTGATGTCTTCAATACTTCGAGCGATGTTAGCTGTCGTTTCGTTTTGTTCTGCTGCTGCTTGAGAAATATGTGTACTCATTTGGCTGATTTCGATGATCAGAGCCTGAATTTCTTCCATTGCACTATTTGCGTTTGAAGCTTGCTCAACCGATTGTTCCATATCCTTCATGCAGCTTTCGATCACTTGACTTGCTGATGTTGAACTTGATTGTAGGTTACTGATCATATTTTCAATTTCAGTGGTCGATTCGGTCGTGCGCTTAGCGAGAACGCGAACCTCATCCGCAACGACAGCAAAGCCTCGTCCTTGTTCTCCAGCTCGAGCTGCTTCAATTGCTGCATTTAGTGCAAGCAGGTTAGTCTGTTCGGCGATATTACGAATAACATCAAGAATACTACCAATCTGGCTACTCATTCGACGCAAATCGTTAGTCGCTTCTACTGACTCATTCAAACGAGCTTCAAGCTGGTTAATTGTCGAAATGTTTTGGCTCATCACTACGCGACCTGATTCAGATGCGGTTTCGACTTGTTGAACCATTTGCAGTGAATTTTGTGCACTATTGGCGACCTCTTCAACCGAATGAGCCATCTCTGTCATTGCTGTTGCCACACTTGCTGTTTGTTCGCGTTGGCTATTTAACTGAGACTGTGCACCTTGAGATGTAGTCTGGTTATTATTTGCTGTAGACGTTAGAGCATCTGAAGCATGATTTAGCTTTTTCAGAATGTCATGCAGGCTATCGGCTAGAGTATTAATATGGCCGCTGACTCGACTAAATTCGTTGTTATAACGAATGTCGATGCGTTGAGTCATATCACCGTCAGTTAAGCTTTCTAACGTATTCAGAATACGTTTTAGAGGTTCGCGTACACTTTGAGCTAAATGGTAGCCAATGGCTAGAGCGACCACGAGTACGGCGATACCAATTCCCACAGCTTTATAAAGTCCTTGATGATAGACTTCACCTGCATCGACTAATGATTCATTTAAGTCATTAGTCGCTGTTTCGTTAAATGAATCTAAGATGGTCATCGCGTTATCAATTTCGACCGCAAGGTTGCCGATATTTTCATACAAAGCAGTTCGTGCTTTTAGATATTCGTTGTGTTGATCGAGCACTCCGCCTTTCTGACCGATGTCTTGGGTAAATTGTTCAACTTTCTTTTCGAAAGCATTTTTAATATCAGGAAGCTGTGTCACTAATCCTCGGTAGGCATAGTTCAAGTGGGTCACTGCTTTCTTGTTAAGGGCTACGGCGTTTTCAACAAATTCAACATCGTTACTTGCTAACGCATCCGAAGTGATCACCTCTGCATCACGTAGCTTCATAAAATAGCTTTTTGCCATGACCTTAATAGCGATGTTGTTTTGGCCGTCAACCGCTTCTTTCATCCCAGCACTTAATTCCGCTTGTAAGCGCTGAAATTCCCGTGTTGATTTCTGCACTTTAGATTGAGCATCAAACATTGCTTGATAGTTATTCATGGCGTTATCTGCTTCGCTAAAATATCTATCTTCCAGTTGTTTAAGTGCTTCAATGCGTTCAATGAGATCAGGATGTGTAGAACTTGCTTGCTCAAGTTGGTTTAAGGTATCACTGAACTTATTTTTTGCAGCCGCAAATGAATTGCGCATGTCACTCATTCGTTCCAGATTTTGAGTAGTTAGAAAGTCTTTGAAGGACTTGTCGGCTGACAATAGTTGGACGCTAGTTTTATTCGATAAAGAAACAAGCGGTAAGGCTGTGTTAGAAACACTTTCAAAATTGGAATGAATCTGGTTCATTCCACTAGTCATGATAGCAACGGTCACGGCAAACATGATGACGATTAATGCAAATCCAGCATACATCCGCCTAATAACGGAACCTTGCATACTTCTACCCCCGGTAAACACATACTCAAAACAAAAAAATAATAAAAATGCTCTATGGCAAATAATCTTAAATTAAGTGATGTGCATTCTATTCGGCATTAATTGTCACTTTTTAGACTAAAGTTACAAGTTAGGAAAATTCTCACAAAAAAAGTTTAAATTTGTTAACTGGACATTGTTTTGTATTGAGCTTTAAAGGGCCTTGACGCATACTCACTCCCACATTGAACTATAAAAAATACCTACTATGGAGCACCTTATGGCTGAGGAAACCATTTTTAGTAAAATTATTCGTAAAGAGATCCCAGCAGACGTTCTATATCAAGATGATCTAGTCACCGCATTCAGAGATATCAATCCTCGTGCTCCTAGCCACATACTTATTATTCCGAATAAGCTGATCCCAACGGTTAATGATGTGCAAGAAAGTGATGAACTCGCTCTTGGTCGTATGTTTACAGTAGCTAGGAAATTGGCAAAAGAAGAGGGGATTGCAGAAGATGGCTATCGTCTATTAGTGAACTGCAATTCTCACGGTGGACAAGAAGTCTACCACATTCATATGCACCTTGTTGGTGGACGTCCACTTGGCCCACTTTTAATGAGTTAAAATGAATAATGCCCTGTTGCGGGGCGTTATTGTTTCCATCCTAATTTATTACGGAGTGTGTGGTGAAGGCTAAAGTACGACACATTACGATTTCCATCACCAGCTTACTGCTCAGTGCCTGCGCTAACATGACTGCTGGCAATTTGTTCAGTCATTACAGTGCACAAAATCAAAACTTCTATCAAACGGTTAAGCAGGGTCAATACGCAGAGGCTACAGATCAGTTCGAAGATTACGTTGCAGGCGATATTCTAGATAATTTAGAAAAAGGGCGCGTTTATTTTTTGAATGAGCAGTATGCCGAAAGTAAAGCGACATTTGAGCTTTCGGACGCGGCGATAAAAGAGCAGCAAAGTAAAGCGCTAATCTCCATTTCAGATACGGCGACAAGTGTCGGTTCACTGGCGGTTAACGACAATTTGAATGATTACCAACCAGCAGATTACGAGCTAGGATTTTTGCATCTTTATCTCGGCCTTAACTACGTTCAAGCTAACGATCTGGATGGCGCATTAGTTGAGATGCGACGAGCTAATCAGGTTCAGGAACAAGCTCGTGCCAACCGCGAAGCTGAATTGGAAAGTGCCCAAAATCAGCTACGAGAAAATGGTGTCAGCGCTAATCTAGGTAGTGTACTTTCAAAGTATCCAGACGCAGGCAAAACTTTGCAGGCCGTGCAGAATGGATATCTGCTCTATTTGTCTGCTCTTCTTTATGAAGCTTCAAATGATCTTAATAGTGCCTATGTCGACTATAGGCGAGCGTTGACTGTTGCGCCTGATAACAAAGCCGTTATCGAAGGAACATTACGGGTTGCAGAGCGTCTTGCGATGAAAGAAGACTTATCTCTGCTGGAAAAACAGTACGGTTTAGCAAAAACTCTGCGGCAAGGCGAAGGCAGAGTCATTATTTTAGATGAACAAGGCATTGTGAAAGCAATGGAAAGTTGGCGATTATCTTTACCTCTTTATGACAGTCGAGGGCGTAGTGCTCTGTATTCTTTGGCTTTGCCATACTATAACAATATGGTGCAACAAAAGTTTTATTTGCAGTTGAATGGACAACAGATTAATTCTTCAGTACTAGCTAATGTTGACTTAATGGCACAGCGTAACTTATCTGAAAAAATGCCAGCGATAGCTATCCGACAAGCCTTACGTGTAATAGCGAAAGATCAGTTGCGTAAAGAAACTACTAATGGAAATGATATTGGTAACTTAGTGTTAAATGTGTGGAATACATTAACAGAACAACCAGATACACGTAGTTGGATTACGTTACCAGCATCGGTTTATGGCACAACAGAAATTGTTCCATCAGGTGAGCAAACATTGAATGCTGCCGGTAAGACATACCATTTCAATGTGCCGGATCAAGGGACTACTCTTGTTTGGGTATCCCAACAAGGGTCGAATGCAACTATGTGGCATAAGCAACTAGGGAAATTGTGATGAAAAAATGGCTTGTAGCTGTACTGACGACGTTAGTGATTATGGGGTGTAGCAATAACACCGCAGGATTAAGTGTTGAAGGTGAATCGCAGAGAGTGCTATTTGCGGACAACGTATTAGGAAGCCGACTGGTTATTGATGATATTTCGACTGTAGAAACAGACGGACACGCAAGAGGTGTTGTTCGTTTGGTCAGTAAATACAATGGTGATCAACATATTCAGTACCGATTCTACTGGTATGACGATAACGGTTTGGAAGTGAATACTCGTCTTGCACCTTGGAAGCAAGCAATTGTTCGGGGTATGGAAAGTATCTCTATTTCAGAGGTATCGGTAAATCCAAATGGAAAACAATTTCGTATTCAGATCCGTGAATCTGACGACTAGGTAATTTTAGAGGAAGCCAAATGAAAAAGAGTGTTATTGCGTTGCTTGGATTAGCTGTGATTCTTGGTGGATGTTCAAACAAAGTCAGTTACGGTGATGCGCAAGCAGTAGAAACAGTGACGGTTGATTTTGGTTCGACGGACCTACAAAAAATCGCTGGCGAAATGGTTGATAGCATGATGATGTCGGGTTCTGTCGCAGCGATTACTCGTGATTCTCGCCCTATCGTATTTGTTGAGCGAATCAAGAACAAAACTAGTGAGCATATAGATACTGAATCGATTACTGATACGATCAGCACTAAAATGCTGAATTCTGGTAAATTCCGATTTGTTGATATGGACCGCGTAGAATCTGTTCGTGAACAACTGAACTTTCAAAATAATGATGAACTCGTCAACCAAAGTACAGCGATTCAGTTCGGAAAAATGGTTGGTGCACAATATATGTTGTATGGAAATCTAGCCAGTATCGTAAAAAATGCGGGTAGTGATAAAGACGTCTACTACAAAATGACAATGCGTTTAATGGACTTGCAAACTGGTCTAATCGAATGGGCTGATGAAACTGAAATTCGTAAACAAGAGTCTAAGAGTTTACTTGGTCTTTAAGCCGAATTAGTCTCGGAAGTAATGAGGTGAGCGATGGCAAGAATGTCTTGGCATGAAGCGTGTCATTTAGACACAACATTGCAGTCTGTTGCTCACTTTTTCCCTTTGCCTCCTGAGTACGCACAAACCTTAACCGGTGGGTTAACTAACCGTTGTTGGAAAGTGGTCAGTCAAAAAGGCAAAGCGTACGTTTGGCGGCCAACCACAGCTATCACCAAAGCATTTTCAATCTCTCGTTTACAGGAACATCAAATTCTCAAGGCCATTGAGCCCACCCACATAGGACCTAAGCCTGAATATATTAGCGATCAAGGGCTATTGGTTGAATGGGTCGAAGGGGCGTCTCTTCACCATGGAATTGATTTTGACTCATTGCTAAAGATCCAAACAAAAATCCACGCTATCGATGCCACAAAAATTCCAGTCGTACCGTTTTCGTTTTCTGCTCGGATCGACCATTATTGGTTCCAAATAAAAGATAACTTAAAAACCCCTGAGTTTGAGAAACTGTATAAAGCCTGGAGAAATCCTCCAGGCTTAACTAATGTAGGAAGTTCGCTGTGCCATTTTGATTTAGCGGGTTATAACATGGTTAGAACCGATGAAGGGCTCAAAGTGATTGATTGGGAATATGCTTCTATTGCTGATCCAAGAATGGATTTAGCTCTAAGCATTGATGTCGCTGGTGAAAACCCAGTGAAAGCGATTGCTCGTTATTGTCAGTTGCGAGAAATAGAAGATATTGATCCATGGATAGAAGGTGCACAAGCTTGGTTACCTAGAACTACAGTAATGGCAATGCTTTGGTATTTACTTGCTTTTCAATTGTGGGGAGATGAGTACTATTATCATCAGGCTCTTAAAATAAAAGAAACATTTTGTAGTTAGGATCACTGTTTCTCATTTATGTATCGTTAGTTTTCGTACGATTTACTTTAAAACCTTATTGTTCGTGGTAGATTAAAACTTCAAGGAGCGGGGGAGTATTATGATTATTTATTTACACGGTTTCGACTCAACCAGTCCAGGGAACCACGAAAAAGTTCTGCAACTACAATTTATCGATGATGATGTTCGTTTTGTCAGCTATAGCACCTTACATCCAAAGCACGACATGCAGCACCTTCTGAAAGAAGTCCACAAAGCGATTGAGCATTCTAATGATCCAAACCCGATTATTTGTGGTGTAGGTTTAGGTGGTTATTGGTCAGAGCGTATTGGTTTTCTATGTGGTATCAAGCAAGTGATTCTTAACCCGAATCTGTACCCAGAAAATAATATGAGCGGTAAAATTGATCGTCCTGAAGAGTACGATGATATAGCAACCAAATGTGTGGAGCAGTATCGTGTTAAGAACAAAGGACGCTGTTTAGTTATTTTGTCTCGTAATGATGAAATGCTAGATAACTTGCAAACAGCAAAAGCACTAGAAGATTA
Organism: Vibrio ziniensis; assembly: GCF_011064285.1. Taxonomy (NCBI): domain Bacteria; kingdom Pseudomonadati; phylum Pseudomonadota; class Gammaproteobacteria; order Vibrionales; family Vibrionaceae; genus Vibrio; species Vibrio ziniensis. The sequence goes on from NZ_CP049331.1 coordinate 1,034,908, forward strand.
TTACGACATCATTTGGGATGATACACAGTCTCATAAGTTCCGGAAAATATCACAACATCTTCAAGCGATAAAAGCGTTCAAAACTGCTTGATTGCAAAGGTTTAAAATAAAAAAACGGCCGTTTTTATGGCCGTTTTTTATTGTGTTGCATATCGTTTAATTCCCTACAATTTGAATGAATATAAGGTTGCGTAGAGGATTTAGCTCTATATAATGTGAGCCTCGAAATAAATTTGATGTAAGTCAAAAAAACGACCAAGAGCAAGATACAAAACTTGCCTAGAATTTAGATATAAATCTTGTTTAGCCCCGGACCAGTAACATTAAAAAATTAGCCTCGGAATCGTTGAGCTTAGTACGAACTTAAGAATTTTTTCAGTGTGAATCTATCATGCTGGACTTTGATTTTTCATTATTTTTGAGGAATGTTGTTGTGACACGAATTATTGTAGTCGGTGGTGGTGCCGGTGGTCTTGAGCTTGCCACTAAGCTTGGACGTACTTTGGGCCGCAAGAACCGAGCAGATATTACTCTTGTAGACCGCAAATCAAGCCATCTATGGAAGCCTTTACTACATGAAGTAGCCACTGGCTCGTTAGATGAGGGGGTTGATGCGCTAAGCTATCGTGCTCACGCTAAAAATCACAGCTTTGATTTCCAGTTGGGTAGCCTTGAGTCGATTGACCGTGACAGCAAAAAAATCGTGTTGAGCGAGTTATGTGACGATAACGGTGAGTTGCTGATGCCTAAACGTGAATTGGCTTATGACATTCTGGTGATGGCTATTGGTTCTACTTCAAACGATTTTAACACTCCAGGTGTTCGAGAAAACTGTATTTTCCTAGATAGCCCAGAACAAGCTCATCGTTTCCGTACAGAAATGAACAATGAGTTTTTGAAGCTACATGCGAAAAATGGCCAAGGTACTGTAGACATCGCTATTGTTGGTGCTGGTGCAACAGGTGTTGAGCTCTCAGCTGAGCTTCACAATGCGGTGAAAGAACTTCGTACATATGGCTTTGGTGACTTAGATTCAAGCAAGTTGAACGTAAACCTAGTTGAAGCAGGTGCACGTATTCTTCCAGCTTTGCCTCCTCGTATCTCTTCTGCTGCGCACAGTGAGCTAACTAAGCTTGGCGTTAATGTACGCACTGCAACAATGGTGACTCAAGCTGATAAAGACGGCTTAACCACTAAAGATGGTGAGAAAATCACTGCACAGATCATGGTTTGGGCGGCAGGCATCAAAGCGCCTGATTTCATGAAAGATATCGCAGGTCTAGAGACTAACCGCATCAACCAGCTGGTGGTAAAAGATACTCTGCAAACTACTCGTGACGATAATATTTTTGCTATCGGTGACCTTGCTCAATGTACACAGCCTGATGGTTCATTCGTGCCACCACGTGCTCAAGCTGCTCACCAGATGTCTTCACAAGCGTTTAGAAACATCGTTGCTATGCTCAATGGCCGTGAACTAAAACCTTACGTTTACAAAGACCATGGTTCACTTGTATCGCTGAGCCGTTTCTCTACCGTAGGTAGCTTGATGGGTAACTTAACCAAAGGTTCGATGATGGTTGAAGGGCGCATTGCGCGCGTAGTATATATTTCTCTATACCGTATGCACCAGATGGCTCTTCACGGCATTTTCAAAACAGGTTTGATGATGTTGGTTGGTCGTATCAACCGAGTGTTACGCCCTAATTTGAAACTGCATTAATCAGTTTGGTTTAGATTAAAGATCCCACTCACGGTAGTGGGATTTTTTATGCTTGTAGATTTTATTTATTGATCTACAAACTTAGCTTTATACCATTATCCTAGATAAAAATATGCTCAGACTGAGCATCGGTAGAACAGCGAATAGGCGTCAAACGCAAACGCGCATTCATTCGTCCCTGAAGCTCCGCCGAGCCATCCATGGCTCGGAGGGTTTGCTTATCGACGCCCATTCACTGATCAGGAAATTTTCCAGAATGGTATCAGTCAGGAATAAGTGAGAAAACGATTCCGTCTTTCGGTTGGTCGTTAAACAAGAAGCGGTTGCGGGCAACATTTTCTTTTAAAGCTCCGCAGGCTAGTGCTAACTTTTGGCTAGGCAAGTTTTCGGTATCGCACACAATTTCGATTCTAGTGAGTTTTAGCTGACTAAAACAAAATTCAATCAGTGCATTGACGGCCTCTTTTCCAAATCCTTTATGTTGAGACTTATCCGCTATCCAATAACCTAAACTCGCCATGTTGAAAATTCGATAGAATTCATTGATGGCAACCATCCCAACTAATTGTTGCTGCTGTTTTTCAAAAACGCCAAAGCCATAAGCGTCGGCTTTTACCCAATTTAAGCGATTCGCTAAGATAAACTGTTCGGCATCTTTTTTTGAAAACTGTTCGTGGCACCAGTCTACCCACTGATGAAGTGAAGGAGAGCACCGAATGCAATCGGAGAAAGCCTCGGCTTCATCAAGTTTGAGTAGTCTTAACTGTAATCGCTGAGTCACGATTTGAAAATCAGGCAACATAGTCTCTTCTCTTACTCACAATATAATTACAGCTACATACGAAAAAGCGCCCGTGGGGCGCTTTAGGTTTTATTGTTCTTCTACTTTTCGCACTTGGATAATCATTCCCATCAAAGGGTGATCCAGATAGTGTGTTTCACTACTGCGCATGCGTCTTTTCTGATCGATGCGATAGCTTTTCAAGTAAGTTTCAACTTTTCGAGTTGGAGATACTGGCGCTAAGTTGCCGGCTTGAACTGTTCCATCAGCCTGTTCATCTGTTGACGTCAACACTAGCGGTTCATCTTGCATAAGCACTTCACGTACGCTTGGCTCTTTTAAATCCATCATCACTTCAGCGTAGAGATAGTGTTGTACGTAAATTTGCAATAAGCCGTCTAATTCGTAAAACGGTTTAGCGATGCTTTTTTCTGTCACGCCGTCAATTGATGTTTGTGTCACATCACTTTCGATCGCGCTGCCATCAGGATGATATTGACGCGAATAGTCTTGACCCGCTTGAATATGGAATACAGGAGCCGCATTTCTGGCTTCGTCTCCCTGACGCCATGCTGTGTGCAACAATACGTCAAAACCAGCGTGTTTCTTCAGCTCTGCGACTTGGTCATTAAGCTGATAATCAGAATAGGCAAGCATCTTAACGCCTTTTGCTTGACGGTAAGTAGCGTCCGAAAAGGCGCCCGCTCTCGCCATATTAATTTCAGGCAAGGTATCTGGCCAAGATTCGCTGATTTTTTCTGCATCTACTGCTCTTTTGAAGATGATGACTTCAATATCGAATTGTCTCTCAGCCAAGCTAGGCATAGAAACAAGTAAAAGCAGTAATGGGATCAGTTTTTTCATTATGACTCCGTCATTCGGTGCTCAGCACCTTACATCATTTTCTAAGGCTTTAACTTATGATCTCAGGAAAAGCCTTTACGCTGTTGGAAGTAGATTCTGCTGGAATTCACCCAGCATGTCTGCAACAAACTGAATTCGTTCTCTTCTGTCGACTAATGGTACCGCATACTTAAATTTGGTTGGACCATCCATCGCAAATTTTTTCGGTTGAGACTGCAACAGTTTAACCAAAAACATAGGGTTAATGTCAGCATTTGGATAGAACTCAATGTAGCCACCTTTTTCGTGGGCTTCAATCTTACGAATTTTAAGTTCTGCAGCATCAAGTTTAAGCTGTGCAAGAGCGAGTAAATTTAACGCCGCATCCGGTAGTTTGCCGAAGCGGTCAATAAGCTCAACTTTCAGCTCTGCTAGCTCATCTTCATCATGTACGCTGGCAATTTGTTTATACATGGATAAACGTGTGTTGATATCAGGGATGTAGTCTTCCGGTAACAGTGCCGGTAAGCGCATTTCCACTTCGGTCTGCTCACGGAGTAAGTCATCCAACGATGGCTCTTTACCCGATTTTAACGCTTCAACGGCTTGTTCCAGCATTTCCATATAAAGCGTAAAGCCAATTGATTGGATCTGACCACTTTGTTCATCACCCAATAACTCACCAGCACCTCGAATTTCTAGGTCGTGGGTCGCCAAAGTAAATCCAGCACCAAGGTCTTCTAATGACGCAATCGCTTCAAGACGCTTGACCGCATCTTTGGTAATCGCCTTAGGTGGAGGTGTGAGCAAGTAAGCGTACGCTTGGTGGTGAGAACGACCCACTCGTCCACGTAACTGGTGCAACTGTGCCAAACCTAATGAATCCGCTCGGTTCATGATAATGGTGTTGGCGGTTGGAACGTCAATACCCGTTTCAATAATAGTAGTACACACTAACAGATTGAAACGCTGGTGGTAGAAGTCATTCATCACTCGTTCAAGTTCGCGTTCACGCATTTGTCCATGAGCAGTGGTTATTCGTGCTTCAGGAATCAGCTTTGCTAAGTCTTCGGCTGTTTTTTCTATGCTTTCTACTTGATTGTGTAGGAAGTAAACCTGACCACCACGCATAATTTCTCGCAATGCGGCTTCTCGGATTACACTGTCTTCACTTTGACGCACAAAGGTTTTTATAGCCAAACGACGTGCAGGTGGTGTTGCGATTATCGATAGGTCACGCATACCACTCATCGCCATATTTAATGTACGAGGAATTGGCGTAGCAGTCAGTGTAAGAATATCCACATCGGCGCGCATTGCTTTCACTTTCTCTTTTTGACGAACACCAAAGCGGTGTTCTTCATCAACGACAAGTAATCCTAAATCTGCAAATTGGATATCGTTAGAAAGCAGTTTGTGAGTTCCAACCAGAATATCTACTTTTCCATCGGCGACATCTTGTAGAATTTGCTTCTGTTCTTTTGTTGACTTGAAACGCGATAGTACCTCGACACGAATAGGCAGGTTAGCAAATCGGTCTCGGAAGTTTTCAAAGTGTTGCTGCGCCAGTAGAGTTGTTGGGACTAATACTGCAACCTGTTTGTCGTTGTCTGTACATAAGAATGCGGCGCGCATAGCCACTTCGGTTTTACCGAAGCCCACATCACCACACACTAGCCTGTCCATCGCTTTTGCTTGGCACATGTCAGACAATACAGCGTTGATAGCCATTGCTTGATCGTCAGTTTCTTCAAACGGGAAACCGGCTTTGAACGTCGCGTATTGGTCTCTGTTCAGCGTGAATTTAAAGCCTGGTTTGAGTTCTCGTTTGGCATAGACGTCTAACAATTCAGCTGCGACATCACGAACTTTTTCAGCAGCTTTTCGGCGTGCCTTGGTCCATGATTCGCTTCCGAGCTTATGCAAAGGTGCACTCTCTTCAGCACCACCTGAATATCGGCTAATCAGATTTAATGAAGAAACAGGAACATAGAGTTTTGCATCATTCAAGTATTCTAGAGTTACGAATTCAGTGGTTAAGCCACCAGCCTCTAAAGTTTGCAACCCAACATATCGTCCAATTCCATGGTCAATATGAACGACAGGTTGCCCTGGTTTCAGCTCAGCAAGGTTGCGAATGACAGAATCACTGTTTGTCGTTTTACGTTCTTTTCTGCGTCTTTGAATGACTCGATCGCCGAGTAAATCGCTTTCACAAATAAGTGCAAGCTTATCGGTACCGAAAATGAAGCCATGCTCTGAAGAACCCAGTACCAACGAAAATTTGTCGCTACTTTCTAGCGCTCCGTCGAACGAGTTTTTACTGTGTGGCCGTAGCTTAATTTGTTGCAATAACTCTAGCAGTGCCTCTCGACGACCTTCTGATTCGACAGAAAAGATCACTTGGCCTTTGAATTGCTCACCAAATTGGCGTAGTGCTGCCAGCGGTTCTTTATTTTGATGTTGAACTGCAAGCGGGGGAAGTGCGCTAATATCAAGATTGCTGCGGCCTGATTTTTCGGCTACAGGGTCGATACTCATTATGGTATGAGGCAATGCTTTGAACTGAGTAAACAGATCATCTTTTTTGAGCCACAGTTCGTCAGGCGGAAGCAACGGGCGCAGTGGGTCCACTTTGCGCTGATCGTAGCGATAAGCAACGTCTGTTAAGAATTGGTCGATGGATTTCTCTAAATCACCGACAGAAATGAGCTGACTGTTCGTTGGTAAATAATCGAATAGCGTTTCTGTGTGTTCAAAAAACAGCGGTTGCCAGTATTCGATGCCCGCAGGCCAAGTGCCTTTAGACACTTGCATGTAAACGGATTCAGGTTCGCGGCGTGCTTCAAACCTCTGACGCCAGCGAATGCGGAAATCTTCTATCGCACTTTCTGTCGTTGGGAACTCGTGCGCAGGTAGCAGGCAGATATCCTCAATCTCTTCAATCGAACGTTGGTTTTCAGGATCGAAGGTGCGGATGGTGTCAATCTCATCATCAAAAAAATCGATGCGATATGGAGCAGCACTACCCATCGGGAAAAGGTCGAGAATAGAACCTCGACTTGCGTATTCACCAGGGCCAAACACTTGATCAACATGACGATAGCCAGATTTCTCAAGTTGGATTCGCAGTTTCTCTAGGGAGAAAAGATCACCACGTTTAACTATCAAAGTGTACTGCAGCAGAAAATCTCGTGGAGATTGGCGTTGTAATAGCGTACTTACAGGTACAATCGTGATACCAGTTTTTAACGTCGGCAGATTATACAGGCGAGCAATTCGGTCAGAAATAATCTCTTGATGTGGAGAAAAATTATCGTACGGTAAGGTTTCCCAATCGGGGAAAAGAGCAACTTCGCCATGGCTGAATTGTTCCATTTCGTGCAGCAATTTGAGAGCCGTCTGTGGGTCGGGTACCGCGAGAAGTGTGTGTCCAGTATGGCTGTTCGCGATTTCAGCAATCGCCAACGCCAGACTAGCACCTATTAGGTTGCCTACGTGCTTTTTGTCTCCGGCTTTCAATGCCGAATTGACTGAGAGTCGTGTTTTTTTAGTCATGGAAACGCTTATATTTTGTCTCTATCCAAAGAGCGCTGACGCAGGAGCTTCTGCTGTTGATAGAGGGCTGCTTTGATCAGCAAATCTTGGTCTGTGTCACGCAGCAAATCGTATTTTACGGTGACCAATTTATCAGTATCGTGTTGTTCAACACCGTGTACGGTTGCGTAGCAATAAATGGCAGCCGCAGGATGTTCTATAAATAGCTTGATGCGAAGTTTAGTGCCGACAGTTGGAGCAGTGCTGGCTACGTAGGATAATTGGCTCGCACCAAAAGTCATCGTTTGGTGGCGTAGCGCGGGATCATCTTGTTGAGACAACATGAATGTTAATAACAGATTCAGCTTAGAGTTCTGAGTATCCAGTAACTGTACAACATGTTTGAAGTCGCTGTTTTTAAGTTCTAACTTGGCTGCATCATTGAGTTGGTCCAGTTGGCTAAACTCACTGGCGACAACAAATGGTGCCGGAATCTCTGTGACGAAATGCTCATATGAAGGAAAGGTGAAATCGTCCGATAATGGTTCGACGTTAATGGTGAGCGAGTGGTGTACAGTAAAAAATTCTTGATCTGTCATATAAGTTCCTTCCTTTCTCTGTTGATTATCGTCATACCGACCAAGTAATCAAGCTAAGCCTGTGTATCGGACGCAATTAATTGTTTTTCTCGCAAATAATGGAATTTTGATTAGATATTTGTCTTCAACGTAAAATAATTCGGCTGTTACATTTATTTGGCAAAGAAAAACTACAACCTTGGCGTGATTATCGTTACAGTATCGCCATCTTTTTCGATTGGTTTTTATTATGTTTCATCCGATATCGACCTTCATCGGTCTGCGTTATTTGCGAGGACGCTCTGGTGATAGGTTCAGTCGATTCGTGTCTTATATGTCTACGGCCGGCATTACTATAGGTGTGATGTCGTTAGTGACTGTACTTTCTGTTATGAATGGCTTTGAAGCGCAGCTAAAAAGTCGCATTCTGGGCGTGTTGCCTCAGGCTGTAATTAGTCAATCTCAAGATAAAACACTGCTGACACCACAAGTACCCGATTTTATTTCTCAACTCTCCAGTCAGCGTGCTCCAGAACCGATTGTTCGCAGTGAGGCTGTTGTACAGAGTGCATCTCAGCTAACCGCAGGACTGATGATTGGCATCGAACCTAGCGAAAATGATCCGATAGAGAATCATCTTATTGCTGGAAGTCTTTCAGATTTAACCGCAGGGGAATACCAAATCTTTCTGGGGCATACATTAGCTCGCAGTCTTAACGTGTCACTTGATGATAAAGTCAGATTGATGGTTACTAGCGCCAGCCAGTTCACCCCACTAGGCCGTATTCCAAGTCAACGTAACTTTACTGTTGCCGGCATTTTCAATACAGGGTCTGATGTAGATGGTCAGTTGATGATTACTCACATTAGTGATGCAGGAAAACTTCTGAAATTTAACGCTAATACGGTATCTGGATGGCGCCTGTTTTTTGAAGACCCATTTGTAGTCGGAGAGCTCTCCAATAAAACGCTACCAGAAGGGTGGCATTGGACTGACTGGCGGGAACAACGAGGTGAACTTTTTCAAGCGGTTAGTATGGAAAAGAACATGATGGGCTTAATGCTAGGGCTGATTGTTGGCGTTGCGGCTTTTAATATCATTTCGGCGTTAATTATGGTGGTCATGGAGAAACAAGCCGAAGTCGCTATTTTGAAAACACAAGGCATGACCGACCGCCAGGTGTTGGCAATTTTTATGGTGCAAGGTGCCAGTAGTGGAGTTATTGGTGCCATCATCGGTGGTACGTTAGGTGCACTGCTGGCAAGCAACTTAAATGCATTTTTAGATAGCTTGGGTGTAGCTTTATTCTCGTTAGGTGGTGAGTTACCCGTCGTGATTAACACAACCCAAATTTTTATAGTGATCATGCTGGCGATATGTTTAAGCCTTCTAGCTACACTTTTCCCGTCTTATCGAGCATCTTCTGTTAAACCTGCTGAGGCTTTACGTTATGAATAACCTTTTACGTTGTCACCAAGTTTGCAAAACTTACCAAGAAGGTGAATTACAAACTCAGGTATTAAAAGGCGTCAGTTTTGATGTTCAGCGTGGAGAGCTGGTATCAATAATTGGTTCATCAGGTTCAGGTAAAAGTACTTTGCTGCATATTCTTGGGGCTCTTGATGACGCATCTGAAGGTAGCGTAGAGTTTTTAGGGCAGGATCTGACAAGTTTGCATTCCAATAAGCAGGCAAAAATTCGTAATAAGCATTTGGGCTTTGTTTATCAATTTCACCATCTGTTAGCGGATTTTACGGCCTTGGAAAACGTGGCTATGCCACTACTTATTGGTGGCATGAAAGTTTCTGATGCAAAAGCAGCTGCGCAAGCATTGTTAGAAAGAGTCGGGTTAAGCCATCGACTAGAGCACCGTCCATCGGAATTGTCAGGTGGTGAGCGTCAGCGTGTCGCGATCGCCAGAGCACTGGTTAACAAACCCGACTTAGTCTTGGCTGATGAACCAACAGGTAACTTGGATCATACAACTGCTTTATCCATTTATGATTTGATGCGAGAACTGAACAGAGAATCAGGGACTGCGTTCCTAGTGGTTACTCATGATGGAGAGCTGGCAGCGAAAATGGATCGCCAGATGCATATGAGAGATGGTTTGCTACTTGATGTGGAGGAGGCTTAGTGTTCTCTTCACTATCAATGTTTATCGGAGGCCGTTTTAGTCGCGCCAAGCAGCGTAACAAAATGGTTTCTTTCATCTCTCTTTCATCAACCATAGGTATTGCAGTTGGTGTTGCGGTCATCATTGTCGGTCTTTCTGCTATGAATGGTTTTGAACGCGAGTTGCAAAACCGTGTTTTGTCTGTAATTCCACATGGTGAGTTTGAAGGTGTTCGAGAACCAATTGAAAATTGGCAAGACATCGTTCTAAAGGCAAATCAAAACGCTGAAGTTATCGCTGCCGCTCCTTATGTAAAAATGACGGCATTGGCAGAGAAAGGCGCTCAGCTTAAAGCCATAGAAGTGAGAGGTATTGACCCCCAAATGGAGCGTGCGGTCTCCAGTTTGTCACAATATGTGACAGAGAATGCGTGGCAGTCTTTTACTTCTGGTCAACAACAAGTGATTTTGGGCAAAGGTGTTGCTGATAAGTTAGATGCTAACGTCGGCGATTTCATAACACTAATGATTCCTAGCTCTAACAGTGAGAACAAGGTGCAAGCTCCTAAGCGTGTGCGTGTCAAAATTGCAGGACTTTTGGCGCTTAATGGGCAAATTGACCACAATTTAGCATTACTTCCCATTGAAGATGCGCAGCAATATTCTAATTTAGGGTATGGGGTTACGGGTGTTTCTATCAAAGTTCGAAATGTTTTGAATGCAACTGACGTGGTTCGTCAAGTGGGTACCACACTCAATGAGTATGTTTATCTACGGAGTTGGAAGCAAAAATTTGGTTTCCTATATCGCGATATTCAAATGGTGCGCAGCATTATGTATCTCGTGATGGTGTTGGTGATTGGTGTCGCAAGCTTTAACATCGTTTCAACCTTGATGATGGCGGTGAAAGACAGAGCAGCTGAAATTGCAATTCTTCGTACCATGGGGGCGAGTGATGGTCTCATTAAGCGTATTTTTGTTTGGCAAGGCGTTTTTTCTGGCGTACTTGGTGGTGTGGTAGGCAGTATCTTTGGTGTGCTGGTTGCTTTGAATTTAACGCCTATGCTGAAAGGTCTAGAGTCGTTGATTGGACATCAGTTTTTATCGGGTGATATCTATTTTGTTGATTTCTTACCTTCACAGGTTATTGCTGGGGATGTGCTGTTAGTTTCAGGTACTGCGATAACATTAAGTCTGCTAGCAACTTGGTATCCGGCTTCGCGTGCAAGCAAGCTTAACCCTGCGGCTGTATTAAGCAGTAAATAGTGTTCATATCAATCTGGAAAATTCATTGGTCAGTGATTGCGCATTGATAAGCAAACCCTTCGAGCCAAGGGTGGCTCGGCGGAGTTTCTTGGACGCTTTGTTATAAAAAAAGAAGGGATGCGAGCTTGCGTTTGATGTCTAATAGCTGCTGCACCGAAGCTTAATCTGAGCATATTTTTAACTAGAATGGCATCACTTTCGAAATAACCGACTCAATGACAAAAAAGGACCTTATGGTCCTTTTTTCATCTTCACACTACATTCGTTGCACTAATGAGCAATGGGCTCATCTCAAGTTAGAATGTATATCATTTTATCCGTTTGATTTCAGGTTACTTTTGTACGTCGCTTCTGCCAACTTCTTACAACAGAGTAACGCCATAAACCACGAATACCAAAGTAGCCAATGACTGATGCAATTACCGAGCAAACAGCACAACCTAACAGAAATGGTGGGGCAATAGTGCCCATTTGATGGATCAGAAAATCCCACGTAAGTTCAAAGTGAAAGTGTTGCGGTGGGATATTCATTAACCATGCACCAAGTTTATAGGCGATGTAGAAAATGAAGGGCATGGTAATTGGGTTGGTAATCCATACCAGTGCAACGGACAACGGCAGATTGACACCTAAGGCAATGGCTAGACCGGCAGACATGATCATTTGGCTTGGAAGTGGAACAAATGCCATGAAAAGGCCAACAGCAAATGCACCTGCAGCTGAACGTCGATTTAGACACCACAAGTTAGGGTTGTATAAGACATTGCCAAAAACTTTTAATGCCTTTTGACGTTTAATAACGTCATGGTTAGGCATAAATTTTTTGATGAATTTTCTTGGCATAGGGGACCATGACTCTCTTATCGAAAAATTGGACGCTTGCTTCGTTTTCGCTCACTGTTTTGTCATCGCCCTATTGGCCGAGTATGCCAGTTTTGGGTTTTGCGCTATTTTGCCCACTTTTATTCATCCTTAGTGCTCGATTCACTAAGTTAAGAAACTGGGGCGGGATCGTACTAGGATTGCTAGTGATAATAACACATGGCAACGCAGTAAAAACTCAATCCAGTAGCATTTTTCAAGCAGGGCAGGATATTACCATAAAAGGGAAAGTTGACAGCTTTTTTAAACAAATTAGTTTTGGATACGAAGGTTCCGTTGTTGTGCATCAAATAAATGACCATTTTATCACTACATGGTTCCCTGCTCGTATTCGTTTATTTTCACCTATCCCTTTAGAAATAGGTGACCACTTTGAATTTTCAGTGAAAGTGAAACCTATTATTGGTCGATTAAATGAGGTTGGGTTCGACGCTGAGAAATATTCTCTAAGCCAAGGGTGGGTAGCGAGAGCATCAGTTAATAAAAATGCTCGTTTTCAAGTTACGTCAAGAATGAACTTGCGATCATGGATTTATGCCAAAGTAGAAAGTTACATCACCAATAGTCGACATAAAGGGATGATTACCGCTTTGGTATTTGGCGAGCGTTCAGGTCTTAGTCAGACTGATTGGATGCAATTGAGAAATAGTGGATTGATTCATTTGGTCGCCATTTCAGGTTTACATATCGGTATAGCTTTTGGTATCGGTTATACGTTGGGTGTTGGATTATCAAGACTGAATTCGAACTTACTTTGGTTTCCCTTTCTGTTAGGCGCAGCTCTAGCTGTCAGCTATGCGTGGTTAGCCGGCTTTACTGTCCCTACTCAACGTGCTCTTATCATGTGTCTGTTAAACGTAGCGATGATTTCATTACGTGTACAAGTGTCTATTTCTCGTCGAATTTGGCTTACGTTGAGTGCAGTGCTTATCGTTGATCCCTTTGCTTCTTTAGCTAGCAGCTTTTGGCTTTCTTTTACTGCTGTTTGTATTGTTATTTATCTCTACACTATGATGTCACAATGGAAATGCTGGTGGGTGAAGTTGATCTTGGGGCAGGTGATTTTAGTACTGCTTATGGCACCGATAAGCGCTTACTTCTTTGGCGGTGTAAGTTGGATATCCATATTGTTCAATATGGTTTTTATCCCTTGGTTTTCTTTCATTGTCGTGCCCTTATTGTTTATCGCGGTAATTGGCTCTTGCTTTACTGTTCCGCATATCAACTATTTGTGGCGAATTGCTGACAGTGTATTTGAGCCTGTCGCTTGGGCTCTTCAATATTCAAGCTCAGGTTGGTTTGCAATAAACGAAACTAATCTCTATGTAATAGTTACATTAGCATTAATCTGGCTGTCAAGATTCGTCATTAGTAGCTTTAGTCAAGTATTGATAAGTTCGATTCTGATAGGGGTGTTTATCTTTAGAGAGCCCTCTTATGACTGGCGAATGGATGTGCTTGATGTCGGGCATGGATTAGCCGTGTTAATTGAAAAGGGTGGGAAAACCTTACTCTACGATACGGGAAGCAGTTGGGAAAATGGTAGTTATGTTCGTTCAGTGATAGCTCCATTACTTACAAAAAGAGGAACAGAAACGATTGATACGGTGATTTACAGCCATCTTGATGATGATCACGCTGGTGGTAGGTTCGATGTTAATCAATGGTTTCTACCTAAACACGTCTATTCTAGTCAGACTATAGAAAACTCATCAGCCTGTATCCGAGGAGAGGCTTGGGAGTGGCAAGGTTTGTCCTTTACTGTGTTGTGGCCGCCACAAAGAGTCGTTCGAGCTTACAATCAGCATTCATGTGTTATTCGTATTGTAGATACTCAGTTTGGCCATAGTGTTTTGCTTTCTGGTGATGTCACTGCTGTTGGTGAGTGGTTACTTACAAGAGACAAGGCTGTCGTGCAAAGTGATGTGATGCTAGTTCCTCACCATGGCAGTCAAACTTCTTCTACAGAGGATTTTATTGAAAGAGTTTCCCCCGAGATTGCGATTGCCTCACTAGATAAAGGTAACCGCTGGAAACTTCCCCATCCGAAGGTCATTAATAGGTATTCGAGTTTAGGTGTTGTTTGGTATGACACAGGCGATGCAGGACAGATTACTCTGAGCTATAGAGCAGAAAGTCGTCATTTATCTACTTTGCGACAAGAAGGGTACATTCCTTGGTATAGGCAGATGCTGCGTAAAGGGGTAGAATAACGGGCAATATTGAAACAAGAATAAGCACTTATATGTCATTGAATACCGACGAAACCACATGGCAGACCTTTAAACGTCTTTGGACCTACATCAGACTTTATAAATCTGGTTTATATGTTGCTGTCGTAGCTTTAATCGTTAATGCTGTGTCAGATACTTATCTGATTTCGTTGCTAAAACCTCTTCTTGATGAAGGTTTTGGTCAGACAGAATCTAATTTTCTTCGAACGCTTCCATTTATCATTTTTGGTGTAATGGCCGTAAGAGGTGTCAGTAGCTTTGTCTCCGATTACTGTTTGAGTTGGGTGTCAGGAAACGTAGTTATGCAGATGCGCAGAGCTATTTTCAAACACTTTATGCACATGCCTGTTACCTTTTTTGATAAAGAACCAACCGGTAGTTTGCTGTCTAGAATCACTTATGATTCGGAACAAGTCTCTGCGGCAACGAGTAAAGCATTAGTTAGTATCGTGCGCGAGGGCGCAAGTATCGTAGGTTTACTGGCTCTTATGTTCTGGAATAGCTGGCAGTTGTCGTTGGTATTGTTATTCGTTGCGCCAGTCGTCGCTGTTGGCATAAGCGTCGTATCTAAACGTTTTCGCAAAATTTCAAAGAATATGCAGACAACAATGGGTCATGTGACTTCTTCAGCAGAACAAATGCTAAAAGGTCATAAAGTTGTTTTGAGCTACGGTGGTCAAGAAGTTGAACGGAAACGCTTCAACGAGGTAAGTAATCGCATGCGTCAGCAAACAATGAAATTGGTGTCTGCACAAGCGATAGCTAACCCAGTGATTCAAATGATCGCATCAGTTGCACTGGTTGTGGTTTTGTTTTTAGCGAGCTTTGATAGTATTCGCACTGATCTTACTCCTGGTACTTTCGGTGTTGTTTTCTCAGCAATGTTTGGCTTGATGCGTCCGTTAAAAGCGTTAACTAACGTCACATCTCAGTTTCAACGAGGTATGGCCGCAAGCTCGACATTATTCAATCTGATGGATTTGGAAACTGAGCGTGATAACGGCACTTTCGAGGCAGATAAAGTGCGTGGTGAAGTGGCCGTTAAAGATGTCACTTTCACTTATTCTGGTAAAGAAAAGCCAGCGCTATCGCATGTGAGCTTTGAAATCCCTCAAGGTAAAACTGTTGCTCTGGTTGGTCGTTCAGGTTCAGGTAAGTCAACCATTGCTAACCTGTTTACACGCTTTTATGACGTTGATTCAGGTTCCATTGAACTTGATGGACATGATGTTCGCGACTTTAAACTCACTAACCTGCGTAAACACTTTGCGCTTGTTTCGCAGAACGTACATTTGTTTAACGATACTATCGCTAACAATATTGCTTATGCTGCTGAAGGTGAATACACCCGTGAGCAAATTGAAGAAGCGGCTCGTTTAGCCCATGCCATGGAGTTCATTAATGGTATGGAAAATGGTTTAGATACCATTATTGGTGAAAATGGTACGAGCTTGTCTGGTGGTCAGCGTCAGCGTGTTGCTATCGCTCGTGCGTTGCTACGAGATGCTCCTGTACTGATTCTTGATGAAGCAACGTCTGCTTTGGATACTGAATCAGAACGCGCTATTCAAGCTGCGTTAGATGAGCTGCAAAAAGATAAAACTGTATTGGTTATCGCCCATAGGCTTTCAACTATCGAGCAAGCGGATGAAATTTTGGTCGTTGATGAAGGTGAGATTATTGAGCGCGGTAAGCACGCTGAACTCATTGAAAAAGATGGTGCTTACGCACAGCTGCACCGAATTCAATTTGGTGAGTAGGTTCTAGCCGTGATTGAAAAAATCTGGTTTCAACATCATCCTATTCGCTTTGTTTTATGGCCACTACTATGGCCATTAAGCCTTGTATTTAAAGCGATTAGCCGCTCACGTAGAGAAGCTTTTCAAACAGGTAAGAAGAAAAGTTATAAAGCACCTGTGCCTGTCGTTATTGTCGGGAATATTACTGCTGGTGGTAATGGTAAAACCCCTGTGGTTATCTGGTTAGTTGAAACTTTGCAAAGTCTAGGTTTCAGACCGGGTGTGGTTTCTCGTGGCTATGGTGCAAAAGCGCCTTCGTATCCGCTTCTTGTCTCTGATAGTACATCGACTTCTCACTGTGGTGACGAGCCAAAACTGATTTTCCAACGCACTAAGGTGCCGGTTGCGGTTGATCCTATTCGCTCGAATGCAGTAAAGGCGCTACTCTCACAAAACGTCGATATCATAATTACAGACGATGGGTTACAGCACTACGCACTGGATCGTGATATTGAATTTGCTGTGGTTGATGGCGTGAGACGATTTGGCAATGAGCAATTACTGCCTTTGGGTCCTCTTCGAGAACCTGTATCTCGTTTAAAAGAAGTGGATTTTACCATTACCAATGGTGGTACACCTCTCGCAGGTGAAGTCGCGATGACATTGCTACCGGATTTAGCTGTGAACATAGTGACTGGCGAGCGCGTATCGGTAGACACTTTATCAAATATCGTCGCTTGGGCGGGTATTGGTCATCCGCCACGCTTTTTTAATACATTGAAATCGTTAGGAGCCAAGCCTATTGTTGAACATGGGTTTGCAGATCACCAAGATTTTGATTCCTCAGTGCTGTTTGCCTTGGCAGAGCGTGGGGATAATGTCGTTATGACAGAAAAAGACGCTGTAAAATGTGCTGCGTTTGCAAAAGAGAACTGGTGGTATTTACCTGTCTCGGCGCAAATTTCTCATGTTGATGAGCAGCATATTGTGGAAACAATTAAAGAGGTTATGGAACAGTATGGATCACCGTCTGCTTGAAATCGTTGCTTGTCCGGTATGTAAAGGCAAGCTGACTTACGATAAAGATAAACAAGAGCTTATTTGTAAGCTTGATCGTCTTGCTTATCCAATCAAAGAGGGCATTCCTGTTCTCCTTGAGCCAGAAGCTCGCACTATGTCAATGGACGAGGGACGCTAATGTCATTTACCGTTGTTATTCCAGCTCGTTATCAGTCAACGCGTTTACCGGGTAAGCCGCTCGCGGATATCGGCGGAAAACCTATGATTCAATGGGTTTACGAGCAGTCACTGCTTGCTGGTGCTGAAAGAGTGATCATCGCGACTGATGACGCTCGTGTCGAAACGGTTGCGGAAGCGTTTGGTGCTACGGTTTGTATGACGTCTCCAGATCATCAGTCAGGTACTGAACGTTTGGCTGAAGTGGTAGCTTTGATGGGTATTGAAGATGATCACATCATCGTAAACGTGCAAGGTGATGAGCCATTAATTCCTCCAGCAATTATTCGTCAGGTGGCGGATAACTTGGCGGCGAGCAAAGCGCCTATGGCGACCTTAGCCGTTGAAATAGACCATGAAAGTGAAGTGTTTAATCCAAATGCCGTGAAAGTGGTCACCGACAGTGAAGGTTATGCTCTTTACTTCAGTCGAGCTACGATTCCTTGGGACCGCGATAACTTCGCCGCTAAAGACAAAGCTATTGTACAACCATTGATGCGCCACATTGGAATCTACGCTTACCGAGCAGGCTTTATCAATACTTACATTAACTGGCAGCCTAGTCAGCTTGAAAAGATTGAGTGTTTAGAGCAGTTACGCGTTCTTTGGTATGGTGAGAAAATCCATGTTGCGGTTGCATTAGAAGCGCCTCCTGCTGGAGTTGATACGCCTGAAGATTTAGAACTGGTACGCAGTATTGTGGCAAAACAAGTGTAGCCTAGTACCATCCTAGATAAAAATATGATCAGACTGAGCATCGGCGAGCAGCGAATGGGCGTCAAATGCACACGCGCATTCATTCGTCCCTGAAGCTCCGTCGAGCCATCCATGGCTCGGAGGGTTTGCTTATCGACGCCCATTCACTGATCAGGAAATGTTCCAGAGTAGTATAAAGTGTTCAAATAAAGAAAAGCCCCAGATGAGAGTCTGGGGCTTTGTTCGTTTTACTAAGTGTCTATTCTGTCGAACACTTATTTTTACAACTACTTACTTTTACAACTAATTGTTAGGTTAGATGTTTTGGTTGTCGCAACGATAATCACTTTTCGTGATCACCTTTCTTAGGACAGGTTGCGAGGATTTCTCTTCTTCCAGTGTCTTTTACCTCCTCCAATTTGACTTCAAAACCCCATAGGCGATGCATGTGTTTAAGTACCTCCTCGTAGCTTGGGTCTAAAGGAATTCGGTCGTGGGGGACATACTGTAGCGTAATGGAACGGTCTCCACGAACGTCGACGCTGAATACTTGGATGTTAGGTTCCAAGTTACTCAGATTATATTGAGCAGCGAGTTTCTCTCGGATGAGTTGATAACCGCTGTCATTGTGAATGGCTGTTACTTCAATAAAATTCTTTCTGTCATCGTCAGTAATCGCGAACAGTTTAAAGTCACGAATCAGTTTTGGTGATAAATATTGGCTGATAAAGCTTTCATCTTTAAAGTTGTGCATGGCGAAATGCACTGCATCCAACCAGTCTGATCCCGCTAATTCAGGGAACCATTCATAGTCTTCAGTCGTTGGGTTTTCACAAATACGTTTAATATCGGTAAACATGGCAAACCCTAAAGCATACGGGTTGATACCGCTGAAATAGCGACTGTTATAAGGTGGTTGGGCAACCACACTGGTATGGCTGTGTAGGAACTCGAGAATAAACTTGTCTGACACTAATCCTTCATCGTACATATGGTTCAATATGGTGTAGTGCCAGAATGTCGCCCAACCCTCATTCATGACCTGAGTTTGTTTCTGCGGATAGAAATACTGGCTGATTTTTCGCACGATACGTACGATTTCACGTTGCCAAGGCTCAAGCAGTGGCGCGTGCTTTTCAATGAAGTAAAGAATGTTCTCTTGCGGTTCACTCGGGAAACGCGGTTGATCGTCTTCCGCTCTCGCTTTACGAGGAACGGTGCGCCATAGAGCATTAACTTGCGACTGCAAATACTCTTCGCGTTCTTCTTGGCGGGCTTTCTCTTCAGCTATCGAAATCTTCTCTGGGCGTTTGTATCTGTCCACACCGTAGTTCATTAGAGCGTGGCAAGAATCCAGCAGTCGTTCTACTTCGTTGACACCGTATTTTTCTTCACACCCAGAAATGTAGTTTTTAGCGAACAAGAGGTAGTCGATAATCGAGCTAGCATCTGTCCATGTTTGGAACAGATAGTTGCCTTTAAAAAAGGAGTTGTGACCATAACAAGCGTGTGCCATAACCAAAGCCTGCATAGTAACGGTATTCTCTTCCATCAGGTATGCGATACAAGGGTCGGAATTGATAACGATTTCATACGCTAATCCCATTTGTCCATGCTTATAGTTTTGCTCGGTATGAATAAATTTTTTGCCAAACGACCAGTGGTTATAGTTGATTGGCATACCGATGCTCGAATAAGCATCCATCATTTGTTCAGAAGTGATGACTTCAATTTGGTTTTCATAAGTATCAAGCCGATACAGTTCTGCCACACGTTTAATTTCGGTGTGGTACTGCTCTAGAATGTCAAAGGTCCAATCTGGGCCGTCGGGTAAAACAGTCGATTTGGTTGCGCGTTTCTTTGGCGCAGCTTTGGTCTTTTTTGTCGTAGCATTAGTCGTCATGCGCGCGTCTCCCTATGCCGTTTCCTTCTGGAACAACTCCCTAAATACAGGGAAAATATCCTCAACACTGCGGATGTTCTTCATTGCAAAATTGCCAAAGCCAGGTTGCAGTTTTTCATATTCATGCCATAAGGTTTGATGCGAACGACGCGTAATCTCAATATAGGCATAGTATTGGCAGTAAGGTAATAGCTGATTGGTGAGTAACTCTCTACAACGAGGTGAATCGTCTGCCCAGTTATCACCGTCAGAAGCTTGTGCACCGTAGATGTTCCATTCTCCAAGTGGGTAGCGTTCTTTAATGATTTCATGCATCAGTTTCAGTGCGCTCGATACAATGGTACCGCCAGTTTCTTGAGAGTAGAAGAATTCCTGCTCATCCACTTCTTTGGCTTGAGTGTGATGGCGTATAAACACAACTTCTACGTTCTGGTAGGTACGGGTTAGGAACAGATAAAGCAAAACATAAAAACGTTTCGCGATGTCTTTAGTTGCTTGGTCCATAGAACCAGAGACATCCATCAAGCAGAACATGACGGCTTGGCTTGATGGAATAGGGCGTTTTTCGTAATTTTTAAAACGCAAATCGAACGTATCAATAAAAGGTACGCTTTCAATTTTTGCGCGCAGCTCTTCAATCTCCTGTTTAATGCGTTTTTCTTCCAGAAGCAGAGCGGGTTCAGTGGTTTTGATTCTCTCTAGCTCTTCTTCCAGTTCTCTCATTAAACGGCGTTTATTGGCTGTCATGGCTGTACGACGAGCCAACGATTGTTGAAGAGAACGGACAATAGCGATATTTGATGCCGAGCCTGCGGTTTGATAACCAGCACGGTGTGTTTTCCACTCGGTGATTTTGTTTATCTGGTTCTTTTCAAGGTTCGGCAGCTCAAGGTCTTCAAACAGAATATCCAAATACTCATCTTTGGATATTTGGAATACAAATTCGTCTTCACCTTCTCCATCCTGACTGGCTTCGCCTTCGCCTGATCCGCCTCCTTGTCCGCCACCTTTAGGACGTTCGATCTTGTCTCCACGTATAAATTGGTCGTTACCAGGATGGACGCGCTCCCGCATGCCGCCCTGACCTTGATGAAAAATAGGTTCTTTGATGTCTTTATTCGGGATAGAGACATCTTCGCCGGTTTCTGTATTCGTGATTGAGCGACGGTTTACCGCGTCGGAAACCGACTCTTTAATCTGGTCTTTATAACGGCGTAAAAAGCGTTGTCGGTTTACCGCGCTTTTATTTTTACCGTTTAATCGTCTATCGATGAATTGCGGCATGAGTCTTCCCCTGTATACGTCACCTGAATCGTTCCTCCAACTAGGCATCCAATCCGTGGATGCCTATCGTGATGTTAGATATCAGATATACCCTTCCTACAATCTGTTATTAGGTCATAAGCAGACTGTGTTTAAGAGGATTTACGAACACGTAAATACCACTCAGACAATAGCCTCACTTGTTTCTCGGTATAACCTTTCTCCATCATACGAGCGACAAAGTTGTCGTGTTTTTTCTGATCTTCAGAAGAGGTTTTCGCATTGAAGGAGATGACAGGAAGCAATTCTTCAGTGTTCGAGAACATTTTTTTCTCGATAACCGTGCGCAATTTTTCGTAGCTGGTCCAAGCTGGGTTGTTACCATTGTTGTTCGCACGTGCACGCAATACGAAGTTAACGATTTCATTACGGAAATCTTTCGGATTACTGATGCCGGCAGTTTTCTCAATTTTCTCCAATTCGCTGTTGAGTGAAGCTCGGTCAAATAATTGTCCGGTTTCTGGGTCACGGTATTCTTGGTCCTGAATCCAGAAATCAGCATAGGTGACATAACGATCAAAGATATTTTGACCGTACTCAGAATAGGATTCTAAGTAAGCGGTTTGAATCTCTTTACCGATGAACTCGACATATCGAGGGACTAGGTAGCCTTTCACAAACTCCAAATATCGGTCTGCGGTTTCTTGTGGGAATTGTTCACGCTCAACCTGTTGTTCAATTACATAGAAGAGATGCACAGGGTTCGCGGACACTTCGATGTGATCGAAGTTGAATACGCGAGAAAGAATTTTGAACGCAAAGCGAGTCGAAAGACCTGACATCCCTTCATCTACACCAGCGTAGTCGCGGTATTCCTGATAGCTTTTTGCCTTTGGATCTGTGTCTTTAAGCGTTTCGCCATCGTAAACACGCATTTTCGAAAATAGCGATGAGTTTTCTGGAATTTTCAAACGCGATAGCACACTGAATTGAGCAAGTAGCTCAAGTGTACTTGGTGCGCATGGTGCGTTGGAGAGTTCACTGTGCTCAAGCAGTTTTTGGTAGATTTTGACTTCTTCGGAAACACGTAAACAGTAAGGTACTTTGACAATGTAGACACGGTCTAAGAATGCTTCGTTGTTTTTGTTGTTACGGAAAGTCTGCCATTCAGATTCGTTCGAGTGAGCGAGTATCATACCATCAAATGGTAAGGCAGATAGCCCTTCAGTACCGTTATAGTTACCTTCTTGAGTTGCGGTTAATAGAGGGTGCAGCACTTTGATTGGTGCTTTAAACATCTCTACGAATTCCATTAAACCTTGGTTTGCTCGGCAAAGTGCACCAGAGTAGCTATACGCATCTGGGTCGTCTTGAGAAAAGTGTTCTAACTGACGAATATCGACTTTACCAACCAGAGAGGAAATATCTTGGTTGTTTTCATCACCAGGTTCAGTTTTAGCAACAGCAATTTGGTCTAAAATTGAAGGGCGAACTTTAACGACTTTGAATTTAGTAATGTCGCCGCCGAATTCGTGTAAGCGTTTTGCAGCCCAAGGAGACATGATGGATTTAACATAGCGCTTTTCAATGCCGTATTCTTGTTTGAGTAGTTCGCCATCTTCATTAACATCAAACAGACAGAATGGGTGGTCGTTGACCGGGCTGCGTTTGCCATTGACTGAAAGCACATAGATAGGCATTTGTTGCATCAATGCTTTAAGTTTTTCAGCTAGGGATGATTTACCACCACCGACAGGGCCAAGTAGGTAGAGAATTTGTTTACGTTCTTCTAAGCCTTGGGCGGCGTGTTTTAAGTAAGAAACGATCTGTTCTATGGCATCTTCCATGCCGTAGAAATCTTGAAATGTTTTGTATCTTGAAATGACTCGGTTAGAAAAAATGCGGCTTAATCGAGGGTGTTTTGACGTATCCACCATCTCGGGTTCACCGATGGCGAGCAATAAGCGTTCAGCCGCATTTGCGTAGGCGCTTTTGTCGTCTTTACATAGATTTAAAAACTCTTGAATAGTTAGCTCTTCATCCTTGGCTGCTTCATAGCGTGCCTGAAAGTGGTCAAAAATACTCATAGTAAGTCCCCTCTAATAATGTCGCACAGACATACAACCGCTTTAAAACATAAATCCCTAACTCTTTAAGCCTAGTTTGCTATTCACGATTTTGCTTAGAGATTATGCATTTATTTCAAATTAGTGATGGTAAAAAGAAATTTGGAAATTGAGATTTGCGGATAATATGATTTGTGCATGTAGCGTTCACGGAGGCTTAGGTTTGAGATCTAGCCACAGTTTCATAGAGATCGAATCTGAATAATTCTCAACAATATTGTTATTACAAGCATAGGTTCGTATGATGTTGCCCAATGGATTGCATACCTACGGATATCTCTATCACTATGAATAAGTTCTATTTTTCTGCATTTGTTGCCTCATCCCTAATGATGTCGGTTTCTAGCTATGCAGAAATGAGTCAATGGTCTTTAGGTATTGCGGCAGCGTATTCACCGGCGGTGTACAAAGATACGCCGTCTAATCGAACCGTTATTCCTTTAATTGGCTATGAAGGAGATCATTTATTTTTGCGTGGTTTTAGTGCTGGTTATCGGCTTTTTCCCATGAGGTCGCAGCAGAATGTTATTTTCAGACTGATGTATGACCCAAGAACATTGAAACCAGAAGATTCAGATAATGCACAAATTCGTTTACTGGATAAGCGTTCTTCGACAGTTCTGGGAGGGGCCAGTTATCAGCTACTTACGCCGGTTGGCATGTTTGAAACCTCTGTGGGCACAGATGTTGCGGATACTCACAACGGGCTCTATGCCGAATTAGCTTGGCGATTCCCTATGCGATTTGGCTCTTGGGGTGTAACACCGAGTATCGGTTATTCTTATAACTCAGATAAGTTGAATAACCATCTCTATGGTGTTTCTAAAGAAGAAGCGGATCGCAGTGGTTTATCTGAGTTTGAAGCGAAATGGGACGGCCAGTACTTTGTTGGCGCTGCTGCATATTGGAATATAGTCGATACTTTTAGGTTGATTGGTAATGT
Organism: Vibrio ziniensis; assembly: GCF_011064285.1. Taxonomy (NCBI): domain Bacteria; kingdom Pseudomonadati; phylum Pseudomonadota; class Gammaproteobacteria; order Vibrionales; family Vibrionaceae; genus Vibrio; species Vibrio ziniensis. Next base: position 1,058,774 of record NZ_CP049331.1, read on the forward strand.
ACGTTACACCAATTTGGAAGGAAAACTCGAGTCCAGTCCGATTATTGACGGTGGTGTCAACACTACTGTGATGATTGGACTCTCATACAGTTTTTAATGGTTATACCACTCAGGGGAAAAAATGATCAGCTTAAGTATCGAACGTAAACTCGCATTAATTCGTTCGTTATGCTCTTCAGAGCACTCCTCGGTTCGCAGAGTTTGCTTATAAATACTCAATAACTGAGCAATGAATTTTCCAGATTAGTATTACAGACAGCGTAAAAAAGGGCGGATGATATCCGCCCTTTATGTTTTTCTACATCAATTACGCATTGAAAATCTGACGCAGTTCATTTGCAGATAGGTGGTACTGGCGAGGACAATGGCGCCACGTTGCTAGCATGCGGCGGTATTTATCAGCCATCGGCATTTGGCTGTTAAAGTGATGATCACCCTTATCAAACTGTGGGTACAGACCTTCAGAATCCACTAGGAAGCGTACGTAGTTGACCAATTGACCTTCGGTTGCAATATCGTAGCCAAGGAAGTTCAAGCGACGTACATCGACGTCTTTTCGTGCTTCTTCACTAAGCATTTTGTGCGACTCTTGCATGGCGTGATACATCTCCATAATGTCGATTACTTCACGGCATTGTGCGTCACTCAAGCAGCCAAACTCTTTGTTCAACTCACACATTTGAAGCTCATAACCACGTTCAACGATGGTCTGCAGACGTTTGTATTTCGCTGAGTTTGAAGGATCAAGTTGAGACATCAAATAATATTGGTTTGAAAGAATAAGACGTTGAGCGTTAGTCATTTCCATAGCTGGCCTCACTAAAAACTGGTTATTTTTTTGCTGAGGTTAGGTTAACAGTAATGCGTTACTCTGAAACATGATCTCAACACTGTTTTAATAGAGATAGTACATAAAATATGCAGTAGTGTGACTATTTTTTGTGATGATTGTTGTTGTGATGGTGGTTGTATATGTAGTCGCGGTCGGAGAACACCCTCAGCCATTCCGGTTTAAACACGGAAAGCATAGCGAGAGCCATACCGTTAAGAAGCCCTTCAGGGAAGGCGAGCAAAGGTACGAAGATGAGATAATTATCTAAGATGGTTTCCCAGTCGTAATATCCCAAATTGAACTGGTACACGGCATTTATAACTAGGTGCAGACTTCCAGTTAGGCCACCGTTGAAAAAGCCCGCGACAAAAATAAATACAAAAATATTACGAGGTAAATAGTGATAGCTTAGTGAAAATATCGCGTAGGTAAGCAGGATAGGAATCAAACAAGACAGTAACAAATATTCAGGGAGTGCCATTAAAGCCAATTTACCGATGGTGACTAAGGCAACACTCACTGGAATGCTAAGGACGAAAGCACAGCGCCAGCCAAACATCATGGTTAGACTGGTGAGTGCGAGAAAATGAATATGGAGACCTTCTTTGACACTTGCTTGTGCCGACCAAAGTAGCAGCAAGGCAAACATCACTGCATAGGTAAGATGCTGGAAAGATTTATCAGTATGGAACTTTGGCCAAAAAGCGAGCTTGAAGTCCTTTATGCACAGCAAGCCAAAGACGATAACAATAAGTAATGAAGCGAGCTCTTGTAGTTGCACAACAAGTCCTTGTTACGAAGCTAAAAATACCGGTGTGTAAACCGGTATTTTTAATGATTGTGCGTAAGGCTTGAATCAATATTTTACGTTTGAGTGATATTGCTCAAGAACAGAAACGATTCTATCCATGGTTTCTTTGCTTGGGGGCTCTACACCTTCAAGTGGGTATTCTTCACCCATTGCTTCCCATTTGTGGGCGCCAAGTTTGTGATATGGGAGAAGCTCAATCTTTTCAATATTGTCCATATCTTTGATGAACTCACCTAATTTATGAGCTGATTCATCATCATCTGTATATCCGGGGACAATAACGTAGCGCAACCAAGTAGCTTTACCAATCTTATGCAAGTATTGAGCAAAATCGAGTGTACGTTTGTTTGATACGCCGACTAAATCTTGGTGAATATCGTCATTAATCTGTTTGATATCGAGCATCACCAGATCGGAGACTTCAAGAACTTCATCGATAACAGGAGTGAATTTACGAATGTAGCCGTTTGTATCTAGGCAGGTATGAATACCTTCAGCTTTCGCTGCTCTGAAGAAGTCTCTGACAAATTCCGGCTGAAGCATTGCTTCGCCACCAGAGCACGTTACACCGCCACCAGAGGCATTCATAAAGTGACGATATGATTTCGCTTCGTTGATGATCTCTTCAACAGTAACCACTTTACCTTCATGAGTGTCCCAAGTATCGCGGTTATGGCAATACTTACAGCGGAATAAACAACCCTGCAGGAATACGATAAAGCGAATTCCCGGGCCATCAACCGTACCGCAAGATTCGAATGAGTGAATTCGACCAGAAGTAGACATGTGCTGCTCTCGATTGTGTAATTTAGTCGTCATTTTATTACAATTAGTATCGATTAAATAGGTTTTCCTTATTTAATTCAGGGTTGTAATAAATAGTTTAAAAAAACATCGAATTTAGTGATGATGGGTGTTATAAAAAAGGCGTTAGTGACATAAATATGAATGTCACATTCTTCGGCAATTTTTAGCCTGTAGTATCTTGAAGTCTAAAGTCACAGGATGGTGACAAGGAAGATTAGCATGGATGTACTGAAATTATCTCAGAAGCAAAAAATCACACTGTTTATTGTTATTTTATGTATTGGCTTTGTTAGTTTGGGTCTATATACCGCGTCGAGTTTGGGGGGGATGGGTTCTCAATACAAACAGAGCTCAAAAATTACGTCTGGTGCTTTAGCCATGCATTCCACCCAAGCGGATCTACTCTCACTAGCCTCCGAAAAAGAAAGTTTAACGGCCGATCAGGTTTCTCAAGCGACAGATAAACTGAACAGCTTGATGGACAATGTGCAGATTGATATCCAATTTCTTCAACAGTTGAACTTAAATGATGAATCTCAGCAGTTACAGCAAGTGACTTCTCAGTTTGAGCAATCATTACTGCCTTGGATGGAGCTGAAATCAGAGTTGGGTTTTAATGTCGAAGAAGGAAAGCTTGGCGAGTTGAAAACGTTAGCCACAACCATTGAAAAGAAAATCTCTGAGACGGGAATGGTGACGATTAACTCTGACTTCCAAGCGATGGTCAAAGCTCAGCAAAACTATTTGTTGCAACCAAATGAACAGAACTTGAAACTGTTTAATCGAGCAATGGCAAGTTTTGTCAATATGTCGAAAAGCTATTCGATGCTCGATCTTTATGCCAAGGAAGTGGAAAAATTCAAGGAGACTTTTCTACGAGTTAGCGAGCTATCACAGTTAGTCAATGAGCAACAGTCGCAGCTAATCATCAGTGAATCTCAAGCTAAAAGTTTGATCGAAACTCTTTCAAAACAGATTGAGAGCATCAGTGAAACTTATCAAATGCAGGCCGAACAGGTAGGAACGCAAACCCAGTGGTCTGTGTTAGTCGCTTGTGCTGTTTTGGCTGTCATCACTATTTCTATCTTTATTATGTTAAGTGTGTCGCTGACCCGTTCACTGACACAAACCAAAGCCGTGATGGAGCGCTTATCGCAGGGTGACTTATCACAGCGTATGCCGATATCAAACAATCCTAATGACGAATTCAACCAACTTGCTTTAGCGATTAATCAAAGTTGCGAACATCTTGGCGAATTGGTAAAAGCGGTTCAAAGGCGTAGTGAGGCCTTATCAGGTGATGCGGCTCAGTTAAACTCTGGAGTGGATGACTTGGTGAATGGGCAGTCTGACGTCCTTGGGCAAACTCAGTTGTTAGCTTCTGCGACTGAAGAAGTTAGTGTGACTACTCAAGAAGTGTCAAACTCTCTAGCGTTTGTGTCAGACGTCAGTAAATCATCAACTGAGGCGGCTGAAAATGGCTCGAAAATCATTGCTGCAGCGATCGGTTCACTAGAGGATGTGGGCAAAATACTTAGCTCGGCTACTGATAACATTCAGCAGCTTGAAGAAGCATCAACCAAAGTTGACTCGGTTATGGACATTATCAATAGCATCGCTGAGCAGACCAACCTGTTAGCTTTGAACGCGGCGATAGAAGCGGCACGTGCTGGTGAGCAAGGTAGAGGTTTTGCTGTGGTTGCTGATGAAGTGCGAAGCTTGGCTGTACGTACTGTAAGTGCAGTGACTGAAATTTCGAGCACTATTGAAACCATGAAAAAAGAGAGTGCAGAGGTTATTCAGAAATTTGGCCAGTCAGGGCAGACCATGCTTGTTGGCCAACAGCGTGGACATGAAGCTATGAAAGCGTTGACTCAAATCACAGATAAAGCGGGTGAGGCCGCACACCAAACAGAAATCATTGTTAGTTCCATTAAGGAATTGGCGACGACTAGTCAATCAATGGCTGACAGTATGACCCAGATTTCTGTAGCAATGAAAGAGCTAGAAGGTAATAACGAGCAATTGCGTTCGATCAGTCGGGTTGTTGACCAACGTTCTTCAGAACTGAACTCGGATTGCCAACGCTTTAGTATCTAGTGTTTTATCTTAGTCACTGCAGTTTATACCAATCTGGAAAATTTCCTGATCAGTGAATGGGTGCCGATAAGCAAACCCTCCGAGCCATGGATGACTCGGCGGAGCTTCAGGGACGAGTGAAAGTGAATGCGCGTTTGCGTTTGACGTACATTCGCTGTTCTACCGATGCTCAGTCTGATCATATTTTATTCTAGGATGGTATTAGAAAAATGCGTAGAACGACACACCGCCGGTACCATGAAGAATATTTTTGTCTTCTTTATATTCTGAAGTATTGGCGGTAGTGGTAAATGTGAAACCAAAGTGGCGGGTATACCATACAGCTCCAACAACAGCAGTTGATTGCCAGTTTTCTAGCGTAACTTGGTAATAACTTGCAGGATGTTCTAGGCCATTAAGTGGTCGTTCACCTTCAATAGTAATGTCATTAAATCGATAGCGCGCTTCAATACCACCAAAGACAAACCAGCCATAATTTGAAGCACCTATCATGCCCGGTTTAAAAGGGCTTTCTGCGGAAATCTGAGCACTACCAAAATTTCCCGCTAAGTCTTGTCCCCAACGCACCATAAAACCTGTAGAAACATCTTCACGAAAATTGCCTAAATTGATTTCCGAAATATTTGATATTTCGAATTCTGTGCTGGGAGTAAATCTACGGCGGACCAAGTTAAAGTGAGTTGAATAGCCAACATTAGCCACAACTTTATCCTCTACTTGATAAGCCCAACCATTCGGGTCATCTGATTTGGTAATAGAATGTACTAAGTTTTGAGTTTCTCTAGACAAAGAGTTTTCACCCGTTGTGCCAATCATTAAGTTGAATCGCTGGCTTTGCTGAGGATGGAGACTTATATAATTAAATTCACCATGAAGTAAACCGGCGTATGGACGCTCATTGGGTTCTGGTGTTTCAAGTGTGATATCTGATGGCGTCCACATTTTGTGGCCTATACTGAATTCCCATTTATCTAAACTTGCCGCTCCCCACATGGATAAACTTAAAGGCTTCGACCACCAATTGGGCCTTACGGCTCCAGATGTGTAAGAGATAAAAACACCGCTAGTGTAGTCTTGGTCAATGCCAAATACTCCGTCATTATCGATATTGAGAGTGACGGTCGGAGACTGTGCAGCAAGAGCAGAAAAACTAGATGTTAACAGTAGAGTTAGAGTAAAACGAAATATGGACATCAAATTACAGCTTAAATACAACGATGTTGAAATACTAACTGATTGATATGTTTAATACGAGAAATGAAGAGTCACTAAAACAAAAAATTTGTTCAGCCCATAAAAATTAACGTTTTGATTCAATTCGACATTAAATAAAAAGCCCTCGCTATTGCGAGGGCTTTAAGCTCATGATTTAAGCGAAGTCTTACATTGACTCAGTAAATGTACGAGCGATAACGTCAGCTTGTTGTTCAGCAGTCAGAGAGTTGAAACGAACAGCGTAACCAGATACACGGATAGTTAGCTGAGGGTATTTCTCTGGGTGTTTAACAGCGTCTAGTAGAGTGTCGCGGTTAAGCACGTTAACGTTTAGGTGTTGACCACCCTCTAGTTTGCCAGCTTCATGGTGGAAATAACCATCCATTAGACCAGCAAGGTTAGCGCGTTGGCTTGCTTCTTCTTTACCTAATGCGTTTGGAACGATAGAGAAGGTGTAAGAGATACCATCTTGAGCGTCAGCAAACGGTAGTTTCGCTACTGAAGTCAATGATGCGACTGCACCTTTCTCGTCACGACCGTGCATTGGGTTTGCTCCTGGTGCAAATGGAGTACCAGCACGACGACCGTCAGGAGTGTTACCAGTCTTCTTACCGTATACCACGTTTGAAGTGATAGTTAGGATAGACTGAGTAGGGATCGCATTACGGTAAGTCTTAAGCTCACGGATCTTATTCATAAATACAGAAACAAGTTCACAAGCGATATCATCTACGCGAGGATCATTGTTACCGAATTTAGGGTAATCGCCTTCGATTTCGAAGTCGATTGCTAGACCATCTTCGTCACGAATTGGTTTAACTTTAGCGTACTTGATTGCAGATAGAGAGTCAGCTGCAACAGATAGACCTGCGATACCACATGCCATAGTACGTTTAACGTCACGGTCGTGTAGAGCCATTAGAGACGCTTCGTAGCTGTACTTGTCGTGCATGAAGTGGATAGCGTTTAGTGCAGTCACATACTGCTTAGCTAGCCAATCCATGAAGTGATCCATTTTTTCCCAAAGTTCGTTGTAATCTAGGTATTCACCTGAGATTTTGTCCATTTTCGGACCAACTTGGATTTTCAGTTTCTCATCGACACCGCCGTTGATGGTGTAAAGCATCGTTTTAGCAAGGTTCGCACGAGCACCGAAGAACTGCATTTGTTTACCAACAACCATTGGAGATACACAACATGCGATTGCGTAGTCGTCTGATTGCATGTCTGGACGCATTAGATCGTCGTTTTCGTACTGGATAGAAGAAGTATCGATAGATACTTTTGCACAGAAACGTTTGAAACCATCTGGTAGTGCTTCAGACCAAAGAACAGTGATGTTTGGCTCTGGAGAAGGACCCATAGTGTATAGGCTGTTTAGGAAACGGAAGTTAGAACGCGTTACTAGCGTACGACCGTCAAGACCCATACCACCCATAGATTCTGTTGCCCAAATTGGGTCGCCAGAGAATAGCTCATCGTACTCAGGAGTACGTAGGAAACGAACCATACGTAGTTTCATTACGAAGTGGTCAATCATTTCTTGAGCTTGGTCTTCAGTGATCTTACCAGCAGCGATATCACGCTCGATGTACACATCTAGGAATGTAGAAGTACGACCTAGAGACATTGCAGCACCGTTTTGTGACTTAACAGCAGCTAGGTAGCCGAAGTAAGTCCATTGGATAGCTTCTTGTGCTGTTTCAGCTGGACGACCAATATCGCAACCGTATTTTGCAGCCATCTTCTTGATTTGACCTAGAGCACGGTGTTGCTCAGCGATCTCTTCACGAAGTTGCATAGTCATGTGAAGGTCTTCACCGTTCTCAAAACGTGCTTGTAGCGACGTGAATTGAGCGAATTTGTCCTTCATTAGGAAGTCGATACCGTATAGTGCAACACGACGGTAGTCACCAATGATACGACCACGGCCGTATGCATCTGGAAGACCAGTTAGTACACCAGATTTACGACATGCAAGGATGTCTGGAGTGTAGATATCGAAAACACCAGCGTTGTGAGTTTTACGGTATTCTGAATAGATTTTTGAAACCATAGGATCAAGTTCACGATCGTATGCTTTGCATGAACCTTCAACCATACGGATACCACCGTTAGGGATGATAGCACGCTTAAGTGGAGCGTCAGTTTGAAGACCAACGATAGTTTCAAGATCTTTTTCGATGTAGCCTGCATCGTGAGCTGTGATGGTAGAGATAACAGAAGTGTCAAAATCTACAGGAGCGTGAGTAGAGTTCTCCTGTTTGATGCCTTCCATTACTTTAGCCCAAAGCGTTTTAGTCGCTTCAGTACCCTCAGAAACTAGGAAAGATTCGTCACCCTCGTATGGAGTGTAGTTCTTTTGAATGAAATCACGAACGTTTACTTCGTTTTGCCACTCACCTGCAGCAAAACCTTCCCAAGCTTTAGCAAATTGCTCTGCCATGACATACCTACCTTTTTAGTAGAAAAAACACGTACTGTTTCGCCGTTGAGCCAGCTATCTCCTCATTGGAAGAGAGGCAGTACACTCGATTTAATAACAATATGTATAGTTCATAATCTCAGATTAATACTATAGATATTGTTATTTGTTCTTACGCTGAAATGTCCGTTTGATGAAATTACATTACACTAAAAAAAAATTGCAAAACTTAAACTAAATCAATAAAAGTTGAAAAATACAATAAAAAGAGGGTAGCGTCTTGCGCTACCCGTCTAATCTTTAATCTCTAGCTTATAGCCAAGCTTTTAGACCATATTGAGCTTCTAGCATACCAACGGCAAGCATTGCAACAAGACAGATAATGAACACGCTTACAGGGATAACAATTTTATCCAAGAAAGACAAGCGTGCAGCACGTTCTTTGTCACCGATTAGACCATTGTTGTCTAGGAACATGGTCAGAGCCCAAGCAAGCACTGGGTTTGCTACAATAGAAGCAAAAATACAGATACCAGCAGCTTGCGAGTCTTTTGTATCGCGAACCATTTGCATACCTGCTTCTAGTAGAGGTAGAGATACACCTACTAATAGAGCAACACGCATTACTGGTGGCCATACTGCAACGTCCATAGGGAAGCCAAGTACGGCAACAGTCATTACGATCAAACCAAGCAGAATTGAACCCGCTGGGATTGGACGTTTAGCGATAGCAGCAGGGATCATGTAAGTACCCCAAGATGATGTGATGTTACCACCACCTACTGCTGTACCAACCATTTGACGGAATGAACACATAGTCATAGTGTCATCAACGTCCATCAACACTTTTTCAGAACCTCTAGGGTAGTTCATCTCTTGGAAAATACGGTGACCTAGGAAGTCTGGAGACCACATCGCTACAGCTAGAATTGCGAATGGTAGAGATGCGATGAAGTGTTCCATGTTAGGAAGACCTAGCATCCAACCTTCTTCAGTGCTGCCCCACCAGTAAACTGGGTTTAGGTTTGGAAGGCCCATGTGAGTTTCGAATTTAATGTCGAAACCAGCACCTAGAGCTAGAGCGATTGCAAGACCAGAGAATGCACACACAGGGATAGCAAGCCAACGCTTATTCACTTTAGCTAGGTATGCGTAAATCGCAACGTTGATACCAAGTACGATAATACCTACATAACCCATGCTTCCTGCGGCTACGTCTGCCGATTGTAAACCGACCGCCCAGGTTTGTATGGAGTTGATCTGACTGATTGTTCCCGTCAAACCAAGGAATATGAGCAAACCACCGGCTGTACCTTCAGAAGTGAGGTTAACAAGCTTAGAGCCACCTTTGAAGAAACTGAGTAGTAGACCAAAGACACCAATAAGCAGTGCTAATGCTAGAGGGTGAGCACCCGCTAGAGCAATCGTGCCGATTAACGGAATCATCGGACCGTGGTTACCTGCTAAGTTTGCTTTAGGGTTGAAGATACCAGAAGCAAGCACGCAGAATAATAAAGCTGGAATCAACATCTCAACACGAGCTACTTCAATAGCAAACTCTTTAGTTAGATGAACGTGATCCCAAGCTTGAGTCAGACCTTCAGCCCAAGACATCATAACAGCAGAGTACATCGAGATGATGCCGATAGTACCAGCTAGAGCAGGAACAAAGTCTTCAAGTTCGAAACGGAAATCGCGACCCGGTAGGTTTAAGCCAAAGCGGCGAGGTTTCATGATTTGTAATTCATGATCTAAATAATCTGAACGGCTGTTGAACTCAGACGCTGGACGATGAAGCTCACTGTAGCTCTTAGTCTCGATATCTGAATCAGAATGCGCTTTATTCACTGCTTCTGACATAGATTCCTCATTGTATTAAAGTAATTAATTCTGAATAAAATTCTGCTTTAGTGTTCGCGAAAGCGAAAATTTAGGCTGAATATGTAACACGTTTCTGTTGTGCTTTATAGCATAGCCAACGAAATAATAATGGGCATTAGAACCGCCTTATATTTAGTGGCGAGTTTAACGTGCTAACCCTTTATAGTGATTGATCTTGATCACTTTAGTAATGGAAATGAAAGAAAACTACATTAAGTCCTTAAATATGGCTGAGTCATTGATTTATATGCGTAATTTGTTTTCATTTGTGATGTTTAGAACAAAAAATGAGAGGTTTATACAGAGGTTTGTATAACCAATGATTAACAAATGTTAACTAGATCATATTTTTTGGTGATGTTATGCAGAAATTGATTTGTAATTCAAATGCATGATGTGTGACGAAGTTGGACTGCTATTTTAGAATTATTTTTGTTAGTATCAGGAATAGTTAACTTTATTTAAAATTTATTGCTGATTCTAGGAAAAATGCATGAGTAAAATCAGAATATTGCCACTAGTGGCAATAGTTTCAAGTATGTTAGTAGGCTGTGGCGGCGGAGGCGGCGGTAGCGGTTCAAGTAGTGTTAAAAAGACGCAATACAATTTTTCGTTTTATTCGTCGACAACTATTAATCAATCGCAAACAAGCAACGCTGCTTATGCAAAATGCGTTATCTATAAAACGGGTACGGATAGTAACGGAGACGCTGCATATACGGTTTATACTCCGGCATCAACTAGCCAAACAAACAATGACACAGTGCTGGGTTTTTACAGTAATGCCAGTGGTGAGCGTGTAAGTGATTACATCTCCGTTTCTAGTGGTTCATTAAGTTTCTATATTGACGATATCCCTGATAATGGTTTCTTCACATTCCAAGTAGTGAATGAAGTTGGTGGTTCAACGATTAAGGCGATGAGCTTTAGCAAAGAGTTTTTGCAACAAGATAGCAGCTTTCGTACTGGCAAGTTTGGTATAAATCGTACGTCTGATAGTGCAACAAGTTGTGTAACAAGTGACAATAAGCGCACTACTAAAACAGATTCTAGCACCCAGTATGAAAGTAATAGTGCTTATCCTGGTGGGGCTATGAACTATAATTTTTATTCTCAAATCGACAGTATTCTTAATACCCCTTACCAGACTTTGAGCAGCACGAGGACTTTAGATAGTTATAGTGATGAGAATACTTTTATCGTGCAGTACACAGACAGTGCTAGATCGGAAATATCACAATACGGATTTAGTAATTGGACTGTTTCAAGTCAAGCAATAGAGATGGCTTTAGCGGATCAGGACACAGGTACTATTACACTTAATACCAACATGTCTCTTTCTGACATTCCGATTGAAATTATTTCAGGTAATTATGCATATAGTTTGCTTGATCGTTCGACGACCTCTCTTACCTTCATGCATCCGGCGGAGTTGACGGATGAAACTTGGGTGTTTGAAGTTAGTGATGTTGATTTGCCTACTAATGCGAACTGGAGTGCAACTTATTCATCGGCTGTAGATACCACCAGTTCTCAATGGGATTTGGTCGTCGATGATGCTTCTTTATATACAGTGACCAACTTGCAAGATCAAAAGCCTACGGTCTTGACTGGTGACGTGATTGATTTAAGCGGTGCGATTCCATTGCAAAGTGAGATAGGTATGCAGCGAATCGCTTACAGAAGTAATACCTCAAGTGTTGGTACAACATATAACGTTACTCATGTCTTATATTCTATGCTAACGGAAGAGGTTGTTGCGCCTGAGCTGTATTACTATGATTATTCGAGTAGTGTGATCGATGCACTAAAAGTTAGTGATAGTAGTGCATTTAGTTTGAGCCATTTAATCCTTGAAGACATTGACGATGTATCAAGTAGTGAGTTTATGTCGCTATTCGCTGTAGGTAGCTCAAATGATTTAGATGCCGAAATTACGGGGCTTGTGGTTAGCGAACAACAAGCAGAAGTCAATCAAGTTCAGCTAAAGAAAGTAAAGAGTCTAATGCTATCTCGACTTGATGATTAGATAAGATCTGAATTCTCACAGCCATATAAAGCCCCTTTTGGGGCTTTTTTTGTTTTTAATATTCATGTATAAGAGAATATAAAGCTAAAAAATGAATAACATTCCATTATTCGTAACTAATTATTCCCTTTTTGTAGGTTAATAATTTGTTGCATGTTATGGCGGTGAGTGATACTTTGTAGCGAAATTGAGCTGGAATGCTCTGCAGTGTCATAAAATACAGGGAGTTAAAGCGCATGAAAGAAGTACCAGCGCTCGATATAAAACAACTGCACAAAACGTTTGGCCAGAATGAAGTTCTGAAAGGTATCTCACTTCAAGCGCATAAAGGAGATGTTATCTCTATTATTGGCTCGTCCGGTTCTGGCAAAAGTACCTTCCTACGTTGCATCAACTTACTTGAAACGCCTACAGACGGTGAAATCTGGGTGAATGGTGAGTTGATTCAGATGAAAAAAAACCGCCAAGGTATTTCTCTTCCTGCTAATGAAAAACAAGTTCAGCGTATCCGTTCGCGTTTAGCTATGGTTTTTCAGGGATTTAATCTTTGGTCACATATGACAGTGTTAGAAAACGTCATTGAAGCACCTGTCCATGTATTAGGTGTTCCCAAAGCACAAGCGATTGAAAAAGCGGAAGCACTCCTTCAGAAAGTCGGTCTTTATGAACGTAAAGATTACTACCCAGGGCATTTGTCTGGCGGTCAGCAACAGCGAGCTGCAATTGCGCGAGCTTTAGCTGTTGATCCTGAAGTTCTTCTGTTTGATGAACCTACGTCTGCTCTGGACCCAGAATTAGTTGGCGAGGTGTTGGGTGTTATGCGTTCACTGGCCGAAGAAGGGCGAACCATGCTAGTTGTAACCCATGAAATGGCATTCGCTCGTGATGTATCAAATCATGTCATGTTTTTGCATCAAGGATTGGTAGAAGAACAGGGTGATCCTAAAAAGCTGTTTACGAATCCAGATTCTGAACGTCTCAAACAGTTTATTTCATCAATTTATTAACACATATTAGCTTGTCTGTTTTACGACAGATTCGCTGAGAAAACTAAAGCTATAAAAATAGAAAACACAACAATCACAGGAGTATGGAAATGAAAAAGTGGTTATTAGTTGCGGCGATAGCTGCTACAGCTGCGACCGGTGTAGCCCAAGCGAAAGAGTGGAAAACTGTACGCTTTGGTATTGAAGGTGCTTACCCTCCGTTCAGCTGGACTGAAGCTGACGGCTCTCTGAAGGGGTTCGATGTTGATATGGCGAATGCTCTATGTAAAGAGATGGCTGTACAGTGTCAAATTGTTGCTCAAGACTGGGATGGTATTATTCCTTCTCTACTTGCTCGTAAATACGATGCAATCATTGCAGCGATGTCTATCACTGAAGAACGCAAGAAGAAAGTCGATTTCACTCATAAATACGCACTGATTCCAAACAAATTCATTGCTAAAAAAGGCGCGGGTTTAGAGTTTACTAAAGAAGGCCTTAAAGGTGTTAAAATTGGTGTGCAACGCGCAACAACGCATGACAAATACTTAACTGACAACTACGGTGACTCTGTTGAAATCGTCCGTTACGGTTCTTTCGATGAAGCTTATCTAGATCTAGGTAATGGTCGTATCGCGTCTGTTCTTGGTGATGCATCTGCACTTGAAGACGGCGTACTAAACAAACCAGGCGGTGAAGGCTACGAATTCGTTGGTCCATCATTAACTGATCCAAAATGGTTCGGTGACGGTTTTGGTATCGCAACTCGTAAACAAGATAAAGACCTAACTGAGAAGCTAAATGGTGCTATCGATTCACTTCGTGAAAAAGGTGTTTATCAACAAATCGCTGCAAAATACTTCAAGTACGACGTATACGGTGATTAATTAGCCTCAAATGTCCCTATTGTGCTCATTAACAATAGGGACGAAACAATAATAAAGGCATTCTTGGCTGTTGGTTCCTAGTTCGTAGCAGTACCCAGCAGCCAAGCTTTAAGGGACTAGGAAGTTTTTATGCTGGATCTACAGGGATATGAAGCCTCTATTGCAAAAGGGGCGGTACTCACAATTGAAGTCGCCATACTTTCACTATTATTAGCGGTTGTGCTTGGCATGTTAGGAGCGTTGGCGAAACTGTCTCCTTACACATGGGCAAGAAGCATTGCTACTGTCTACACCACGATTATCCGCGGCATTCCAGACTTAGTTCTGATGATGTTGATATTCTTCGGTGGTCAAATTTTATTGAACAACAGTCTTTACTCAATTAATGAATCGCTAAATGATTGGCTTGGTACGGCAGACGAGTGGGTTCAGTATGTACCTGACTATATCGACGTGAGTCCATTTATTGCCGGTGTATTAACGATTGGATTTATCTTTGGTGCATACATGGCTGAAACTTTTCGTGGTGCCATCATGGCGGTGGACAAAGGAGAGCTTGAAGCTGCCAAAGCCTACGGTATGAACGCGGTATTATCGTTCAGACGCATTCTATTACCGCAAATGATTCGACACGCTTTACCTGGATTTGGTAATAACTGGCTAGTGTTACTGAAAACAACAGCATTGGTTTCGATCATTGGTTTAGAAGATATGGTGCGTATGAGTTCGCTTGCCGCTGGTTCAACCAAAATGCCATTTACGTTTTATATGACGGTTTCCATTATATTCCTTCTGTTTACCAGTATTTCGACCGGACTTCTGAAGTTGGTCGAGCGTAAATTCAGCATTCACACGAGGTAGATATGGACTTTTCATTGATTATCGAAAGCCTGCCAATTTACTTCAAAGGCTTATGGACAACTGTATGGTTAGTGTCACTTTCACTGATCATTGGTATCTGTATTGCTATACCTTTAGCAATTGCACGTAACAGTAAAAACTATGCGCTTAATCTGCCGTCTTGGGGATATATTTATTTCTTTCGTGGCACGCCACTGTTAGTTCAGCTGTACTTGATCTACTACGGTATGGATCAGTTTTTTCCAGTTAAAGGGACCCTTTGGGAGAATGCGTGGTTCTGTGCCTTGGTCGCCTTTATCCTCAATACTTCTGCCTATACTGCAGAGATTGTACGTGGAGCAATAAATGGCTTACCAAAAGGTGAGGTTGAAGCTGCGAAAGCCTACGGTATGAGCGTGTTTCAAACATATCACCGTATCATTCTGCCTAGCGCTCTTCGTCGAGCATTACCAGCTTATAGTAACGAAGTAATTTTTATGATTCACGGTAGTGCGGTTGCAGGTATTGTCACCATTATGGACTTAACTGGTGCTGCTCGCTTGGTGAATTCTCGTTACTACGCACCATTTGAGTCATTCCTGACCGCTGGTTTGTTTTACATGAGTTTAACGTTCATCGTTCTTTGGTGTTTTAAAGGGGCAGAGAAACGTTTCTTACGTTATTTGCGACCGTTAAGCTGATCTTTGGTTCTCCCCTCATCTGAGGGGGAGAACCCAAAGAAAAATGCTTTAAAAGACAGGAAATTTGCTTACTTAAACACTGACCAGATAGGTGCGTGATCAGACGGCTTATCGATGCTTCGAAGCTCATAATCGATATCCGCTTCTACACATTTTTGAGCCAGAGATGGCGTTGCCATAATTACGTCAATGCGAAGTCCTCGATTGTCTTCGAATCCACGAGAACGGTAGTCAAACCACGAAAACTTGTCATCAACATTTGGATGAAGTTTACGAAATGTGTCTTCAAATCCCCAATCTATCAGTGTTTTCAGCCATTCACGCTCTTCTGGTTGGAATGAACATTTCCCCGTTTTTAACCAACGTTTACGGTTAATTTCACCAATACCGATATCCAAATCGATAGGGCTGATGTTTATATCACCCATTACAATCAACTGCTCATCGCTACTGTGATGGTCGTTCAAATAGGTCATCAGATCTTTATAAAACTGACGTTTGTATGGGTACTTAACTTCATGCTCAACGTTGTCGCCTTGTGGGAAGTAACCATTCAGTACTGTCACTTTATGACCATTGTCATCGAGAAAAGTCGCCATGATCATACGCTTTTGATGATCATCATTGTCAGTTGGAAAACCTTTTTTTATTTCGACAGGTTGTTTCTTACAAAGCATCGCTACACCGTAGTGTGCTTTTTGACCATGAAAATAAACGTGATAGCCCATGGCTTCGACATCATCAATAGGAAAAGCTTCATCATGAACTTTGATTTCTTGTAAGCCGATAACATCGGGTTGATGCTTTTCAATCAATGCTTGAAGTTGGTGAAGTCGAGCTCTTAACCCATTGATGTTAAAGCTGATAACTTTCATTGGTTAGTCCTTGATTATGATTTTAATTAAGTTGTTACCTATTGAATTTTTTATTTGGCAGGTAACCACGAATAGATTCGATGTTAACACTTAGATTGAAGAGTACAAACCTTGGAACTCACTCAACTAGTTATGTAAGAAAATGGCAAACTTTGTGTCAGATTTGTATTGATATATCGATAGATTGTGGTCTAATTTCGGGCTATCTCATTTGATTATATGAGTTTAAACGCTAGCATAAGGATGTTGTATGCGAACACTATCAGTTCAGTGGAAAATTACGCTGTTGGCAGGTTTTTGCCTGCTCGTAACCTCGTTATCTCTTATCGGTTTCTCGGTTTACAATGCTGTAAGTAATCAGCAGGTGATTAAAACGCAGAGTGCTGAATCCGTTATCAATAAATCTCAGCAGTTGCTAAAGACACGCGCACAGTTAAATTCAACTGAAATCTCGGAATATCTCAGCGAAGCCACCTATCGTGCAGAAATGCTCTCTTCAAATGCTTTGTTCCTAAAGAAAAACTCTGAAGATAATTTTGGAGAAAGTGAAGCCTTACGTACCGCCTTAAATGAAATGGTTCGAAAATCTGTACTAGATTTTCCGACGATTGAAGGAGCGTATCTAGTATTCAAACCAAACGCTCTCGATTCTGAAGACAGTAACTATGTCAACGCAGATTATGTAGGTTCAAACGATGTTGGACGTTTTGCTCCGTATTGGAGAGCCAAAGACGCCGGTCAGGATGCGGTCAATGAAGTCTTGACTGAAAAGCAATTGGCTGATGCTGCCAATAGTGAACGTTTTGCTTGCCCGTTAAATGAGGGTAATGCATGTGTAACTTCTCCACGTATGATCAATCAAGGTAGTGAACAATTCTTAGCTACATCTATCTCTGTTCCTATTGTTGTCGACAACGAAGTCATTGGCTTTTACGGCATAGACCTAAAACTCACCCCTTTACTTGATGTAGCAAAAGATTCAGACAGTAGTTTGTTTAATGGCGAAGGTAAAATTTTCATCATCAGTCTGGATGGCACACTGATCGCGAGTGATGACGATTCATTAACTATCGGACAACCGTTTGGTGGATCTAGTATCTCTAGAGAAAAGGTCTCAAGTCTTTTATCTGGCAAAAAAGTAGAATCTTTGTGGAGCGAAGATGGCCTTTGGATGACAGTATTTGCGCCCATTCCTGTTGCTAACCAAACGTGGGGTGTGGTTTTTGAAATGCCTCGTAGCAGCGTTCTTAAAGATGCAGACCAACTTGATAGAGTTATTACCGCGCAAGTAGAAAGCGGCGTTAAAGTAGAGCTACTTGCAGGTCTATTGTTTGCCATTCTTGGGCTGACGGTTATTGCCTACACAGCTTCGCGTATTGTTAAGCCTATTCGCGAAGTTGTTGTACGTTTGAATGATATTGCTGATGGTGAAGGTGATTTAACTCAGCGTTTAGAAGTTCAATCGCAAGATGAAATAGGGCAGTTGGCAGATGGTTTCAACAAGTTCCTAGACAAACTGCAATCTACCATCAGACAAGTTATCGAAACTACCCATTCAGTTGCTGAAACCACGGAGCAAGCGAAGATTACAGCCGTTGAAACAAGGCGCAGCAGCGAGGCTCAGTTTAAAGAGGTCGATCTAGTTGCAACTGCGTCAGAAGAGATGACACAGACAGCAAGTCTCGTTGTTCACAATGCAGAAAATGCGGTTCAAGCAGCTGAGCTAGCGAATGATTCTGCTCGTATTGGTCAAGAGGTGATCAAAACTTCTGAAGCTGAAATGCTCAACTTGGTTAAAACCATGAATCAAGCCGTGCCAATTGTCGAAGATTTAGCGCGTAACAACGTGAACATTACCGACATTCTTGAAGTGATAGAAGGGATCTCTGAGCAAACAAACCTGCTTGCACTCAACGCAGCTATTGAAGCCGCAAGAGCGGGAGAACAAGGAAGGGGGTTTGCTGTTGTTGCTGATGAAGTTCGTAATCTTGCTAGCCGTACTCACGCTTCGGTTGGTGAAATTCGTACCGTCATTGAGAAAGTGGAAAAGGGCACTCGAGATGTCGTGAATGCTATTCAAGAAGGCAATAGCTTGGCGAATGGAACAGCCTCTCACGTACAACGCGCAGTAACGGAACTGAACAAGGTTTTTGATGCTATTTCAGCAATTAACGATATGAACACGCAGATTGTGAAAGCGGCAGAAGAACAGCAGACTGTGTCTGCTGAAGTGAACCAGAATGTAGCGAATATTCGAGATCTGAGTGCTCAGATTTTGGAACAGGCTGGTGAATCTGAAGCGGTAAGCACCGAAATCAGCTCTTTGTCAAAACAGCAGCAAGCGTTGGTCAATCAGTTTAAAGTGAATTGAGCCATTAAAAGGTAACGTTGAAAAAGAGTGCTAATTAGCG
The DNA here is from genome assembly GCF_011064285.1 of Vibrio ziniensis. Taxonomy (NCBI): domain Bacteria; kingdom Pseudomonadati; phylum Pseudomonadota; class Gammaproteobacteria; order Vibrionales; family Vibrionaceae; genus Vibrio; species Vibrio ziniensis. The sequence continues at coordinate 1,077,574 of NZ_CP049331.1, forward strand.
CTCTTTTCTTTTTTGAGTTTTGCTTGAAAATCTGCTTTGACAATTTCTAAAGCAGCGAGAGCAATCTCAGTGTCTACATTATTCGATTCAAGCAGATAAATCAGATCGACGGCGAGTTTGATGTCATCAGATGCATTTTCTAAAGAGGAGCTAGTGTCGTTCATTTATTGGTTCTTCTCTCTAAAAGTAATTTGTTTCTCAATCTTTGTTTTGGCTTCTTGGCAGCGTTTGAGTCTTTGTTCTGCAGTTAATAACGCTTGCTGTGCGGCTGTTTTATTAGCACCAAATGAACTTTCAACAGTAGCTTGCTTATCTTGAACAAGGATCATTAATCTTCGTTCCCAGTCTTGGTGTTGCGCTAAATCTTGATATAAATCGCTGATTGGCTTTCTGGTCTCGTTGAAATGTTTGGGTTCATTTTTGCGAATGGCTTGTGTCGACATTTCGCGCTGAATGGCTCTAATTTGTGAAAGTAGCCGCTCAGTTAGATATTCAGCTCGTGGTTGAGTTAATTTGCCTGCTTTTTGCTCACGAACAATCGCATTCAGTGTGCCTTGCGCTTCTGTTACACATGGAGTTAATAATTTTCCGTGGCAATGGAACAAGGTGTCGTCAAACAACGGGCGGTGGTGTTCACCTCGCGTACGATCGATCAGGGCAGCACTCGATTGGAGTTCTTCAATAATTGAATTTAATCTGGATAAGTCACTCATAGCGATACAAACCAAGCATCATAAGCAAGCTTAACGGCAAGAACACTTACAACCGTCACAAACACTGGACGAATGAATTTGGTACCAAAGCGAATTGCGGAATGTGCACCAACGAAAGCTCCTGCCATCAGACAAACTCCCATAGTTAAACCCAGAACCCAGTCGATATGACCCAAAATAGCAAAGGTCACTAGAGAAGTCAGGTTGCTAGTAAAGTTCATCGCTTTAGCTAAGCCTGACGCTAGCAGTATGTTTAAACGATAGAGAGCCATGGAACTCACGGTCCAGAAAGCACCAGTACCAGGGCCTGCTAAGCCATCGTAAAATCCCAAACCAAAACCTTGCAAATATTGTTTAGTGTTGAATTTTTTACATCCTGCGGGCATTTCACTTTGGATTATGGTTGGAGCCTTATGCCAAATTGTGTAAATAGCCGCTCCTAGAATAATTAGCGGTAGGGCTTTTTGTAACCAATCAGTACTAATTGCATCAACGGCTAGCGTACCTACGGTTGCACCAATAAGAGTCATGATAAATGCGCGAAGCCAATACTGAGGTTTAAACAGTTTTTTGCGATAGTACGTATACGCCGCAGTGGAAGAAGCAAACGTCGCAGCTAGTTTATTGGTGCCAAGAGCGACATGCGGAGGTAATCCTAGCGAAAGTAACGTAGGGACAGTCAGCATACCTCCGCCACCTGCGACAGCATCAATAAACCCTGCAATAAAAGCTACTAAAGCCAACACGACCAACATGGTTGGTTCGACTAATTCCATCAAAAATACGGTCCCAAATTTTCTGTTTTTAATTCTATTGTATGCGTTTTCACTCCTCCCCTTTTGAAGGGGAGGCAGGGTGGGGTTATTTCTACGGAACTTAATCAATATTGCAATTATCAATAAGTTCCGTCGGTTCAACCCCCTCTAACTCCCCCTCAACTGAGGGGGAGAACTATTCAGCAACCTAATATTCAATGGTTCGTTTGAATGGCGGCAGCGAATCTAACAGCGCCTTACCATATCGTTTAGATACCACTCTGCGATCAAGTATTACGACTCTACCAGAATCCTGTTCTTTACGCAGCAAACGACCCACGGATTGAATAAGCTTTTTGCTAGCTTCAGGTACTGATATTTGTAAAAACGGATTACCCCCCCGATGCTCAATGTACTCTGCGTGAGCTTGCTCAACCGGTGATGTTGGGACGGCAAAAGGTATCTTGGTGATAATGAGATTTTCTAATAAGTCTCCCGGCAAATCTAATCCCTCCGAAAAACTGCCAGTGCCAAATAACACGCTTGTTTTACCGCATTGCACCAGCATTTTATGTTTTTTTAGGATTTCACCGCGTGATTTTTCGCCTTGAACCTGAATCGACCAGCCCCTTGCTTTGAAGGTTGTTGATAGTGTTTCTGCCACTTCTTTCATCTGCCAATAGGATGCAAATAGCACGAGGTTGGCTTTATCTGCAACAAGATACTCTTTCACTTTGTCTGCCAGATAGGGTGTGAAATCCTTGGCTGGTGGTTCAAGTTTCATCGATGGAACCAACAGTTCGCCTTGCTCTATGTAATTAAAAGGTGAGGCGAGCGAAAGAAATTGCACTCCGTCATCAGACTTTTCGCTGATTCCTGCCTGTCTGCAAAAAAAGCTAAAAGAATTGAGCGCACGTAATGTAGCCGACACCAAAATAGCGCCAATACAACGGCTCCAAATCTGTTGATCGAGCTGCCAGCCAATCTCCAAAGGCGAAACGTTAACAGTAAAGTCACCTTCACGTTCAGTATGTGTTTGCAGCCAACGTGCTAATGGTGCACCTTTTTCACGCTTTGGCTCGGCCATCAAGTTCCAGACCTGATACAAATTTTCCAAACGTTGGATATAAAAACCTAGCTCGGTCAAGGCTGGTTCAGCCAAGCGAGGAGCAAGCTCACCTTCTTTCACTTTTTCTGCAATTAAGTCTGCAATTTTTGCGACACTTTGACTTGCCTTTTGGCTTTGGCGTTTCAAGTGTTTAGATTCCTCCTCAAGCCACTGAGGAAGCTCACCGTGTTCAAAGCGATATATGTTGTCCTCAAAAGAAGCTGGGTCAAACTGCTGTGGTAGCTTACTCAGCCCTGGAATCAATTCTTGAATAGCGGTTTGAGCTTCATCGACGAATCGGGAAGCTCTTTTAGCATCAGCTAGGTTGCTTAATTTAACTAATGAGCGATTGAGATTTTCTAACCAAGCAGCCGCTCCTTTTAAAGATGTGGTGGCAGAGGCATGATCCCTTGCTACATGTGGTAAATGATGTGCTTCATCGAAGATATAAATGGTATTTTCAGGTTCAGGAAGAATGACTCCGCCACCTAAGTCCGCATCAGCCATAACTAAGCTGTGGTTAGCGATAATCACATCTGCTTTGTCTAACTCTGAGCGGGCTTTCTGGAACGGGCAATCTCTATGAGCGGCAAAGCTACCATTACACGTGTGTTTATCGCTAACGATAGAGTTCCAGATGTCGTCCGTGATGGTGTTTGGCCAAGAATCTCTGTCGCCGTTCCATTTATTGGCATTTAAAGCTTTATGCATGTCTTCCAGCATTTCGATGTCAGCCGCTTTGGGCTTGCTTTCAAACATAGCGATTTGAGTGCCATCAATCCCTGAAGCTGCCGCCAACTTTTCAGAACAGCAATAACGCTGACGCCCTTTAGCAATAATAAAAGTAAAAGGTTGGTCGGTTATTCGTCTATATAGAGGGAGATCTTTATGAATCAGTTGTTCTTGCAGCGCCACTGTGGCCGTTGATATCACCACCTTACGATTATTGGATACCGCTACAGGGATCACTGCCATTAAATAGGCGAGTGATTTGCCAATGCCAGTCCCTGCTTCAGCCACCATCATTCGAGTCGACTTGTGATAATTTCCACACAATGTTTTTGCAATTTCTGCAACAAGAAAATTTTGCGCTCGACGAGGTACGAAATTGTCGAGCTGATGTTGCAGGTTTTGGTAACTACTGCGGATCGATTGTTGGATTTTTTTTGTAAGCATAATAGGCCTTGAGTGACGGGAGTCGCATGTTAGCACAAATTACAAATCCTACGTAGCTCACGAATTTACATCAATTAAGACGGAATGTAGATCTTGTTCACAAAAAAAAACTGAACCATCAGGGACTTAAAATTAATTTACTAAATAAAAAATATAAAACTTAACAATCTCAATATACTCTTTATTAAATTCCAATTTTTATCGCAAAATAATATGTAATTAGAATAATAAACTAAAAATGAGACAAGGATAACGTTTGTATTTTTGCGTGTATTCGATTGATATTTGCGCATAATTTGCGCATGTTGCGTTTTAATATTATGTTTTATAACGATTTTATTTATTTTTATGCGAGTGATTTAGAGTATTTGACACGCAGGATATTCTTTTGCAATCTAATCCGTGAAATTTAGTGGCGGTAGGAACTAACCGCAGAGTTGGTCACTATCATCAAAATAAAGGGAACCGGATAAGGATTTCCCACATTTAAGAAAAGGCAGTGGATTACTATGAAAAAGACTCTATTAGCATTAGCGGTTGCAACCGTATCTACTTCTGCACTTGCAGCAGGCAACATCTACGATGACGGTACTACTTCGTTCAACATTAAAGGTGAAATCGATACTTACCTAAGTTCTGCTGAGACAACATCGACTGCAGCTGGTGTAGCGACTAAAACTAGTTCTGATCCTGACATCGACCTATGGGCAAAAATCCAAGTCGATGTTAAACATAAGCTGAGCGACAGTGTAACTGCATTCGGTTCTTTTGAAATCGAAAACGGCAACGGTTTCGACAGCTGGTCAGGCGTTTTGGGTGCTGACGATCAAGCAATGAAGACTGACGACCTTTACGTTGGTTTTGGCATCGGTGAAAACTTCGGTATCGCTATGGGTGAAATCGGTGACTTCGGTGATTCACTAGACGCAATCACAATCGATAACACTAACGAAGGTATCGGTTACATGGATGACTTCGCAAAATCTCTTGAGTCTGCGGGTCATGCAGTTTCAGCGAAGTACACCACTGGTGGTCTTAAGCTAATTGCTGATACTTACCTAACTTCTAATGAAGATGAAGATATGGGCTACGGTGTATCTGCTCAGTACGCATTTAACGAAATGTTCACTCTAGGCGCGACTTACCAAGACCAAGGCAACCGCGGCTCTGAAATCATGGGTGTAGCAGCACGTATGAGCATCGCTAACTTCGGTGCAGCAGTGAACTACGTATTAGAAGACAAACTGTCTGGCACAGAGTACAATGTTGTTTCAGCTGCTCTAGATTACAAAATCGACAAAGCGCGTATTTACACTTCATTCGGCTTAGCTGATGGTGACAGCGACGAAGAAATCACTTACTTCACTGTAGGTGCAGACTACGCAGTTTCTAGCAACATCTCAGCGTTCGTTGAATACTCTGATGCTGAGAACAAAACAGACAGCGACAACAAAGAAGAAGGTAACGGTGCTGTAGCAGGTTTCTACTACACATTCTAATCACTTGATATCAGGTTGAATGTAGTTAAAAGGTCGCATTTATGCGGCCTTTTTGATTGTATAGCAAGTGGTAAGTGTTATATCCAAATTGGCTTAAATGGCATGGTGATATCAAGGCTGCGAGGTTATTTGGCTATAAAACTTAATGATAAAAAAGGGTTAAATGATGAAACGTACAATTTGGACTTCGATTTTAATGGCGTTATCTGCGCTAAGTTTGAGTTCCGCTCACGCGAATGCCGATGCGCTGACCACGGAACTGGATGCAGGCCAAGGAGTCGAGGTACTGTTTATTAATAGCCAAGATGCAAAGCAGATGGACAAACCATTTATGCTTGCAACGGGCACGAATCAAATCGTTTTGCGTATGAATACGATGTTAGGTCGAGGTGAAAAGCGTGGTAACTTCACTTCAGCGCCTTACATTCTAACCGTGAATGTCAATGGTGGCGAATTGGACATTGATGGTCCGCAACTGAATAATGCACTACAAGCCCAAAAACTGTTTGAGGAAGATAAGATTGATTGGAATATTAGCCTCAATGACAGCGATATAGACTATGAGCAAGTCAAAATGGTGGGGAAAAAGGGTGCGTTCCCTTATTCAAACCTTGACGAGCAACTTGCTATTTATAACGCAGCCAACGGTATTACTTTTGCGGGCGGTGCCATCGCACCTGTTGCCGATACAAGTCTCGGAAACGGTACGCAGCCAGCAACGAAGTCTGCTGGCCAAGATAGCCTAGACATGCAAAGAACAAAAATGCAGTATTTGAAATTGTCGTCAAACGAGCGTAAAGCCTTCCGTAAGTGGTTAGTTGACCAACAGTAATCGCACTGGTGGTGTTCAGGTGTATCTGCAACTTTACTCTTGTTCCCATGCTAGAGCATGGGAACGAAGTGGCAGCCCACTGCTATTGCCCACAACATTTTTTAAATTTCTTACCACTGTCACAGAAACAGGGATCGTTTCTGCCTAATTTGGTTGTGTCGTTTGGGGGTGGAAACTCACCATCAATATAGAACCACAGGTTGTCTTCTCGCACAAAGCGCGAGCGTTCTTCTAAGCATAGTTTCCTTCCCTGTTCTTCTAAATGTGCTTTGAAATGAACATAGCCTTCATTGGGTGTTGAGCCTTCATCACCCTTTATTACTTCCAAGTGAGTCCAATTACTAGCAACCGAATCTGCAATCGCTTCTCTGTCACTTTCTGCATGGCAAGACGGATGATAAGTTCTCACCACAAAATCCACTAGGCCAACTACATGGGCACTGTAGCGAGCTCGCATAAGTTGCTCTGGAGTATAAGCCAGATGATGGTCTTTATGGATAGGCTGACAGCATTCCGAATAAGGTATCGTATTACCGCAGTAACAATGGTTCATGATGTGATAGGTACAAAATTGGCCTCAAAGTGAGGCCAATTTTAGGGATATGGGCATAGAAAGTCTAGATATCGACTTGCAGTAGATCGGCGCTCCATTGTAGCGCCTCATCGTAACATTGGCTCAACACAGCATCATTAAGATTTAAGCTATCAGCTAATGTGGAAACCTGATCCCAAGCGGCGTGTTCATAGGCTTTTGATAGCGATAATATCTTGCCCAACGATCCTTCACCTTTAGTCAAAGCAGTTTTGACCGTTTCATCAATAGGAATAATATCTACAATAGTTTCTATTGATTGATCTAACAAGCAATCTAGTAGTGAGAACATCCCTGTAAGGAAGGCGAGATCCGAATCACCGCGTTGCCCACTTTTGCACCAGGCTAATTGACAAAAACGCGCTCGTTGAATGGAAAGCCCATATAGGTAATTAGGTTTGGAGCTGTCAGTTGATGCAATCGCCACCAGTGAAATAAACTGTCGCAAGCGTTGCTCACCCAAATACACTAATGCTTGTTTGAAAGATTGAATTTTAGAACTGACAATCGATGAAGCATTGACAAAAGTCAGAAGTTTATAGGAAAGTGAAAGGTCACGGGCGATCAAAGACTCTAGCTCTTTGTAGTCCATTTCTTCTTTTGCTATCTCTTTACACAACTGGACAATAGTTAAAAAAGTTGGCTGTAAGGCTTTACGTTGGATGACTTCAGGTCTGCTGAAGAAGTAGCCTTGGAACAGCTCAAACCCTGCCTTTTTGGCTTGCTCAAACTCTTCGTAACTTTCTACTTTTTCAGCCAAAAACTTAATTTTAGAGCCTTTGAGCTTACTAATGAATACGCTTGCTTTTGCAATAGGAACAATGCGTATATCAAATTTAATGTAGGAAACATAAGGCAAAAACGGTTGCCATTCTTTACTCGGTACAAAATCATCAAGCGCGATACTATAACCTTGCTTTGCTATCTTTTTTATTGCACCCAAAAGCTCTGCTGTAGGTTCGCAGTCTTCTAATACTTCAACAACTAAGCTGTCTGATGGAAAAAGAGTTGGAACAAGATTCACCAGACTTTGGTATGGAAAGTTTACAAAACCGATATGATTCCCAAGGGTCTGATAGTGAGTCGATAAGAAATGATCTGAAAGCAACATACTTGTTGCTTTATCAGGATCGATTTCAGGAAACGTATTCTTCGGACCGTCTCGGAATAACAGCTCGTAGCCAAAAGTTTTCCGGTCAGCATCCAATATAGGTTGTCTAGCGATATATGAGTACTTCAAGGATTCACCCTAACTCCATTTTTGGTGTGGTAATTATATCAATATAAAGTTTATTTTTTGCGTTAACGCTCAAATCCCTATGAGAGTGTGATCACCATTTTTATGATATAAATTTTTTGCATTGCAGTTGATAACCGTGCTTTGAATAAACAAGTATAGAACCTTGTGTATACCAATCTCCCAAAACAATGCGAGTTTTTTCATGGCCAGCAGTGGAGATTTTGTGGATGTTTGGGCGATGAGTATGGCCGTGAATCATGGTATCTACTTGGTGCTTATTCATGACAGCTAATACTTCGCTTGGTGTGACATCCATAATAGTCATTGACTTGTTACTTTTGTCGTTGCTGGTATCCGTTTGTATTTTTCGCACAATACGAGTCTTGATAAAAAATGGAAGACGGTTGAATACCCATTGTAGCCAAGGTTTATGAACTTTTTCTCTAAATGCTAAATAACGCAAGTCTTCAGTACACAAAGTGTCACCGTGTAAGACAACTGCTTTGTTACCGTATAAGTCAATGACATGCTCTTCATCTAGCAGAGTTACACCGGTTTGTTTAGCAAACTTTTTGCCTACGAGAAAATCACGGTTGCCGTGTGAGAAAAAAACTGGAACACCTTGATTAACCAGTGTCTTAAATTCGTTTTTTATCTGCTGAGCAAACTCTGTTGGATCATCGTCTCCAATCCAAAAGTCAAAAAGGTCACCCAAGACGTAGAGTGCATCAGCGTTAGTTGCGTCATCGCGCATGAAAGCAATAAAACAATCGGTGATATCTGGTCGCTTAGGAGTAAGGTGGAGATCTGAAATAAATAGTGTATGCATAAAATAGGTCGTTAAAACAGCGGAGCGTATTTCACGCTCCGCCAATTAAAGATTACTCTTCGATAGTTGTACCAGTGATAACAACATCTTCTAGTGGTACGTCTTGATGCATACGTTTAGAACCAGTGCTAACACCTTTAATTTTGTTTACTACATCCATGCCTTCAACCACTTCAGCAAAAACGCAGTAACCCCAACCATCTAGGCTTTCTGAGCGGAAATCCAAGAAAGTGTTGTTGTTCACGTTGATGAAGAATTGAGAACTTGCTGAATGTGGTTCCATAGTACGAGCCATAGCAAGAGTCCCGATTTTGTTGCTTAGGCCATTGTTTGCTTCGTTGCGGATTGGTGCACGAGTTTCTTTTTCACGTAGACCAGAAGTCATGCCGCCACCTTGGATCATGAAGCCATCAATAACACGGTGAAATAATGTGTTGTCGTAGAAACCATCACGGCAGTATTGTAAAAAGTTTGCGCTAGTTGCTGGCGCTTGCTCTGTATTCAGCTGAACTTTAATGTCACCAAAGTTTGTATGAAGGGTGATCATGTGCATTACCTTTGCTTGTTTTGTATGAATATCTAAAGCCTATGAGGTTAAATCTGGATGATTTTCAACCTCACCAAGCTAACAGATCCTAATCTTAGCCTAACTTTTTGCTCATTCAAAACATCAAATGGATGACCTAGTGATAACAGAGTTGTTATACTGCACAACTATTTTGGTTTTAACGGTAATTAGATAAAGATCATGCTGAAAATATATAACTCACTAACAAAACAGAAAGAGGAATTTAAACCCATTACTGCTGGTAAAGTCGGCATGTATGTCTGTGGAGTGACCATATATGATCTTTGTCATATCGGACATGGCCGTACATTCGTTTCGTTTGATGTGGTAGCTCGTTACCTTCGTTATTTAGGCTACGATCTTACGTTCGTACGTAACATTACCGATATCGATGACAAAATCATTAAGCGTGCATCGGAAAACCAAGAGTCATGTGACTCACTGACGGAGCGCTTGATTCAAGAAATGTATACTGACTTTGATGCGCTAAATATCAAACGTCCTGATGTTGAACCTCGCGCAACGGCTTACATTGAAGAAATCATCGAGTTGGTAGAGCGTTTAATTGAACGCGGCTTTGCTTATGTTGCTGATAATGGCGACGTTATGTTCGAGGTAAGCAAATACGATGAATACGGTAAGTTGTCCCGTCAGGATTTGGACCAGCTTCAAGCGGGTGCACGTGTTGATATCGAAACGGCAAAACGCAGTCCATTAGATTTCGTTCTTTGGAAAATGTCTAAGCCGGGCGAGCCAACATGGGAATCTCCATGGGGCCCTGGTCGCCCGGGTTGGCATATTGAATGTTCAGCAATGAACTCTTCTATCTTAGGTAATCATTTCGATATTCATGGTGGCGGTTCTGACCTTATGTTCCCACACCATGAAAACGAAATTGCACAGTCTTGTTGTGCGCACGGCACTCAATACGTCAATACCTGGATGCACAGCGGTATGGTGATGGTCGATAGAGAGAAAATGTCTAAATCGCTAGGTAACTTCTTTACCATCCGTGATGTATTGAACCACTACGACCAAGAAACAGTGCGTTACTTCTTGATGTCTGGACATTACCGTAGTCAGCTTAACTACAGTGAAGAGAACTTAAACCAATCTCGAGCTTCTCTTGAACGTTTATATACCGCACTTCGTGGTTTAGATATGAATGCGGCAGCTGCAGGTGGGGAAGAGTACTTAACGCGCTTCACAGCTGCGATGAACGACGATTTCAATACGCCTGAAGCATACTCTGTATTGTTTGATATGGCTCGTGAAGTGAATCGCCTTAAAAACGAAGACATAGCGAATGCAAGTGCACTAGGTGCATTGATGCGTGAGCTTGCAGATGTCATTGGAATTTTGTACCAAGACCCGGAGGTTTTCCTAAAAGGTGGTCAGGGTAATGATGATGAAGCGGCTGAGATTGAAGCTCTAATAAAACTGCGTAACGATTCACGTGCTGCGAAAGATTGGGCAAATGCGGATTTGGCTCGTGACAAGTTGAATGAAATGGGTATCGTCTTAGAAGATGGTCCAGCCGGAACCACTTGGCGTCGTAAGTAATTCGTTAGAGGAAAGTGGGCGTAAGCCCACTTTCATTTTGTGTTCATAAATCATTATAAATGGCACTGAATGTCGATTATTTTAGGGATAGACCCCGGCTCTCGTATCACGGGCTATGGAGTGATCAAACAACAAGGCAGGCACCTCTATTATTTAGGCAGTGGCTGTATTCGTACTTCAGAGAAAGATCTTCCTACGCGCCTAAAGCAAATTTATGCGGGTGTTACAGAAATTATTACGCAGTTTCAACCGGACGTATTTGCTATTGAGCAGGTGTTCATGGCAAAAAATGCCGATTCTGCTCTTAAGCTTGGGCAAGCGAGGGGAAGTGCTATCGTCGCTGCGGTGAATGCTGATCTTCCTGTTTACGAGTATGCCGCAAGATTAATCAAACAAGCAGTGGTTGGTACTGGTGGTGCGGATAAAACCCAAGTTCAACATATGGTCCAACAAATGTTAAAGCTCCCTGCCAAGCCACAAGCGGATGCTGCCGATGCGTTAGGGGTAGCCATTTGTCATGCTAATACCAACAAAACACTGGTTGCTTTAGCTGGTCAGGCAACCAGTGCAAGAAAAGGACGGTATCGATAGCCTTACAGCCTACCTTGCACCAAAGAAACGGTGAGAATATCCCTACCTATGTTTTACTGGCTATATATCCAGTTATTTATTATCATCTTTTCCATTGCAAATTTCCCAACCAAAGGAATCTCAAGTGATTGGACGTCTTCGTGGCACTCTTATAGAAAAGCAACCACCTGAACTTCTCATCGAAGTAGGCGGTATCGGTTATGAAGTACAAATGCCAATGAGTTGCTTCTATGAACTGCCAAACATTGGAGAAGAAGCCATTATTTATACTCACTTCGTTGTTCGAGAAGATGCTCAGTTGCTCTATGGTTTTAATACCGTTAGCGAGCGAGCTCTGTTCCGTGAAGTGATTAAAGCCAACGGTGTTGGGCCTAAAATGGGACTGGGGATTTTATCGGGTATGACGGCTTCTCAGTTTGTTTCTTGTGTCGAAAGAGAAGATATTTCAACGCTGGTTAAACTTCCAGGTGTAGGTAAGAAGACGGCTGAACGTTTAGTGGTTGAAATGAAAGACCGTTTGAAAGGTTGGGGAACTGGCGATTTATTTACACCTGCAACTGATGCCGCACCGATAGATTCTCGACCAAACAGCCAAGAACAAGGTGCAGAAGAGGAAGCTGTAAGTGCGCTGCTCTCATTAGGTTATAAAGCACCTCAAGCAGCTAAAGTGGTTTCTCAAGTGGCTAAACCAGGAATGACCAGTGAGCAACTTATTCGTGAAGCGCTTAAATCGATGGTTTAATGTGTACGGCCTAGTGGAATATACTACCGCTACAATAGAAATGACGAAGAGCAGACGTTAGGAAAGTAAATATGATTGAAGCTGATCGCCTCATTGCTCCAATGAATCCTTCATTTAAAGATGAAGAGGTGATTGATCGTGCGATTCGTCCTAAAAAATTGGCCGATTATCAAGGTCAGGATCACGTTCGTGATCAAATGGATATTTTTATCAAAGCTGCGCAGCTTAGAAATGAAGCTCTCGACCATTTACTGATATTTGGTCCTCCGGGGCTAGGTAAAACAACATTAGCCAATATTGTTGCTAATGAGATGGAAGTAAATATCCGTACCACGTCAGGGCCAGTATTAGAGAAGGCGGGCGATTTAGCAGCATTGCTTACCAATTTAGAAGAGAACGATGTGCTCTTCATTGATGAGATTCATCGTCTCAGTCCAATGGTTGAAGAAGTTCTTTATCCAGCAATGGAAGATTACCAACTGGATATTATGATTGGTGAAGGCCCTGCGGCTCGTTCCATAAAAATAGACCTTCCACCATTTACTCTTATTGGGGCGACGACTCGAGCTGGGTCATTAACATCACCATTAAGGGATCGTTTCGGTATTGTCCAACGGCTCGAATATTACAAAATTGCAGATTTACAACACATAGTTCAACGCAGTGCAAATTGCTTAGGTTTGTCCATGGATAGCGAAGGAGCTTTAGAGATCGCTCGGCGCGCGCGCGGTACACCTCGTATTGCAAACCGATTGTTACGTCGAGTACGAGACTATGCAGAAGTAAAAGGCAACGGGCATATTTGTGATGAAACTGCAGATAAAGCGTTGAATATGCTGGATGTTGATAATCAGGGCTTTGACTATATGGACAGAAAGCTTCTTCTAGCCATCATGGAAAAGTTTTCTGGTGGCCCCGTTGGTTTAGACAACCTTGCAGCGGCTATCGGTGAAGAAAAAGATACTATCGAAGACGTGATAGAACCGTATCTAATTCAGCAGGGATATCTACAAAGGACGCCTCGTGGTCGTATTGCCACTGACCGTGCATATCTTCATTTTGGTTTGGAAAAATAAAGTTACAATTGTGGGTGGTTAAAATACAAACACAAGCTTTGTGACTAATATCACATTTTAAAAATCTTAAAGTTTTATAAAGAGTTATCAAAATTTGCAATCTTGTTAACTCTTTGTGTTTAAAAATACACCTCACCCAATAAGTTTTACCTGTCGGTAACAATAAACTTCGTGTTTTGTTGATCCTAATCATTTTGTTGTCATTTCGACTAAAATTCACGCAACTAATTTGATTTAAATCAAGGCGGTTTTGTCTGATAAATCTTTTGAAACGTAGGTTTTTTCTCAGTAGTATTAGCTCAAGCTATATTAGCTGATACTTAACAATTAACTAACCACAAAAGTACATAATTGCAACAACTTACCGTTAAATGGCAACATATAGGAGTTACCATTAACAGGTGTTGTGGTTGTTGTAATATGTCATAAGGTGTCATTCAGCCGGCACAAAGGAGTTACTATGATTGACGTAGTTGATCTGTCGCGGTTGCAGTTCGCACTGACAGCGATGTATCACTTCTTGTTCGTTCCATTGACTCTCGGTATGGCGTTTTTACTTGCCATTATGGAGTCTCTATATGTAATGACTGACAAGCAGATCTACAAGGACATGACTAAGTTCTGGGGTAAGCTTTTCGGTATCAACTTCGCATTAGGTGTAGCAACAGGCCTAACCATGGAATTCCAGTTTGGTACTAACTGGTCTTATTACTCTCACTATGTAGGTGACATTTTTGGTGCACCTCTTGCGATTGAAGCCTTAGTAGCCTTTTTCCTAGAATCTACTTTTGTTGGTCTTTTCTTCTTCGGATGGGACCGATTGACTAAGCGTCAGCACTTAGCTGTTACGTGGTTAGTAGCACTAGGTTCAAACTTCTCTGCACTTTGGATCTTGATCGCTAATGGCTGGATGCAAAACCCTGTGGGTGCTGAATTCAACTTTGAAACCATGCGTATGGAAATGGTGAGCTTTGCTGAAGTTGTATTTAACCCTGTTGCACAGGTTAAGTTTGTTCACACAGTTGCTTCTGGTTATACAACAGGTGCAATGTTCATTCTTGGTATCAGTTCATACTACCTATTAAAAGGACGTGACGTTGCATTTGCTCGTCGTTCCTTTGCTATCGCTTCATCATTTGGTATGGCAGCTATTTTGTCTGTAATCGTACTCGGCGACGAATCTGGTTATGAAGTAGGCGAAGTGCAAAAAGTGAAACTGGCAGCTATTGAAGCAGAATGGCACACAGAGCCAGCTCCGGCGGCATTCACGATGTTTGGCCTTCCAAACCAAGAAACCATGCATACGGATTACGCGGTAAAAATCCCATACGTAATGGGTATTATTGCAACACGTTCACTTGATACTGAAGTAAAAGGTTTACACGATCTTCGTGATGAGCACGTTGACCGCATTCGTAACGGTATGTACGCCTATGAGCTTTTAGAAAAACTTCGTGCTGGTGATAAATCATCAGAAAACATGACTGCATTTGATGAAGTGAAAAATGATCTAGGCTATGGCTTACTGCTTAAGCGTTACACTGACAAGGTAACTGACGCAACTGAAGAGCAAATTCAAGCAGCGGCAGATGACTCAATCCCAACAGTTTGGCCTCTATTCTGGTCATTCCGTGTGATGGTGGGTGTCGGTTTTATCATGCTGTTTGTATTTGGTATGGCATTCCTACAAACGTGTCGTCAAAAGATTGAACAAAAACCTTGGGTTCTTAAAGCCGCGCTATTTAGTATTCCTCTACCTTGGATTGCAATCGAAGCGGGTTGGTTTGTGGCTGAATACGGTCGTCAACCGTGGGCTGTTGGTGAGATTTTACCAACTAACGTCGCAGCTTCTGCACTAAGTGCTGGTGAAATTTGGACCTCTTTGTTCGCTATCATTGCGTTGTACACAGTATTCCTGATTGCTGAAGTCTATCTAATGGTGAAATTTGCTCGTAAAGGTCCTAGTAGTCTGAAAACTGGTCGTTACCATTTTGAGCAAGACGCTAACTCTGTTGAAGACAAAGTTAGTCGCCAAGTAGAAGCATAAGCAAGGAGAGAAAACATGTTTGATTATGAAATCTTGCGACTAATCTGGTGGGTACTTATTGGCGTATTGCTGGTTGGTTTCGCAATTACAGATGGCTTTGACATGGGCGTTGGTGCGCTAGTCCCAGTTATCGGCAAAAGTGACAATGAACGTCGTGTAATGATTAACTCTATCGCACCTCACTGGGATGGTAACCAAGTATGGTTGATCACAGCTGGTGGTGCGTTATTTGCGGCTTGGCCTTTGGTATACGCGACTTCGTTTTCTGGTTTCTACCTAGCGATGATCGTGACTTTAGCTGCACTTTGGTTACGTCCACTTGGTCTTGATTACCGTTCAAAAATCGAAGAACCAAAATGGCGTAATGCTTGGGACATCTGTATTTCAATCAGTGGTTTTGTTCCACCAATCATTTTTGGTGTGGCGTTTGGTAACTTACTACAAGGTGTACCATTCCAACTGAATGAGTTCTTGATGCCAACTTACCATGGTTCATTCTTTGGTCTACTAAACCCGTTTGCGCTTCTTTGTGGTCTAGTAAGCTTGTTTATGATCCTTCTACAAGGTGCGTCTTGGCTACAAATGAAGACGACAGATGCTGTTCATGCTCGTGCACGTAGCGTTGCTCAGCTAATGGGCCTTCTAACAACTGTTGCATTTATTGCTGCGGGTTTCTGGGTTCAGGGTATTGAAGGCTACGTTATTGCTGGTGGTATTGATGGCAATGCGGTATCTAATCCACTAAACAAAGAAGTCGTTCGCGAAGTCGGTGCTTGGATGCATAACTTTGAGCAATATCCTTTGATGTGGGCAGCGCCTGTTCTTGGTGTGGTAATGCCATTGCTTGCTGCGCTAGCTTCTCGTTTTGAGAAAGGTGGCTTCGCATTCTTGGCGTCAAGCCTAGGTAATGCGGGTGTTATCTTTACTGCTGGCTTAGCAATGTTTCCATTCATTATGCCATCTAGTTTAGATCCTAAGAGTAGCCTAACGATGTGGGATTCTACTTCAAGTGAACTGACTCTAAATCTAATGACGGGTGTTGCATTCGTGATGGTACCAATCATTCTGGCTTACACTTCATGGACTTACTACAAGATGTTCGGTCGTCTTGATAACAAGTTTATTGAAGAAAACAAGAACTCACTTTACTAAGGAGCAAAAATTATGTGGTACTTTGCATGGATTTTAGGCGTATTACTCGCTTGTGCATTCGGCATCATTAACGCTCTTTGGTTAGAGCACACTGAAATGATGGATAAAGATAGTGACTAACTTGTCGACTCAGGTTGCCAAGTTCCACTCTCCAATGGATAAAGCCTTATTTAAGGCTTTATCTTTAATTCTGGGTTTCTACCATCTGATTTCTATTATGTGGAACCCGGAATCTTACGCTGACAGTATTGGTGGTTTTAACACCATCGTATCTCCATTGATCATTTGGGCAATGTGTTCGAGCATGATATTTGGCGTAGGGTTTAAACCGCGTTTTTGGGTGTGGCAGCTATTGTTTAGCCCTTACATTTCACTTCCAATACTGCTGATTTTTACTGGGATCAGACTTCTCGCTTAAGTAATTGAAATTGCAGTTGGTGAAGAATTAAACGAATTGGCGCTTTCTCTTTGAGGTAGCGCTAATTTTTTTGACACTCTGTTACGAAATACCTCATTCCCCCTTGTACTATCGACAAAGAGTTGCGTTATAGTAAAACCTCATTCGGTAAATCAAATAATCCAAATTATGAAAGCGTTTCATTGGCCAATCACCATTTACTACGAAGACACAGATGCAGGTGGTGTCGTTTATCATTCGAACTACCTCAAATTTTTTGAAAGAGCTCGTACTGAAATGTTGCGCTCAATAGGCGTATCCCAGCAGGTGTTATTGGAACAACGTATTGGATTTGTTGTCAGACATGCCGATATCGATTTTATTCAAGGCGCTCGATTGGACGACAAACTGAATGTTGTTACGAGTATTTTAGAATTAAAGAAAGCATCGATAATATTCTGTCAGGAGCTCGTCAATCCTGATAACAAGGTGTTGTGTAAAGCGATAGTTAAGGTAGCATGTATCGACAATGAGAAGATGAGACCTAAGGCCATGCCTCAATTAATTATTTCGGAGTTAACTAACAGTGCACGCTGATATTTCAATTCTTGACTTATTTCTTCAAGCCAGCTTGCTCGTAAAACTGGTGATGCTGATCCTTCTGGGAATGTCGATTGTTTCATGGGCGATGATCATTAAGCGCTATAAAGTATTGTCGCAAGCAACGAGAGATGCAGAAGCGTTCGAAGATAGATTCTGGTCAGGAACCGATTTAGCCGTTCTCTACCAAGATGTGAAGAAACGCAAAGATGAGATTATGGGTACAGAAGAGATCTTCTATTCAGGTTTCACTGAGTTTGCTCGCTTACGCAAAACCAATGCTGATTCACCAGCTTTCGTGATGGAAGGAACTGGCCGAGCTATGCGTGTATCTGTGGCTCGTGAAGTCGAAGATTTAGAGGCCAACTTACCTTTTCTCGCTACCGTAGGCTCAATTAGTCCATATATCGGCTTGTTTGGTACTGTATGGGGTATTATGCATGCGTTTATCGCTCTAGGAGCGGTAAAGCAAGCAACATTGGCGATGGTTGCCCCAGGTATTGCGGAAGCATTGGTTGCCACAGCAATGGGTCTTTTTGCCGCGATTCCAGCAGTAATGGCATATAACCGTTTAAGCAATAGCGTGAGTAAGTTAGAGCACTCTTACGCAACGTTTTCTGAAGAATTCCATAGCATTTTACATCGTCAAGCGATGGCGGGTAGGGAATAATCAATGGCCGGTTATCAGCCTAAAAAACGTAAACTTACTGCAGAAATAAACGTTGTACCTTACATCGACGTTATGTTGGTGTTGTTGATCATCTTTATGGTGACATCGCCGTTTGTGACACAAGGCGTAGATGTAGAGCTCCCTAAAACGTCAACCGCAAAATCTATGTCTGATATGGCGGGTGATAGTGATGCAAGCTTTATTATTGTTGAAATAGATAAAGAAGGTAACTTAGGGTTAAGTGTAAACGATGAAGAAGTTCAGCGAGGTTTGTCGCTACAAGACATTATCGTGCGAGTGAAAGCGGAGCTATCAATAAAGCCAAATTCTCCAGTTGCGGTAGGCGGTGATGCTGCAACGCCATACGCGGAGGTGGTACTTGTGTTAGATGAGTTAAGCCGAGCTGGTATACCAAAAGTTGGGTTATTAACGGATATCAAGGAATAGGCTTAACATCGTTCATGAAAGACCATAAGTCGAAAAAGAGTTCATACAGCAAGCCGATAGTGATATCTGTCGGTCTTCATGCAATGTTGCTTGCAGCATTGCTTTGGGGATCTGACTTTACTATGTCCAAACCTGAGCCTACTGGCCAAATGGTACAAGCAGTAGTTATTGATCCTAATTTGGTGAAGCAACAAGCGGATAAAATTCGAAGCCAGCGCGAAGCTGCATCTAAAAAAGAACAAGAGCGTTTGGATAAGCTGCGTCGAGAAAGTGAACAGCTAGAGAAGAATCGTAAAGCTGAAGAAGAGCGTATTCGTACGCTTAAAGAGCAGCAAGTAAAAGAAGCTAAGGCTGCACGAGATGCAGAAAAGCGTCGTCAAGAGCAAGAAGAGCAACAAAAAGTCGCGGCAGAAAAGGCACGTATAGCGAAAGAGCAAGCTGCGAAGGCAGAAGCTGAGCGCAAAAGCAAAGAAGAAGCTGTAAAGAAAGCAGAAGCTGAACGTGTAGCAAAAGAAGCTGCCGTTGCGAAAGCCGAACAAGAAAGAGTCGCGAGAGAGAAGGCAGCTCAAGAAGCTCAAGAAAAAGCGCGCAAAGAGCGTGAAGCCGCAGAAAAGGCTGAACAAGATAGAATAGCAAAAGAAAAAGCGGCGAAAGAAGCTGCTGAAAAAGCAAGACAAGAAAAAGAACGTTTAGAAAAATTGGAACGTGAACGTAAAGAGCAAGAAAAAGCGCTAAACAGCATATTTTCAGGCTTAGAAACAGAAGTAGAAGCAAACTCTTCTGCACGTTCTCAATACGTTTCTGACGAATCCGTGCGTTGGGGAGCGATTTACACTCAGTTAATTCAACAAAATTTGTTAATAGAAGACAGCTATAAAGGCAAAGAGTGTAAAGTAAACCTTAGATTGATCCCGACAGGTACTGGTGCCATTGTAGGTGATGTTTCTGTTTTAGGCGGGGATTCACGTTTATGCTCAGCAACAAAACGTGCTATTGCGCAAGTAAGCACTTTCCCTTTGCCGAAAGATGAGCCGGACGTTGTTGCTAAGCTAAAAAATATTAATTTAACCGTAGTACCAGAGTAAAAGGATACAGGCTTGTGTTAAAGCGATTGATTATAGGATGTATACTTGTGTGTGCAAGTAGCATGCAATATGCGAATGCAGTATTGGAGCTGATCATTACTGACGGCATTAACTCTGCTCGCCCAATTGCCATTGTTCCGTTCAAATGGGAAGGTTCAGCCCCGTTACCACAAGATGTTTCGGCGGTTATTTCATCTGACCTACAAAGAAGTGGGAAATTCAGCCCAATTCCTACAAGCAAAATGCCGCAAACACCGTACACTGAAGCACAAGTTAAATTTGATGCTTGGACAGGTGTTGGGGTTGATGCTTTACTTACAGGCAGCATTACGCAAAATGCCGAAGGTAATTATGTAATTAATTACCAACTGGTTGATGTGGTTCGTGGACAACTCACGCAAGGACAAAGTAAATCTCTAAGCTCTGATGGTCAATTAGTCCTATCTAAGGATCATGTGTTGTTTAGCAAAGTAGCGACTGTTCCAGCGAAGCGACTACGAGAATACGCGCATCGGATTTCCGATTTAGTCTACGAACAGCTAACCGGAGAAAAAGGTGCGTTTTTGACGCGTATTGCCTATGTGGTCGTCAATGATAAAGATGCTTACCCATATCAACTACGTGTTGCTGATTACGACGGTTATAACGAAAGATTAGTTCTTCGATCCAAACAACCATTAATGTCACCTTCTTGGTCACCCGATGGTAAAACACTAGCTTATGTTAGTTTCCAAAATGGTCAGGCAGAAATATTTCTGATGAACATTTATACTGGAACAAGAGATAAGATTACGTCATTCCCTCGTCATAATGGAGCACCAAAATTTTCTCCTGACGGCAAACAGTTGGCGTTAGTACTATCTAAAACAGGTAGCTTGCAGGTATATACTTTGGATTTGGCTACTCGTAAATTAAGCCAAATAACGAGCGGTCGCTCAAATAACACGGAGCCATTCTGGCATCCTGATGGTAAATCGCTCATATTTACATCGGACCGGGGTGGTCAACCACAGATATATCAAGTAAATTTATCAGACCGTGCAACAACGCGTTTGACTTGGCAGGGCAGCCAGAATTTAGGTGGTCAAATTACACCAGACGGTCGATTCCTAATCATGGTGAATCGCTCGAACTCTGGATTTAATTTGGCAAAACAAGATTTGGAAACAGGTTCAGTACAAGTTCTTACAAAAACTTTGCTTGATGAGTCTCCAAGTATTGCGCCAAATGGTGGTATGGTTATATACAGTTCCATCTACGATAAGGCCAACGTGTTGTCGATGGTCTCAATAGACGGAAGATTTAAAGCTAGATTACCGGCAACCAATGGGCGCGTACGAGCTCCTGCCTGGTCACCGTTTTTATAGCAAAATACAAAATAAAGGAAAATAAGATGCAACTTAATAAAGTTCTCAAAGGGCTACTAATTGCGCTACCTGTTCTTGCAGTGACAGCTTGTAGTTCAAGCGATGAAGCAGCAAACAACGCTGGTTCAGAAACAACAACTAACCAAACTACTGCAGGTACAGCTGAGCAAGTTGATACTACTGTTGTTTCTCCTGTAGAAGAAACTAGCCAACTTTCTGAGCAAGAGCTTAAAGAGCAGGCTCTACGCGAAACTTCTACAATTTACTTCGCATTTGACAATGCAACAATTGCTGGCGATTACGAAGATATGCTTGCAGCTCACGCAGCATACCTAAGCAAAACTCCAAGCTTGAAAGTAACTATTGAAGGCCATGCCGATGAGCGCGGTACTCCTGAGTACAACATCGCACTAGGTGAGCGCCGTGCACAAGCGGTAGAAAAGTACCTACAAGCTCTTGGCGTTCAAGCTGACCAAATCTCTATCGTTAGCTACGGCGAAGAAAAACCTCTTGAACTAGGTCAATCTGAAGAAGTATATGCTAAGAACCGCCGTGCAGTTCTAGTATACTAATTCTAGGAAGAACCTCATGTTCAGTAACTTAAAGCGCGTGATCACGCTTACGTTACTGGCAAGTGCAGCGAACAACTCGTTCGCTGCACCAGCTCCAGTATCTGATCTCAGTAACAGTTCAAGTTCATCTCGTCAAACCCAAACATCTTCAGTGAGTTCTGCTACCTCAGAATCTGAAGTTCAACGATTAGAGCGCCTATTAGAAAATCGGGCTCGTTTGCAAGTTCAGATGCAACAACAGCTTGATACTATGGCTCTCGAAATTAATGAGTTGCGTGGGCAAATCGAAAAAAACAACTACGATATGCAACAAATGCTGCAACGGCAAAGAGAATTGTTTGTCGAGCTTGACCGCGTTCGTGGTGAAATGAAAAAACCTGTCGTTGCTGTAGCCGCTTCAAATGAAGAGGATGTACCACAAGGTACATTTAGCAGTGATGCAGATGAGCAAGCGGCCTATCAAAATGCCGTAGACCTGATTTTAAAGAAACGTGACTACGCTGGAGCGATAGCCGCTTTTCAACAATTCCAAAAAGATTACCCAAACTCGAATTTTGCGCCGAATGCACATTATTGGTTAGGACAGCTTTACTTTGCTAAGAAGCAAGACCAAGAAGCAGTAACCAGTTTTGCTGCGGTGGTTTCCTACAAGGATTCTAACAAGCGTGCGGATGCATTGGTGAAGTTAGGTGACATTGCTAAGAGAAATAATAATGCAGCACAGGCAAAAAAATACTATCAGCAAGTGGTTGATGAGTACCCGACCAGTGCTTCTGCGAAAGTCGCAAGTGAAAATCTGAAGTAGAATGAGAGGTTGCCAAAAGGCAGCCTCTTTTTTAGGTATCTATTTCCGGTTTCTACCCTACGCTCAACGTTTGATGCCTAATCATCGGTGCTTATCTGCTCATATTTTTATCCAGAATGATATAAGCGTCAGAATCACCTAGCATGGGAATCATTTTTGCCTATCTAATCTATGTCGGTGTACAATGCCCGAATTATAGGAAGTTGCATAGAGCATGAGCAATGAGCCATATTTTAGATAAAATTGACACGGTTTACCCATTCCCTCCAAAACCGATTCCGTTATCGGCACAAGAGAAGCAAACCTACCTTGCGAGCATTAAGCAACTGCTAAAAGAGAAAGATGCAGTACTGATTGCACACTATTACACGGATCCGGAAATTCAAGCTCTGGCAGAAGAGACTGGCGGTTTTGTTGGTGATTCACTGGAAATGGCCAAATTCGGTAACCGTCACTCGGCAAGCACTTTGATTATCGCTGGTGTCCGTTTTATGGGAGAGTCCGCGAAGATACTGACGCCTGAAAAACGTATTTTGATGCCAACTTTAGATGCAGAGTGTTCGCTCGATCTTGGTTGCCCTGCGGATAAGTTTTCTGAGTTTTGCGATGCGCACCCTGATCACACTGTGGTTGTCTATGCCAATACTTCAGCCGCTGTTAAAGCACGAGCTGATTGGGTAGTTACCTCAAGTATCGCTTTAGAAATTGTTGAACAGCTTGAATCTGAAGATAAGAAGATCATTTGGGGACCAGATCGCCATCTTGGTTCTTACATTGCTCAGAAAACAGGTGCAGATATGCTGCTTTGGCAAGGTGAGTGTGTTGTACACGATGAATTTTCAGCAGATGCGCTGAAAAAGATGAAAAGTCTACACCCAGAGGCGGCAGTTCTTGTTCATCCTGAATCTCCTTCAAGTGTTGTAGAGCTTGCTGATGCTGTTGGTTCAACGAGTCAGTTAATCAAAGCTGCCAAACAATTACCGCAACAGAAAATGATTGTTGCAACGGATAAGGGGATCTTCTTTAAGATGCAGCAGTTAGTGCCTGAAAAGGAACTGATTGAAGCACCAACTGCCGGAGCGGGTGCGACTTGTCGCAGCTGCGCTCATTGCCCTTGGATGGCAATGAATGGCTTGAAGGCGATTGAGAAAGCATTGAAAGATGGTGGTAGTGAACACGAGATTTTTGTTGATGAGGAGCTACGTGTGAAATCACTTATTCCACTAAACCGTATGTTGGATTTTGCAGAGAAGCTAAATATTAAAGTAAAAGGCAACGCTTAAACCCAACTATTTGTATTCAAAAAGCCAGCAGATGCTGGCTTTTTTCTATGAGATTATTGCTCTTCAGCGAGAGCTACGCCACGTTGGGTTAGGCCACATAGCATCACAGGAATAGCGGTATAGATTTCTTCAAATTGATCTAAACCTTCCATACCTTGTTCATTTAACGTGGTAAGTGCGGTTTCAGGATCGTAAAGCATACTTAGGGATAAAAGTACCCCACCAAGCAGAGCGTTGTCTTGGCTTTCCTCGGGCATCAATACTTCCCAATCATCGCGTGCAAGTTGCCAGCCTTGAAGAACACCTTCACAAAAATCACGTACTGAATAGTTAACGATTTCTTCATCATCTAGGTCATAGCCTTCAGGCCAAACCCATGTGCCTTCAAGAAATGATGACCGATATTGATTCCACATGTCGATAATGAGTTGGATGTATGTTTCGAGCTGTTCACCATCGCTAAACGGTGCAACTTCTTCACCACCCCAAAGAAAAGGTAGCCACTCTTGTGGAGGGAGAATATTTGGAGCAGATGCCATTGCAGCAACAAAACCACGCGACTTAGCTTCATTAAGCAACTTGTCTTCAAACTCAGGTAGGGTAAGAATATCGTGTAAGGTCAAAATAAGGTTCCATACTTTACTGCGAAAAATTGGCGCTATCTTACCCTTAACCGCCAACGGATGCGAGTTTGCTTTAGAAGCAACGGATTAGTAAACAAAAGCTAGTTTGAAGTATTATTTGCAATCCTGAGCGAGTCATTTTCAGTATAATTTCGCTATACTGTTACAAAAGGATAATTTTTCAAAGGCTTATGGAAATACGTTCATCATTAAAGCGCAAAAGTATTTTAGCTCTCATCGTGTATTTGTGCTTTTTCCTGGCCACAATAGGCTCTCTGACATACTTGGCTGTTGATTCCCCTTTTAGGAAGGAGCTGAAGCAGTACTTGGACGTACGTGCTGAGCTTCTTTCATCCCAAGTTTTGGACCCTCTCAACCGCTCTGTTGGGGTTCTTCAAAGTATCGTCAGTATCGCTCAGGCATCGGAAAATCAACAAGAAGCTTCTCGTATGCTGCGATCTATCTTTTCAACGGTTGATGATATCGTCATCAGCGGCGGCATATGGCCGAAGCCATTCAGCGTCGATTCTAATATTAAGTACAGTGGCTTGTTTTTTAACCGAGCTTTAGATGGTCAAATCGATCAGCTTCATTCTTGGAATAATCCAGAAGCTGGGGGGTATGACAGTGAAGTTTGGTACGTGTCGGGCATGGAAGAACCCAGTGGTAGCGTATTTTGGTCCCCTGTTTATGTGGACTCATTCACTCAAATACAGATGATAACAGTGACATCACCGTATTATGTAAATGGTGAGTTCGCTGGTGTCGTTACTGTCGACCTTTCACTACAAAGTTTAACGGCGTTAATTTCCCGACATGCTGAGCGATACGATCTTGGTGTCTCACTTAGAGATTCTTATGGCTCAACCATCACTGAACATAACTTTCGTTTGCGTGATGGTGCGTATGTTAGCAAATATACGTTCGGTGATTTTGACTGGAAGCTCGATGTCGTTAACTCTCGTCGGCTAGTCGATGAAGATGTGTTTGATTTAGTCATGAGTGTAGAGAAGGGCATTATCCCGTTCTTACTCTTCTGCTTGATGTTTGGTTATTACCTACTCAGTCGCTATTTAATTAACCCTATTGCGTTGATCGCACAGAAGGTCGAAGAGTCAAAGGAGGGAGGAATCATTGAGATTCCTTACCGTAGCCACGATGAAATCCGCTATTTGATTGATACTTTCAATCAGAAAACTGTTTATTTGGAAGCAGAGAAAGTTAAGGCGCAAGCCTCGACGAAATCGAAAAGTATATTTCTTGCCACATTGTCACATGAAATTCGCACGCCAATGAATGGGGTCTTGGGGATGGCTCAGATTCTTCTGCGTGGAGATCTCAAGCCACAGCAGCGTAAGCAGTTAAAAAGCCTTTATGAGTCAGGCGAGCATATGATGGCATTGCTGAATGAAATGCTCGACTTCTCTAAGTTTGAGCAAGGACATATGGAACTTGATTACAGTAAGTTCCCACTTGAATTCATTATAGGAAGTGTGACCAGTGTTTACTCTTCATTGTGTCATGAGAAGGGGCTGCAGTTTAAAGTCTATTCTGAAGTGCCAGCAAACCGCTGGTATTTTTCTGATAAGGCAAGAATCCGTCAGATATTGTTTAATTTGTTGAACAACGCAGTGAAGTTTACTTCTCGCGGTTTGGTTGAAGTATTTTTCAGCGAAGTGAAGCTCGATGGACAGCTCTATCTGAGTATCCGAGTCCGTGATACCGGTATAGGAATAGAACAGGCGGCGCAGGAAAAAATATTCCGGCCATTTGAACAAGCCGAATCGTCTACGACTCGTCGGTTTGGTGGTACAGGCCTTGGTTTGGCCATAGTGAAACAGATCGCTGAACTTATGGACGGGACGGTATCCGTTAATAGTCAGTTGGATATTGGCAC
Source organism: Vibrio ziniensis (assembly GCF_011064285.1). Taxonomy (NCBI): domain Bacteria; kingdom Pseudomonadati; phylum Pseudomonadota; class Gammaproteobacteria; order Vibrionales; family Vibrionaceae; genus Vibrio; species Vibrio ziniensis. The sequence continues at coordinate 1,103,803 of NZ_CP049331.1, forward strand.
TAGTTTCCAAGTGAACTTAAAAATCGATGTTTGCGATCCAGAAACCCATGAAAACAATCCAGCTCGCCATTTAAGCTATTCAGGACTAAAAGTACTAATAGTTGAAGATAACCGTACCAATACAATGATCATAGAGACTTTTATGAAGAATAAAGGTTTTGAGTGTGAATGTGTTGAAAATGGTGATTTGGCAATACAAGCCGTCGCCAATGGGCAATTTGACCTTGTTCTGATGGATAACCACATGCCTGTAAAAGATGGAGTGGAGGCTATCCAGGCAATACGACATCTTGAAAGCTGTCAATCTAAAGTATTGATCCTCGGATGTACGGCAGATGTATTCAAAGAGACAAGGGAAGGTCTAATGAATGCTGGCGCAGATGCTATTGTTGCAAAACCTATCAACGAAATCGAACTGGATGATGCACTCTATAGTCACATTAACAAACTCTATCAATACCATTCCAAGATGCCAAAATTAGACTTTAGTGGTGCCACAGAAGAGATGTTAGTCAAATTCTATATCGCAATAGAAAATAAAGCATTGGGTGAGGCGTTGGACATCATTGAGATACTAGAAAATTCTTTGGCGCTACCTGATGAGAGTCAGTTAGCCTCAGCGCTAAAAACAGTGAAGTCTCATTTAGAAGGTGGGGAATTACCGCCGAAATCTGCCATCGATTTATTAACCGTATTACTGTCTGATTATTAGATTAGTTGGGCTTTTATCATGGCTTCCTCCTAAATCTTCAAAGCATAGAAGAATCATTTGTTATAACTGTGTGAAATAAGAGAGAGATGCTACTTTGCATTTCTTTTGTGGTTGTTTATTCATTAACTTGTTCCAAATACGAGATCAAAAACTATATAAGTTGTGTTCTAATGGCGCCATTATCTACCAGATCTTTTAGTGGTGGTGATATGTGTTATAAGAGTGCTTATTTTGCAGTTTATTATCTTGTGAGGACATAAATGAAAGCTCGCGGCCCTTTTTGTATACGTCATGCTGCTGCGGACACTTTTGCTATGGTGGTGTTTTGCTTCGTGTCGGGGATGATTATTGAAATATTCATCTCTCAAATGACATTCGAACAATCACTGGCTTCGCGAACTTTGTCTATTCCCGTTAACATTGCTATCGCCTGGCCTTACGGTATATTTCGAGATTTTATGCTGAGACAAGGGCGCCGTATTTCAGAAACTAGCATCATGAAAAACGTGTCTGATTTAGTTGCTTATGTTCTTTTTCAATCACCTGTCTACGCTGCGATTTTATTCACAGTCGGAGCTTCAACCGACCAAATCATAACAGCCGTTGCAAGTAACGCGGTGGTATCTTGTGGTATGGGAGTCGTTTATGGTTACTTTCTTGATATGTGCCGCCGCTGGTTTAGAGTGCCAGGGTATTATCAAGCGATGTAACCCGCTGGTAGAATAAAAGTAATATGTAGGGAAAATATTCAATTTAGCCAATAAGTAAGCAAATAACTTAGTTAGGACACTTTTTTTAGGTTTTTTCCTTGACGATCAAAGGCTGAATCATTAAATTAGCGCCTCGTTATCCTTTATGGTTAACCTCCGGTGAGTTGTCCGAGTGGCTTAAGGAGCACGCCTGGAAAGTGTGTATACGGCAACGTATCGAGAGTTCGAATCTCTTGCTCACCGCCACATTCATGAAAAAAGACGTCTTAGGGCGTCTTTTTTATTTATATTAGCCATAAAATTCAATTGGTTAATATTGCACTCCATCCTTGTAAATACATCCCTATCCAAGTTTTCCTGTAATGCTAAAAGTAATGCTTTCTACTCTGTATAAAAGCAGGTGTTGAGCCATTTTTAACTGAATAGTTATATTCGATGTCCTTATATAAGGATATGAAGTTATTGATAAGGTTATGCAAAGATCTGTTGATTAATATTTGAACTGTTTCATAAAGCTATACAAGCAATCATGTTACTTTGAATAGATCTTTATGCTATTCAAGGATGAAAAATGAAATTTAAGACATGTCAGTTCATTGGACTGTTAACTTTATTTTTAAATATCCAGCCAGTACATGCTCTTTCATTTGATAGCCGCTCTACAGCCATGGGTGGGATTGGTGTTTCAAGTGCTGATTATTTAACTGCCTCATTTCACAACCCAGCTCTGGTTGCTAAACATAATGCTACTGATAAATTTGCAGTGTTACCTTTTTCGATAGGAGGAGATGTACGAAATGATCAAGCAATGCTTAGTAACTTATATGATGCTATTGATGCTGTGAAAGAATACAACCGTGCAGCTAATCTAGGTGAGGAAATTGTAAGTGGAGTCGAGTTGATTAAAAGTTTATCAGCATTGAAGTATGATAAGGCTGATATATTTGTTGGTGTTGGAATGGCGGTTGCTATACCTAGTGAAACGCTATCCGTTAACTTATTTACCCATATGACCCTCGATACTACCATTCGAGCTAATATTATTGATGAAGACTTAGATTTACTAAGTTACATTGAATCTTATCGCCCACAATCATCGGGTAATATTACCGGTATTCGAGTTCATGACATCGGCTTCTCCCTCGCTAAGCCGATACCTTATGAGTCTGGTACATTGTTTTATGGCCTATCTCCTAAGATTCAATTGATTTACGCTTTCAATTACTCTGCAAATTTGGATACATTCAACGCCTCTGATTTTGACCGAAGTGATTATGTCGTAGATAAATCCACATTCAACTTAGATGGAGGATTAGCGTATAGCTATACCAATGGCGTTTCTGTCGGGTTAGTAGCTAAGAACTTATTTCCTAAAAAAATTTCAACGAAAGAATATCTTGGGATTGAGGGTACTTATTCGTTAAACCCTGTTTATAAGGCATCTGTCAGTTATAGTAATTCTAGCTTTACGCTAGGGCTCGATACTGACTTAAATGCAACCAAAAGATTTGAGAGCCTTACATTCTTCAATTTCAAGGCTGCGAATGATGATATCCAAATGGCGGGAGTGGGAGGGGAGTATAAGATTACCAATTGGTGTCAACTAAGAACTGGTTATCAGATGGATTTAAAAAATAATTTGAGCAATGTTATGACCATGGGGATGGGGTTTATCGCAGCCAAACTGTGGCATATTGATTTGTCGGCTGCATATGCAAACAAAAATCAATTTGGTGCGTCATTGCAAAACTATTTTACCTTTTAAGATGCTAGAGCAGATATGAACGTCTAAAGTGAAGTTGCATGACTTGGTCGATAAGAATTGAACCAAGTCCCCTCACAATAAAGAGGACTTAGATTAGGATTATCGTGTTTTAACCAATAAACGAGATGTATCCCTGAAGGATTATCAAGTTAACGATGTCTATGAAAAATGCGCCGACAATAGGTACAACCATGAAAGCCTGAGGTGATGGGCCGAAACGGTTTACGATAGAACCCATGTTCATTACCGCCGTTGGTGTAGCCCCTAAACCGAAGCCACAGTGCCCGCCTGATATAACCGCGGCATCATAGTTACTTCCCATCACTTTAAACGTCACATAGTAAGTGAATATAGCAAGCATCACTGACTGAATGGCGAGTATGACTAAGAACGGAATCGCCAAGTCAAAAATGTTCCACAGCTTTAAGCTCATCAGTGCCATCGCTAAGAATAGCGAAAGCGATACAGTACCGAGCATATCGATGGTTTCGGCATCCAGTTTACGAATTTTGGTTACTTCTAAGAAGTTGGTAATGACCACGCCAATAAACAATGCGTAAACGAAATCAGGAATCATCAACCATGAAATTTCAAATGTATTGACCCACAGTTCTACGTATTTCGCTCCGGTCACACAGATAAGTAAGAAGAACAGTTTCTCAATTACTTTCTTAGCCGTAACTTTGTCTTCTTCGTACTCATTGTAAGTCACCAGTTCTGGGAACTTTTCGTGTGTTTTCGATCCTCTACCATATTCAGATTCAATGTTGTTTTTCTCTACCAAACGCTGTGCTACTGGGCTACCGATGATGCCACCGATAATCAAACCAAATGTCGCAGATGCCATTGCGATTTCCAGTACGTTATCCATACCATAAACATCTTGGAAGGTCTGAGACCATGCTGCACCTGTTCCGTGACCACCAGATAGAGTGATAGAGCCTGCAATCAAGCCCATTAGAGGTTCAAGACCCAAAGCAGCAGCTAATGACACACCAATTGCGTTTTGGATGATGATGTAGACCGATGCGACAGCTAAGAAGATAAAGACTTTCGCTCCGCCTTTCATCAGTTGGGTATAGTTTGCAGCGAGCCCTACAGTAGCAAAGAACATCAACATGAAGGTGTTCTGAAGCGGTAAATCAAACTCTAAATCGATGCCATAAAAATGCAGTACAGTAATCAAGCAAGCGATAATTAGACCACCGACGATCGGCTCTGGAATGTTGAACTTATTTAGAATCGGTAGTTTGGCATTAATGTAATGCCCTAGAAAAAGCACACTGATGGCAACTAAAAATGACTCAAGTGCACTTACTGATATCAAATGATTCATATTGCCTCTTATTCGTGGTTATATTCATCGTTCTTAAGCGGAGAGTGTTATGCCTCTTGTAGGGTAATAGCAACCCCTCTACGGCTTTTTCCGAAAAAATTTATGAGAAATGTAAGTTTTTCATCGGTTTTATCATCAGATAAGAAGAAAGGAGTCAGAAAATGACCAGAGATGAGCTTCTAAATGAACTCACAGATTCAGAATGCCTAGACTTGGTAAAGCTCTATCAAGCGGATACTACCCAACATTTCTATACTCTGGTTGAACAGCTCTATAAGCTGCGTGATGAGCATGGTTTCACGACGCGAATTTCTCGATTCAAAACTGAAGTAGAAAAACTCACTCAATCTCTTGATGGTTTTAATGTCACGCCGCAACATTTTAAGCAGATTGTGCAGGCGCTCGATTTAAGCCAACGAACCCAAAAGGTAAGCCGCTTCATGCAAACAAAAGATAACCACCTAGCTTTTGCAAAACCTGTTGATTTAGTGATGTATGGTGATTCCATTACTGAGTGGGGACCATGGCATGACGGCATTCACTGTGTATCGTTGGCGAACCGTGGGTTAGGTGGCGATACGACAGACGGTATGATCTTCCGTATAGAGAGCACAGTTGCTTGTCAGCCGAAATTAATTTGTATGATGGCTGGTATCAACGATTTGGCGCAGGGCTACACTGTTGAAGAAATCATAGATAACTATGGGCAGATGTTGAACTACTGGCATGAGCGCGGTATCGACGTGTGGGTTCAGTCAACATTGTTTGTTGGGCAGCGCCTACAAGATTTAAACCCTTTAGTAGCGCAATTGAATCAAGAGCTAATCAAGCTTTGTGATAAAACAGGTGCCAAGTTTATCGATTTAAACGCTGTGCTTTGCCCCGAAGGCTTTCTGCCATTGAATTGCAGTGCTGATGATCTTCATCTTAACTCTCACGCTTATGGACAATGGATTACTTTGCTTACCCCAATGCTGGAGGAGTATTTTAGCCTTTGCGAGTGATGGATAATTAAGCGCCTAATGTTTAACATTCGGCGCTTTCCGTTCATCTTTATCACTCATAAATCTTCGATTGAGCGGGTTGGTTCGAACCACCCCAGCCTCGGTACATACCTTCAGTATTGAACGGAAGGGCGATGTTACCTTGATTATCGACGGCAATAACACCGCCGTTGCCACCTGTACTGGCTAGATCATGAAAGACAACATGATTGGTGGCTTGCTCTAGGCTTTCATTGGCGAGCTTCATGCGAGACGAAATATTGTGTGCAACCACATGTCGTAAGAAATGCTCACCATGTCCAGTTGCAGACACTGCACAAGTGTGGTTGTTGGCGTAAGTTCCTGCCCCAATCACTGGAGAGTCACCGATACGACCATATTGTTTATTGGTAATCCCACCTGTAGAGGTCGCAGCCGCTAGGTTACCGTGTTTATCAAAAGCAACAGCGCCGACGGTACCGTATTTGTAGTCGTTATCCGTTGGTTCAAGAATCACTTCCTGAGCTTTTAACGCTGATTGAAGCTGTTGATAACGCATCTCTGTTGAGAAATAGGTGTTATCGACTTCAACTAAGCCGATATCGCGAACAAATTGTTCAGCGCCTTCGCCACCAAGATAAACATGAGGAGAGCAATCCATAACCGCTCTGGCAACGTTGATTGGGTTTGGGCTGAAACGAATGCCAGATACTGCGCCAGCGTCGAGAGTTTTTCCACACATGATAGAAGCATCAAGCTCGTGTTTCCCCTCGTGATTAAATACCGCACCTTTGCCAGCATTAAACCACGAGCAGTCTTCTAACATGTTTACTGCAACTTGAACGACGTCCAGAGCACTTGCTCCTTCTTTAAGGCTTGCTAGTCCATCCTCGATAATCTCTTTTAAAACCGTGGTAATTTCCAATTCTTGTTCAGGAGTTAGTTTCCCTTTGGACATAGCACCTGCGCCGCCGTGAATAGCAATAGAATACTCGTTTAACATATACATCCTTAGTGGTGAATCAGCTGGTTTAGAAACTCGCGCGTACGAGGTGATTTAGGTGCAGAGAAAAATTCTTCAGGGTTGTTTTCTTCGACGATCTGGCCTTGGTCCATGAAGATGACTCGATCAGCAACTTTGCGTGCAAAGCCCATTTCATGCGTTACGCACAGCATAGTCATCCCTTCGCTTGCTAAATCAGTCATGACATCAAGTACCTCAGAGATCATTTCTGGGTCGAGTGCAGAAGTTGGTTCATCAAAGAGCATTACTTCAGGGTTCATGCACAGCGCACGAGCGATCGCAACACGTTGTTGTTGTCCTCCTGAAAGCTGACTCGGGTATTTGTTTGCCTGTTCTCTGATTTTCACTTTGTTGAGCAGAGCTAGCGCTTTATCAATCGCCACATGTTCTTTGATACCCAAGTTAGACGTTTGCGGTAGCACGCAGTTTTCCAATACAGTGAGGTGAGGGAACAGGTTGAACGACTGAAAACACATACCCACTTGCTTACGCAACTCAATCAGATCTTTTGGGGTATCACTGACTTCTTGACCGAACACGTTGAGAGAACCCGATTGGTGCTTTTCCAATTGGTTGATGCAGCGAATTAACGTTGACTTCCCCGATCCCGAAGGGCCGCAGATAACGATGCGTTCGCCTTTCTTTACGCTTAAGTTGATATCGCGAAGGGCATGGTATGAGTCGTACCACTTATTTAAATTTTTGGTGTTGATGACTTCCATGTAATAACTTCTCCTAAAAGGGCATTATTTTAAGCGGCGTTCTAAATGCGCAGCGTATTGAGAGAGTGAAAAACAGCAGACGAAGAAAAAGACCGCTAAAAATGCGTACATTTCATTTTCTAATCCCACCCATTTAGCGTTTGAGAGTGTGCTTGAAGCAACACCGACAATGTCTAACACGCCAACGATCATCACCAGCGTGGTCTCTTTTAAAATACCGACGAAATGATTGAGCAAAGATGGTATGGAGTTTTTCAGTACTTGCGGGAGAATGATTTGTCCCATCATTTTCCAGTATCCAAAACCCAGAGCTTGCGCAGCCTCAAACTGCCCTTGAGGGATTGACTGAAGACCGCCGCGAATGGTTTCTGCCATATAAGCGGCAGTGAACAGTACCAGTACAGCAACAACACGTAGCAGAACATCGAATTCTTGACCGGGTGGCAAGAACAATTGAATCATGAGTGATGCCATAAACAGCAGGGTGATCACAGGGACAGAGCGAACCAGTTCTATGTAAGCCACGCTGAGCCAATGAATCACTGGGCGTTTTGAACGTCGGCCCAGAGCTAATAAAATTCCAAGCGGGAGGGCAAAAACCATACCGAAAATCGCTAAGAACAGAGTCAGCATGATGCCTGCGAACTTAGTAGTTGAGATGGTTTCAAGGCCAAACGTGCCGCCTTTAAGCAGCATCCACATTGCAAATGGCAACACTGCGATGTAACAAAGCATCACTAGTTTATTGAAGCGTTTGATGTACAACATCGGGATTGCGATAGCAGCCAAACCGAAAGCGACATCGACTCGCCATTGTTGTTCATCGGGATACATGCCATAGGTGAAGAGTTCAATACGGTTTACCACAGGTAACCAGCATGCTCCGCCAGAAACACAGTCTGCTTGAGATTCGCCAACAAACGTAGCATCGAAAATAAACCAGTTAAGCAATGTCGGCACTAGCCAGATGACAAACAGTAAGCCCGTGATGGTAAGAAGAGTGTTGAATACCGAAGAGAATAGGTTTTGTCGACACCACTCTTTCCATCCTGCTTTTATCTCAATCGCTGGGCGCGGTTCAATGTATTCCATGATAGTTTCACTTTGCATGATTATTTCCCTACCGCAACGTGCGAGTTGTACCAGTTCATCAGCAGGCTTGTAACCAAGCTAAAGACACAATACGTACCCATGACAATGAGGATGCACTCAATCGCCTGACCTGTGTTATTCAACGTTGTTCCGCCAGTCGAGGAGACCAGTTCCATAAAGCCAATCACAACACCCAAAGATGAGTTCTTAATGATGTTCAGATAGACACTGGTGATTTGCGGAACCATAGGGTAAACGGCTTGAGGAACAATCAATTTCCACATGATGGTTGAATCGTTAAATCCAAGAGCCTTTCCTGCTTCGTGCTGACCTTTTGATATTGACTGGATACAACCACGAACGATTTCTGCAATGTAGCTAGCACTGTAAAAAGAGAGTGCAATCCACAACGCGACCAGTTCTGGAATAACAATCATCCCGCCTTGAAAGTTGAATCCAGTAAGTTTCGGGGTGCTGTATTCGAAGTTTCCAGAAACCACAGTAATGATGATCACAAGGATTGGTAACGAAACCACAATAGCCAAAAGGCGTGGCCAAAGAATTGGGTTAAATCCAACCCACTGAACCTTTTGAATTACCGCTCTGCGATAGAAAAAAGCTGCGCAGCATGACGCGAGTAGAGCAAGAAATACATAACCACCCCAGCCAGCCAATGATAAGTGTGGAATGGCTAAACCACGGTTAGAAAGATAAATGTTATCACCCAACTGAATGCTGTTTCGAATTGCAGGCAAGCTGAGAAACAGGGCATACCACCATACCAGTTGAACGACGAGAGGTACGTTACGAATAAACTCAACATAACCACGACATAGACGGCTGATCACCCAGTTATTCGATACGCGACCGACGCCGATAACAAAGCCAAGAATGGTTGCCAGAATAATACTCAAAAAGGAGACCAGTAGCGTGTTGGCAACACCCACATAGTAGGCTTGCAAGTAAGTATCATTTTGGTCGTAGTCAATCAGGCTGAAAGTAATGTCGTAGCCTGCTCGTTCACCGAGAAAATCAAAACCTGTGGTTATGCCTAATTTGGCAATGTTTTCAGAAGCATTGGTACCTAAGTACCAGAATAAGAGAGTTACCGTGATTAAGAGTACGGCTTGCTGGCCCCAATCTATCAAGGTGCCTTTGGTTAGTTTTAATTGCATGTTCAACCTATCCATGGAAGGTCAGCCCACATCTAGGTAGGCTGACAGATAAACAAGATTAACGGAAAGGAGGGGCGTACATTAGGCCGCCATTGGTGTAAAGAGCATTCGCACCTCGTTCAAATTTCAGTGGCGAGTTAAGGCCAACGTGGTGCGCAAAAATCTCACCGTAGTTGCCTGTCGCTTCAATCGCCTTAAGTGCCCAATCTTGCTTCAAGCCTAAATCTGTACCAAGGCTGCCTTCAGTACCAAGAAGGCGTTTAATTGCTGGCTTAGCCGATGACTTCGCCAATTCTTTCGCATTTTGTTGAGTAACATTTAACTCTTCGGCTTCAATAAGCGCGTTACCCACCATAGTGACGATGTCACGCCATTCGTTGTCGCCCTGTTTTACGTAAGCACCAAGAGGTTCTTTTGAAATGATCTCAGGAAGAATGATGTGCTCATCAGGATCTTTAAACAGGGTACGACGAGCAGCCAATCCAGTTACGTCATTGGTCAAAGCATCACAGCGTCCTTTTTGGTAGGCCGCATAAAGCTCTTCGGTCTTTTCAAATACAACAGAACGGTATGTCAGACCTTTAGCTCCAAAGTAGTCTGCAAGGTTGTGCTCAGAAGTAGTACCTGGAGAGAGGCAGAATGTCGCGCCGTCCAGCTCAGCTGCCGATTTAACACCGAGCGACTTACGAGTCATGAACCCCTGACCGTCGTAGAACCAAATCGTGGTGAAGTCAGCCCCTAGCTTTGCATCGCGAGATACGGTCCACGTGGTAGATCGAGAAAGGATATCAATTTCGCCAGAAGCTAAAGATGTGAAGCGGTTTTTCGAAGTGGTTGTAATGTATTCAACTTTTTCTGGATCACCTAAAACAGCGGCAGCAACGGCGCGACAGTAATCCACATCCATCCCTGTCCATTTGCCTTGGTCATTGATGTAAGAAAAACCCATTTTGTCGCTTGAAATGCCACATTTCAGTGTGCCACGTTGAATAATATCATCTTTAAGATTTGCATAACTGCTAGTTGAAAATCCAACTGACAATAATCCTGATACAACGAGCCCTACAGCTTTTAGTTTCATGATAAGTCCTTTTATTTATTACAGTTTGATAGATTTGTAATTAAATTTTGCTTTCCTTTGGTTACAATTTATGCGTTTATCTATGGTGATTGGAAGCATTTGATGTCTTGTATTTTGCATGACTTATGCAAAATTTCGATAATGTTGCAGTGAAGGGATAAAGGAATGAATGTTCGCTGGTTAAAGGATTTTATTACTTTGGCAGACTGCCAGAAATTTTCGTTGGCGGCTCAATTAAATGCGTCATCTCAAGCGGCATTTAGCCGCAGGATTCAGCAGTTAGAGCAACATCTGAACGTTGAACTGTTTGATAGAAGTCGAACTCCCGTCAAGCTAACACCAGAGGGTAAAAGACTCTATCCCATTGCAGCTGAAATGGTTCAGATGGCTGAGCGCTGTGAAGAGATGGTGGCGAACAAACCTAACCCAATGGTGTTCGCATCTTTGCATACCTTGGCGTGTAACTTTTTCCCTCAATGGTTCACGCAAGTACTAAATTGTATGACTGCGCCATTAGTCAGCAGTATTGATTCTGGCGTGCGTTCTGTCACTGGTTATCAGGCTGCGTTGCAATCTCAACGCGCAGATTGCTTACTGTTTTACCAAAGCAACCAAGCAGCACGTTACTTTGAGTCAGATGAGTTTGAAGTTTTGAAGCTGGCAGATGATGCGCTCATTTGGGTGTGCGGTGCGTCATTTCCACGACAACAGTTAGAAGAGAGTACGATTCCACATCTGACGTATGCGCCGTCCTCTCAGCTATTAGAGCTCTCTTTGCCACTGTTTAACGCTACACCGCAAGCGAAAAAGTTGTCGGTGGTTTTTCAATCCACTATCTCCGAATCGTTATTGCCGATGGCAATTCATGGCAATGGTGTCGCTTGTATCCCTTATTCGGTTGCCAAGGATTATATCGATGACGGTAGGCTGATACATATTTGGCCGGAATACAGTGAACCATTGGAAATTGTGCTGATCCGCCTGACGGACTCTAAAAATCCACATCCTTATATTAATGAGCTGTTTGAGCATGCGAAATCCATAGCCAACGGGTAGGTGGAAGGACGTTTTTTGATTGAAATTTTGCATTAACCTCTAAGTTTTATCGCTATGAATGACGCAAATAAGTAATCAAAGATTTCATCGATTTTTAAGATATTGCTCTGTGTAATTATCCCGTTTTTCTATTAGTTAACAGGGATAAACGATGAAAAAAACGCTAGTGGCTGCTGCAATGATTCTTGCTTCCATGAGCCAAGTTCAAGCTTCTGAATGGGGATATCATGGCGAGCACTCTCCTGAGCATTGGGGAAATGTTTCTGCGACTTGTGCTCAAGGGCAAAACCAGAGCCCAATAGATATCAGTGCAGTAACAAAAGCTGAACTGAAAGACCTAAAATTTGACTATTCAGGTCAAGCGGTATCTGTGACCAACAACGGTCACACTTTGCAGGCATCAGTATCACAGCAAAACATCTTATGGGTTGATGGCCAGTCTTTTGAACTCAAGCAGTTCCATTTCCACACACCTTCAGAGAACCAAGTCGATGGGCAGTCTTATCCGTTAGAAGCACACTACGTGCACGCGGATAAAGAAGGGCATTTAGCGGTCGTTTCCCTATTTTTTAAATTGGGAGAACAAAATGCAGAGCTTGAAAAATTGTTAGCTGTAGCGCCGAAAGAAGAGGCAAAAGCTGATCTTTCTAAGCCATTCGACATAACTGCGCTACTGCCGAAAGAAAAGCAGTATTACCGTTTTAATGGCTCGTTAACTACTCCACCATGTTCGGAAGGTGTACGTTGGTTGGTATTGAAACAGCCACTTACCATTTCAAACACTCAAGTTGAGAAGTTTGAACAGTTGATGGGTCATAATAACCGCCCAATTCAAGCGATTAATGCCCGTGTGATATTAAGTAATTGATATATAAGTGTAATAGTTATTTAGCCTCAGTTGTTACTGAGGCTTTTTTTGTTCGTTATTAAGTTGAACCCACTTTAACTGTCCGTTAGTCTCAAACTTGTTTGCTGCTTGGCAAACCATATATAGCTCACCCACTTGAAGTAACGCACCTTCTGAATAGGCTTGATCTTGATAGTAGCAAACACGTTTACCCATATTGCCATCAATAATTACCGGTACCGAAGCGGCAGGAGTGGTGACCGTTTCAGCCATCGATAATGGGCTTAAAAGTGCCAAAATTAGTGTGAAATATTTAGGCATAATTCTGTTCCTTATAGGTCATAATGGCGCTGATAACGAGGCAGCATGCTTTCATTACCTAACAGACCACCTTGATGAATATAGATGAGTGAAGGATGGTTTTCCGTCAGTTTGCTTCCATCCTGAAGCGTTTTTCTTTCAAACCAAGAGCTTAAGCAACGCCACATTATAGGGTCATAAAGCAAATCAAACTCTACATGGGTCTGGTCTTGCAATTGTTGCCAGATATCAAAATCTTCTCGATATAGATGACCAAAGTAATGCTTGTCTTCAAGTTGCAGGATCTCTGGATGACTTGATTCGCCCAACTCGTTAAATTGTTCTACTAAGTATTCAGTACCACCCACACAAGGGCAGGTAATTACTTGAATCCCATATGGCTTAAGGGTTTTGTGTAGAAATAGTGCAGTGGTTCCAGTGCCTGACGGGAGTGCAATACACCATTCTTGCTTGGGTTGCATTCGAATCCATTCTAGTATTTCCATACCGAGCTGTTTGACTCCAGCTTCCGCCATTTTAGAACGGCCGCCTTCGGGGACTGGCAAACAAGTCTCATCTGGTTGGCGAATTTGCTCGATATAATCTCTAGGGTGAAGACCTGATGGACGAGTTTCAATGATGTTTGCGTTAAGTTCGAGAGCACCACGGTAGTTACCAATCGGTCTTTGTTTTAGCCAAGAGGGGATATGGTCTACATAGAATTCAAGTTTCCAGCCGCGAATACTCGCCAACGCAGCCAGTGAATAAAGGGAGTTAGCTTGAGCAGAGCCAAAGCCAATAAGGGTAGATATCTGGGGCAAATCGGCTTCTAACAACGACATGAACTTTCGGGCTTTATTACCACTAAACTGCGAATGCAATTGGTCATCACGTTTGAGGTAAAAGTGATGATTATTAAAATGATGTTCGGTAATAGGGCTATCGGCGAGTTTCATAACTCTTCCTACTTCAATGAGATAGCTAAAGAAGGCGCATTATAACTCTAAGTCTTCAGCTAACACGTAAGTTTATTGCTCAAAAGTAATTAGGGCTTCGCAGCCACGAGTAGGACGATTCTTAATCGAGAAATTCCAGTGATATCGACGACATAAGTCTTCAACAATTAATAAACCCAAGCCATGCCCATCTTGATTGGCGGTTTGGTTCAGGCCGGGTCCATTGTCTCTGACGGCTAACGATTCGGAAGACACTTCTAACGTAACACCACCTTGATGGGTTGCTGCAATGGCATTACGCAGTAAGTTACCAACCACCATGTTGAGCACTGCGGGTGCTGCTTTAATCTGTGGCATTTGGTGGAAAATCAGTTCTACATCAATGCCTTTGTCTTTTGCTTGTGCGCTGTTGAGGTCAATGATGGTTTCAAACTCAGTTTTACTTACTTCTCTTACAATGGCTTCGTCTTCACTGCGTTCATAACGAACAAGCCCTAGTAGCGCATCAACCATAGTACTCATTTGCGAAGTGGCTTCGTTGATTCGCACGATTTGGCGTTGCTGAAATTCATCATCGACATTGCGTTCCAACAGTTTACTAGCACCTTTGACTATGGTTAATGGTGTTCTTAACTCATGGCTGGCGTAACGGGCAAAGGCTTGCTCACGTTTAAGTAGGCTGTGGATTTCATGACGATACTGGTTGAGTTGGTCTGCAAGAATTTGGAATTCGCTGGCTCCTCCGGCAGGGATTTCAAACACATGAGCCGCGTTACCACTGTGTTCAGTTAATTGCTTTGTTAGATTATTAATGGGTTCAATCAATCGTTGGGAAAGACGCAACAGCAGCCCACCAAAAATGAGCAGCAGACCCGCAACACTGGTGATCACAATGATGCCAGAGAATAGGGTTTCATTTTGCCCGAATTCAATTTGGTTGATATCTGATAGTAAAATAACGGGCTTTCTTTCACCATCTTTATAGTAATAGCTAAAAAACACCATACGTGAATCTGGGTCGTTACCCACTTCACCGACGAAGTTGTCTCTTCCTTCAAAATACTTATGGTACTCAGATGGAACTAGGCTGATATCGTTATAGGCGGTGGTCAGCACATCTATGGTGATTTTGCCATTTTCGCCATTCATAAAACGCGAAATGGCTTCGTTTTTATCGATTTCGATGCGTCGTTCACCGACACGGTCTTCTGACCAGTGCAGAGCGGTATAAAAAATGATGTAACTGGCTAAACCCATGACAAGGGCAACGCTGGTAAAGAATATCGCCAATTGCCCGGTAAGTGTGCGAGTGTTGGTAAAACTGATGGTATTCATTATACCTTCTCCAAACGAAAGCCAATTTTAGGCACAGTTACCAACATTGAGGACTCGAATGGTTTATCTAGCTGGTTGCGAAGCTGGTAAATATGGCTACGTAATACGTCATTATTGGGTTCATTGTCTTGCCATAGCATATCCGTGATTTCATCGCGGGTGACGACATCGGGAGCTCGTTGGCAAAGTAGTTCCAAGATTGAATATGTCGTTGGATTTAACGAGAGCTTGATACCGTCTCGATAAGCCTGATGAGTTTTTTGATCAATACGCAGGCTGGCAAATTCTAGCGATGTTTCCGTAACTGTTCTACGGTAACGTTTAATTAATGCGTGTAAGCGAGCTTCGAGGATTTCGAGATCAAAAGGTTTGGTGAGGTAATCATCGGCACCGTATTTGAATCCGCTTAACATGTCTTCACGGCTATCCAATGCGGTAAGCATCAGCACCGGAGTTGTATTACCTGCTTCTCTAAGCTTTTCACAAACAGTCAAACCGTCCATACGCGGTAACATGAGATCTAAAATGATTGCATCGAATGGTGTTTGTAGTGCTAGTTTGAGCCCGAGTTCTCCATTGTCGGCATAATCGAGTTCCATACCTTCACTTTCAAAGTAATCAAACAAGATTCCTGCAACTTCTCGATTATCTTCTACCAGTAATATTTTATTCATGTCGACGCTCATTCACCCATAAGGCTGCCATTTGCAAAGTAAGCCTAAAACCATTTGGTTCTATCTTGCATCTATTCTTTGTTTAAGAAAAGTATATCCATTTATTGATCCTGCCTGGGGTGATTGAGGAGCAAAAAAAAGCCCAGAACATAGTGCGATCTGGGCGGATACAACAATAGGAGTTAAATATGAAAAGCAGTGGTGTTCGTGTTGTCAGAAAACAAAACAGTTTGACGGCCTGTAAACTCTTAATGCGCCAACAACGGACACTAATTAAGACTAAGTGTTTTTCGTTTAGTTCCATGAGTAGTGAAAATTTTTTAGTTTTTCAGTTTTGTGTCATTTGCTGTATGGCTGATGTGTGTGGGATATGGGGGATGACGAAGCAAGATTAGAAAGTGTGATGTTAATCTGTTGTTAATTTTGTGTATCAGAAGTATATTTCAAACAGGTGTTTGATTTTAATGTTTCATGTGAGTGATGAATGGCGTCGAAAAGTAGTACCAAAGAAAAAATATTGGATATAGCGGAATGCCTTTTCGCTGAGCATGGTTTTAAAGACACCTCGCTTAGAACGATTACAGGCAAGGCTGGAGTCAATTTGGCTTCTGTGAACTATCACTTTGGTGATAAGAAAACGTTGGTTCGTGCAGTGCTGAATCGTTACCTGGAGGCGTTTATGCCTGAAGTACATAAAGCTTTGATTGAGCTGAATCAACGTGAATCATACTCAATGGAGGATGTATTTGAATCACTGCGTGAACCGTTGAAGAATCTCAATAAGGTCAGTACACATGGTACCAGTCGCTTTATGTTGTTGATTGGAAGAGGCTATACCGATGTTCAAGGGCATTTGCGTTGGTTTATAACCACTCGTTACGAAGATGTATTGAAATTGTTTACTGACTCAGTAATGAAAGCAAACCCTGAATTAACTAGCGAAACTCTGTTTTGGCGTCTGCACTTCACCTTAGGCACATGTGTTTTCACTATGGCTTCAAGTAAAGCGTTGGCAGAAATCGCAGAAAATGATTTTGGAAGTAAGGTTGATGCAAAAGTCGTTATTGACCAAATCATTCCATATCTCGCTGCTGGCGTTGCAGCAAAAATATAAAGCTAAAAAATAATAATAAAACCCCGTGAACAAAAGGATCTGCACAATGAGCTCTCTACGACAAAAATGGATAAGTGACCCCGCCTTTAAGTTGTTTAAGAAGGTATTGCCACCTCTATCTAGTACTGAAAAAGAAGCAATGGAAGCGGGAAGTGTCTGGTGGGATGGTGAACTGTTTTCCGGCCAGCCAGATTTTCAAAAGCTTCACCATTACCCTAAACCGTCGTTTACTGCTGAAGAGCAGTCATTCATGGATAATGAGCTAGAAACCCTGCTTGAGATGCTTGATGATCACAAGATTGTAAAAGAAGATCGTGATTTACCAGAAAATGTTTGGACATACATGCGCAAAGAGCGTTTTTTCTCTTTGAACATTTCAACGGAATATGGTGGTCGCGAATTTTCTGCTTTAGCAAACTCAACCATTGTTTCTCGCCTTGCGACTCGTTCAATCAGTGCTGCGGTAACCGTAATGGTACCTAACTCTTTAGGTCCTGGTGAGTTACTTTCTCACTACGGAACTCAAGAGCAAAAAGACTACTGGTTGCCACGCCTTGCTGATGGTACGGATATACCGTGCTTTGCCCTAACAGGGCCTGAAGCTGGATCTGATGCAGGGGGTATTCCAGACCAAGGTGTTGTTTGTTACGGACTGCATCAAGGAAAAGAAGTACTTGGTATCCGTTTAAGTTGGAATAAACGCTACATCACACTTGCGCCAGTCGCTACTGTGGTTGGTTTGGCATTTAAACTGAGTGACCCTGAAAAGTTACTGGGTGACAAAGAGGACATAGGCATTACCTGTGCGCTCATTCCGGCGAATCATGAGGGTGTAGAAATTGGTGAGCGCCATGACCCCCTTGGTCTCGCATTTATGAATGGTCCAACTCGTGGCAACGACGTTTTTATTCCGATGGAATGGTTGATTGGTGGCTCTGAATACGCGGGCAAAGGCTGGCGTATGCTGGTGGAATGTTTGTCGGCAGGTCGTGGTATCTCTCTACCAGCGTTAGGTACTGCAATTGGCCATCTGACGGCACGTACTACAGGCGCTTACGCTTATGTGCGTAAGCAGTTTGGTATGTCGATTGGCAAATTTGAAGGTGTGGCAGAATCGCTAGGTCGGATTGGTGGTCTAACCTATTTGTTAGAAGCGACAAGAACACTAACAACCACGTCTTTGGATCTAAAAGAAAAACCGGGAATTGTGACTGCAATAGCTAAATATCACATGACTGAAATTGCTCGTGTTATTTTGAATGACTCTATGGATATTCATTCAGGACGCGCAATTCAAGACGGCCCCATGAACTATTTGGCGAGTCACTACTTAGGTATTCCGGTTGCGATTACCGTCGAAGGTGCAAATATTCTGACGCGTAACCTAATGATCTTTGGGCAAGGTGCAACGCGTTGTCACCCTTATGTGTTGAAAGAGATGGAAGCGGCTGCCAACCCTGATGAGAAAGAAGGGGCGAAACAGTTTGATAAATTGCTGTTCAAACATATTCGTCATGCAACGAAAAACTCGATTGGTGCGCTTATTGCCGCATTAACAGGCTCAGCGTTTGTTAAAGCTAATATGAGTGGTCCAACGAAGCCTTACTACAAGCAGCTAACGCGCTTAAGTCGTGTGTTGGCCGTGAGTGCTGATATGGCGATGTTAACTCTAGGTGGCGAACTGAAACGTAAAGAGATGATCTCGGCGCGTTTAGGCGACGGACTAAGTTACTTGTATATGGCTTCTGCGGTACTGAAAAAATACGAAGATGATGGTCGTCAGCAATCTGACCTCAACTACGTACATTATGCGATGCAACACTGTTTGTACCACGCTGCTAAATCACTAAATGAAGTTTATCGAAACTACCCTTCAAAAGCGGTTGGACGGTTGTTAAAAGGTCTGTTGTTCCCACTAGGTAATCATTACCAAGCGCCAAGTAATGATTTGTCGCTTGCGGTGGCTGAGAGCTTAATGATTCCAGGCGCTCATCGTGATCGTCTGACACATCTTTGCTATATAGGTAAAGGCGAAGATGACAGCGTTGGCTTGATGGAAAAAGCATTCCTTGCTCTCTACAGCATTCAAGGACTAGAGAAGAAACTTTATCGTGGTATTAAAGATGGTAAAGTTGCTCGCAAAGGCCTATTGGCTGACCGTTTGATTCAGGCAAAAGAAGCCGGTGTGTTAACTGCGGAAGAAATTGATGCCATTTTGGCGGCGGAAAAGCTACGTTATAAAGCGATTCAGGTGGATCACTTTAGCCATGATTTCTCAAAAGTTTTGACCAATCAGACAGTGAAACCTAAGCTAAACAACGTAGCTTAAGGATAAGGTTAAACACTTAACTAAGAAGGCTTCCATAGTGAAGCCTTCTTTATATCGAACGAAAGTGCTCCAACCACTTGCTAAATCGGACTATTTTGACAGAAATAGGGTGCGATTTGTGGTTGAAACTTTTATCCTAGCGAAGATTTTTGAAGGAAGTTGAATATGATCATCAAACCTAAAATTCGCGGATTTATCTGTACAACAACGCACCCAGTGGGTTGTGAAGCTAATGTAAAAGAACAAATCGCTTACACTAAAGCACAAGGCCCAATTAAGAATGCGCCTAAGCGTGTGCTTGTTGTTGGTTCTTCAAGTGGTTACGGCCTTTCTTCTCGTATTGCTGCTGCCTTTGGCGGTGGTGCTGCAACTATCGGTGTTTTCTTTGAAAAGCCGGGTTCAGATAAGAAGACAGGTACGGCTGGTTTCTACAATGCAGCTGCATTTGACAAACTTGCTCACGAAGAAGGTCTGTACGCGAAAAGCCTTAACGGCGACGCATTCTCAAATGAAGCTAAACAAAAAGCAGTAGAGCTAATAAAACAAGACCTTGGTCAAATTGACTTGGTTGTTTACTCTCTAGCATCTCCTGTTCGTAAAATGCCTGAAACAGGTGAAGTTATTCGTTCTTCACTAAAACCAATCGGTGAAACATACACTTCAACTGCGGTTGATACCAATAAAGATGTCATCATTGAAGCAAGTGTAGAGCCTGCAACTGAAGAAGAAATCCAAGACACCATCACGGTAATGGGTGGTCAAGACTGGGAGCTTTGGATGCAAGCGCTTGAAGAAGGTGGTGTTTTAGCAGAAGGCTGTAAAACAGTTGCGTATAGCTACATCGGTACTGAATTAACGTGGCCAATCTACTGGGATGGCGCGTTAGGTCGTGCGAAGATGGACTTAGACCGCGCAGCAGCAGTGTTGAATGGCAAATTATCAGCAACAGGCGGAAGCGCAAACGTAGCGGTTCTTAAATCTGTTGTGACTCAAGCAAGTTCTGCGATTCCTGTAATGCCTTTGTACATTGCAATGGTATTTAAGAAAATGCGTCAAGAAGGCATCCATGAAGGTTGTATGGAGCAAATTTACCGCATGTTTAGCCAACGCCTATACAAAGATGACGGTAGTGCTCCAGAAACAGACGAGAAAAACCGTCTACGTCTAGATGACTGGGAACTTCGCGAAGATATCCAAAAACATTGTAGTGACCTGTGGCCTCAAATCACGACTGAGAACCTAAAAGAGTTAACAGATTACGAACTTTACAAAGAAGAGTTTCTAAAACTGTTTGGTTTCGGTATTGAAGGCGTAGATTACGATGCAGACGTAAGCGCAGAAGTAGCATTTGACGTTATCGATATCTAAGTATTCGAGATATACAAAAGGCGCTCATTCGGAGCGCCTTTTTCTTTTTCGTAATAGCTACTGCTTAACTAGTTTTCTAATACCAATCTGGAAAACTCATTGCTCAGTAACATGCAAACCTTCCGAGCCAAGGAAGGCCTGGAGGAGTTTCACGGACTTTAATGCCAATCACTGCTCCACCGATGCTTAATTTGTTCATATTTATACCTACAATGGTATAAGAGCTAGAACAAAAGAATGACAATGGTACCGGTCAGTGTCATTAGTATGTTGGCAATCGCATAGGTACCCGCATAACCCAAAGCTGGAATCGTTGATTTTGCATATTCGTTTACGATATCCATTGCTGGAGCACAAGTTCGTGCACCAATGATAGCTCCAAATAGCAGTGCTCGATTCATCTTAAGGATGTAAGCTCCTACTAGATAAGCAAACACGACAGGTACAAAACTTACTAAGAAAGCTAGACCAAGAACTTTAATCCCAACTTCGGATAAATGCTGGAACATGTTACCACCAGCGCTTAAACCGATACCGGCCATAAAGAACATTAAGCCAAGGTCTTTTACCATGTTCAGTGCTCCTTGCGGTACATAACCGAAAGTAGGGTGGTTTGCTCTTAAGAAACCTAGCGTAATACCTGACAACAACAAACCAACGGCATTACCTAGACTAAAAGAAACCTGACCGAACGTCATGGTTACTAGACCGAACATGATGCCTAGAATAAAGAAGCTACAAAATGCGAGTAAATCTGCCATTTGGCTATGAATCGATATAAAACCGATTTTTTCGGCTAGCCCCAAAACCTTGCTTTTCTCTCCGCTGACTTGAAGGATATCGCCCTTTGCTAATACGATATCTAAGTCCATCGGCATTTCTACCTGAGCGCGAACAACTCGAGTAAGAAAACATCCATACTCCGATAAATTCAAATCAGACAGGCGTTTTTGAGCGAATTTATCGTTCTTAACCACGATTTCTTCTTCAGATATGCGTAAATCAAGTAAGTTACGATCGAAAACTTCTTTACCTTCACGAAAGCTAGAGTCAAGACGCGCATGGCTATCTGGGTAACCAACCAGTGCTATTTCATCGCCTTCTTGTAAAATCGCTTCGCCATCAGGGTGTGCAAGAATTCCGTTACGACGAATCCGCTCAATGTAGCAGCCTGTCTGACCGTAGATACCTAACTCTCGAAGGTTACGACCATCGATCCAGTTAATTAATTCAGGCCCAACACGATAGGCTCGTATTATTGGTAAGTAGACTTTTCGTTGTCCATTTCCACCAATACCACGTTCTTGAGCGATTTGTTGAGCGGAGTCCGAAAGGTTTTGCTTTTGTAATCTAGGCAATAGTTTAGCAAACAAAATCATACTGATTAAGCCAACCAGATAGGCCATGGCATAACCGACAGACATATTTTCAAGAATAGTCGGAAGTTCCATATTACGAGGAGCTTCGGCTAAACCTGAATTCAGCGCATCTTGAGCGCCTACAAGTACAGGCGTAGATGTTAATGCTCCTGCCATCATACCTGCAGCGAGGCCAAAATCGAGCTTAAGGTAGTACCCACCAAAATAGGTAATCCAAGTTGCAGTTGATAACACCACGAGGCTTAGAATGAGATAATCTTTACCGTCACGGAAGAAAATACCAAAGAAGTTTGGGCCCGCCTCGATACCGACACAGTAGATAAACAGCATGAAGCCAATAGTTAACGCTTCAGGATTAATGTAAAACCCTAAATGCCCCATCAATAAAGAGGTGATAAGCACACCGATTGAGTTGCCTAACTGTAAGCTGCCAAAGCGAATTTTGCCGATAGTTAAGCCAATTGCTAATACAACAAAAATTAGCAATATTGGGTTTTGTTCAAGTAAGAGGACGACGTCGATGTTCACAAATTATCTCAATTATTACATGTGCAACAGTGGGGCTGTAAAGTGTGACGATTCTAACGTAATAAGAAAAAAAAATAATTAAATTCTTGGTCAAACCTGTTTCGAATCAACAAAAAAAGCCCGCTTAATTAAGCGGGCTTTTTTACAATCGTTTTTATAATTGATGAGCTTACTCGTCGAACAGACCTAGATGTTCTTTTGCGTAAGCTTCAAAATCAGTACATCCACCGATGTGTACTTGATCTAGGAAGATTTGTGGCACAGTTTCTACTGGTTTACCAACAGTTTTTTCCAAATCAGCTTTTGAGATACCTTCAGCATGAATATCAACATAACGGTAGTTAAAATCGTCACGTTTTGCTTTTAGCGTTTCAGCGTGCTCTTTAGCACGAACACAATAAGGGCAAGCTGGGCGACCAAAAATAACTGCGAACATATCTTTCTCCTATAATTCATTTGAGTCTACTATGCCCGATCCAACATAGAAAATAAAGCTGCATTTATCACTAGCTTTAATAGATGAAACCTATTGATTTAAGGGCGTTTTAAATCTGTTATTGATCAACAAATTAGTTGATCAAATATACGACTGTTTGCGAGCAACTATTATTCAGTAAAGCCACCTAAATTGCAGAAAACCACAACCAGAATACAAAACTGCGAACTGAGGTATACGTGATTTTGAGCATATTCTCAGGGAAAAAACAGGGTTATTGCTAACGAATTGCCCTGAGTCAAAAAAATTCGTTATGGATAGGAGCAATCTAGTTGCCATCTATTGTAGCGGAATGGAGTTCCACTATGTTTCAGTTCATGACGTCTAGCCGGATTATCTTTGGTGAAGGGGCTCTCGAAAATTCCCTCTCATTGATTAAACAGTTTGGTTACAGTGTTCTGTTAGTCTCTGGTAAGCAGAGTGAGCGTGCTCGCCCAATTGTTGAATATCTTAATGAACAAAAACTCCGTTATCAGCATGTCGCTATTTCCGGCGAGCCTAATATTACTATGGTTGAAGAAACCGCTATTGTAGGGCGAAGATTTTCTCCCAATTTGGTGGTAGCTATTGGCGGCGGCAGTGTAATTGACATGGGAAAAGCTCTCGCTGCTATTATTCCTAATCAAGGTAATGTTTATGACTATGTGGAAGTGCTCGGACGGTGTGTTCCGTTAAAGACGAAACCTCTACCAATGATTGCGATCCCGACGACTGCAAGCACGGGTTCAGAAGTGACTCGTAAAGCGGTGTTAAAATCAGGGCAGGACAAAGTGAAAGTGAGTTTGCGCAGCCCGGAAATGATTCCTGATGTAGCGATTGTTGACCCTACCTTAACTTATGGAACAGATCCTTTAATTTCTGGCCGCGGCGCGATGGAAACGTTCACCCATCTAATGGAGTCCTACGTATGCGGCGACCCGAATCCGTTGACCGATATGGTATGTGAAGAAGGGATCCGAAAACTTTCTCGAGCGGTTCTACCTGGATGCTTGAACGACGATAAATCAGCCCGTTCTGACTTGGCTTTTGCCGCTATGTTGGGAGGTATGGCGTCTACCAATGCTAAGCTAGGAGCGGCTCATGGCCTAGCTTCTGCCCTTTGTGGAAAGCTCGAAGCACCGCATAGCGTTATTACTGCTCGTCTTGCACCCTACGTGATGCTTGAAAACATCAATGCTGCTCGCTTAGCTGGTAGAGAGGATATTCTTTATCGCTATACACATTTAGCTGAATTATTAACGGGTAACCATCAGGCAAAAATAGCTGATGGTGTCGAATGGGTTGAAGAGATGCTCGACACACTTGGATTACCGCTACTGAGCAGTTTTGGTGTATGCAGCACTTCATTTGAAAAGGTGGCACAAGACGCGTTGAAATCGAATTCGATTAAAGGGAACCCGATCCCTCTTACCAAAGAGCGGTTAGTGTACATTTTAAATCAAGTCTGCTCATGCAGCGGTGTATGCCAAGAACCAACTGAAATCCAAATGAGTGGTAAAGTTGAGTTACTTTATAATTCAATGCGTGAAGAAGGCTCAAGGCAAAGTAGTTGAATGTTTCTGTTGCGCGCCAAAATATGAGGAAAAACGGAGCTTAAGCTCCGTTTTTTTAAAAATGCGATGATTTGTCGTAGCGAGAGTCTTTTAGAACTTCTTTTACTCTCTTCAAATTTTCTCGGAAGCCTGAGCCTCTGCGTAAAGTAAACCCAGTTGCTAACACATCAATGATTGTCATTTGAACAACACGGCTTGCCATTGGCATATAAACATCAGTATCTTCAGGGATTTCTAAACAGATAGATAAAGATGCCGCTTTATCAAGAGGTGAATCCTTTGCCGTAATAGCAATCACTGTCGCTCCGTTTTCACGAGCCAGATTTGCAATTTCGACTTGGCTTTTCGTTCTGCCTGTATGAGAAATAAGTACGATAACATCATTGTCCGTACAGTTAATGCAGCTCATACGTTGCATTACGATATCTTCAAAACAGCTAATCGGAATATTAAAGCGGATAAATTTGTTTTGCGCATCGCGAGCAACAGCAGAAGATGCACCTAATCCAAAGAACGAAATGCGTTTCGCCTGTGTCAGTAAGTCGACAGCGCGGTTAATTTGCATCGGCTCTAAACTGTTTTTAGCAACATCTAAGCACGCCATAGTCGATTCAAAAATCTTATGGGTGTATGCATCCGGGCCATCGTCTTCTTCAACATTACGGTTAACGTAAGGCGTTCCGTTAGCAAGGCTCTGGGCTAAATGTAATTTAAAATCAGGAAAGCCTTTAGTGTCTAAACGACGACAGAAGCGGTTTACTGTCGGTTCACTCACATCAGCCATTTTCGCTAATGTTGCAATGCTAGAGTGAATCGCTGTCTGCGGTGAAGCCATAATAACTTCCGCTACTTTACGCTCTGATTTGCTAAAGTTTTCCAGATTTTTTTGAATTTTTTCTAATGTATTCATAGTGTTCACGCAGGCATAGAGAACAACTTGTTGGTTTAATGGACCGACCATTTAAAAACAAGGAAATAACAAATTTCCTAATACCAACGCCATTATGTCAGTATAAACCTAAGCTGTAAGAATCCCGAAACGAAAAATCTACGGGATGATGAGAATATGACAAGCCTCAAACTAAAAATTAAAAAAACTACAGTTTTTAGCCGAGAATTTCCGATATAGAAGAAGATTGGTGAGCTATTGACGAAAAAGTTACAGTAAATCGAAAGTAATTTTCAATTTTACTGTAACTTTTAAAGCTTTTATGCGTTTAAGATGTTTTGTGCCATTTGCTCAATTTGGCGCATCAAGTTAGGCGCTTGTAGAACAATTTTACGTTGTTCTTCTAATACTGAATGAAGGATCTCGTGAGTGGTTAATGGGTTTGCCAAAACAACACGGAATACGATGGTATTGAGTTGATCCCAACATTTAGGATTTAACTGGGTACGTGATACGAAAGACTTACCTGTTTCACGCTGCGTTTTTTGCACAAATTTAGTTAGCTCATTGAGCAATTCATTGAGAGTCAATTTTTGTTTAGTATCAGCTTTATCTAATGCTTGTTTGATATGTGCTGGCAGATAGCGATAGGTGAGAAGGCAGAGCTCAGGTTCAGATACCAATTCAAAATCAGGTTGGGCTTTGATCAGATCAGCAAAATAGCGTGCTTTAGCAATACTTTGGTCAATTAAAAGTTCATAACCCGCTCGACTAATAATGTGCATACTTGCATACACAAGCATCGCCATCCCAGAGCGAGAACCTTCTAAAGTGTGGCTGCCTAAATCTTTCGAACCTTTACGCAAAATATATTGCGCATGGTGTTCAATTGATTTCATTGCATCAGGGTCTTTAAACAATACCATGCCAGCACCCATAGGGATGTATAGCTGCTTATGCGCATCAATAGTGACTGAGTCGGCCAATTCGATACCGTTAAGCAGGTGACGATGATTGTTTGACATTAAAGTTGCACCACCCCAAGCTGCGTCGACGTGGAAATGACAACCTTCATCGTGACAAATTTTTGCAATTTCTCTCAGTGGATCAACATTACCTGTTTCTGTGGTACCAGCGACACCAATAACCGCGAACGGTTTAATATTTTGTTGCTTAAGCTGTGCAATTTTTTCTTGTAAATCTTGTGGGCAGATACGGTTATTATCCGCAGTTTTTACCGATACCAACCCTTCTTGACCAATGCCCAAAACGTCAGCCGCTTTTTTCAAAGAGTAGTGCCCGCGTTCTGAAACAAGTACTGCCAAGCCTTCATAGCCATAATGTTTCATGGCTTTGAACAGACCTTCTTTTTCTACCCCTTTAAAGCTGCCTTGTGCTTTTAATGCTTTGTTACGTGCGACCCAAAGAGCTGTGATATTAGCGATGGTGCCACCTGAGCAAAATGCACCTAATGAGTGTTCTGCACTGTGCATCCATGAGGAGTAAAAGTTGTCATCACGACTGTAAATTAAGCGATGCAACATACCTAATACTTGGCGTTCCAGTGGCGTGAAAGCCTTAGATGTTTCAATTTTTACCAAGTTTTGGTTTAGGGCTATCATGATCTTCGAGAGCGGCATCAAGAAATAAGGCAATGCCGATGTCATATGCCCTATAAAACTTGGTGAAGCAGTATGAACAGAGTGGGACACCAAAGTATCTAGCAGATGCTGTGTATGGTCAGAGACGAATTCTGGTTGCTCGGGTATGTGAGCGTTTGAGAAATCTCTTTCGATATCTTTGAGAGATTTTTCTTCAGCAACAATATGATCTCGCAAAAATTTGTTTAGATTGCGTGAAAGTTCTTCTTCTATTTGGGTCAGGGTTGAGTCTGGACCTTCTGGTACTGTGAAGATTCGAAGTAGAGATTCGAAATTCGCATCAGCGGTTCTTTGTTCTGATACCATGTCGCGTCTATATAATAGTTGTAGTTTTAGGGTTGCAAGCGGGACAATCTAAACGAAAACGGGACTAATGTCCCGTCTTAATTCGGAAAGCCTAAGTTACGAAAATTATGGTCTAAAAACTGTGGTTTTAGTTACATTCTATTTTTTCTAGTTTCGCAATTGCATTGTTGTAACGATTAAGCGCGTTATCTATTTGTTTTGGATGGCTTAATAGTTCTGCAAAAGCTGAACGAAGTTCGTAATTTTTATCATGTGGTTTCGCTTGGCGATCATCGAAAGTGACTTTAGCAATTTTGCCTAGAGTATCACTACGTGATGCTAGAACTTTAATGTCGTGCTGATCAAGTTTCAACCAAGCTTCAACTGGCTGACTTGTTGCGACCTTAGACGCATCGTGCTCCAGATAGTAGTGCACTGCAGCACGGTTAAGTTCAAAGTGATGCTGACGCCCTTCTAGGAACCATTGGCTGACGTCTGAAAGCTCAGGATACGTCTCTGTTGTTAGTTTCGCTAGATCTTCATACCAGCCTAATGACGCATCAATATATGCATCATATTTACCAGCATAACACTGGTTATCCGAGGCGACCGCACTCAGAGATGTTGCGGTGAGAAGTAGCGTGGTTAGAAGGCGTTTCATAATTGTTCCTTTAACTTTTGTTATATTGCTGTGACTATCCATATATTGAATAGCTAGGCATTTCTTTTTTGTGTTGGGCTGACAAATTCGTCTTTTATAAGCGTTTTATAATTTACATAAATTCTCGTGTAATTAGTGCGAGAGAGATACAAAAAATAACATCAAAACTGGAACGAGCAAGCTAAGTATGAATCCACTGACTATCGCGACAGGTACACAGCGAACTCCGCCTGTTGTCTGAATCACTGGCAGTGTAAAGTCCATCGCTGTTGCACCCGCATAGCCGATGGAAGTACAAGGCATTCGGCCTATAAACATCGGGATAAGCACAAGGGATATTAGTTCGCGCAACAGTTCTATCAAGAAAGAAGCGCCACCAAATACTGGTCCGAAGGCATCACCCATTAAGATACCCGCAAGAGAGTACCATCCAAAGCCTGATGCCATGGCTAAGCCTTGGAAAAGAGATATGTCTAAAACAAATGAAGCAATCATGCCTCCTACAAGGCTGGTTACAACAATCACACTCGCGATCACCATACCGTGCTTGTTTAGCAAAATTTGACCTAAGGATAATCCACTGTTCCTTAGTTGGATTCCAATAAAGAACAGAAGAATAAATAATATCCATTCGCTGGCGGTGTCTACCCAACTCAGATCGAAGCTCAAAAGTACACCAATGACCAAACCGCCACCAACGACAAGAATCAGTTTTGCGGACTCAAGAGCCATTTTGGAAAGAGGCAGTTTTGTATGGCTGGCATCAGTCTCAAGTGGCAGAAATTTATCCACCAATGGCAAAGCGGCTAGGTTACAGCAACCAATGACCAAGAAAAATACGGCGGTGTATTTAATGATGAGCTGTAGGTTGTCGCCTAAATTATCCAAAGAGGCGAGACTTAATCCCATAAGGAACAAGATGACATAAACAAGCGACGCAGTCGCACTGTTCAGTTTTGCTAGCAAATTTTTATTGTGAATAGAGAACAGATACCCCACCACAAGTGGAGCAAAGATAAACAACATCCCTGAAAGCATACATTCCTCGAATAAGGTTTAGAAACCGCTGGCGTTTATAACCGCTCTAAGTTTTGATTTAAATTCTGCATCGCTAAGATTGCTTAGGTTATAGAGCACTTCTGCGCCAGTTGTATTGATTTCAACTTCATGTTCATCAATAGCGTCGTCTTGTTTTCTAAACATAAGCAAGTGGTTTGATATGCGTGCTACATCAAGGTAACTGACTTCGAAGGAATGTTCCACACTTTGTTTATTGCAACATACGTCTAAAAAGTCAGTATCAAACCCCCAATGCTTTAGCACTAGATGGCTAGTCTCTGAACAGCGGGAATGAAAAATTTGTAAAGCGATGTCTTGGTCTAGATAGTTGCCATTTTCCAAATAGAGATGGTATTCGTTGACCAAACAAAACAGACCGATATCGGCCAGTAGGCCAACAAGGAGCGCTTTTTCTTGCTCTAAGTAATGATACATATCAGGGTCTAGTTCTTTAAAAGCTTGTGCAACCAATACCATGGTTGCGCCAAGTTCACGCGAAACTGATGCGCTTTTCACCAATATGTTATTGCATTCCTTACTTAAGTTGAACGAGTGTTTTAGCTGTTCTATTGCTTGTGCAGTCACAATATCCCTAACTCGCATAATTCCTAAACGGGAAACAGCAGTCGTCAAATCAATGCAGGTAATGTTGCGACGATTAAATATGACTGAGTTCGCTATACGAATCACAACAGCAGCAAGACTAGGGTCATCAGCAAGACAATTTGCTACATCCGAAACCGTAGTTGACTCTTGAGATGTCATCTTTTGAATCTTCAATACAACATCTGGGATAGGAGGGAGCGTGATTTTTCCTGTACTGATGGAGGTTTCCACAAGTTTCGCAAACTCACTTTCTACTCCTTTAATAAGAAGCTGTTTGTTATCTGGAAGCCAGTAAAAGGATAAGTGATTCATAAAAATTACTAATTAGCAGAAGTAATGTGATTCTAACTTTCGCTATTGTTGATAAGCAACAGATTCCATCTAAAAGCGGCTAATTTCTTCTATTGCAAGCCAAAAATTAGATTTTGGAAGGGATTTTTAACGCTGAAATCGTTAAGAATTGCTCTATGCGAGTGATATCTCAAAAATGGTAAAAAAAAAGTAGTCGAGTGTGAGATATGTCCTGACTTAATTCGCTCCGTTAACTATGATGTGCGCATAACAAATTAGGCATCAATCAAAGTAATGATGCTTTTGCACGTAACTAATTAATTTAATTCGCTAAATTATACTGCTATCTGGTGATCTTTCTTAATCGGGGACTTTGATTAAAGGGTCTAAGACTATGGTAGAACAAACATTTTTCGATTACGTAAATAAGTTTGGCGAGAGTCAACAGCGTTCAATGTTTGGTGGTATAGGTTTATTTCAAGAGGATGCTATGTATGCTCTATTAACTAACGATTGCATATATATCAGAGGTGGAGAGGAGCTAGATGATCAGTTAACTTCATTGGGTTGCGAAAAGTTCCGTCATGTAAAGAAACAGACTGTAGCAACGGTTAACTACTATGAGATTACGGACTTATTCGATAATCGTTA
The DNA here is from genome assembly GCF_011064285.1 of Vibrio ziniensis. NCBI lineage: Bacteria > Pseudomonadati > Pseudomonadota > Gammaproteobacteria > Vibrionales > Vibrionaceae > Vibrio > Vibrio ziniensis. The sequence goes on from NZ_CP049331.1 coordinate 1,134,441, forward strand.
TGAAGGGTTAGAGGCTATTATTAGCACTTCAATAAAAAACGCAGTTTTTCAACGCGTAGATCAGAAGTCTTCATCAAATCGTCGTTTGCGTGATTTACCAAATATGCAGTTAACTCTGGAAAGAATGGTAAAGAAATCTGGTGTATGTGATGTAGATACTTTTATGAAACTAGGCGCTTCTGTTGTGTTTAACAAAGTTTGCCAAACGTACGGGAACGATATTGATATTAAGTTGCTATGGAAGTTTGCGGGAGCTATTGAAGGTATACACTGGAAGTTATTGCAAGAACCTCGTAAACGCCAGCTTTTAGAAAGTTGCCGCCGTCGAACTTGAACCTCTAAACGCTGATTAAAAAGCCGAAGTTTAATACATCGGCTTTTTATTATTCAAAAATCACGCTATTCATTAAAGTTTAAAGCGAGTAGTAAAAATGATTTGATCGCCATATACGTCGTTTAAGCGAGCTTCCGCACCGATTGAGAATAGTTCTGTTGAATGGAATCGAGCATAGAATGAACCAATCCATTCATCATTGTCATCAATCGAGACAAAGCCACCTTTACCACCAACTTCAAGTTGTGGACCTAACCATTGGCGAACACCTAAGTTCAGTTCCATACCTGTGTCTGTTGAGTGACCTTTTTCATCCTGAACACGAAATAACATTTCGCCTGTGAAATCTGCCCAGTTGTTTATTGGCGCGTGAAACCCAAAACCAGCTGCTGCTGCAAAATCACTTTCAAGCTCTGAATCAATACGAGCAACCATATGTGCATTTGGATGCACTGATTTACTTATTCCAGCACCAAAAGTCATAGGGCTTGCTCCAATACGAGCTTCAGCATAGTCATAGCTAAAATTACTCATAACTGACGGGCTGTAACGGTCTTCAGCTAAACTCTGCCCAGACGTTATAAGTAGTGCTACTGCAATGATTGTTTTACGCATAGTTACGGTAAACCTGTATTTTTATCGTTAATCCGATGGTAACAAAGTGACGTTCATTGAATTGGATAGGCATCACTTTAACTCTAGCTACATGATAAAACATTGATGCATCAAGAAACCATCAAAAAATGTCATAATTCTGTCGTTTGTTGAAACCAAGCAAATTAAGTGCCAGTTTCCTTAGTGTAAGCCTATTCACCATAATCCATTCGTTTTTCAGAAATAGCTTTGAGGATCTTTTCGGTATCCAATACTTTTACCCAAGGCATAAGATCTTTGTCATTTTCAATTACATATTGAGTAAGTTGATCTTTAACTGCTTGGCGAAGTTGATCTCCCATCCATGGTTTAGCGATGAAAAAATCTAAGCTAGCATGATTAACGGCTTCTACCGTATCATTAAGTCCCGCTTGCCCTGTTAACAATACCTTACGCGTTTTTGCCGTATCGACCTCATCATTCAGTTCAATTAAAAAGCTAATCCCAGTTTGTTCTGGCATTATGTGATCACAAAGAATAAGAGCTAAATAAACCTCTTGCTTCCGATAATCCTCAATAACAGATTTTGCTTCACTGACTGACTGAGCCGCTTCTATGATGAAATGTTCCTCAAAGCAGTCAATATCTTGAATGACGCTATCTAGTACCTCTCGTTCATCATCGACACATAAAATCATGAATTTATTCATGTTATTTTCCTTATTGTTCAGCGGTGGTGAGGAGTAGAGGAAGCCATACTCGCATATTGGTGTACTCTCCGAGTTTAGACTCAACGTCAATCCAACCATGATGCTGATGCATAATTTGTTGGCATATAGAGAGTCCAATACCTAAGCCAAAATTACCTTCGCGTTTTGTTGTGTAGTTAAGCTCAAATATTCTTTCTTTAATTTCTTCTGAAATCCCGTGTCCGTTGTCTTTGAAATTGACGACGGCATAAGTTTGCCCCTCTTTTTTTTCTATTTTGGAACTAATTTCCAATATTCCTCTTTCAGGGAAGGCGTCTATCGCATTGGAAATTAAGTTTGTCCAAACTTGCTGAAGAGCAATGGGCAGGCAGCGGACTGGAGGTATTTCTGAATACTCTTTGACTAATTTATGTAGTTTCAAGCGATTTTCGAAAATAACGAGAGTATCTTCAATTCCTTCATGAATATCGACCACGTGGAAGGTTTCGTCATCCACACGAGCGTAACCTTTTAAACTCTTTACCATATCAGTAATTCGTTGCGCACAAACTTTAATGGAGCGAAGCGTGGTGCCAGTCAGGTGATACCGTTCAAGCGATTCCAGATTCTTCAACATTGCGTCAGGATTGGATTTGGCTCCTTTAACTGATTCCTCGTCATTGTTAAGTCCTAGCTTAACCATTTTTTTAGAGAGTAGTCGATGATGTATTTTGCTTTCTAACTGTTTAGCAAGTTCGCGTTCTTCGGATGTTGACATGGGTTTTGCAATCAGAGCTGCTTTGAGCATGTGCGAACCTTGGTGATTTGTTGTTGAATCTGCATAACTATCCACAATATTCTCAATGTTACTTGAAAGAGTATCAGTACCTCTCAAAATTGCAGATACGGGATTGTTGAGCTCATGAGCAACACCAGCGACCAGTTGGCCAAGCATTGCCATTTTTTCACCTTCAATCAATTGTTGATGAGCGGATTCCAACGATTCGAGCGTTTCTTGTAGCTGTATTTTGGTGTTGATACTTCTTTGCAGACGTCTATTGAAGTGCCGTAACAGAAGGTTAGTAAATAAAGGAAGCAAACTCGTGTTGGTATGCATAACTTTTGCGAATATATCTCTGTCTAACTTGATAACTTCGGTTTTAGTCAGTGTGATTGCAGTAGAAAAAGAGCATTCGCCTGTAACAAAAGACATGCCACCGACAATGTTTCCCTTTTGATGCCTTACCACCTCTCTTTGCTGACCATGCTTATCTTTTTTGTACAGAGCTACCTCACCTTCAGTGATAAACCACAAAAAGCGATTTTCTTTTCCTTCGACAGTGAGTAAATGATCGGCAGAATAGGTCCGACATGCTTTAGTATCGTCTTGCTTTTCAAAAAATTGGTTTAGTGCGCCAATGACTTGGTCTGCAAGCTCAGAATCGGATAGTTGGTGGTACTCTGTAATGAAGCCTTGCCGGTATGAGTGCATTTTGTTGTCGATATGAGAACGTAATAACCTTTGCTGATCAAGTACGCTGCTGTAGTGAAGCGCGTTATCTTTGTCATTTTCCAACACATAGGTGGTAAGCTCTTGAACCACCGTCTTATAAAGTACGTTGTTTTGCAAAGGTTTAGTCAAGCAGTAGTCTAATCGACCCTCATTCACCGCGCTGACTATAGCCTGAATATCTTGACCACAACTGATGAGAACTTTACGTGCATTTTTGGTGTTGTCCATTCGATCTAGATGGATCAAAAAGTCTGCACCGTTTAAGTTTGCGTTATGGCTGGCGATGACTAAAGCAACTGTCTGATTCTGAGATTCTAAATACTCCAATGCCTGCTCTGCTTCTTCGAAAGAATCGGCGGTGTGCAAATCGAATTTGGTCGCGAACTCTCGCAGTTCGTGCCGCCATTGTTCGATACTAATGGGATTGTTATCTAAGCAGAGTAGGGCGTATTGATTCACGATGCTCTCATCATATTGAAATCCGACTCTATTACTTTATCAAGAGACGATAAATTGAACTGAGAGCAAGGTTTTAGAACGCCAATTTAGAGTCAACGATCATCAATACTCTGAATTTACAATTACTTTTACTGTCTTTCATTGAGCACGACCTTGAGCTCACAGAACCTTATCGGTAGACTGCATGAAACAAGTTGGGAACTTCCATATTATGAAAAAATTAAAATTAGTTGGAGCAGTTGGCGGCGCAATATCGTTAGCTTTGTGCTGGCCTTTAGCGGTAGGGCAAATTGGTCAGAATGTGATTACTGATGGTCTAAAGCATATCAGCAATGACGATATATCTGCGGCGCTGATCAGTTATGACCGTGGTTATCTATCTTCGCATGCGCAAACACGTTTTAGTGTAACTAGCCCTATTCTTAAACAGCAGATGCTAGCAGAAGGACTACCAACAGAAGTAACCGTCAACAGCGAGATTCGACATGGGTTGGTTGGTATTTCGACTATTTCTACTTTTCCTGACTATCCTGAATCGCCTTTAGTAATAAATAGCACGACGCAACTTAACGGAAACACAAGCTATTCTTCTAAACTGGATAATTGGCATTTTCGAAGTGAAGGTCCGGATTCAGTTGCTATTTCCATTCTTTCTTCTGAACTGTCTGGTACAGTGACAACACTAGGCAAAGTGAATTTCAATATTTCAATCCCTTCCATTGCATTGAATTTTGCTTCTGGCGAGAACATGTTGTTTTCTGATTTGACTGGTCAAGGTGATGGCAAACAAGACGCGGGCTTTTGGATCGGAAAGCAAAATATCACCCTCGGAAGCTTAACGGTTGACGATGGTTTGGGTACTACTCTATTCGCCGTTGACAATACCTCTTATCAGTTTGAATCGAAGTTAGATGCAGATAAATTACGGTTTACTAGCAATCACAAGCTGAATGTTGATCAATTCACATCAGAAGACGGTGAAGTTAATAATGTTCAACTGGATTTCACTTTGGGAGCTGTTGATAGCAAAGCTTTCCTAGCGCTTTCAAATATCTATCAAAGTAATCCATATTTAGGTTCTGATGATATTCAACAAGCGATGCCACACATTGATTCGTTATTTTCAAAAGGCTTCTTTATCAGCATGAGTCCATTTGCTTTGAATCTTGGCGAGGGTGAGTTTACTTCTAAAGCCACTCTGAATTTTCCAGAGGGAACGAATAACGTATCCAAAGACCCAAGTGTAATTGTGTCAGCGTTAACGGGTGGGTTAGAAGCTTTTGTTTCGAATCAATTGGTTGCTGATTATCCGATTATTCAGCAAGGTGTGGATGAATTGCTGTTGATGGAAATGATGACGCAGAATGACCAAGGTTATCAGCTTAATGCCGATATTAAAGAAGGAAATGTTGTGTTCTCAAACGGCCATAAAGTGCCACTTTTTACCTTGTTTATGTCGGCGATGATGGTGCGTTAATCCCGTCATACATCCTAAAGTCTTTGAAATTTAGATTAGTTGAAGAAAAGAGGTCGAAAGACCTCTTTTCTTGCTTTTTATCCGATGAAAAAAGTGGTATTAATCACACTCATCATCGATAGCAGGAGCAAGGAACACATGGAGCCGAAAACGGACACTGTTTATAACTTTAGTGCTGGTCCAGCAGCGTTACCAAAAGCCGTGATGGAAAAAGCACAGGCTGAATTTGTTAACTGGAACGGCATGGGCGTTTCGGTTATGGAAATTAGCCACCGCAGTAAGCCTTTTATTAAGGTGGCACAAGAAGCTGAACAGGATTTACGCGATCTTCTAAATATCCCAGACAACTATAAAGTACTATTTTGCCAAGGTGGCGCACGTGCACAATTTGCAGCAGTGCCTTTGAACCTAATGGGCAATGCAAAGAAAGCGACTTATATTGATGGTGGATACTGGGCAGAAAGCGCAGTAAATGAAGCTCAAAAATATTGTGAAACAGACGTTTTTGATGCCAAAGTACAGAAAGATGGCAAAATCGCTATTTTACCTGCGAGCGAATGGAAAATTGACCCAGAAGCGGCTTATGTTCACTTCTGTCCAAACGAAACTATTGATGGTATCGAGATCAACGATCTACCAGTAACCGATAAACCAATCGTTGCTGATATGTCGTCTACCATTCTTTCTCGTGAAATTGATGTATCGAAATACGGTGTTATCTACGCTGGTGCGCAGAAAAATATCGGTCCTGCGGGTATTTGTATCGCGATCGTGCGTGATGATTTGTTAGAACTAGCAAGTGATCTGGTACCTGGTATTTTGAATTACAAACTGTTAGCAGAACAAGATTCAATGTTCAACACACCACCAACTTACGCTTGGTATTTATCAGGTTTGGTATTTAAGTGGTTGAAAGAACAGGGTGGCGTAAAAGCGATTGAGAAAATCAACCGCGAAAAAGCAGCTCTGCTGTACGATTACGTAGATTCGTCAGATTTCTACCGTAATGGTATTCATCCAAATAACCGTTCTCTAATGAATGTGCCATTCCAATTAGCGAAGCCTGAATTAGACGGTACCTTCCTAGAGTTGGCTGAAGCTCGTGGTTTAACGTCGTTAAAAGGTCACCGTGTTGTTGGCGGTATGCGTGCGTCGATCTATAACGCAATGACTCTTGAAGGTGTCCAAGCACTTGTTTCGTTTATGAAAGAGTTCGAAGCGCAGTACGCTTAATTCGCTAAACTGTTTTGACAAATAATTCAGTTAATAGAAAGCGCAGCCTGAGCTGCGCTTTTTTATGCTTTGCGATTAACAAACGCTCTATTGCGTTCGTTGAGAAGGTCGGCTTTGACCTTTACCTTTGTTCGTATTTGGTCGAGCGCTGCTTTGTGGGCGAGCATTTCCTTGAGCGCGACTGCTGCCTTGTGAATTACTAGTACCTTGTGAACTGCCGTAGGAACCTTTTGCACCTGATTTGCTGTTGCCCGATGCTTTGTTTCCGCGTGGATTATCGCCACGATTATTTTCTTTACGGCTATTTTCACCACGACCGCTATCACCACGCAGTGCATCAAAACCTGGTTGAGATTTAGTATGCTTTGTCGCGAATCGGTTTGAACCATGACGACCAGATTTACGACGTTGCGCAGGTGTGAGCTTGTCGCTGTCTTCCGAAGGCACCAAACAGCCCGGTTTATCACCGATAAGGTGTTTTTTACCCATGTTAATCAACGCTTCGCGGATCAACGGCCAATTTAGTGGGTCGTGATAACGAAGCAGAGCTTTGTGCAAACGTCTTTGACGGTCACCTTTTGGTACCGTGACGTCTTCACGTTTTTTATACTTCACGCGTTTTAGCGGGTTCACTTCAGAGTGATACATCGCCGTTGCATTACACATTGGTGATGGGTAGAAGTTCTGTACTTGGTCACACTCGTAATCACGACTTTTTAGCCAGAGTGCCAAGTTCACCATGTCTTCATCTTCAGTACCTGGGTGTGCAGAGATGAAATAAGGAATAAGGTATTGTTTCTTGCCTGCTTCCGCACTGTATTTATCAAATAGCTCTTTAAAGCGGTCAAATGTTCCCATACCGGGCTTCATCATCAGATCCAGAGGGTTCTTTTCCGTATGTTCAGGAGCAATCTTCAGATAACCACCTACGTGGTGAGTCACAAGCTCTTTCACGTATTCTGGAGATTCAATAGCTAAGTCGTAACGAACGCCAGACGCGATCATCACTTTCTTAATGCCTTCCACTTTACGCGCTTCACGATACAAATCGATAGTGTGCTTGTGGTCTGTATTCAACTTATGACAGATACCAGGGAAAACACATGAAGGACGACGACAGTTTGCTTCCGCCTTAGGATCCGAGCAACCTAAACGGTACATGTTGGCTGTTGGTCCGCCGAGATCCGAAATCGTGCCAGTAAAGCCCGGTACTTTATCGCGAATCTCTTTTAGTTCGTTGATGATAGATTCTTTTGAGCGGTTCTGAATGATTCGTCCTTCGTGCTCTGTAATTGAACAGAAAGAACAGCCACCAAAACAGCCACGCATAATGTTGACTGACGTTTTAATCATGTCATACGCAGGAATCTTATCTTTGCCGTATTTAGGGTGAGGCACACGTGCGTAAGGTAAATCAAACACATAGTCCATTTCTTCTGTAGTTAATGGAATCGGAGCTTGGTTTACCCATAGTTCGCGGTTGCCGTGGCTTTGAATCAGTGCACGACCAGAGTACGGGTTTGTTTCTAAATGCAGTACGCGGCTTGCGTGAGCATAAAGAATACGGTCATTCAGTAACTTCTCATACGAAGGCAGACGTACAGCAGTTGTTTTCGCATCATGACGGGAAGGGCGAACCGTAATCGGTTTTGCTTCTTCTTCGTCTTTTTTGGTTTCACACTGCGTTTCAATTTCGTACGGGTTTGTTGGTACAAATGGCGTACTTGGTTTATCAATGCGTGATGAGTCAATGACTTTGAAGCCTTCTGGTACGGCAGCAAGGTTGACCGCTGTGCCACGGACATTAATCAGATCGCTAATGGACTCACCATCAGCTAATCGGTGTGCCACTTCTACCAGAGCGCGTTCTGCGTTACCAAACAAAAGAATGTCGGCTTTCGCATCAAACAGTACTGAACGACGAACTTTGTCAGACCAATAGTCATAGTGAGAAACACGGCGAAGGCTAGCTTCAATACCACCTAGAACAATAGGTACATCTTTATACGCTTCACGGCAGCGTTGAGAGTAAACCAAGGTTGCGCGATCAGGGCGTTTGCCGCCTTCATTATTTGGCGTGTAAGCATCATCATGGCGCAACTTTCTATCTGATGTGTAACGGTTGATCATGGAGTCCATGTTACCTGCTGTTACGCCGAAGAAGAGATTTGGTTTGCCTAACGCCATAAATGCGTCTTTGTTCTGCCATTCTGGCTGCGCAATGATACCGACGCGGAAACCTTGAGCTTCTAACAGACGTCCGATAATTGCCATACCAAAACTTGGGTGATCAACATAAGCATCACCAGTCACAATAATAATGTCACAGCTATCCCATCCAAGCGCATCCATCTCTTTACGACTGGTAGGTAAAAAGCGTGCCGTACCGAAGCATTCTGCCCAGTACTTTTTGTGTTCAAAAATTTTAGGTGTATTCATATAGTTAAGTCTTGCTCACTTTACTTAGGGGCACATTGGGGGCATTTTGACCGTATTTATTATTTAGCATGTCCAGCTGATTTTGTGTGTGGTCGCTTACCCAATCACCGTATGTTTGGTAAACCTCTTTCGCACTCGAATGGCCCATTTGTTTCGCAATGAACGTTGGGTTTGCCCCCGCAGATAGCATCCAGCAAGCGTAGGTATGGCGCGTCTGATATGGACGTCGATAGGTGATCTTCGCCCGTTTACATATGGCTGTCCATTTCTCCCAAATACTCACATGATGATAGTAACGATTATTCGTTTCATACCTTGATGTAATACTAGGCGAAAAAACAGGCCGAATAAAATAGCGGTGGAGTTTACCATGTTCTCGCTGAAGTACATCAATTTCTATTGCAGGTAACATAAAAGTTAATGCTTTTTGTTTTCTCAGTGCATCAACGGCTGGTTCCAGCAAGTTCACAACCCTTTCACCAGACACGGTTTTAGGTCGCTTAAAGAAACCTTCTAAGGCTAAGTTTCTGCAGACCGTAATCGTCTTTTTATCTAGATCGATATCTTCCCAGGCTAACGCCATAAGTTCACCGTGGCGAAGACCTGAATAGACTGCCAATTGCCAGAAGTTTTCATCTTGCTGGTGGGGACAAGCTGCGATAACCCTTCCAAACTCTTCCTCTGTTAACGGATTCGGTCTTTTCTTCTGAATCTTCAGTTCCTTTATTCCTGTCAATAAACGTTGATCAACGTAACCAGTATTAATAGCAAAACCAAAAACGCCTTTAATTGTTCGCATGTAGGTGTTTACCGTTGAGGCCGAGCAGGTTTCAGTAAACTTTTTCCTCAGATTGAGTAAATCTGATTGAGTCACACTACTCACAATCTGATCACCATTCATATTCCATAGCACCTGTTTGATTCTTTGTTTGTAGTTCTTCAGTGTTGAAGGTGTTACTTCAATAGATTTTAGGTTTAACCATTCATCGAACAGTTGTGACATTGTGATGCTATTGGCTACTGGTTGGAATGTTGCTGCATGCTTGGATTCTGGAAACCATTCGTGATAAGCAAAGCTGCCAGTGCGGATAGCATGACAAACTGAAACGCGGCGTTCTGCAGCAATACGAATGTTTTTGGGAGTAGGGGGACACTTCAAAGATTCTCTGTAGCGATCCCCTTTATAGATAAACCAAATACGCAACATGCCAGAATGAATTTCAACGCCAGTGGGGAGTTTCTTTGGCGGCATGTTGTTCTCCATTAGTGTTGTGGGTAAGAGTCAATCCACTTGTTGATCTCTGGAATGTTATAAACAATTTTTGCTTTTTTCAGTGAAGCCTCTCCACTGGTACCAATCCTTCGGTAATGTTTGCCCTGCATCCATACCCGGTTGCGATAGTTGTTGAGGGCGGTATCTGTCCAGCCAAACATGGCGAGTACGATATCCTCTCCAACCCATTTCATGTTTGCAGGATCAATAGAAACGGTAGTTGCACCCATAACGTTTATTCCTATTGTTCTATTTGTAAAACTCTTAGCAACCACCAAACCAACATAGCTTTGGTGGTTGACACCATTAAACGCACAGACTAAGTGAGCGATGCGGTTTAAACATTGGAACCAGAGGGATATCATCATCGAAATCCATAGGTGGTTCATTATATTGAGGCGGCGGTGGTGCATGGTGTGGCGATTGATTTCCCAGACTACTAATTGGTTGTTGAGATTGCCCCCATCCTTGGTCGCGTTTACTACCTAGCATTTGCATCACTCCGTTGTATCCCTGAACTACAACCTCTGTTGAAAATCGATCTTGTCCTGATTGGTCCTGCCATTTACGAGTTTGTAGCTGACCTTCGATGTAGACTTGCGAACCTTTTCTTAAGTGTTCACCAGCGACTTCAGCAAGCTTTCCGTACAGGGTTACTCGGTGCCACTCTGTTTTTTCGCGTTGCTGACCTGACGATTTATCTCGCCACGTTTCGCTGGTGGCTATAGTGATGTTGGCAACAGCTCCACCAGAAGGCATATAACGCACCTCTGGATCACTGCCTAAGTTTCCTACTAGGATGACTTTGTTTACTCCACGGCTAGCCATTACTTAGCTCCACCATGGTAAGGGTTAAAGCTCAGGTTCTTACGGCCACCTTTTGATTCATCGTTGTTACGAAAATAAAATGCTGAACCTACCACTGGCTCATTTTCCATAATTGCGGCCATTTCCTGTTGAAACTGCAAATCGCTCATACGCTGCGTAATTGATGGGTTCTTAGGTGGTTCTTTTGGTGAACGAATGCCAACAGGACGAAGCTCCATAACACCATCTACTGCTTTATTGATCTCTTCTTGCGTCATACTCACCGTTATTTCTCCATGCTGAATAAATGACATAGCCAAGGCTAAATAGGGCACAAAGCCCTAAATAAGCGATTAGTGCTTTCACTGGTGGTTTTCCATTAGTGTCAGCATGGTAAGGGTGTCTTTAGCGGCATCATGTAGAGCATGGTGTTTGATGAACCCCTCTGGGTTATGTTCGATTACATAACCATTGCGAGTTTTCGCTAGCGTATCAATAACAGTGCGGATGCAGCGGAAGCGGTTGTATAGCCATGGTCTTGTGATAAGGCACTGTTTAAAAGCGTGCTCTAGAATTCCACCATCAAAGTCATAACCTCGGCAGAATATTTGCCCACCATCTTTTTGAAGAGGCGAAACGTATTTGACTAGATGGTGGTTAATACGATGAAGAGCTTCTTCGATATGAGTGTCTAGTTCTGAACTAGGCTCTAAAACATGACGTGCTTGTTGACCTTGTTCATTCCACCAGCGAACTGTGGATTGAGACTCAGTAAAGCTATCAGGAAAACTACTCATATCTATTTTGATATAAAGGCTAGCTTCGCGTTCACACAGTTCTTGGAAGCTTACTTGCTCTCCCCAATTCCAAGGAACGATACCGATACTAAGAATTTTTGCCGTTTTCTCAGTATCCAGTGTTTCCAAATCAATAGTGACGTTTTCGAAATACATAAAATTTCCTCGCAAGATGCGCCCTTTTCGCAAGGGCACGAATAATGAATTAAGAAGAAAACGAGCCGATAAAGGTGCTAATCTCGATACCTTCAGAGACAAATTCAGCCCCTAGGTTGTCTTTGAACTGTTCACTCATCTCTTCTTCGTGCTGTTCTAGCTTCTTGATACGAAGAATTAGCGTTTCATTGCCGATGGTGCTCATACGCATTTCGAATGAACGCTCTGGTAAGCCTAGGTATGGCTCACAAGTGAATTTGAAAACAGCCGGCATTGGGAATTCTTCTTTAGTACGCACAGCAATTGATTCGTACTCAGATTGGCTTTGGCTGAAATCACCAACATTTGACTCGCGGCCTGTTTTAGCTTCGAATTTCATATTACGAATAGCTGCTGATGCCACCGAGTTCTCGATAACTTCTCCATCGGTAGAAAACACCTGAAGAAATTCACTGTAATCCTCTACCCATTCAGCCAGTTTCTTTTGACTAAGGCGTTCATCATTGATGCTTAGCACCGCCTTAAACGCTGCGGTTTTACGTAAAGTAAGTTTTGCTTGATGTTTGCAGTGACCTGGTGACTTGTGAGTACCAAGGTCAAAGATGGTGATTGCCGACATATGATCAGCGTTGATGAAACATTGATTACCTTCGGTTTGGTAGTCTTCGTGATAGCGTACAAATTCATCGATGTTGGCAGTACTCATCACACCGCGAAACTGATTGCGATTAGGCATGTACACTTCTAAGTCATGAACTTCAAATGACTGAGGTAGAGCAGCGATAGGGAAGCCTGCTTTTTGAAGCTGATTTAAGAACTCAGGTACATTAGCTAATTCCTGAATTTGCTGGATTGCGGATTTATCCATGTGAATTTTCTCTCTTGATTACGTTGATGGATTAATGGGATTAACGTACGCGGACTTCGCGAAGCTGACCTTCCTCAATGGTGGTCTGACCGTGAATATCTTCTTTCGGGCGGTCGTAGGAAAGTTTGCCGCCTTTGCCTACATATGCGATTGAGGTGTATTGGAAGTCTTCTGACTTGGTACCAAAACCCGATTTAGGCTCTTTCACGCTTAGGTTTGCCGTGATTTCTACCATTTCGTTGTTGGTGCCCATAGGTTTTAGCTTTAGGTCTATCTTCACGTTGCCCTGCTTATCGCTGTAAGAAGCAGCACGAGCAACGTTAGAAAGAGCTAAGCCAACGACATTGGAGATAACTCCACCGTCAAGTTCTTGCATGAGTTTAGGGAAGTTGGTAGTACGGTCCTCAAGGCTGAGGTTTCCCGCTTCTTGTTTAGACATGTGTTTTCCTCGCTGTTAGTTCGTGAACTAAATGAACGAGATAAATGTACCATAAGTACATTTATTGTAAAGAACTAAAAGTTCATTTTATAATTATGTGAACTTAGGAATAATTAAGCCGCCATATAGGCGGCTATTAGAAAATTAGTATTTAATTAACTTTTTGTTCAGTGAGGAACTTTTCAAATCCTGCTTTTGCCCAAGCATACGGGTATTCGTTGTAAACTGACATGGCGGTTTGTGGTGGTTCAAGCCGCTCCTCCCAGTATGTGTGAAGAAGCTCTACTCTAACGATAACCTTCTGAGCTTTAATTAATTGCCACAGCTCATTTCTCGAAATCCAGAACTGTTTAAGTGTTCGATTGTAAGAAAAAGTAGAACGGGCAACTGTAGAACTTAGCGTTCTCGTTTCCTTGTTTATTACACCATATTCTTTTTCATCTACAGGCTTCAAATAAACAATGTCCCCATCGATATTCAGTCCGAGAGGTGCACTTGGTTCAAAGTTTTTTGCTTCAGCCCACTCCGCCACCAAGAGATATTTATCCTTGGGTAACTTGGTATTCCAATGTAGCCCCAATCTAAACAAGCTAGATGCATCGTTTAAATAAGCTGGTTCCAAACTGATTTCAGTTTCTCCATTAAACTGAGACACATTCTTTGTTATGTATCCAGGCATACCTAACTGGTTATATGATTCCTTCATATTGGTATTTACACAGCCAGACAGTAGCAATAATAAGGAGGCAATAATGGAGTTTTGTTTTATTTTCTTCATGAAAACAACTGCTTCTATTAGTTTGCATACAACGTCAATAAGATTCGGAAGTAATTCCTTCTAATGAATGGAACTTACAGTCACCCTTGGTCTCGTATTCAATACCATAGCGATCTTTCGGTTCTTTTCTAATAACTACTGTTACCATCTCTGAGGCTTTGCTAGGGCAGTGGCCTTTAATCTTTTTATACTCTTGTGCATAATGCTCTAAAGCATTAGTGTCAGCATGTTCTTTGCCTTCTGCTATTATTAGCTGTTCTTTTTGTAGTTGTGCTTGTTTCAGTGAGTTATAAATGAAAGGGCTTGCAATCACAGATGCTCCAATGATTAGTGCGCCAACTATAATTGACTTATTCATTTGTTTCCTTGTTTACGGTTATAACATAACCGAGTACCAGAATACTCTTCCAACAATTGTTATTTTTTGTTCTTGCATCTGCTGATCTGTGTATTCCCTTGGCGGGTATTCAGCTTCGTTAAAGCTGTATATGCGGATACCACCACCAGGTAAGCGATATAGTTTTTTTATGAAAAGTTCTTCGTTGTGATTAATTGCGAAAATCTTTCCTTCCACTAGTGCTTTGTTTCCACAGTCGATACCAACAGTTGAACCATCGGGTAGAACTGGTTCCATACTATTGCCATGAACTGCAACGCAAACTGCATTTTCTGGCGCTACGTTATAGCGTCGAAGCGTCGAACGGGCAAATCGTAAGCGGAAGCCATTATCTTGCTCCAAATTATTAACGAATCCATTGCCTGCCGAAAGCTTAATTTCTGAAAGGAAAGGTACTGCAACTTCATCTTCACCGAGCGGTGTTTGACTATCCCATGTCTGCATGTTTCCAAGGATTTCAGCATTACCTTTTGGTACTTGCTCTTCTCTACCATATTGTAGCCAATACAAGCTCACGCCCAAATAATCAGCTAGTTCAGCCATCTTATTCTGACGTGGCATGGACTCTGCGTTTAACCATTTGCTTACAGCTTTAGGTGTTACGTCTAGCTTTCTCGCAAGGATTACTCCGCGGCCGTGTTCTTCAATCCCTGCTTGATTACAGGCCTGTGCAAGCCTGAGGGAGAAGTTAGATCGCACATTTTCACTATGAACCATAGGTTCAATAATAAAGCCTCTTGCATGTACTATCAGTTCCGTCATAATATGTACCAAATGTTCATTTTTTAAGGTTTGAGTATGTTAAAAGAGGCGATCAGTTCAATTGGTTCTCAAAAAATTGCTGAGCGATGTCATGTCAGTGTCCGTGCAGTTTACAAATGGAGTGAGAAAGGTGTTCTACCAAGAACCGAATACACAGGCGAAACCAACTACGCAGAACAAATAGAGGAGCTATCAAATGGTCAATACAAGAAAGACCAACTACTGAACATACCTCGATAAGTTAATTCTTCCAGAAATTTTGGAAATGTATAACCACCAAACCAAGGAGTAATTAGTGGAAGCACAAGCTGAAATTCATATAGGGCTGAGAACTGCAGTTAAAGACTCTGAGCGCTTTGTTCAAGGAACTCGCGGGACGGTAGCTGCCAATCTGGGCTATTCGTATGACCAGTACAACAACCGTTTGAAGATGAATAAAGGCACGAAGTTTTTCTCTTTAGAAGAGCTGGTGGACATTGTTGACTTCACACAGTCGCCATGTATCGCTGCGTTTTTTGCAGATAGAGCAGGTTTTATGGTTGTTGAAAAACCTCTGCTGGGCAAGCTAGACAACGTTGATATGTTTGACTGTCACTTACACCTTAATGCAGTGAAAGGGCTTTTGGACAAAACCATTGAAGAAGCGAAGGCTGATGGAGTGTTTGACGAGAAAGAACGCAAAGACATTGCTCAATTGAAACGTGAGTATCAGACAACGTTCGAAGCCTTCATGTTAAAGCTCGATGCATTATATGCGGAGGAACGATGAGAACTGAATCATTTTGGGAAACCGTGAACCAAATGTCTTTGATGACAGTTAATACCTGTCGAGTAGCTTTAAATCAAGGGCAGAACACTGACACGTTTGAGCGAGAACAAATCCAGTTCTTGAAAGAAAAGTGCGAGCGTCATTTACGTGTATTGGATGATGAGAGTGAGTTGGCTTTAAACCGCGGCAACGGTCTAAAGCCGAGTGAAACGTCTTGCGAGGAAATTTCACATACCACTTCGGAGAAGCAGTAATGGAAAGAATAACACTCAACTATTCAATATGGTACCACCAAAACGAGTTCTACAAGGTGGAAAAGGGCCAGAGCACAAAGTTGACTCATGAAGAACTGGCCGATTTGTATGAAGCGCAGCGTTTATATGTAGCAGCGGTTTATGGGGGAATTCATGCCTAAAGAACGTATCGAGAGAGATTTCTATCCAACGCCTTCTTGGTGCGTAAAAGCATTACTGAACTGTATTGAGTTTCGTGAAAGTGATGTGATTGCAGAGCCTTGTCGTGGTGATGGTCGTGTAACCAATGAACTTCCAAGCGGGCATATCATTAAGTATGCAGAATTAGCTGAAGGGATTGATTACTTAAATCCGAGTAAAGATATGTCGGCAGATGTGATTATCACGAACCCACCGTTTAGTTTGGCGTTAGAGTTTATTGCTACGGCTATGACGAGAGATTTAGCGCAAGACGGAACTATGTGTTTTCTTCTTCGTCTGTCGATGCTTGGCAGTAAACAGCGAGCTGACTTCTGGCGTTCTTTCCCTTGGACAAACCTACTTATTCTCACTCCTAGACCATCGTTCGTACATGGCGCGACTGATAACGCTGAATACGCGTGGATTTGTTGGGATAGAGGGAACCGTATTAAGCGTCCTGCATTTTGGACTCTGAAGAAAGATGAGGTTGAAGTATGTCCGTCAAAGTAATGAGTTATGTGTGGGACATTCCGTTGTTCAAAGGCTCTGACAAATTGGTGATGCTTTGCCTTGCTGATCATGCAGATGATAACGGTGTTTGCTGGCCGTCTATTGATACGATTGCTCGTAAGTCTGGTGTTTCTCCAACTACTGTTAAATCAACACTTAAGAAGCTGGAAGCGAGTGGTTGGCTATTCAAAAAGAATCAATTCAAAAAGGCTGAAACAGGTCGCTTAGTTCGTTCAAACAATCAGTATCAATTACCAGTATTGCTGCTGAAAAAGAAAGCAGATGAACAGACGGATTTTGAACAGTCGAATTTCGTCCATTCGAAAATCGAACGTTCGAATCTCGAACAGACGAAAGAACCTGATGTGGTAGGTCAAATTTCGACGGGGGGTAGGGCGGAATCCGACCATAAACCATCAATAGATCCACCAATAGAACCATCAGTTAAAGATCTTGTTCCGAGCCAGCTCGAAACCGAAAAGCCGCATGATCCGGTTTTGTTTCAAATTCCTCTCAAAGGGAAGAGCGCGATTCATCAGGTAACGCAGTCTCAGTTGTTTGAGCTTAGAGAGCTCTACCCTGCGGTAGATGTGGTTCAGCAATTACGAAACATGATTGGTTGGTGCAAAGCGAATCCTACTCGCCAAAAGACGGCTCAAGGGATTATGCGATTTATCCACTCTTGGCTTTGCAAAGAGCAAGACAAGGGTTATGGGGCGGCGCCGCAAACACAGCAACCGAAAGCTACGGATGATCGTGATGTTCTTAAGCGCAAGATTCGTGAATTGGAGATGGATATCAATAACGAGAATGCAGCTTTACTCTCGTTCCAACAGCGCAAATCACCGGTCTCTCAAGATGCTGCCAAATCTTCTCAGCGTAAGTTGAATGAAATGATGGCTATGCGGGAACAGTTGGTGGAGGAGCTAGGGAGGCTAGATGGCGAGTGAGAAGGATCTTGTTACTTTGATGAAGTCACGTAAACGCCTTTGGAAGCCGTGTGAATTATGTCTGTCGCTAGGCATTACGGTGTGTCAGCTGGTGAGGTTGGTTGAAAGGGCAAGGAACTCAGGTACCGCATTGAAGCTAGAGAACGGTGAGCATACTGGGTTTACAAGTAAGTATTGGTTAGTTGAGGGATGAGCATGTTTGAACTAAGTACCCAAACTGAAATGAAGATGAGCAGCCGTGAAATTGCGGAGTTGACCAAGAAAGACCACAAGAACGTTCTACGTGTCATTCGCTCATTGATTGATGGTCATGTTTTAGTCGCTCAAATTGAGCCACTAAAATTTGAGTATCGAGGACAACTGTTCGATTACTACGAATTAGGCAAGCGAGATTCGTTGGTTGTTGTTGCTCGACTTTCTCCAGAATTCACTGCTGCAGTTGTTGATCGTTGGCAGGAACTCGAAAAAAGAAATCAGGTTGTTGTGCCGGCTACTTTTGCTGAAGCACTTCAACTTGCAGCTAACCAGGCTAAAGAACTTGAAGCGAAGAATCAGCAGTTAGCGATAGCAGCTCCAAAGGCTGAATTTGCTGATGCTGTTGCTGGTGCGGATAAAGGCGTTCTCATCGGGCAGTTTGCGAAGACGGTTGGCGTGGGGCCTGTAACGATATTCAGAATTTTGCGAGAGCTGAAAATATTTATGAGCCGAGGCAGCTCTTACAATTTGCCGTATCAAGAGTTTGTTGAGCGTGGTTACTTTACCGTTAAGCAAGGTACCTACGAAACCAATTCAGAAACCAGAATTAGCCATACCGCAATGATCACAGGGAAAGGAGAGATATGGCTACGGAAGAAGTTGATAGACACTGGGCATTTAAGGGCGGTAGCTGCGTGATAATTCTTCAGCCATTTTTACAACCTGATCTTGGTTTAATGATGTTTAAGCCTGGCAAAACTCTGTTGAGCGAGTTGGTAAAGATGAGCCAAGGGAACCGGCTCATTGTTATGCCTCTACCCGAAGAGTTGGTTAATGTACCAAGCGGCAAAGTTAGCCGTTCGGTGATTCCGGATAGTTCAAAATCGCTAGTGGACGATATACGTTTACTCGAGTTCTTTAACCATATTGATGTTCAAAAGCGACTTGGTAGCTTTAAGCATTGGTTAGAGCGCATCCCACATTGCCAACTTTCAGATGGAGAGTATTGTGACAAAAACTTAACCGTCCTCGATAATGCCGTTCGTGTTTGTTGGCATCATGACAACCAAGAACGAAAAAGCAGGAGTATTGAAACGGAATCCATTGCTCAACGTAATGTGCTTGTTTGGGGATTGGAAAGTGTGAGGTCTCAGCTTCGGTTGGATAGGCATATCTCATTACCTGAGCTTTGCTGGTGGAGTGTCGTGAATGGTGTTTACGAACACTTGCCACAATCGATAGTTGATGATGTGTTTGGTGTGAAGAAAAAGCCAGATACCAACGGGTTAGTTATCCGCAGAGAAAGCGATGAACGTTTCGAATTGAACTCAAAAGCGATTCTGAAAGAACGTGCCGGTGCAGTTAAGTTGATTGTTGATGACGAGCCACCAGCTATGTTCATGTCCAGACCGAAAGAGATTACCTGGCAAAGTGAAAGGTACTTAAAGTTCGTCCGTTCTCTGCCATGCGTAGTGACTGGAAAAACAGAGGGGGTAGTGGCTCATCACTTAATCGGTCACGGAGAGGGGAAGATGGGTGCTAAAACTCACGACCTTTTCACTATGCCCCTAAATGCAGACGAGCACCGAAAGTTTCACGATGATCCAAAAGGTTGGGAATCTAAGCATGGTTCTCAGTTGTTTTATGTGAAGCAGACGATTAAGAAGGCGTTGGAATTGGGGGCGTTGAGTTAATTTCTCTACGCTAATAACCCCTCATATAGTTCGATAACGTTTAATTCTTTTTATGCCCATTACCTACTTTTCAAATTGTGAGTAGTTTATACAGATACTTTCTATATTTGATCAATGTCTAATACTCATAACTCTTAAATAAAACAATGTTTTATGCCTATTATTAAATGTGCAATTATGAATTATACGGAACTGGTTTTATAGAAAGGTTCTGTATAAGAACTGTTATGTTTTAATAGGATAGTTATGAGTTGTATTGAACAATTATCTGAAGATGCAAAGCAAAGTCTTTTTGCATCAGTGTTTACCGAAAACTACTTCTTTTGGGTAGGTTCAGGTTTTTCTTATAATTTTGGATATGGGAGTTGGGGGGATGTTCTTGTAGAGATAAGCAAGAAAATTGGGTATCCATTAGTATTGGATTTGAGCAATCCTCTTAAAGCAGCAGAACTGCTTTTCTCTTTTGCTAGAACTCACCACAATTATTCCGAATATGAGTTTAATTCGCTTGTATCAGAGGCTCTATTAGACCTCAAAAAGGATACCGCTGATCCAAGTTGGATACGACGTTTCAGAGCACTTGCTCCTAACATGATAGTCACCACTAACTGGGATAATGTACTCGAAAATATCTTTGATGGATTAGCTAATGTCGTTGTTAGAAAAGACTCGTGTCCTAAAGTCACCAGCAATGGAAAAAATATATTCAAAATTCACGGAGATCTAGGTCGTCCAGATTCAATAGTCGTGACCCAAAGTCAGTACTTTTCGTTTCAACGTGAAGACACTTATTTGAATCGTAAGATTTACACTCTATTCTCGGAAGCATCTCCGATATTTATCGGCTACAGCTTAACGGACCCAAATATCGGCTTTCTCTATGATGAAGTTTACGCCGATTTGGGTGAAGAGAAGCCTCCCGCGTTTATGATTGTTTACCCAAGTGTAAGTGACAATGTGTTGGAAGAGTCTCGCTTACTATTCCAAGATAAAAACATATTTATCATAAAAGCCGAAATAGGTGAGTTTCTTGAAGATCTTGCTAAAGAATATACAGAGTACAAAAAATCAAATAAGCGATTCTTAATCCAATACAAAAATATTGAAAAGCGCTTGAGGGAGCTCTCTACAAAAATCGTAGAAAATAAGCCTATAACTAATGAAGATATTCTCAATAGCTTCAACAATAAGGAGTCTCGAGATCAAGCGATTTCTGCACTAGTCGAAATCTTATCTTATCCGGTACTTTATAAAGAGTTTGGCGGTGAATTACTACAACCCGAAAATAGAATGTCATATAGAGAGATTGACCAGTTCATTCAAGCTGTTGTCACTATCTCTAATAAAAGTCATTATCCTTCTGAAGAGGTTCGTGACCAGTTTCACATGTCGGTTCTAAAGGCATGTTCAAAAACAGATGGCGTATGGGATTTTTATACAGCTAGTAAGCCTTTCATGAATATTTTAAGAATATCTCCATTTCCAGATTCGCCAGTTTTTGAACCTAGAATCCTTCATATTATTGATATTCTACGTTGGTCGGCACCATCAGAGCGCGGTAAATGTTGGTCAACTTGGCGCACCTTTTGTGACTATTTAGAATGGCTATCTAATAGTGACATTGATGCAATGCTCAAGCACTTGGAAGCTGATGATAAACGCAATATGAGATCTTCAGACATTCGTTGGTTGGAGAAGCTAAAAACTAGTAAGCATTGTAGTGAAGATCTCAAATTGAGAATTGATGAACTAATTAAAACATAACAAACGCTTCAAGAGGGACAGCCAACGCGTGGCATTTTTATAATGCGTTGGTTTTTGTGATTACGGTGTTATGCGGAAAGTTGGTAGTAGCGTTGGCTGCCCCTTAAGCGGGCGTTATATTTAAAGGAGGCTATGTTGAAATATTGTACAAATTGTCAAACTGAATTTGGTGAAAATCATAAGTTTTGTTCTGGGTGCGGTACCCCTAGAAACTCATCTGGACATGTTATTCATTCAGGTGAGCAAAGCGTAAATGCAATTGGCTCAGAGATTAATAATAGTAATATCCATATTGGTGATAATATTAACAATTCGAACAATATTGACCCTGAATTACTTAATCTCAAGCGTGAGTTTGTAAATCTACCATGGACAAGAGATGGTGCTTTAGCCAAAAGTTCTACATTTAAAAAGCTCGGCACTTGGGGAAGTTTAGCTAGCATAATAGGTTTGTTCATGCCTTTTTTTACAACCAGCTTATCCTCCATACAGCCAGTTGTTGTTCTACTCTTTGGTATTTTCTTTTCGATGCTGATCTTAAGTATGGTGCTTCCTCGCAGAAGGTTTGAGCATTTGAGTGGGTTAAAAAACTTAGAAATAGGTACCTCTGGCAAAATCTATATCACAAAAATATTCGCTGAGTGCCCATGGTGTGGCTCTGAAATGAAATTAAGAATGGTTGGACCCAAAAACCAGAGAGAGCACCTATTAATGTGCACTCGCAACCCCTCACAGCATAAAATTATCTTTGATCCGACAGCACTTCCAGATATCGAAAAATAAATATAACAAGCAATTTAAGAGGGATTCACAACGCTTGGTATTCTGTATTCCACCGTTGGGGGTCGTGTTTAAGTTGCAATGTTTAGGTTCTGTGGCAGCGTTGTTAACAGCAGTATTCATGGTGAGACCGATAGAGATTACCTAGGAAAATTAAAAGTACTTAGCGTACATTCTCTGCCTAGTGTAATTGCAGCAAATTTCATGTCGGTCTAAACGCTTGGAAAGTCAAGCATAACCCCAACTGTCGTATGTGAACAGACTATTAAGATAGCATGGGAGTTGAGTGTGTTGTAGATATCAAGTTAATGAAGCTTATAATACCTATTGTCTTATTTCGGTGTTTGCTTCAATTAAAGTGACCTCTCGTAAACCAAGAATCTCTTTACTTGGGATTACATCATCTGTTAGACCAAGAGAATGAAGTCTACAACCTGGTAGTTGAGGGAATTTCTCAATTTCACTCATAACCTGATTCATCCATATACTGGACTGTCCAAGTTGCTGAAGCAGGTAATTCATTACTACCATAAGGCCGAATAGACGTTGTCTACTGTTATCGTCTAAAGCTACTCTATCGAAGTAAGGATTATTTTCTGGCACAGGCAGTATGTAATTAGCCTTCTGGTTCCATATACGGCTATGGTGTGCACAACGGTTTCGAAGTAGATTCATACTCATAAGCCATGAACCTAGAATGTTAGGGGCTTTGTGGTGATCTAGACCTAAGCGTTTACAAATTCGCATTCGATATGAGTCATTTAACATACCGAAATACTTCGAAAGTGTACCGAAATCCCACGCTTCAATAACAACCCAAAACGGCATGGATTTTTTAGTTCTTTTATGCCATTCAATGCAGTCTTCACGACAACGGCTTATTAACTTATAGTGGTTGGCTATCCACTTGTCCCAATCAGATTCGCTTCCTCTTTTATTGAGGTGTTTAGGGTTTATATAAGTTGGGTCACACCATGCCATGGGATCCGGAATGAAGTTTCCTGTACCAACTTCTTTTGTATGGCCTTTACCTATCTCATGGGCTATTAAAGAACGAATGTGTACTTCGATTCTTTCAAGAGCATCCATTATCAAAACGCGAAGTTTCTTATCGAATAAATATAAATTGAATACTTTGTTGAATGAGGTGCCTGGAAGGAAATCATTTTTGCGTTTAGGGGTGCGCATAACATCGCATATTTCTAAGGAACCACAAGGCTTTTTGATAAACTTCCTACAAGAATAACTAAATCCACTTAGGCGATAATACCCAACTTGAGCAAGTTTACGTTTTGCGCGTTCATCGCTCTCGATCGTCATTCCTCGAACATTAAGAATGTCCAGCAATTCATCGTAAGATTTGTATTCCTTTGGTGGTGCCAACGCTTCCATGAGTATTATAATTATATAGGCGATATAAAAAGAACGCCCAGCCTTGAAAACAAAGTAGTTGTTGCTACTTCGAGAACAGGGGACTGGGCACTGTTGGACAAAGTATGGATTGGTAAATGGTTAAATTCAATGCATTGACATTTTTTATAACTTGTGATTTGGCTGGGTTCTTGGTTTTTTAGTGTCTACATGTAGTGTTTATTTTCATCTCGTGCACAATATATTGTGTGCATGAGTGTTTTTTGTTCAATTGGGGGAAAGTGCTAAATTATTTTCGCCTTGTGTGTAAGTTGTGGGTAATTTTTTATGCACAGGTTTATGCACAAGCATTGCACCTCCCAATTTATTAGCAGATCCTGACACAAAGTCCTGACCATTTATACTTTTAATTATAAAGCTATCTACTGTTCATGTAAGTTGCATTCGTTCACAATTGTTCGATTAGTTTGTAGTGCTCTAATTGTTGCAATGTTACTGTTTTCATATGGTATTTGTTCATTTGAAAAGAGGTTGCCATGCTTAAGTAAGTCGCTTATTTAGTATTGGTGGTTCCGTTTGCAGTTACAGCGGATTTTGTTCTCCCAATGGACTTTGACGGGAGTGAAGCCCAAAAGGCAAAAGTTACTCAATTGATCAAAGATACCCTTCGTCATGACTACTGAGAAAAAATCAATATGTGTAATGACACAACTTTACGCATTATGGAACAGAAAAAATGTCAAACAATTCAAACGAGCTACCCAAGCTGAAAATAGAAAGGTTATGGATAGAGTTGTCCAAGACTACTGCAAAGGGATGATAGATCTTTGTAATTACTCCAACATCATGATGATGTATCAAGAGAACGAAAAGGCCAGTAAACAAGAGTTGAGTTGGTAGCACATGGAATATAAAGAAAATTATGTAGTTAAAGGACTGTTTGATACTTCAATTCATTTTGATTCGACAGAGCAATTAGGTATATATGTGGAAGGTGAATTAGAGAACTTTACATCTATCAGTAAAACTTATAAAGGTCAGCTTACACCAATAAACAATATAATAAATCATCTAACTAATTTGAAACTTCAAATAAGTTTTATTTTACAAGATATTGCAGCTGAAAGACCGATTAATCCGAGTCATCGTAATAATGTACAAGCTAATATAAATACATTATCCAGCATGTGGGCTCCTCACGGCCATTCTGTTTTCGAAAGGCTAAAGTATGTTTATGACGAATATAACGTAGCAGGAGTCCAGTCCTTCTGGCCGAATGTTATAGGAGGGTTTCAACAGCCTGGCAACCATTTACAAATGATGGGAGCGTTAGCTGCTTATGATTACTTGCGTGAAAGAAAAAGCATTACAGAATTATCTAATTCCGATCGTGATTTTATAGAACAGAACTATACAAATGCGATTGAAAAAGGAAATGAGTTAGAAGAAACCAGGAAGTCTTTAGAAAAAAGAGCCATAAATTGGGAAGCTGAATGCCAGAAGTCATGGAGTGATTGGGAACATGAATGTAACGATATTTGGGCGTCTCTTACTAGCCAAAAGAACTCTGAATGGGAAAGTGATAGATCGATTTATGAAGCAGAGCATGATGAGTCTATTGAAGCAGCAAAAAAGAAAATTAGTGAGTTAGAAGCTACTTATCAAGAGCATCTCAAATTAGAAAAGCCAGCACAGTATTGGTCTAATACCGCTGATAAGTATAGCAACCATAGTTTCCTATATGGTGTGCTGCTTTCAGCTTTTGTCTTCGTAGGTCTCGTTGTGTTTTTTATCTTCTACCGCAATTTTCTCGAAGGGCATGAGTTAGGCATTCAACTGGATACTATAAAGGGCGTAGTTTTGTTTGTAACAGGAATCGCCGTTTATGGATTTTTCTTAAGAGTTTTGGCCAAGTTGTTCATGAGTACCACTCATCTCCAAAGAGACGCTGAAGAGCGAGCGCAACTAACGTATTTCTATCTAGCCCTGATCAAAGATGGTGCTATTGATGAAAAGTCCCGTGACATTGTAATTCAATCGTTGTTTAGCCGTACAGAAACCGGGTTAATTAGTGGAGACTCTTCTCCGACTATGCCTGCAATGGATGTTTTGAAGAATATAAAGATCGGTAGTTAACCACGTATAATAAATAGGGGTAAATTGAGGAGCATTCTTGTCATGAAAACTTTCTTTACTATTGTCTCTTTTATTAGTTGCTCGTCTTTCGCATATGATCCATACGACTGTTTGTCTGATGTTTCGAAAATAGATAAGACTATCCCAATTGGCCTGGCATCTGAGCTCTGCTCTGGTGCATGGTCAGAAGCCCCTGCATCTTGCTACATAGGCGCTTCGCTAATTGATGAAGAGATACCTCGCTTCTTAGCAATCAAATTGTGCTCAGGCTCTGTTGATGCAGAGAGAACTTTAAAGTGTTACGCAAAAAGTGCAGACACTGAACTAAATCGAGGTTTGGCTGTTACTCTTTGTGGTGTAAATAAGCGTAATGAGATTCTATAGCTAGTTTAGTGAAGAGTTTAAGTGTGATTCCAAACGCCTGATGCTTTCGATTTGAAGCTGAATTTTGTGATCTGCAAACAATATGCTGAGCTAGATAGTTACATTATTACCATCTTGATTAAGCAACTATGATTTCTTTAGTTTAGGTACTAAAAATGGGTTTTATTTACATTTTTACAAATGAGAGTATGCCAGGATTAGTTAAGGTCGGTTTAACTACCAGAAGTCCTGAAGAGCGAGCTAGAGAGCTGGATTCCACTGGCGTTCCTATGCCATTTAGAGTCGCTGCATCTTGGCCGGTTGAAAGTGACCTGAAGATTATGGAGAACAAGTGTCACCAATTACTCAAAGAGTTTCGATTATCCAACAATCGAGAATTTTTTAAGATTGAAGTTAGCGAAGCAATTTCAATTCTTGATCCTCATTTTTTAACATCTGAACAAATAGCGTTGGAAAAAGAGCGAATTCGCAAAAAACGAGAACAACAACGGCATTATGAAGAGCAATTAAAAAAACAGCGTATACAAGAAAAGGAAAGATTATCTTTAGAACGATGGCAAGGTGAAATTGAGTCATTAAAGAGTAATATCAATTTGCTTGATTGCCGACTTGAAAGCATAAAACTGACACTGTCTCAACCTGAAAGTCTAATATCGCTAGCACTATACAAATTCCACGAAATACTGAGTTTATTAGTCGTAATACTAATGAGGTTAGCACCATTCGCAATGGCTTTATTCGGTTTCATCTCTGGTGAATATATTATTCAAAAGCTACTGTTTGCTGGTGGTTTTTATTTCGTAAGCCTTTTCTTCTTTGGATTCTTAGGTTTTATTTGTATAGCTCTAATCGGTCAGATAGAACGCCTAAGATGTGCAATATTTGGTGAAAGCTACGCGCAGCAACAAGTTACACTCGGTACTCTTGTATGCAAGTTGAAAGAAGAACACAATAAACTTAATTGCTTAGAATCAAAAAAAACGCCTTAAGAGGAATTCGCAACGCTTGGTATTTTTGGTTCGGTCTGGTTGTTCTAGTTGGAGATATCGTTAATATAGATGTGTAAGCTAAGAGTTAAATATAATCTATATAAATTATATGGTTAATTAAAGGTATGTAAAATGTATAAGAAATTAGGCATCCTTAGTCTATCTGTTTTATTGGCGGCGTGTGCGGCACCAAAATATACCGCGGAAGCTATTTCTGAAGGGGATCAGAGTCAGGAAATTACTATAGTGGAAGATAACGCAACACGAGAAATTTTCTTAGACTCGATGCAAGAATGGTGTTTGGATACGGCTCACAAATGTTCTGTGGTACGTGATGGAACTCCACCTAAGGAATCAGAATTAACGTTGATTTACGTATCGCGCTGGAGTTGGGACTTTAAAACGTTTATCGCAGATGCCAAAGTTAAAGCATATAAAAATAGCAAGAAAGTGGGTGAAGTGGAGTTCAAGGCACTAAACAACCAGAATTCAACTAAATGGGGGAACGACAATAAGAGAATTATGGCGATGATGGACTTATTGTTTGGGAGGTTGACGGTAAGTGAGGCACAGTCGAAAATGAAATCGGGTGAAATGTAGGGCCCTAAAAAAGTCAATTACTAATGCAACCTTTAAGAAGTCGGTATGTCGGTATGTCGGTAGCTTATAAAGACGTTCTCATATTTGCAACACGAATAGCTTTGATTAAATAATACATAATAGTTCTACTAGTATAGTCCTATACGGCAACTGTTAGATATAGGATCGTCGCTGATGGACAAGTGGGTTAAGAATTTAATGGGAATCTGTTTTGCTGCCGTAATTGTGATCTTTGGTTGGAAATTAACCTCTTCAACGCAGTCTACTATTAAATTTTATCAAGGCGAAATATCCATAAAAAATCCAGAATCTTTTGCAGCTTTAGTGGATGATATTAAAAATGATTCAAAATCAAATGAAGCTAGTGAAGAACCAAGAAAAATAGATGTAGTTAAAACTCAAGAATGGTCGATTGAGTCAGGATGGCAAAAGGGAGGGCCTTCACGAGAGCAGTATTGCGAACAACAGCGAATGATTCGAGTTAATGAATATCCGGGTAGAACTGTGAAGTTGATAAGTGCAAGCACAAGTCATAAAACTAAATACAACCCGTTCAAAAATGATTATTACAATCACTTATGCTCATATATAGATGAATGGATTGAGCTTGAAGCTGTGTTGTAGATAGAATCACAAGTAAAAGTAGTTGAATTTTGAGTCCAAGTTTGGGGTTCTGACAACAACAACTATCACTTCAAGTGCTTCTCTATATAAGCCACATTGTCTTTTGGTACGTTTAACCGCCACATCTCATGAACAATTTTGCCATTGAGCACTAGGATAAACACTTTTCCTTCCACATAAACACCGGCCACATAGTGTCCGCTAGGTATTGAATAAGCGACGTTGATAGCCTGTTCATCAGTACACAGTGCAACAATGTCTTTAGCTTTTAAAAGTTTTAACCCTTCTGTGTTTTCAGTATGAATAAAACCACCAAATGGTAATTCGATGGTTTTCCCTCTCTTTCTCATAACAGTCAGTGTCGCAGGCTCTTTAGGTTTTCCGCTACCTATGTGACCGTTCGTATTTAGCTTTAGCAGGTAATAGTCTTTGCGAACTTGTATTGTTTTGAACATAACCGTAAAATAGCGTAAAACTGTATATATATACAGTATATTTAGTTTTTGAGGTTAGTCCAGAGGGTGAGCTATGGGGTTAGTAACAAGCATTGAACGTTGGGAAATGCCAGCCGCTATTGGGATGGCAACAGAAGGTATTCGTGCTAAGTATAATGTCGGAGCTGGTGGCGGTGGTTTTGGTGCTGCAGACTTTGAGATTGGTGCTAAGTTAGATGGCGCCAAAGTGTTGGCCGCTGTAGAACGCATGTCCCAAACGGCTTCTCATCTAGCTGACTGGACTATGTTTGCTTATGCCTCGCCACTATGGAACTCAAACGAGAATAAAACACGACTGTTTGAAAGCGTTTTAAATGACTGGGTTGTTCGTGCATCAGAGCAAGGCATCATGATTCAGCAACGAACCCATGACAAAGTTAAAGCTCTAATCCCTATAATCGCTGGTGGACTAGCCTTGGAGCAATTGGGTGGGGCTCAGACAACAGCTATAGAAGGGAAGGTAAAATATACCCCTACCTTTACTCGCGCCTATTTGATTCATCTGTTAGTTGAATCAGATTGCCAAGACAAAAGTGAGTTGAGCGAAGGCTTTAAGAAAAAGCGAATTCGTTACTATCAAAATCATTGGTCGGATTGGAATCAGCATGTCGAAGCTATTCGAACTCTCTTGATTAGTTATGACCAAGCTGCTCGAAAATTGTTTAAGAAAGAACTTGAAAATAAAAACGGGGCAGTTTAATGTGTATATATCCAGTATGGATAACTACACAGTAATGAAACTAACCGCTATTTAGGCGGTTTTTTTGTACCTATTTTTAGCCTCGCTTATGCGGGGCTTTTTCGTTTCTAACACTCCAATATCAAAGGGCACTCCTTTCGGGGTGGAATATGCGCATGAATGAAAAAATATCCAGTATGGCCTCGTATTTTTGGAACGCTATCTGTGGTTTTTTCGCTGGCTTTCTAGGTTTGCTTGGCATGATTTCACCTGATTGGTGGATGGTGATTATTAGCTTTCTTGGGATGGTCATTACCGCAGTGATTAACTACTACTTTCAAAAGAAGCGTTACGATAAAGAGTTTGGCTATGAACAAGATTAGTCTGAATATTCGTTCTTTATCTGCAGCAGGGGCATCGGCGTTCGTGATGGCAATGGCATTGATTGTTCCCTTCGAAGGCAAGGAGTTTAAGCCTTACTACGATGTCGCAGGTATTCTCACCGTCTGTCATGGCCATACTGGTAGCGACATTATCGAGGATAAAACATACAACGAATCTGAGTGTGTTCAATTACTGGAACAAGACCTCGCTACCGTGAAACAGAATTTAGATCCTCTCATTAAACATCCAATACCTGAAGCAACACGGGCAGCGCTTTACTCTTTTACGTTTAATGTTGGAGTGGGAGCAATGAGTCGTTCAACGCTACTAATGAAATTGAATAGTGGTGATACCAAGGCGGCATGTTTAGAACTCCATCGTTGGGTATATGCCGGTGGACAGAAATGGAAAGGATTGATTACACGAAGGCAGATTGAGGAAGAAATATGCAACTTACAGCTATCGTCAAGCTAGTCTCTGTTGCATTACTAGTGCTTACTACCAGTTTGTATTTCATAGAACATAGCGAGCGAAAAAGCTTAATCGTTAAGAATGAAGTTCTCATTGCAGAGCGTGATTCACTGTTCAATCAGGCTCAAGAGCAGCAAAAGAAAATTCAGTTATTCAATGAGCTTAGCCGAAGGCTCGCAGAGGAAAGGAATAATGCGAACGATGAAATTGAACGTCTTAGTGATGAGTTGCGTTCTGGTCCTAAGCGCGTGTACGTCAAAGCCGAATGTCCCTCTGTGTCCAACACCGATAGCACCCGAAGCCTGGGCGATGCAGGAGCCGCAAGACTTAGCGAAACAGCTAGAGAAGATTATGTACGTCTCAGGCAAATGATCACTGACAATATTAATCAAATCAGTTATTTGCAAGGGTACATACAATCTCAGTGTTTGGCTCAAAAGCATGGGTCCTTTCCGGCACCCTGAGGTACCTCGGGGGTTCTGCCTCGCACGAAGTCGTTCGATAAAAATTTTTTTCAAAATTGGGGTTTCCGGTTTCCGGTTATAAAACATGAATGAATCAGCTATTCAATCCAGACAAAAAGTTCACGCAGTCGGATATAGCCGAGCTTCTTGGTATATCCGATAGACAGGTTAGAAACCTTATACAGCAAGGGATTATGCCTGCTGCGAAAGGTCGTAGTGGGATGGACCCTCTAGCCTGCAACCACGCCTATAACGCTTATCTAAGACAGTCTAAAAACGCCGATCAAAAAGCGGAAACCGACCCGAAAAATGATCCAAAAAACTACGAGCAGCGTAAACGAGAACTGGAACTCGATAAATTAGACGAAACCGTCGCCATGATGAGAGCCAAGCGATTGACCTTTGAAAAGTTCTACGCACCTGTAGAAATTATTCCCGACGTCATTGGGCAAGTGGCGTCGCAAATCCGATCACGCCTAGATAGTTTGATTCCCAAGATGAAGAAATCATGGTTGGACATGCCACCTGAAGCCGTCTCCATTCTTGAGGAAGAAATCATCGCAGTTTGTAATGAGTGTACCGATGTCCAACCTGATCTCTCCGATTACATTGACAGCGATCCGGAAATCGGTTCGTCGTGGTTTGACAGTATTGAAGAAGACGCCCCCAGTTAGTGGTGCTAAATGGGCAAACAAGCATTACCGCCTTGCTTCTGGTTCCTCTCAAGAAGAAGGCGCTTGGGTAACATTGCCGTTCCAGGTCGCTATCTTGAACATGATGTGTAACCGAGCGATACGAAGACTCGCATTTCAGAAATCGGCGCGGATTGGTTGGTCAAAAATGATGATCGCAGCGGTTACTTGCCTGCTGCATCAGTACAAAGCCAACACCGTTATTTACCAACCAACGGATGATGACGCAAAAAACTTCTGCATTGATGAGATAGATGGCGCTTGGATTGATATGCCTATCATTCGGCAAATATTTCCTTATCTGTTCGCCAAGGACCAAAACAATACGACTAAAAAGAAAGTCGGTTTAGGTTGGATACTCGACATATTAGGTGCAGCAACTCCCAAGAATATGCGACGGATAACCAAGACAGCGTTATTTGGCGACGAAGTTGATGGTTGGGATTGGGAGCTTGGTAAAGAAGGCGACCCCATTTCGCTAGCTCGAACCCGACTTGAAGGCGCAGCGTTTCCGATGGAACGTTGGGGGACAACGCCCACAAACACCGGAGAGTCTCACATTGAGCGATTAATGCTGGAAATGAGCATTACCTTTCGTTTCTATCTGCCTTGTCCCTATTGTGATTGCGAACAGGTTCTTGAGTGGGGGAGTAGAGATACACCGTACGGGATGAAATGGGATAACTCCCTTTACACTATTGAAGAGAAAGCGAGAACTGCTTATTACCAATGCTGTAACTGCCAGAAAGCGATTCACTATCCTCAGTTGAAATCGATGGAAATGAAAGGTCGTTGGAAAGCTGAGGACTTTACGTGGACTCAAGATGGCGAACATTTTTTCGATGTTGATGATAATCCCATTCCCGTACCTGTCAGTGTAGGGATTCACTGTTGGGCAGCATACAACACAACCATGACGGATGGTTGGGTAGGTTTAGTGCGCGAGTTCCTCACTCGTTATAAGGACCCAGCCAAGCTGAAAACATTTGTGAATGTGTTTCTGGGTGAGCTATGGGAGGGTGAAAATGGAGATAAGCTGGATTGGGAAGTCCTAAAGTCTCGCCGCGAAATTTGGTGGTCAGGTGACCGCGTTAATAATCCGGTACCTGATAGAGCTGTTGTTCTTACTGGAGGGATTGATACTCAAGATGACCGCATTGAAATGTTTGTGTGGGCTTGGGGGGAAGGTGAGGAATGCTGGCTCATTGATCACATCGTGCTGGTTGGCGATTTATCTAATCAAGTATTGAAAGATGCGGCAACTAGAAAGCTTCATAACACATACAAGAAGCGTAATGGTGTCGATATGGATGTCAAAATGTGGTGCTGGGATGCCATGGGACATAAGACTGATGACGTTTATGAGATGAGTCGCAGAAATGGTGTTATGTGGATTATTCCTATTCAGGGCGAAAACCAGTACGGCAAACCGATCCAGAATTTTCCACGCAAGAAGAACACCAAAAAAGTATACCTAACTCGCTTGGGCACCGATGGGATAAAGCA
Source organism: Vibrio ziniensis (assembly GCF_011064285.1). NCBI lineage: Bacteria > Pseudomonadati > Pseudomonadota > Gammaproteobacteria > Vibrionales > Vibrionaceae > Vibrio > Vibrio ziniensis. Next base: position 1,167,346 of record NZ_CP049331.1, read on the forward strand.
ACGGCTATACAGTCGACTTTGTTTAACTCCACATGGTTCAGAATCTATTCCAGGATGTATACATTTTCCATTAGATGATGAGTTGGCTAACGATGAGTTTTTTAAACAATTGTGCTCGGCCAACAAGAAGTTGGAGCATGACCGTAATGGTCGCACCGTATGGCGCTGGATAAAACAGTATCACCCCTTTGATGAAGCATTAGACGGCTGGAACTACGCCTATGCAGCTCTCAATATTCTCGTTCAGAAATTTGGCCTCGTTCTGGATGAACCGCCCCCTATTCAAGAAAGCAAGAAAATCAGCAGCATCGCTGAGCTTGCTGCACGCCTAAAAGGTGGATGATGACACTAGACGAAATGTTGAAAGAAGCTGAAACAGCTTATCACAAGCTACAGACAGGTAGCCTTGCGGTTTCTATACAAAAAGGTGATCGGCGAGTCGATTACAGCCGAGCAAATATTCATGAACTGCGCGCCTACATCGATGACCTGAAATCTCAGTTAGGGATCTCGAATGTACGTCGTGGTCGTCCTGCAGGAGCTAGATTTTGATGAAACGAATTGAACTTTTATCCGCTGACGGACAGACACCACTTCGTGAGTCTGTCTTTAGAGCTGGTGGTGTTGGATTCGGGGGACAACTAAAAGGTTGGAACCCTCCATCAAAATCGACTGATGCTGCTTTGCTTCCGATTATGAAGCAGGCCAACGCACGAACGGATGATGTAGTACGTAACAATGGTATCGCCGCGAATGGTATCCAATTGCACAAGGACCACATTATAGGCTCTGAGTTTCGTCTTAGCTATAAACCAAACTGGCGGCTTCTTGGTATCACACCGGACAAAGCGTTTGTACAAGATGTCGAGGCAGTCTTTCGCGATATAGCCGAAGACCCAGGCTGTTTTATTGACGCAGAGCGTCGTCGAACGTTCACCATGATGATGCGAGAGGCGGTGGAAACACATGCCAATACAGGTGACATCATGGCAAAACCGGAATGGATACCAAGTCGACAATCTCCGTTTGCAACCGCAATTCGAATGGTCTCGCCGCGAAAAGTGACCAACCCGAATCATGGGCGTGATCTACCAGAGAGGCGAGGCGGTGTAGAGCTCAACCGCCAAGGTGCGCCGATTGCTTATCATGTTGAAGAAGGTGCAGATAACTTTGGAATGAGTCGAACTTGGAGGCGGATTGAGAAGGTTACTTCTTCAGGTCGCGCTGGCTTCATTCATGTATTTGAGCCAAGCGAGGGTGGTCAAACTCGTGGTGTAAACCGCTTTCTATCGAGTCTTGAGCAACTAAAAATGCTCGATACTTTGCAAAATACCACGCTTCAACGAGCGGTAGTTAATGCCATGTACGCAGCTAGTATTGAGTCGGAGCTCGGTACTGACCAGGCTATGCAATATCTGTTTGGTGCTGAGAAAGCGGATGGTGTCATTGACCGAATGTTAATGGCTTATGGTGATTATTACTCTGCGAATGAAATTAAGTTTAATGGGGTGAAGCTGCCTCACTTAATGCCTGGTGACAAGATCAACCTTCACAATGCGGGTAATGCAGACAATGGCTTTGCTGCCTTAGAGCAGTCTATTTTGCGTTATATCGCAGCAGGGCTTGGTGTTGACTATGCACAATTGTCTCGCAACTACTCACAGATGTCGTATAGCACGATTCGCGCCGCCCACAATGACTCATGGCGTTATTTCATGGGGCGCAGAAAAATTATTGCCAATCGTTTTGCCAGTCAGATTTTCGCTTTGCTGTTTGAGGAAATGATCCTTCGCGGTTACATCACGCTGCCCAAAAAAGCCCGTTTTACTTTCTGGGAACGACGTCATGCCTGGACAAAATCCGATTGGATTGGCTCTGGTCGTTTGGCGATTGATGGTCTGAAGGAAGTGAAAGAAGCCATCCTCAAAATTGAAGGCGGATTATCGACTTACGAGAAAGAGCTGGCTCAACTTGGTGAAGATTATCAAGAGGTCTTTGAACAACAGGTATCGGAAATGGCTGAACGTCATAAGCAAGGGCTACCACCGCCGAGCTGGATGAAATTACAAGCTCTGGCTCCAGACAATCAAAACGAGGGGTCTAATGAGTAACGTATCTCACTTAAACCTCATCACTTCTGCCTTTAACCGACCACTTGCGTTAGAAGCTGGCTATGCAAGAACGTTCTTCTCAGCGCTGAGTCAACGTTTTAGTAATGTCCAGCAATTGGTTGATGTCGAAGGCAATGTGCTGATGGCTTCTGACATGAAAAAAGAGGCAGCTTCTTTTACACCGCGCCGATCTGGTGAACGCAGTTACCAAGTGGTTGATGGTATCGCCATCATTCCGATTAGCGGCTCGCTGGTTCACAAGTATGGCTACATTCGCCCCGTATCAGGGATGACAGGTTATGACGGCATTATGCACCGGATAACCGAAGCTCTGAATGATCGCGAAGTGAAAGCCATTATGCTCGATATGGACACACCAGGAGGCATGGTCGCGGGTTGTTTCGACTTGGCCGACAAGATTGCAGAGTATCGAAAAATAAAGCCAATTTGGTCCTTGGGCTATGACATGCATTGTAGCGCAGGTCAGATGATTGCCAGTGCCTGCTCTCGCCGCTTAATCACCCAAACAGGGGTAGCGGGTTCTGTCGGGGTGATCATGGCGCACACCAACATTGAAAAGATGCTCAATGAGCAGGGTGTAAAAATCACGCTTATCACAGCCGGAAGCCATAAAGCAGATGGTAACCCTTATGAAGCGCTGCCAGAGGATGTGCGGGATAAGTGGCAGACAGAGCTGGAGAGTAACCGACAGATGTTTGCCAACAAAGCGGCCACGTATATGGGCATCGATGTAAAACACGTTCTTGCCACTGAAGCTGAGACTTATGAAGGTCAGGCCGCAGTGGACATCGGCTTTGCTAATGAAGTCGTTAACGGCTTGGATGCAGTACAGATTATGTCTGAGCATTTCAAGCGCAATTCAACAACAGTAGATATGGGAGCCGCTATGTCGGTTGTAGATACAAACAAAGAGAGCACAACGCAACAGCCATCAGCTGCTGCTTCGTCGCCTCAACCACAGGCATCAGAGTCACACACTGATGAGACATCCACTTCTCAACCAGCTGCACAGCCAACGGTAGATGCGGCTCAAGCGGAGCGAGAACGCTGCATGGGTATCCTTCAGTTACCTGAAGCAGAAGGTCGCAGTGATCTCGCTATGTCGCTGGCCAACAATCCAAAAATCACGGTTGATGATGCCAAAGGCATCCTTGCTGCTGCAGGTAAATCCACTCCACAAGCCAATGCAGCCGCTTTGGCCGCTATTGGCAATGAGCATGGTTCTGCGCTTGGTCAGGATGTTGGTACGGGCTCTGCGTCAGAAGAACAAAAAAACATCAGCCGTTTGGCGGCTTCTTACCAACGTATTAATTAAGGAATAGGTAATGGAAGAAACAGAATACACACCGGATAACTCGCTACTCAGCCCTCCGGTGACCACTCGCGGTGTGATTAAAGCAGGCGAGGCTTTCGCACCGCTCACGCCGTTGATGCGAGACGATGTTGATACCGCCACTCTAGTTGTTTGGGACGGTACACCAGGTACAGCGGTGGCGATGTCAGCCCGTACGATTACCGATACGGGTGCCGATCAAACCTCGGTGATTTATCCGCAAGGTGGCTTCCGCATCAGTTCGGTGAACTGGCCTGAAACGGTGGTGACCGTCAAGGCCAAGCGAGCCGCCTTTATTGGCAGTGCCATTTACGTAGACGACGATGCTTAATCGTCGTTTTTTTTTGAATTCAAAAAGAAGAGATTCTTATGCCAGATAACTTTACTACTCGCGAACTACTCGGTGCCATTCATGAAGCCGGTATTCGTCGTGACAATTTCTTCCAGCGCTTCTTCTTCCGTGAAAGCTATACGTTTAGCACGGAAAAGGTTGATCTGGATATGGTCCCTAACAAGACCAAAATTGCGGTGTTCTGCTCACCGATGATTGGCGCAGCCGTAGACCGCAACCAAGGTTACAAAACCACGTCATTTAAGCCTGCTTATGTGAAATCGAAGCATGCGGTGACAGCAAACCAAGCAATCAAACGCCGTCCAGGTGAGAAGTACTTCGGTGAAATGAGTGCGGGCGATCGTCAAGATGCCATCGTGATGCAAAACCTCGACATGGAAGAACAAGCGATTCGTGACCGCGAAGAGCTGATGTGTTCAGAAATGGTGTATGACGGCAAAACCATCATCGAAAGTGAGTTCATTGAAACACCATATGAAATCGATGCAGGTCGTCGTGCTGGCAACAATGTGGCGCTGGTTGGCGCGGCAATGTGGTCAAACGTTGATCCAGAAACCTACGACATTGAAGCCGACATTGAAGCGTGGGCTCAATTATCGGACGGTCTGACCAATGTGCTGATTTGTGACCCTAAAACCTGGGCACTGATGCGATCATTCAAGAAGTTCAACGACAAGCTAGAAACTCGCCGTGGTTCAACCTCAGAGCTTGAAACGTCACTCAAAGATTTGGGTAAAACGGTCAGCGTTAAAGGTCAGCTTGGCGATGTGACCATCATTGTGGTTAACGAAGAGTACATTGACCGCGCAGGTGTTACGCAAAAAGTTCAACGTGATTATCACCTGATCCTTGCCAACGCCTCTATTCGTGGTGCGCGTCTTTACGGTCAAATCCAAGATTTGTCGGCACAGAAAGAAGGTGTTGATGAAGCGGAGCGTTACGTGAAGGACTGGACGGAAGGTGGGGACCCAGAAGTGCGTTACACCAAAACCGAGTCTGCACCCGCGATGTATCTCATCGATGTCAACTATGTGGTTGTCGTTCAAGTAGCTGCTTAATGCTTCTACTTTGAACCTCACTGTACAAATGGGGCCATGGCCCCATTTCTTTTTTTGGAAAATCTCATGACGAATAAAGAAATGCTGCAAAAGCGTATTGATGAGCTTTGTAAGGAATTAGGCATTACCGAGCCTCAGTACACGGATAAAACAACCGAAAAGCAACTGAATATCCTGATCGATGACCTTGAAGCTAAGTTGCCAGATGAAGGTGGTGACGATGATGCAAGCGAAAACGATGCTGGTTCAGACTCGCAAGGATCTGACGCTGACGCTTCTGCCAGTAATGAAGAGTCCCAAGCGGCAGAGTCAAAAGATGAAGCATCTTCTGAAGAAAAGGTGCTGGTGTTATCGGGTGACCTGCCTGATGGTGCCACGTTGATTGACGATGAGAATGTCCCTGAAGTGGATAGCAATGAAGCAGGCGATTTGAGCATTCATGCATTGAAAACTTTCCAGGCAATCTCTCATGGCAAGAAAGTCTTCGTTAACGCCGGAGAAACGGTCTTTTTAGAAGAGCAGGCGGCAATCGATGCGGTTGATGCGGGTGTTGCTGGTCTGAACGCCACGATGAAGGGCTAACAACTATGTTTGATAGCGAATTCGATCGCCTGATGGAATCGGCTGATGACGTTGTGTATTCAACAATGGGGGTGCAGGTTCGGGTGAATGATTCTGAGCCAGTAACCGCCATTTACGAAGAAGATTTGAATCAGTTTGATGCCATGGCTGGCCGTGTGCGAAAGCTGACGTTTCGCCGAACCGATAACATCAGAGTTCGCAAAGGCGACAAGATCGAATTCGTTAGCAGCGGTAAGCAGACGACGGTCAGTAGCGGCCCTTACCCTGAGAACGGCGACATTTTGGTGATTTTATGACAACGATTGATAGACAACTGACTTTTGCGGTTAAAAACCTGTCTGGACTACAGACGAAAGCTGTGCCCAAAGCCAGCGCCATGGCAATTAACCGCATCGCCACAAGGGCGGTGGTTCATTCAATTAAAGATGCTGCGAAAGCGGTCAAAGTGAAGCAAAAGGTTCTTAGACCAAGGGCCACCATCAATAAAGCTAGTGCCGCGAGACCCGTTGCCTATGTTCGTGTTCGTCGCAATGAGTTACCCGCGATATCTATTGATACCGCTCGAACTCAGGTGAAGCGGAAGAAAGGAAAGATGCAGATCAGTCGATCTGTGCGAGGCGAAGGTGGGCGTTATGTGAAGCGTGAGTTGTCGGGTAACACCTCGATTGTTGTTGGAAGGCATAAGTTTAAAGACGCTTTCATACAGCAATTAAAAAATGGACGTTGGCACATCATGCAGCGCACCAGTGATAGGCGTTATCCAATAGAAGTGTGCAAGGTTCCCGTATCCAATGAAATCACCACGGCTTTTGAACGCAATAGCTCTCGGTTAATGAAAACGGATATGCCAAAGGAGCTGGTTAGTGCAATGCAACAACAAGTGCGATTGGTGATTAGGAGAGACGTAGCTCGTGGAAATTAACGACTTAATTCGAAAACAAGTGATTGCAGATTTAACGGCAGCGCTCAATCCGGAAGAGGGTGAACCGACCATAGTGACGTTTTTCAACGGTCTGCCTTCTTATATTGAAGTACCACAAGATCCATTGGATGACGATGTTGGCGATCTGCCTGCCATTGCGGTGGCTCTGGCCGATGGTCAGATGATTGAGGCTGACATGTCAGAGAACACCTGGTCAGCCACATTGATAGTTCGCATTTACTTATTGGCTAACACCCATGTGGATGCCGAACTGGATGAGATTGGTAAAAAAGTCTTATCCACCATTGGGGCGCACTATTCCGGCAACGGCTTGCTCGATACCTGTAATCGCAGTGGTTTCGAATATGGTCGTGATGACGAGCAGCCATGGGGCATGCTCGACCTATTGTTTAAAATTGAATACATCGAAGAGGTTTAACTATGGCTGAAGAAACAACCAAGTCCATTAAAGGCGCAGGTACCAGCTTCTGGCGTTTGAAAGCGGGTACGGATGAAGCCACGCTGACCTATGCCGACTATCTGGCTGATACCAAATGGGACAGGCTTGCTAACGTGAAAGAAATCACGCCTGGTGAAATCACGGTTGAAGACGAAGATGACACCTATTTGGACGATGCCGAAGCGGCTTGGACGAAAACGACACCCGGGCAAAAAAGTGCGGGTGATACCACCGTCGTCTTGGCTTGGAAACCAGGTGAAGCGCTTCAGCAGGGGCTTATCACGGATGTGGATAATGACACCGTGACCATCTACCGTACCAAGTTCCCTAATGGCACTGTGGATGCGTTCCGTGGTTACATTAACTCGCTTGGTAAAGCGGTGACGGTGAAAGATAAAATCACCCGTACTGTGAAGTTCAAGCAAGTGGGCAAACCAATCACCGCAGAGCAGCTGTTGATTGATGAAGCCGAAGCTGCAGCTGCAGGAGAGTAATAATGGCTCAGACGTTTTTAAAAACGATGCTGACAACCGTGGGTGACCAAGAGGTCACCCTCACTCAATTGTCAGGTTTAGAACGTTTCGATTTCATTGAATATGTCGCTGAAATGGAAAAACCCGCAATGCCTGTGCATCCTGCTGACGATGCCTCTCCGAGTGAAAAAGAAGCATATTTAGACAGCATCAATAAGGTTCTGCATCAATTTAACAAGCTGACTTTTATCGGTCAGGCCCGTTTGGCGGCTTATGGCTGTAAAAGCTTTGGTGAAGACATTGAACAACGTCATCAGTTTGTGATGGCGAACTTCACCACCGAGCAGGTTAAGCACATTCATGATGAAGTTGCAGTCCTATCTGGCATTCCTCTGAATAATGGTGATGAGGCTGAATCTTCTGAAAACCAACATGAGTCAGCGGAGCCTATCGACCCAAAGCAGTAGTCCTGGCTGAAAAATCCTTTGCTCAAAAGCTGGCACGAGAATTTAACGTCTTGTGCTGGCGTAGCGCGTTGGCGTCCATCAGTGGCGAAGCCGTTGTTGAGTGGCAGGAGTATTTTGCGACGCATGGTTTTAGCTTTGAAATGGACAACTGGCGATTTGCTGTCGCCTGCGCGTCAAACTGGAACATCACGGCTATGGCGGCGGGTATTAAACTCGATACGCCTGCATCCCCGAGTGATTTTTTTCCAAATCCAGAACCCACCGAACCCGTTGAATATGATGATGAGCAGTTGATGGCTATGTCCGCATCTGCAGGAGGAGTACGCTTTGAGTACCCAAGTAGCTGACTTTAATATCCGATTTAATACGGAAAGTGCGCAGTTCAACAAAGATGTTGAGTACGCAAAAAAAATGCTTCGTGGTTACGCCAGTGAAGCGAATGCTGCGAATGATGCAACCCGTAGTTTCGATCAAAAGCTGAACGTGGCAGGTTCGAGCATCAAAGCGTTAGGTCTCGGTGTGGCAGGGGCAGCGGGTCTCATAGCATCAGGAGTAACAGCTGCAGCTACGGCAGCAGCGCTATTTGTTAAGCATAGTGCAGATCAAGGCCGCGAAATCGAGCGCATGGCTACCGTTGCACAAGTGTCGGTTGAACAAATCCAAGCCTTGGGTTACGCCTCTGAGCAATACAGTATCAGCGGCGATAAGATGGCCGACATCTTAAAAGATACCAACGATAAATTAGGGGAGTTTGCCTCAACTGGCGGCGGTCAGTTTAAAGACTTTTTTGAGAATGTGGCTCCAAAAGTCGGGCTTACCGTTCAAGAGTTGAGCAAGCTCTCCAGTCCTGAAGTGTTAGTGGCCGTTAAACAGGCCATGGACGATGCCAATGTGCCAATGAAGGCACAAATTACTTATCTTGAGGCGATAGCGGATGAAGCCTCTGCACTGATGCCTTTGCTCGATAATCACGGTGCCAAGCTGTATGAGATCACGGGGAAATACCGTGACTTAAATGTGGCAATGTCTGAAGCAGACATCCAGAAATTCAAAGACCTCGATCAAAAGATGAATGATGTTGGTCTGAAGATGCAGCGAGCTTTTGCCAATGCTGCGCTCGGGGCTAGTGATCAAATTGATTGGGTAACAGAAAAACTCACGATTGCCGTTGATAGCTGGGGTGCAGCATTTGACAGCTGGTCTAATAACCCAAGAACTGAAAATGGGTTAGTCAAAAAACTCTCAGAGCTTAGAAGTGAAGTAAAAAAACTGACTAATGAGCGCAAAGAGTTGCTCGATGATTTTAAAGAGTATGACAATGTCAACGAAGCCGAACTGCCGAAAATTAATCTCAATCCATGGGGGCAGAGTCAAAATGAGCTCTTCAATCTCAATTCTCGACTTGGTCTAGTAGACAGACAACTGGCGGAAAAGAATGCAGAAATCGATCGGCTGCAGAAAAAGTACAACGTTACTCGGTTTGGGATGAACTACAGGGATCAACCTGCCATTCGAAAAAACAATGAATCTGTTGACCCTGTTGTTGATGAAGAGACAGTAAAGCTGCAAAAGACTGGTGCTACTCGTCTTGCTTCTTTGGATATGCAATACGCGAATGAGCGTGAAAAAATGCGTTTGGCGCATGATGATCGCTTAGCTGATATTGAAGCGTTGAACATATCAGAGGAAGAGCTGAAGAAAAGAGGCTATGAATCCCTTGAAGCTTTGCGAACTGAGTATAGAGACCGAGAGAATGCTTTTTATGCCAAGGAGCAAGAAGACTATAACCTTCGCCAAGATGAAGCTATTCAGCGAGAGTTAGACGCCTTTGCCAAAAAGGAAGAAGAAAAGACCCGTATAGCGGAAGCAGCCGCTAAAGATAGAGCTGAAAAAGAAAAGCAGATAGATAATCAGGTTTTGCAAATGAAGTACCAAGTTGCAGGACAAAGTTTAGGTTTGATTGCGGCGACAGCAAAAGAAGGTTCAAAAATTCAAAAGGTGGCGTTTGCTGCAGAGAAAGTATTAGCAGCCTCGCAAGTTTATATTCATGGTGAAGTTGCGGCTGCAAAAGCACTTGAGCTTGGCAGTCCTGCTGGGAATATACAAGCAGAAACGATTCGAGCTTTAGCAAGAGCCAGTATGGTTATGATTATGGGGCAAGCAATCGCTGGTATGGCTCACAATGGTATGTCCTCCATCCCAGAAGAAGGTACCTGGTTGCTAAACAAGGGAGAACGGGTTTATACCAATGAGTCGGCTAACCAAATCGACTCGATGTATCAAGCTATCATGGCGATGCATCAATCTCGGGCCTACTCAATGGATAGTTCGTTATCCGCCCGTACCCAACCGCTGGCTTCGACCCGTTCAGAAACTAGCATGCCTATTCAACAAATCTTCCAGTTTAGCGCTATGGACTCACGTGGAATGGGGCAACTTATCATGAACCACCGCCAAGACATCTATAACGCCGTAGCAGCGGTCAAACGTGATCAAGGGGAGCAGTTCTAATATGAATTTAACGCCTTTTTGTAAGGATCTAACGCTTAAATCAAACTACCCATCGTACGACAATGAAAGCCCTAACTTGCATGTTGAAGTGCTTGATATGCCAAGCCATCGTTTTGAGCTGAACTTCATGAGTCGAAAACTCAAAAACGAAGAAGAACATCGTGCGTTCTGGACGATGATAGAGAGCATGAAAGCGTCTGTTCCCTTCACTTGGGTGCCTCCTAAACTGAGTAAAATACTGGGTACGGGTGGTGATGCTCTGGCTTCTGAGACCAGTGCAGGGGGGTATGAATTTGGTGTTTACAACGCTCCCTCCAACACCACCTGGTTAAAAGCAGGTGACCTTATCAACATCGGTAATCAAACCAAAGTGTATCGGGTGATGCAGGATGTGGTGACCAACAATGCAGGAGTTGGAACGGTACTGGTTAATTGCCCCATCAAAAAGAAAGTTCCTGATGGTACGGCGATTAATGGCAGTGGCGCTGTGTTTACTTTGATTCGAAAGCCTGGCGCAAAACCGCAGTCTTTCAATTTAAAAGGCAATACTCAGTTTGTTTCCTACGCTGACTTAGAATTTATCGAGTTTCTATGAAAGTTTTCCCATCTGAAGTACTAATCATGCTGCAAAGTCGGCTGATCTCGTACTCATATTTGCTTCGCTTTGAGCTTGAGACCGTATTTGCATTTACCAGTGCAGGGCATGACATAGAGCATGATGGAATAACGTATCAAGCGGACGGCACCTTCCAAGGGCTAGATTCTCTCTCCCGCCACGCAGAAATGCGCGTGGCTGAGGTGAAATTCGGGTTTAGCATGGCGAACCAAGCGGTGATGAGTGTGATATTAGGATCCAACGTCATGAAGCGTCGCATCACCATAGAACGTGCATACCTTAACAGAGAAACAGGCGAGGTGATGTTTGTCGAACAGGTTTGGTCTGGAACTGTGGTGGGGAAATCGGACGATGATGGTAATTCTCAAATTCAATTAACTGCGGCGAGTCGTTGGTCTCAGTTTGAGCGAACCAATACCTGGCGAACGACACCGCATTCTCATAAAAAGCGGTACAGCGATGACGAGTGTTTTAAATATGCAGCGAAAGCATCAGAAACCATCTATTGGGCAGGTACAGCAGGGGGGTAACCAATGACTTGGGAGTGGATTTACGTCATCATTTCATTGGCCTCGGCAGCGTACAGCGTTGCTATGGCCAAGAAGATGCAGAACCAAGATCAAGACCGTGGTGGTCTTGCAGTTAACCGGTTCGGTATCGACCAGCCTCTTTATGTTGTCTATGGCACACGGTCTATTGCTCCGATTATCGTTTATCAAGGCGTCAAAGATGTCAAAGGCAAACCTGCTAATGAAGTCTATTACGCTATTTTGGTGTGGACGCCTGGTGCGATAGATAATCTGACCGATTTTACCTTTGATGATTTGCCGTACACCGACTTTGGTACCTTTGATGCTGACAGTGCTCAACGTATTGAGCATCAATACGGGTCCGTTGATCAGACGATGCCTGAGTGGTTTGTCGAAGAAGCGCCCGATGATATGTCGGACATGCATTTTCACGGGTTAGCGGTCACGTACGTTAAGTTGAAAATGGACAAGGAATTCAAACGATACCCTCAAGGGCGTCCGGAGTTTCGCGCCACGATTACCGCTCGTTCATCAAACCCTGTGGATGTGTTGTACGATTACCTGTTTAACCCGTTGTATGGCTGTGGCTGGGCTGTTGAGTGGGATACTGAACACAACGACTTAATGCGTAATTACTGTAATGTCGTGGTGGATGACCTGCCTCAGATGGTGTGTAACATCAATTTGGAAACCGACCAGAAGCTGCAAGACAACATCGACAATATTTTGCAGACCTGTCGCGGCTACTTGATTGAAGGTCAAAACGGTTTACGTCTTGAAATTGACCGAGCCAAAGATCCAGTGTTGCATGTCAGTGAAGACATGCTAACGGGCGGTATCTCCACGGCTTCAGTCAATATTAACCAACGTTATAATGCGGTGACGATTCGTTTCCCGAACAAAGAGCTAAAATGGCAAACGGATGAAGTGACGTTCCCGACGCTTAACAGCGACTTGCACCTGCAGTGGCTAGATGAAGACAACAATGTTGATTTGACCCATGAAGAGACGGTCTACGGCATTGACAGCTATGAGCATGCACTGCAATACGCCGAGGTGTTAGCCAGAACCAGTCGTAATTCCATGACGCTGAACCTTCCGGTACAAGCGTTTATCGGTTGGCAAGTGGAAGAGATGGACGTCATTACGGTGGCTTCCACCTTGCGCGGATGGACGGCGAAGCCTTTTTCCGTGCGAGAGATTAAATATGGTGAGTCGGAAACCACGCTCAAGCTGATTGAATACCAGGACAGCAACTATCTGTGGACGGATAAGCCAGCAAAACCGGATTATCCCGATACCGAACTACCCAATCCTAACCAGGTCGCTCCTCCGAGCGACCTTTCTTTTTCTGCAAGCGACCTGCCTGCGGTGTCTGGTGTGTTGTCATGGGAATCACCAGGCGGTTATGTCGATGGGTTTGATGTTCGCGTGTATGCCGGAAATGTGGTCATTTGGCAGCAAACCACGAAAACCAACTCCATTAATTTGCCGCTGTTTTTAACAGGGAGTTATGAATTCGCCGTAAGAACAGTGGGCGCGGTGGCGGTGTCGTCCTGGGCGATACTGAGTACCACCTTTGAAGCTCCTGAAACCCCATTTGATGTACAAGTGGATGTGGGTAATACCTATGTCATATTGCGTCCACAATCGACGGCTCTGGCGTTTGGGACTGAGTATGAATTCTGGTTTAATGATGAACTTCGAGGTCAGGGTGTCGCGTGGCAGCTAGAAGGTTTGCAGCCTGAAACCGAGTATTCGTTTCAGGTTCGTGCCGTCAATGCGGTTGGCCAGAGTGAATTTATTACGGTGACGGCGACTACTACCAAAGATGCCTCGGTCATTATTGATTTACTGGACGGGAAAATTTCCCAAGCGATCTTGGATGACAATCTGCAGCAGTTTCTCGAGCAAGTGGAGCAAACCACTCAAGAGAATACGTCTGCGATTGAGTCGTTAACCGAATCTGTTCAATCGGTCACGAACGATTTGATGGCCGTGGATCGCGCCGCTCAAGATGCCAGTAAAGCGGCCTTTGATTTAGCCAGTGATGTGCAAAATTTTGCGGACGAGTATGGTCGCCGATTGATGGAAGGGGAAACCCTTGTTGATGCGGTGGTGTATCGAGATGCGGAAACGGGCCTAATCATTAACCGCGCTTTTGCGTACACCGAAGCGAAGTTTACTGAAGCCAGTTTGATGATCGATGGTGTGAACGGCAGTATTGCGTTGACCGCCAAAGAGATACAGCGAGTCGAAACGCAAACAGGGCAGAAGTTTGTTACCACCAATGCTGCCATTGCCGCGAATGCTGCAGCTATCAATCTGAAAGCCTCATATCAGGATGTTACTGAAGCGATTTCAGGGGCATTAGCGGCGATCACTCCTGCTTACAGTTGGCAGTTCAACACCAGTGATGAAAATTGGCCGAATGTCACTTGGCAAATTGGCGGTACCATTGTGGGCACCGTATTTGCCCGTAGTGATATTGCTTTTGATGCTGACGATAACCAAGTGGTTCGCCTACGTCTGAAAGCCTCGGAAAGTGGCACACTGTCATGGAATGGTGGTTCACAGAACGTGGCAATCAATCATCCTGGTGTCGCTGACAGTTTTGAAACCATCATTTTAAAACTGAGTGCGGAAGATGGGTGGACAGGCGAGATCACCGCCATCAGCATTGCGATGGATGCGGAAATTGACAGCATCGAAATCGGAAAACCGAGCGCGGCTGAACTGCAACTGCAGGACATCAGCTACCGCATGGCGACGGTTGAGCAAGAGCTGGACCCAGAGAATGCGCGTTGGTCTGTGTACGTCACCCAAGACTATTGGGATACCAATGCACTGACCCTTACCGATGTCAGTGAAGTGATTGACGGTTGGGACGCAACCTGGCAAGTCACGGCGACACTGCAGCAGTTCGATGACAATCAGACACTGGAAAAAGCCAACACCGCTCAACAGTGGATTGATGCCAGCGAAGCCAACATCACCAGTGTGGTCGTGGCCTTTAATGCCAAGCCAGGTGGTGTGGATGAACAGCTTGCAGAGCAGGCGAGTAAACTCACTACCGCGCAACAGTCGATTGATGCTGCGAACGGCACTATTTCACAAGTGGTGTCGAGTGTGGTGGATGTGGAGAACACCCTCGGTCAAAGTGGCAGTCTGGACGAGTTACTGGCAGCGTATAACGAGTTTTTACGTGCTGGAGATTTTGCCAAAGATAATGTGGGTCTGTCGTACGCAGAGCAAAACATCAAAGCCAACAGCGATGACATTGCCAGCCAAGCCTCAGCCATCTTGCAGTTGTTGGCGGTGAAAGACACACAGCAGGCAGCGATCAATCGACTTGATATTGCGGTGGCCACACAAACCTCAGCCCTGGCGAAAACCCAAACCGAGCTGGAAGCCAAAGTCACCAATGGCGACAGTGAAACCTTAGCTCAAGCGAACACCTACACCAAAGCGGCGGTTGGCTACTGCTACGATGCACAAGGCAACATTACCGAACACGATGATGCAGTATTGTGTGTGGCCGCAGGGCATAGTTGGGTAGATGGTCCTCTGGCGAATTTTATTCGCAACCTGGTGCTGCAAACCGCTGACGGTAAAAGTGCCAGCGTGTCGCAGATGTCTCAGGTCTTTGTCGATAAGGATGGCAACTTAGTCGCTAAAGGCGGGATGCTCACCAACGTTAATGGTCAGGTGAGCGGCATGGTGAATACCAACACCGGAGACACATCCAGTCTTGATATGCTGGCCGACTATCTTCGGGTGGGTAAGTTGGACGAGGACGGCGAGTTTGTTCCGTTGTTCTATCTGGATACAGACAGTGGCGACATGGTTCACCGTGGCCGCTTTGTGTTGGGTGACGGCTACTCGCTAGACAGTGTGGATGACATCTACGCCAAGTCGGGAGCAGGCATTTACTCGCTGACATTACGAGATGGTATCTTCCCGTCGGATGCGGTGGCCACGCAAGACTTTAAAGATGCGTACTACCGCGCACCGGCTAAAGATGAGCACTTGTCCTACCGTAACGCTGCAGGCACCAAAAGCTCGATGAAGCGCTTTACTGGCACAGGTTGGTCGGCGGTGTCTCTGATTTTAAACGGTGACATGCTAACGCCTGGGACGGTGAAAGGTGACCGTATTGTGGCAGGCACGGAGATCACCTCCCCCTTAATTTCCGCAGGTACGGGGGAGTTTTCTGGCACTGTGAATGCCAAAGACGGCTCATTCTTAGAGAAAGTGGAAATCGGCTCGGCAGGGGGATACAAAGCCTACATCAAGAGCGTGACCTCTTCGGGTTACAACATAATGTGGGTAGAGAACCCGATAGGGGATGTGATGTTTGCGGTGCAGGGTAATGGCAACATTTACTCCATTGGTGGCGGTTATATGAATAACCTGACCATCGGCGAAGACTGCAACATCTTAGGGGTACTCAAAGCAAACCAGATTCAAGGTGAGCTTGTGGTGGGGAAAACCTACAGCACTGCCGCTGTAACGGCCACTTCCGCCTCATGGGTTTCATTTGCCTCGGTTGAAGTGACGACGGCTGAAGAGTTCGATCGTACTTTGGAAGTGAACGTCCTGCTATCTGGTAATGCTTACCGCTCCGGTAACGGCAACTCGGGTAATGTGGTCGCTAAAGTGAAAGCCAGAATGACAGGGGATTTTGGTACGGTCACTACCGACCAAATAGAGACACAAACGGCCTATCATGCAGGGCAAGGTGGCACCACAGAGGTATCGCTGGACCGACAAATCACCATGATGGTCACTGTTCCCGCGAATACCAAAGGGAGCATGGCACTGCAGGTGCAGCTCGTGACTGGGAGTGGTGATTATTCTGCTGCGAAACTCAGTGGCACCTGCGGCACTCAATGGATAGCGCGGATATTCCGCAATGGATCAGGTTTAAGTTAATCAAACATCAACCCAGCTTCGGCTGGGTTTTTTATTGGAGTTATTATGGGTTGGATTTATCTACCGTCCGTTTCTGTCGTGAACGGCAGCAATATGGTGACTGTGACCAATACGGCGACAGACAGCATCAAACCAGGAGATGGTTTGTTGATTGGATCTTATGACTTGGTGGAAGTTACGGAAGTGGCCATCGGTCAGCTCAAACTGAAAAAGAACTGGACGGCGGCTACTCAGTCCAATGCAGAAGCGGCAGTGGTACCGACCTTTGGAGACTTCAATGCGGCCACGGCCGCACTTCGTCAGGCGACCACTGTTACCCAAGGCAACTTCAAAGCGATGGAAGAGTGGTGGACAAAAGAAGGTGAAGTGACGTTCAAGGGCTACGACAACACTGAGTACACAGTTAGAACGGCGCAGCAAATGGATGCGGATGTGGCTGCGTTGGAAGTTCAAGCGCAAGAATTAATTGGTGATCTCGCCAGTGTGGGTTACGCACAGAGCGAAGCTGAATTCTCAGCCATGCGCAACAGAAACAAGTTACGCTTTGCCGCGAGTGATTTTGTTTATCATGGCAATGTGTATGCGCAAGGAGACTATAAAGCTATTAACGAAGGTCTTTGGACTGCTCCTGCACATCCAAATTCATTAAATCTTGGTAAAGCTAGCGGTGCGTATACCGGAAATAGTAAAACATTACATGCTGAAATTCATGTTGCAGGTGTTATTGCTAAACTAAGGGGGGTTGATCCCAACTCTCTGCAAGCAGGTATGGGGTTAACTTTCCCTCCAGCTCCTAACGGTACGGTAACTTATGATAGTGCAACTGGAGCTATAATTGACTTTACGACTAGTCCTGGTCATTACTCTGGGTACACAGGGTATACAACTGCTACAGAACGTGCGGCATTAAGTGGATTAAGCGCCGTTAATGAAGCTGTAGTTAGTGCATTCGAGGGTATTATAAGGAATGGTGATTTCCGTTTTAGTAGTTCCTTCTGGTCCATCGTATCTAATGTAGGGTCTCTCTCTGAAAGTAATGGTGTTTTGACGGCTACACGATTAATCGATGGGTGGATGACGTTGTCTCAATCAACAGTATTTAATGGTAATAATGAAGATTACGATGTTTCACTTACTCTTGAAGACATTCAAGGTTCTGTTATAGCACTTCGTATATGGGTTGGTGGTATAGCTTATAATATTGATGTAAATAAAATAGGAATACCACAAACCATTAGAGTTAATGGTAGTGGAGCCTCTTCGTTTCAAATTCAAGCAACATCAAATAGTACTAGTTCTTTTTCACTTAGTAATTTATCCGTAGTATCGGTTACTACGTCAGTAGTAACAGAACGTGTAGACCTAACGGGACTTGAGGTATATGCAGAAGAAGTAACCAATGGAGAAGTATTCCCAACATGCATTCAGAATACAAATAGCTCCGTAATATCTGGTGTACCAATGGTGCTTTCTACTCGTCCTAAATCGTATTTCCAAGTATACGATGGTCAGTATGCATCGGGTTCTGTGAATGATACGTTTTATTGCTGGCAATGGAACTCTTTGACTCAAGCACAACAACAGCAAGTGATTTCCTATCTAGGTGACACCATTTTTGTTAATGCGTCTGGTAATCTTGTCCAATGGCGAGTCCGCCATCGTTCATTTGCTGGTGCTGGCAATGGCGATTGGAACTCTGTAAATCCTGCTGTTGCTTCGGTAGGTGCAAGATTTGGTAGTGGTACTAACTTTGGCATGGTACGTCCCCAAGGTACACAAGATTCGGTAACAGCTTTCAACACCGTTGCTACTTATATCGAATCTTATGTAGTCAGCTCTCATTCATATGCAGGCTCCAATGCTCTCATTGGTGATAATGGTCTGTTTGTTATGCGTGATGGTTCCGCCAATAACGTAAAAGCCTATAAAGGCGAATGTTACTTATACGTAATAGCAACAGTGCCTAGGTTAAACACTGGAGGATTTTGCGACTCTTTAAACCCTCTTGGTACGCGGCAGTGGCAAAGTGGTGGTGTGCGTGTAACTAGATATACAGCAATGGATGAAGCCGATAGACCTTCTACAGTCAAAAGTTGTTTTATTACTGGATATGATAACGGCAATGCGCACGCCTCTACAGGAAGTATATCTAGTGCTCTATCTGGTCGTCCAGACGGTAAGTACTACGATGCTATTTATTCTAGTGGATTAGGTGGTGTTATCGACCATCGTTTGAAATATGGGGCTTGGGATGCATCTAGTGCTGAGCAAGCTGCTGTAGTTCGTGAAGAACTTAAGAATGGGACTTATCGTGGTAGAGAGAAGTTAATTTATACTTGCGTATTTGAATCAGAAACAGCATGTACTGCGGCAGGATACACTGTTTTAAATAATGATAATTCATCTGCTGTTGTTGGGTACATCACAACCAACATCACCGTAGAGGGGCAATTTACGCAATCGGATGTTATTGGAGATCCAGCTAATATCCTTCTTACTAATGCGTTAAAAGATGGTTGGTTGGGTTCTTGGGTTCCTGTTATTTCAGATTCCGCCGTAAACATGTCGTTAACTAGAAAAAACACTAATGGGTTAACTACTCTTGCCACACAACGATACACAGTTTCCACTGGGATATGGTCCGCTCAGTCGCTAGCTTACTCTGCTGTAACTAATACCGTATCAAACCACACAAATGATCGTGTAGAAATTATTAACTACACCTCCTTTGCTAAACAAACAAAGTCTAGCGTAAATCTTCCTGTGCTATATGGAGAACTTGGGTTAAACGATATTCTAGTTACACAGAATTTTGATAGTGGTTATACAGCTTTGTTGGTTGAAAGCCTGCTAGGATTTTCGCCTACCAGCTCATCTTCCACATATAGAGTAATGTACCCTAGAGTGGAAAGTATAGGGCTAAATAGAGAGTCATATCTATCAAATAGCCAGTTTACAGGTGTGACTATGCACTCTGACATAAGAATGGGTGTACCAAATAACTTAGGTAAGGGTGGTAAATTCCTATTCCATCAAATCAGTAACAATGGGCAGGCTAGCTTAAACATCATAGCTAACGAGTTAATTTATGATTCTACGGCTGGAAATTGGGGTGATGATTCGAAATTAAAAGTTGCGGCATCGAGTACCTTCACAGACCTGAATGGAAATGTGTGTAAGTCAGACATCCATACTCTCACTAAAGATTATGGGCATATTAAAAACCAAATCTAACCCATTCAAGCGGCCTACTTAGTAGGCCGTTTTCTTGTATAGAGAAAACCCCCAGCTAGGCTGGGGGTTCCGTAAAGCTTACAGCTATAAATCAGTTATATAACCCCTTTCAATTTGATAAAAACGTCTTGTGGTCTGGCAACTACAAGAGTTAATTAAGAATTGAAAGGGGGTCCCAATGGGGGACGAAAAGAGCTTAGCGCACACGCGCTGGAACTGTAAATACCACATAGTCTTTGCACCGAAATATAGAAGACAAGTGTTCTACGGAGAAAAACGTAGAGCAATAGGTGAAATATTGAGGAAACTATGTGAATGGAAAAATGTGAACATTCTTGAAGCGGAATGTTGCTCGGATCATATCCACATGCTTTTAGAAATACCGCCCAAAATGAGTGTTTCAGCGTTTATGGGGTATTTGAAAGGTAAAAGTAGCCTAATGCTTTATGAACGATTCGGGGATTTGAAGTTTAAATATCGGAATCGTGAGTTTTGGTGCCGAGGTTATTATGTAGATACGGTAGGTAAGAATACGAGCAAGATACAGAGTTACATAAAGCACCAACTAGAGCAGGATAAAATGGGAGAGCAATTGTCGATCCCGTATTCAGGTAGCCCGTTTGCGGGCCGCAGGAAATAGTCATATGCAAATGTCAGATCACTACGCGCCTGCTAGGGCGCTGCCAGTAGTAGAGCCTTATAGGCGCATATGAAAAACCACCGGCTATGCCGGTGGATACTTTTTTGGAGAAAACACCCGATGAAATTTGAAACCTTGGCTCAAGTTCCAGAGCCAATTCGCCAGTTTTACCACGAAGATATTCGTCACGAGCCAACAGGTAATAAAGTCTCGGAAAGTTACACTTACCAGGATGAATCTGGGCAGGACATTTCTGCAGAGCGTTTGGTGGATGAATACGCCGATGTAATTTATGTGGTTATCAACGTTCGTCATGATTTGAAGTCTTGGTCTGATGTTGAGTTAGCCAAAGCTCGATCAACGTACGAAACTACTCGCTACTTTATCGAAAAAGCGTATGAAAGCGATTTATGGGCATTCCATGATGCTTATCTGGCGTGGCTTGAGAGTGAACCCTCTCTCGATGATGAAGAGTCTCAAGAACTGGCCGAAGCGGCTGTCACAGCTTGGCTTGAATTAGAGCCAGTGAATGAAGTAACTAGCTTAGAAAGTTCGCTGGGCAAGTATCACCAGGAGCTGGCAAAGCAGTACCGCGAATCCGTCATCGAAGGGAACATCGTTGTTTATGATGCTGAGTGGCAGATAGATAAAGAAGGCCGCGACAACATGAACGAAGCGATAGCCTACGCAGACCGAACGGGTTTATTAGGAGACACGTCAAGAGGTTGGATCCTTGCTGATAACACTCTGCGTGAAACCACGGTTGATGAGTTGCGTGGAGTTCTTAATGCTTACGCTGAGCGTTTGGGGCAAGTGTTTGAGGCGTATGCAGTATGGAGAGATGGAGACAAGTTAGAGAAATTTGAATTCTAGCTCAAAAAATCCTCGGGGATTTATGTTCTTGTCGCTCTAGTTTTGCCAATTCTTGAATGACAGCATTCAGATTGAGAATGGAACAACAATAAAAGTTATTTGCTTCTATTGACGGCTAGAATCATTTTTTAATAAAGTTCTGATATCACTAAAATAATTATAATAGCTCACCATCAATAAAATAAGTAAATACTTGGTTTGTCGTTAGGCCAAGTCTGGGTTGTCTATATACGATTTCACTTACGCTATATGAGGGTGTCGTAAACCAGAGCCATTAACGATCAAATAATATTAATAAAGAGCTGTGGTATGAAATTTAAGAAGTCGTTTAGTTGTCTATTCTTTTCTATTTTGTCATCAAACGTAGTAGCTGTTGAGTACGGCACTGCTGTTACTGAAGCGCAATATGAAGCAATGAATTACGTTGTGAACATTGCGACAGAGCAGGGTACTTGTGGAGCTCAATTAATTGCAGGTCAATGGTTAATCACAGCTCGTCACTGTACTCCGTCTTGGGATGCAGATGACAGCGGTGTAAAATCAGATGATTTAGCGGTCACTGGTGACACTTTTAACATTGTTGTATACCAAGGTGTTGGCGGTGCGTTAGGTTTTTATAACGACATCAG
Organism: Vibrio ziniensis; assembly: GCF_011064285.1. NCBI lineage: Bacteria > Pseudomonadati > Pseudomonadota > Gammaproteobacteria > Vibrionales > Vibrionaceae > Vibrio > Vibrio ziniensis. The sequence continues at coordinate 1,189,093 of NZ_CP049331.1, forward strand.
CTCTCGTGTTGTCTACCAAGGTAGTGCAGAGTTATACACTATGGGTGCAAAGGAAGAAGCCCTAGCTGTAATGGAAACTATTTGGGAGGAATCTGGGATTGAGACCAAATTAACCTCAATATTCAATTACGGCAGTATTTCAACGGGAACCATCGTCGAAGTACCTTACACATACAGTGAAGTGGGAGTTAGCTTTAGTGATGTTACTTACTCAGACCTTGCTTTGATTAAGTTATCGAATCCTATTGCTTACCAAAGTACTTTAAAATTAGGTGTTATTTCTGACTTAACAGAACTTTCTAAGTCAGTGCCTAGTTCCATGGTAGGTATCGATGAATGGTCTAATTCACAAAATATCAATGTAGACCAATCCTTTACTTTTTTTGGGTGGGGTCGCAATGAGAACAGTGAAACTGTATACCAGATGCATTATGGCACACAAACAGTAACCAAAGTGCCAATGAATGTAAGTTGTAGCTATTATGTCGAGTTAGTTGTAGATGGGTGGCCCGAATACTCAAGGTACGATTGCAAACAAGAGGCATATGATGAATTTACTTCATTAGAAGGCTTTAGCTCATACTTACCGAACCTATCCGTAAGCCTACAAACATGGCTTAAAGCGGCAGGGGATGATGGTATGAGTGGTGACAGTGGCACTGCGGTACTACTTGATAACACCATGTACGGTGTGGTTTCGTCAGGTGCGTATGGTCTATCAACTAGTTACCAAAGTCTCGAATCTCAGATGGATTGGATTCTCGGTCAAATCAACGCTTTGAACGTCCCGACTAAGATGGAGTTCCTAAACAGCGATAACGTAACCACGTTCGATGTAGAGGTACAAAACTTGTCAAAAACGGAAGAAGCTTTAGATATTGCCGTATCTGACTCAAACGTGACACTTGATACTAGTGACTGTCCTGAGACATTAGGCAGCTTGGAATCTTGCAAAGTAACAGTAACTATTGGTGATGATGCAGATGTTTCGGAATTTACTATTCAGTTTAATCAACAGACCAATACAACCGTAAGCTTCGTGGAAAAATACACGGGCCAAACTTGGGACGACTTATACGGCGGCGATGACGACTCTACGGATGATGGTGATTCAGATGATTCAGATGATGATACCGATACAGACAATGGAGGCGACACCGACAACGGTGACTCAGGTGATGATACTGCGGGAGACAGCGGCTCAAGTGCTGGTGGTAGCAGCGGCGGTTCTACAGGAACTTTAAGCGTACTAGCATTATTTGCTGCATGTGTTTTACGTCGTAAAGCGCAAAAAGCCTAGTTATTGCTAAAATAGCGAACAACTATTTTAAATAAGAAGAGCGCTCCGATTGGGGCGCTTTCTACTTGTGTCTGAAATTATAAAATGCCCGAAGTGCTAGAATGGTTTAATAGCTGAAACTAAGTAGCGATAATCTCGCTTCATACAGTAGGGTGTTTTTCACACTATCAGCGCATTCTGGCTACAGCTTGAGTAAATATATTGAGTAGCGGATTTAGGTTCAAATTCACACCAGCTATATTGGCGTCGATCCAATCTTGTTCTGTAATTTGTGGCCAGTGGATTTCATATCCAAGGATGAAGACCATTTCCTCAAAAAAGAATCTTAAGGCACGACCGTTACCTTCTCTAAATGGATGAAGCAGATTGAGTTCACAAAATAAATCCGCTAGTTGATGTATGAATTCTTCGTGGGAGGAAGCATGTTCAAGGTTGGAAATCGTTTGGAATAGCTTATTTGCTTCCGGTTCAATTCTTGTAAAAGTGCAAAAACGAGTCGTACCTTTGGAGATGTCCACTTCTCTCGTTTTTCCAGCCCAAGAGTAAATGTCTTGAAATAGGTAAAAATGTAGATATTTAAGGTGGGGAAAATTCAGTTGTTGCAGTTCTTCTATGTTACTTTCGTAAGAACGATACCGTTCGGTAGTAAACTCAATTTCGGCTTCAGATAGCTCTACTGCATCATGTATATTAAGAAGATTGACTAAAACGTCTGTGTCTGGATAACAGTACTTATCTTCACCTGAGCCATACTTATCGCGCATATTTACGTTTAAGTTCGGAAATTGAACGAGGTTTGTCTTTCGTTTTTAGACTCAAACCTTCATAACTCAAGCTGGTCTTATAGTTTTCAAGGTTTGGAGTGAATTTTTCTTTGCGTGAAGATTGATTCGAAACTGATGACATACCGTATATCCTTAGCAAACTATTCCAATCATTGTACATGAGTTAACTCTAGCTGTCATTGCGTCAAACTGTGGAGATATTTGGTGTCTACTACTGCTTTAATGAAATAAAATTCAAGACGTTATGTGTTGGAATTAAATAGCTGATTCAAAATGCCCCATTTTCGCCCCATGGATTAGTTTTTATATTTTAACTTATTGATTATAAATAAAAACATACCTATCGTACCTGATATGTTCGATAGATGGTATTAGAAAAAAGGCTTTGTAGAAAAGCTTTAACATGGTGTTTTATGGGGGCAAAAAAGGGGCATTTTGTGCTGTGTTATTTGCAAAAGGGGCATAAAAGGGACAGTAAAAGAAATATGTGGATATATACAGGTGTTTATGTAACTAGCTGAAATTAAAAGAAATTATTAATTTATCTTTTTAAAACAACTGGTTACTTATACATGCTGTAACATTCTGCCCAGTACTTTTTGTGTTGATGGATAGGAGTAATATTGCTGTACATATTTTGACCTTGTATTTGAGAGGTGCGCATTATAGCGACTTGAACATGGAGTATCTAGCGGAACATCACCTCATCTTTGTTGGGGGATTTTTCTATGTTGATAAAGATAGGCAAGTCCGCAGAGATAGGAAAGATAACTGGGCTTTGCTATTATCGCCCTCTATTAAATCTGGCTTAGTTATTTGAAATTATGGTTTATTCACTACTCTCTGTTTTCGCTCCTATGCTTTTAGGTGCTCAAATCATTTTGACGATGATTTTGGTCAAAGGTGAAATTTGTCCTGGTCAACGTGGACGTTTGCATAAGGTTCTACCTTCTTTAGGTGTACTTTGGTTAGCGGTCGCTTCTATTAAAATTGAAGCATTTATGGTGGTTTTTGCCATTTTCTATTTTTACTCACGTGTTCAAACCACCAAAACTCGTGATGAAGGGCCGCTATGGGTTCTTTATTTAGTTAACGGGCTTTCCTTGGCTTACGTTGGCATCCTCATTGGTGAAGCGCCAAGTTGGAGCGCATCGCTATCACTATTTATGATGATCTTTTTGCTTGGCTCGGTTTTCGCGAACATGCTTTTGTCTATTGCTCGCAGTCGACTTGATGCGTTTCATCGAATCTTGCCTGTGGTGGGGATCTTGTCTGCGATGGCAACGACAGTGTGTATTGTTCCGTTTACTTACACCCTTGAAAGCGAAACTCTATCTGAACTTACTATGCCGCTGCTGATCAGTTTTAGTTTGCTTATCGCCGGAATTGTATTTTGGAGCTGGCATATCATTACCGCGAAGAAACCGGAGAAAGGTCAGTTAAGCGTAGCTTTCTTATTCGTGTTGCTTGCTTGCACCGGTTTTCATAGTTTGTATCTGATCCAATAGTTGGAATTTTACTCCCGAGAGCAAAATTACTTTTCTTGTAAGAAATCCAGACTAGGCTTAGTAAGTGGGTTTTGTTCAAAGGAGTGCCAATATGGATCTGAGCAACGTTAATAAACTGGACAGTATTATTCTCTTAGGGATAGTGAACGAGAAGTTACGCTTAGAGTGTGACAGTTTGGATGAACTGGTTTCTACCTATGAGATGGATGTTGAAAACGTGGTTGGTAAATTAAGCCATCTCGGCTTTCGTTATGATCCTTTAACCAACCAATTCAAATCTTCAGGTCGCTAAGTTTAATCGCATTGTTAAGCCATCTTGATCCCTTCAAGGTGGCTTTTGCATTGCTGTCTTGCGGTTGCGAAAAACGTTTGTAAGTAACGTTTTTCTTTTTCACTATTACGTACGGCTGCAAATAATCGTCGCCATAAGCCGTTACCGAGCGGTTTACTGGTAATCAATCCTTGGCGCGAAAATTCACTGATTGCCCAATTAGGTAAAGCTGCGACCCCTAAACCTGCTGAGACCATTTGTACGAGCATCAACGTATTGTCTGCTTGTTTCCACTTAGCTGGTTCTACACCAGCTGGCTGCAGGAAGTGCTTTACTACATCTAAACGTTGTTTCTGTACTGGGTAGCTTAACAACGTTTGATCCACCAAGTCTTCTGGCTCAATCCATTCTTTGCTTGCAAGAGGGTGGTTAGTTGCGGTGATTAAGCGCATTTCAAAATCAAACAGCGGCTCATAGTGTACTTCTGAACGCGGAAGGATGTCGGAGGTAATCACTAAATCCAGTTCACCCGCTAATAAGGCGGGTAAAGGTTCAAAACCAAAACCAGAGGAAAAGTCTAAAGCAACACTTGGCCACGCAACTTGATATTCTCTTAACGCAGGCATAAGCCACTGGAAACAGGAGTGGCATTCAATCGCCATATGCAGTCTGCCGTTCACATCTTCTTTTAAGCTTGCTAGTTCATTCTCAGCTTTTGCAATTTTCGGCAAAATGTCATCCGCCAGTTTAAGCAGAATTTCACCTTCGGATGTGAACTTAACCGGGCGGGTTTTTCGTAGGAAAAGTTGTCCTCCTAGCCTCGCTTCAAGATCTTTGATCTGATGAGAAAGAGCTGATTGAGTTAAATGTAGTGATGTTGCAGTGGACGTCAATGACCCAGTGTCACGTAGCGACGCAATCGTGCGTAAATGTTTTAGCTCTATCATGAGATTTCCTCATCATTCTGTATGCATCATGAATTTAAACCCAAGTTACGCTCTTTTTTTGGAGCTGTAAACATCTAGACGTCTGTTTGTGGATTTAATTCAACGTAAGCTAAAGCTGTAAGTGTGTAGGTTTTGCTTTGTGGGGCTTTTCCTATTTTGTTGTCGTCCAACAGGTTTGAGAGGTTGGGTTTTACAAAAAAATATATTTAATCAATTAGTTATGATGGTTTTTTGTTGGTTTTGTTGTTTTCCGGAAGTTAGGTTAATTAGCGGTGCTTCAGTTAACATCCGTCTTCGCTCCTATTTAGTTGTTTTTTTATCTTAAGGTTACACACATGACTAATACTTTGATGAAATTTGCTGTTGATGATGGTTCAACAAACGTAAAAGTAAGTTGGTTGGCTGACGGTGAAATTAAAAGTTTGGTGTCACCAAACTCATTTAGAAAAGATTGGAAGAGTGCAGCGTTAAGAAACGATAAAAAAGTCTACAACTATACCATTGATGGCTTTAAATACACTTACGATGCAACGTCTGATAAAGCATTAGAAACAACACACGTTGATTATCAGTACGATGATTTGAACTTACTGGCGGTTCATCATGCACTTCTACAAACTGGTTTAGAACCTTGTAATGTGTCTTTGGTTGTGACTTTACCGATCACCGAATACTACCGTTTTGAAGATTGCCAAAAGAATGAGAAGAACATTGAACGCAAGCGCCAAAACCTGATGCGCGAAATTTCACTGAACAAAGGTGAAACGTTCAACGTGGTAGAAGTTGAGGTGATGCCTGAAAGTTTACCAGCGGTGTTATCAACTCTAGTGAACTCCAACTGCAATGAGTTTACTCGCTCGCTGGTTATTGACTTAGGCGGAACCACTTTAGACATGGGTATCGTTGTCGGTGAGTTCGATGAGGTGTCTGGCGTCTACGGCAACAACGAAATCGGTGTATCTATGGTCACCAATACCGTTCGCAAAGCATTGGCGTTTGCGGACAGTGACTCAAGTTACTTAGTGGCTAACGAACTAATCCGCCGTCGACATGATGATGAATTTGCATCGGAAGTGATTAACGACGAATCTCAAATCGAGATGGTTCGTGAAAAAATGAACGCGAAAATTCACGAACTTGGCAAACAAGTCGTTACCGAAGCGAAGAAATTTGCTAAAAACCCGAACCGAGTTTATTTAGTTGGCGGTGGTGCAACGTTAATTTTTGATGCGGTAAAAGAAGCGTACCGAACGTTGGGTGATCGCGTGATCCTTGTTGATAATGCACAGTCTGCACTGGCACAGGAAATGTGTTTGTATCACGCAGATGAAAACAACAGCGCAGAGGCTGGTAGTGATGAATAAACGCTTTAAACGCGTATCACTAGCGATCTACCTCGACCCACTGCAATCTATCCCTGATAGCTTTGCATATAACACCTTTATTGGTTGGTCGAAAAAGCGCAAAGAACTCGCAGCGGATGCCACCGCTGCTATGGAACTGCACCAGTTAGTCCATATTCATAAAGATATCTATATGAGCGGGATGTTTCTGCACTGCTTAAAACCAGAATTGGCTACTAGCTTTGCAGCGGCACTGTCCAATGATTCAATTACCGAGCAATCACTGCTCGATATTCTGAAAGTTCACCAAATTTATCCGCATAGTGTTCAAAATGGCATCAATGAGGGTGAAGTCGCATCCGAAAGCAAATCTATCGATGTTGATGCTGTGATTGATAACGTATCGTCGAAGATTGAACATTTACTCGAAATGAAACTGTCAGAGCACTTGTCTCAGATTGATTTCTCGGCGGGTTCAATGCCATCTGTGCCTGATTTCACACACATCACTGAACATATGAGTTCCCAGTTGGCTCAACATCAACAATCGCTGGTGGAGCACATCGCTGCTCATGCCAATACTCAGTTTGAGAGCAAGATTGATGCACAGTCATTGAGCCAAGAAATTGTTAATTCAATGAGTGGTAAGTTTGCGGAAAACGAAAAGGCTCTACGTGACCTCATCACGTTGATGCCAAGCTCATCTTCAAACGACATTGATACACTAGCACTTAGCCAAGACATTGCGTCAATCATTAGTAGCCAGCTTATTGAACATCAAAAACAATTGTTAGGCAGCTCATCTAACAGCGCGCAGATGCAACTCGTTGATCAGCAGGCTTTGAGTCATGATATTGCTATGGCGATTGGCGATAAGCTTGACCATAGCCAGCAAATATCTGAACTAAAGAGTGTCGTGACCCAACAAAACACGCTAATCAATCAGTTAATGCAACAAATCAGGCAGCAAGGTGGTGTTGTTACGACACCTGCAAACTTTGCAGAGCCTCAAGAATCTGTTGAAGAGCGCTTAGAAAAAGTACAGCGTTTGAAGAAGAAGGGAGTGTTTTAGCCTTCGATTCTAACGAATAAAAAGCCAGCTTAAGCTGGCTTTTTTTGTAGACATTATAACCGGGGTAATCAACAGCCCCTTGAGTAACAATTGGTAGTAGCAATATGCAGTACCTAATCCTAATACCGAATGTTCTCTGGAATAGTGAAACTTGGCAGCTTGTTGGGTTTCGCTTGCTGCCCCTTTCTCCACGCCTGTAATTGCTGCACGTATTTCAGAATTTGAGCTACGGCTAAATACAGTTGGTTTGGAACCATTTGGTTAATTTGAGTAGTGTGGTAAATCGAACGTGTGATTTCAGGTACTATCAGCACTTCAATTTGATGTTTGTCCGCTAAAGAACGTATATAGAAAGCCACTTCATCTTTTCCTTTCGCCACTACGAATGGCGCTTCTGCTTTTGATATATCGTATTTGAGAGCAACAGCGTAGTGGGTTGGGTTCATTAGTACGACATCTGCCGTCGGCACCATTTTATTGGCAGAGTTACGCGCATACTGCATTTGAATTTGACGACGTCGCCCTTTGACCTCTGGGCTACCTTCTTGCTGCTTATGTTCTTGTTTTAGTTCTTCTTTTGACATCATCATCTGTTTATTAAACGTCATCTTTTGATATGGCAAGTCAATCAAACCGAAAATAACCGCAACAGAAATGAGCATGATGATGAGACTTACCAAGTTACCAAAAGCAATTTGTATAACTGTCTGGAAAGAAGCTCTAACGAGTCCGCTAATGATGCCTACATTGTTGTTGATAGTGATGTACAGCAAAGAAAGAATGATGGAAATCTTGAGCACACTTTTTAAGAACTCAATAAAGGTTTGTTTTGAAAAAATACGCTTTAAACCAGATGCTGGATTGATCTTGGAAAACTTGGGACTGATGGATTTGAAATTGAAGTTAAACCCGCCCAGAACACTACTCGCACCGACAGCCGTTAGAGTGATAAAAAGCATCATTGGGGCAAAAAGTTTAATCAGAATGAACAGCGCTTGGGCGAACATTTCGAGCATAGGATCGATATCGAAAATTGTTGTCGAGTCGAAGGTATAAGCCGTCTCGAATAACAAAAATATCGATCGCTTAAGTTCTGCGCCATACATATAGAAGTAGCTGACGCCGACGATCATACAGATAGCAGTCGTAAACTCTTTGGCTCGGGCTACCTGACCTTCGGAGCGTGCCTTACTGAGTTTCTGGCTACTGGCCTGTTCGGTTTTATCTCCTTGGCTCATTTATAGACTCAATACGTAATTCATGTGGTCACGCATCTCGCTGACCATATCAAAGAAAATATCGCCGACACCAAAAATAGAGAGCATCAAAGCGATCATGCCCAACAACATGGTCATCGGGAAACCCAATGTAAAAATGTTTAATGAAGGAGCGATTTTTCCAAGGAAGCCAAAGGTGACGTTGCTAAGCATCATAGTTAACATGGCTGGAATGGCGATAATCAGTGCTGATGAAAACATCCAGCCGAACATGGCGAGGACGTGTTTAATACCTTCAAATGGATATTCAGTATCAAATGGCCACTGACGAAAACTGTCGACGAAGATATCTAAGACAATTAAATGCGCGTCCAAAGAGAGGAACAGCAACATTGCTGTAATGTTGAAAATTCGAGCTGTGATCGGCACGCTCGCGCCACTGCTTGGGTCGTTCATTACCGCCATTGCCAAACCCATCTGCATGGATACCGCTTGCCCACCGATACTGAAAATATTCATAAACAGCAGCACCACCATTCCAAGAATAAAGCCGAAACTAAACTGATAAATAGCAAAGACATACGCTTGGATGGAAAACGGGTTGAATGAAGGTACGTTATCGATTATCCCTGCACACATGATCGAAAAGATCATAGGTAATAGGATTCGCACCATCACAGGCACTCGCGTGTCACCGAAAAAAGGAACGATCAGAAAGAACCCTGAAAAGCGAACGAATGGCCACCAGACAAAGCCGAGCCATTCGGTAATTTGGGTAAACGTAAGATCGAGCATACGGCGTGCGTTCTATTACTGAGCCAAAGTTGGCACAGTGAAGAAAATGTATTCGAAGAACTCGGATACCTGCATGAGTAACCAGTGGCCAGCAAAAATGATGCTTAGCATGGTGATGATCAGCCTCGGGAAGAAGCTGAGTGTTTGTTCGTTGATCTGGGTTACTGCTTGAATAACAGCAACCAGTAAACCTACCAACAAGCTCGGTACAATCAGTACCGATACCATAGAGACAACTACCCATAGTGCACGAGCGACGATGGTGACGGATACTTCAGGAGTCATGATTAACCCCCAACCCAAAAGCTTTGTGACAAACTACCCAATAGCATGCCCCAACCATCAACGACAACGAATACAAGTAGTTTGAATGGCAGTGAAACAATCAAGGGTGACAGCATCATCATACCCATAGACATCAATACGGATGCTACAACAAGGTCGATGATCAAAAATGGCAGAAACACCATAAAGCCGATCTGAAAAGCAATTTTTAGCTCGCTGAGCACATAGGCAGGTAATAGTACCAAGAATGGAATGTCTTCTGGTTTTTCTGCTAAAGGTTCATCCGCGATTTTAGTTACCTGTTCAAGTGTTTGCGTTTGCGTCTGAGCCAGCATGTACTCGCGCAGTGGCACACTGCCTCTTTGTAGCGCGTCCACTAGAGTAATTTCGCTATTGGCATAAGGTTGGTAGGCATTGTCGTAAATGTCTGTCCAAACAGGGCGCATAATTAAAATACTGAAGATCAAAGCTAGACCAACCAGAACTTGGTTTGGTGGAGACTGTTGCAAGCCAAGAGCTTGTCTTAAGATACCTAACACGATGATGATGCGTGTAAAGCAGGTACACATGATGATAAACGCTGGAATAAAACTCAGCATTGTCATCAAGATGAGGATTTGCAGTTTTACCGAGTATTCACTTGAGCCTGAAGCATCATTGATGGTGAATAAACTCAGTTCTGGTTCTGCAGCAGCCATGTTTGGCAACAATAAAAAAAGGATGACTGTTAGCCATCCTAAATATTTTTTATTCATGGCTTCCACTATCAACAAGGGACAAAACTTGAACACCGTATTTGCCATCCTTAGTGATAATGCTTCCTGTACCAAATAAAACGCCATTGATTTTTATATCAACCGGCTCGCCCTCATGCTTATCAAGCATGATGACAGACGAAGGTTCAATTGCCATAACGTCTTTTAGAGGAAGGCTGCGTCTAGATACTTCAACAGTTACTTCAACAGGAATATCGCGGATCATACCGATGTTAGACTTACTTGTTGGTGCATCCAAAGTATTTGGTGCTTTGTTTGATGTTAAAGCTGAATCTTGGGCATCAAAATCCAGATCGTCGCTCAACAAATCAAGGTCATCTAATTGGTCTAAATCACTCATACTTCACTCCAAATTGAGCATGTTCGTCAATCACGAGCTGACCTTTAAATAACATATTACCGTTTACTTTTACGTCAATTTGCTCGGGTTTTTGTAAGTTGATGATGTCGCCTACAGAGATTGTATCAAGATCATCAATAGATAGTTCTGTTCTCATTAGAATCGCACTGACATCGACAGGTACCTGCTTTAATGACGTGACAACTTCTTTTTGCGTAAATGGTTTGTATTTTCTTAAACCATTTGAGAAATATTTAAGAGAATCTTCA